>NZ_CP013233.1:2400000-3600000 GCF_001584165.1 Collimonas arenae
TTTTGTGAAGTTGTACTGCGTAACGCGCAATATTCCTACCGAAAATATCCGCCTGTCGCAGAACAATATTGTTGATCCGGAAAACCGGTACCAGCAGATTTTCAAGATTCAGGTCGAATTGCCGTCGGATATTTCCGCCAAAGACCGCCAGGGTATTTTGCGCTCCATCGAGCGTTGTACGGTAAAGAAAGTAGTGCAAGCCGGGCCCGAGTTTGTCATTGAAGAAGTGGAAAACTTGGATGCCGATGCGCAGTCGTTGCTGACGTTGAAGCCGGCCTCTGGCGTCAACACCTATATTCCGGGCAAGGATCTGCCGTTGGAGCAGACCATCGCCAACATGTCGGGCGTGTTGGCCAATCTGGGCATCAAGATTGAAATTGCTTCTTGGCGCAATCTGGTTCCTAATGTGTGGTCGCTGCATATCCGCGACGCGCACTCGCCGATGTGCTTCACCAACGGCAAGGGCGCGACCAAGGAAAGCGCGCTGGCGTCAGCGCTGGGGGAGTACATCGAGCGCCTCAATTGCAACCATTTCTATGCGGGTACATTTTGGGGCGAAGACATCGCCAACGCAGCGTTTGTACATTACCCGAACGAGCGCTGGTTTAAGCCCGGCCGCAAAGATGCGCTGCCGGCCGAAATCCTGGATGAGTACTGCCTGCAAATTTACAATCCCGACGGCGAGTTATCCGGCTCGCATCTGATCGACACCAACTCCGGCAATGTGCAGCGCGGTATCTGTTCGCTACCGTATGTGCGACAGTCGGACGGCGCGGTGGTGTATTTCCCGTCCAACCTGGTCGAAAACCTGTACGTCAGCAATGGCATGAGTGCCGGCAACACGCTGGCCGAAGCGCAGGTGCAATGCCTGTCGGAGATTTTCGAACGGGCGGTAAAGCGCGAAATTCTGGAAGGTGAAATTACATTGCCTGATGTGCCACAGGAAGTGCTGGCGAAATACCCAGGCATCCTGGCCGGCATTCAGGGATTGGAAGAACAAGGCTTTCCGGTGCTGGTGAAGGATGCATCGCTGGGAGGCGTGTACCCGGTGATGTGCGTCACCCTGATGAACCCACGGACCGGCGGCGTATTTGCCTCATTCGGCGCGCACCCAAGCCTGGAGGTGGCGCTGGAGCGCAGTCTGACGGAATTGCTGCAGGGCCGCAGTTTTGAAGGCCTGAACGAATTACCTCGGCCCACCTTTACCAGCGAAGCCGTAACGGAGCCAAATAACTTTGTTGAACACTTCATCGATTCCAGCGGCATCGTGTCATGGCGCTTTTTTAGTGCCAAAGCGGATTTCGAGTTTGTTGAGTGGGATTTTTCTGGCCACGGTGAAAACTCCAATGCGGACGAGGCCGCGACCTTGTTCGGTATTCTCAAAGAGATGGGCAAAGAGGTGTACGTTGCGACGTATGACAATTTGGGCGCCATAGCCTGCCGGATTCTGGTGCCCGGTTATTCGGAAATTTACCCGATAGAGGATTTAATCTGGGATAACACCAACAAGGCGCTGTTGTTCCGCGCCGATATTTTGAATCTGCATCGGCTGGGCGACGCCAGCCTGGAAGCGCTGCTTGAGCGGCTGGATAACAATGAGCTCGATGAACATTCCGATATCGCCACATTGATCGGTATCGAATTTGACGAGAATACGGAGTGGGGACAATTAACCGTTCTCGAGTTGAAGCTGCTGATTCATCTCGCCTTACAGCAATTTGAGGAGGCCCAAGAGTTGGTAGGAGCCTTCCTGCAGTACAACGACAACACGGTCGAGCGCGGACTGTTTTATCAAGCCTTGGATGTGGTGCTGGAGGTACTGTTGGACGACGACCTGGAACTGGACGATTACGTGGTCAATTTCCGTCGGATGTTCGGCGACGCTCGGATGGACGCGGTAATGGGGTCAGTGGACGGCAGCGTGCGTTTCTTCGGACTAACCCCAACGAGCATGAAACTGGAGGGTCTCGATAGACATCAGCGCCTGATCGACAGTTACCAAAAATTGCATAAGGCACGGGGTAATATGGCGACGACTGCCAGTTAAGGTTACTAGTCATGTAACGGAAAAAAATCCTCGCGCGCAGAAGAAAAAGCCACCGTTTAAGGTGGCTTTTTCTTTGCTCATGCCTTGAAATTCATGTGAATATTACGGGCAGAGGACAGGGTTCTAACCTGCGATACAAATCAACATACTTGATTGATTTCTTTCCTTACGCGGTTGCCGCGTCAGCGGCAGGAAACACCGGTTCCCCCAGATTCAGCATCAACCGATTCGCCCAGGCAAAGATCGCAACCGAATGAATCAGATCGAGGATTTCCAGTTCAGTCAAGCCGACTTCTTTCAATGCATCGATGCTGGCCGCATTCAGTTCGCTAGGCGCATCGGTTAGTTCGGCCGAAAACTTGGAAATTGCCTGTTCGCGTGCATTGATACCAGCCAGGTACGGATCGTCGAACACCTGCTGCACAGTGTCATTGCGCTTGGCGAGTTGCTCGAATCGTTGGGCATGGACCGACGCGCAATAGACGCAGCCGTTGATGCGCGACACCACCATCGCACCCAGTTCCCGCTCAGCGCGCGACATGCCGCCCGGCGCATACATGATGGCGTTGAAGGCAGCCGAGCGCTGGCGCAAAATATCCGGCTGATGGCCCAGGAACAGGTAATAATCCGACGTTTTGGCCTTGGGATGGCTCTCTTCCAGCACCTTGATCTGGTCTTCGGTAGCGTTGCCGATATCGATGATGTCCAGCCACGCGTCCCATTCCAGCACCTCATTGGTGAAACCGTGCGATTTGATGATGCTGCTCATGCTTGCTCCTTGTGGGACGACGGTGCGGATTGCGCGGCTAGTTTGAGCGCTTTGAGGCCGACGACCACGCGCACTTGATACGAAATGAAGGCAATCAGTTGCGACAGTGCGACCACGGCAGGTGTGCTGATGTCTGCAGCGGGCAGGCTTTGCAGAATTTCTTTATCGCCTTCGACCGGACGTTGCGTCAAGGCGCGCGCGAAACACAGCATGGCGCGCAGGCGACCGGCCGGCAGCTGCTCCGGCTGCCCTTCCGCCGCGACAGCCAACTGTTCCGCATCCACCGTCAACGAAGCCAGGCGTTCACGATAATGCGCCACCAGATCGCCTGCGCCGCTAAGCCGGCACGCATACAGCGCCACCAGCAGACGTTCATCAAGGCCGATGCCTGCCAGATCCGGATCAAACAAGGTGTCGTAACTGCCCTGCGTTGCGGCGGCAACTTTCTCACGCTGATGGCGCAGCCCGTAGGTAGTGCCGCCAGGCTGCACGCCGACCAGCTTGTCGATGACATCGTTGTCGAGATCGTATGTGTGCGTCGTCATGGGGTTTCCTTTTTAGAAATGTGTGCGGCGACCGCATGCTGCAGGAACGCCAGAGCCTGTTGCCATGAATGTCGATCGGCTTCTGCATTTGCCAGCGGCTGGCCGCCGCCGGTGCTGATGCGTCCGGATACCGGATGGGCGTAGCTGAGCTGGGTCGTCGGCACATAGGGGAACAGAATCGAATGCCCGGCATCCTGGTAATCCTGCCACTCGACCGGATACGGATGACCGGCCTCTTTGAGCTTGTCGCTGACCATTTTGGAATACAGGCTGGATGGCCAGGAACCGTCGTCGCCCGCGGAAAACAGCAACACCGGAGCCTGAATTTTCTCTACCGGGATGCGCGCCCGCGCTACCGCCGCCTCATCTTGCAAGGCAGTCAACATTGCCAGCGCATGCCGATGCGGCGGTGGTCCTTCATCGAACGGCTGCCAGCTGGCGGTACGATTGTTTTGCCACTGGTGCGGCAACGGTTGGCCGTTCAAGAGCCAGGTCGGCCCTTCCCGCCCTATTGCCGGATCGGCGGCGTTCTGGCCGCTATGCACCAGTGCGCTCGGTACGTAAGCCAGCACTGCCGATACCTGCTCCGGAAAGGTTGCGCCGAGCAGCAACACCAACTCACCACCACGCGACTGGCCGCTGATGGCGACGAAATCCGATCGCGGCTTCAGATTGCGCCGGATCCAATCCAGGCCAGACTGGAAATACTCCAGCGGCGTGTTGGAGATGTAATCCGACAAGCCCGGCGCCTTGAAATACGCCAGCGCCAGCGCCGCGTAACCGCGCGACGCATACAACGCAGCGCGCGCCTCGTTGATGCCGCCACCGGAGCCGTTGAGTATCATGACGGCAGGATGCGGACCATCGCCAGCCGGCAGGAACAGTGTGCCGACCAGACCTTGCTCGCGCAACGGACGGCGGGTGACACCTGAGACACACAGGCGCTGCACCAATTCGGCATCGGCGCTGTGCTCGCCGGCTTTCGCGGTCAAAGTGGTCACGAGCGGTTCCTGTACATCCGCATGGAATACCTCGCGCCGACCTGGCTGCTGCGGCGTTTGCGACCACAACAGTCCCATCGCCGAGACACCCGAATAATCGCCGTCCACCGCCTCGGCCAGTGTCAGGTCGACTTCCCCCTGCGCATCGGCCACAAAGCTGGCGCTGCTGTGCCACCTGCCCCCTGCGCGCAAGGTGCTGCTGGCGACCTCTACACGCTCGCCAGCCGCGGCGCCGCGAACAACAATGCGTCGCGGGACGTCGATCAGGTCGTCGGCCGGGCTGACGCTGATTTCAAGCTTCGACATCGCCGCCCTCCTTTGCCTGCCGCAACCACTGGCCGGACATCTTATTTCTTCCCATCCTGAGTCACCATCATGGCTGTGGTGCGGTCGCTGCTGACCGGCGTAACTTTCAAGCCCTTCTTCGCAGCCCAGATATTTTGATAGTGATACAGTGGGATTACGCCGGCATCGTCGGAAACGATCTTGGCAGACTGGCGCAAGATGGCTTCACGCTTGGCCACATCGAATTCGGCGGTTGAATCGGCAAGCGCCTTGTCCACTGCCGGATTACTGTAATGCCCCCAGTTCGAAGCGCCCAGACCTTTCTTCGCATCGACGGTCGCCAGCACATTCACCAGCGCGTAACTGGCTTCGCCGGTGCCATTACCCCAGGCCAGCATGCTGACCGCGAATTCATTCTTGTTGGCGCGTGTCGAATAAGAAGCCCATGGCACGACTTCCACCTGGGTCTTGACGCCGATGCGGGTCCAGAACTGCGCGATGGCTTGCGCGGTTTCCGGCGCCTGCGGATAGCGATCATTTGGCGCATGAATAGTCAGCTTGAAGCCTTGCGGGAAGCCAGCCTCAGTCAGCAGTTTCTTGGCCTGGGCAACATCGTTCGGAATATTCTTGATGTCCGGGTTGTAGCCGAAGGTATCGGCCGGCATCCATTGATTGGCTTCAGTGGCGGCGCCTTGCAGGATGCGGTCGACCAACGCCTTGCGGTTAATTGCCAGCGACAAGGCCTGTCGCACGCGCACGTCGAGCAATGGATTCTTTTCCAGCGGCTTGCCGTTGTTGTCGGTGATATAAGGGTTCGACCCCGGATGGAAGCTCGGCTGCAGCAACAACACGCGCAAGCCGTTGTACGGGAACACCTTGACGTTTGGCGACTGCTTCAACCTTGCCAGATCGGATACCGAAACCTTGTCAATTACATCCACATCGCCGGAAAGTAAGGCTGCCGTGCGTGCCGCAGCGTTATTGATGTAGCGGTAATTGACCTTTTCCCATATCGGCTTTTCGCCCCAGTAGCTGCCATTGCGCTCCATCACGACACGGTCGCCAGGCGTGTAGGCAACGAATTTGTAAGGACCGGTGCCGACCACGGCAGCGCCACTGTTGTAATTCTCGGTGGCAGATTTTTCGCCGACATGCTTGCTGACGATGTGCACCGACGCCAGGTTCAGCGGTAGATCGGGATTCGGGATGTTGGTCTTGATGATCAATGTCAGCGGATCCTTGGCGGTCACCGATTCAACCGTGCGCAGATAACCGGCAAAAGTCGCCACGCTGCCCGGCACATTGCGGGCGCGCTGATACGAGAAAATCACGTCAGCGGCGGTAAACGGCGTGCCGTCCTGCCACTTGACGTTGTTGCGCAGCTTGAACTCCCAGGTCTTGGGATCGATATTTTTCCAGCTCACGGCCAGGCCGGGTTGCAGCTTGTTGTAGTTGTTTTCAACCAGCAGATCCCAGAAATGCAGGTCGACCGAGCGGTCGCCGGCATGATTGTTCAGTTGCGGATCGAGCGACGACAATGGATCGGCGAAAGCAATATTCAGCGTCTGGGCCTGGATCTGCGCGCTGGCGGCAACACCCAGCAAAGCAACGGCCAGCAAGCTGGAAAGGAGCGTTTTTTTCATCTGCATCATCCTCGGTTAGTGTTCATTAGTGAAGTGCATCATTGCTGTATCAAACATCGTTCAGATGGCAGGCGCTGCGGTGCCCGGGGGCTATTTCTTTCAGCACCGGCACTTCTTCCCGGCAGCGCTGCATTGCATGTGGACAGCGCGGGTTGAAGTGGCAACCGGCAGGCGGATGCAATGGACTTGGAATCTCGCCCTTGATCGCCGTGAACAGCTTGTTGCGCGCCTGCAGCCGCGGTACTTCCGCCAGCAGCGCTTGCGTGTATGGATGATTGGCGCGCGCGAACAAGTCATCGACAGTCGCCGTCTCGACAATGCGGCCGAGATACATGATCACCACGCGGTCCGAGACATGCTCGACCGCCCCGAGATCGTGGCTGATGAACAGATACGTCAACCCCAATTGCTCACGCAAATCCATGAACAAATTCAATATCTGCGCCTGGATCGACACATCCAGCGCGGCAACAGCCTCATCGCACACCAGCATCTGCGGCTGCACCGCCAGAGCGCGGGCGATGCCGATGCGCTGACGCTGGCCGCCGCTGAACTGATGTGGATAACGATCGCGTAACTGTGGATCCAGACCGGCTTGCAGCAATTGCGCGCAAACGTAGTCGTCCAGCCCGGCCTTATCAACCTTGCCGTGGATCAGCGCGGCTTCGCCGACGATCTGATCAACCCGCAGCCTTGGATTCAGACTGGCATAGGGGTTCTGGAAAATCATCTGTATCTTCAAACGGGCAGCATGTTCGCCGCGCGCATTTAAATCCCGACGATCCTCTCCATCGACCAGCACCTGCCCTGCCGACGGCTGCAGCAAGCCGCTGACGATACGGCCCAAAGTCGACTTGCCGCAACCGGATTCACCGACCAGGCCGACCACTTCACCCGGCATCACCTGCAAGTCGATCGCGTCCAGCGCCTGGGTGACAGCAACCGGCTTGAGCCAGCGCGCGCCTGCAGCACACTTTCAAACGGGCGCGACTTGCGCTCGCCGAAGCGCTTGCTGACGCTACGGGTTTCTATCAGCGATGTGTTGTCATCCATAGTTCACCTCGCTTGTACCGCTCGACGCCGAAGACAGTGTCGGATGGAAGCAGCGGACAAAATGCGCGTTGACCGGCTCACTGATTTCCGGCCGTTGCAGGCAGCGCTCGCTGGCGCGTTCACAACGCGCGGCGAATGCGCAGGCATCCGGCAAATCCAGCAGATTCGGCGTCATGCCAGGAATCTGGCGCAGCCGCTGCCCGCGCCGGTTATTGCTGGGAAGGCTGCCGATCAAGCCCTGCGTGTAAGGATGCAGCGGCTGGTCGAGCACTTCGGAAACGCTGCCTTGCTCGACAATGCGGCCGGAATACATGACCGCAATCTCATCGGCCAGCCCAGCCACCACCGATAGATCGTGGGTGATCCAGATCAACGATGTGCCGTGCAGGCGCGCCAGGTTTTGCACTTCCGACAAGATCTGCGCCTGGATCGTGACGTCCAATGCGGTGGTTGGTTCGTCGGCGATGATCAGGTCCGGCTTGTGCAGCATTGCGATGGCAATCGCCACGCGCTGGCGCATGCCGCCCGACAATTGATGTGGATAGGCGCGCAACCGCTCTTCAGGGCTGGCGATGCCCATCATGCCCAAGGTCTCGCGCGCTAGTTCGCGCGCCTGCGTGCGGCTGACCTTGCTGTGCGCCAGCACCGCGTCGACCATTTGCGCCTCGACGTTCAATACCGGGTTGAGGGTCATCATCGGATCCTGGAAAATCATCGCGATGCGGTTGCCTTGCAACTGACGCAATGCGCGCTTATCCAGCGTCAGCAGATCCTGCCCTGAAACAGTATCTGGCCACCGACCACCCGCCCGGGTGGATCGAGCAGGCCAAGGATTGAGAAGCCGGTAACGGTCTTGCCCGAACCCGATTCGCCCACCAGGCCAAGAATGCGGCCGCGCTCCAGGCGCAGCGAGACATCGTCGACCGCCGGCAGGACGCCTTCGCGGGTAAAGAAATGGGTGCGCAGGTTGCGCACTTCCAGCGTTGGCGGAGTGTTCTGTGGCGCAGTCATTTCTGCCACCTCGGATTCATCACGTCACGCAGGCGGTCGCCAACCAGGTTGATGGCGACAATTACGATCAACAAAGCAATGCCTGGATAAAAACTGATCCAGTATTCGCCGGAAAGCATGTACTGATAGCCGTTGGCAATCAGCAGCCCCAGCGACGGCTGGGTAATCGGCACGCCCAGTCCGAGGAAACTGAGGGTCGCCTCCAGCATGATGGCGCGCGCAATCTGCAAGGTACCGACCACGATCAGCGGCGGCAGACAGTTCGGCAGGATATGGTGAACCATGATGCGCCAGCCCGATATATCCAGGCCACGCGCCGCTTCGACATATTCCTTCTGCCGCTCGACCAGCGCCTGGCCGCGCGCGGTGCGGGCGTAATAGGCCCACTCCAGCACCACCAGCGTCGCCATCACGTTGAAGATGCCCTTGCCGAGATAGGCCAGGATCAGCATCGACACCAATATCGATGGAAACGACAGCACCAGGTCGGCCAGCCGCATCAGCAAGGCATCAACCTTGCCGCCGGCATACGCTGCCAGCAAACCAATCAAGGTGCCGATCACACCTGCGATCAGCGCTGAACCGACGCCGATGCCGACGCTGATGCGCAAGCCGTAGAGGATGCCGGAATACAGGTCGCGGCCCTGGCCGTCGGTGCCCAGCCAATAGGTATAGGTGCCGAGGCCATTGATGGTGCCGGGCGGCAGACGGGCATCCAGCACATCCAGCTGCATCAGGTCGTAGGGTTTTGCGGCGTCAGCCACGGCGCGGCCAATGCTGCAATCATCAATGCCAACGCCACCGCAAGGCTCAGCATGGCCGATTTCGACGATAGGAAATCGCGCACGATGCGGCGCCATGGCGATTCGCGGCGTGGCGCCACAGCTTGCACCTTGATCTTGGCCAGTGCCTCCGGCAATGCCTGTTTGACTGGCGTGCTCATGCCTTGATCTCCACCCGCACGCGCGGATCCAATAGCTTGTACAGCACGTCCACCAGCAGGTTGAGCGTGACGAAGAGGCAGACGATTACCATCATGTAGGCCACGATGACCGGCCGATCGAGCGCATTGATGCTATCCAAGATCAGCTTGCCGGCGCCAGGCCAGGCGAAGATGCTCTCGGTCACGACGGCGAAGGCGATGGTCGAGCCCAGCTCCAGGCCAAGCACCGTCACCAGCGGGATCATGGTGTTGCGCAGCACGTACATCAGCACCACGCGCAGCGGCGACAAGCCTTTGGCGCGGGCGAACTTGACGAAATCCATCGGCAGCACTTCGCGCACGTTGGCGCGCGTCAGCCGGATCACCAGGGAAATCTTGAACAGCGACAGATTCAACGCCGGCAGGATCAGGTGGCGCAACCCATCGGCCGTCAGCCACGACCATTGGATGCCGAACAGCGACGCCGTTGCACCGCGCCCGCCGGATGGCAGCCAGCCCAACGATACGCTGAACGCCATGATCAGCATCAGGCCGATCCAGAAAGTCGGCAGAGAAAATCCAAGGATGCTACCAGTCATCACCAACTTGGAGAACCAATTGTCCGGGAACAGCCCTGCCAGCAAACCAAGTGGAATGCCGATCAGCACCGCCAGGATCAACGCCGCGAAAGCCAGTTCCAAGGTCGCCGGCAGGCGCTGGAAAATCAGCATGATCGCCGGTTCGTTATAGACGAAACTGTTGCCGAGATTGCCGTGCACCGCGCCGTTCAGGAAACTCAGATATTGGCGCCATATCGGCTGATCCAGGCCAAGCTGGTGGATGATGCGCACGCGGTCGACCTGATCGACATCCTGGCCGATCAGGATATCGACCGGATTGCCGATCATGTGCAAGCCAAAAAAGACGATCACCGTCATCAGCAGCACGACCATCAGCGCCTGCAATACGCTGCGCAGGATGGCGCCGCTCATCGCCGTTCCTCCGACGTCGGCTCGGCTGGCAGCCATTCGTCGCCCAGCAGTTCAGGCTCGTTGTAGTTCTGCATATTCAGGTAATGCGTGTCGATGTTTTCTCGATACAGCAATGCCGCGATGCCTTGCGCCAGCCTTTGCGCGCCATCGCTGATTGCAGGAATATCGCCGGACAGGCTGCCATGGCTAAGCGCAGCCGGATAACAGAAACAATGCACACGCTTCAGGCCAGGCAAGCCACCCGGCTGCTTTTGCTGGAATTCGAACGCCATTCCCAAATCGGGCGAGTCCGCCAACTCGGCATCTTCGTCGCCTGCTGGCGGCGTATAACGGTCGCTCCAGTTGCGGATGTGCGGTGCGATGGCGGCAAACTCGGGACGGATGGTCCAGTCGATGCGAAAGCCGGTGGAAAAAATCAGGAAATCGAGATCAAACACGCCACGTGTGGTGCTCACCCGCATGCCCTGCTCGCCGACAGCGATATCGTTGATTGCCGCGCCGAGGATGAAACGCGCATTCGGGAATTTCGATACCCGTTGCACGCTGGCGCTTGGCGGCGGCGTTTGTTGGACGTTGATGTAGTGACGGATGCGCCATTTCCATTCGTCCGGCAAATACAGATGGCCATTGGTCAGGCCCGGATTGCCAGCACCCTTGCCCTTGTTGACGCGCGGCAGTTCCTTGCGCCGGATCAGCAGATCGACCTTGGCTGCGCCCGCTTCCAGCGCCGTCGCCGCACTGTCCATCGCCGAAGCCCCGGCGCCGATGACGCCGACCCGCAGACCGGCCAAGCTGCTGTAATCCAGGTCATCAGCGGAATGCGCCCAGCGTCGGCGCGGCAAGTCCGAAGCGAACGACGGCAAATAGGCACCGCCCAGGCCATCGCGGCCGGTGGCCAGCACAACCCGCCGCGCCAAGACCGTTGTTACGCCGGCAGGTGTGGCGACGCGCAGCTCCACCACGCCGTCAGCGCGCGGCAGTATCGCTTCGACACGATGTTGGTTGCGGACATCCAACGCCAGCACGCGTCGATACCAGCGCAAATAATCCATCCATTGCAGGCGCGGGATCTTGTCCAGCGCCTCCCATGCCTCCAATCCGAACTGCGCTTCAAACCAGGCGCGGAAAGTCAGCGCGCCAAAGCCTAGCGCCGGGCCGGTAAGTTTTTTCGGCGAGCGCAGCGTTTCCATGCGCGCCGTGGTGGCCCAAGGCCCCTCGAAACCGGCTGGCGACTGATCGAAAATTACCGCGCCGATGCCGATATGATTCAGCGAGACTGCTGCAGCCATGCCGGCTTGGCCACCGCCGATGACAGCGACATCCAGCACCGGCTGGCCATCCAGCGTCAGCGGTGGCACCCAGGATTTGGCCGGCAGGTCCAGCCAGGCCAGATCCTGCTGCAGCCTGGCTTCCAATGCCGCCAGTCCGGCGACCGAAGAAAATATGGATTGACTCACTGCGACGCTCCGTTCCTGGCTGGCTTATGTAATTGGCGGGTGTATATCATTGGCATCATCGCGGTGCTCTGGATTGGCATAGGTTTATCGGGCAGGCCTCTACGGACTCTCGGCAAATTCATAGCAATTCGTCATGCTGCTCGGCATCGTGTTTGACGAAACCGTGCAGGATGTTCCTGGCGGCGCTTTCCAGCGCGGCAATCAGGGCCTGCGTCACGCCGTCGTTCGGCTTGCCGTACGGAGTGACGACACCGAAATAGAATGGAATATTTACCGCAAGCGGCTTCACTGCCAGGCCGGCGATGGGCATGCCGAGCGCGGTCATCGGCTCCACCAGGGCCACGCCAAGACCGGCATGAGCCGCCATGATGGCGTTAAACGAGGTGTTGGTTTCTATCGCCACATCCAGCGCACGGCCATTGCCAAGCGCGCTGTCGATGCGCTGGCGCAAACGATAGCGATTCGACATCGTGATGATGCGTTGACCGTGAAGCATGTCAGCTGTCACGACGCTACAGTCGGCCAAGGGGCTATCGGCACGCACAACGGCCACGCAAGGCGCTTCGCCGATCCAGTGCAGGTCGAGTCCGCGATGGGCAATCGGCAAGCTGGTCAGGCCCAGGCTGACAGTTCGATGCAGCACCGAATGGACAACCTGCTCGGCGGAAGCACTGCGCAGATGAATATGTTCAGGCAAGCCCTGCGCTTCCACCAGCTTCAACGCCATTGGTGCAATTGTCGAAGCCAGCGCCGGCGTCGCCACCAGGTGGATCGGCTGTTGCTCATCGCGGCCAATCTCCGCCGCCCGCTCCCGTATCGTGCGCAAACCAACCAGCGACCGCTCCACTTCTTCATACAGCAAAAAGGCCCTGTCGGTTGGCGTGACACGCGGGCCGTTGCGATCGAATAGCGCGTAGCCGAGCTCATTTTCCAGATCCTGAATCGCCTTGCTGACGGCCGGCTGCGAACGACCCAGGCTACGCCCGGCGCCGGTCACGCTGCCAATGGTCATCACGGCCGAAAAGGCTTCCAGTTGATTCAGGTCCATATGTATTTGCTATATACGTTTATCGAATTATATGATTGCATGTATTCGATTTAAGTATAATCATTTCGCATAAGCTAATGCAAAAAAAATCCGCACGGAAACCAACCGCCATGTTCACTGCCGCAATGGCAGAATCAGGCGCTTTGCGGACAATCAGCAAAGCAAGTGGCGATAAATGCATATAGAAATGAAATATCATTTGTTTTTCAAATATTGGTTTTATCGTAAGCTAAACATATTTCCCCATTCGGATTTCCCGCCATGAACGCATCAAGTGCCTGTACCAGCGCAGTCCCCGATACCCAATCTGCAGCGTTGCAATTGCCTATCTACCTCGACTATTCGGCGACCACGCCGGTCGATCCGGCGGTTGCCGTCAAGATGTGCGAATACCTGACAGAGAAGTTCGGCAATCCGGCCAGCAGCTCACATGCATTCGGCTGGGAAGCCAAGGCCGCAGTGGAAAAAGCGCGGCGGCAGGTGGCGGCACTGGTCGGCGCGCAAGCCGGCGAAATCGTCTGGACTTCCGGGCAACCGAGTCGAACAACCTGGCGTTGAAAGGCGCCGCCCATGTCCTGCGCGAACGCGGCCGCGGCCGCCACCTGGTGACAATGAGTACCGAACACAAGGCGGTGCTGGATACGATGCACACCCTGGAGCGCGAAGGTTTTGAAGTGACTTACCTGCAGCCGCAACCAAACGGCCTGATCGACCTGGAGGCATTCAAGGCGGCATTGCGGGCCGACACCATCATCGCTTCCGTGATGATGGTCAACAACGAAATCGGCGTGATCCAGCCGATTGCCGAGTTGGGTGACATCTGCGCCGAGCGCGATATCGTGTTTCACGTTGACGCCGCGCAGGCCGCCGGCAAGGTCGCCATCGACTTGAAAGCATTGAAGGTCAACCTGATGTCGTTCAGCGCCCACAAGATCTACGGTCCGAAAGGCATAGGCGCCCTCTTCGTGCGGCGTGATCCGGCACTGAAGCTGGAAGCACAGATCGATGGCGGCGGCCATGAAAACGGCATGCGTTCCGGCACCCTGGCTACCCACCAGATCGTCGGCATGGGGGAAGCGTTCAACCTGGCGGCACAGCTGATGGATAGCGAAAGCGTCCGCATTCGCGAGCTGCGCGATCGTTTGTGGAATGGCTTGCGTGATTGTCCCGGAGTGGTTCTGAATGGCGACCAGCAACAGCGTGTTCCACACAATCTGAATCTCAGTTTCGACATCGACGGCAACACGCCGATTGCAGCGCAGTTGCTGGATATTGCGGTATCAGCCGGCTCCGCCTGCAATTCAGCCAACGCCGCGCCGTCCTATGTGCTGTCGAGCCTGGGCCGCACGGATGCGCTGGCGCGCAGTGCGATTCGCTTTTCATTCGGCCGCTACACCAGCGTCCAGGAAATCGACTATACGGTGGCGACGCTGCGGCAATTGCTGCTTCCTCAGACGGCTGCCTGATCCATCCGCCCAGATCTCCAGCATCTGGGCAACTTTCTGACATCTGGCGTCGTCAATCGATTGCCTTGAATTGACGGGCGGCATGTTAGCTACCGCACAGACCTCGCCGTCATCCTGCTTGTATGCTGATTGCATTGCCGTCACGCTCAAGAGGAATCATTCCATGCACATCACTAAACGAATCATGCTGCCTGCCGGCATGGCTGCCTGTTCCTCGACCGCTGTAGGCGCAGGTATCGGTGCGCCATGAATATCAACTTGATGCTCACCCCGCTTATTTCACTGATCTCCGGCATTCTCATCCTGGTGATTCCGCGCCTGCTGAATTTCATTGTCGCAATTTACCTGATCATCATCGGCGCCATCGGCTTGTTTGGCACGGGGCATTTCCTGCGATGAATGCGCCTGCGTCGATAAAGCCCGGCAGTGAATCCGATAGAGAACGACACTGATCCGACCGATATCCCGATAACCGGGCCACTTGCTCCACTTGCGCCGCATACGCAAACCAACGTCCGCGGCCTTTGCCTGACGATACTCGCCATTGTGGCTTTTGTATTTGCCTTGCAATGGGCGCAGAAATTCCTGATTCCGCTGGTTTTCGGCATCTTTGTCGCCTATACGCTGAACCCATTGGTCGTGTGGCTGGAGCGCTTGCGAATCCCGCGCCTCATTGGCACTTGCATGGTGATGGCGACACTGTTGCTTGGCCTGGGCCAGGTAGCTTATTCGTTGCGTGGAGAATTCGAGTCTATCGTCGAACGCCTGCCTGCCGCGGCGCATCAGTTGTCACGTGCAATCGTCAAAGTGAAAAACGGAACCCAATCGGGTGAACTCAGCACCATACAGAAAATGCAGGCAGCGGCCACCGAGATTGAAACCGCTGCCGGGCAAGTCGCCGGCCTCAAACCTGATGGCAAGCGAGCCAACAGCACAGCGCCTGCAGGGCCGGTGTTTCAGTTGAGCGAATGGATATTCGCAGGCTCGATGAGCGCGATGGTATTCATCGGTCAGGCGATCATGGTGACCTTCCTGGTGTTTTTTCTATTGCTTTCCGGCGACAAATTCAAGCGCAAGCTGGTGAAGTTGACCGGCCCTTCGCTGTCGAGCAAGAAGATCGCGGTCCATATTCTGTTTGACATCAATACGTCGATTCAAAGCTACATGTTCATGCTCCTGGTGACGAATGCCTTGCTGGCGGTCCTGATGTGGATCGCATTCCGCTGGATCGGCCTGGAGAACGCCGGTGCCTGGGCGCTGGCGGGAGGATTCCTTCACATCATTCCTTACTTCGGCCCATGCTGATTGCCATTGCAACGGGACTCACCGCATTCATGCAGTTCGATTCTTTCCCGATGCTGCTGCTGGTTTCCGCGACAACGCTGGCTATCGCGGCGCTGGTCGGCACATTCGTCACGACGTGGATGACTGGGAGAATCGCCAGGATGAATGCCGCGGCGGTATTTATCGCGCTACTCTTTTGGGGCTGGCTGTGGGGAATCTGGGGCATGCTGCTCGGCATCCCGATCGTCGTCGTCGTCAAGGTGATTGCCAAGCATGTGGACAGCATGAGTCCGATTGCCGAACTGCTGGGTGAATGACCGTCGGCAGTCATCAGCTTTCGCAGCCTGGGTTTGATAGCAACAATTGCTCTTATGTACGCTAACAGACGGTCACCGGACGGTACATCGTGCAGACTTCTGACATAGACCCGATGCATTCATGCGACAGGGTCTTTGGATTGCCCCCTTTCATCCGCTGGAGATTGCAACGCAGGAGAACTGGTTTGTCCACCTTCGAGAATCATCTGATCGCGCAACTTCCACGCAAGGACCGCACTCACCTGCTGGCGCTCTGCGAGTCGATAGAACTGAAGTCACAGGAAGTGCTGTGCGAACCGGGAAAGCCAATTCGCTATGCCTATTTCCCGGTCCACAGTGCGATTGCGCTGCTGGCGCTGATTGACGGCAGTCCGGGAGTCGAAGTCGGCCTGGTCGGACGCGAAGGCATGCTCGGATCACAGCTGACCCTCAATGTACTCACGGCGCCGGTGCATGCGCTGGTGCAAGGGCCTGGCCTGGCGCGTCGGATTGACGCCGGCGCATTTCGCGACGAATTGCTGCGCAGTGTCGCGCTGCGGCGCAGCATGAACCATTATCTCTATATACGCATGACCCAAATGGCCACTTCAGCGGTGTGCCTGCACTTTCACCTGATCGGACCGCGTCTGGCACGATGGCTGCTGATGACGCAGGATCGCGCACATTCCGACAATTTCCACGTCACGCACGAGTCCCTTGCGCATCTTCTCGGCGTACGTCGCGAAGGCATCACCAATGCTGCCAGTGCCTTGCAGCGCAGCGGACTAATCGCGTATAGCCGCGGCGAACTCACGGTGCTTGATCGCAGCGGTCTGGAGGCTGCGGCTTGCGACTGCTACGCCGCCGATGAACTGTCTTACGCCGAATTCCTTTGAGACACGGGGGAAGATGGCACGGCCGCCCGGCGTTATTACTTTCCAGCCAACAAAACGTCCATCAAATGTGCGTCAACGTACATACAACTCTGCTTGCTTCCTGATAGATTCAGACACACATCCCGGATCGGAGATCATCATGCCAGTCAATCAATTCCGCATTTCAACGGCAACATGTCAAATCTTGCTGACGCTGCTGGTTTGCGCCGCATCATCTGCTGCCGTGGCTGCCGGTAACCAGTCAGAAGCTGTTGCCCGCTATCAGGCAGAACGGGCTGCCTGTAACAACGGCCAGTCGAATGAATCACGCCCGACTTGCCTGAAAGAAGCAGGCGCCGCACTGCAGGCAGCAAGAAACGGCGGTCTCACCAGCGACCAGAACGCATATAATCAAAACGCCATGGCCCGATGCCAACCGCTGCCGCCGGACGAGCAGGATGCCTGTCGACGCAGGATCAATGGCGAAGGCACCAGCAGCGGCAGCGCACAACAAGGCGGGATATTACGCGAGCTCACCGTTCCGGATCGCAAATAGCGCGTAGCTGAACCGTTAGTTTGGCAAAGTCCCGATGACGATCGGACCGAAGCTTTCCGGTTCACGTTCCGCTCTCATTGCGGAAGGTCTAATGCCGCTTCCTGGATTCATGCGTACTATCCCGATAGTCACCTTGGATCTTGACAATTTTTTTCCCGATGAAACCAGTGTAGTCAAGACTCTTGTGTCCGGCAATTTTTTTACTGGCTATCTCGCCCTTTATTTCTTTGTTTTTTCCCTTCACATGCTGCTTGTTCATTGCTTTCTCCTGATAACCTGGTCACGTACAAATAAACATACCGGCTTGCCGTCGGTCTTCCGACGTTGCTAGGGTAGGCAAGGGACTCCCCCCTGTCTGTACGTCAGCGCACGTAGACAGAACTGCCATTATTTCCTAAAATTTATCCAGTGCCAAAGGCCTAATTTCACCCTTGGAGTCCTTTCCATTGGAATGCAGGCTTCTGCTACTATGTGCTGTATCGAACATAGTCAAAGTGCCAATCTCAATACCGGCACTCTCTCAGAAGTCAGTCCGGTATTGGAGTCAGATAATGGTCAGCTCCGCAGATCCGAGAAAAAATCACCTGCTCGCGGCGCTCCCAGACGCTGAATGGCAGCGCTGGTTGCCGCAACTTGAGGCAATCGATATGCCGCTGGGCCAGGTACTCTATGAATCAGGGAGCACGCTGCAATATGTGTACTTCCCAACAACGTCAATCGTCTCGCTGCTGTATGTATTGGAAAATGGCGCTTCAGCCGAAATTGCGGTTGTCGGCAATGAAGGAGTAGTCGGCGTCTCACTTTTCATGGGCGGCGAAACCACGCCAAGCCGGGCCGTGGTGCAAAGCGCGGGACAAGGATTTCGACTACGCGCGCGTTCGATGAAGGACGAATTCAACCGCGCCGGCCCCGTGTTGCATCTGCTGCTTCGTTATACCCAGGCCCTGATTACGCAGATGGCTCAGACTGCAGTGTGCAATCGGCACCATACGCTGGACCAGCAACTTTGCCGTTGGCTGTTGTTGAGCCTGGATCGTCTGCAAGGCAACGACTTGGTGATGACCCAAGAGTTAATTGCGAATATGCTTGGCGTACGTCGCGAGGGCGTTACCGAAGCTGCGCTTGGCTTGCAGGCTGCGGGCTTGATACGCTATGCGCGTGGCCATATCACGGTACTCGACCGCGCAGGTTTGGAAAAACGCGCCTGCGAATGCTATGCAGTGGTCAAGAAGGAATCTGACCGATTGCTTCCAAATAAGTTGGCGACATAAGAAACCGACAGAGCAAGAAGAACAAAAAAGGCCGCACCCGGCGGCCCAAATCAACATTTCTGTGTCACCAGAGTCGTCTGAATGAACGATGTCACGCAGACACTCGACCACACTGTACCTTCAATATTATTTCTTGCCTGCTACGTCTTTAACCAATTCTTCAGCATCGCCAAGCGACTTTTCAAATTTCCCGTCGACTTGCTTCTTTAGCCCCTTTGCTTGCTGCTCCTTGCTGCCAACGAGTTTTCCGGCTCCTTCTTGAATTTTGCCGGCGATGTCCTTGGAAACACCTTTCACTTGATCCTTGTTCATACATGCTTCTCCTGATGGTAGTTGATTAATTAATTGAAAAATTGATCAATGCACAAAAACATAGAGCACAACCAGCAACACCATCGGCGCGCCCACAATCCAGCCCAACACGTATTTATCCATGATCGTTCGCTTTCGGTTATTGAATGAGGTGGAATAGCGATTTTGGAGGAAGGGATTCCGTTTACTTCACTCAATGAGTGAGGTTATAGGGCATATTTTTTTGTGGTCCGTGCGCTGTCCAACATTACGCGCATTTTTCTGCGTGAGCCAACGCACATGCCTGCGGGCACAGCCTCATTCATCTGATCTGCAGCCTGGCTCTCCCTACGTTCGATAGCGTACAGATGAATTTCACGGCACTAGCAATAATAAGAAAAACACGAGAAATACGAGTCACTCAACTTCAATTTCATCAAGGAAAAAATGAACTCCGCCATAACAGTTCAGCTGGATACTTCTCCTGCGCAACCGGAGCCCGATGCTATCCCGGCCGACGAAGAGAGTACTGAAAGCGCGTTGGATGAGGCGTTGGAAGAAAGTTTTCCAGCGAGCGATCCCATCGCCATCACCATAGAGAAATCGCCATGTCCACCGATTTGATCGAATTCCGGATGGCATGGTGGTTCAAGGTATATACCTTTGGCGTGACGACCATGTGCATACTCACCAATAGCGAACCGGACCAGAAAAAATCGCTCTACTGGTGCACCAAGGCGATACGAGCAAGCTATAACGGTAAGCCGCTGAAGATTTCATGAATTCGTGTGCTCGGCGATCCGCTTGTTCAGCGAGCCGCAGCACAAAGATAAATTTGCTTATGTGGCGTAACGTACAGAAAAGTACGGTAAATCTGGTTACAGTACCATCACCTTCCCCACCTGGCCTCCGAAGCCAGGAGGGAAAGCCTGACGATATTTGCACTGCGCGCGCTTTGAAGAGGGAGTTGCGCTACCGGCAATTTCATCGAAGGATGCAACGTATAAATATCGGACTACCGGGGCTGGCGGTCGGGAAATATACCAGCACCAACACAAAACGCATTTCATTGCTATTTGCAAGATACGTTCTACGAGCAGAGCGGCCGGAATACTGGCTGGAGAGCGAAACAGCCCGCAAATTCCGCCGCTCTGCCTGGCAAGCACCCCACAGGCGATATCCCACGAAGAAGATGTTATCGTTGTTTACTCAACTCTCCCGTGTCTTGTCCCGTGGAATTGTTGACGGCACCACCAATCACCAATCATCAAGTACAAGAAATTGTCGAATACTCGCACCGCCAGATGCGCCGCCCCGTCTGCATGTCCAGGAAGTGGTAATAGAACCCGTGATGTCCGGATGCGTCGGATTCCGGTCCTTGCGGACTGTTCCGGAAAAATCGCAAGATCTTCAGGGCACGTCGTACCGCAGCTTCGCGGCCAATGAAATCGCGTTCGACGGTGATCGGATATGCGGCAAATGCCAGGCCCACGGCGGCGATGCTGGCTGGCCAATCGGGCGCACTCTTATCGACCACAAGGCCATTTTCCTCATTGGTCTCGTGCATGAAATAGCTGAATGATTCGCGCTGCAACATGTTCAGTTCAACTGCAGTTGTCAGCGATTTTATGTTCATGATGGCATCCGATTTTCTCATTCAAGACGAGCAGCTTAGTGCGGCAGCGCACAGACCTCCCGACACCAACAGCCTATCGTGTGCATAGACGTTCACACCGCCGGTTGTGAACTACAACTCTTATACCCTTTCAGGAGAACACCATGGGCACCATCCTACTCGTCATTCTCATTCTCATACTTATCGGCGCCTTTCCGACATGGCCGCACAGCCGTAGCTGGGGTTACGGCCCAAGCGGCATCACTGGCGTGATTGTTATCGTCCTGATCGTGATGCTGCTGACCGGACGACTGTAAGCGTTAAGCAGTCAAAAAAAGTGCCTCAGATGAGGCACTTTTTTGTTCGACAAACACATCCAACTTCCAGCACACGGAAAATCATCGCGTTTGATGCCAATCCGGCATTTATCTGCGCGACAACGCCATACCGAGGAAAAATCCGACACCGGCCGCGGCGGCAATCGTGCACCATGGATTTTCCGTCATGTAGTCCTCTGCCGAGCCGACCATTTCCTTGCCTGCGACGACTGCGTCGGCCTGTGCCTCCCGCGCTTTTGTTAGCGCAGTATCGAGCAGCAGCATGGCGCGGCTGCGCATCTCTTCCGCCTTGTCGCCTGTCAGGGCGGCGGCAGCCTGAAACAACGCCTGCGAATCTCTCAACAAGGCTTTCACGTCATTATTGACGGCTTTCAAATTTGATTCCAACAAGGTAACCTCCTGAAACATATGGATAAATAACAGAGCTATCGACGGATTACTGCAAACACCGCATGCGGCTTCTGCAATTTCCTGGAACGCTCCACCGTGGCCTGCCGTTATGCCAGCAAATCGCGCATGTCGTCTGCGTGCTCTTCTTCCTTGGCCATGATGCCGACCAGCATATGCCGGGTTGTCGGATCGGTTTCACCGATTTTTTCTATCATCTGGCGATAAACCTCAATGGCAACTCGCTCGGCAATCAGATTTGCCTTGACCATGGACTGAATGCTGCTGGAATCGTCATACTCGGCATGGCTGCGCTCGGCCAATGTCGCTGGATTGAAATCAGGCTGACCATTCAACTGTACTATCCGCTCAGCTAGTTGATCCGCGTGCTCCTGTTCTTCCAGCGCATGTTGCAGGAACTCGGCCTTGATCGGGCCGTTCTGCACTCCGCTGATCGTGTAGTGATGCCGCTTATAGCGCAACACACAGACCAGTTCAGTCGCCAGCGCGCCGTTTAACATATCGATTATCTGCTTGCGATCAGCCTGGTAGCCGACAGTCACGGGACCGTCGTCAAGATGCTTGGCAGCCGCCCGAATGGCGGCGGTGTTAATCCCCTCGGGGATTGCTTTTTTCACTTCATGCATGATGATCTTTCGGTAGGGATATGGATAAGAACACGTCATGATGATCGCGCAGCTGCTTTGCAACTGATATCGTAAATGCCGATCTCGACGCAACGCTTGAAGCACCCATTCTGGACCGCAATGCCGAGGGTATCGGTACGCTGCCGCACATAGTTCGATTCTTTGCGCTGAAAACCGGCAGCGCATCCCTCCGGTTCGGGGTGACCTCGCTCTCAGGCGACGCTCCGGGCATCGCCTGTGTGCGTTGCCGCACGGACGCGAAGCCCCTATACCGCATCCTGTATCAATCAAAATGCAGCACCATGACATCGTTTTTCAGGCGCATTCTGCCAATGGTGCAGCAGCCCCATGATGGTGCTATCGGCAACCGGGTCTGGCCGAATGATTCTCCAGCCCACAAGCCGGCCGCTTGCCGGCACAACAGCGGTGTAACGATGCCAACCCTACGTTCACGTGATTCATGGCTGAAAAACTCGGCCCGGGACTGATTACAGGCGCCGCCGACGATGATCCAAGCGGCATCGCCACCTATTCGCAGGCTGGCGCGCAGTTTGGCTTCAACATGTTATGGACCTTGTTCCTGACCTATCCCTTGATGGTCGGCATTCAAGTCATCAGCGCCAAGATAGGACGCGTCAGCGGCCACGGTCTGGCAACCAACATCAGCCGGCATTATCCGGCCTGGCTTTTATATTCGATCGTCGGGCTCTTGTTGGTAGCCAACACCATCAATATCGCGGCGGACGTCGCTGCCATGGGCGAGGCACTGAAGTTGTTGAGCGGCGGCCCAAGCCATCTTTACGCGCTAGGCTTTGGACTGCTGTCACTGACGCTGCAGATTTTCATTCCCTACAACCGGTACGTCCGCATACTGAAATGGTTGACACTTGGGCTGTTGGCGTATGTCGCCACGGTATTTGTCATACATATGCCGTGGGCACAAGTGCTGAGCAAGACCGTCTGGCCTCAGCTTTCCTGGAAGCCGGAATTCATCACCACAGTCGTCGCCGTATTCGGCACCACCATCAGTCCTTATCTGTTCTTCTGGCAGGCTTCGCAGGAAGTCGAGGAGCAACAAGCCAATCCACAATCGAAACCGCTAATAAGGGCGCCGGAACAGGCGAAAACGAATTTCCACAGGATCAAGATCGATACGCTGATCGGCATGGGGTTTTCCAATATCGTGGCCTATTTCATCATGCTGACCACTGCGGTCACGCTCGGGCTACACGGCATCACCGATATCCAGACCTCGGCGCAAGCCGCTTCCGCGTTACGTCCTATTGCCGGCGAGTTCGCCTTCTGGCTATTCAGCGCCGGCATCATCGGTACCGGGCTGCTTGCCGTTCCTGTCCTGGCCGGCTCAGCAGCCTATGCGATGGCGGGCGCTTTTCATTGGCATAACGGCCTGGAATTGAAACCGGTGATGGCCAAAAGATTTTACGGCATCATCGCCGTCTCGACGTTGCTCGGTGCAGCGCTCTGTTTCACACCGATCGATCCGATCAAGGCATTGTATTGGAGCGCCGTATTAAATGGCGTCATTTCAGTGCCGATCATGGCCGTCATGATGCTGATGGCGGCACGGCGCGACATCATGGGGCAATTTGTCATCAGCACCCGACTGAAAGTGCTGGGCTGGGTCTGCACCGGCGTCATGGCGCTTGCCGTGCTGACGATGTTCTGGACACTCGGGAAGTGACTGACTGCCCGAAACAACAAATACAGAATGTCCGCATCCGGCTTTTTTCCTATGTGTGCCAGCGCACCGAAATGGCCGCGTAAACACCGTAATCTGGCTTTCAATCATAGTGCACCGGTCAGAGCCTTCCGGAACTATGCGCCAGGTCGGTGCATGAGACGACCTTTTCCAGCAGCGCTGGCTTGATCTGCCGACGCGATCACTGTCGCCAGAGACTGATCAAATCTGGGGGCTGCGCACAAAACGTGTGCAGTTCACGTAAGCACACAAAAAGGAATCATCATGAAATATTCAACACAATTCATTGTCGCTGCGGCGGCATTCTCGTTGGCGGGATGTTTTACACTGCCAACCGGACCTGCCGGGCCACAAGGTGCTACCGGCGCCACCGGCTACACCGGGGCGACTGGATATACAGGCGCAACTGGTAGCACCGGTCATACCGGGGCTACCGGCGGCACCGGCGCCACGGGTGACACGGGCAGCACTGGCGCCACCGGAGATACCGGCGCCACTGGCTACACCGGAGCGACGGGCAATACCGGCGCAAGAGGCAGCGCTGGAGCAAGGGGTAGTACAACTCCGGAAACTGTGGTGGTGCTGCCGGCACGCTAACAATGGGGTGACGCAGTAAAAAATGGCTGGACGAGGAAGTCATTCCAGGTTTGCTGCGTCAGCAATGACATGCAATCTGAAAATGCGACGGCATATCGCCTCGTTCAGTTTTCTGACAACCGAATTCCATCATTTCAGCCGGCGTTACAAGTAGTGGGAGATTCGCCCAAGAATCTGCTACCCTGTCAATCACAGGACGGTCCGCAGTGCGTCAGTCAGCACCCCTACGGCCCACATCTCTACCGTCCCCTACCGAACGTCTTCTACTGACACGCAGCACTTCCGGTTGCCAGCGGCGATATCCGATAGGGCCAGAATCCAATCTCCGACGATCAAGTCCTGTCCGAGATCGGCTTCTTCCCAGATTCGTTGAATATATAGAAACGTCAGAATTGAAATCAGACAATAGGTCTCTACGCGATCATTTCCTTGTCATCAAAAATGCGCTGCTGCCCGGCAGCGCCAACGGCCAGTCGCCAAGTGACGAGTTGCCGCTCCGCGCTGAACTGTTCAGTGCCTTGCAGATGGAACAACACGGCCGTATTCTGGCCAATGCACACAAACTGAGTACGGAACGCGGGCGCGATCAATTGCTGTCGCGGCTGGCGAGCAATGAAAATGTCATCATTGATGCCTGCAGCCAACTCACCGAAGCAATCAAGGCTAGTCGGCAAGTTACGCCGGCGGCAGAGTGGCTGCTGGACAATTTCTACTTAATAGAAGAGCAGATCCGTACCGCCAAGCGCCATCTTCCCAAAAATTACAGCCGGGAGTTACCGCGCCTGCTGCGCGGCAGCTCTGCCGGCAGACCAAGGGTCTATGACATTGCGTTGGAAACCATTTCCCATGGCGATGGCCGCGTTGATCCCGAAAGCCTGAGCCGCTTCGTTGCCGCCTATCAGCAAGTTACCCCGCTCAAGCTTGGCGAGCTATGGGCGATTCCGATCATGTTGCGTCTGGCGCTGATCGAAAATCTGCGGCGCGTCGCCGCCAATCTGGCGCTCACCCGTCTCAACCGCAATCTGGCCGACTCCTGGGCCGATGCGATGGCGGAATGCGCCGAAAACGATCCCAGCAACCTGATCCTGCTGGTTGCCGACATGGCACGCTCCGAACCGCCGCTGGACAGCTCATTTGTAGCCGAGCTGGTGCGGCGCGTGCAAGGCCAAAGTCCTGCGCTCACGCTACCGATGACCTGGCTGTCGCAGCGCCTGGCGGAATCCGGCCAAACCATCGAGCAGCTGGTGCAACTGGAAACGCAGCAACAAGCCGCCGATCAGGTATCGATCAGCAACAGCATCGGCAGCCTGCGCTTCCTCAGCGCCATGGACTGGCGCGAATTCGTCGAAACCATGAGTGTGGTCGACCATACATTGCGCAAGGATCCGGTCGACGTTTATGCACGAATGGATTTCGCAACGCGCGATCGTTATCGGCACGTCATTGAGAAAATCGCCAAGCATGGCCGCTTGTCTGAATTTGAAGTGGCCGATAGCGCCGTGCGCTTGGCCAGCGCCCATGCCCCGCAAGACAATCTTGCGACGCGCCAGGCGCATGTGGGGTATTACCTGGTAGGAGAAGGCCTGCCGGAACTGGAGCAATCAGCGGGATTTCGCTCACCGCCTTTGCAGGCACTGCAGCGCGCCGGCAAGGTCGCACCGTTATCGGCCTATCTTGTCAGCATGCTTGTCATCACATTGCTGGTTGCCTTCGGCATAGCGGCCAAGGCTTATGCTGATGGCACCGCCTATTGGATAGTGGCGCTAATCGCAGTCATGGCGCTGATTGGCGCCAGCCAGCTTGCTCACTCCATGGTCAACTGGCTGATTACCTTGGTCGCCACACCGCATCCGCTGCCGCGCATGGACTTTTCCGATGGCATTCCGGTTGAATCCAGTACGTTGGTAGTGGTCCCACGATATTATTTACCAAGCAAAACATCGATAACCTGAGCGAATCGTTGGAGGTACGCTATCTCGCCAATCGCGACGACAATCTGCGCTTCTGCCTGCTGACGGATTTTGCCGATGCCGACACCGAAACGATGCCGGACGACGCAGCCTTGCTGGAACACACCAAGCAGCATATCGACGATCTGAACAAAAAATATAACCGCTCAAGCCACAATAACTTCCTGTTATTGCATCGCCGAGGCGCTGGAATCCGCAAGAGAAAACCTGGATGGGTTATGAGCGCAAGCGCGGCAAGCTGGCTGACCTGAATGCTCTGTTGCGCGGCGGGGTGACCGACAACTTCTCTCTCATCGTCGGCAATATCCTCGGCCTGAGCAATATCAAATACGTCATCACGCTCGACACCGACACCGAGCTGCCGCGCGATACAGCGCGCCAATTCGTGGCGACCCTGGCGCATCCGCTGAACTGCGCCGTATTCGACGCCCGACGCCGGCGCGTGGTTCAAGGCTACGGCATCCTGCAACCGCGCGTGGCAGTCAGCCTGCCAAGCGCGGAGGCGTCCCGCTATGAATTGCTATGCGGCGGCGAAACCGGTATCGATCCCTACACTCGCACCGTATCCGATGTCTATCAGGATGTGTTCGGCGAAGGCTCGTTCGTCGGCAAAGGCATTTACGATGTCGACGCCTTCGAACAGGCGCTAAAGAACCGCATGCCGGAAAACCGTGTGCTCAGCCATGACTTGCTGGAGGGATGCTACGCCCGCGCCGGCCTGCTGAGCGACGTGCAACTGTATGAACAATACCCGTCGCGCTACAGCGCCGACATCACCCGCCGCCATCGCTGGATACGTGGTGACTGGCAGATCGCCTCCTGGCTGCTGCCGAGAGTGCCCGGTCCGCGCGATGCAGCTACCGGCAAGATCGTGACCCATCGTAATCCGCTTTCAGCATTATCGCGTTGGAAACTGTTCGATAACCTGCGCCGCAGCGTCGTCCCATTCGCGCTGACGGCTTTGCTGCTGATTGGCTGGACGGCACTGCCGGCGGCCTGGTTCTGGAGCAGCGCGATGCTAGGCATACTGTTGCTGCCCTCGATCTGTACCAGCCTGTTGAGCCTGATACGCAAACCAAGCGATGTCTTGTTGCGCCAGCACCTGTCCGCATCGCTACGCGCCACGACCCAGCATTTCATTCATGCGGTGCTGAACTTGATCTTCCTGCCGTATGAAGCTGCGGTCAATCTGGACGCTATCCTCCGCACTCAGTGGCGCATCCTGGTCTCCCATAAGAAATTGCTGGCATGGAATCCATCGAGCGAGGCAAACCGGCAGTCGAACAACAGCCTGGTGTCTTACTACCAATTAATGTGGATCGCGCCGACGATTGCCTTCGTAACTGCTGCCTATCTGGTCATCAGGAATCCCCTGGCCCTGAGCGCCGCGGCGCCGATCCTGTTGCTGTGGTGGGTGTCGCCTTTCATAGCTTACTGGATTAGTCAGCCGATTGCCCGCCGTCATGCCCAGTTGTCGGGCGAACAAATACTGTTCCTGAAATCGCTGTCGCGCAAGACCTGGCATTTCTTTGAAACCTATGTCGGCCCCGAAGACAACTGGCTGCCGCTGGATAATGTCCAGGAGCATCCGGTCACCGTGGTAGCGCGCCGCACCTCGCCAACCAACATCGGCCTGTCGCTGCTGGCCAACCTGACAGCCTACGATTTCGGCTATATACCGCCTGGACAATTGATCGAGCGCACCCAAAATACATTTCAGACCATGGCCTCGCTGGAACGATACCAGGGCATTTCTATAACTGGTACGACACCCAATATCTGAAACCGCTGCATCCGATCTATGTTTCGACGGTGGACAGCGGCAACCTGGCTGGCCATCTGCTCACCTTGCGCCCCGGCTTGAACGATCTGCTTGATACGCCGATATTCAATCCAATAGTGTTCAGCGGCATCCGCGACACCTATGAAATCCTGCGCGATACGGCCGGCGGCGGCCCACTGGTGAAGCTTATCCAATTCGAAAAAGACCTGGAATCCGCCTGTCAGTCCGTGCCTGCCACTCTGACCGTGGCGCACGATTGCCTGGCGCGCCTGAGCCGCTGCGCCACCGGTTTCGTCGCCGGACTGGATCCTGTGCCCGATACCCAGATCAATGTGTGGGCGCGGGCTTTGGCCAGCCAGTGTCGCGAAGCGCTGAACGAACTGGAGATCCTGACGCCTTGGATTAGCGCATTAGCGTCGTCCGAATGGGTTGACGACTTCCCCCGACTCGATCAGATCCCGACACTGCGCCAATTGGCGCAACTGCACATCAACATGATGCCTGCGTTGTCGCAAAGACGTGCCGCGCACAAAGAACCTCAGCGAAGCGATTATCTGTCGACGCTGGACAAGTCGATTGCCGACGGCAGCCGCCAGGCGGTTGACCGCATGCTGATCATTGAACAGCTGATGACCCAGGCGACCGACTTCGCTCGCATGGAATATAGCTTCCTGTACGATCCTGCCACGCATCTGCTGGCGATCGGCTATAACGTCAGCGAACGTCGCCGCGATGTCAGTTTTTACGATCTGCTGGCGTCCGAAGCCAGGTTGACCACTTTCGTCGCCATCGCCCAGGGGCAATTGCCGCAGGAAAGCTGGTTCGCGCTGGGGCGCCAGCTCACCATTGCCGGCAGCGAACCGATCCTGCTGTCGTGGAGCGGATCGATGTTTGAATACCTGATGCCGCTACTGGTCATGCCTACCTTCGAAAATACTTTGCTTGACCAGACTTACGGTTCCGCCGTCAAGCGCCAGATCGAGTACGGCATGCAGCGCGGCGTGCCATGGGGCATTTCAGAATCAGGCTACAACACGTTTGATGCCAGCCTTAATTATCAGTATCGTGCTTTCGGTGTACCCGGACTCGGCTTCAAGCGCGGCCTGGGCGACGATCTTGTCATCGCCCCCTATGCCTCGATGATGGCCTTGATGGTGGCGCCGGAAGAGGCGTGCCGCAATCTGCAGCAAATGTCTGCGGAAGGTTTCGAAGGCGAGTACGGTTTCTTCGAAGCGATCGATTACACGCCGTCGCGCTTGCCGCGCGGACAAACCAACGCAGTCATCCGCTCGTTCATGGCGCATCACCAGGGCATGGGCTTCCTGGCGCTATCCTATCTGCTGCTTGATCGTCCAATGCAGAAACGCTTCGAATCCGACCCCTTGTTCCAGGCCACGATGTCGCTGTTGCACGAGCGCGTACCGAAAGCGAGCGCCACATACTCCAACACCACTGAACTGGCTGATATCCGTACCACTTCGGCCGAACAGGGCATGCAAATGCGTGTCCTGCAGCGTCCCGACCCGCGTACTCCAGAGGTCCAGTTGCTGTCAAACGGCCACTATCACGTCATGATCACCAGCGCCGGCGGCAGCCGCAGCCGCTGGAACGACCTATCCATCACGCGCTGGCGGGAAGACAGCACGCGCGACAATTGGGGGACTTTCTGTTACGTGCGTGAACTGGATGGCGCCGACAATGGCATTTTCTGGTCGACCGCATACCAGCCGACACGCGCTCAACCCGACAATTACGAAGTCATTTTTTCCGAAGGCCGCGCCGAATTCCGGCGGCGCGACAATAACTTCGACATGCATACCGAAATCGTTGTATCGCAAGAAGACGATATCGAGTTACGCCGCACCCGCATCGTCAACCGCTCGCGCATGCGCCGCACCATTGACGTCACCAGTTATGCTGAAGTGGTGCTGGCGCCGGCGGCGGCCGACGACACTCATCCCGCGTTCAGTAATCTGTTTGTGCAAACCGAAATCGTCCATTCGCAACGTGCCATCCTATGCACCCGCCGGCCCCGTTCGATGCACGAAAAAATGCCGTGGATGTTCCATTTGCTGGCCGTGCACGGCGTTGATATCGGCACGGTGTCATACGAAACCGATCGCATGCAGTTCATCGGCCGCGGCAATACAGTCGCCACGGCACAAGCGATGCGCTTAGCTGGTCCACTGGCTGGCAACGCCGGATCGGTACTTGATCCGATCGTCGCGATCCGCTATCAAATCACGCTTGAGGCAGAACAGACCGCTACCATCGATATGGTGACGGGCATCGGCGATTCACGCGAGGTCTGCCTCGGCCTGATCGACAAATACCAGGACCGGCACCTGGCAGACCGCGTGGTCGAACTATCCTGGCCGCACAGTCAGGTAGTGCTGCGCCAGCTCAACGCCAGCGAGGCCGACGCCCAACTCTATGGACGCCTGGCCAGTTCGGTGATTTACGTCAACTCGCTGCTGCGCGCCGACGCCAGCGTCTTGATACGCAATCATCGCGGCCAGTCCGGACTGTGGGGCTACGCAATTTCCGGCGACCTGCCGATCGTGCTGGTGCGGCTGAAAAGCCAGGAGAACATCGAACTGGTGCGTCAACTGGTGCAGGCCCACGCATATTGGCGTTCGAAAGGACTTGCGGTCGACCTGGTGATCTGGAACGAAGACCATGCCGGTTATCGGCAGCTACTGCAAGAACAGATCATGGGATTGATTTCATCGGTCACTGGCAGCCACGAAATCGATCGGCCGGGCGGGATTTTCGTGCGCCTGGTTGACCAGATTTCGGATGAAGACCGAATCCTGCTGCAATCGGTGGCGCGTGTGGTGCTCAGCGACAGCCGTGGCACGCTGGCGGAGCAGCTCAATCGCCGCGACCTGCTGGAGATCCGCGTGCCGCGCCTGGCGCCGGCGCGCGTCGCTGCGTTGCCAGAGATGCCACAGGCATTACCAACGCAACAGCGCGACTTGATCCTTGCCAATGGCGTCGGCGGCTTCACGCCGGACGGGCGCGAATATGTGATCACCACTTCAGCCAACCAGCTGACGCCTGCGCCGTGGGGCAATGTGATTGCCAATGCACAGTTCGGCACCGTCATTTCCGAAAGCGGGCAAGCCTACACCTGGGGTGAAAACGCACACGAATTCCGGCTGACGCCGTGGGCCGACGATCCTGTCACCGATGAAGGCGGCGAGGTCTTCTACTTGCGCGATGAGGAGAGCGGACACTACTGGTCCCCTACTCCGCTGCCTAGTCGCGGCGCCGGCGAATACGTGACAAGGCACGGCTTCGGCTACAGCGTTTTCGAGCACGTCGAGGATGGCATTGCTTCCGAACTGACCGTGTACGTTGCACTGGATGCGTCAATCAAGTATTCGATACTGAAGGTAAGCAACGCATCGGACACATTGCGCAAATTGTCAGCGACCGGTTATGTCGAATGGGTGCTGGGCGACCTGCGGCCTAAATCGACCATGCATATCATCACCGAAAGCGATCCGGCAACCGGCGCGCTGTTCGCACGCAATCCATACAACACCGAGTTCACCGATCGCACGGCCTTCTTCGATGTCGACACCACGACACGCAGTATTACCGGCGACCGTAATGAATTCATTGGACGTAACGGCTCGTTGCAACATCCGGCCGCGATGGCGCGCGTGCGCTTGTCCGGCAAGGTGGGAGCGAGTCTGGATCCGTGCGCAGCCATGCAGGTCCAGTTTGATCTGAATCCTGGACAGCAGCGCGAAATCGTGTTCATCTTCGGCATGGCCGATACACGCCAAACCAATGTCAGCAACTTGGTGCAACGTTACCGCGGCACATCCGCTGCACACGACGCCTTGCAAGCCGTTCACGCATTTTGGGCGCAGACTTTGGGAACGGTACAGGTCGACACCCCGGATCCTGCTCTCAATGTACTCGCCAACGGTTGGCTGATGTATCAAACCATCGCCTGCCGCATGTGGGCGCGCAGCGGCTACTATCAGTCCGGCGGAGCATTCGGCTTCCGTGACCAGCTACAAGATGCGATGGCCTTGGTGCACAGTCAGCCGCAACTGGTGCGCGCGCATCTGCTATTGTGCGCAGCGCATCAGTTCATTGAGGGAGACGTACAGCATTGGTGGCATCCGCCAACCGATCGTGGCGTGCGCACCCATTGCTCTGACGATTATCTGTGGCTGCCATTGGCGGTGCATCGTTATGTCAGCTGTACCGGAGACCACACCGTGTTGCAAGAACTTGCGCCGTTCCTGGAAGGCCGTGCGGTAAATCCGGACGAAGACTCCTACTACGACCTGCCAAGCCGTTCGACACAATCGGCGACACTTTACCAACACTGCGTGCGCACCATCGAAAGAGGTTTGCAATTCGGCGTGCATGGCTTGCCGCTGATGGGCTCATGCGATTGGAATGACGGCATGGACAAGGTTGGCGAGCACGGCAAAGGAGAAAGCATCTGGCTCGGCTTCTTCCTCTACGACGTGCTGATGCGCTTCGCCGAGGTCGCAACCATCCATGACGACCGGCCTTTTGCCATGCGCTGCCAGACAGAAGCCGCCCAACTCCAGAAAAACATCGACAAGAACGGATGGGACGGCGAGTGGTATAGGCGCGCCTACTTCGATGACGGCACTCCGCTAGGCTCTGCCCAAAATGCCGAGTGCCAGATCGATTCCATTTCGCAGAGCTGGTCGGTGTTGTCGGGTGGCGGCTATCCGGAGCGGGCGCGAACTGCCATGCAAGCGGTCGATCGTCGACTGGTGCGGCGTCAGGATGCCATCATCCAGCTGCTCGATCCGCCATTCGACAAATCGGACCAGAATCCTGGCTATATCCGGGGTTATGTTCCCGGCGTGCGTGAGAACGGCGGCCAGTATACCCATGCCGCGATCTGGACCGTGATGGCGTTCGCCCAATTGGGCGACAATCGGCGCGCCTGGGAACTTCTGCAGTTAATCAATCCGGTCAACCATAGCAAGACCGCCGACAATATGGCCGTCTACAAAGTCGAGCCGTATGTGATCGCGGCAGACGTTTATGCCGTCGCGCCGCATGTTGGCCGTGGTGGCTGGACCTGGTACACCGGCTCGGCCGGCTGGATGTACCGATTGATTATCGAATCGCTGCTGGGGTTGCGACTGGCCGGCGACAAACTGCATATCAAGCCCTGCCTGCCTGAGGATTGGGATATGTATCGGATGGACTACCGCTATCGCGAAACGACGTACAAGATTATCGTCAGGCAAGGTCGCGACGAAGGTGCAACCTATCATTTGAAAGTGGATGGCATTGAACAAACTGAAGGCTTCATCCCGTTGATGGATGACCAGCGAGAGCATGCGGTAGAGATGTTGCTACCGGTACATCCGCCTCCCTGATTCCAGAGAGACGGGTGCCACTTTCACTCTGTCGCCGAGCGGTTCAGCGTTATGGGATTTCAGTGCAAGATTGCACCATGCTTGCCAATCATGATCATTTCGACAAACTTTGATCCATCATGATTGGTCGGCGTATACGACACCCTCACTCCGCCGAGATCGAAATCCCGCATGGTTTCCAATGCCGCCATCAGTTTTTGCCGAGTTGGATTGGGACCCGCCCTGCGCAACCCTTCGGTCAGCAGTTTGGCCGCAAGAAAACCTTCAAATGCCGAATAGGATGGCGGCGGCGGTTTTGCCATGCCTTTCAAGACACTCTGGAATTCCCGCGCAGCGCCAGCGCTGAAATCCTTTGGATACGGCATGACCTGCATGACGCTGACGCCACGCCCGTCATCACCCAACGATTCGAAAAACGTTTCGGAACTGACATTCGATAGCATCATGAACGCCGGGTGAAATCCCTTCTGGTGGACCTGCTTGACAAAATCGGCGCAGACCGAAGGCGTACAGGCCATCAATACCGCCTGTGGGTTGGCAGCGACAATCTCGCCAACGGCCTTGGTGATCTGTAGATCCTTGCGGTCGTAGCTGGCGGTCACCACGGCCTTCAGTTTGTGCGCCGCCAGATTACGTTCGAAACCAGCCAGGCCATCCCTGCCAAAGCTGTCGTCCTGAAACAGGATCGCCACCTTGCGAATCCCCAGCGAGCCGAACAGTTCGATCATTTTCGCGGTCTCGTCCTGGTAACTTGCGCGTAAATTGAACAGATAAGGATTGAACGGACTATGCAGGCTTTGCCCGCCGGAGAATGGCGCGATCATCGGCACCTTGTCGCTCAGCAGAAGCGGCAGCGCCGCCTCCACCGTTGGCGTACTGCGATAACCGAACAGGGCCAACGCGTTGTCTTGCTTCAACAGTGTTTCGGTGTTGAGCCTGGTGGTTTCCGGCTTGCGCTTGTCATCGTAGGTTTTCAGTTCGATCTTGCGGCCGTATACGCCTCCCTGTGCATTGACCCAGCCAAAGTAAGCCAAAGCGCCTTCCATGTTCTCCTTGCCGGTGGCCTCGCCGGATAACTCGACAGACTGTCCGATGACGATTTTTTCCTGTGCATTGACTGTTGCCACTGTTGCCATTGATGCCAGAAAAAGAAGCGCGATAAGCGTTCTCATGTGCAATATCTCCCCGATTATGATTATTTTCTTTCGACAATACTCTGTCGAAGCTTGCAAATAGCTTTCATTTTTTTGACTATTTCATCGCGCCAGTGACGAGGCAGAAAAAAAAGACATGGTTGAAAGTCGGCGACATGCGCATAGGCCTGCGATCTATTCGTATAAACAATTAAAAGAGCGCGCTGCGCCGCAGGTGAAATCACCACGCCTCGTGGCTTATCGACTGATGTTTCTATATGGAATTCATATATTTTTTATCAACCCTAGTTTTACTTTTTGGCATCGCCTAATCTGCATTCGTAGGGAGGGAAATATGGGTGATCCTTCAACCGGAAATCTCTTTATTTCAACGGCAAAAAATTTCTGCAGATCAATGTAGTGCGCTAGCCAGATCCTGATGGAAAATCGCCCCGGCCCGCTAATGGCAGCCGGGGCGATGTCGATCTGACGAACCATGACGAAAACGGACGCGATGTCCTGCACCGGTGAGTCATGGAACGTTGACGGTTTCGGCGAGAAACAACGCAAATCGCGGACTGTACCGCACGCCGACAGCCGGAGGAATGCAAAGCGCAATGTGATCGAAGAGATTAGCGGATGTCGCCAAAACGGTTGAGAGTTACGCAAAGCTGGAATCCTGTCACAGGCTTCCAGTCTGGTTGCGACGGAGCGATTGCAGCCAGTCATCGATAGAGCCCTAGCCGTTCCCACAGCTTGTCAACGCTAAAGGGGCTCCAGTCGTGAAAATCTATATCAGTGGCTTATACTCCGGCCCCAACCCCTCCTCCGGAGTCGGCGTAGCCAGTTCCCTGCGGCTAGCTTATCCCGACGCCACACTCATCGGCGTAGATTATTCCAGCCGCAGCAGCGGCATCCATGCCCCTGTATTCAACGACGTCTGGATTCAGCAACCTTGGGCCAGGCTGAACCTGGACACGTATGCGACTAGCATCCGCGATCGCCTGGAGCAGGAAGAAGCGTATTGGATTTCGTGCCTGGATCTGGAAATACTCTGGATGGCGCAAGTCCTGGGGCCGCATCCACGTCTGTTGATTCCATCGGTCGAGGCCCTCGACCAGATTGCCAAGCCGGCAGTACCAGCGCATCGCGGCCTTCCGGTCGGCATTCCACCCTTCATTTCAACCACCGAGCAAGACTGGACGCTTAACGCCTTCTGCCGTCGTCACGGATGGAAGATCTGGCTCAAGGGACCTTACTACGATGCCGTCCAGGTCAACTGGTGGCCCTCATTCCTGTCGTTGCGAACGGCCTTCCAAGCCACATGGGGAACCGAAAAGCTGTTTCTGCAGGCGCATGTGCGCGGACTCGAAGAGTCGATTAGCTTCAGCGCCTACCAGGGTCGCCTGCTGGATGTGGTACATATGGTCAAGCGCGATATCACGCCGGAGGGAAAAACCTGGGGTGGACGCATCGACGATCCGGTTCCCGAATTCCTCAATCCGCTGCGCGCCATCGTCAAGGAGCTGAACTGGAGCGGCGGCGCCGAGTTGGAAATGATCCGCAACCCGGCAGGCGAACTCTGGCTGATGGAAATCAACCCGCGATTTCCTGCCTGGATCCACGGGGCGACGATCGCCGGACGGAACCTCGCGGGCCGCCTGGTTGAGGCAGCGAGTGGGATTGCCATGTCCGAGGCGGTTCCGCAATCCAATGAATTCGCCCGGATCGTACTGGAAATGCCGGTGCGCGCCGGTTACCCAATCCCGCCCCTGCAGGAACCGATGAACGGCAGCCAGCTTCATTCGGGAAAATACCCGTCGGGAATGCCGATGCTGGCGCACCGGCTGCATGCGCTACGTAGCCGCTCAGTGCCAGCCAGCGTCCCGTTGGAGGCCGCCCCATCGGTGGCCACTGTCCCCGCCAGTTTCATCAAAGATATCCTGGGCGCGGACCTGGATAACGTCGAAACACCGTCCCGCATTCTTCTCCCCAGCACCGCAGCGCATAGTTTCGCCCAGCTTGCCGAAGCTGCGCGCGCGGCGTCTTCCCCGGCCTGCGAGGTCAGGGCCGCCTACAGCATCAAGACCAACCCGGATGAGCGCCTGATCAAGATGGCCTATGACGTCGGCTTCCTGGCCGAAGCGATCAGTGAACTTGAAGTCGGCAAGGCGCTGGAAGTGGGTTTCCTTCCCGAACAAGTCATTCTGAACGGACCGGCAAAGGCGTGGCCGAGCCAGGCCCGGTCACGGCCGGTCCATGCGATTTTTTGCGATTCGCTCGACGAACTGCGCCAGGTTGTACAACGGGCGGTGGGCGGCGAGGAGCTGGCGGAAATCATCGGCGTCAGGCTACGCGGCCCGCAGCTCATCTCGCGCTTCGGCATTCCGGTGGTTTCGCGCGAGATTTTCTACGACATGATCGGACTCCTGCGGGCGCTCCCGCAGCATTTCAGGATTGGCTGCCATTTCCACATTGCCAGCAGCAATTTCGGTATCGGCCAATGGTGGCGACTCTATGACTCCTCGTTGCGCTGTGCAAAGGCAATCGAATCCTGCACCGATCGCGCCGTCGAGTGCGTTGACATCGGCGGCGGCTGGTTCCCCGACGACTTCGAGAACGATCTGATGCCGAAACTGGGTGATGCAATCCGGCAAGCGCGCGAAGCGCTACCGAGCCTGCGGACCTTCGTGCTGGAGCCAGGTCGCGCCATGGTGCAGCATTCGATGGCGGTCGCCATGCGGGTACTCGAAGTGAGGCGATTCCAGGGCGTCCCGCAGGACATCGTTGTCGACGGCTCGATCGCAGAGTTGCCGCTAGCCTGGCAATTCCCGCACCGGATACTGCAAAGAGACCACAAGAGCGGTGAATGGCAGCCGATGGCGCGTGGTCCGGCCAGGATCCTGGGCCGGCTTTGCATGGAAGACGATATCGTCGCGCCCAATGTCCAATTGCGGGCCGACATCACCGAAGGGCAGTTGCTGGCGATCTGCGACGCCGGCGCTTATGAAAGCAGCATGGCCTACACTTTTGGACGAGGGAAAAGTAATGGACTCTAAGCTACCGCTTGCCGACGAAGTCACGATCGACTTCTGGCACACCTACCCGGCCTCCTACCTTTCGCATCATGGGCAAGATTGCTGCCATATCGCGCGAAACTGGCTGATCAACCAGGACTACAATCTCGATTCCGTCAGCGGCGACGGACAACTGCTGTCAGCCCCAAGATGGATTCCCGAACGCTACGAATGGGGTCCGACCTCATGGCCGTTGTTCTGGTGCGACGCGGTGGCGATGTACCGCCTCGATTGCGGAGCCCTGGCGGCATTTTCCCGCGAAGTCTACCTGTCGCGCGGCGTGAAGAGCGCGCCGGTGCAATTGATCCAGAGGTTGTCGACCCATGCCATCAGTCAATTGCGCAAAATATGGCGAGACGGCCCCGGCTATCTAAACTGGCTGGCCGACGACAAAATCTACCATGAGGCGGTGGCGGTCAGCCTGGACGGTATACGGATCCAGATCTGGGACGCCACCAACGGCTGGTGGATACAACCAATGCAGACCGACGGCTATGGGGCAGTCCTCAAAGTGAAAGTGAGTCCGCTGCATCCCGATCCCCAGGACATTCTGTTCTGGGGCAACCGAATGCTGGTGCCGGGAACCTGGGTCGACATCTGCGCAGAATGAGGTCGTCATGGGCGCTGTGCGGGCGATTTTCCTCGGGATCAGCCAAAGCATGTTTCAGCAGAACGGCTACACCGGGCTGATTTTCCTGCTCGGGGTCTTCCTCAGCTCGCCTTGGGTTGGCTTGGCGGCATTGCTGGGCGTGACGGCCAGTACCGCGACCGCATGGGCGATTGGCGCCGAGCGCCATCTTGTCTTGGTCGGCGTGTATGGCTTCAATGGCTTTTTCGCAGGTGTTGCGCTCGGCTCCATCTTCAGTCCGAGCCCGCTGCTGTGGATGGTTGTTGTCATCGCAGGCGCACTGTCGACGCTTCTGATGCATGCATTACATCGGTTATTGGGACGCATCCAGCTTCCCGCGCTAAGCGCCCCTTTTGTCTGTGTGCTATGGCTAATTCTGTTCTCCGTCATACATGTGGGCCGCCTCGCTTACGCGCAAGGTCCAGTGGCGGGAGTCAGCGGCCATTTGCTGTCGGATACGACGCTGGCATGGGCCGGCCAGTTTACGAACAGGCAAGATATCGCCGGCCTGCTCCTGAACGGGACCCTGCGTGGGGTTAGCCAGATTTTCTATCAGGACGACCTGATTGCCGGTCTCATCTTCCTGCTGGGACTGTCTGTCAGCACGACGCGCGCTGCAATGGTGGCGGCAGCAGGTTCGTTCACGGGCGCGCTGACTGCGCTGCTCATCGGTGCGCCCGATCTGGCAATCTTCCACGGCATATACGGCTTCAATTCCGTACTCAGCGCCCTCGCCGTGATAACGCTGAGCCAGAAACCTGGCTGGCGGGCCATCGCTATGGCTCTCTTGTGTGCGGCTTTTGCGGCAATCGCCACCAGCGTCATGATTCCACTGTCGCAATCGGCGGGATTGCCGGCGCTAAGTGCGCCGTTCTGCGTGGCCTCGTGGATGTTCCTGCTGGCGTTGCGGAGGCGCCATTCCAGCCAGGCCGGGTGACCGCGCCGTCACCAGCCATAACGTCGCGCATAAAAACCCTTCATCGCCTGCGTCAGCAGCATGTAGCCCAGCAATATCAACAGCAGCCAGCCAAAATAACTGAGCGGCAGGGCCTGCAACTTGAAGTATTCGGCGAATGGCCCCATCGGCAGGAACACACCGACAGTCATGATCGTCGCGGTAGTGATGAGCAGCGGCCAGGAGGCCCGGCTTTGCAGGAACGGGATTTTGCGGGTCCGTATCATGTGTACGATCAGCGTCTGCGTCAGCAAACCCTCGACAAACCAGCCTGATTGAAACAGCGTCTGCGTTTCTGGCGTATTGGCTCGGAAGACGTACCACATCAGGGCAAATGTCGCGATATCGAACACCGAGCTCATTGGTCCGAAAAAAATCATGAAGCGACCGATCGCGCCGGAATTCCAGCGTTGCGGTTTAGCCAGCAATTCGGCATCGACATTGTCCAGCGGGATCGCCACCTGGGAGAAATCGTAAAGCAGATTCTGCACCAGCAATTGCAGCGGCAGCATCGGCAAGAACGGCAGAAAAACGCTGGCCAGCAACACTGAAAACACATTGCCGAAATTGGAGCTGGCCGACATTTTCGTGTATTTGAGCATGTTGGCGAAAGTCTTGCGCCCTTCCATGACGCCCTGCTCCAGCACCAGCAAGCTCTTCTCCAACAGGATGATGTCGGCGGCCTCTTTCGCAATATCGACGGCCGAATCGACCGAGATGCCAATATCGGCGGCGCGCAATGCCGGCGCATCATTGATGCCATCGCCAAGAAAGCCGACAATATGATCGCCATGCCGCAATGCCCTGACGATCCGTTCCTTGTGCAAGGGTGTGAGTTTGGCAAATACGTCGTAGCGTTCCACGGCAACCGCCAGCTCGGCATCCGACATGGCCTCCACCTGGGCGCCAAGCAGGATCGCATCGCAAGTCAGCCCGACTTCGCGGCAGACCTTGGCCGTGACCTTGTCGTTGTCGCCAGTCAAGACCTTGACCCGGACACCATGCTTCTGCAAGGCTTCAATTGCCGGCGCCGTCGATTCTTTCGGCGGATCCAGAAAGGCGATGTAACCGAACAGCGTCAGCCCTGCCTCGTCAACTACGTCGTAACTCTCTTTGTCCGGCCTGCACTCGCGGGCGGCAACTGCTACCACACGCAGTCCCTCTTCATTGAGCGCCGCAGTCACAGTGCGGATCTCATCGAGCAATTCCGGCGTCAGCTCGGCACTGGCGTCGTGCATGTCGACACGGCTGCATACCGACAGAATTTCATCGACGGCTCCCTTGCAAATCAGGAAATGGCGATCTTCGTTTTCGGCAACGATCACCGACATTCGGCGCCGTTGAAAATCAAATGGAATCTCATCGATTTTCCGGTAACGGCGAGCAACGTTCAATTTGCTCTGTAACTCGGCATGCTCCAGCACCGCAACGTCCAGCAGGTTCTTCAGTCCGGTCTGATGATAGCTGTTGAGATAGGCATACTCCAGCACCTTGTCCGACGGCGTACCGTAGATGTCCGTATGGCGCTCAAGGAAAATCCGGTCCTGCGTCAGCGTGCCGGTCTTGTCGGTGCACAGCACGTTCATGGCGCCAAAGTTCTGGATCGCATCGAGCCGCTTGACGATCACTTTTTTCTGCGACAGGTAGATCGCGCCTTTGGCCAGTGTAGCGGTGACGATCATCAACAGCATCTCCGGCGTCAGCCCGACTGCAATCGACAGTGCGAACAGAGACGCGCTCCACCAGTCGTGCTTGGTAAAGCCATTGATCAGCAGCACAATCGGCACCATCACCAGCATGAAGCGGATCAACAGCCAGCTGACTTCATTGACGCCGCGCTGGAAAGCAGTGGGCGAGCGATCGGTCTTCAGAACCCGTTCGGCCAGCATGCCGAAATAGGTGTTCTTGCCGGTATTGACGATCACCGCGGTCGCCGCGCCGCTGACGACATTAGTGCCCATGAAACACAGATTATCCAGGTCCAGCGGATTCGACGTCGCCGGATTCACCTGTTGTGCGAACTTCTCGACCGGCAGCGATTCGCCGGTCATGGCAGCCTGGCTGACGAACAAATGCTTGGCCGACAGCAGCCGAACGTCGGCCGGAATCATGTCGCCGGCAGACAGCGCGATGATGTCCCCTGGCACCAATCGGCTGATTGGAATCTCGACTTTATGGACCTGATGCTGCTGTTCCGGCAAATTGAAATATTCGCGGCTCTTTCCCAGCACGGCCTCAGTGATGCTGCGCCGAAGTACTGTGGCGGTGTTGCTGACCATCGACTTGAGCTTTTCCGCCGCCTTATTGGAGCGGGTCTCCTGCAGGAATCGGATCAATGTGCCAAGCGCCACCATGGAGCCGATGACAACGGCGCCCATGGGATCGTCGGTGAAATAGCTGACTGTCGCCAGGAAGGTCAGCAGGAGGCTGAACGGGTTCCGGTAGCAATGCCACAGATGGGTCCACCAGCGCTGTGCTTTCCCCTGGCCGATCTCATTAAGTCCGACATCCTGGCGGATCTTGTCAGCCTGCGATTCCGTCAGGCCGTTTGCATGTGTCCCAAGCGAGGCAATCAGCCCATCAACCGGTGTATTTGATACGGAAACCAGCTGCTTGGCCAATGTTGACGCCAGCGTATTGTCCGCTCCGGGACGCTTTCCGATATCGAAAAAGGCCAGGCGCTGGAAATGCCGCTCAAGGCCATGGGTTCGGACAAATGTGCTGAAAGCTTCCTGAAGCATTGAAATAGTCATCTGGCGAATCTTGTGCGTCGACGACCGGCATGGCCAGCCGCCGGGGTAAATGGATGTTGAAAATACCAGTTGCCAGATTACACATTCGCATATAAAAAAATCGTAAAGAATGTCGATCTATTGGAATCACCGCATAAAAATTTACGAAATCTTTATACAAAAACGGATATTGTTTGCGGAAAGACGGGCCAGTTATTGGTCAATTTTCAAGCAGGAAGGTAGTTGCAATGCATGCCGAAAAATTAGTGCAGCAAGATTTTCTGAAGAGTTCGTTTGCGAAATTCCTTTTCCCCGAAAATATCCGGTTGGATGTGGATGCTTCCAGCAAGGCAGAGGTGTTTGCGCTGATCGCAGCGACCTTCGAACGCGAGCATCAACTGAACTCTGCGCAAATCTGCCAGGGGCTGCTGGCGCGTGAAAAACTGGAATCCACCGCCCTTGGCTGCGGCGTCGCGCTTCCCCATGCGCAAATCGCCGGCCTGGGGGCGCCCATGATGGGATTCATACGCACCCGCTCGCCGATCGCTTTCGACGCGCCGGATGGCCAGCCGGTTTCAGCGATATTGGTGCTTTTGGTGCCCGCAAAAGGCTCGCAGGAATATCTACAGCTCCTCGCCGAGATTGCCGATGCCTTGTGCGACGAAAGATTTCGCGACGATCTGAATGCCGCCAGCGACCAGTACGCCGCGTGGGAGTTGTTTGTCCGTTGGCGACCGACGTATGTGCATTGATATACTCGCGAACCGTATTCAGATAACGCAACCACCCGCGTCATCCCCGCGAACGTGGGGATCTATTTTGCGTAACGTGGATTCCTGTGTTCGTGGGAATGACGGATGCTATTCTGGGCGTCTGCTTCAAAAAGCGAAGATTTCAACTTCACCTCTGCATACCTAACCACTTACCACAAATCTCACAAATAAAAATGCCGCTCAGCCTTGACTGAACGGCATCGCCACAACACTGCAGGCTTTTGGCTTTCTGTATTTCTTCGGTATCTGCAACACCCTCAAACCATCACGCCGTCTTGATATTTTCCGGCGTCAGCGGCATCTTGCGCACCCGTTTCCCGGTTGCAGCAAATACAGCGTTCGCCACCGCCGGACCGATCAACGCTGTGGCAGGCTCGCCGATACCACCTGGTTTTTCGGTGCTGGCGACCAGTGTCACGTCGATTTTCGGCATCTCATTCATCCGCACCACCGGATAATCGCCGAAGTTGGATTGCTGGACACGCCCTTTCTCCAGCGTGATCTGGCCGCCCAGCGCCGCCGACAAACCAAAGGCGATGCTCGACTGCAGTTGCGCCTCGACCGTATCCGGGTTAACCATATGGCCAAGGTCGGCAACGACAACCACCCGATGCACCTTGATCTCGTTATCGTCATGCATCGAAATCTCGGCCACTTGCGCCATATAGGTGTCGTACCCTTCCATCAGGGCGATGCCGCGGAAATGGCCGCTTGGTAGCGGCGTGCCCCAGCCGGCCTTCTGCGCCGCCTGTTTCAGCACGTTGGCAAAACGCGGCTGCTGGTCCAGCAGCGACAGCCGGAACGCATACGGATCCTTGCCAGCAGCAGCGGCCATCTCGTCGATGAAGCTTTCATTGGCGAATGCGTTCAGCGCATGACTGACCGAGCGCCAGTAGCCGGCGCGCAAACCAGTATCGTGAATCACCAGGTCCTGGGTCATGTTGGGAATACCATAGCCGACCACCGAGGCCTCGGCCATGAACGGATCAAGCGTGTCCTTCGGCAGTCCGAAGGCACGCTGGGTGACCGACTGCGAGGTCAGCTGGAAGGTCAACGCTACCGGCTTGCCATCGGCATCAAGCCCACCTGCCATGCGATGCAAGGCCATCGGCCGATAGAAATCGTGGGTGGTATCGTCTTCCCGCGTCCACACCAGCTTGACCGGTTTGCCGACCGCTTTTGAAATCTGCGCCGCCTGGACAATGAAATCGACTTCCAGTCGTCGTCCGAAACCTCCGCCAAGAAAGGTAGTCTGCACATCCACGTCTTCCGGCTTGATGCCCAGCGCTTTCGCCACATTACCCTGAGCACCCTGCTGGAACTGGGTCGAACCGATGACTCGGCACTTGCCGTCCTTGAAATCGGCGGTAAAGTTCTGTGGCTCCAGCGTCGCATGCGCCAGCAACTGCGACTGGTATTCAACCTTGAGAACCTTGGCGGCACCTTGCATGGCCTTGGCGGCATCGCCGGTTTTCTTGATGTTGATGATCTTGGCGTTCTTTTCTGCAGCGCGGATGCCATCCATCATCGTCGCATTGTCGATCTTGGCCACCGGCCCTTCGTCCCATTGCACTTTCAGTTGCTCACGCGCTTTTTTCGCGCGCCAATAACTGTTGGCCGCCACCGCCACGCCATCGTCAATCTGCACCACATCGATGACACCCGGCATTGCACGCGCCTTCGACGCATCAAAACTGAGCACCTTGCCGCCGATGACCGGACATTGTTCAAGCGACGCGTAAACCATGCCGGGCAATTTGACGTCGATGCCATAGACCGCGCTGCCGTTGACCTTGGATGGCGTATCGAGACGTTTTGTGGCCTTGCCGACAATCTTGAAATCCTTCGGATCCTTCAGCTGCACATCTTTTGGCACCGGCAACTTCGACGCCGCTTCGGCCAGCGCGCCAAAACTGGCTTTCTTGCCATTGGGGCCGTACACCATGCCGTTTTCGACCCGCAAGGCAGCCGGATCGACATGCCATTTGCTGGCGGCGGCACTGACCAGCATGATCCTGGCCTGGGCGCCACCGATACGCAGTTTTTCCCAGCCGTCGCGTATGGAAGTCGAGCCGCCGGTGATTTGCGCACCCAGCAATGCATTGGTGTAGACCGCATTGGGCGGGGCAATGGCCACCTTTACCTTGTGTACGTCGACGCCGAGTTCTTCTGCAATCAGCATCGGCAGTGCGGTATACACGCCCTGTCCCATTTCGGAACGCGCCGAGATTAATGTAATGGTGTTGTCGTCGGCAATATGCACCCAGGCATTCGGCGTATAGATCGTGCCGGCTGCCAGTGCTTCATCCATGAAACCGGGCAGCATGATACCCAACGTCAGTCCGCCGCCTGCCAATGCGGAAGATTTCAGGAAATCGCGTCGTGTGGTGGTCATCTTGAATCTCCTCAAGCCTTGTTGCGCATTTCCGCAGCGGCGCTCTTGATCGCAGCGCGGATACGGTTGTAAGTGCCGCAACGGCAGATATTGCCGCTCATCGCATTCTCGATGTCGGCGTCGCTCGGATTCTTGTTGGTGGCCAGCAGCGCCGCAGCGCTCATCAACTGGCCGGACTGGCAATAGCCACATTGCGGCACATCATGCGCGATCCAGGCTTTCTGCAGCGGATGCGAATTATCCTTGGACAGCGACTCGATGGTTGACACTTTCTTCGACGCCACCGCTGAAACCGGCGTCTGGCACGAACGGATCGGCTGCCCGTCCAGATGCACCGTGCAGGCGCCACACAGTGCCACACCGCAACCAAATTTGGTGCCGGTCAGGCCAATCTCATCACGAATCACCCACAACAGCGGCGTATCGGGTTCCGCTTCCACTGAAACCGTCTTGCCATTCAGGTTAAAGACTGTTGACATGTTTATCCCCTCTGTTTGGACTGGCTGGCTGAATCTGCTGGCTTCATCCGTTCCGGAGCACACACCGTCCCCAACGAAGCCAATCATTAGCTGCACCGCAGCAAAAATCGCAGCTGAATGAATCCCGATAATTTGCACCTAAACCCAATATATTGATAGCTTATTTTTATCGATACTGCATCTTTTTTTTTGCTTTTTTCCGGTCTTTTGCAAGTCAAATCCAAACACGCTTCCTAAACGCAGTTTATCCATTCAAATGAAAATCGTAGGTTTGATTGGCGTATCAATCCGCTCCGCCATGCTTGTAATTTCGGCAAATTGGCTTTCCGTGTCACGGACATGAAATATTTCTGCACTATCGCCGCTCGCGGTTCCGTAGCAATACTCATCGTCCAACAGAGGAAACCAAGTGTCCATCTGTATGACAGCAAATATGATTACTACTACACAACAGCGCCAAAAGTGCCAGACTACTCGACGAACAGCAATGCCGGCGCCTCCATGTAGCCGCGCAGCGCCTGGACGAAACCTGCGGCATACTGGCCATCGATGACGCGATGGTCGAACGACGATGACAGGTTCATCATCTTGCGCGCCACCACTGCCCCGTCGCGGATCACCGGCCGCTCGATGATACGGTTGACGCCGACAATCGCCACTTCAGGATAGTTGATTACCGGCGTCGATACCAAGCCCCCCAAGGCGCCCAGGCTAGTGATGGTGATGGTCGACCCTGACAGTTCAGCGCGCACAGCTTGGCCGGCCCGCGCCGCAGCTGCCAAGCGCGCAATTTCGGCGGCACAGGACCAAGGATCGCGCGCCTCGGCATGGCGCAATACCGGTACCATCAGACCAGCATCGGTCTGGGTGGCGATGCCAATGTGGGCCGCTCCGTAGCGCGTCATTACGCCCTTCTCATCATCGAAACGCGCATTGCAATGGGGATAATCGCGCAACGCCAGCACTATCGCGCGTACCAGTAGCGGCAGCATGGTCAGATGGCCACGCGTTGCGCCCCACTTGGCGTTCAGTTGCGCCCGTAGCGTTTCAAATTGGGTGACATCACACTCTTCGACATAGGTGAAGTGCGGGATGTGACGCTTCGATTCCTGCATCTTCTCCGCAATCTTGCGTCGCAGGCCGATCAACGGCAGCGATTCCTCATTCTGCCCTTCGACATAGCGGCCGCCGCTGGAATGACTTGTCGATGGAACGCCGCTATGCGTGACATAAGCATCCAGATCCTCATGCGTAACGTGGCCATCGATGCCACTTGCCGGCACATCCTGCAATCCGATGCCAAGCTGCCGGGCGCGCCGCCTGACCGCCGGCGAAGCGGTAACCGGGACGTTGGCGTGTTTCACTGCATGCAAGGCCGCTGCGTCCGACATCGCCTTGATTTGGCCGCCTGGCGATGTTGGCGGCGGCGCCGACGCCGCTTCCGCGATGGCGGCAACCGGCGGCGCCGCTGAAACGCTTTCGCCGGCACTGTCATCCATGTCAATCCTTATCAATTCACCGCCCACCGCCATCACCTGCCCCGGCACGCCACCCAGCGCCAACACCGTGCCATGCACCGGCGATGGGATTTCCACAGTCGCCTTGTCGGTCATCACATCGGCCAGCACCTGATCCTCGATCACGCGCTCACCCAATGCGACACGCCAGGCCACCAATTCGACCTCAGCAATCCCTTCGCCGATATCCGGCATCTTGATGACATGGACGCTCATCGTGCCTCCAGAACACGCTTGAAAGCTGCGCCTACCCGCGCCGGCCCGGGGAAATAGGCCCATTCCTGAGCGTGCGGGTAAGGCGTATCCCAGCCGGTAACGCGCTCGATCGGTGCTTCCAGATGATAAAAACAGTGTTCCTGCACCAGTGCCGTCAATTCGGCGCCGAAACCGCTGGTACGGGTCGCCTCGTGTACCACCACGCAACGCCCGGTTTTCTTGACCGAAGCGACGATGGTCTCAAGGTCGAGCGGCCACAAGCTACGCAGATCGATGATCTCGGCGTCGATGCCGGTCTCCTGCGCCGCCGCAGCCGAAACAAACACCATGGTGCCGTAGGTAATCACGGTCAGTTCTGCACCTGGGCGAAACACCGCCGCCGACTCCAGCGGCACCGTGTAGTAACCGTCTGGCACCAGCCCCAACGGATGCTGGGACCATGGCACCAGCGGCCGGTCGTGATGACCGTCGAACGGTCCGTTGTAAAGCCGCTTCGGCTCCAGGAAAATCACCGGATCGTCATTCTCGATTGCCGCAATCAACAAGCCTTTCGCATCATGTGGATTGGAAGGCATCACCGTGCGCAGGCCGCATACGTGGGTGAACAAGGCTTCCGGACTCTGGCTGTGGGTCTGACCACCGTAGATGCCGCCGCCGCATGGCATGCGAATGGTCATCGCCGCGGTGAATTCGCCGGCGGAACGATAGCGCAACCGTGCCGCCTCCGAGACGATCTGGTCCGAGGCCGGATAGAAGTAATCGGCAAACTGGATCTCGACCACCGGCCGCAAGCCATAAGCAGCCATGCCGACCGCAGCGCCGACGATCCCGCCTTCTGAGATCGGCGCATCGAATACGCGCGATGTGCCGAACTTTGCCTGCAAACCTTCAGTGCAACGGAACACGCCGCCAAAAAAACCGACATCTTCGCCGAACACCACCACGTTGTCATCACGCTCCAGCATCACATCCATCGCCGAACGCAGCGCCTGGATCATCGTCATCGGCGTGCTGGCCGGGCCGGGTTCTCGCTGTGCGGACATCGTCACTCCCCCGATTGATGGGATTGTTGCAGCTGCCGCAATTGCCGCAGCTGTTCACGCAAATGCGCCGGCATTTCCTTGTAGACGTCCTCAAACATGGTCTCGGCGCCGGCGCTCCGCCCGCTGGCCAAGGTGCCGTAGCGCTCAGCCTCCTTCTGGGCGGCGATGACCTGCGCTTCCAGTTCCTTTTCCGTATCCAGATGTTCCTGCTCAGACCATGCGCCAATGCCGATCAGATGCTGCTTCAAGCGCGCAATCGGATCGCCCAGCGGAAAATGCGACCAGTCATCCGCTGGCCGGTATTTGGACGGATCGTCGGAGGTTGAATGCGGGCCGGCACGATAGGTAACCCATTCAATCAGGGTTGGCCCCAGATTGTTGCGCGCCCGTTCGGCGGCCCAACTGGATGCCGCATACACAGCCAGAAAGTCGTTGCCATCAACCCGCAGCGAGGCAATGCCGCAACCAACGCCGCGCGCAGCAAAAGTCGTGCTTTCGCCGCCGGCCAGACTCTGGAAGCTGGAGATGGCCCACTGGTTATTGACCACGTTGAGTATCACCGGCGCCCGATAGACATGGGCGAAGGTCAACGCGGTGTGGAAATCGGATTCGGCGGTGGAACCGTCGCCAATCCAGGCCGAAGCGATCTTGGTGTCGCCCTTGATCGCCGAGGCCATGGCCCACCCTACTGCCTGGATGAACTGCGTCGCCAAGTTGCCGGAAACAGTAAAGAATCCTGCAGATCGCACAGAATACAGAACCGGTAGCTGGCGTCCCTTCAGCGGATCACGCCGGTTCGAGAACAACTGGCAGATCAGGTCGACCAAGGGCACGTCGCGCGCCATCAGCAGGCTTTGCTGACGATAGGTAGGAAAACACATGTCGCCCTGCTGCAGCGCCAGCGCATGGGCACTGCCGATGGCTTCCTCGCCCAGGCTTTGCATGTAGAACGACATTTTCTTCTGGCGCTGAGCGATCACCATGCGCGCATCGAAAATCCGGGTTTTCATCATGGCCCGCATGCCGCGCCGCAGCAATTCACGATCAATGCCAGACGCCCACGGGCCGACCGCGTTGCCGTCATCATCCAGCACGCGCACCAGAGCGTAGGCCAGATCAGCCGTATCGGAAGGAAGCACATCCAGCGGCGGACGCTGCACCGCACCGGCGGCGGCCAGATGCAAATAGGAAAAATCGGTTTCGTGACCGGGGCGGCCAGTCGGCTCCGGAACGTGCAACGTAAGAGGTTTGCTTTGGCTCATACCTGCTTCCTCGCGCTCGGTCATGTCGAGTTGAGTTTAGCAAACTTTCGGGTTGGCGTGCTTCAGGCACTCCTTGCCGTGCCAACGGCTGACTGTGCAAGGGCGTCAGGTCACATCCGATGGGCAAAACGGCCGCGTTCTGCCTGATCCATCAATGCGAGGAATTGTTCGATCTGCATCTGGATCACGGCTTCATGATCACCCGCTTCGAAATAAATTTCCGGCTGCTGCGTCAGGCTTTCATCAAGATAAGTACGCAAGCCGTAGGCGCTACATACGGGATGGAGCGCACCGACATCACAGTCCTTGAACAGCTCGCGCAGTTCGTTTTCGCTGGCCAGCACCAGGTGGCGTCCAGTCTTGTCCCACAATTCGGACAGATGCAAATGATAGGTAGACGGCAATACCGCAGCCACGTAGCCATGCGCATCTTCCAGAACCACGGTCTTGGCCAGGCGGTCGCCAGGAATGTGCGCCACTTCCGCCGTGTCCATGCTGGTACGGGTGTAGGGGTGATGAAGGACCTTATACTGGCTGCCTTTGCTGCGCAGGCACTCCTCCAGGGTGGTGGAAAGTGACATGATGCCTCCTCCGGGCTGAGGTGGACAGGGAATGGCTTGATCAGGGCAGAACGCACCGTCGGTATTGACGACACAAGTTCGTTCTATCGGATTTCAATATAGTGCAATTCCCCGGACTGTGAAGGCCTATTATCAGTGCGCCTGTAATGCGGCCAGGCAACTAGCGATAGCGCGCAGCGAAGCCTCCCGACGGCATTGCACCGGCCGATTTGCACAAGCCGTGGCGCCATTGCTACGGGGCCACGGCTTGATCATTAACGCCGTTTTACCCGCGGAAATAGCGCGCCGGCGTGAACGGCATCTTGACCACTTCCACCGGTACCGGCTTGCCGCGCACGATGGCATGCAGCGATGTGCCGATCTGAGCGTGCGCGCCGTCGACATAACCCATCGCCACCGGCGCACCGACAGTCGGTCCGAAACCGCCGCTAGTGATGCGCCCAATTACCTTGCCGTTGGCATCGACCAGTTCCGCACCTTCGCGCGCCGGCATGCGGTCTTTCAACAACAGGCCGACACGCTTGCGGCCGACGCCCTGATCCAGTTGCCCCTGGATCACCTCCGCGCCGGGATAGCCGCCGGCACGAGCGCCACCGCTGCGACGGGCTTTCGACAGGGCCCAACCGAGGCTGGCTTCAATCGGCGTGGTCGTGGTATCCATATCGTGCCCGTACAGGCACAAGCCGGCTTCCAGGCGCAGTGAATCACGTGCGCCAAGGCCGATCGGCGCCACTTCCGGTTGCGCCAGCAGCAGACGCGCCAGCGCTTCGGCCTGCTCATTCGGCACCGAGATTTCAAAGCCGTCTTCACCGGTGTAGCCGGAGCGGCTGATGAAGCATTCAGCACCTGCCAGCGTTACCTTGGCGGTTTGCATGAAGATCATTTTTGCCGTCGACGGCGCCAGGCGCGCCATGACTGCCGCTGCCGCCGGGCCTTGCAAGGCGAGCAAGGAACGGTCAGTCAATTCCTCGATCTGGCATTTGCCGGCCAGATGCTGGCGCAAGTGCGCGGTGTCCTGCTGCTTGCAAGCTGCATTCACCACCAGGAACAGATGATCGCCGCCGTTGGCCACCATCAGATCATCGAGGATGCCGCCTTCAGGATTGGTAAACAATGCGTAGCGCTGGGTATTCAGCGGCAGGTCGACGATATCGACCGGCACCAGCGATTCCAGTGCCGCTGCGGCGTCCGGGCCGCTCAGGCGCAACTGGCCCATGTGCGAGACATCGAACAGGCCGGCCTGGCTGCGCGTGTGGTTATGTTCCTTGAGGATGCCGCTAGGGTATTGCAGCGGCATGTCGTAGCCGGCAAACGGCACCATCTTGGCGCCGAGTTCCAGATGCAGTTGGTGGAGCGCAGTGCGGGCCGTAGGTGCGGCTGTATTGGTATCGCTCATGGCGGAAAATCCTTTTGATTGCTTGGTCGGGCGGCGCCTGTCGCCAGGTGCGCCCGGGTTCACGTATACCGGTTGTCTTGGCAAAACGTGGGCACGAAACGCCCACCCTACGCTGTGTTTCATTCGCAATCCAGTGTCGAACAAAATCTGTAGGGTGGGCGCCCTTGCTCACCTGACTTACCGCCCTATTCGTAATCCGACATCGGCGGGCAGGAACAGACCAGGTTGCGGTCGCCGTAGACGTTGTCGATGCGTCCGACTGGTGGCCAGTATTTATCCTGGCGCAGCGACTTCAACGGGAACACCGCTTGCTCGCGCGAGTAGCTGCGCTGCCATTCGTCGGTCAGGTCCTGCGTCGTATGCGGCGCATGCCGCAATGCTGTCTGCTCGGCCGTGATATCGCCGTTCTCTACCGCGCGGATTTCTTCGCGGATGGCAATCATGGCGTCGCAAAAGCGGTCCAGCTCCTCTTTCGATTCGCTTTCGGTCGGCTCGATCATCAATGTGCCAGCCACCGGGAACGACATGGTCGGCGCATGGAAACCGTAGTCGATCAAACGCTTGGCGACGTCTTCCACAGTGACGCCAGTTTTGTCCTTCAGCGGCCGCAGGTCGATGATGCCTTCATGCGCCACCAGGCCATTGCTGCCGGTGTACAGGATCGGATAATGCGGCGCCAGCCGGTGCACGATGTAGTTGGCGTTCAAAATCGCGATTTCACTGGCCTGCTTCAAGCCTTGCGCACCCATCAGCGTGATGTAAGCCCAGGTGATCGGCAGAATGCTGGCGCTGCCCCAAGGAGCCGCAGACACCGGCGCGATGCCGCTTTCCATCATCCGGTGCCCAGGCAGGAATGGCGCCAGATGGCTCTTGACGCCGATCGGACCGACACCAGGACCGCCGCCGCCGTGCGGAATGCAGAATGTCTTGTGCAGGTTCAGATGCGAGACGTCGCCGCCGAACTTGCCCGGCGCGCACAGACCGACCATCGCGTTCATGTTGGCGCCGTCGATATATACCTGGCCGCCGTGCGCATGCACGATGTCGCAGATTTCGCCGATCGCTTCTTCAAACACGCCGTGGGTCGACGGATAAGTGATCATCAGCGCCGCCAGGTCGCCGGCGTGCTGATCAGCCTTGGCGCGCAAGTCGCCGACATCGACGTTACCCTGCGCATCGCATTGCACTACCACGACCTGCATGCCCGCCATGTGGGCGGTCGCAGGATTGGTGCCGTGCGCCGAACTCGGGATCAGGCAGATGTTGCGTTTGCCTTCGCCGCGGCTCTGGTGATAGGCGCGAATCGCCAGCAGGCCGGCATACTCGCCCTGCGAACCGGCGTTCGGCTGCAACGACACCGCATCGTAGCCGGTGCACACGCACAACATGTGTTCCAGGTCCGCCACCAGTTGCTGATAACCCTGCGCCTGGTTCAACGGTGCAAACGGATGCATGGAACCGAACTCAGGCCAGGTGACCGGGATCATCTCGGTGGTAGCGTTCAGCTTCATGGTGCAGGAACCGAGCGGAATCATACTGCGGTCCAGCGCCAGGTCCTTGTCGGCCAGCGCGCGCAGATAGCGCAGCATCTGGGTTTCCGAATGGTGGCTGTTAAACACCGGATGGCTCAGGTAGGCGCTGCCGCGCTGCAGCCCGGATGGAATCTTTTCTTCCGCCTCGGCTTCCAGCTGGTCAAACGAAGGCAGCGGCTTGCCGACCGCAAAAATCTGCCACAGCGCTTCGACATCTGCGCGCGTCGTCGTTTCGTCCAGCGAAATGCCGATGCTGCCATCGTCGATCAGGCGCAGGTTGACTTGCTGGCCACGTGCCGCAGCGTGGATGTCCTGGGTATGGCCACCGGTATGCACGGTGATGGTGTCGAAGAATGCTGCCGTCGGCACAGTGTGATGCAAGCGGCGAATACCCTCCGCCAGGATCGCGGTCAGGCGATGCACGCGCTGGGCGATGGTCTTCAGGCCTTGCGGACCGTGGTAGACCGCATACATGCTGGCGATATTAGCCAGCAGCACCTGCGCTGTACAAACGTTACTGGTGGCTTTTTCGCGACGGATATGTTGTTCGCGGGTCTGCATCGCCAGGCGATAGGCGGGTTCGCCGCGGCTGTCGATGGAGACGCCGACCAGCCGTCCGGGCATCACGCGCTTGTGCGCATCGCGGGTGGCAAAGTATGCGGCGTGCGGGCCGCCGTAGCCGAGCGGTACACCGAAGCGCTGGGCGCTGCCAATCACCACATCGGCGCCGAATTCGCCCGGCGGCGTCAGCAGGGTTAACGCTAACAAATCAGCCGCGACAACCACCAACGCCTGCTTGCCATGCGCCAGGCGCACGGTGTCGGCGTAATCGTGGATTTCGCCGTTCAAGGTTGGGTATTGCAGCAATACGCCGAAGCAGTCGAGCCGCTCCAGGTCCTTGCGGTGATCGCCGACCACCACCTCGATCCCGGTCGGCGCAGCGCGGGTGCGCAACACGTCGATGGTTTGCGGATAGCAGTCTTGCGACACAAAGAATGTAGTGCTCTTGCTTTTCGACAGGCGCTGGCAGAACACCATCGCTTCAGCTGCGGCAGTCGCCTCATCCAACAGGGACGCATTGGCGATTTCCATGCCGGTCAGGTCAGTCACCATGGTCTGGAAATTCAACAGCGCTTCCAACCGACCTTGTGAAATTTCAGGTTGATACGGCGTGTAGGCGGTGTACCAGGCTGGATTCTCCAACAGGTTACGCAGGATGACGGTCGGCGTATGGCAGTTGTAATAACCCATGCCGATATGCGACTTGAACATCTGGTTCTTGCTGGCAATCTGGCGCAGCGCCGCCAGCGTTTCGGCTTCGCTACGCGGGGAGCCAAGAGCAAGCGGCTGTTTTTCCAGGATTGCGCTGGGAACGACCCTCTTGATCAGGGCTTCGATTGAATCGAAACCAAGTGCAGTCAGCATGGCCTTTTGTTGGGTGGTATCCGGGCCGATGTGGCGTTCAATGAAATCGGCGTGTTGCGCCAGATCTTCTAGAGCAGGCCGTGATTGTGTCATGGATGCTTTTCCTTCGTGTGTATCGTGTGTGAACGGTAAGACAGTAGATTGCGTGGGCTTTGCGTACTGCTGCCGCTACTTAAGCCTGGCCCTTGATCATGGCTGCATAAGCCGCTTCATCCATCAGACTGTTCAACTCGGCCACATCATTCACCTTCATCTTGAAGAACCAGCCGGCGCCCAGCGGATCTTCGTTGATCTTGCCGGGTTCATCAGCCAAAGCCTCATTAATTTCAGTGACCGTGCCGGCAACCGGCATATTGATTTCACTCGCGGCCTTGACCGATTCGATCACTGCAGCTTCGTCGCCCTTGGCGAGTTCAACGCCGACTTCAGGCAGTTGTACGAATACCAAGTCACCCAGATGTCCTTGGGCAAAGTCGGTGATGCCGACAGTGACCACACCATCCGACTCAACGCGCAACCATTCGTGCTCAACTGTGTATTTCACCTGACTCATGCTTGTATCTCCTTAACGTTCCATTGGTAAGATCGTGCCGGCTCAAAGTGCCAACCTCGAATTCCGATAGGTTAAGGGGACAGCCCCCATGCTGTCTACCATTGGACTAACTGTTCGAAAGCATTTGATGCATCGATTTCATACCGAAATCGCGGCCCGCCACCGTGAGCTGAATTGTTAAATTTTTACAAGCCCATGATTCTAATCAGGATTTTTTTTAACGGCGCCATCCGCAGCCGTTGAGCGAGGTTCTATACGGCCGGACAAGCCGCAGGAATTATTTTTTCTCAAATGCCTGGATGTGGATGGCGACATCGAAAAAGATGTCGCACCAAGGGAAATTTACGATGAGGAAACAACAGAAATTTGCGAACCGGTTCGCTATCCCTGCGCCAGGAAGAATTCGTGACGCAGGCTTACACGGCCTTTCGACAGCACTTATGCAAGGTGTTTATGGCAAATGCAATGTCCCCAGCGATAAAGATGCATATTGTGCAACAGATCCTTGGTCGCGGTCGGCACGCCTTCCAGCAGGATCTCCTGCGCAGTCAGACCAAACACCGCCAGGCTGATTGACGGTGCCAGCGACACTACCGCGTGCCAGGTACGCTTTGGAATGAACAAGGCATCGCCCTCCTCAACCCTTACATACAAGCCTTTGGCCTGTTCCAGCCCGCGTAATTGTTCCGGATGTTCGTCGAAACGGGCGATGTTGATCGAACTCAAAGTGGCGCCCCAGTCGTATTTCTTCGACGGCGACATGTATGCCTCTTCCGAGGGCTGGAACATAACGAATTCCTTGACGCCGCGCGCTTGGCAAAACCAATTATTAGGCACATCGCGGTGCAGGCCAGTATGGGTATTCGCCGGGCCGATGAACACCGATTCCCAGGTCCAGCGCCAACCAGGCCACAGGCTTTGGATGTCAAAATCGCTGCGCAGCTGCGGAAAATCTTCGAGGATGCTCCATTGCGCCAGATAGTTGCGATGCGGCGTGAACGACTGCATGTGCGCCCAGTTCAGATGGAATTCTTCATCCGGCTGCAACAGCCGGCGACGCCGGTTCGGCAGCAAGCCCACTTCTTCACTGACTGGTTGGCCGGCCAGGCCCGCCAGTTCTCGCAAATACGGCGCGATCGGCAACAGCGGGCGCTCCTGCGTCTCGCCTTGTTCGACCAGGCCGTTCTGGAATTTACGAGTCGGTTCCGAACCATCCTTGTTGCGCAATTCAGCCAGCTTTTCAAAAGACCAGTTCTGGCTGGCTGGCCAGTTGCGCAATGCCCCCTTCACCAGCAATGGCTGGGTTCTGTGGCCGAAACCTCCGACCTGATCGAGTTGCGAAACGTCTATTTCTTCAACGAGTTTAAATGCAGGGCCAAGTAGTTGCGTCATGTCCATCGTCTGCGTCAGCAGGTGTCAATACAGCGGGAAACGGCATCGTCTATGGCTGCCCATCGGCGATATTTTCAAAAAGAAACATCATAACAAAATCGGCAGAAATCAGCTGTCGCTCGACATTGCATCAAACACGTCGCTGCATCCATGCAGCCAAATCCGTCACCCGCTACGTCACATCCGGACAGGTCGCGTTGACTGACACGAACGTCAATTGCCAACTATCCTTCGTCGCCGAAACGACCATGTCGCCCAAAACCGAAGGTGAACCTGGCAGCTCCTTCCTTGCCTTCCGCCAGCACAATCGGCACCCCCTGCTTGCCCTCATGCCGCAAGGCCTCGCCTAGCGGCAAATCCCATTGCTCATAAGCGGAGCGCCGATCCGTCAGCATGCATTGCTGCGGAAAACTGGCAATCTGGTGAGCTAGTTCCTGAGCCTCAGCCGGTGCTCCGCCGACTCGGGTCAGTCGGTTCACCAGTCCCATCTCGAATGCTTCCGTGGCGCTGACCGGGCGCCCGGTCAAGATCATGTCGAGCGCACGCGCCATACCGATAATACGAGGCAGCCGGACCGTGCCGCCATCGATCAGCGGTACACCCCAGCGCCGACAAAACACGCCGAATACGGCATCTTCGTCGGCCACCCGCAAATCTGCCAGCAAGGCTAGCTCTAGCCCTCCCGCCACCGCGTAGCCGTTGACGGCGGCAATCAGCGGTTTCGACAACGCCATGCGTGTCGGCCCCATCGGACCACTGCCGCCGCCTTCGGCATCGAGTTCATTGCGCAAATCGGGATCGCCGATGGCGCTGAGGTCGGCGCCGCCGCAAAAATGATCGCCGGCGCCGGTAAGTATCGCCACCCGCAACGACGCATCGGCTTCGAAGCGTTCAAATGCAGCATGCAAATCGGCCGCCATCGCGCGGTCGACAGCATTGCGCTTGTGAGGCTTGTTCAGCGTGATGGTGCAGATCGATGCATCGGTATCGAACAGAACTGTTTGCATGGCGTTGCCTTTTGTCGCAGTCGGTTGCGGACAGAGCTGCAAGGATATTGTCCTTCGTCGCAGCATGGCGACTCCTAAATCCTAGCCCCGCAGATCTGTCCCACAATCATTTTAATTCCCGCATTTCCCGTGCCGCCACCGACAGCATCGCCAGGTCGACGTTACCTCCCATCTGAAAATCGGTCAGCAGGCGGCGATAGCGTTCCAGCGGCGTCTTGCATGAGGCTTGCCAGGCTTCGACCATTTCCTGCGCCTGGTCGAGCGTCGGCGATAACTGGATCACATTTGCCGTCAGAGTTCTCTGCAATCCAGTCAGATCGCTCTGCAGCGCGCTACGTGCCAGGGTTTGCCAGTGCGTGTCCGCCGGCAATCCGGTGACCCGCTCGCGCATCCAGCCGAAATTCAAGTTGAGATCGAGCGCAAAATAGACACTGGCGACCAGCTCAAGGCTGCGGCCGGTCGATGCCGCAACTTCGGCAATGTCCAGCACGGCGCCGATCAGTTCGGCGCTGGCGACCCGCCGCGCCAAAACTTCCGAGACGCCAGCCTGTATCAGCTTGTCTCTCTTGGCCTTGAGCGCATCGGCATCACTGGCGGCCAGCAAACTCACCAATTGCGGGCCGAGCTGGTTGGCGGCCTGGCGGAAGCGTTCCACGGTGCCACTGATGGTTTCGCCCTTGCCATGACGGTGGAGGAACCAGAAACTGGCTTGTTCTATCAGAGCGCCGACATCAATCAGCATTTGCGCCTGCAAGACGTCCGGCACGACATTATCGAGCAAGTCGATGTCATGCCAGATTTCCTCGAACTCAAATACCTCGCGGGCAATGACGCTGGCGCGCACCACCTCGGCCGGACTAGCGCCGCTTTCTTCCGCCAGATGGTGAACAAAGGTGCTGCCGACCCGGTTGGTCAAGGTGTTGACCAGATAAGTTGCAATGATTTCGCGCGCCAGCGGATGACGCTGCATTGCCTCCGGATAACGCGCGCGCAACGGCTGCGGGAAGTAGGCGGTCAACGAGCCGGCGATGAATGAATCCTCCAGCAATTCGGAAGCGAGCAATTCTTCAAACAGCCACATCTTGTTGTACGCCATCAGCACAGCGCGTTCCGGTGTCGCCAGGCCTTGCTTGGCGGTTTTACGGTCGGCGCATTCTTCTTCCGACGGCAGGAATTCGACGGCACGGTCGAGCCGTCCGGCGCGCTCGAGAAAGCGCATCAGGCGCGCCTCCGGCTCCAGCAGGGTCGGCGCGCGGCGGCCAGCGACCGACAGGGCCTGGGTCTGGTAGTAGTTATCGGTCAACACTTGCAGGCCGACCTCCTCGGTCATTTCCGCCAGCAACTTGTTACGCTGCTTCTCGGTCATCTCGCCTTCGCCAACGATCAAGCCCAGCATGATCTTGATGTTGACTTCGTGGTCTGAACAATCGACGCCGGCCGAATTGTCGATGGCGTCGGTACAGATGCGGCCGCCCTTTTGGGCGAACTCGATCCGCCCGAACTGGGTACAGCCGAGGTTGCCGCCTTCGGCCACCACCTTGCAGTTGAGTTCAGCGCCATTGACGCGGATCGCGTCGTTGGTGCGGTCGCCGACCTGCGCGTGGCTTTCACGGCTGGCCTTGATATAGGTGCCGATGCCGCCGTTGTAGAGCAGGTCCACCTGGGCTAGCAGGATGGCGCGGATCAGTTCGGTAGGCGGCAACTCTGCAGCGGAGATACCAAGCGCGGCCTGTACTTCAGGCGACAATGGAATCGTCTTGAGCGTGCGCGGATAGATGCCGCCCCCTTTAGAAATCAGTGCGGCGGAATAATCGGCCCAGCTGGATCGCGGCAATGCGAACAAACGCTCGCGCTCAGCGAAACTGGCGGCAGAATCGGGGTTGGGATCGAGGAAGATATGGCGATGATCGAAGGCCGCCAGCAGCTTGATGTGCTGCGACAGCAGCATGCCATTGCCGAACACGTCACCCGACATGTCGCCGATGCCAACCACTGTAAAATCCTGCTCCTGAGTATTAACACCAAGCTCGCGGAAATGGCGTTTGACCGATTCCCAGGCGCCTCTTGCGGTGATTCCCATTTTTTTGTGATCGTAGCCGACCGAACCGCCGGAAGCGAACGCATCGCCCAGCCAGAAGCCGTATTCGGCGGAAATGGCGTTGGCGTAATCGGAAAAGCTGGCAGTGCCCTTGTCAGCCGCCACCACCAGATACGGATCGTCCGGATCGTAGCGCACCACATCGAGCGGCGGCACGACCTTGCCGTCCACCAGATTATCGGTCAGGTCGAGCAATCCGCGCAGAAAGGTCTGATAGCATTCGACGCCCTCGCGCAGATAGGCATCGCGGTCGCTGGCAGGCGGTGCGCTCTTGAGCACGAAACCGCCCTTCGATCCAACCGGCACGATGACCGCATTCTTGACCATTTGCGCCTTGACCAGCCCCAACACCTCGGTGCGGAAATCTTCGCGCCGGTCAGACCAGCGCAAGCCGCCGCGCGCGACCTTGCCACCGCGCAGGTGCACGCCTTCAAAACGTGGCGAATACACCCAAATCTCGAACATCGGCTTCGGTGCAGGCAGGCCCGGCACTTTCGACGGATCGAATTTGAAAGACAGATAGGATTTCGGCTTGCCATCGGCGCCACGCTGGAAGTAGTTGGTGCGCAACGTCGCACCAATAACGCCGAGAAACTGACGCAGAATACGGTCCTCATCGAGATTCGGCACCTGGTCCATCGCTGCCTCGGTTTGCTGCAGCAGCGCGGCAACCTTTGCTTCCGACCTGGCATCCCTGGCCTGCGCCGGATCGAAACGTGCCAGGAACAGCTCCACCAGCTTGCGCGCAATCGCCGGATTGGCGGTCAGCGCCTGCTCGATGTAGGCGTTGCTGAAGGTCGAACCGACCTGCCGCAGGTAACGCGCATAGGCGCGCAGAATAGTCACTTCACGCCAGGTCAGGCGCGCGCGCAACACCAGCCGGTTGAGATCGTCATTGTCAGCCTCGCCGCTCCAGACACGGCCGAACGCCTCTTCGAATACATCCTTGATGCGGTCAATCTCGACTTCGCTATCGTCCGCAGTCTGCATGCCGAAATCATGTATCCATGCCGGCTCGCCATCTTGCAGATCGATCTTGTACGGCCGCTCCTCATTGACCTTGACGCCCATGTGTTCCAGCATCGGCAGGCTCTGCGACAACGCCATCGCCTTGCCGGCGCGATAGATTTTCAGGCGCAGCGAGGCCGGACCGGCTTCTATCGGCCGGTACAGGTTCATCGCCAGGCCGGCATTTTGTCGCGCGGCTTCCAGCAGTTCTATGTCGCGCACTGCTGAACGGGCTGCATAATCTTCGCGAAAACCGGCCGGAAACGATGCCGCATAGCGCCGCAAAAGGCGATTGCCCTGCTCCTCGCCGCGATGCTCCAGCAAGGCTTCGGCCAGATCATCTTGCCAGCGCCGCGTCGCCTGTACGATGCGCTCTTCCAGTTCAGCGACATCGACATCGATCACGTTGCCAGGCTGGGTGCGCACGGTGAACTGCATGCGCGCCAGGACCGATTCCGATAGCAAAGGCGTGAATTCCAGGCTATCACCCTTGAAGGCTTCCAGCAGCAGGTTCTGGATACGTTCGCGTAGTTCGGTATTGAAGCGGTCGCGTGGTACGAACACCAGGCAGGACACGTACCGGCCGAACGCATCACGCCGCACAAACAGGCGGGTACGCTGGCGCTCTTCGAGCCGCAGGATGCCCATCGCGGTGTCGAACAACTCATCTTCGTCGACCTGGAACAATTCGTCGCGCGGGTACTGCTCGAGGATGGTGGCCAAAGTCTTGGCCAAATGTCCTTTCGGTACAAAGCCGGCACGCGCCAGCACCGCCGCCACCTTGCGCCGCACCAACGGAATCTCGCCGGTGGGCACGGTGTAGGCGGTTGATGTGTAGAGGCCAACCATGCGTCGCTCGCCGATCACCTTGCCGTCGGCATCGTAACGCTTGACGCCGACATAATCGAGATAACCCGGACGATGCACGGTGGAGCGCATGTTGGCCTTGGTGATGAAAATCGGCGAACGGGCATCGATCACGCCTTGTGCAGCAATCGGCAGCTTTGTCATGTCGACATCGTCGGCATTGCTCAAGATATCGCGCAATATGCCCAGGCCGGAACCGCTGACTCCCTGTAGATAGTTTTCGCCGGCGTTGCTCAGCAGTTCGTAGTCGTGATAGCCAAGAAAAGTGAAATGATCGTCGACCATCCACTCCAGGAACGCCCGCGCTTCGGCAACTTCGGTCTGCAATGCCGCGTCCGTGCTCGCATTGCGCTTCAATTCCTCGATTGCATTGTTAGCCGCCGCCTGCATCTTGCGCCAATCCTCGACCGCGGCCCGAACATCGCCCAACACCTTGGTCACGCCGGCGAGGATTTCATCCATCCTTGCGGTTTCGGTGCAACGGTCTACCTCGATGTGAATATGCGATTCGAGCTTTGCATTGCCATCGTCCGCGCCATTGCTTTCGCTAGCGCGCTGGATCTTCTCGATCTGGCCGGAGGCATCACGCCAGACGCGAAATACCGGGTGGATCACTGCGTGCAGGGTTAGACCGAGCCGATTGATTTCGGTGGTGGCGGAATCGACCAGGAACGGCATGTCGTCATTGACGATTTCGATCACGCTATGGCCGGATTCCCAGCCATTTTCATCGATACGCGGGTTGTAGATACGCACGCGCGGCGTGCCGCTGTTGAAATGCCGTGCAAACTGCCAGTGCGCTACCGCAGCGCCGTAAAGATCGGCGACGTCGCGGCTGAGTATCTGTTCCTCGCCGACCTGCGAGTAATAATCGCTCAGGAAGGTCTGCATTGGCGCGAAACTTTCCGGCGACAAGCGATCTTGGGCAAATTGAAGCATTTCTGCCAGTTTCTGCTGCTTTCTTTCTTCGGCGGCGCTGTGCATGATTTTCTTTCGAACGGTGAATGTCGAGCGGAGAACTGCAATCCAGATTCTACCCATGACAAACGCAAAGCCGCACGTTTTTTAGAAGCACCGTAGAAGTTTGCATTGCAGCATGAAGACTGCTAACCGCCGTGATCCATTGAATATCATTTAGCCAACAATGCCACGCAACAACCAAAAAAACAGCCCCCGATCGTGCCGGCTCAGTGATGATTCAGCCATTCGAGCAAGGCTTGATGAAAGGCGACAGGATCTTCCATCTGCGGCGCATGGCCTTTTCCGGCAAATTCCACCAGCGTTGATGCCGGAATCAATTTGGCAACCTGCTTGCCCAGCAGATTGTAGTGGCCGATCTTCGCCTTCACCTCGGGTGGCGCGATATCGCTACCTATCGCCGTAGTATCCGCATCGCCAATCATCAGCAGTGTCGGCATGCCCAGATTCTTGAATTCATAGACCACCGGCTGGGTAAAGATCATGTCATACAGCAGCGCCGAGTTCCACGCCACGAGACGATGGCCGGGTCCTTGGTTAAGTCCCGCCAGCATGGTCACCCAACGTTCATACTCCGGCTTCCAGCGGCCGACATAGTAGGTGCTTTGCTCGTACTTGCGCACGCCGTCGGCTGTCAGCTTCAGTTCCCGTTCGTACCATTGATCCACAGTGCGATACGGCACACCGAGCGCCTTCCAGTCTTCCAGGCCAATCGGATTGACCAGCACCAACTGCGTGACCTGTTCCGGATACAGCAACGCATAGCGGGTAGCCAGCATGCCGCCAGTGGAATGGCCGATGAGCGTGGCCTGCTTCACCCCAAGTTGCTCCAGCAAGGCATGTGTATTGAACACCAATTGCTGGAACGAATACTGATAGTACTCGGGCTTGGACGAGGTGCAAAAGCCGATCTGATCCGGCGCGATCACCCGATAGCCGGCCTCGCTCAAGGTCTTGATGGTCTGCTCCCAGGTCGCGCCGCAGAAATTTTTACCGTGCATCAGCACGGCGGTGCGGCCGTTCGGCTTGCCAGCGGCGGCAACATCCATGTACCCCATGTGCAGGCGCTCTCCCTGCGATTCGAAAATGTAATGTTGCAACGCATAGGGATAAGCGAAGCCCTGCAGCTCAGGGCCGTAAGTTGGCGCGGCTTGCGGTGCCTGCGCCATTGCGCCGGCAAACGCGGTGGCTAACAACAAGCCGGACAGGCCAGCGGCTAATGGATGACGCATATTTGATTTATCCTTGGATAGCGTAAAAATGCTTTGCAGGCGTGTGTCATTGTAACGATTGCATGAAAAAGCCGTTTTCAGATCGCGCGGCGGTAACTTCGTTCAACTGCCGAATGCGGTAGGCAGCTTCTATTTATGCACGTTGAGGCGTAACATCGGCAACAGTAGCCTGATTCATGCTCAATACGCGAAATTCCCGACCCGATCCAGATTGGCGGAGAGTGACGAATGATCAGCGAATGCCCTGTTTGTCCACCGTTATGCAGTGCGGATTCATGGCCATCGTCGTGAACCCGCCGCGCCTGCAGCGCGTGACCGATGCCGACGGCCGCAACCGGATCGAAGTCAGCGGCACCTGGCTATTGCGCGTGATCCTGCCGGATGCCGCCACCTTGCGCCCACAGTTGGCGCAATACGCTAAGGACACCAACGCCAGGTGGGACCTGCGCGCCATCCAGCAGCTGGATGCCGCTGGTGCGCTATTCCTATGGCGCATGTGGGGACGGCGGCGGCCGGATGTCCTGCTCAAGCCGGAATACGAAGATATTTTCGCCAACCTGGCCACCAAGCCGTTCCCGGAGCCACCGCCACCACCGCGCGATCGACTGGGATTGCTGGTCAAACTCGGCCAAGGCTTGCTATCGTTCAGCAGAAACCTGTATGCGATCACGATCCTGGCCGGCAATCTGTTGCTGGATCTGCTCTACCTGCTGCGCCACCCGGCTGATATCCCATGGCGCGAAATTTCCGCCAACATCCACCGCACCGGCAGCCAGGCGCTGGCAATCACGGCGCTGGTCGGCTTCCTGGTCGGCGTGGTGTTGAGTTACCTGTCGTCGATCCAGTTGAAAAACTACGGCGCCGATGTCTTCATCATCAACATCCTGGGCCTGGGCATCGTGCGTGAACTGGGCCCGATCCTGGCAGCGATCCTGGTCGCCGGCCGCTCCGGCTCCTCGATGACCGCGCAACTAGGCGTCATGCGCGTCACCCGCGAACTGGACGCCCTCTCGGCAATGGGCATCTCCCACACCCAACGTCTGGTACTGCCCAAAGTCATCGCACTTGCCATCACGCTGCCGCTACTGATCATCTGGAGCGACATGGCCGCCCTGTTAGGCGGCATGCTATCGGCCTTCCTCCAGCTAGACATCGGCTACCGCCAGTTCCTGCACGGTCTCCCCGCCGCCGTGCCCATCGCCAACCTGTGGTTAAGCCTATGCAAAGGCTCCGTATTCGGCATGCTGGTCGCCCTGATCGCCTGCCACTACGGCCTGCAAATCAAGCCAAACACGGAGAGCTTGGGTGCGAGTACGACTGATTCTGTAGTCACATCAATCACCATCGTCATCATTGTGGATGCGATTTTTGCGGTGATTTTTCGAATGTGGGGTTTTAAGAGACGATTAAATATCGATTAGGGGGGTGAAGCAAGAAACGTGACTCGCTGCCGGGCTGCCGCCGGCGGATTCCACGGGTAGTAGCCATTTTAAGTAGCACCGGATAAACACGACTTATGCGCCACCGCACGCACTCCGTGGTCCGTTAAAAGGGGTCAGAGTAATTTTCGGCGAGACCCTGCCGAAAAAAAACTCTGACCCCATTTAACTGCGTGAGTTGGTTTTGAGGTTGTTGTTGGTTTTGACGTTGTTGTTGTTGGTTTTGACGTTGTTGTTGTGTTTTGACGTTGTTGTTGTTGGTTTTGACGTTGCTTTTGAATTGGCTTTTGACGTCGCTTTTGAAGTTGCCGCTGCTTTTGACTTTTCGCATGCTGACGTTGCCAAATGAGGCGTGCGCCAGTCGAGAATTATGGGACACATGTTTGAGCGCAGCGAGTTTGTGTCCCATCCGACTGGCGCGCGGCTCATTTGGGGACCCGCCAACGGCGGGCAACGGCTGTGCGATCGCCTTTCTTTGCTTACTTTCTTTGGCGAAGCAAAGAAAGTGAGTAGCTGCCGGGCTACCCCCGGCTAGCATCAACGGAGTGGTAACCGTATTAAGTAACGACAACCGTTCACTGTAGATGCGCCACCGAACTTACTCCGTGGCCCGTTAAAAGGGGTCAGAGTAATTTTCGCAAAAAGCCGCGAAAAAAACTCCGACCCCATTTAACTGCGTTGTCGGGGCATCACCGGCAGAGACAAGAAAAAGAAAAAGGCAAAGGCAAAAAAACACACAGCAGAAAGCAGAAAGCAGAAAGCAGAAAGCAGAAAGCAACAATATAGAAAAGATTTTAGAAAAACGTAATCGTAAAAATCTTCTAGCGGGCAAAAAAAGTGGACACCCCAACCGTCATCATCGACATCAACGCCGTATGGACCCAATACGGCAACACCATCATCCACCGCGACCTCACGCTCAGCGTGAATTATGGCGAAGTGATGGCCATCATCGGCGGCTCCGGCAGCGGCAAGACCACCCTGCTCCGCCTGATGCTCGGCCTCGAAGCGCCCAGCCGGGGCACCATCAAGGTATTCGGCATCCCCCTCCAAGGCTGTGCCGCCAGCGACCTGCGCCAGACGCGCAACCGCTGGGGCGTGCTGTTCCAGGAAGGCGCGCTGTTCTCCGCACTCAGCGTGTTCGACAACGTCGCCCTGCCGTTGCGCGAACTCAAGGCCCTGCCCGAAGATGTCATCCGCGAACTGGTGATGATGAAGCTTGATCTGGTCGAAATCGACGCCATGAGCGCCAACAAGATGCCCGCCGAACTGTCCGGCGGCATGGTCAAGCGCGTCGCCCTGGCTCGCGCGCTCGCGCTCAATCCTGAACTGCTATTCCTCGACGAACCCACCGCTGGCCTCGATCCAGAACGCAGCCACGGCTTCGTGCAACTGATCGAATCGCTGCGACGCGCGCTGAACCTCACCGTGGTGATGGTGACCCATGATGTCGACACCCTGCTGGCCCTGTCCGACCGGGTTGCCGTCCTCGCCAACCAGCAGTTGCTGACGGTCGGCCCGCTATGGGACATCGTGCACCATCCAGATCCGTTCGTGCAGAATTTCTTCCTCGGCCACATCAAGCGCTGTGAACAGGAAAACATCAAGGATTTCCGCGACAAGATGGGCGTCGGCCTCCATGCCGCGTAAGACACAAGGAGATACTCAATGGAAAATCGCGCCCATGCCCTGTCCGCCGGCCTGTTCCTGGTGCTGCTCTGCATCGGATTGATATTCGTTGCAATCCGTCTGAACGGCGACACCGTTGACCAGCAGGATTATCTGCTGCTGTCGCGGACGCCCGTCTCCGGCTTAAACCGCAACGCCCGGTAAGGTTGCGCGGCGTAGATGTCGGCAAGGTCAAGGATATCCAGTTTTCGCCGACCGATCCGCACCTGATCCTGGTCAAGATCAGCGTCGATAAAGGCACCCCGATCAATCAAGGCACCTATGCGCAACTGAGCTATCTCGGCATTACCGGACTTTCCTTCGTGCAGTTGGACGACGATGGCAGCAAGCCGGAAAAACTGGCGCTCAACTCCGACGAAATCGGCCGCATCGAAATGCGCCCCTCGTTTTTTGACCAGGTCGGCAATTCTGGCCAGGAACTGTTGCGCGACACTGGTCAAGCGGCAAAGCGCTTGAACAAACTGCTCGATGACGACAACCTGGCAGAATTGTCGGCGACCATCAGCAATCTCAAGACCGCATCAGGCCGCATCGCCGATCTCGCCGCCGAATTGCAACCGACGCTGAAGACGCTACCTGGTATCAGCGCCCACGCCGACAAGGCCCTGGCGCGCGTCGATCCGCTGCTGGCCAACCTGAACAGCCTGACGCAGGAAGTCCGTACCCGGGTCGATACGCTCGACCGTGTCGGCCGTACCGCGGACGATCTCAGCCAGGCCAGTCAGGACCTGAAGGACACGCTGCCGCCGCTGCGCGGCATGATCACCGATTTTTCGCACAGCTCCCATACTCTGGATCACGTGCTGTCGGATGTCCAGCAGCAGCCCCAAAGCCTGTTGTTCGGCCGCACGCCGGTGCCACCCGGGCCGGGCGAGAATGGATTTTCCACGCCCACAGCAACACGTTGACGGATGACATCAAATCCCGCGAAATCCTGTTCCTGCGCACGCCTGAAGTCAAGGAGCGTCTGCGCCCGGCGCTTGCTCCTGGCAATAACGACAAGACCATGGTAGCGCCGATCACTGTTGAGCGCACTACTAACGTAAAAGCGACCATTGAGGGCCAGATCAAACAGCGTGCTTGCAATACCCACATAACAGAAATATCGCTGAGCATCTCAAAAAATCAGATCATGCGCACCAACCGATAGATTTCGACATGCTGATCGTTGACCGTTTTTACGCTCGACGGGATGCTACCGAAACGTCCACATTGAACACTATGCTTCCCAGCAGTGCGCTGCGTTGCCAAGTCCAAGAAAACGTAGCCGCGCTCCGTAATCTGCTTGACCACTTCAAACGTGAACTCGTCGCTACCGCATTTACTGCTGACCATATCTCTTGTTTCCCTAAATCATAGTCTGGAGAGCACCTCGGTTACCGATGGTGAATCATAATTGCCTCGCTCCACTCGACAAAAGGCGAGGCTATAGATATTCCATGCCTCTCAGAAAATGCCACTCGCACTCAATACATATCGATGCCATTAAAGGTGGAAACGGATCTTTCAGATAGGAGAAGAAAATATGTCAAACAGAAATCAAAAGATGTCGCGTTACGTTGGAATCTCGCTACTAACCTTCAGTTGCTTTGTTTTCATACCCGCTGCGGGAGCCGGTCAACCTCTAGCAACGACATATCCAAATGGAGAAATATATAACTACCCGATTCGGTCCATCATCAGTTTCGCTTCGTCGGTTGATGTGATCGGATCAAAGTTGGCCCAATCATTGTCTTCATCTGTTTTTCAGGGAGAGTCATTAGACGAGAAAACCTTGGGTAGCAGTTTCGGCGGCCGCCATAATACAACGCTGACTTACTTGGATGGGGCCACGATTCTTTCAAACGTCAATTCCTTGAAGAGGTCAAAAATCCTGCTAGATGCAGGCGTTCCGCTGTTAATTAGAGTCGATCGCAACCAACTTGAAGTGGGAAAGCAAGTAGCAGCTTTATTTGGCGTATCAATACGCTCAGGCTATATGTTACTCAGCAAAGACGGCCCGGCAAAATTGACGGTATTCAATTTACAGGCGCCGGACAACACAGCAATCCCGAACGGACTGATGCAAGCGCTTGGTGCGGTGAAACAAAAAAATGTCCTGCCCAGTCTGCGTGCGAATATCCGGGCTCTGGAAACAGATCAGGTTGGTATCCCCAAAGTCACGCTGAATTTGAATTCAGCTGATGTAACCGGCCAAATAGTATCGATAGTCAATCTAGATTTAATCAGAAGTGCATCCAGAGGCAACGACAAAAAATTTATCGTGGTAAAAGCGACGCCAACGGTCAGATCAACGCGTAATGGTGTGGTGATAGGCTCGGCGCCCAATAATAATCTCTGGGGGGCATACCTGCCTCATCAATATAGTATTTCCCATGAAGTAAGCGGAACAGCGCTCACGCCTATTCTTGTCAGCTCTGATCCGCCAAGCGATTCTCGCACTGAATTTACCTATACCGAGACCAAGACACATGGATTCACTATCGGAGGATCATTTGGTGCCGAGGGTGGCGGAGAACACACTGATAAATGGAAATATATTGCCAAGACCCCATTTAATATCAATGCAGGAATCTCTTACACCAACACCAAGACGCTGACCAATATTTTCAAGGACTATTCTTTGTTGGCCGCGCCAGCAATTGGCAAAATCAAGTGGGATTTGTTTATCGATCCCAAGCTGAAATTCGTTTTGGTGGAACGTGAAACGGCAGGACTCCCAACCTTGAATGAAAACCGAATGACACCAATGATGAGATCAGCATCTATGGAAACCTATTCCACGTGGGAGCTACCTGGAAACTATGAGGGATTGGCGACCCTGAAAATCGGAGGCGGCTATATTCTTGATCGACGTGAATGGTGGTACGACCGATCGGACGTAAAACGTCGATACGAGACAGACACCTTCGAGACTCTGGACGATATCATATTGGATTTCGGTAGCCCGTATCTCACGCGCGAGATGACGGTGCTTATTCGTTCGGCTGACGGACATGGCAAGTGTGTCGGCGATCAATCTGGTCAAGCGAAACTGCTTAGCTGTAGTCCCGCAGATAAAAGCCAATTATGGGGCCTGGACTCCGAAAGCCGATATGTCAACCGACTCAGCGGAAAATGTCTTACCGCGGACGTTCAATCCGGAGAGTTAAAAACGGCCGCATGCGGCATCGACAATGCACAGCAATGGGATTGGCGAGCCGATCGCATACATTCCCGTTATGACCGCAATTGGCGGCTTTACTCAACCGCCGATATGCTCAAAGTTATCCCTGATAGCTCAATGCTATTCGAAGACATTCCACTGAATTCCTTCAATAGACTCAATATCCCCTGGGCAAGTTATCCTGGCGCCCCGTCTGCCAACGATGTCATGCCCAATCTCAATGGCCCGTCGCCTCAGATCAGCCCCGATTGGATTGGAAAATATCATGCCGCAGATGCTCGTCAAAGATGGAATATAGAGATACTGCGTGACGGTATTTGAAAAGACGCCGAGATGATGATAAGGCCTGTTAGATATAGGGGTTTCGACTTGATCGGACATCAGGCCTTGCCAAAGGGTGACGTTATCCAATTTGATAGAAGTGGGCATCTTTACCAGATCAACCAACGCGTAAACGCCCAGGAAAAGCACCAATTTGTCCGTAGAGGATGACTTGCGAAATTGGGCATTCAGCCCGCGCGGCGCCGCGATGTCGTTCAAGCTATTTCGGTGAGGATCGCTTTGACGCGATCCAGCGCCGGATCGATATCGAGCGTCTCGATCGCCCCGTACCCGAAGAGCAATCCTGGCGTCGGTGCAAGGCGTGATAAAACATGTCAATCGTGTACAGACCAACATCGACCCGCCGCGCCAGCCTGAGCAGCAAGGCCAAATCGATTTTCCGAGTTGTCAGCGCGGTCAGATGGAAACCGGCGGTGGCCGGCACCGGCTGTAACCATGGGGCCAGATCACCAGTAAGCCGCGATAACAGGTTTTCGCGACGACTGGCGTACAGGGTGTGGCAACGCCGGATGTGTTTTTGCAGATAGCCGTCATCGATGAACTTGGCCAGCGCCCATTGCATCATGGTCGGCGCATGCCAGTCGCACAGATGCTTGGCGACAGTCACCGCTTCCCGTATCGCGGATGGAGCAATCAGGTAGCCGATGCGCAATTCCGGCAGCATGACTTTGGAAAACGTCCCGACGAAAGCAACCAGACCTTCACTGTCCATGCTCTGCAAGGAATCCGTTGGTCGCCCTCATAGCGGAATTCACTGTCGTAGTCGTCTTCAATGATGATCGCGCCGAGCTCGCTGGCGCGCTTGAGCAATGCTTTACGGCGCGCCACACTCATCGGCATGCCAAGTGGGAACTGATGCGCCGGCGTGACATAAATCAGGCAGGTTCCATCGGGAATCTGCTCGACCAACATGCCCTCCTCGTCCACCGGAATGCAGACAACATTCGCGCCCTGGCTGGCAAACGTCATGCGCGCCGGCGGATACCCTGGATCTTCGATCGCCACCGTACTCCCGGGCGCGAGCAACACGCGTGCGATCAGATCGATAGCCTGCTGTGCACCATTGGTGACCAGCACATCGACCGGACCACACTGCACGCCCCGGGCGAACGCCGCATGGCGCGCGATCGCCTCGCGCAAGACCGGCAGTCCTTCCGGCTCTGCATAAAATCCACGGGCGGCATGGCTCTTGCGCAAGCCGTGCAGCACGCACTGGCGCCATTCCGTTAACGGAAAATGGCTTTTTGCGGCGCCACCCAAAAAATCATAGGCCGAGCGTCTTTCCGGTCTTGGAGGTGGTAACGGTATGGAGCGCCCCAACCAATCATTCAGCGTCGCACCGCCGCAAGATCCTTGGCAGCGAGGCGGCGCGAAATTGGCGGCAGCGGCAACGCTGAGTTAACAAAAGTGCCGGCACCAATCTGGCCAACCAGCAGCTTGTCCATGGTCAATCGCGCGTAAGCGTCCGACACGGTCTTGCGCGACACGCCCAATTGCTGGGCAAGCAAGCGCGACGGCGGCACCTGTTCACCGGCAGCCAGGCGTCCCGATTGAATCCCCTCCTTGATCTGGCGATAAACCTGCCCCGCCAGATCCCGTTCGCCGTCGATGACGATGTGCAATTCCATAAACACCCCAGATATCCAAATTCGACAAGCAGTGCAGGTCAAAGACCTGGCTCCCTGAGTCAAGCCTCGTGTTTTAGCATGCCGGTACAAGCTGTGCAAATCCCCGATTTGAATGGACTCCTGCTTTTTTGCGAAATTGGATATCCTACGGCGAGTGACGCACTCCTATCATGCAATCTCCCGCCACACACAGGAGAACATCTTGGAACAACGTCTCGATTTCTACAAAGCCTCGCCCGATGCTCTGAAAGCCATGATCGCGCTAGAAAACGCGGTCGGAAAGATGGGACTGGAGCCATCGCTGCTAGAGTTGGTCAAGCTGCGCGCCTCGCAGATCAATGGCTGCGCATTCTGCGTCGATATGCATGCCGCTGATGCCCGCAAGGCCGGCGAAACCGAACGCCGCTTGTATGCGGTCTCGGTCTGGCGCGAAACGCCATTTTTCACGGAACGGGAACGGGCCGCCCTGGCCTGGACCGAATCGCTGACGCTAATCTCGCAAACACACGCGTCAGACGTCGATTACGCACTGCTGCGCAGCCAGTTCAACGATGCTGAAATGGTCAACCTGAGCCTGGCCATTAATACCATCAATAGCTGGAATCGCCTTGCCATCGGCTTTCGCATGATGCCGGCAGTCTGAGGAGGAGGAATGGAGATGAGGCAATCGCCGCACTTGACGTAGGCGATGTCTCTACTGGCGATCTCGGCAGAATCGTTTGGCCACGACGCGCAACTTGGGGATGCCGTTGTCACCATCCTGCAGAACCAGCCGCAACGGGATGAGTCAGAAAAAAACGCGATCGTTATCGTATCGTATGGCCCCGACCACAGATTGCCATTCCCATTTCAACACAACAGATACCAAAAGCTATTTACTCGGTTCCTCAGACCACGTTCCTTTAATCAGGGCCGGCGCGCCCGGATTTTCCGGATAGTCGCCTCCAACCGCTGGCAACCGGCTGCTCTTGGAGCGCAAAACACTACTCCTGACAACAGCCGGCTCCCGTGCCAATTTCCTTGCCCCAGAAAACACACCAATACACACCACCGCGACTAGTGCACAGATAATGATGCGATCGAAGGTAACGCGACCGTATTGATAAAAGTCCACTTTGATGCGATGAAACCTGGCTGTTGTGAAGCTTGTCATGGGATTTCCTTTTCCCCTCGCCGGTTTTCGAGGGATGATCTCTATTAAAACGCATCAATTTTCCTGAACGCGTCCAACTGTTCTGGTGCTACTCGCGCCAAACAATTTCTATCGAACAAGAAAAATGAATGTTAAAAAAGACATCATTTCAGAAATCAAAATAACAAGATATAGGAATTGTCCTAGCCAAACGACTGATTAGATAGTTTCTTGCCTACCGGCCATTCGCATGCCAGTCGAAGACAAACAAATCAAAGAGCGGAATACTGTTGTGACATTGGATGCCACCCGTACCAACACTTTCCTGAAAACACGAAGTCAGATTGAGCAACCGCCCTAGGAATCGTATGAGCAGCATTCACTTCATTATTTGAAATTCATCAGGATGGTAGTAACGATCGGAAAGGCGATAATAATGAAAGTAATCGGAAAAATAAACATGATCAGCGGTGCAATCATTTTCATCGGAGCTTCCATAGCCAGCTTTTCCGCACGCTGAAAACGCTCCGTTCGTTTTTGTTCAGCAAACTTGCGTAAGGTGGGACCCAACGGCACGCCGAGCTTGTCGCATTGCAAGACGATCCCAACGAAGCGCGTAATATCCATGTTGCCGGTGCGGCGAGCAAATCTTTCCAAAGCGTCTGCTCGTCCGGCGCCGGTTTTCATATCACGCACCACACGTTCTATCTCATAACGTAAAACACAAACCGGACCGCGCTCGCAGAAATTAAGAATAGCGGTATTCAGTGTCAACCCGCATTCGCAGCACAGCGTCACAATATCGACAAATGCCGGAAAGTAGCGCGAGATTTCGCTGTTCCGACGTTTTTTTGATCGAGTATCCAGATCAATGGATAGAACCAACCTGTCAAGCCAAGAAGAAAACGAGAATCAACGTCCTGTAATCAATGCCAAACGCTGACAAGCCACACAACAGCGAGGAAAAAAGGGCCACGGACAGGGAAAAGAACTGCAGTGCAAATGTTTCATTCGGCGTCATAAAAAACTCCAACCCCGCCGTGTTCAACATTTTTTGACGTTTCTCCAACCTGTTCTCAGACAATAGTGGTCCGAAGTAAAAATCGAAAAACATCACCCCATTCCAAACTCTTTTCAGAAGCGGCGGCAACGGATCCATGTTGGGTCGGAACTTACTTAACTTGACGTTCGCGATCAATTTAAAGATATAAAACAACGATACGCTAAGACAGAAGAAAGCCAGCACAATCGCGCCATAGAGATAGAAAGAGCTATTCATTACATTCACTCAAGAGGGATGGAGAAGAATCTGCGGGAATCTCAATACTTAGACGTCAATAGCCAGAATTTTCTGAATTACCTTGTGACCGATGTAGGCCATGACGAGACAAATAAAAAGTACAATTTTTCCGTACAGTGTTGTTGTCAGCAAACTCATTTCCTGTGGCTGAATAAAGTACAGCGCAAAACCCACCAACGCCGGCAGGCAGATCATGACCCAACCTTGCATTTTCCCCTGTGCCGTCAATGATCTGATCTTGCCTTCGATAGCCAGTTTCTGTTGAATCGTACTGGACAAACTCATCAACGTTTCGGACAGATTACCGCCTACGGATTTCGATATTCGGAATGTCATCACCAATAATTGAAAATCGATCAAGTCGATACGCTTGCCGACCTCCTCGATCGCTGTCTCAAAATCAACGCCGACTTTCTGCAAACGGATCACATGAGCAAACTCGCTTGCCAACGGCGAACTGATTTCCTTGGAATAGGATTGCAAAGCTACGCTCAAAGACACTCCCGCAGTCAGGCTTGACGCAATCACCGTCAGCGCTGTCGGCAATTCATATTCGATACTTTTAAGGCGGCGCTTGCGTTTGAAATCACTGATCCATAGCGGCGCCTTGAGAATGAAATAGCCAACCAGCAGCATCAATAGAATGTTTTGTATCAAGAAATAAGCCAGGGCAGCTAACAACACAGCTGCGGCAATTTGAGCAAACAACACAAGATAGACGCGACCGTCTCGTAAGCCAGTCCATTCACGAATTCTTCCTATGTAGCACATGTGCATATCGAACATCAGCTTGAGGATCGAACTCTTGGAATTGAACAGTGACCAGATAATGAACGCCACCAACGCAAACAGAGTTAGCGAGAACAGTAAAATCTGGCTATTCATGATCCATCCTTTCAATGAATGCTGGCTTCATGCCCGAATAACAGAATTCGCCGCGCGTCTTACCGTGCTGATCCAGTCCATCGCGCTGGAACTTGAAGATATCCTGTAATTGCACCGTTTCCGATTCAATTCCGACCACCTCGGTAATGGCTGTGACCTTGCGTGCGCCGCAGGAATACCGAGTAAGCTGAATAATCAAATGCACTGCCGAAGAAATTTGTTCCCGAATAGCACGTACCGGCAGATTCATGCCGGCCATCAGCACCAGAACCTCCATCCGCGCCAGCGCATCACGTGGCGAATTGGCGTGCAAAGTAGTCATCGAACCATCGTGACCCGTATTCATGGCCTGCAGCATATCAAGCGCTTCGCCACCACGGCACTCGCCAACAATGATACGATCCGGCCGCATCCGCAGAGAATTTCGCACAAGATCACGAATTGCTACATGCCCCTTACCCTCGACATTTGGGGGACGGCTCTCAAGCGAGACCAAATTTGGTTGCGACAGCTGTAGTTCAGCAGCGTCTTCGACCGTAACGATGCGCTCATCATCAGGAACAAATGCCGACATCATGTTCAAGAAAGTGGTCTTTCCAGAGCCAGTTCCACCAGAAACTACAATATTCAAACGCTGTTCGACGGCACTACGCAATATATGGAGCATGTCGGCAGTCATCGAACCATACTTAATCAGATCTTCGGCCACCATCTTGCGTCGCGAAAATTTACGAATGGTTAATGTCGGCCCACGCAACGAAAGTGGCGGAATAATGGCGTTCACGCGCGATCCGTCCCTGAGGCGCGCATCGACCATTGGCGAGCTTTCATCAATACGCCGTCCAAGCGGCGTGACAATACGTTCTATTGCTCCCAATACCGCAATGTCGCTGGTAAAAGTTGCAGTCGACAACTCCAATCGTCCGCCGCGTTCAACCCAAATTTCATCATGACGATTCACCATGATTTCAGTGATACCCTCATCGGCTATCATTGGCTCAAGAGGCCCTAGGCCTACCGCTTCGTCCAGCACTTCTTTGGTCAGAATTTCCGTATCGATGTGATCCGGAACATTGAATGTCGAACCCAACAGTTCCTTGATCAGCGATTTGACATTCGCTTTGAGATCTTGCTCGGACATCTTATTGGCATCAATGCGACGCAAATCTATCTCATGCAGTACTGCATTGTGCAAAGTTTTACGCCAGCGTGCAAACTCCAAATCGATCACACGCCCCGAAACATTCCCGGATTGAGTAGCTTCATCTGCACTAGCTACCGTCTCTTTTGGCTGCACCGAACGTAAACTCGATACGGACGGCTCAGTCGTGGCCACTTGCTGTTTGGTTGAAGGTTGCCGCTCATCTGCCAAACGGTCGTCCTTCGGCGTAATCAATGGGGCTTGTTCCAGTTCACGATCCTTCGCAGCCGATGGCACGTTTAAAATCTCTGGTTTGACAGCTGGCTGCGGTGCCCGATCCGCTCCCGATTCCTGCGCCGAATCCGTATATAGGGTTAGAACGTAATTGCCGATTTTAACTGCAGTATTGTTTACCAGCGGACCCAGTCGATTAATGCGTTCACCATCAACCCATGTGCCGAAAATACTGCCACTGTCTTCAATAAAAACACTACCGTCATCAATCAGAAATGTCGCATGCAACTTGCTGATGTTCCAACCCTTTAGGCGTAAATCGCTACCGTCTGCCTTACCAATAACAAAGCGCTCTTTATCGATCAACACCTCATCCAATATGTCATAATCGTCCGACACTACCGTCAACAGAAAACGACTCTGGGTTTTCATCATGAAAATTGTTCCTGCATATAAAAATAATCAAATCATCATCGCCAAGGTCGCCGTCGGTGATTCTTTTTTTAGTCGCGCTCGCGGCCTGATGTTTTCAAAAAAACTCGATCCGCAGCACGGATTTCTGCTGAAGAACTGTAACTCCGTCCATACATTCTTCATGCACTTCACTATCGCCGTAGTGTATCTTTCGGCAGATTTTGTCGTTACCAAGATAATTCCGTTAATGCCACGCAGGCGCCTCTCAGGTGATCGCTCCGCATGCCATACCCTCGAACTTCACCCCGTCACACTGGCCGAACTGAAACTCAAAGTGGGAGATCAACTGCGCTTTTGATGTGCAGTTAAATACCATCTCGACGTAATCCGCGAGCACGACCCGTTAATGATTTTTGTGTTCTGGCAGCGAATCGATTTCTACTGGTGGCGACGCTATCGGCTCGGGTTTAGGCTCGGTCATTAGGTTTTGTAGCGCAGGCAGTTCAGATTGCACCTCCATCCCGGCGCTCTTGCGTGACTGATTAATCCTGTTTGTCAAATTACGCAATGCATTTGAACTATCCCCAGCCTCGCCCTCATGGTTATGAGGAATTGCCACCAGATAGACTTCGGTCTGGTTGCGAGTCGTGCCAGTGCTTTTGAATAGATTGCCCACTACTGGCACGTCACCGAGTCCAGGTACTTTCTGAACATCGGTGCTGCCATCTTGACTGTACAAGCCGGACAGAATAATCGCATCGCCGGTCTTCACAGAGAAATCCGTTTCCGTGCGCCGTGTAGTAAAACCAGGTATACCGCCGACACTTACTGATGGATCGATTTTGCTTACTTCAGCTTTGAGTATTCCAGTGACATTGCCAAACTCATCGAGATGAGGAGCAATCTCGATCAGAATACCGTAGGGCTTGAAAGTGACATTAGTGCCATTTTGGCTGACAGTAGGAATTGGAACCTCACCGCCTGCAACGAATCTGGCCTCTCCACCATTACGCGTCGCAATGCTCGGCGATGCCAGCACAAAGGCTTCACCACTATCAACCGCTAGCTGGATAATCGACGGAATAGCTATCGACGCATTCACAGCAGCGCTCACACCACGTAGTTTGCGGTTCGGCAAATCGAAAGCTCCGCCGGTATCGCCAGAATTTTGCGGCAAGGGGCGAAGATTGGCGCTGCCTCGGGTAGCTTCGCCGAATATGCCGATATTGAAACCATTAAAACTCTTTGCCCAATTGACGCCAAGATTTTCCAGATATCCCTTTTTGAATTCCACAAAGTACAAGTCAAATACCAGCATCTGAGATGCCTGTTTGTATGCGGGAACCACGTCCAGATCAAGTTTTGTGCTATTAACCAGGTTTGCGTATTGATCTGTCAGAGCAGTGATCTTGGCAAGTTCTTCACGCGTCGTTATGCTTCCTTCCACAAATAACTTCTCACCATGTCGTACCACGTCGATATTGGGTAGATCCGCTAGCGCTTGTTTGATATCACGCTGTTGCTTGAGGATATTCAACGCGGTTACTCGCAAGCGAATTTCGCGGGATAAATTCGGTTTCTTCCACAACAGAATGTTTGTCAGGCCGACCTCCTGGGCAATCACCAATAATTTGGTTTTTTCAATTACAGCGGTCGAAGCAATCTTGCCATTGCCAATTGCTATGCGATTGACCGAACCAACCTCAAAAACCCTTGCCTCGCCCGCATACATCACAATTTCGTCATCGATCGGCGCGACCTGCTTCGAGATGGCGACACGTCCTGACTGTGATTGGAGGGAGCCAAGAGTACTAGCGTTACGCCATGACGAGTCGTCCGGCGGTGAAGCCGGGAGGCTACCGCCACCTTGAACGTTACCGTTCAGATATTCGATTGCGTCGCCGCGCATTTGACTCTGATTTTGCTTTGCCCGGATTAATGCCTGTCCATTTCTCGTAGGATCACCAGCAGAAAAAGCGTGACTACTCACCATCGCGGAAAGTAATAGGCTCGCGCGTAATAATTTTTGATTCTTCATGTCATTGCTTATTTTCTATTAAGTGTTGCTATTGATTTCCTGCCATGCTTCCCAGGAAGCGTTTCAGTGCTTCGATTTTTTTCCCAGGGTCTTCATCGCCACCGACATATTCGCCCGTCTTGAATCGACCTCCGATGATGTAATCGACTTGTGGTCCCGTCGGCATCTTCAAGCGTCGTTTTCCATCGGGATCTACAACGTCGGACAAGAAGATTTTTTTCTCGGCATTTCCTTCTTCATCAGGGCGCCGCAACACTGCAACGATGCGTGCACCGGTTTGTATCAAAATCACTCGCTGAGCGTCTGCTGCAGGTACTGCGATGGTGACTGTGCTATACATCGTTCGAGTGTCAGCCCGGCGAGTGCCGGCACCAACTTCACGTGCGCGATCAGCAGCCTCCACCTCACGTACCGTAGTCTGACCAGTTGCCCGTACTTCGACGTTGGTCAGCAGAGGCGCAAGCATGGTGTCTTCCTGACCAGGTGCAGCACCTGCTCCCGCCTCCAGCGGACGCTTCATCATGTAGAACAGATCAATGTGATCGCCGGCGCGAAGCAGCCCTGAGAAAGAATTAATTTCATCGACGGGAATAGTGATAGCGCGACTGCCAGGATCAATAGACTTGGAAAACGGAACTGATTCATACAGCAGAAAATATGACTCCAATAAAGGCGTTCCCTTGCGTACAGGGCGAATGAGCTTCTTTCCAATATATGCATCGATCTGTTCAGGTGCGATCACATCGAAATTCATATATTCTTTGGGCACATTGCGCGCAGCTACCTGCTCCATGTTCAATACATCTCCGGGGTTAAGATCGACCCGCGGAACAGTGACCGTTGTACGAATTTTGCTGGCCTCATCGTTGAGACTTTTCTCGATTTCACTAGATCGCGTGCGCAGATAATTGTTGGCCAAAAACACTGCGAACGCAGCAACTAGAACGATGATGATGAGTGGCGCCGCTTTTTTTATTTTTTGCAGATCAATGAGACGTTTTAATTTCATGATGATGAGATAAAAGTAATCGGGGAAGCGCGTGGCTTTTACTCAAACGCTTAGCAAAACTCTATTTCTACAGGAAGAAAATTAGTGGCAAGATGGAATTCTTGCGGGAGGACGATTAACGTTATTCCCCTCACAAAAGCAGCATGCCTTATGGCGAACTAGAAAGAGATGCCGGTGCCGCGGATGCTGCAGACCTATCGAGACTTTCTCCCCACCAGTGATCACTGACCTGATTTTTCGGAGCAAGACCATCTAAGTTGTACTGTCCAAGACAAAAGCCAATTTGAGGTTCTGTAGGATCGTATGTGGTAGAACCGACAATCTCGTTCCACATTTTACGAACAAGGTCAATCACCTGAAATCCATCGTCGTTGACAGGAGGAGTTGGGGGGCCTAATGGATAAAATGGCTGCCAATGCAACGCATTCTGTGCGCGATAACTGGCCGCGGCACTAAACGGGTAACGACCACGATCAAGCGCCTTTGACCTGAAGTCGGCGACCATTGAAGAAGGTGAATCCCCGCTGTCAAATAGGCGTGTGAGTCCGATAATGACACTGTTGGCAATCGGTACTTTAAGCGGATAACTCCACAGTATCTCGATCGACAAGACGGTGTTTTCCTGAATCGTTTTTCCGGTCCATCGTCCTTTCAGACCGGAGTCAGTATCGATGTCGTAGGTATCAGCTGCCGCTGTCCCAAGCGGCGTACGAAAACGCATATAGTCGGCAGGAATTTTTAAAATACCGTAATCGATGCCCTGTAATTCGATGTTGCCAGATTCGAGAAACGCAGCTTGGGTTGGATTGTGATAGAGGATGCATGAATTGGGTAAGGCATCCAGATAGGCATCAAATTGCGCACGCCATTTTTGTCCTGGGCCGCTTGCCCCATTCACGTACATCGGCGTTATACCGTTTATATATCCCTGTAGCACGGAGCTATCACCATAGCGCAGCAATCCTTTAAGGAAAATGACGAAAGCTGACGTAGGTGGTGTCTTTAGGGTTCTAATATTTTGAGACAGCTGGCTGTTGAGGCCGTTAGGCAGATTTGCTGCTTCTTCATCTCCCTCTGAAGATGAACCTGCCGCACTGTCGACAGCGGGTCCGTCGGACGTCTTGAGCAAATCGACAATTGTAGAAAAGGCGACCTTGCCGGGAATACCGATAGCCACATTGCCAACCATCCCACTTATTTTATCGGTAAGAAAGCGAGGAACAACTCTGCCATTACTCATTGCGCCTATACGGACAGCCTCTTGCACAGCAAAATTATGTGCCAGCTTGGCGCGATACATCAGCGCCAATTGTAAGCACAATAAAGCCATAATCAACACCACTGGGATTGCAACGACAAATTCCACAAAACTGGCACCGCGTTGCGGCTTACTTTTTTACCGCTTTTTCTAAACATGTATTAAAGACCTAAAATTACAACTCGCATATCAACTCACTAGTTAGATTGGTGTAGCACCAAATCCCATCCCCTGAACGTAGTGATAATTCAGTTGTCTGACTGCATCAAGCGGTGAGCCGAGCAACGAGGCATCGTCCACCGAAACAAATAGCACCATCGCCACCAGCACCAATAGCAGTGCGTATTCCACCGCTATCTGTCCACCAACAGCTGGTCGTAATCTGATGTTTGGCTTTGCCACTTTCAGTTTCGCAATAGCCTTTTTGCGAATCCACAGCGCATGATTCATCGGGTGAGCCAATTCACTATCACAAAGGTCTGTTCGCCTATTTTGTTCACGGTGTAAGTAGCTTCTTGGTAATCCGCTGACACATAGCGGAATATAGTGGCGCCATTTGCATCGGTAGTTCTTTTATAGGCCAGTTTCCAGGCGTGCGCCGCGCGATCTTCTTCATAGAAAGCGATGTTTTGTTCGATGCTGTAGTTATTCGTCATTGTGGTCAGGATCGATACGCGATTGTCATCCACTGTGCGCACTTCGTTCAGCACATGTGTACCAGTTGGCTTACGCAGATGTTTTCCTAACACTGGCATTGGATTTTTTTGATCGGAATTGATGATCGCAGGCAGATCCGACAAGCTCAGATAGCCTTGAGTTTGCTTGTCGCCGCTGCTGCTCAGAATAGCTTGTTTGCTCCACCCATCCTTGACCCCCAAGATAATCACATTTTCTCCATCCACTCGGTTACTCACACGCCATTTTTCATGTGCCCAGGTGCGGGACAGCATTACCGCCGCTTCTTTCAATGTTTGCGGACTATCAACGGCATAGATAAGAATCGGCATGCCGTTGACTTCGATGCGATCGGCCACACGGCTTTTATTCCAGGCCGACGGAATGCCTTCCAGCAGCAAAGATGCACCCCGTTCCCATTTATCCGCGGCCGACGTTACGATGCATAGCATCGCGCAGCCACACGCCACTAAAAGATGTTTCAACATAGCTTTTACGGGCGTAATGCAGTCAACAGGCCATCTACCATGGTCGTACGTCATCCGCCGTAATCCCAGGGGCCGTCGAAAAGCGATAAGCCATATTGTCGAAGGGAGCTATCACACGAGCGCGCATAATGCCAGCCGGACACAGCTCATCTTGCGTATATGTCTTTCGCCGCGTAATGCCATCGACATTCGGAGTGCAGCCTACGCCAGACCAATCAGGCTCGGTGCTGCTGCCGTCCAAACTGAAATTTTCCTTATAGGAATTGGTGTCTTGGGCTAGCTTGAGTATCTGCTTGTTTCCACTGGAGTCGCCGTTAGTCCAGTTCGCGAACAAAGTGGAGGCGGTTGCCGCGCTCAGGCCAGGCTTATCGGTCAGATAGTTCCCGCCAAAACCCGCTTTACCGCCAATGATCTGCGAAGCATTTGCTACGGTTTTACTATTAATAACTTTGCCGACATAATTTTCACCAGATAGCGGATTGAGTTCTTGCGTTATCCGTTTGATCGCTACCGCTCCTGGTGCGGACCAGGAATTGGTGATCATCGCCAGACTATCTAGCGTATTCCGGCTATCGCCACCATCGGCGGATGCCGACGTGTCCGCTGGAACGATGCCAAAGATGCGATGCATGAATTTGGTGATGAATTCATTTTGATGAATGACGCCGCTAACGCTAACTTGCTCATAAGGTTTGGTGTCCAGCTTAAGATTGGTGAGTGTATTGTAGGTAGGATCGAAACCCATATTGAATTTATCAGTGACCGAGTTGGCGCTGGTGGTGACAGTCAAAGCCTGCTTGGCAACACTATCAAATCCGGCGTTTTCAAAACTATCAGTAAAAAAGCGCGCGGCAGTGCTCATCCAATCCCTATGATCTTTCATCAGGGCGCTGCTATCTAATTCAGTCTGATTGGCGCCACGCGGTGTCATATATACGTGACGAAATATTTTTTCACCAAGATTGCTATCACTACCGTATAGCGACGCATAGTCAGCATCATCGGTTGCTTTGTAAGCGGTGCGCTCCCAAATGGCAAAGCGTGCTGTCTCTACATTCAATTGTCGCAATTCGCCATAGCGCCATAGCCATTGCAAACCAAATAAAAAAATCATCAATACACTACATGCCAGGATGGATTCGACCAAAGCCTGCCCGCGCTGCCGCTGCCTCAGATGACACATAGAAAATCTTGAACGTAACATCAGTTAATAACCGTAGAGAGCAATAATTTTTCCGGATAATTCAAACCTTCCAATCGGGCATTCCAGTAGGGCTGCATCAGATTGGCATGCGTTACCACTTGCTGACGTATAGTCCAGCGCTCCAAAGGAGAACGGTAATAGACTCGTGCCTTGCCTATCGCTCGCAGATAAGTGGTTTTATATCTGCGTCATAGTCTTTGATCGCAATCTGTCCCAGATTAAATTTATCTAAAGGCTTGATCTGTGCTTTGTCCGCCGCCTCCTCTAGACCTACCATAAAAGTTGGCCCCAAATCTTTTAGAGCACTGTCCTGCAATTTCCTTGGCGCCACAAAGAGATTTCCGGGATCCTCGCGATCTGCCTGATAGTTGCCGATATTTGCATCTCGCATCTCCCACAAACCGAATCTAGATGCCGGCAAGCCCATGTCAACTCCTATACCGTTCTTCTGCCACAAAGTCTGGGTACCACGCGAGCTACGCATTGTGAGCGCATCAGCGACATTACCCAGCCCCACCAGATTAAGTAAAAATCTTAAACCGTTAGAGATCGGATCCCCCCCCTCTACTTCACCGGCAGAATTTGCCGCCAGCCTTTGCAGATCAGTCAATATGACTAATTGTTCGAGGTTGGAAGACTCCGACCCGATAAGCCTTCAAAATTAGTGGATTGCTGCCTCAGCGCAGCAATGGTGTCATCCACTTCGCCGTTGTTACCGGCAGTCGGCACAGCTAGTGCCTCACCAGAAGCCGGCATACCTGCAGGAGAACCACCAACAACATTACCGGGAGAATTCGTCGAGGCATTCTGCTGGTTGATCAAATCTTGAGAAGAATTCGATGAATTAATGCTGCGCCCCACAGACTCTAATAAAGGGGCTATTGGGGCGACTATTTCGTCGGCCTGATTTTCGTCCAAAGTAGCCACACTAGGCGTGCGCTTAATCGCACTGTTAGCGGCTTTGGAGGCCATTTGAAAGACACCACGTCCCAAATACCCTCCTCCCGGACCCGTGCCGTCTCCCTTGGCCGAACCCGGGGCCAACGAGGCACATGCCCCGCCCAAACGCGGCGCAGCGACTTCGCCGGTCGGATAAATGATGTAGGCGCAATCGTCCAAACCGACCGCCTCACCCCAATAACTCTTTTTCGCTGCGTCATTCTGTTTTACCGCATTGACATATTCATTCAGGTCGAGAGGAATGCTCTCCCCAGCACCTCCCTTTTTGCTAAGTCTGGACATATTGGCCGCGCCAGCCAACGGTATCTTGACACCAAGAATGTTTAAATCAGTGATATCAATATTGGTCCAGGCATAGTTGCCATCTTGCGTCTGAATTGCGCGTGTACCGCCGGTGCGATCATAGATGCACATGAGTGGGCTAATCGCGCTGCCGAGGAGTCCCAGTACCACCTGAATCGCTGGCCCAGCGATTTCCGCGCCTGGCATGCCCGGAATCATGTCTGATAATCCACTGCCGTTTGCTAAACCACTGATCCCTTCCCCAATATATTTCTGGTGACACATGTCCATCGCCCACAAACCTTGTATTTTTGGGAACAGACGGCGTCCGGCGCTGCCAGAGGTGAAATGAACATCTCACCGGTCATGAGACGATGTACCAAGTTAAACTCTATCCCTTCTTGATCCGCAGGCATCTTGGTCTTCATTTTCTCTAGGCCCAAAAACTTTTTCGGTGGCTGATGCAGTTTCAGCATGCGTAAAAACTCCGTCACTCCTTTGAGTGACTGGTAAGCGATTATGCTTGGTATATAACTTGCATCTGGCGCATTGGCCTTTAACAAATCTGTTTGGGCATTGGCGATTGCATTCAAAGTCGCAAGCAAATGCGTTTGCTGCGCGGCGAACAGAGCGTAGTTGCTTAAAGAGTTGGCCGCTGTGCCAGCATTGGCCAGCACAACACTAGTGACTCGTGCCAGATTACTGACTTTTTGAACGGCGCCCTGTACTGCTGCAATTCCGTTGGCAACATTCTTGATTAACGGACCGACTTCAGGAATAAACGCAGCCAGATCGCCAATAGCCTTGATTGCTTTTGGACTGTTACGCCAATATTGATCGGCCATAGTGGTGGTTGACCACATCCCAGTTAATTGTGAGACGGCTACGTAATTGGATACCATTGCGCGGTTGGTATAGGCAGTGTAATTTAAGCCTTCGGCAGCGATAGTGGCATCGCTATAAGCAATTGCGTCAGCGGCATTGATCAAATGACGCTTGTCACTCGTCACTTGCGCCATGTTGTAGACTGCAAACAGGCCGACACACAACACCGCAAAAAAGAAAATGGCGATCGGCAGAACCGCTCCCTGCTGCAATCGCTGGCGACGGCGTGACGCCGGCAAGATCCGCGCCACGTTCAGCGTAAGATCTGGTCTCCTCACCGTCTCAGCCACAATACGAGGGCTTTCGCTCACGGACTCCGCTCTCAATGCCTCCTCCAATCCTTGGATAAATTCTTTAGCATATTTATGCTGCCTGCTGCCGCAGATCTTCATTATTCTTTTGTCGACCGCCCAGAATTACTTGCGCGCTCATCACGCAACCATCCTCCAAGGCGGTCTAGCGCAATTAGTTGTTATTGCCGGCGTAATCGCCCATGGTGCGCTTCTTGTCTGCTGCGGTCTTGGCAGCTTCGGCTGCGGTAGCTGCCTCGCTAATGGCGGAAGTACCATCCTTACCCGCCAATTCAGCCGCCATGCCAGCAACTTGCTCGCGAATCACTTTGCCGAAAGATGAGAACACTCCAATGCTCACCACGGCCACCAGCGCCACAATAATGATGTACTCCGACATGCCTTGCCCCCGCTGGCGCAGGGCTGTTTTGATACGATGAAATTTAACTGTTGTGAGCGTCGCCATAAAAATCTCCTATTTTTTAGCCAGAAACGTTTGAGTTTTTTGGATTATTTTGCTTTTCAGCTTTGTCATTAATTTTTAGTTGTTCATCTCTTTGGAATTGTTGAATTTTTAATTAAATGCATAAACGGCATCATTTCAGAAATCAAAAAAACAAGATATAGGATTAGTCCTATCTGGATTTTTTGACTCAGACTTTTAGCAAGCAATGGGTCGAAGTCGCTCAAACGACGTCCGTTGCCGCGTGATCACAACACGGAGCGCATAACGACATGCGAATTGATTATTTGCCGACATGGCACTAAAGCGAATGTAATGTTGCTTTCAATCGTGCACGGTCTATGTAGCAATGACTGCGGGTGTATCCGATTCCGACTTCTGATTCCGCCATGCCATCCAACAACGTTCCACATGCAAAAAAATCGTTCGCAGACTTTGAGCGAACGTTTGAAATCAGCCCGATTGATGGTCCGCTTGGCGCCGAAATCATCGGCCTTGATTTGAATCGACCGGTGTCAGATGATGATCTGGCGCGTATCCGCGCGGCGTTCGTTCGATACGGTCTGGTGGTATTCCGCGATCAGCGCATCGCGCCGCAACAGCATGTGGCATTCAGCCGCCGCTTCGGTCCGCTGCAAGTGCATGTGCTGAACCGCTTCCACCTGCAAGGCCATCCGGAAATTCTGATCGTTTCCAACGTCATCGAAAACGGCCAGCCGATTGGCCTGGTGGATGCGGGGGCCGATTGGCATTCGGATCTGTCGTACATGCCCAAACCGAGCCTGGGATCACTGTTGCACGCGCAGGAGCTGCCGCCGGAACAGGGGGATACCAGCTTCGCCAACATGTTCAACGCGTATGAAACCTTGCCCGCCGATGTCAAGCGAACACTGGAAGGCCGGCGTGCAGTGCATTCGTATGTGTATCGCTATCGGCGCCTGCAGAAGCTGTCGCCATGGCGTGCAGACCTGACGCAGAAGCAGATCGACGACGTGCCCGAGGTGGACCATCCCGTAGTGCGGGTGCATCCGGAAAGCGGCCGCAAGGCGCTATTTGTCAGCGAAGGCTTCACCTCGCATATCATCGGCTTGCCGGCCGACGAAAGCGCTGCCTTGCTGAAATTTCTGCATGAGCACACGATTCGTGCCGAGAATGTCTATCGCCATGCGTGGCGCGCGCACGACATCGTATTCTGGGACAACCGCAGCACGGTGCACTATGCGCCGATTACGCCGCAGCATTTGCGGCGCACGCTGTATCGCACTACGGTCGAGGGTGACGTCCCAGTGTGACGATGAACCGCCATTAGCGACCTCGTCCCGTCGCTCCGTTGGTCCCGAGAACGCGGTGATCCATGTTCTTCGCTTACCCAGCAATCGCTCAAGGGAAATGCAAGGGAAGCCTCCAACTGCATTTGCTGCGTTATCATTACCCGATGCGCCCAACTTCCTATCTCAACGCCAGACCCGAACAATGGGCCGCAACGTTCCTGCGCACCCTGAAAAGCTGGTGGCTCATGCTGCATCTGACGGCTGTTGCACTGGTAATGGGATTTTCACCATCTACCTACCACCGCGCCAACCGCAGTACAACCTATCGCTATATCTACACCGGCACCTGGCAAATACTGCCCTGGTTCACGTTGCTATGTACACTGCTCAGCCTGGTGCTGATCCGGATTGTGATTGTGACGGCGCTCAGTTACGGCTTGTCACGCTATGCGCTGGAAATGGTGGTGCGCGTGCTGGTGCTGGAATTGATCCCGCTTTCGGCCGCGCTATTCGTGGCGTTGCGCGCCGGTTTGGCTTTCAATGCCGGGGCCATGCAGTTTGCCGCGTCGGGAAAGGAACAAAACCTCCAATGGCGGGACATTGACCGACTGCGCCGCGACCTGGTGCCTCAGGTTATCGCCAACGCTTTTTCGGTGCTAAGTCTGGCGGTTGTCAGCGGAGTGATTGTCCTGCTGCTGGCCTATGTCAATGTCTACGGCATGTCACCCTGGGGCCTGGTCGATTACACCCGCACCGTCGGACGCGTATTTGACCCTGCGGTCACCTTGGGATTTGCATTGAAAACCATCCTCTTCGGACTGGCGGTCGCAGTCATCCCGATGGCAGCCATCCTGGAAGCCTCGCAGCAGCAGGTCGATATCTCATCCACGGTACAGCCTGGCGCGATTCGCCTGCTGTTCGTGCTAGTCTTGATCGAGATTGGCGCGCTGGCAGTAAAATATTTTTGAGAAAGAACGCACTCCTCATGACATCTCTACCCGATTCCCCCGTCGAGCCATCGGCCAACGTAGAGCTCAAGGCGCGCTTGCTGCTGGCCTTGATGGCGGCACTGATATGCAGCTTCGTGTTGTACGTGATGTACGCGCGCGGCGTGTTCGAAAGCACTCAGCAGTTGGTGCTGATCTCCGACGACTCGCAGGGTGTGCTGGTGGGCATGGATCTGACTTTCTCGGGCTTTCCGATCGGCCGCGTACAACGCATCGAACTGGGCGAGGACGGCAAGGCCCGGATCGTGATCGACGTGCCGCGCAAGGATGCAAATTGGCTACGCACCACTAGCGTCTTCACGTTGGAGCATGGCCTGGTGGGCGACACCCGGATTCGGGCGTTTTCAGGGGTCCTGAGCGATCCGCCATTGCCGCCTGATTCCGTGCGCACAGTGCTGATCGGCGATACTGCGGCGCAGATCCCGCGCCTGGTGGCGACCGCCAGCGCCTTGCTGGAAAATCTCCAAGCCATTACGGCGGCGGACTCCAGCCTGAATACCAGCCTGGATAACGTGCAGACCATGACCGGCCGTCTTACCGGTAAATACGGATTGCTGGGCGGCGCACTGGGCAGCGATGAAGATGCGAAGAAAATCGTCGTCGCACTGGACCGTGTCAATGCATTGCTGGCCAAGGCCGACCAACGGGTTTTCGGCCAGCGTGGCGTGATGGATGAAACCCAGGCCGCGATCGTGCAATTGAATGGCGTCCTCAGCGATACCCGCGCCAGCCTGAAGAAAGTCGATGCGGTGCTGGCCGAAGCGCAGGCAATCGGCAGCAATGCGCATATGGCCAGCAACGATCTGGGCGCACTACGCGCCGAAGTGGAAGCCAGTTTGCGCAAGGTGACGCAACTGGTGGATGAAATCAACCGCAAATGGCCTTTCGCCCGCGATACGGAGATCAAACTACCATGAAGATCGCCGCCTCCTGTTTATCCGTGTCCTTGACATTATTGCTTGCCGCCTGCGGCAGCAATCCGCCGCCACCGGATTGGCAAAGCAACGCGCATGGCGCCCTGCAAAGTTTTTCATCAGCCTACCTGATCGGCAACACCCGTGTGGCCGATCAGGAATTCGCTCGCGCCGCAATGAAATCGCCAGCACCGGCCGTGCCGATTTGCTGGCGCGCGCGGAACTGGTGCGTTGCGCCGCGCGCGCAGCCAGCCTTGAATTCGACAATTGCGCCGGTTTCCAGCCGCTGGCGCAGGACGCCGACGCCGGTGAACGCAGCTACGCTGCTTACTTGAATGGACAATGGCAGGGGCTGGATGCAAACCTGTTGCCGCAGCAGTATCGGGCACTGGTCAGTGCCAGCGCAGCATCTGCCGACAAGAGCCGGCTGGATGACATCAAGGATCCGTTATCACGCCTGGTGACTGCCGCCGCCCTGCTGCAGAATGGCAGGCTGACACCCGCCGAAATCGTGAGCGCGACAGAAACCGCTTCCGCCCAAGGCTGGCGCCGGCCGCTACTGGCCTGGCTGGGCGTCCAGGCGCAGCGCGCGCAAGCCGCTGGCGACCGCGACGCCGAAACGAAGATTCGACGCCGCATGGACCTGGTGTCGACGCCGCTACCCTAATTCGCCGGCGGGGGTACCAATGCCGCGCAGTTCGACGTGATCGCCTGACCGGCAAACAGTTTCTTGACGAACGGCTCGGAATCCACCAGCGACGCATTGACCGTGCCGCTGTGATCCTGCCCAACGTAATAATGCTGCTCGACGGTGCTGCCGGCAGCGCAGGCATCTTTGGCAAACAGGTATTGGACCGCAGTCGGAATATCCGTATCCAGGGTACCGGTACCGACAAAAATCGGTGCGGCAAATTTGACCGTTGGATAGTTCGAAGACTGCAAGGTCTGCGTTGCCCAGCCGCTGACGTCGCCTTTGAAGACATCTGACGTCACCAATTTGTTTTGCGTGATGTAAGCCTCGATAGGTGCCAGGCACTGACTGGCGACCACCGAATAGAACGCCTTGCCCTTGTCGGTCAGGTTATCAGCCAGCACGAAATTCGGCACCACTCTTTCCGCAGTCGCGTACCCCAGCCAGGCATACGCCTCGAGCGTTGCCAGCACCGAGGTAAAACCGGTGGTCGGGACTTGTGCAGTCAACGAGTTCAGATAAGCCAGCACGCTTTGCAGCTGGTAAGGTACGCCGGTCGCCACCGTTCCCAACAGCTTGATTTCTGGCGCATAAGATGGCGCATAGCCGGCTGTCGCAATCGCCCCTTGCGCACCCTGCGACTGGCCGACGATCACCACTGAACTGGAGAGCTGTGGGAACGCTTTGGTGACAGCCCGGATACTGTCCAGCACGCTGTAGGCCTCTGGCCGCGCATGCAGGTAGGGATGCAGGCCGGGCGTGCCCAACCCCTGGTAATCGGTCGACACCACCGCATAACCTTGCGCCAGCCAGGCATCGAGATAGTCGATGTCACGCGGATCGCGCACGGTCCATGACGGCGCGCATACATCGGCCACGCCGACGGTGCCATGCGACCAGGCAATCAGCGGCCAGCCGCCTGCCGGCGTGATCCCCTTCGGCAGCTGCAAATCGCCAGAAACGTAATTTGCGGTCTTGCCGTCGTCGCCATCGGTCGAGGTGTACAGGATGCGGATGCCCTGCGAGGCATTCGGCAAGACTTGATTCGCGGGCAACGGCTCTTGCCGCAGCAACACCCCGGGCGCGGCAGGAGTCGTGCCGTTCCAGGTGTAGAAGGCAGAGACGCCGCCATCGGCGGTAAACGCTTTCGGTTGCGTCTGGAATTCCGCGCTGCTGTCGCCCCCACAGGCGGAGAGTGTCAGACTGAGTGGGGCCGCAATTAGGAATGCCAGGAATTTCGATTGCAGGATCGGCTGGATGATGCGCATGAATTGTCTCCTCACTTATTTTTTATGTGTGATTTTTTCTCATGTGGCGGGACCGTCGCGCTTCTCTGGATGCGGTGCACGCCTGCCACGATGATTGTTTCCATTATGCATCATTCGTCGGCTTGGCGAGCTGAACGATCGTCGTCCGCTCTGTGGACATCGAAACTGAGCGAGATGCCGCAGCGCGCTAGCCAACGGTCAGCGCTTGGCTTCCTGCTGCAGCCATTCGCAAAAGTGCCTGATCAACGGCACTTCCGCCTGATGGCGCGCTACGATCCACCAATAACTGCGTGCGCGGATCACCGGTTCCGCAATCGGCGTCACCAAGCGGCCGCTGGCCAGCTCGTCGGTAATCAGCGGCAGCGGCCCTAGCGCCACGCCGAGACCGTCGATGGCCGCTTGCAACGCCAGGTAGAAATGATCGAACGATTGTCGCTTCTTGCATGAGGCAGGGGCCACATCCGCTGACATCAGCCACTTCGACCAGGCATCCGGACGCGTATCGGAATGCAACAACGTATGTTGTGCCAGATCGCTTGCCTGCCTGATTGGCGAGCGCGCTTCCAGCGCCGGGCTGCACACCGGCAGTTCGCTCTCCTCCAGGAATTCGCCGCTCTCGCAATTTGGCCAGTGGCCCGGGCCGCGGCGGATCGCCACATCGAACATTTCTCCAGGTTCGCCCAACGGCTTGTCTGACGTGGAGGTCGACAATTTCAATTCGACGCCAGGATACAGGCGCTGGAATCCGCTCAGGCGCGGCAACAGCCAGCGCATGGCGAAGGTCGACAAGGCATTGATGTGCAACACCCGTACAGTTCCGGACTCACGCAATTGTTTGGTGGCTACCGCAATATTGTTGAATGCCGCCTGCACCGTGATCAGGTAGCGACGGCCGTCGTCAGTCAACTGCACGCGCTTGCCGATGCGATGGAACACCGGCATGCCGAGCCAGGCTTCCAAGGCCGCAATCTGGCGGCTGACCGCACCGTGTGTGACATGCAACTCCTCGGCGGCGGCGGAGAAGTTCTCAAAGCGCGCAGCGACTTCGAATGCGCGCAAAGCTTGCAAAGGGGGAAGTTGACGAGACATGCTTGTGATTATAAATCACAAAGATGAAGCAAAAAAGTCGATTTGTCGGCAAACAGAATTTCTGTAACATGCGCTTATCGAATCAACATTCATCCTCGGCCTGCTGACCTTAACTGGCACACGCATGACAGAGCCGACAGCCTCTCCGCAGATTAACCTTGTGATAAAAACCAGGAAATAACATGGACACCTCCAAAGACATATGGGATGCAAAACAATACATGCATTTCGGCAATGAGCGCCTGCGCCCTGCCCTTGACTTGCTGGCCTACATCCCGGATCAGGAACCAAAGCATGTGGTCGACCTCGGCTGCGGCACCGGCAACATCACGGCCTTATTGAAGGCGCGCTGGGCGCATGCAGATGTGCTCGGCATCGACAGTTCGCAAAACATGCTGGACAAAGCCACCGCAACCGCCCCGGAATGCCGCTTCCTGCGGGCCGACCTTGGTGAATGGAAGGCCCCGCAACAAGTCGACGTGCTCTACACCAATGCGGCTCTGCAATGGTTGCCGGACCATCCTAGCCTGTTTCCGCATCTGCTGTCGTCGATACGGCCCGGCGGTTGGCTGGCCGCACAAATGCCGGCCATGCACAACGAACCGTTGCGACAAATGCAGGGAGAGTTGGCCGATTCACCCGCCTTCGCACCGTATCTGAAAGACCTGCGCCGGCAACCCCGATCCTCAACGCCGACGAGTATTACGATTTACTGCGTTCGCGCGCCGCATCGCTGGATATTTGGGAAACCACCTACCTGCATACCCTGAAAGGCGACGATGCAGTGACCGAGTGGGCTGCGGGCACCAGTCTGCGCCCATATCTGGAAGCACTGCCGTCCGGCCCGCGCGAAGCCTTTCGCGATGCCTATTCGGCGGCCATGATGCAGGCCTATCCGCAACGCGAGAACGGCGTTACGCTGCTGCCGTTCAAAAGACTGTTCATCATCGCCAATGTGTAACCGTCAATATTTAACAGTTTGAGAAGTATGAGAAATCGCAGATGACTACAGAAACCGTCGCCACCGGTGCAGACCTGGCATTGACAACACCTTCCACGCGTGAACTGTTCACCGGCTTCCTGGCGCTCGGCCTGATCGGTTTCGGCGGCGTCCTGCCGCTGGCGCGCCGCATGATCGTCGAGCAGCGACGCTGGCTGGATGGCACGCAGTTCACCGAGTTGCTCGGCTTGTGCCAATTTCTACCGGGCGGCAACATCATCAACCTGTCGGTAGCGATCGGCTTGCATTTTCGCGGCATCCCTGGCGCCATCGCCTCGCTGCTGGGCCTGATTGCCGCGCCGTCAGCCATCGTCATCGCCTTGGGCGTGCTCTACCAGCATTTCCAGCATGACGCCGCGCTCAACCACATGTTTGCCGGCCTGGCTGCCGCCGCTTCCGGGCTGTTGATATCGATGGCATTGAAGATGCTGGTGCCGTTGCTGAAAAAACCGGTGCCGCTGATTATTGCGGCCTTGTTCTTTATCGCCATTGCCTTGCTGCGCCTGCCGCTGCTGCCGACCATGCTGGTGCTGGCGCCGCTTGGCGTGCTGATTACCTGGAAGCTGCCATCATGAACGACACACTCATATCCCTGGCGACCATCTTCAGCCAGCTGTCTCTGCTGGCGTTTGGCGGCGGCAACACCATCCTGCCGGAAATGCAGCGTCAGGTAGTCGACATCCACCATTGGATGACGGCCCAGGACTTCAGCGCCATGTTTGCCTTGGCGCAGGCCGCGCCGGGGCCGAACATGATGATCGTGACGCTGGTCGGCTGGCATGTCGCCAGTTGGCCAGGCGTACTGGTCACCACACTGGCGAAGTTTGGCCCGTCCTCGCTTCTCACCGGCGTGGTGCTGCACCTCTGGCTGCGCTTCAAGGACAAACCATGGCGCGCCACGATACAAGCCGGACTGGTGCCGATGACGGTCGGCCTGGTAGCGGCCAGCGCCGCGCTGATCACAGAAGCATCGGCGCAAACCTGGGGCCTGGCGGCGATTGCCGCCGGCTGTGCGCTGGTGACGTTCAAAAGCAAGATACATCCGCTTTGGGTGCTGGCAGCGGGCGCGCTGCTTGGTTTGAGCGGGATTGGACAGTTCTAATCGGTAATACACGGTATAGTCATGGCTGATAGCTGCCGCCTTTCGGTCGTCGGCCAATTTTTGCCATTCGCCTACGTTTTGATCTCTCCATGCACATCTCCGGCATCCACCACGTCGCCATCATCGCCTCGGACTACCAGCTCTCCAAGCATTTTTATACGGAATTGCTGGGCCTTGAGATTGTCGCCGAAACATATCGGCACCAGCGCGACTCCTACAAACTGGATTTGCGCACCCTGGACGGTGTCCAGATAGAATTGTTTTCCTTCCCATCGCCACCGCCGCGCGTGAGCCGGCCGGAAGCCTGCGGCTTGCGCCACCTGGCGTTTCGCGTCCCAAGCGTGGCAGATGCCGCACGAGAATTGCGCGACAAGGGCATCGAAGTGGAAGCAATCCGGATTGATGAGTTCACCGGCAGTCCATTTACATTCTTCAGCGATCCAGACGGGTTGCCGCTGGAGCTGTACGAGCAGTAACAATACAAATGGCAGATGTAAACGGAATATGAGTGCATGATCCGGCAACAACCGGCCATAATATGCGGCGATATGCGACGGAATCCTGGCCCTAAGCCGGTCCGCCTGTTAGACTTCCCTCCCTTTTTAGCTGGCCACCAACATCATCGTGAAAACCACTTCCTTCTCTTCCCTGCCCCTGGCGCCAGCGCTGCTCAGCAACCTCGACAGCCTGGGTTATCACGAGATGACCACCATCCAGCAGCAAAGCCTGCCAGTGATCCTGGAGCGTCACGACCTGATCGCCCAAGCCAAGACCGGTAGCGGCAAGACCGCGGCGTTCGGTATCGGCATCCTGCACAAGCTCAATCCGACTTATTTTGCGATCCAGGCGCTGGTGCTCTGCCCGACGCGCGAACTGGCCGACCAGGTCGCCAAGGAACTGCGCCGGTTGGCGCGCTTCGCCGGCAACGTCAAGATTCTGACCTTGTGCGGCGGCACGCCGATGGGGCCGCAGATCGGCTCGCTGGAGCACGGCGCGCATATCGTGGTCGGCACCCCGGGCCGCATCCGCGACCACATCGGTCGCGGCAGCATTAACCTGGGCACAGTGCAAACGCTGGTGCTGGACGAGGCCGACCGCATGGTTGACATGGGCTTCTACGAAGAAATCTCCGGCATCGTCAGCGCCTGCCCGGCACGCCGCCAGACGCTGCTGTTTTCCGCCACCTACCCGGACGACATCCGCAAGGCAAGCGCGGAATTCCTGCGCCATCCGGTCGAAGTCAAGGTTGAGGCGCAGCACGATGCCGGCCGCATTGAACAGCGCTTCTACGAAGTATCGTACGAAGGCCGCAACGCCGCCGTGGCGCAATTACTGAACCACTATAAACCGGTGTCAACCATCGCTTTCTGCAACACCAAGATCCATTGCCGCGAACTAGCGGCCGAACTGTGCGAGCAGGGATTCAGCGCACTGGCGCTGTATGGCGAACTGGAACAGCGTGAGCGTGACGAAATCCTGGTGCGCTTCGCCAACCAGAGCTGTTCAGTGCTGGTCGCCACCGACGTGGCAGCACGCGGCCTGGATATCCAGACCTTGGGGCAGTCATCAACGTTGACGTCTCCAAGGACACTGAAGTCCACATCCACCGCATCGGCCGTACCGGACGCGGCCAGGACCGAGGCCTGGCGCTGAGCCTGTGCGCACCCAACGAGAAGAAATGGGTCAAGCTGATCGAAGATTACCAGCAGGGTCCGGTCACCTGGTTCGACCTCAATGAGCTGGAGCCTGCCGACGGCGAACCGCTGACGGCGCCGATGCTGACGCTGTGCATCATGGGCGGCAAGAAGGACAAGCTGCGCCCCGGTGACCTGCTGGGAGCATTGACCGGTGATGCGGGCCTGACCAAGGAACAGGTCGGCAAGATCAGCGTATTTGAATTTGTCACCTACGTGGCGTTGGATCGGCGTGTCGCCAAACACGCCTACAGTCGCCTAAGCACCGGCAATATCAAGGGCAAGAACTTCAAGATGCGCTTCATCTGAAGCCCGCCCCTCAGCATGTTTGGCCGGCTTCTACGGCGGTCATGCAACGCCTCGCTGTTGATATCCACTCCCGGCACAGAAAAAACACCGCCTCGTCTACAAACATTTTTGAATGTGCACTCTGAAACAATTTGCAATTCGTCAATTGTAAAATTACTAAAATGTGTTAAATTTCTAAATGGAAACTTTTTTGCGGTTCCAAAGCCTGGAGACTGGCACCGCAACTGAAGCCAAAAGAAGCATAGGCGAAAGTGGTCTAAGCAACCAAAATGCTAGCGGATGTAATGTGGCTCGGCCGGATCCTCGGGCGACAACATGAGAAAAGAATTTCCTTCCATGAAAAGACATATATTTTTACGGGAGTGTAGTGATGGTTGAATGGCAAGAACAGCAAATGCAGTCCATCCTGAGCGCGCAATCCGTGCCCACCCTATTCACCAACTTGTCAGGCATTGCCAAGCAACTTGGCTTCGATTACTGTGCTACGGCATGCGCCTGCCGTGGCCGGTAGCCCAGCCAAAGTGATCATGCTCAACAATTATCCGTCGAGCTGGCAGCAGCGATATACGCAGCAAGAATACGTCAAGGTAGATCCCACCGTATCGCATGGCAAGCGCTCGACCTTGCCGCTGGTATGGTCCGACAAGAGCTTGGCCTCCTGCCCCGCTTTTTGGGAAGATGCGCGTGCCCATGGCTTGCATGCCGGCTGGGCGCAATCGTGCCACGATGCCAAGGGCATCGGCGGGCTGCTGAATCTGTCGCGATCGGATGAGTCTGTTTCGGGTAAGGAGTTGCGCGAAATAGCGCTGAAGCTGTCCTGGCTGGTTGACGTCGCGCATGAGGGATTGTCGCAGTTGCTGATTGAAAAATATTTACCGGAAGCCATCACGCAATTGACCGCACGCGAAATCGAAGTCCTGCGCTGGACAGCGGATGGCAAAACATCTGGAGAAATCAGCAGGATCATGGGCATCTCCGATCGCACGGTAAATTTTCATATCGCCAATACGCTGAAAAAACTCAACGCGACAAATAAAACCGCAGCAACCATCAAGGCCGCGATGCTCGGTATTTTGTAGCCCGGTTCGGATCGCCTCGCCGGGAAGTCCACAACGTATTCCAGCAAGCCCCTCCAACAGAGCCGGCTACACGCCGTCGCGCTTTGACACGCCTTTGAATTTTCAATAATCGTCATTGCATTTCACATCGCCTGCTGCAGCCAGCGACGTCTTTATAGCTGTTAACCTTGACAGTTACGCGTACCCCGCATGCACACCAAAATCAGCCGACATTGAAACTCGAGAAGGTATGAAAATGAAAGTGATTTCAGGTGCGGCAACGGAATTATCCAATGAGCTCTTTTCCAAAATATCCAGTTATCGCCACAAGGTTTTCGTTGAAACCCTGCAATGGAAACTGGATACCAAAGACGGCGCCGAACTGGACCAGTTCGACCGCGACGATACTGTGTATGTGGTCGCCCAGGATGGCTCCGGCCAGGTAAACGGTTGCGCCCGACTGCTGCCGACAGATCAACCGTACCTGCTTGGCGAAGTGTTTCCGCAGCTCCTTGAGGATGCGGCGCCGCCCAGCACACCGGATGTGTGGGAGCTGTCGCGCTTTGCAGCGATGGATTTCAACAAGCCGAGCAATACCGCGCTCGGCCAATTTTCCTCGCCGATTGCGGTCAAGCTATTGCAGGCATCGATCGCCTGCGCCGCGGCACACGGCGCCAAAAGACTGATCACCGTCTCGCCAATCGGCGTCGAACGGTTGCTCCGCAGGGCGGGCTTTCGGGCAAGGCGATCCGGACCACCGATGGTGATTGGAGGACATCCGATCTTTGCCTGCTGGATCGAGGTATAAGCCGCAACCATCTATCCGACGGCAAACATGCGTGGCCGGGTCGATCTGTTCCGTGCGTTTGAAATGAAACTTCCTGTACATTGCCTCCATCTCTTTCCCCCTGTTTCGACCCGGCCGCTCAATTCAGTAGCGCTTGCATTGGAATGATGTGTCTCGCATCAAGGTGCACAATGGGTGTCAATCATCCTCCATCGCGCAGGCCGGCAGAAGCGGCAGCCACGCGATTGACACTGGGCTAAACGATCCCTTATTGTAATCGTCTGTAATTTGCAAATGACGATATTGGCGATACAAGGGAGAACGCAGCAATGAGCATATTTAGCAAGGCCGATCTATTGCGGACTCGCGACGGGCACGAAGCCAAAGTGCTCTCCATCGAGCTTTTCTTCGACCTCGTGTATGTTTTCGCTGTCACCCAACTGTCGCACCATCTGCTGGAAAATCTTACTCCCCTAGGTGCGTTGCAAACCCTGGTCCTGTGGTTTGCAGTGTGGCTGGTGTGGCAATACACCTGCTGGGTTACCAACTGGTTCGATCCCGATGCGATGCCGATCCGCATATTGCTGTTGGCGATCATGCTGGTCAGCCTGGTAATGTCGGCGGTACTGCCGGATGCATTTGGCGAACGCGGCATGATCTTTGCCGTTTGCTATGTCACGATACAGATCGGCCGCACCTTGTTCGTGGTGCTGCACCTTGGGCGCAATCACCCGTTGAGCGCCAATTTTCAACGCATGCTGGGCTGGCTCTGCATCTCCGGCATATTGTGGATTGCCGGCGGCCTGTCCGATGGCAGTTACCGTTTCCTGTTCTGGGGATTGGCGGTCGCCAGCGAATATGTGTCGCCGATGTTCGGCCTGTGGCTGCCTGGCATGGGACGCTCGCAAACCCGGGACTGGACCATCGAAGGCGGCCACATGGCCGAACGCTGCCAGTTGTTCGTCATCGTCGCATTGGGCGAATCGATCCTGGTGACCGGCGCCAGCATCAGCCACATGGCCAACTGGGATGCTCCCACGCTGATCGCCTTCCTGGTGGCCTTCCTCGGTAGCTTGGCGATGTGGTGGATCTATTTCGACACCAGCAGCCAGGCCGGTACCGAGGCCATTGTGCATTCTGAGGATCCGGGCCGGATTGGCGCCTACTTCCACTACACCCACGTGATTATCGTCGCCGGCGTGATCATTACTGCTGTCGGCAATGAACTGGCAATCGCCCATCCGCCCGGGCACATCGATACCAAGGCATTGGCGGTGCTGGTCGGCGGCCCGATAACCTACCTGCTCGGCAACGGCATCTACAAGACCGTGGTGTATCGCCGCTTTCCGTTCTCCCACATGATTGGGCTAGCGTTGCTGGCGATCCTGATCTCGTTCGCCTATCAGACCGATCTGCTGATGGTGTCCGGCCTGACTACGCTGGTGCTACTGCAAGTCGCGATCCAGGAAAGCGTATCGCGCCGCCGTAATCGACCTAACGAAGAACACTAGGCCTCGTTGGCAACCGCCGGTTCGCTGGCACGCAAGCGGGCGGCATCACGCGCTGGCGGCGCGCCGAACATGCGGTTGTATTCGCGACTGAATTGCGACGGGCTCTCGTAACCGACCAGATGGCCGGCGGTGGCAGCATCGCCAATCTCGGCGAACAACAGGCGGCGCGCCTCCTGCAACCGCAACTGCTTCTGGTATTGCAATGGAGTCATCGCGGTGACCGCCTTGAAATGCTGGTGCAGCGAGGATGAACTCATGTTGGCTTCGCGCGCCAGGCTGTCGATCCGCAGCGGCAACTTGTAGTCGCGCTTGATCAGCTCGATCGCCTTGACGATGTGCTGCGCCTGGCTACCGGACATGGCAATCTGCTGCAATATGCCGCCCTGTTCGTCGCGCAGCAACCGGTACAAAATCTCTCGCGTCACCAACGGCGCCAGCACCGCGATATCCTGCGGCGTCTCCAACAGACGGATCAGCCGCAGCACCGCGTCCAGCAGACCGGTGTTGGCCTTACTGACGAACATCCCGCGCCCCGGGTTATCGCCGCGCCGCACCAGCTGCTCGCTGCTCATGATCAGATCGCCGATTTCACGCGGATCAAGCTCCAGCTTGAAGCTCAGGTATGGCACCTCAGGAGTGGCCTGGCTTACCCAGCCCATCACAGGTAGATCAACCGTCACCACCAAATATTGCGCCGAGTTGTATTCATAGAGTTCATCGGTCAGCATTACCTGCTTCTGGCCTTGGGCAATGATGCACAAAGCCGGCTTGTGCAGCGCATGCGTCGGCTGGGTCGGCTGCGAACAGCGATACATGCTCAACGGCGCAATCGCAGTCTGATACACGCCTTCGGTGGCGGTGTATTGTTCAATCAGCCTTGCCAGCTCAATTTGCTGCAAGGACACCTCGCTGGTGGTGCCAGGTCCTTGCAATGCTTTCGAATTCGTCATATCCGGCCTTTCGCAACAGATGATCGAGTCTACTATTTTCCGATCCGCTGCGATGTTGGTACGATGAAAATTTGGAGGATTGTGCAAGAAATTGCGACGAATCGGCTAGCATCATCCCACTCCACGGAAAACAGGCCAACCGATCACGATTGGCCTGCCTTGCCGCCCTCCCTGAATGACTGCCGTTTTTTTTGACTACGTTCGCCCTTCCCAAGGCACATATTTGCGTTGCAGCCAGCGCAAGCCGTATTCGAAGGCAGAAGCAATCAGTGCAATCACCAGGATCCCCATGATCACCACATCGGTAACCAGGAACTGCGCCGCCGACTGGATCATGAAACCCAGACCGCGCGTCGCCGCGATCAATTCAGCCGCCACCAGCGTCGACCAGCCGACGCCAAGACCGATCCGAACCCCAGTCAGGATGTCCGGCACCGCTGACGGCAAGATCACGAAACGGATCAATTGCCAACGTGAAGCGCCCAGCGTCTGCGCCGCCCGCAGCCGATTCTGATCTACCCGTCGTACGCCGTGTAAGGTGGCAATCGCCAGCGGAGCAAAAATCGCCAGGTAGATCAGCAGTACCTTGGACAACTCGCCGATGCCGAACCAGATCACGATCAGCGGCAAGTAGGCCAGCGGCGGTATTGGCCGATAGAACTCGATCAACGGATCAAATACCGCCCGCGCCCGATTGCTCAGGCCGATCAGGATACCGATTGGAATCGCAGTCGCGATTGCCAGCAATAACGCCGCCAGCACCCGAGCGACGCTGGTAGCCGTGTGCTGCCACAGCGTAGCGTCGACAAACCCGTCGAGCGCCACCGACTTGATTTTCTGTAGAACCGCCAACGGTGATGGCAGGAATAGCGGCGGCACCAGCGCCGAGGCAGTGACCAGCCACCACAATCCCAGCAGGCAGAACACTGTTAGCAGCGTCACGCTGCGATCCGAAAGGCGCCGCACCGGCACGGCGCGGCGTTGTTGTTGCAGCGAAGACAATTGTTCCCCACCGTCTTGCGGCAATTCCAGCGGCGCAAAGGTCACAGATAATTCGCTCATGCCAGCTCCTTCACTCTGCCCGCCGTAATACGGCTCGCTGGCGGATGCGGATGTAACAACTGCGCGAGGATTTCCTCGCGCAAGCCGACAAAATGCGGATCGGACTTGATGCTGCGGGCCGATTCCCCTGTTGCAAAACGCTCGCCGAAATCCAGCTTGCGTACGCTATCGACCCGCCCTGGTCCGGCCCGTAGCAAGACCAGGTCGGTCGCCAGGAACAAGGCTTCCTCGACGCTATGAGTAATCATGAAAATGCCCTTGCCAGACGCTTTCCATACTTGCAGCAGGTGTTCCTGCATCTGCTCGCGCGTCAGCGCATCAAGCGCGCCCAGCGGTTCATCCAGCAGCAGGAAGCGTGGATCGACCGCCAACGCGCGCGCCAGGCTGACCCGCTGCCGCATGCCACCCGACAACTCCCAAATGGCGGCGTCGGCATATGCTTGCAAACCGGTCAGCGCCAGGTATTCGTCGGCCCGGGCATGCCGTTGCTGCAATGTTTGCCCGGCCAGGCGCAAGCCGAAGGCAACGTTGTCACGCACTGTCTGCCATGGCAGTAAGGTATCGCTCTGAAATACCACACCACGTTCGGCGCCGGGGCCGCTGATCGGCTTGCCATCAATGCTGGCGCTGCCGGAACTGGGCTGCAGGAAGCCGGCAATCAGGTTCAGCAAAGTGGTCTTGCCGCAGCCCGATTCGCCAATCACCACAGTAAAGCGGCCATCGTGCAGATCCAGCGACAAGTCACGCAAGACCTCTACCTCGCGTCCGGCTGTCGGATACACCACGCCGACCGATTGCAAACGGATCATCTGCCGCTCCTTACTGGATCGCCGCCTTGGCGAAGGCTGGATTGACATAAGGCTGGTAATCCGTCAGCACGCGCTCCACCTTCTTTTGTTCCTGCAGGAAACCGGAGGTGGCGGCCAATGCCTTGACGGTGCCGTTACCCAGCAGTTGCGCCTGCTCAGGCAAGGTCGGGAAACCGCTGCCGGCTAGCAGCTCGGCAATGTCGCTCTGCTTGGCTGCGGTCAGGCGAGCAATCTTCTCGAATTGTGGCGAGCCGGCTTTCCAATCGCTGCCATGGACGCGGTAATCCGCATAGGCTTTCCCGGTGACCTTGACGAAGGCCGTCACGAAATCCGGGTTCTTTTGCGCAAAATCCTTACGTACGATCCAGGCATCGAAAGTCGGCGCACCCCACTTCGCCACTTCGGCCGAATTGGTCAGGACCTTGCCGGATTCCTTGACCTTGCCCAGTGCCGGGTCCCAAACGTAGGCGGCATCGATATCGCCGCGCTGCCAGGCAGCAATAATTTCTGGCGGACGCAGGTTCAATATCTGTACTTTGGCGGGGTCGATACCCCAATGCTTGAGCGCGGCCAGCAGGCTGTAATGCGTGGTCGAGACGAATGGCACCGCGATTTTCTTGCCGACCAGGTCCTGAGCGCTCTTGATGCCGCTACCGTTACGCACCACCAAGGCTTCGGCCTGGCCGATCTGCGCCGCGATCAGGATGGTTTCGATCGGCAACTCGCGGGTTGCGGCGGCCGCCAGCGGGCTGCTGCCGACGTAACCAATCTGGATATCGCCCGAAGCCACTGCGGTAATCACGTCGGCGCCGCTATCGAATTTCTTCCAGTTGATCTTCCAGCCGCTGGCCTTTTCATAATCGCCATCAGCCTGGGCGACTTTAGCCGGCTCCACCACCGTCTGATAGGCAATATTGACTTCTTTATCCGCTGCCGAAGCGTGGCCCGACAAGAGCGCCACCAGCGAAACCGCCGCCACGGCCGGCAAACGCCTGAAAATATTAGCAATCATGAAATCCCCTTTGAATTGATTGATGAGTTGGATAATCGAAGTAAGTATTGGAATGAAGAGCGCATTGCTGACAGGCACAAAGTTAATCGATTCGACCAACTTGCAAAACGAAGGATTTCAGTAATCCTTATGTGGTTTCCGTTAGATTACCACCCAACAATAAAGATAGTTAAATATCCTTTTAAATATAAGAGATATTTAAATATCCCATCTTGAAAAAGATACTATATTATCTATAATAACTAAAAAGATAGTTTACTTATCCATATGAAAACCCTGTCCGAACTTTCCAGCACCCTCCGCGAAGCCAAGGATCAGTTGGCCATGCCGATCATTGACATGAGCCGCAACACCGGCCTCACTGCGGTAACGATACGCGGCCTGCTGGCCGGCAAGAACGATCCGCGCCTGAGCACCTTGATGACGCTGGCCGATCAACTAGGGCTGGAGGTGATGCTGGTGCCGAAAGCGTTGGCTGCTTCGATTACCGCCAAACCAACCGCCCCCGCCGAAGTGCAAAGCCTGGTGACAGCCGCCTTGGCGCGGCAAGGAAAGCAGCCGTGAATCTGAGCGCTCTGGACATTTTTCTTGGAGAACGCAAAGTCGGCGTATTGTTTCAATATGGCGACATGGTGCGCCTCCAGATTGACGCCGAATACGCCCAGGATCCGCTTCGGCCAACGCTGTCGCTATCGATGCGCGCCGCCAACCCAGAGCAGGATGCCGCCCTGTTGCTCAATCCGCTGGCAGCGATGTTCAATTCGCCGGGCCAGCAACGGCTGCCCCCCTTCTTTCAAAACCTGCTGCCCGAGGGCGTGCTGCGCAAGCAGATTGCCCTGGAGCGCCAATGCGCCGAAGACAATCACTTCGAACTGCTGGCCGCCTGCGGGCGCGACCTGCCCGGCGCCGTCAAGGCAGTGCCGACCAAGTTGACGCGCGCCATGATGACGCGCCTGGTGACGCAGGATCATGAGGCCATCGAGGAAAGCGTGATTGCCGCGCCGCTGGTCGACGGCGTATCGATTTCCGGCATGCAGCCGAAGTTGGCCCTGATCCAGGAAGGCGGCCGCTATGTCAGCCGCACCCGCCACCGCGACGCCCATATCATCGGCAAATTGCCGACCGCCCAGTTCGACCACCTGCCCGAGGTTGAATATTTATCACTGCAACTGGCGCAGGCCGCCGGCGTCACGACCTGCCAGGCCAGCCTGCAGCCGCTGGAAGCTATCCTGGCCGATCATGGCTACGCACCGGGCGGCAGCCAGCAGTTCCTGGCCGTGCAGCGCTTCGACCGCGATCAACCGGGCCGTCTGCATGTCGAGGATTTCTGCCAGATCCTTGGCGTCGATCCAGACAAAAATATACCGGCGCCAGCTATGCCGACATGGCCCTGGTAATGCAGTCGGTAGCCGGCCTCGGCGAAGCTGCCTGCCATGAACTGCTGCGCCGGATCACGGTAAATGAACTGATCGGCAACTACGACGGCCACCTGAAGAATTTCGGCATCCGCTATCTGGCAGACGGCGCCATCGAACTGTCGCCAGCGTATGACGTAGTGGCCTACGGCGTCTACCTGAACGGCAGCGGCCACGCGCTCAAGTTCGCCGACGGCCAGCCCAAGCGGACATTTCTGTCGCCGCTGACCTTGCGTGCCTTCGCCAACCGCAGCGGCATGCTGGAGCCACCGTTACGTCACGTGATCTCCGAAGTCTGCAAGAAAGCCCTGAAAACCTGGCCGACCTGATTGCCGCCAGCCAGCTGTTGCCACATCAAAAAACCAGGCTGCACGACTATTTCATGAACCGCGAAATCATTTCCGGTTTGCGTTCACGCCAGCAAAAGCAGGCTGCAAAAGCGGCCGGCTTTGCATCCTCAAGCGATGACAATGTCGCCCCCTATTGACAGCAGCAATTTCACAACTTGCCAGCAACGAATTGCCGGAATCCGCTAATATCAAACCCATTCTTCAAATAAGGACTTTGCACATGCCAGCAACTGCAGCTCAAGCTCAACCGGGAATTCTCCAATCGCTACCGCCACTTGGACGTTCGCTCACATTCCGCCTGAACGGCCAGGACCCACGGCCGGCACTGGCCCGACTGCGTGACAGCTTCGTGGCTGATTGGGGCATCGTCGGCCTGGGCGCACCATTGATCGAGACACTGGATCAGCATGTAGCCGGCCTGCGTCCGTTTCCTGCACTCGAAGGCCGCGGCTGTCAAGCACCCTCAACCCAACAAGCCATGTGGATCCTGTTGCGCGGCGACGACCGCAGCACGCTCTTCGAGTGCACCACACAACTGGTCGATCTACTGGGCGAAGCCTTGGTTCTGGACGATGCGCTGGATACTTTCCGCTACCGCGACAACCGCGATCTGACCGGCTACGAAGACGGCACTGAAAACCCCAAAGATGACGACGCGGCAGCCGCTGCGCTGGTCGCCGAAGGTGAAGGACGACAAGGCTCCAGCTTCGTCGCGGTGCAGCGCTGGGTGCACGATCTGCAACGTTTCCGCGGCTTTCCGGCAGCACAGCGCGACGCCACCATCGGCCGTCGCCACAGCGACAATGAAGAAATCGAAGACGCGCCGGAATCGGCGCACGTCAAACGTTCGGCGCAGGAAAGCTTCACCCCGGAAGCATTCATGGTGCGGCATTCGATGCCATGGGACAACGGCAAACAGCAAGGCACCGAATTCATAGCCTTCGGTGAAAGCAGCGATCGCTTCGAACACGTTCTACGACGCATGCTGGGATTGGAAGACGATATCGTCGACGCTCTGTTCAGCTTCTCGCAGCCGATCAGCGGCAGCTACTATTGGTGCCCGCCACGTCAAGGCGACCACCTGGATCTGCGCGCCATCGGTCTTTAAAACATCAAATTAAGCGGCCCCAACAAACATTGGGGCCGCTTGCCCTCCGTTCTTTCGATCCGGTACAACCTGGCATGAACACACTTCATTTATCGCTTCCGGCCGCACGCGCATTGCAACTGGCCGCGCAAGGCATGCTCAATCCGCCGCGCAAGAAAGCAGTCAAGCAAGATGTGCTGGGCGCCATCCGCCAAATGGGGGTGCTGCAGATCGACACCATCCACGTAGTTGCACGCAGTCCCTACCTGGTGCTATGGAGCCGGCTTGGCAGCTATCCGCAGGCATGGCTGGACGAATTGTTGGCAGAGCGCCATCTGTTCGAATACTGGGCGCATGAAGCCTGCTTCCTGCCGATCGAGGATTACGGACTGTACCGGCATCGCATGATCGATCCCGGCTCGATGGGCTGGAAATATTCCGAAAAGTGGATGAGTGAACATGGTGCCACCATTGAAAAACTGCTGGGCCACATCCGCGACCACGGTCCGGTGCGTTCAGCCGACTTCAAACGCACCGACGGCAAGGGCGGTGGGTGGTGGGAATGGAAGCCTGAAAAACGCTCGCTCGAAGTGCTGTTCACCGCCGGTCACCTGATGATCGCGCGGCGCCACAATTTTCACCGCATTTATGACCTGGCCGAGCGTATCCTGCCGGACTGGGATGACGCTCACATGCCCTCCCACGCCGAAACCCATCGCATTTTGCTGCTCAAGGCGGTACGGGCGCTTGGCCTGGCCAAGGCCAGCTGGATCGGTGACTATTTCCGCACCGCCAAAAGCCGCCCTATTCCCGATCCCGAATCGCTGGTAGATGACGGCACCCTGCTCAAAGCCAAGGTAGAAGGCTGGGACCAGCCGGTGTACATCCATCCGTCCCATCTTGAACTGGCCCTGGCCGCCGCCGACGGTCGCCTCAAACCAACCACGACCAGCCTGCTGTCGCCATTTGACCCTTTGGTCTGGGACCGCAAGCGCGCACTGGAGCTATTTGATTTCGATTACCGGCTGGAGTGTTATACGCCGGAGGCAAAGCGCAGCTACGGCTACTTCACGCTGCCGATATTGCATCGCGGTGTCCTGGCGGGCCGGCTGGATGCCAAGGCCCATCGCAGCGAGGGCGTGTTCGAAGTCAAGGCACTTTACCTGGAAGCCGGCGTCCGCCAGACGCAAAGACTAGCGAGCGATCTGGCCGCCACGCTACAACGCTTCGCCGACTGGCACGGTACGCCGCGGGTGGTGGTAGAAAAATGCGATCCACGCGGATTTCGTCCGATGCTGAAGGCGGCGCTGGGATAGAAGAACCTAGGTCTTGAGGGAAGGCCGCCGACCTCGTGCGGTACGATCCGCTTCGATGACGCCGATCCGGCCGCTGTCGATCGCGCCGCCAAATGGTTGCGGCTTGCCGATGCCATAGCCCTGCGCAAAATCGACGCCGATCTCGGTCAAGGTGGCGATCGTGCGTTCATTGACGGCAAATTCAGCAATGGTTTGCTTGCCCATCAGATGGCCAATCTTGTTGATCGCCTCGACCATCGCGTAGTCGGTCGGACTGTTCAGCATGTCTTTGACAAAGCCGCCGTCGATCTTGATGAAATCCACCGGCAGATTTTTCAGATAGGCAAAAGACGACATGCCGGCGCCAAAGTCATCGAGGGCGAAGCGGTAGCCGATGCTTCTCAGTTCCTCAATGAAATGCGCAGCCTTGGCAAAATTGGCGATGGCGCTGGTCTCGGTAATTTCAAAGCATATGATTTGCGGCGGGATGCCGAATTTCACGTGCTGCTCACGCACGAAATCAAGGAAGTCGCTATCACCGATCGTGGCTCCCGACAGATTGATCGCGCACGTCTGAATCTCCTGGGCCAAGCCCTGCTTGTACATTGTTGCCAGCGTCGAGAAGACAGTCGACACCACCCAGCGGTCAACCGCCGGCATCAGGTTGTAGCGTTCCGCCGCCGGAATGAACACCATCGGCAGTACCAGGTTATCGTCCTTGTCGAGTAAACGCAGCAGTATTTCAAAGTGCGCGCCAGGACTAGGCAACTGGCTTAGAGCAACGATTTCCTGGGAGTACAGGCAGAACTTTTCATTGGTCAGGGCTTCGTTGATGCGCGTGATCCACTCCATCTCACCATGCCGTATCGACAACTCGCTGTCGTCGAGGCGATACTCGTGCACCCGGTTACGGCCCTTTTCCTTGGCCAGATAGCAGGCCGCATCGACCGCACTCATGATTTGCCCGAGCGTATGCATGTCGCCCGCCAGGTTGATCAGGCCGATACTGACGCCAATCGAAAACGGCTTGTTGTTCCAGATAAACTGGAAATCTGCGACGGTCTGGCGCAATCCTTCGGCGATCCGCAGCGAATGCTCAACCGGACAATTTTCCAGCAGCACGCCGAATTCATCGCCACCCAGACGAGCCATCGTGTCCGTGTCGCGCAAGCGTTGCTTCAACAGCACGCTGACCTGGCGGATCAGTTCGTCGCCAGCAGCGTGGCCGCAGGTATCGTTGACCACCTTGAACTGATCGAGATCTAGATACAGCACCGCGTGCTGCCGTTGCTGGTCGCGCGAGGTAATCATGGCCACCGTCAGGCGCCGTTCGAACTCGCGGCGATTGATCAAGCCGGTCAGTTCGTCGTGGCTGGCCTGGTAGGAAAGCTGCGCTGCATATTCGCGATCCTTACTGACGTCATGCAGCACCAGTACGGTACCGACGGTCTCGCCGCTCAAATTGCGGATCGGCTCGGCCGACAGGTTCACGGCGACCTCGTTGCCATCGTTGCACACCAGCAGCAGGTTGGTTTCGCGGTCGATCGGATTGTTTGTGTCGAGAATCCGGTGGACCAGATCCGGGATCCGGCTGCCGGAGGTTTCGCCCACCACGTTCAGTATTTTTTCCAGCGGCAAGCCACGTGCCGACGCCAGCGTCCAGCGCGTCAGTATCTCGGCGGTCGGATTCAGGTACTCGACCAGGCCGTCGGTGCTCAATGTAATCACCGCTTCGCCTATCGACTCCAGCGTCACTTGCGCACGCTCTTTGGCAGCATAGAGTTGTTCTTCAGCCCGCTTGCGCGCGGTGATGTCAGTAAACGACCCGGCCATGCGCACCGGCTGGCCGGCAGCGTTGCTGGTTGATTGCGCGCAGGAACGGACCCAGCGCAATTCGCCGGATTTGGTCACCACGCGAAATTCGATATCGCACGGCGAATTGTCATGCAAATGGAAAGTCAGCTTGGCCCGCACCGCATCCAGATCGGATGGATAGATGCAGTTGAGGAATTGCAACGGCGTCGGTTCGCCGTCTGCGCTAGTGTAGCCGAGCAATTCCTTGAGACGCGGGGAATAATAGATGTTGTCGGTCTGGATATCCCAATCCCACAAACCGTCGTTACTACCCAGCATCGCCAGCTGCAGGCGCTCCTCGCTGACCTTGAGCGCCTCTTCGAAGTGGTCGCTCTTGGTCAGGAAGAAACGCGAAATCCAGCTACCGAAAATCATCAACGCAACAGCAACGATCAGCGTCGTCAACAGCAGCAGCCGCTGCACGCGGCGCGACGACTCTCCCAGGCTGGCAGAAAAATTCCGCTCCAGCGGCGTCAACTGGTCATCAATTTCCTTGATTCGGGCAATGCTGCTGGCTATCGTCACCGGGTCGGGTATGCCGGATTCGATGGCAGCATGCAGGCGGCTGGCTTCCGCGTTCAGCTGCAGCAGCAATCCATCGCCGACTCTCCAGATTGCCAGTGGCTCAGCAAGCAGGCTGAAGCTCTTGAAATTGCGATACAGGCTGATGACGCTGTCGATGTCGTCGGGATGGTTCTCGCCGTCAATGAACGCCTGGCGAGCGACGTTCAGATCGGGCTTGGGTTTATCCAGTTCAAGCCGGGCGCGGCGGTCCCCCATTGGCACCACCATGGCTCTCTGGAACTTGTCATAATCAGCCTCGGCATGGGAGAGCGCATACTGGTTCAGATGGAACACCGCTTCCTTCTGCGCCTTCGACCATTGGCTCTCGCCGCCGACAAAGGCGCGCACCGCGGACAGGATGTTCATGCTGAACGCCAGCAGCCAAACCAGCATGGTCACCACCGCTAGAAAAGGCAGTACCACCTTTATCCACCGCCAACCTCCAGTGCTTGCCGCATTCAGGATTTTCTTGGGTCGCAGCATCACAAAACCTCGCCGATAACAGTCAAAACGGTCAGAAAGCTTTAGCGGAATTACAAGAAAACGGCGACAAGCAAAACATGCTTGAAATATAACCAGATATTCCTATCATACGACCAATAGTTTCTTAATGGCAAGCGCGATAGCCGAGACGAATCCGCTCCAGGCATCGCACTTGACGGGCTGCCGCGCAAGCCGCACAGTACCGGAGCGACCTACCAAGGAAGCATGGCTGCGAGCCAGACAAAATAGCGATACAAGAAGGATAAAAATGTCCGTTCGCCCTGCATATCTCCCGTGCTACCATTGCCGGTTTGCTATCTCTTACCCGTTTCCTACATGACCCAGACATTGCCCGTCGAAAGCACAGCCGCAGCAGCGTTTCCATCCACCCCGGACATCCTGCACGGGCCGGTGCAACCGGAATTGATACGCAATGAGGTACTGGCCGATCTTCTGGAAGCAACTGCTGCCCGTAACCCAGAACAGATTGCCCTGATTTTTGGGGAACAACAGATCACTTACCAGGCGCTCAACAACCGCGCCGACCTGGTCGCTTCGCGGCTGATCGAAGCAGGTGTGCGTCCCGGCCAGATTGTCGGACTGTGGCTGCCTCGCGGCATCGATCTGCTGGTGATGCAAGCGGGCATAGCCAAGGCCGGCGCCGCCTGGCTGCCGCTGGATGCAGACACTCCGGTAGAACGCGTCGCCGTTTGCCTGGAAGACGCCAACGCCCCCGGTATCGTCAGTTGCGACGCATTCAGCCCCCGTTTGGGTGGCCTTTCCTGCAACATATGGACCGCCGAAAAACTGCTGGCGCCAAGCGATGCGCCGCTGCTGCGCCGCCAAAACGTGCAGCGCAGCGACTCGGCCTATGTGATCTACACTTCTGGATCGACCGGCAAGCCAAAAGGCATCGAGATCAACCAGGGCGCAATCTGTCATTTCCTGCGCAGCGAGAATGCGATACTCGGCATTACCGTCGGCGACCGCGTCTACCAGGGATTCTCGGTAGCATTTGACATGTCGTTCGAGGAAATCTGGATCAGCTACCTGGTCGGCGCCACGCTCTGGATCGCCCCCAAGGAACTGGCCTCCGACCCGGAAGCCTTGCCGCAGGCACTGGCCGCCAACGGTGTAACCATATTGCACGCGGTGCCGACACTGCTGGCGCTGTTCAATCAGGACATCCCCAGTTTGCGCATCATCAATCTGGGCGGCGAAATGTGCCCGGAAGCGCTGGTCAGCCGTTGGGCAGGAGCGAATCGCCAGATTTTCAACACCTACGGCCCGACCGAAGCCACCGTCTCGGCCAGCCTGGCCGAGCTACATGCCAACGAACCGGTCACAATCGGCAGGCCATTGCCCAATTATGGCCTGCTGGTCATCAATCCCTCGCTGGAAAACGGCCTGACCCTGCTGCCACGCGGTGAAGTCGGCGAGTTGTGCATTACCGGCCCTGGCGTTGCCGCTGGCTATCTGGGGCGGCCCGACCTCACTGCCGAGAAATTCCTCGACAATCCCTGGGCCAGCACCGAACATGACCGCCGCTTGTACCGTACCGGCGATCTGGCGCGAATTGAAGCCGACGGTCGCGTGCAATGCCTGGGCCGCACCGACGATCAGGTCAAGATCCGCGGCTTCCGGGTCGAGTTGGGCGAGATCGAAGAAGTGCTGGCGCGCCAGCCTGGCATCGGCACCGTGGCGGTGGTGTTGCGCCAGGAGGACGGCATCGATCAGTTGATCGCTTTCATCGTGCCGGAAAGCGGCGCTGAAGTGATTCCAGCCAAACTACGTACCGCCCTCGGCGAAAGTTTGCAACCTTATATGGTGCCAGGCTTCTTCGAACCGATGAGCGAAATGCCGCGCCTGACGTCCGGCAAAATTGACCGCAAGGCACTCAAAGCACGGCCGCTGGCCGTCGCCGCGGCAACCGACACGGCCGATTCGGACATTCCCGAAACCCCGGCAGAAATGGCGTTGTTCGCCGCCTTGAACAAGCTCTTCCCTGGCCAGCCTATCCATCGCAGCGCCGATTTCTTCAACGATCTCGGCGGCCATTCACTGTTTGCCGCCAAACTGGCGTCGGCGTTGCGCGCCAATCCGGATTTCGCCCATGTGACAGTACGCGACATCTACATGAACCGCACCGTCGGCAACATCGCCAAGGTGCTGGCGGAAACGCCAAGTGCCAGCATTGCGGTCGATACCAGTTGGAGCGCGCCATCGGATGTGAAGCGCTGGCTGTGTGGTGCCGCGCAGGCGGCCGCCGTGCCATGGCTGGTGGCGATGCGCATGATGCAGTGGCTGGCGCCGTTTTTCACTTACCACTTCTTCACCGGCGATCCAGGCGATTCGATTCCGCTGGCAATCCTGGTGTCGATTGGCGCCTTCCTGCTGACCACGCTGTTTGAATTCGGTATCGCGATTGCCGCCAAGTGGCTGATCGCCGGACGCCTGAAACCCGGGCGCTATCCGCTTTGGGGCCTCGCCTATTACCGCTGGTGGCTGGCCGATCGCCTGATCGAGGCCGCGCCGGCCTATCTGCTGAGTGGATCTTCACTCAATACCTGGTGGCTGCGGGCATTGGGCGCGCGCATCGGTTCGGAAGTCGTGATCGGGTCGATGACGCTGCGCGCCCATGATCTGCTGACTGTCGAGGACGGTTGCAGCATCGGCAATGCGGTCAACCTGGAAAATGCCCGGGTCGAGCATGGCGAGTTGATATTGGGAACGATCACGCTGGAACGCGAAAGCTGCATCGGTTCTTACGTGGTCATGGAAGGCAACACCCGCGTCGGCAGCTATGGCCACCTGGAAGGGCAATCGGCCTTGAGCGATGGCCAAAGTGTCCCGGCAAACCGCATCTGGGCCGGCTCGCCGGCTCGCGACGCCGGTGCCTTCGACCAGGCCTCGAAACCCGCTCGGCCGCCAGTCACCCGTCACCGTCAACTCGGTGAATCGGCATTCTTCCTGTTCGGCGCATTGCTGATCACTACCCTGTTCTTCATGCCGGTGTTTCCAAGTTTTATCCTGATCGACTGGCTTGACGACACTGATCGCTACCCATGGCTGCAAAGCAATCAGGTGCCGTTCCAGCTAGCCAAATATTTCCTGCTCGCCTTCCCGGCCACCGCGGTGCTAATCGTCTGTACCGCGCTGCTCTCGGCGGGCATCCGCTGGACGCTACTGCCCCGCATGCGGGCCGGCAGTTGGCCGGTGCGCAGCAACGTCTATTGCAGCAAATGGCTAGTTAACCAGATCCAGGAATCCAGCCTGGCTGTGCTGCACGGTGTGTACGCCACCGTTTACGCACCTCTTTGGTATCGCCTGCTGGGAGCCAAAGTAGGCAAGCACGCCGAGATTTCTACTGCGCTCGGCGTAGTGCCGGACATGCTGACGCTAGGCGACGACACCTTTATCGCCGATGCCGTGTTACTGGGCGACGAACAGATCGATGGCGGCTGGATGACCATGAAGCCAACCGTCATCTCGCGCCGTAGCTTTGTCGGCAACGGCGCTTACGTGCCGGACGGTAGCGTCTTGCCGGAAAACGTCTTGATCGGCGTCCATTCGCGTACACCTGAAAATCACCGCATGCAACCGGGCGATACTTGGCTCGGCTCACCGCCAATCAACCTGCCAGCGCGTGAAGAAACCACCGGTTTCCCCGAACACCTGACGTTCCGGCCATCACGCCGGCGTCGCCTCGGGCGTGCGTTGGTGGAAGGTTTCCGCATCGTCTCGCCGCATGCAATCGTCATCGCGGTCGGCTATACCGTGGTGCTGAACCTGATGCCATTGGCCGGCGCCGGCCAATGGGGTGAGGTCATTTCGTTGCTGACCAGCGCCGGCCTGCTGTACGGCATTGGCAGCTTCATCTTTATTGCAATGCTGAAATGGCTGCTGATCGGCCGCTATAAGAAATGCAGCGTCCCGATGTGGACACGCTTCGTCTGGCTCTCGGAGGGCGTAACCAATCTGTATGAAGGGATCGCCATTCCGAACTTCATGAACTACTTACGCGGTACGCCGTGGTTGCCGCTGGCGTTCAACCTGCTGGGGTGCCGCATCGGCCGCGGCGTCTATATGAACACCACCGACATCACCGAGTTCGATTGCGTCCATGTCGGCGATTACAGCGAACTCAACGCCCAAGCCTGTCCGCAGACCCATCTGTTCGAAGACCGGGTCATGAAAATCGACCATGTCAATATCGGCCGCCGGGTCTATATGGGACCGCGCAGCTTCGTATTGTACGGCGCGTCAGTTGGCGACAACGCCAAGCTGGGCGCGCTAACGCTGGTCATGAAAGGCGAGTCGATTCCAGCAGGATCGAACTGGCGCGGCTGCCCAGCAGCGCCAGCTAAAATCTAAAAGGACGGGACATGGAAATTCGACAGGCGGTTGCCGCGGACTATCCGAAGATCGTCGCGTTGCAAATGGCCAATCGGCCTGAGCAGCTGAGCGCGGCCGAACAGCAGCAAGGATTTATCGTCTCGCAGTTGGACGAGACCCAATTGGACGCCATCAACCGCGCATTAGGCGTGATGGTAGCGATGGATGGCGAACAACTGGCGGGCTTTCTCTGCATGGTGCCCACCTCCATGCAGCCGCGCCACCCAGTAGTCGAAGCAATGCTGGCGACATTTCCAAACCAGCAGTTCAACGGCAAGCCGCTGGATCAGCAACGCGTGTTTGTTTACGGCCCGGTGTGCATCGGTCGCGAATGGCGCGGCCAAGGTCTTCTGCAGAAGATGTTCGCGGCGATAAAATCGCATGCTCGCACCGACTACGATGTCGGCGCGGCATTTATCGATAAGCGCAATCCGCATTCATTTGCGGCCCACGTCAAGGGTTTGAAGATGACTGCCTTGCATCCATTCGAGTGCAATAGTCAAACCTACGAACTGGTCGTATTCGCCACTGCCGATAACACCTGAACGGATCAGGAAGGACTTTCCTCGCGCTCACGCAGCAGCCGCTCCAGCAGCCGGTCGCGCGCGTGACGGCGACGTTCCAGTGTATCGGCTTCCTCGCCCAGCGCTCGAAACAGGCTGGCGCACATGACCAGCATGATGATCATGAACGGCAGCGCAATGACGATTGAGGTCGTCTGCAAACCCTTTAATCCGCCGGCCATCAACAACACCCCTGCAATCAAGGCGGTCAATACACCCCAGGCCAATTTGATGCGCGCCGAAGGAACCGGATTGCCATTACTGGTCATCATGCCCAACACGAAGGTTGCCGAATCGGCCGACGTCACGAAAAAAACCGACACCAGGATAATTGCGACCAATGAGGTCAGCGTGCTCCAGGGCAGATGGTTAAGCAATGCAAACAGCGCCAGCGAGCTGTCCTGCTTGACAATATCGACCAACGGCAAGTGCTCGAACATGATGCCGTGCAGCGCCGCACCACCGAATGTGGCGAACCACAGGAAGCTGATCAAGGAAGGCACCAGCAGCACGCCGGTGACAAACTCGCGAATAGTCCTTCCGCGCGAGATCCGCGCGATGAAAGTGCCGACAAACGGTGCCCAGGTAACCCACCAAGCCCAGTAGAACAAGGTCCAGTCGGCGATCCAGGTACCTTTCGAAAACGGCGTCATGCGCATGCTCATGCTGATCAGGTTGTCCAGGTAGTCGCCGAGCGTAGTGGTCAGCGCATCCATGATGAACAACGTCGGCCCCAACAGGAGCACGAACAGCATCAACAGTAACGCCAGCACCATATTGATATTGCTGAGGATTTTCACGCCCCGGTCCAGACCGCTTAGCGAGGACGCCAGATACAAGCCGGCGGCCACCGCAATCACCGTCAACTGCAGGGCTAGGCCATTCGGCAAGCCGAATACCGTGTGCAGGCCGCTGCTGATCTGCAGTGTTCCGAAACCCAATGAAGTGGCAACGCCGATTGCGGTAGCAAGCACCGCCAGGATATCAATCGTTTTGCCCAACGGCCCTTGCGCATGCTTGCCGAGCAAGGCTCGAAGGTCGTGCTCATCAGCATCGGCCGATTGCGGTTGAACTGGAAGAAGCCGAGCGCCAGCGCCACCACGCAGTACGCAGCCCACGGATGCAGGCCCCAATGAAAAAAGGCGTAGCGCAAGCCCAGCCGCGCCGCCTCTGGACCGCCACCCTGACCGCTGGGCGGCGTCGCAAAATGTGAAACCGGTTCAGCCACACCCCAGAACACCAGGCCAATACCCATGCCAGCGGCAAACAACATGGCAAACCAGCTATGCCGACTGAAATCCGGCTCGGCATCCTCGCCTCCCAGCCGTATCGTACCGAAACGGCCGAACGCCAGATACAACGCAAACACCAGAAACCCGAACATCGACAACAGGTAGAACCAGCCGAAATTAGCGATAGTACCGCCCAAGGCAGTCTGCATCACGGCAGCAAGGTTGAGCGGAGCTAAGGCACCCCACATCACAAACAACGCTACCAGCATCAGCGAAATGATCAATACCATTGGAAGCTCCGAAGATTGTCATTGTTCTTTTTACATGAAGCGAAAACTATTTTCCTACGGCAAACATTATCCAGTATGGCAGAAACGCGAACAACTTGGCCACACGTGAAATGCCGCATACAGCTTCTTTCGCGAAAAGAAAACGGCAATAAAAAAACCGCATAAACATGACTGTTTATGCGGTTTCTCTACACTTGCAACACCAGTTACCTGGTGCCCACGGAGGGACTCGAACCCCACACCTTGCGGCACATGGACCTGAACCATGCGCGTCTACCAATTCCGCCACGTGGGCCGTAATGCGAAGCCCCGTAAGACTTGCAGCAATTCCGAAGACCGAATAATACGTGCATTTGATAGCTTCGGTCAATCGTGTTTTGCAAATTTATGAAATTATTGAGAATTTCATCAAACGCGACCAAGCCGTAATCCGGTTTTCGTCGCGCTTAACGCATGCAGCTGACTGGGGTCAGAGTGGCTTTCTGCGCGCTTTTTTTTGCAGAAACTTCACTCTGACCCCAGATGACTCTGCCCATTTCCCGTAACCATGTCGGGAAATATGAAACTCTCAACAAGCGCCTTATTTCATCGTCGGCATCGCAAACTCGGCACCGGCTGCAATGCTGGCAGGCCAACGCTGGGTCACCGCCTTTTGCTTGGTATAGAAACGCACCGCTTCCGGGCCATGTGCATGATGATCGCCGAACAGGCTACGCTTCCAGCCGCCGAAGCTGTGAAAAGCCATCGGCACCGGAATTGGCACGTTGACGCCAACCATGCCAACCTGCACCCGCGAAGTGTATTCACGCGCGGTATTGCCATCACGCGTGAAAATCGCGGTACCGTTGCCGAACTCATGGCGGTTCACCAACGCCAGCGCCGCCGCAAAATCCGGCACGCGCACCACACACAGTACCGGCCCGAAAATCTCCTCCTTGTATATTTTCATATCCGGCGTAACGTGATCGAACAAGGTGCCCGCCATGAAGAAGCCGCGCTCATGGCCAGGCAATGTGAAATTGCGTCCATCCACTGCCAGTTGGCGCCGGCGGCAACGCCGTCGTCGATATACGCCAGGATCTTGTCCTTGTGTTGCTGTGTTACCACCGGCCCCATCTCCGCCGCCAGGTCCATTCCCTGGTTGATCTTCAATTCGCGCACCCGCGGCGCCAATGCCGCCATCAGTTTGTCGCCCACATCACCAACCGCGACCGCCACCGAAATCGCCATGCAACGCTCGCCGGCGGACCCGTAAGCTGCTCCCATCAGGGCATCGACGGTTTGCTCCAGGTCGGCATCCGGCATCACCACCATGTGGTTCTTGGCGCCGCCCAGGGCCTGCACTCGCTTTCCTTTGGCGCAGCCGGTGGCATAGATGTATTCGGCAATCGGCGTCGAACCAACGAAGCTGACAGCCTTGACATCGGGATGATCGAGTAACGCATCAACCGCCACCTTATCCCCCTGCACCACATTAAACACACCATCCGGCAATCCCGCCTCCTTCAGTAATTCGGCCAGCAGCAAACTCGCCGACGGATCGCGTTCAGAGGGCTTCAGCACAAAAGTATTGCCACAGGCGATGGCCATCGGGAACATCCACATCGGCACCATCACCGGAAAATTGAATGGTGTAATACCAGTGCAGACACCTAGCGGCTGGCGCATGGTCCAGGCATCGATACCGCGGCTGATCTGTTCGGTGTATTCACCCTTGAGCAATTGCGGGATGCCGCTGGCGAATTCAGCCACCTCCAGCCCGCGCACAACCTCTCCCTTGGCATCGGTGAACACCTTGCCATGTTCGTTGGTGATCATCGCAGCCAGCTTGTCGCGGTTTTGCTCGATCAATTCCTTGAAGCGGAACATCACCCGCGCCCGGCGCAGCGGCGGTTGTGCGGCCCATGCAGGGAAAGCCGCCTGCGCGGTAGCGACCGCAACGTCGACATCCGCATGGCTGGCTAGTCCGACCTTGGCGCTGACAGCGCCAGTGGCGGGATTGAAGACATCGCTGCAGCGCTCGCCGGAAGATGGAACGCACTGACCGTTAATGAAGTGCCCTATGGTAGGTAAGCTAGACATGTGAGTTGACCTTGAAGTTTATGTTGCTGCGAACAACAGTCGAGACGAGCCCCTGCCGCCGCCGAGGCGACACCAGACTTGCCGTGCAACTGTCAGGAAATTCGGGAATATGTGCGCCGCCGGCGTCCGCCGGTCAACGCAACAGCATCCATTCGTGCGCCGGATCGTTCTTGAAATGCCACTCGCGCTTGGGACCAGCCATGACATTCAGGTAATAGCTGTCGTAGCCGTGCGGCGCTACCACCGGGTGATAGCCGCGCGGCACCATCACCACGTCGTGGTTTTCCACTGCCATCGATTCATCCAAGGTGCGATCGTCGGTATAGACGCGCTGGAAGGCAAAGCCTTGCGACGGATTGAGGCGATGGTAGTACGTCTCTTCAAGAAAGCTTTCCTGCGGCAAGTTGTCGGTATCGTGCTTGTGCGGCGGATAGCTCGATGAATGGCCGCCTGGTGTCACTACCTCCACCACCAGCAAGTGATCGGCAGGTTCGGTTTGCGGCAGGATGTCGCAGACGTAACGGGTGTTACTGCCCTGCCCGCGCACCGATCTTTTGACCGCAGCCGGCTCGATCAGGCGTGCGTCCAGGTCGCCATTGCCCGGGCGCTGCACACTGCAACCTCAACATCAGCGTGCGCGCTGACAACCACTTTGTGCGAGTGCGGCACATAGACCGAATACGGCGAACGCTCATCAAACACGCTTTGTCGCTCGCCAATCTCTTTCCACGTGTGATCGCCGGCCTGCACGCTGACGACACCACGCAGCACGACGATGCAGACCTCGCGGTCGGCAGTGTTGAAACTAATCCGCTCTCCGGCAGCCAATCGATAAGCGGCAAAGCCGACAAAACGCCAATTAGCTGATTGCGGCGTGACGCTGACGATATCGCGACCTTGGGCCTTTCCCTTGACCAGCAAGCTCATGCCGCCTCCTTTTCGCTACCAGCTTCGATGGCGCGAACCAGCTGAGCTAGGTGGCGATAGCCCATGTCGGCGTATTGATAACTTGGGGCTACCGCCGGGTCCTGCTCCGCTTCGACCACCAGCCAGCCTTCATAGCCACTTTTGTACAGCACGCGTAGCAACCCGTCGAAATCGATGGCTCCGTCACCCGGCACCGTAAACGCGCCGTTAATTACCGCTTGCAGGAAGCTCCAATTACCATTACGCGCCAGCTTCACTACCGCTGGCCGCACGTCCTTGCAATGCACATGGCAGACGCGCTTGATATGCTGCTGCAGTACTGCAAGCGGATCGCCGCCGGCAAACGTGATGTGCCCACTGTCAAACAACAGGCCGACCTCATCGCCGGTCAGCGCCATCAAGCGCTCGACATCGGCCGGCGTCTCGACGTAAGCGCCCATGTGATGGTGATAACCCAAGCGCACACCATGCGACAAAGTAAAACGCGCAAAAGCTGTCAACTTATCGGCATATTGCTGCCATTCCTGATCGTTCAGGAAACGTGGACGCTTGTACAGCGGATCCGGCCGCCCCTGAATCGCATTGGCCACCTCGCCATACACCATGACCTTGGAACCGTTCTCCGCCAGCAATCGCAAATGCGGCCCAACGGCGGCAATTTCATCTTCTACCGAACCAGTCGCCAGGCGTCCGGAATACCAGCCCGATACGCATTCCAGGCCATGTTTGCCGAGCACCGCCGCCAGCGCCGCCGGCTCCTTGGGAAATTTATTGCCCAGTTCAAAGCCGCGATAACCGATCTGCGCGCCTTCGGATAACGCCACCTCAAGCGGCGTCTCGCCGCCCAGCGACGGCAAATCGTCGTTCATCCAGGAAATGGGATTGATGCCGATCTTTACGTTGAATGTCATGGTTTCTCTCGCAATTCTTTAGACTTTTTGATTACCGCGGGCTTGTTCGTAGTCGGCCCGGGCCGCTTGCACCTGCGGCCGCTGCGACACCTCCGGCACCGCCACTTCCCACCAGCAGCCGCCGTCTTCGGTGGTGCGCTTGGGATCGGTGTCGATACACACCAGGTAGGTGCGGTCCGCCGCACGCGCCCGCTGCAGCGCCGCTTCCAGCTCAGCGATACCCTTGACGTTTTCCGCCAGCGCGCCAAGGGATTTGGCATGCGCTGCAAAATCGATGGCCGGCACACCCAGCGGCCCTTGCAGGCAATCTTCCAGCATGTTGTTGAAAGGCGCCCGCCACAAGCTTGCTGCAGGCGGTTGATGCAGCCGTAGCCGCGATTGTCCAGCACCACGATGATCAGTTTGCGGCCCAGCATGACCGAAGTTGCGATTTCGGAATTCATCATCAGGTAGCTGCCATCGCCAACCATGACGATGACATCCCGGTCCGGCTGCGCCATCTTGACACCGAGACCGCCGGCAATCTCGTAACCCATGCAAGAGTAGCCGTATTCGACGTGATATCCACCCGGGGTCGAGGTGCGCCACAATTTGTGCAGTTCAGCCGGCAAGGTGCCAGCGGCGCACACCACGATATCGTGCACGGTCGAATCGATGCTGGAGCGTTGCACTGCGCCGATCACCTCGCCGTCATACGGCAAGGCCGGCGCCGCCACCTCACGCTGGCTGGTGATGGTATCGACCGTAGCGCGCCAGGCATTCGCCTGTTCCAGCGCCAATGCATGCCAGCCGGCGCTGGAGCGCCAGTCGCCCAATCCTTGCGATAAAGCCGCCAGCCCGAGCCGGGCATCGGCCAGCAGTGGCGTGCCCTGCCACTTGATGGCATCGACCGGATTGACGTTGATGCTTAGCAGCTTGGCCTGCCCAAACAGTGAATGCGAACCAGTTGTGAAATCCTGCAGGCGCGTGCCCACCGCAATCACGACGTCAGCCTTGACTGCCAACGCGTTCGCAGCCGGCGAACCGGTCACGCCAAGCGCCCCCAGTTGCAAGGGATGACGCCAGGCCAGCGAACTTTTGCCCGCCTGCGTTTCGGCGACAGGCACACCATGCTTTTCAGCAAAGCTGCGCAAAGCCTCGGTGGCTTCGCCATACAACACGCCGCCGCCGGCAACGATCAACGGCTGTTGCGCGTTTTTCAGCAATTCCAGCGCCGCATGCAACTCGTCGGCAGCCGGCGGCTGGGCGCGGAACTTGACGACGTGTGGAGAGAAAAATTCGACCGGATAATCGTAAGCCATGGCTTGCACATCCTGTGGCAAGGCCAGCGTCACCGGACCGCACTGCGCGGCGTCAGTCAACACCTGGATCGCCCGCGGCAAGGCCGTCAGCAGCTGCTCCGGATAATAGATGCGGTCGAAATAGCGCGACAGCGGCTTGAACGCATCGTTGGCCGAAATCCCGCCATCCTGGAAATTCTCGACCTGCTGCAATACGGGATCGGGACGCCGCGACACGAAAATATCACCCGGCAGCAGCAATACCGGCAAGCGGTTCACATGCGCCAATGCGGCGGCGGTCAGCAAGTTGGTCGCACCGGGGCCGATCGAACTTGTCACCGCCATCATGCGGCGTCGCATATTGGCCTTGGCGAAAGCAATCGCGGCGTGCGCCATGGCCTGTTCGTTATGCGCCCGATACGTCGGCAGCTGTTCACGATACTGATACAGCGCTTCGCCCAGCCCAGCGACATTGCCATGGCCGAAGATCGAGAACACGCCGCCGAATAGCGCCACTTCACCATCCGGCGTATCGATGCGCAAGGCGGCCAGGTAACGCACCAGCGCTTGCGCCATGGTCAGGCGTATGGTTTTTTGATGTGCGCTCATGCTGCCCGCTCCGCTTTCTCGGCCGGTGTAACCTCCAGGCCGTTGCGGCTATCGCGCCAGACACCGATCAATTTCTCAAAAATGCCGCGCACCTGTTGAATCAGCGTGGCATCGTCGATCCGACCTTGCAGCCAGAGCTTCGACGGTTCATGGAAAATCGTCCGCCCCACCATGAAACCGCGACAGGTCTTGCTGTGGCGCGAGGCACGGAAGCCGGCGGCCAACGCTTCCACCGGCGCCGCCAGGCCAAGCAACACCACGCCACGGCAATACGGATCGCGCTCGGCAATCAACGCATCGATTGCCGCCCACTGCGATTCCGACATCGACTCCAGCTTCCACCATTCCGGGTAGATGCCGAGGTTGTACAGACGTTTTATGCCGCGCAGCACGGTGTCATCAGCTTTCGGCAAATCTTTGGGCGGGATGATTTCCAGCAGCAACTCGTGGCCACTGACCTGTACTGCGTTGTACAAGCTGCGAATTTGGGCTTCCTGTTCCAGGCGCTTCTCGACCGCATCGTCAGGATGAAATTGCACCAGACACTTCACCACATGCTCTTTTGGCCAGCTCAGCAGATGCGAGCCGATCGAGCGGCCGTAGTCGAATTCCAGCGGGTTCGATAGTGGCAACTCAACTGCATGGCCAATCCACCAGCCGCGTCCGGTAGCCGCATTCAACGCATCCTGCCCATATCGGTCGTCGGCCAGGATACCGATTTTCCCTTGTAATCCAAGCGCTTGTTCCGTCGCCGCCACCGCCTGCACCAGCAGTTTTTTAAGCTGCGGAAGACGCTCCTCGCCAACGCCGGATTCGCGTGCCAGTTCGAAGAACTGGTTACGATGATCGAAGGCAAACACATTGACTTCATTCCAAACCTTGCGCGGTACGGTGACCCGGTGCAGGCGCTGCAGATAGGCATCCTGATCAGGCCGCTGCATGCGTTCAGCGCGTTCCAGGAAATAAGCCAGCTCGACCGGCGTCGGCATGGCTGGCGCGCAAGCATGACGCGACACCACCAGCGCGCCGCAGGCATTCGCGTAACGGCAGCAACTCTCGTCGTCCTCTCCGTTAAGCCAGCCTTTGAGGAAGCCGGACAGGAAGGCATCGCCTGCACCCAGCACATTGAGCACCTCGACCTGCACGCCCCTGTAGTTGAAACCGGCATCCAACGAAGCTGGAATCGCACCATGGATGACCGCACAACCCAGTGGCCCGCGCTTGACCACCAACGCTGCCTGACTAACCGCACGTACCGCCTGCAACGACGCCATGATGTCCTTGCCGCCGCCAGCGATCATGAACTCTTCCTCGGTGCCGACCACCAGGTCAAACTGTGGCAATATCGCTTGCAAATGCGCCGTCACACCGTCATTGGCGATGAAGCGGGTCTCGCCGTCGCCCTTTTGCGTCAATCCCCACAGCACCGGCCGGTAGTCGATATCCAGCACCGTACGGACATTATTGCTACGCGCATACTTCAGCGCCAGGCTACTGCTGCGATGCACCTGCGCAGTGGAGAAATGCGTGCCGGTAATCAGCAATGCCTTGCTGGATGCGATGAAGGCTTCATCGATATCCTCTTCAGCCAGCGCCATATCGGCGCAATTGTCCCGATAGAAGATCAGCGGGAATGTATCCTTGTCCTTCAGACCCAGCATCACCAGCGCGGTCAGTCGTTCCGGATCAATCTTGATATGGCTGACGTCGCAGCCTTCATCTGCCAAAGCGGCAGTCAGGAATTGGCCGTTATGTTCGTTGCCAACCCTGGCCAGCATCGCCGACTTCAAGCCCAATCGGGCACAGCCGAATGCGATATTGGCTGACGACCCGCCCAGATACTTGGCAAAGCTGGTGACATCGGCCAGCGGTGCGCCGACCTGCTGTGCGTACAGATCCACCGCCAGGCGGCCGATGCAAACGACATCCAGCTTGCGGCCCGATGCAAAATTTTGATTAGTGTGTAGCATGAGTGCGTCCTTTTACCTGGCCTAAACCTGTATGCCTTCCAACTGATTCATCAGCGTCTGCATTTCCGCGCCGCCCGCCATCATGTCCAGCACTTCATCCTTGGTGACATTGTCCTTGGTGAAGGTGCCCATCGATTTGCCGCGATTCAGTAAGGTAAAGGAATCGCCGATCGGGTAGGCATGATGCACATTGTGCGTAATGAAAATCACTGAAATGCCGCGTTCGCGCGCCTTGTAGATCAGCTTCAGTACGTTGAACGACTGCTTGACGCCAAGCGCTGCGGTTGGCTCGTCAAGAATCAGGACACGGGCGCCGAAGTGGATTGCACGGGCAATCGCCAGGCACTGCTTCTCGCCGCCGGACATGGTGCCGATCGCGTGATGCGGATCGCGCACCATGATGCCCATCTCCGCCAGTTTGGCGCGCGCTGTCTCGGCAGCATAGTTAATATCCATCACCGTGATGCCAAACACCTTCTTGGTCGGCTCACGGCCCATGAAGAAGTTGCGCGCCACCGACAGCAACGGCACCAGCGCCAGATCCTGATAGACGGTCGCCACACCGACGTCCAACGCCTCCTTCGGAGAATTGAACGAAACCGGTTTGCCGTCAACCAGGTATTGCCCTTCAGAGGGTTTATGCACCCCGGCCAGCGTCTTGATCAAGGTCGATTTGCCGGCGCCGTTATCGCCCAGCAGGCAATGCACTTCGCCCTTTCTCAGGCGTAGCGTGACGTTCTGCAACGCAATCACCGAACCGAAGTACTTGCTGACGTTTTCCAATGCCAGAATAGTGTCACTCATGATTACCTCGCCTCCGTCACGCGGCGACGGACATAGTTGTTGAACAGGACCGCCACCAGCAGCATCACGCCAAGAAACACGCGGAACCAGTCGGAATTCAGGTTGGTGTAGGTGATGCCGATCTGCACCACGCCGAAAATCAACGCCCCGAAACAAGCACCGATCACCGAGCCGTAGCCGCCGGTCAGCAAGGCGCCGCCGATCACTGCGGCGATGATCGCCTCGAATTCCTTCTGCAAGCCGCGATCAGCAGCAGCCGAGCCTACGTCAGCCACCTGCAGCACGGCAAACAAACAGGCGCAAAATGCGGTGAACACAAACAACGAAGTTTTGACGCGCTTGACCGGCACACCGACATTCTTGGCCGCATTGGCGTCACCGCCGACTGCGAAAATCCAGTTGCCAAAACGGGTCCGCGCCAGCACAAAACTCGCCCCCAGCGCCAGCACCGCCCACCAGACGATGACCTTGGGAATCCCTGCGACCAGCGGCTTGCCGCCGTCTACCGTAGCAATCCAGCCGTGGCTGGCCATCCACTGGAACAGTCCGCTACCGAGATTGCCGGTGAACAGCCAGCTGCCGAGCCAGTCATGTGCGGCAAATTCGCCGACACCGCTGACGATGGTACGGTCGGCAAACATGATCGACAGCGCCAGTGTCAAGCCGCGCAGGATGAACATGAAGGCCAGCGTGACAATGAACGACGGCAGCCGGGTTTTCACCACCAGATAGCCGTTGAGGTAGCCCAGCGCCATCGAACCGGCGAAGGCAAAAATCACCGCCAGCCAGAACGGCCAGTGGAAATAAACGGTCGGGATCGCCACCATCATGCCGGCAAAGCCAATCATCGAGCCGATCGACAAATCGAACTCGCCGGCAATCATCAATACGCAAGCGCCGATCGAGATCAGGCCCAGATACGCCGCCACCTGCATCCAGTTGACCACGCCATCCAGGTTGAACATGCCGGAATCGCCGGCGGCGATGCCAAATACGATAAATACCAGAATCGCTCCCGCCAGCGAGGCAAACTCCGGACGTCCCAGGAAGCGTTTCAGAGAGCCTTCCTTGCGTACCCGCTCGTCTTTCGAAGCGCTATTCTGCTGCGCTGGGCTGCTGCTGTCGGCACTTAGCTTGTCAGCGTGCGCACTGCTTGAATTCATGACTGTATCTCCTGCTTGTATTGGCCAGCGATCGGATCAAACGTCAAACTGGCGACTTATTGCGGGCCTGGTGGAACGCTGCGGGCAAGCTAGCGCCCGGGCGATTCGTCCCCTTGATTCAATTCATCGGTTGCCCGCCCCGTTGTTGCGGGCAACCGCATCATGCGTTTGTATAAGCTTTTATATGGACAGGTGAGGATCAGCGATATTGGCCAGCGTACTTCAACACTTTATCGAGATTGTCCTTGGTAATGTAGCCCGGACCGGAGCTGATGTGGCGCGGACCATAAATTGGCGCCAGACCGTATTCAGCCAGCCGTGCCTGGAACTTCGGATTGGCCTTGAGCTTGGCCTGGATGGCGGCGACATCGGTGATCTTGTCTTGCGTCATGATTGCCAGGACGGCAACCGGAATATAGCCTTGCAGGTAGGGTTGCTGATCGATCGCAAACTGCACCGAACCATCCTTGATACCCTTGGCGACTTCCTCCGATAGATCGAAGGTGGCGAACCACATCTTGCCCTTCAAGCCCATCTTCTGCAGTGCTCGCAAGCTTGGCGAGGCCGAATCAGGGCCGAGTGCCAATACCGCCTGGGTACCGGGGTTGTTGCGCAGATACGCACTTACTTTGCTCTCGATACCAGTTGGGTCCTGACCGGCGTCAAGCGTCGATTTCTTGTAATCGACGCCGATCGCATCGGCAAAGCCGCGGCAGCGCTCGAACGAAGACGGGTTGGTTGCATAATGGTTGACGCACAGGAAAGACTTGATGCCGGCCGCCTTGGCCTTTTCGCCTGCGCCATGGCCTGCATCGTATTCCGGCTGACCTACGTGCATGATCGCGCCGAGTTCTTCACTTTGCTTTTGGGTGCCGGAATTGATCGTAACCAGCGGGATTTTTTTTGCGGTGACGTTTTCCATGGCTTTTTTCAGCACGCTGAAATCGGCGATACTGGCAATCACGCCATCATAATGACGCGCCGCAGCTTGCTCGATCAGGCGCGACATATCGGCCAGGTCGCCATTCGGGGGATTGCGGTAATCGACTGTCACGTTGAAGTCCTCGCCGGCCTGCTTGATGGCGTTTTTGATGGTATTCCACCAGGAATCGGAATCCGGTGCGTGGCTGATCAGAACAAATTTTTCATTCGCGGCATAGCTTGTATTCATTGCACCAAAAGTCATCGCCAGTGTTGCCACCATCAAGGCCTTGATCAGGGAATGTCCCCGGCCCTTGCTTCTGAGTCGTTGCATAGTTATCTCCGTTGTTGTTTTATCCACTGCCGTTTAGGCTGATCGCCCAGCACCGAAAGCGTCATCGGTACTCAACAATAGAACAAGCGCACTCAACATGCAACGTTTTTTTCAATTAATTTTAATTTAGAATTTTATTTTCATCTTTAAAAATGTCTTTATAATTGCCATACGATTCATATAGGAAAGAATGCCATGGCAGATACACCGACTGTCGATCAGTTGATGCTGCAAATCGCCGAACAATACGCCACGCTTTCGCGCCAGTTGAAGATCATCGCCAAGTACATCGAACAGCACCGTGGCAGCCTGATGCTGGTGCGGATCAGCGACATTGCCGAAACTTGCAATGTGCAGCCTTCCGCCATCGTGCGCTTTGCCAAGCAGTTCGGCTTCAGCGGCTTCAGTGAAATGCAGGCGGTTTTCCGCGATGCCTATACCGCCCAGGCAATCCCGTCGCAAAACTACCAGCAGCGCATACGCAAACTGATCGATGCCAAGCAAACATCGCTCACCAGCGGGGCCATGGCGCGCGAATTCATCGATGCCAGCCGCAGTGGCCTCGATGAATTATTGAGCGGTATGGACGATGTCCAGTTTGAAGCCGCGGTCAAACTGTTGCAGAAGGCGGAAAACATCTACGTGATCGGTGTGCGCCGCTCCTTCCCTATCGCCAGCTACATCGTCTATGCGCTACAGCACACGAACAAACGGGTGCATCATCTGTCCGGCCTGGGCGGCATGATTCGCGAACAGATCCGCAGCATCGGCAAGAATGACGTGGTGATTGCCATCAGCTTCACGCCCTACGGCAAGGAAACCCAGGCTTGCGTCAGACTGGCGCATCATCACCAGGCGAAATCGCTGGTCATCACCGACAGCCAGCTCAGCCCATTGGCGCGACACGCATCGGTACTATTGACAGTCAAGGAAGGCAGCGCATTCGCATTCCGTTCGCTAACCAATGCGATGTGCCTGTGCCAAGCGCTGTTCATTGCGCTGGCATATCGGCTGGAATTGAATGTCGAAGAAACCACACCGATGGATGGTTATGATGAATAGGCAAGGCTAGCTTGTAATAGAGATAGCATCGCCATCGGTTTTCTTGCGGAAGAACAGAGGCCGGCGCCGCCATGCTTCGATGGCCGCCGGCCTTACTGTTACAACAACACCGGTTGTTTGGACAGCAGCGATTCACGCAAGGCAATGCCGATCCGCGTTGCCTCCGTGGCATCATCCAGGGTCAACTCCAGCTTCTGTTCCCGACGTATTGCGTCGACAAAAACACTGACCTCCGTCAGGAAAGCATCTTCAAATCGCTCAAAGAAACTGGGCAGGCACTCGTTGCGCACACCATGCGCATCGGCGATTTCCACGCGGTTGCGGCGCGGGTTGCTGCCCACGGTCAAACGCCCGCGGTACCGGTAATTTCCGTCATCGTGTCATGTCCGTGCGGCATGGTGCGCGATGCGTAAAAGGTTGCGATGCGGCCGTTGTCGAATTCACAGATGGCAACGCCGTTGTCGACATCCCGGAATTGCTGCAGATCCTGATGGATGGCGGTAGTGCCGCTGGCATAGACCCTGACCGCTTGCGGATTGCCCAGCAACCAGCGCGCCAGGTCGATATCGTGCACGCTGCAATCGAGGAAAATGCCGCCGCTGGTCGCCGCAAATTTGACGAAGAAACCATCGGGATCGTACTGATCGCACGTTTGCGAATACACCATGAACGGCGAGCCTATCGCACCCTGCTGGATCTTGTTGTAAGCATCCCGATAGCTGGCATCGAAGCGCCGCACAAAGCCGATCATCACTTTCAATTGCGGATGACGCGCGGCTTCGGCGCTCACCCGACGGCAATCCTCCAGGTCCAGCGACAGCGGCTTTTCGCAAAACACATGCTTGCCGGCCTGCAGGGCCTGAATGATCTGCTGCGGATGCAGCGAGGTAGGCGTCACCAGGAATACGGCATCCAGTCCGTCATGCGCCAGCAAGGCCTCGTAATCGGCATACAGATGCGGCACCTGCAACGTATCGCGCGCCCATTCGAGCTCTGCCGGCAGCGGGCTGCAAGCGGCCACCAGCGTCGCTCCGGCAACCCGCGTCATCAGGTTTTCCGCATGGCGCCGCCCCAACCTGCCAAGTCCGACAATGCCGACTCTCAGCGTCGGCGCATGGGTTGACGAATAACTCATTTTGCCAACTCGATGGTACGGTTTTCACGCCACGACAACGTCGCCGCTTCGGCCAGTTCCAGCGCCTTGACGCCGTCTTCAATCGTAGTGCGCACCGCAACCTTGTTGACCACCGCGTCGAAGAAATGGGCGATCTCGCGTGCATAGGCAGCGCGATAGCGTTCCAGGAAGAAGTGTTCAGGCAGATCATGGCTGACACTGCTGCCGGTTGACGCTGTCACTTCGGTGGGTTTGTGGTTTCCGGCCTGCAGCATCCCTTTGCTGCCCAGCACTTCAAAGCGCTGGTCGTAACCGTAGGCAGCGCGGCGGCTGGTATTGATCTGGCATAAACGTCCGCAGCGGCTGCGGATGGTGACGGCGGCGCAATCAATGTCACCTGCTTCGGCAATCGCCGGATCGGTCAAGCAGCTCCCGGTCGCGGAAATGCTCACCGCTTCATCTTCCAGTATCCAACGAAAGATATCGAAATCATGGATCAGCATGTCCTTGAAAATACCGCCAGAACTCTTGATGTAGGATACCGGCGGCGCGCCCGGATCACGGCTGGTGACCACCAGCATTTCCGGATCGCCGATTTCGCCAGCAGCCAGGCGCTCCTTGAGTGCAGCGAAAGTCGGATCGAAACGGCGCTGGAAGCCGATCATGCACGTCACACCAGCGGCCTTGACCGCCTGAGCACAGGCCTTGGCGCGCTCCAGCGTCAGGTCAACCGGTTTCTCACAAAAAATTGCCTTGCCTGCAGCAGCAGCCCGTAAGATCAGATCCGCATGGGTATCCGTACTCGATGCAATCAATACCGCACCGACGCTGGAGTCAGCCAGAGCCCGATCAATATCGGCCACCTGTGCGCCATGCTGCGCCGCCAGTTCCTGTGCTGCCTGCATGTTGACATCGCTAACATATTTCAGGTTGGCGCCGACTTGCAGCACCAGGTTTCCCGCATGAATCTTGCCGATACGACCGGCGCCGAATACTGCTACATCAATCATGTCTGTTCTCCGTTTATCGTGTTCTGATTGCCACTGCAGATCATTGTATGCATGTTTTCTGTAAATAGAAACATTTTTTCGTTTATTTTTTTTGTGGAATATTTTTTGCATAAACGAACTATCGATGGGCCTCGCAATCATGCGAAAACCAGAACCCATAAACAAAAAACCCCGTTGATTGCTCAACGAGGTTTTTATCAATGCAATACAGGCACTACAACAAATCAGCGCACATCAACGCGATACACCCTTTTTGCTCCAGGCTTCCAGCTGATGCGGACGCAGGCTGTCGTACTCTTCGAAAGGCTGATGGATCCACGGATTGGTCGGCAGGTAATCGACATAATAATCCGGCTTCAACGAGGAGCAGGCCTTCCACCAGATCACTGCAGACTTCACTTCTGTCACCGGAGCGTAGTTCTCCTTCAGGTGATGCAGGACCTTATCCAGGGTAACACCCGAATCGACCAGATCGTCCACCACCAGCACGCGCCCCGACAAAGCGCCGCGACTCATCGTGATGTGCTTGCCGATATCGAGCTCACTGCGCACCGTACCAGCCTCTTCACGGTAGGAACTGGTCGACAGGATCGCCAGCGGCACATCAAAAATGCGCGAAAACACGTCCCCTGGACGCAAACCGCCACGCGCCAGGCACAGCACCTGGTCAAACTGCCAGCCGGAAGCATGGACGTTCAGGACCAGTTTTTCAATGATGCGATGATATTCATCCCACGACACCCACAGGTGCTTGTCATCAGATTTATTCATATTGTTTTTATTTAAATGGGTGGCGTAAAACGATGGTTTCCTCACGGTCAGGACCGGTCGATACCATATCGATAGGCACGCCTACCAATTCTTCGATACGTTTGATGTAAGCACGGGCTGTGGCCGGCAAGGCATCCATGGATTTGGCGCCAACCGTGGACTCGCTCCAGCCAGGCATTTCTTCATAGATAGGCTGGCACAGCGCTGCTTCTTCGGCGCCGACCGGGAAAATATCCACGGTCTTGCCGTTGAGCGTATAGCCGGTGCACAGCTTCAATGTTTCCAGGCCGTCCAGCACATCCAGCTTGGTCAGGCACATACCCGACACGCCGTTGATCTGCACCGAACGCTTCAGCAAGGCAGCATCGAACCAGCCACAACGACGGGCGCGGCCGGTCACTGTGCCAAATTCGTGGCCAACGCTGGCCAGATGCTTGCCGACGCCTTGATCGGTCGGCAGTTCGGAAGGGAATGGACCGGAACCGACACGCGTGGTGTAAGCCTTGGTGATACCCAGGATGTAATGCAACATGTTCGGACCGACGCCGCTACCGGCAGCGGCATTGCCGGCTACGCAATTGCTCGATGTGACGAACGGGTAAGTGCCGTGATCAACATCCAGCAAACTGCCTTGTGCGCCCTCGAACAACAGACTGGCGCCACCATTGTAAGCCGCGTACAGGTCGCTCGACACATCGGCCACCATCGGGCGCAGGCGCTCGACAGTTGCCAGCGCATCATCCAGCGTCTTTTGATAATCGACGGCCGGTGCCTTCAGGTAATTGGTGAGAACAAAATTATGATATTCGAGATTAGCCTTCAGCTTTTCCGCGAAACGCTCTTCATTGAGAAGGTCAGCTACGCGGATAGCGCGACGGGCGACCTTGTCTTCATAGGCTGGGCCGATACCCTTGCCGGTGGTGCCGATCTTGGCATCGCCGCGTGCCGCTTCGCGCGCCGCATCGAGTGCGGTGTGGTATGGCAGGATGATCGGGCAAGCTTCAGAGATCTTCAGGCGCGAGGCGACTTCGACACCGGCTGCCTGCAGCTTGTCGATCTCGCGCAGCAGGTCGGGTACCGACAAGACTACGCCGTTACCGATATAGCAGGCGACGCCCGGGCGCATGATGCCGGACGGGATCAACTGCAACGCTGTCTTGTGACCGCCGATGACCAATGTGTGGCCAGCGTTATGGCCACCCTGAAAACGCACAACTGCCTGTGCGTGATCGGTCAACCAATCAACGATCTTGCCTTTTCCTTCGTCGCCCCATTGGGTGCCAATCACAACGACGTTTTTTGCGGTGCTTTTCTGTAACATCACTTAGTCCAAATTTTTGATAATCCAGTTTCCATTTTCGAGCACGACCGCGCGGTCGCAATCGAACTCGTCTTGATCGTTTTCATGGCCGGGCAGACTCTGGATCACAACTTCCCCAGCCTTGCGCAATTCAACGATCTTTTCCTTCAAACCTGCTTCCACTCCCCAAGGAGCATGAATCGCACGCTTGCGTACCGCTACGGGAATCAGTCTTGCCAGCTCCCGCAAATCCATAGAAAAACCTGTCGCCGGACGCGAACGTCCAAACGCGGCGCCCACATCGTAGCGCCCGCCGCGCGCCAGCGCATTCGGCAACCCTGGCACGTACGCCGCGAAAATCAAACCACTTTCGTAATGATACCCGCGTAAATCGGCTAAATCGACCGTCACGCAATCTTTCCCCGCCGCTTCGGCTAGGGTTTCCAGCTCATCCAGCGCCTTGGCGATGGCCGGCAGCGCCGGCAATACCTGGCGCGCCTGCTTGAGGACACTGGCATCGCCATATAAACCCGGCAGCGCCAACAATGCAGCACGGGTTTCCGGCTTGTAAGCGATGCTGATGGTACGTAGGCCAGGCAAATCCTTGGCTTCCAGCAACGCCACCAGCTCAGCCTCATTCACCTTGGCAGCTTCGTCGCCCGCAATAATGGTGCGCAAGATGCCGACATGGCAAAGATCCAGGCGTACCTGAGTGATCCCGGCCAGGGCCAATGTCGCCAGTGCAAGTTCCTGGATTTCGGCATCGGCTTCCAGACCAAGGTGACCGTAGATTTCAGCGCCGATCTGCAACGGCTCGCGGGTGGCGTGCAACCCGGATTGACGAGTATGCAACACACTGCCGACATAGCATAGGCGGGTGACCGATTCGCGATTGAGCAAATGGGCGTCGATACGCGCCACCTGGGTTGTCATGTCGGCACGAATCCCGAGCGTGCGGCCGGACAACTGATCAACCAGCTTGAAGGTCCGCAAATCCGTATCCTGGCCAGCGCCCGCCAGCAGCGATTCCAGGTATTCCAGCATCGGCGGCATGACCAGTTCATAGCCGTACAAGCGAAAATTATCCAGTATCAGTCGACGCAAATCTTCAATCTTGCGGGCTTCGGACGGCAAGACATCAGCAATATTTTCAGGGAGAAGCCAATTTGGCATAGGGAAAATGAATCTTAGAAAAAAAATCTTTCCGCAAGAACTGAAATCTCAATTCTTGCCGGAACAACATCATTAACAATTACCGGCACATGTATTTGGAAAGCCAAACAGTAAGGCCTCGAAAATAAGGAATGGCGCCTCAAGCGAAGGCGCCATTCCCGTGCAGCTTTTTACCGCTGTCGATTAAAGCGGCTTATTTATTTTTTGGCAGGGCCTGCAGTTCCACCAGCCGGACTCCGGAAATACTTGAAGAATTCCGAATTCGGATCAATCACCATCAGATCTTGACGGGTCTTGAAGCTGGCGCGATAGGCCTCAAGGCTACGATAAAACTTGTAGAACTCCGGATTTTGTCCGAATGCCTGGGCATAGATCTGCGATGCCTTGGCATCGCCTTCACCGCGCATCTTTTCCGCATCACGATAGGCTTCCGCCAGGATCACGGTACGTTGCTTGTCGGCATCTGCACGAATCTTTTCCGATTCAGCCGACCCCGTCGAGCGCAATTCATTCGCCACGCGCAGACGCTCGGATTTCATCCGATCATAAACCGATGCATTGATCTGGTCGACATAATCCACCCGCTTCAAGCGCACATCGATAATGTCGACGCCGATCTGCTTGGATTCGTCTTGCACCTTTTGACGAATCGAATCCATCACCTTGCCGCGCTGGCCAGAAATCACTTCACGTACCGTGCGTTTGGTGATTTCATCGTTTAATGCCGCCTTGACGATTTGTGACATGCGATCCTGAGCGCGCTTCTCATCGCCGCCGAAACTGACGAAATACAGCTTCGGATCGGTGATGCGCCACTTGACGAACGCATCGATCAGGATATTCATTTTCTCGGCCGTAATGAAACGATCGGTATCCGGCGAATCGATGGTCAATATGCGCTTATCCAAAAACAATACATTCTGGAACGGCGGCGGCAGCTTGAAATGCAGGCCCGGCTCGCTGATCACCTGCTTGACCTCGCCGAAGGCGAACAAAATGGCGTACTGGCGCTGATTAACGACAAAAATCGTCGACGACAAGATCACCAGGGCGATGAATGCGCTTATGACAGCTACGATAAGACGATTCATTATCGGCCCTCCCGATCACGAGAGTCGCGGCTATCGCGCGAACGATCGTCGGCTTGCGCCCGCGATTCCGTAGGCGTCACAGTATCTTTCAAGGCCGGCGTCGCAGCAATTGCTGGCGCAGTGCCGACAGTAGCATTACTGCTCGATGTTGCGCTGGCGGCCGATTGTGCGATCAGCTTATCCAATGGCAAATACAATAAATTGTTCCCGTTTTTAGCATCAACCATTACTTTTGTCGTGTTAGCAAAAATCTGTTGCATGGTATCCAGATACATACGATCGCGCGTGACCGCCGGCGCCTTCTGATACTCAGTCAGGACCTGCTTGAAGCGTGAAGCGTCACCTTCGGCGTTGGCCGTCACGCGCGCACTGTAAGCCTCAGCTTCCTGCAGCAAACGCGAAGCAGCACCGCGTGCCTTCGGAATCACATCGTTGGCATAAGCCTGACCTTCATTCTTTTGCCTTTCACGGTCCTGCCCGGCCTTGACTGCATCGTCAAACGCGGCCTGGACCTGCTCAGGCGGTTGCACGCCTTGCATCGTGACATTGGTAATCTGCACACCGGCCTTGTAGCGATCCAGAATCTGCTGCATCAACTGGCTGGTATCCTGCGCCACCTTCTCACGCCCCTCATACAGCACGAAATCCATCTTGTTCTTGCCGACGATTTCGCGAATCGAAGTTTCTGCCACCTGGCGCACCGTCTCTTCCGGATCACGGATATTGAAAATCCAGTCGGAAGCGCTCTTCAGCGTGTACTGCACGGCAAACTGGATGTCGATGATGTTTTCATCATCGGTCAGCATCAGGGCTTCCTTCGGCTGCTTGTTCTTGGCATTGGCGCGATAACCGACCTCGACCGTCCGCACTTGCGAAACATTGACGATTTCATGGCTTTGGATCGGATAAGGCCAGCGCCAGTTGAAACCCGGGGTAGTCGAATGACTATATTTACCGAACGTCATGACAACGCCGGTCTGGCCTTCCTGTACGGTAAAGAAACCACTGGCCAGCCACAGCAGGAACGCCACCACGGCAATCGCACCGACGCCGACACCGGCGCCCTTCATGTCCGGATTGAAGCCGCCACCGCCCGAATCGCCGCCACCGCCACTCTTGCCGCCAAGCAGGCGGCTCAGGCGCTGATTAAAGTCTTGCCAGAGCTTGTCCAGATCCGGAGGACCGTTATTTGGCTTTTTGCCATCGTTATTTTGCTTGTTGTCATTTTGCGAATTACGACCCCATTGCGGATCATTCAACGAAAATTTCAAACCAAGTTTTTTAAATAAGGTACCAAGCATTCGATCGTTATCTTTAAGTAAATGAATAAGGGGTTGGAATGCTCGTTAGAGGCGTGTGTTAGGGCGATGACTCAGAACTGTTTCACACCTGCTTAGTATGCTGTTTTCGTGCTGCTCATCGACATCCGCAACCGCAACCGAATAATCCGGCAGCGCTGGATTTTGCGTCACGAATTCCGCGATTGCCTGACGCAATAAATCAAGACCTATGCCTTTTTGCGCGCTAATAAAAACTCGCTGAATTTATCATACTCATCACGTTCTACCCCCGGCGCCAGTTCCGCGGCATCAATCTTGTTCCACACCAGAATCTGCGGAATATGATCGGCGCCGATCTCCTTGAGCACCAGGTTAACCTGTTCGATCTGCTCCAGCCGAGCCGGACTAGCAGCATCCACCACGTGCAATAACAAATCTGCATGAATGGTTTCTTCCAGCGTTGCCCGAAATGCAGCAACCAACTGGTGGGGCAATTCACGGATGAAGCCGACCGTATCGGAAATCACCACACTACCCGCTTCGCCCAGATAAACACGCCTGGAAGTGGTGTCCAGGGTCGCGAACAATTGGTCGGCGGCATAGACGCCAGCTTTCGCCAACGCATTAAACAAAGTTGATTTGCCGGCATTGGTATAGCCGACCAGCGAAATCGAAATGGTTGCACTACGGCCGCGCGCGCGCCGTTGGGTGGCATGCTGCCGATGCAACTTGTCCAGCCTTGCGCGCAAGGCCTTGACACGATCACCCAGCAGACGGCGGTCGGTTTCAAGCTGCGTTTCACCAGGACCACGCAAGCCGATACCACCCTTTTGTCGTTCCAAGTGCGTCCAGCCGCGTATCAGCCGCGTCGCCAAGTGTTGCAATTGAGCAAGCTCGACTTGCACTTTACCTTCATGGCTTTTGGCTCTTTGGGCAAAGATATCGAGTATCAGGCTGGTACGGTCGAGAACTCTAACCTTGAGAACACGCTCAAGATTACGTTGCTGCGCTGGCGACAAGGCATGATTGAAAATGACGATTTCGATCTCATCATCGAACACCGCATCGGCGATTTCCTGCGCCTTGCCAGAACCGACAAACAGAGCGGCGTCGGGGCTGCTGCGCTTGCCGGTGATCGTGACAACGGGCAAAGCACCAGCCGAGCTGGCCAGTAAGGAAAGCTCATCCAGACTTGCGGCAAAGTCGCCTTTGCCGAAGTCAACTCCGACTAGCGCTGCACGCATAGGAACAATCGTGGCGCTGCCGCAATCGGCAGCAAATATTTACTCTGCTTCAGATTCAAGATTCAGATTGACAGCGCGTGCAGGAACAACGGTTGAGATGGCGTGCTTGTATACCATTTGGGTAACGGTATTACGCAGTAAAACGACGTATTGATCGAAGGATTCGATGTGGCCTTGAAGCTTGATGCCGTTGACCAGATAGATCGAAACCGGAACATGCTCTTTGCGCAAGGCGTTCAAAAACGGGTCTTGTAACAATTGCCCTTTATTACTCATGGCTACTCCACTGTGTTGTTGTGATTAGAAGTCAAACGCAAACTGCTTATAGAACCAATAAGATTCTAAGTGAATGACTCGGTGGGTGTTTAACGAATGTAAACGATTTTCTCATTTACTGCCAATGGAAAAATTATTTTTCCTGGCGTGCGTAAGGGTTCCGACTAGATCTGAACTCGATGCGTAATGGAGTCCCAACCAGCGAAAAAGTTTCCCGGAAATGCTTCTCTAGATAACGCTTATAGTTATCTTCGATCGATTCCAGCGCATTGCCGTGGATAACGACGATGGGCGGATTCATGCCACCCTGGTGGGCATAACGCAGCTTCGGACGAATCGATCCCTTGCGGCGCGGCTGCTGATGCTCCACCGCTTCGATCAGGGCTCGGGTCAACTTCGGTGTAGTCAGATTGGACATCGCTGCAGCGTATGCCGAATCGATCGACTTCATCAGCGGTGTGATGCCAGTCGATTTCAGTGCCGATATGAAATGGAATTTTGCAAACGACAGGAAATTCAGCTTGCGATCCATGTCCATCTTGATTTCATCGCGACGGTCGCTGGTCAAGCCATCCCACTTGTTGACGCCGACCACCAACGCCCGCCCCGTCTCCAGCACGAAGCCGGCAATATGCGCATCCTGCTCGGAAATATCCTGCTGCGCATCCAGCAGCAGCAAGACCACGTTGGCCTCGGAAATCGATTGCAAAGTCTTGACTACCGAAAACTTCTCGATCGCCTCGAACACCTTGCCGCGACGGCGGATACCGGCGGTATCGATCAACGTATACTTCTTGCCGTCGCGCTCGAACGGAATTTCAATCGAATCGCGAGTGGTGCCAGGCATGTCGAATGCAATGACGCGCTCTTCGCCCAGCAAGGTGTTAACCAGCGTCGACTTGCCGACATTCGGCCGACCGACAATGGCGATCTTGATGCCACGATCCTTGTCCTCAGGCTCAGCCTCTTCCGCTGGACGTTGGGAGAACGCCAGGTCGAGCGACTCTTCCACCAGATCGGCGACGCCATCGCCATGCGCAGCAGAAATGACATACGGGTCGCCCATGCCAAGCTCATAGAACTCGGCTGTGACTGAGGTGTACTTCATGCCCTCTGACTTATTTACCACCAGCATCACCGAGCGACCCGACTTGCGCAGGAAGTCTGTGATGGTCTTGTCATGTGGCGTTAAGCCTTGGCGACCGTCAACGATGAAAATCACGATATCGGCTTCCGCCACGGCTTGCTTGGTCTGCTTTGCCATCTCGTGCATGATGCCGTCTTTGGCAACCGGCTCGAAACCGCCAGTATCAATCACCAGGAATGGCCGTTCGCCAACCCGCCCTTCGCCATAATGACGATCGCGAGTCAGGCCGGGCAAATCGGCGACCAACGCGTCACGGGAACGCGTCAGACGATTGAATAACGTCGATTTGCCGACATTGGACGTCCTACTAGTGCAATTACTGGCTTCATTAAATTGTTACTCTGTCGCAAAAGCGATCAAGGTTCCTGCTTTGGTTTGAAAAATCACATTGGAACCCACAACGATCGGGTTCGGCAGCACAGCGCTGCTGTCCACACGAACACGTCCGATCAGGGCGCCATCTTCACGGGACAAGAAATGAACGTATCCCTCAAAGTCACCAACCGCCACTGCATTACCCAGCACAGCCGGGGTTGTCAGCACACGATTGGCGAGCTGCTTGTTTTGCCATACTACCGCACCGCTGTCCAAAGCGAACGCGCTCACAGCGCCATTCTCATTGGCGGCATAGATCGCGCGGTCATCCGCGCCGATACCGACATCGCTGGAAAACGGCTTGACCCAGTGGGCAGTGCCACTGCCAGCGTCAAAGCAACCGATCCGACCCTGGTAGGCGACGGCGCAGACCTGACGCCCAATGATGACCGGCGTACCGGAAGCATCAGCTATACGCTCAAGCTCCGTCGTACCGCGCGGATCACCAATCGCCATTTCCCACCATGGACCACCGTTAGTCAGGTTCAGTGCCGACAAGCGCCCACCTGGCAGCGACAAGAAAGTTGCCTGAGGGACAACCAGGAGGCCTGGCGCCGAGCGCAGGGTCAGCGACGGCAATGTGCGCAATACAGCCCAGCGGCGTTCACCGGTCGCAGCATCATAAGCAGCAATCCGATTATCGAGGCTACGCACGATCACCAGGCCCTGGCCAACTGCAGGCGCCGACAGGATTTCGCTTGAAGCCTGGGCTTGCCAGAGTTTCTTGCCTTGCGCATCGAAGGCCAGCAATACGCCCTTCTCGCCAGCCACGGCCACAGTAGTGCCGTCGCTACCGGCGCCGCCAGTCAGGTGCATGCCGGCATTGATGCGCCAAGCCACCGCACCAGACGCAGCATCCAGGCGCTCGACGGTACCATCAGCTGCGGCCGCATAAACACTGCCGCCAGCCGCAACCGGAGAAAAAGTGAAAATCGAGGCACTGCCGATCGACTGCGTCCATGCCTGACGCACCTTGAGACTCTGCGTGAATTCAACCAGCGGCGCAGGAGGATTACTCGGTTTCTTACCGGCGAACAAGGAGCAGCCGCCCAACATCAGCAATGCACCGGCAAAGACGACTTTCACTGCAATACGCATATTCTTCCTTTTTTCCGAATTATCAGGCTGCGGCTTTGGCTGGAGCGCCGCCAATCGCATCAAGTTTTAATTGAATCAATTGCCGACCAGGATTTTTACTATCCATCTTGTCCAACGCCAGCTGATAGGCAACGCGCGCATCGTCGAGCTTGTTCTGCGCAACCAGGATATCGCCTTTACGATCGGCTACGGCACTGGCGAAAGGCGCGGGAACGTCTGCGGCCAACACCTTCAAGCCATCATCGTAGGCCTTTTGGTCCAGCAAAATGCCGGCCAGGCGTACGCGCGCAAGCGCACGATAGTCTTCGTCGGCGCCATGATCGACCGCCCATTGCAATTGCTCTTTGGCGCCGTTCAGGTCGTTGGCGTCAAACGCAACCTTGGCAGCCGACAGTGCTGCCATGCCGGCATAAGCAGTGCGACCAAATTTCTGCTGGATATCTGCAGCTGCGCGCTGGACCTTGGCTGTGTCCTTGGCGGTTACCGCTTTTTGCAATTCGTCATACAGTTGCGACGCCTGCAAGGCCTGGCTGCGCTGGTAATAATTCCAGCCGGACCAGCCTGCGTATGCGCCCAGGGCGATAATCAGCACCCAGGTCGTCAGGTTGCCGTATTTCTTCCACCAATCCTTAAGCGTTGCCAGTTGTTCCTGTTCGTCGAGATCGAATGCCATATGATTTTATTTTAGTGATGATAGTGAATATGTTGATGATCGCCGTGGTCATGGTCGTCGTTGCCAACGATCTGATCGACCAGATAATCGCTGACCGCGTCGAACGGTACGACACTTTGGTTGCCGGCACTAGCTTTTTCGGCATTGTTGCCACCATCGCCATCGGCCCGCAAGGTCTTGACGGTCGCAGTCTGGTTAGCGACTTCATCCTCGCCGATGATGATGGCATATGCCGCACCACTGGCATCTGCGCGCTTCATCTGCGATTTGAAACTGCCGCCGGCATTGGCCGAGGCGCAATGTAGCACAACATCCAGCCCGGCATTGCGCAAACGTTCCGCCAGCACGAACGATTGCAGCTGCGCCGCCTCGCCCTGATGCACCAGATAAACGTCGCATTCGTTGCGCACGGCCTGTTCGCCGTTAGCGCGCATCAGTTCCAACAAGCGCTCGACGCCCATCGCAAAACCGCAGGCCGGCGTTGGCTTGCCGCCGAACATTTCGACCAGCGGATCGTAACGTCCGCCGCCGCATACCGTCCCTTGCGAACCGAGCTGGTCGGTGACCCACTCGAACACGGTGCGATTGTAATAGTCCATGCCGCGCACCAGGCGCGGGTTGATCGTGAACGGGATGTTGTTATGGTTCAGTATCTTTTGCACGCCTTCGAAGTGCGCGCGCGATTCCTCACCCAGGTAGTCGAGCAGTTGCGGCGCGCCGTTGACCATTTCCTGCATGGTTGGATTCTTGGTGTCGAGGATGCGCAGCGGATTGCTGTGCAGGCGTCGTTGCGCGTCGGTGTCGAGCAAATTCTGGTGCTTTTCAAAATACGCGATCAGGTCGGCGCGATGGCGATTGCGCTCTTCGGCGTCGCCGATCGAGTTCAATTGCAGTTGCACGTCCTGCAGTCCAAGATCATCCCACAAGCGCTGGCACATCATGATCAGTTCTGCGTCGATGTCCGGACCGGTAAATCCAAGGGCTTCCGCGCCGACCTGGTGAAACTGGCGGTAGCGCCCGCGCTGCGGACGCTCGTGGCGGAACATGGGGCCGCTGTACCAGAGCCGCTTGGGGCCATCATAGGTCAGGTTGTGTTCGATCGCGGCGCGTACGACGCCTGCGGTACTTTCCGGACGCAGGGTCAGGTTGTCGCCGTTCATCGAATCAGTGAACGAATACATTTCCTTTTCGACGATGTCGGTGACAGCACCCAGGCCGCGTGCAAACAACGCAGTCGGCTCGACGATTGGCGTGCGTATCTTTTGAAAGCCGTAGCTTTTCAGCACCGACTCGACGGTGTTCTCGAACAATTCCCACAGCGCCGCATCGGCGGGCAGGACATCGTTCATACCTTTTACGCCGATGATTTTATCGGCCTTCTTATTTTCAGACATTCTTCTTCAATTCAATACACAGGTAGTGATTAATTTCGATGGAAACCCAACCGACACCAGGTCGGCCGCATCCGCTCAAGCTACTGCATGACCATAATGGCTCTTCACATACTCCAGCACCACCGCCTGGAATTCTTCGGCAATCCGATCGCCGCGCAAGGTCAGCTTCTTCTCGCCATCAATGAACACTGGCGCCGCCGGCGATTCGCCGGTGCCGGGCAAACTGATGCCGATATTGGCATGTTTGGATTCGCCGGGGCCATTCACGATGCACCCCATCACCGCCACATTCATGCTTTCAACGCCTGGATATTCCTTCTTCCAGACCGGCATCTGGTCGCGCAAATACGTCTGTATCTTATCCGCCAGGTCTTGGAAAACAGTCGACGTGGTGCGCCCACAGCCGGGGCAGGCAATCACCATCGGCGCGAACTTGCGCAAACCCATGGTTTGCAAAATCTCTTGCCCGACGACGACTTCCTTGGTCCGATCGCCGCCCGGTTCAGGCGTCAACGAAATTCGGATCGTATCGCCAATTCCCTCCTGCAACAGCACCGACAATGCCGCCGTCGAAGCAACAATGCCCTTGCTGCCCATGCCCGCTTCGGTCAGGCCTAGGTGCAACGGATAATCGCAACGACGCGCCAGTTCGCGATACACCGCAATCAGGTCCTGAACACCGGAAACCTTGCAGGACAGGATGATGCGATCGGCGCCCAACCCCAACTCCTCGGCACGTTGCGCATTCTCGATGGCAGAAGTCACCAATGCTTCATACATCACTGCCTGTGCCGGCCACGGTTGGCTGCGCAAGGCATTCTCGTCCATGATCCGCGCCAACAACGCCTGGTCCAGGCTGCCCCAGTTAACGCCGATACGCACCGGTTTGTCATACTTGCAGGCGATTTCGATCATTTGCGCAAACTGCGTGTCGCGCTTGGCGCCCTTGCCGACATTTCCCGGATTGATGCGGTATTTCGACAGCGCCTGGGCGCACTCCGGATAATCATTCAACAGCGTATGGCCGTTGTAATGGAAATCGCCGACCAGCGGCACATCAATGCCCATCTTGTCGAGTTGCTCGCGAATTGCCGGCACCGCAGCGGCCGCTTCCGGATTATTCACGGTGATGCGCACCAGCTCTGAACCGGCGCGCGCCAGGTCCTTGATCTGGATCGCGGTGCCGATCGCATCGGCAGTATCGGTATTGGTCATCGACTGCACTACAACAGGTGCACCGCCGCCAACCAGTATCTTGCGTTCACCATAGCTAACCGCCGCACTGCGACTGACGCGCCGCACGCTTGGGCCGGAGCCGATCGGTAGATTCATGTGCGACATGCGCCGCTCTCCTTCAACTTGTTCACGCTTACTTCAGTGTCAACCGGGCCACGTTGGTCTTCGAACTGCCCTTCAAATCAACCGGTTCGCCACGCAGCGTAGCATCAACGCCAGCCAGGTTACCGATAGTCACCGAGACCGGCTGTGTCACGTCAAACGACTGCGAATCCCCCGCCTTTACCAGGCGCGAAATCAGCACCGTGTTATCGGCACGCTTGATTTCAACCCACGAATCCTGCCTGAAATTCAGACTCAACTGATTGCCATTGTCGCCGGCAACTGCAGCCGGCGCCGTAGTCGCTGCAGCGGCATTGACAGCCGACTCAGACACAACCGCTGCATCAGCAGCCGGCGTCGATGTCGCACTTGAGGCTGTCTGGGCAGCAGGCGCCTCTGCGGATGCAGGAGTCAGCGGCAATTCAGCACTGGCCTGACCGCTGGCCGCAGCACTCGATGCCGCTGCCGCAGTAGCTCTTTCGGCAGATGCATGCAACGCATTTTCGACCATCGGCAACAGATCCAGCCGTATGGCGACAGCCAGCAGCAAGAGCAGCACGGCGCCTATTACCAGCCATTTATAAGCAAACTTGGTACGTCCCATCAAACTGAAACGGGATTCTGAAAAAGGTGTCGAAAGCTGATTGTGGCGGACACTCGGCATGTCCTTAGGCGCAGCCGCTGGCGAAATCTGCGCCAACAGAACTGTAGCGTCCAACCCCAGCAATTTTGCATAGGAACGGATAAAACCGCGCGTCATTACCATGGTAGGCAATGCTGCGTAATTGTCGGCCTCGATCGCATCGATCTGGCGCGGCGCCAGCTTCAGATGGCTTGCCACCTCTGCGACCGACCAACCAAGCTGTTCGCGTTTGCTTGCCAGCTGCGCACCGAGTGACGCCGGACTATTACTGATCGCTTCGTGAGGAACGGCTTCCGCATTTGCCTCATCGACGATCACCGACTTCACCTGTTCCGACTCACTCATTAAACGCTCCACGTTGATAGGCGGCAAACTCCGGGGAGCCGGCAAAGCGACGGCGCAACTGGGTTACCAAACTTGCTTCTGCAGCGGTATCACCCAATTTCCGCTCCACTTTAATGGCCGTCCAAAGCGCTTCCGCGTTTTGCACATCCGTTTTCAATACAAGGCCAATATAGAACCGCGCGCGCTCATAATCGTTGCGGTCATACGCCAATTTCGCCAGATTGGCATTGGTCAGAGGATTGCTCGCATCAAACTGGAAAGCCTGCGACAGATAACGCTCAGCCGCCACCGTGTCATTGAATTTAAGGCTACAGACGCCGGCATTGGTCAGCGCCTTTGCCGGCGACTGGTAAGCGCGGCTCTTCAATGCCGTTTCGAAATGAACTATCGATTCCTTGGCTCTACCGTTCTGACAAAGAAACCATCCGTAGTTATTGGCAAAGTCCGGATTGTTCGGGGATAGTCGCAGCGCGCGCTGGAAATTGTCATCGGCCAGGCGATTCTCACCCATGTCCATATAGATCAGGCCACGCACGCTATAGGCGTCGGCTAGCTCCGGATCCGCCGCCACGGCCTGCTTGATCTCATCAAGCGCCACTTCCAATTGCCCCTGCCCGAAATAACCGACAGCCAATTGCAAACGAATGCCGGCGCGCCGCTGCGCTTCAGTCTGATCCGAACTGGTGGCCAGCTCGCGCCGCGAACCGGTTTCGTTGTCAGCGCCAACCGGCTGATTCGCACAACCACTCAAACTACCCAACAATGACAAAGAGCCTGCCGCCAGCGCGATACGACGATTCCAACATCCAAGCTTTAGACTGATTTTTTCTATCACTGAGACACCTCGATGATGCGGCCAAAATTCTTCCCGAATTTCTGCTGATATTCGGTCATTTTCTGCATGCGCTCCTGCACTCGCGTCCGATCCTGTACCTCGCCAGCAAGCTGGCCGCACGCGGCATCGATATCGTCGCCGCGCGTCTTGCGCACGGTGGTGACGATGCCAGCGTCCATCAATATCTGCGCAAATGCCTTAATGCGCGGATTCTTGGAGCGCTTCAGACCGGATTCAGGGAACGGATTAAATGGAATCAGGTTGAACTTGCACGGCACCGCAGGTCCGCCTGCGTGCCCCTGCACCAGGGCGATCAACTCGCGCGCATGCGCATCGGTATCGTTGACGTCATCCAGCATGCAATATTCAAAAGTAATAAAGTCACGCGGCGCGAATTCCAGATAGCGCTTGCAGGCAGCCATCAGTTCACGTAGCGGGTATTTCTTGTTCAGCGGCACCAAGCCGTCGCGCAAGGTGTCATTCGAAGCGTGCAGCGAAACTGCCATCGCAACGGCACAATCCTGCGACAACTTGTCTATCATCGGCACCACACCGCTGGTCGACAAGGTCACGCGGCGGCGCGACAGGCCATACGCATTATCGTCGAGCATCAGCTTGAGCGCAGTAACCGTCGGTTCGTAATTCAACAACGGCTCGCCCATACCCATCATCACCACGTTGGTGATCTGGCGTTCGCCCTTGTGACCAGGCTCGATGCCTTTCGACTTGCGCAGTTCGAATTCCGCCATCCACAGTTGGCCGATGATTTCGCCGACGCTCAGGTTACGGCTGAATCCTTGCTTGCCAGTGGAACAGAAGCGGCAGTTCACCGCACAGCCGGCTTGCGTCGAAATGCATAGCGTGCCGCGGTTCTCTTCTGGAATGAACACGGTTTCCACAGCATTGCCCTGCCCGACATCCAGCAGCCATTTACGGGTACCGTCGGACGAGGTGTGATCGCTAATCACGGCTGGCGCAGCGATAAACGCACGGGTCGCCAGCTTGTCGCGCAATGACTTGGCCAAATCGGTCATCGCGTCAAAATCGTGTGCACCGAATTGATGAATCCAGCGCAGCAATTGTTTTGCTCTGAACGGCTTCTCACCCAACTCCCCGCAATAAGCGGTAAGTTGTGCAGGATCCAGGTCCAGCAGGTTGATGAGAGCAGTCATGGCATTTCCAATTTAAAATAATTGCAAGGCAGAGCCCAAGGGCGACATAAGCGCCACAAGTTCCCCGCCTCCAATTAATTAAGCAAAACGTTTGAAGCAACTACATAAGCTTGCAGAACAAGCGACAAACAAGTTTCAACTTAAAACAAAACAATCAATTACAGCAGCAATTAAGCCTTCAGTGCTGGGAAGAAGTAAGCGATTTCAACTTTCGCTGTTTCTACAGCATCCGAACCGTGCACTGCGTTAGCGTCGATCGAATCAGCGAAATCGGCGCGGATAGTGCCTTTTTCTGCCTTCTTAGGATCGGTGGCACCCATCAGGTCGCGGTGCTTCAATACTGCGTTTTCGCCTTCCAGTGCTTGAATGATGACTGGGCCGGAGATCATGAAATCAACCAGATCCTTGAAGAAAGGACGCTCGCGGTGAACTGCGTAGAAACCTTCAGCTTCTTCACGGGACAGGTGCGTCATGCGTGCAGCAACGATTTTCAGGCCAGCGTTTTCAAAACGGGTATAGATTTGACCGATTACGTTTTTTGCAACTGCGTCTGGTTTGATAATCGACAGGGTGCGTTCAATTGCCATCTGAAAAACTCCAATGAAATGAAAGGGTTAAAATGCTTATTTAAATGACTGGTTAATAATTCAATCAACCTTTGATTTTAACACGAAACACCTATACAGAATTATCAAAACTGGGGAAAACGCAAGAGTTAGATTGCACAGAACCACTTTACCGCTTTGCTGTCTGATGTAGGCATGCCGTCAGATGACGTTAGTAATGCTATGATCGCAATAGTTTAATACTTTTGCAATTTTCAAAGGAGTCCTCAATGAATCAGAACTTGCAACCAACCTACGCCCAGGTAGCACCGCACTGAGCGCGCAGCACCGGGTGCTGCGCAATACCTATTGGCTGCTGGCATTGTCCATGCTGCCGACCATTGCGGGCGCATGGCTTGGCGTTCAGATGGACTTCAGCTTCTTCCGCAACAGCCCTTTGATCGGCTTCATCGGCTTCATGGCCGTGGCATTTGGTTTTTTCTATGCAATCGAAAAGACCAAAAATAGTGGCTGGGGCGTTCTGCTCCTGCTCGGCTTTACCTTTTTCATGGGATTGATGCTGTCGCGCCTGATCGGCCATACGCTAGTTGGCTACTCCAACGGCGCCACGCTGATCATGATGGCGTTTGGTGGTACTGCGAGCGTTTTTGTCGTTATGGCAAGTATCGCAACCGTCAGCAAGCGCGACTTCTCTAGTATGGGCAAATGGCTGTTTGCCGGCGTTGTGGTACTGCTGCTGGCGTCGCTGGCTAACGTTTTCCTGCAGATCCCGGCGCTTTACCTAGCAGTATCTGTCATTGCCATCGCGATTTTCTCAGCCTACATCATCTTTGACGTGCAGCGCATCATCAATGGCGGCGAGACGAATTACATTTCAGCAACACTAAGTCTGTATCTCGATGTCTACAACATTTTCGTCAACCTGCTGTCGCTGCTGGGCATTTTCGGCGGCAACCGAAACTAAACCGCTATCAGCAATCAGCAATCATGAAAAAGCCGACCAGAAGGTCGGCTTTTTTGCAGTTTACGTCAACAATCAGGCCAAATCGAATACCGCGATCGACTCAACGTGCGCTGTATGCGGGAACATGTTGACAACGCCAGCCTGGCTCAAGCGATAACCGCCGGCAATCAAGGCGCCGGCATCGCGCGCCAGGGTCGACGGATTGCAAGACACATAAACGATCCTGGCCGGCATCAAAGGGCGATCCAGAGCCGCCAAGCCGACGATCGCATCGCATACCGCCGCAGCACCATCGCGCGGCGGATCGATCAGCATGCGATCAAACTTGCCCAGTTCAACCAGGTGTTCGGATGTCGCTTCGAACAGGTTGCGGCAATAAAAAGTGGTTTTGCCTGCCAAGCCGTTCACTCCGGCATTTTCGCCGGCACGGTCAATCAGCGCCTGACTGCCTTCGATTCCCACTACCTCGCGAGCCTGCGTCGCCAGCGGCAACGTGAAATTGCCCAAGCCGCAAAACAGGTCGGCGACCCGATCGCCCGGCTGCACGTCCAGCAGACGCAGCGCGCGCGCCACCAATACCCGATTGATCTGGTGATTAACCTGCGTGAAATCAGTCGGCTTGAACGGCATCCGTACGCCAAACTCAGGCAAGGTGTAATACAACTCTGCTTGCTCGGGATAAAACGGATACGCCGTGTCCGGACCGCCAGTCTGAAACCACCAGTTCACTTGATATTGATCGGCGAAAGCCTTCAGTTTGATCTCATCATCAGCCGTCGGCGGCGCCATGATGCGCAATACAAGCGCGGTAATCTTGCCCTGCGGCCCCTCGCCGACCGCCAACTCGATCTGCGGAATATGTTCGATCAAACTCAGCGAACCGATCAAATGCCGCAATGGCACCAGCATCGCCGATACGTTCGGCGGCAGGATCTCGCAGTTTTTCATGTCGGTGATGAACGAGGATTTGCGCTCATGAAAACCGACCAGCACCCCGCCTTTTTTCGGTACGTTACGCACGGAAATGCGTGCACGATAACGATAGCCCCAGGTCGGCCCATAAATCGGACGCAGCATGGTTTCAGCTTTGACCTTGCCGATATGCCATAAATTGTCTTCCAGCACACGCTGCTTCACCGCGACCTGCGCCGTCGACTCAAGGTGCTGCATGGCGCAGCCGCCGCAGATGCCGAACACCGCGCAATGCGGCTTGACCCGCAATACCGATTCAGTATGCAAAGCGGTCATGGTCGCCGCTTCCCACTTCGGTTTCTTCCGATAAGACTGGAAACTGACCCGCTCGCCAGGCAAGGCACCCTCGACAAAAATGACCTTGCCCTGAGTGCCATCTTCATTTTGTAGATGGCCGATCCCGCGCGCATCCATGTCGAGGGATTTGATATCGATAGTATCTTGTTGCATAGGAACTAAACGCAGTGATAACCGCCCGACATGCGCGGCGCGGAATTGGGATTGAAAGAAAATAGCCTGAGATTATAGCGCCATGCGCGCCCGAAACAGCGGCGGATCAGGTTTCAGAAGTGCCGGAATGACGTAGGCGGCAAATTATTCCGGCGTGGAGCGATTTGGACCTGCGGTTAACGGCCCCTAAAAACGCCCCCTAAAGGAAAGAGTCCTTGCCGACGCCTTTTGCACCCAGCAAGCGCTTGAGCTTGAGCAACGCTTCCTGCTGGATTTGCCGCACCCGCTCACGCGTGACGCCGATCTCGGCGGCCAGCTCTTCCAGCGTCGACGGATCATCGTTATCCAGACCGAAACGACGCATGATCACATTGCGCTGCTTGTCGGTCAGCTTTTCCAGCCAGACCCGTACCAGGATCGACATTTCCTGCTGCTCGGCACGGGAATCCGGGTTTTCTTCGGTTGCACTTGGCAGTAGATCCATCAGGCTAGCCAGCGGATCCTGGTCAAGCGGGCATCCAGCGATGCCGCATGTTCCGATAGCGCAAGCACATCCTGTACATCCTCAACCGCACGATCGACCAGATGGGCAATGTCTTCAGCGCTGGCATCCTTGCCGTCATGATGCTGCGCCTCCAGATGATATTTCGCGCGCAGGATCTGGTTCAATTCACGCACCATATGTACCGGCAACCGCACGGTGCGCGCCTGGTTCATGATGGCGCGTTCGATGCTCTGGCGGATCCACCATGTCGCATACGTCGAAAAACGGAAGCCACGCTCTGGCTCGAACTTGTCGATTGCCCGCATCAGGCCCAGATTGCCCTCCTCGATCAGATCGAGCAAAGCCACGCCACGGTTGATATAGTGCTTGGCGATCGACACAACCAGCCGCAGGTTGTGCTCGATCATTTTCTGCCGCGCTTCGAAATTGCCTTGCTTGGCAAGCGTTGCGAAATGCACTTCCTCGGTCACGGACAACAACGGCCGGGTGCCGATCTGGTTCAGGTAGTGCTGCGTGGTGTCAGTCGACAGCTCCGCAGCCAATACCTTTTTAAGCTCTTCGACGCCATCGACGACAACGACCACCCCGTCGACGACAACCTCGTCATCGTCGGCATCGGGTTCTGCGCCAACAGCATCAACATCGTCCTCGTCACGCATATCATCGGAAAGATTTTCCGAGGAGACGTCATGCTGTTCGTCCTGATGAGCTATCGGCCGTTTTGTCATTTATCGACTAGGTAAGAATTTTGATGGATCGACAGGTTTGCCTTGCTGACGAATTTCGAAGTGCAATTTGACCGCATCGCTATCCGAATTCCCCATTTCGGCAATTTTCTGGCCCTTGCTGACCGTCTGGCCCTCTTTTACCAATATGGTCTTATTATGCGCGTAAGCGGACAACAAGCTACTGGTATGTTTGATGATAACCAAATTACCATATCCACGAATGCCACTACCTGCGTACATCACTTTGCCGCCGGCTGCCGCGACCACCGCCTGGCCAGCCTTGCCGGGAATATCGATGCCCTTCTTGCTGGCATCGAAACCACCGGTCGGCTTGCCTTCGGCAGGCCACATCCAGTCAACCCGTCCCTCATCGTCACCAGCAGAACTCGATGCCGCTGCACCGGCAGCAGCTGTAGCGGCTGGCGGGACCACCGCCGGAGTAGCCGGCGTCTTGTCGACCGCCTTAGGCACTTCTACCGACGGCGCAGCGTCCGGCTTCTGCAATTCGGCTAGCGCGCTGTCCGAATAAGGACGCTTGTCGCCGCGCGGCCCACTCTTGTTGCCGCCGTTGGTAGGCATCGCCGATGGCGCAGAATTCAATGACCTTACCTCTACACCCGAACCGGTCGCCACATTGCCAACCTGCGCACCACCGGCAGGCGCCGAACCGGTATCAGGCGGCGCCACCCGCAGCACTTGGTCAACCTTGATATCGTTGGCATTTTCCAGCTTGTTCCAGGCCACAATGTCGCGATAGCTTTGTCCAAACTCCAGCGCGATCCGGTAGAGGGTATCGCCTTTCTTCACGGTGTAATAACCACGTCCTTCAGGCGCCTTCGGCGTCTCCGATGCGGTGCCAGGAGTCGCGGTGGCGGAGCCCGGTCGACGGTCTACGACCGGAGCGGGGGTACGCGGAGTGGTACATGCGGCAAGCGTACCGACCAACACTCCCAGAACTATAAAGCGAGTTTTCTTCATTCTCATTACATTTAGTATGTGCGACGTTGTCGCTGATTATTCGTCAATTGATCTTGCCCACTACAACATCGTTCAGACCGTCCCAGCGCGCAACGGCACAAAATGACAGTCTTCCAGTGTAGTGCTGGTCCAATCAAATTTACTTGTCCGCTGGATGAGCTGCAGTACTTGATGACGGGAACCGACCGGCGCTACCAAGCGGCCGCCGATCGTCATTTGATCCAATAACGCCTGCGGCACTTCAAGGCCGGCTGCAGCCAGGATGATACCGTCGAAAGGTGCTGCTTGCGGCAGCCCAAGCATACCATCTCCGTAGTGCAAACGGATGTTGGCGATGCGCAGCGGCCGCAAGTTGCTTCTTGCAAGTTCATGCAGCGGCTTGATGCGTTCGATGGAATAAACCTCTTTTGCAACCTGGGACAGCACAGCCGCCTGGTAGCCGCAGCCGGTCCCGATTTCCAGCACCCGGTTCAACACACCGCCCTGGGAGTTGGCGCGCATGATTTCAATCATGCGCGCCACGATGTATGGCTGCGAAATGGTCTGATGATGACCGATGGGTAAAGACGCATCGATGTACGCTTGGCTCGACAAGCCAGGTTCCATGAACATATGGCGCGGCACGCTCTCCATCGCTGCCAGCACTTTGGCATCGGTCACGCCTTGTTTGGCGACGCGCGCCACCATGGCTTTGCGCACGCCATCGGAGACCATCGAACTGGAGCGATCAACGTGGCTGGCGGTCTCGCTTGGACGCGCCATCGGCTTGCTGATTGCTGGCGTCGCTTTCGGCGGGGGTGCTGACGGCGTAGCAACGCCACGCGGTGTATTGCGGGAATTTTCCCAGACGACGTTCTTGGTCGCAGTCTGCGGCGTCGCCACCGTCCGGTTGGCTCGCTCAAGTGGCGTTTTTTATCGACTACCGATGACAACGACAATGGAAAACGCTTGGCCTTGTCGGTCATGACAGGTCTTTCCTTAGCGCAGCCATTTGCGCTGCATGTGTCAAATCCACTTGCAGAGGGGTGATCGAGACATGTCCGTTTGCAGTCGCATGGAAGTCAGTGCCGTCGCCGGCGTCACGCGCAGCGCCTGGCGGCCCGATCCAATAGATGTCGCGGCCGTGCGGATCCTTGTCCCGGATGACAGGTTCCGACTCATGCCGCTTGCCCAGGCGTGTTGCCAAGGCCGGCTTCAAGCGAGCATATGGCAAATTCGGAATATTCACGTTCAGCAGGTAGGGTTGCGGCAAATGATTGAAGCGCCGCTCGACAATGTCGCGCGCGACCTGGGCAGCGCTATCCAATTCCTCCCACCCCTTATCCAGTTGAGAGAACGCGATGGCTGGAATCCCGAACAGAAATCCCTCCGTCGCCGCCGCCACGGTGCCCGAATAGAGCGTATCGTCCCCCATGTTCTGTCCCTGGTTAATTCCCGAGACGATCAGATCGGGGCGGAAATTGAGCAAGCCGGTCAATGCGATATGCACGCAGTCGGACGGCGTGCCGTTCACAAAATAAAAGCCGTTCTCTGCGCGTTGCACAGCCAAAGGCCGGTCCAGAGTCAAGGAATTGGATGAGCCCGAGCGATTGCTGTCAGGCGCCACAACAACGATTTCTGCAATTGGGGTAAGGGCATTCGCCAAGGCGATGATGCCGGGCGCCAAATAACCGTCGTCGTTGCTGATCAAAATTTTCATATTTGGATTTTACCTGAAGCAATGTTACCGATTTACGCAGATTCCGGAATTTTAACGAAGCAAGTCTGGCAATGGCATAACAGTAGACAAGAAAGGCAGAAATATGCGGTTCGTCAAATGCAAGGCACATTATCCGACGAATCAGTTGCCTTTCCACCACGCGTTGCATCGAATTGTAAAATTATGTTGCAGCGCCGCAAAAAGCCTCCAAACTTAGAACAAAAGCGGGTATTGTTAGCGCTATCAATCGGAGAATTGGCTGGTATGGATAAATTGCCATTCATGCATTTGCCAAGCAAACAATTGTTCACTCACACCCGCGAGCATCAGCAAGCTCGGTTAGCAAGTTCGAACAGGCATGACACCCCTGCTGCACGACCGTCATCATCAATTATGCATGTCACCTGTCGTCAGATTATCAAGGAGTCACCATGAAAACTCATCGAGTTCGCAACACCACCGGCAATCGCGCTGCCCATCCACTGAATGCCTGGACCGACCTGATGTTCAAGGCCGGAGAAATGATGACTGCATCGGCCCAGGTAATCGGCCACCGCACTGCCCGCATGGCAATGGCCGGTCCGGCGCCAAGCCAGCGTGACCAACATGAATTCGATCTGATGAGCCGCGAAAAAATCGAGGCAGCGGCGGAATCCGTGCATGCAATGGCGATCCGCATGCTCGGCCTGCATCAGGAAGTTGCCGTAATGGCCATTCAGCACATGCTGAGCGGTACGGCAAATCTGATATCGGTTGCGGGCAGCAGCAGCCTGCATCAATCAGGACGCCGCCAAAGCAAGTTGGCGCACGACACCTTGCTCAACTCCGCCGAAGCGGTGTCACAGTTCAACGCCTCACTGGCAGATATTGCCGAAACCGGGCTGCAGCCGATTCATGCCCGGGCAACGGCGAACGCAAAACGACTCACAAATTTGTAAATACGGCTATCGGTCACATCTGCAACTAGGCATCGCCCAACTGCCTGGACCAGGCAGACGGTGTGGTTGCCTGCAGGTGAATCTGCTCGATCGATGCCAGCGGGTGCCGACTACACAGTGAGACAGCAAAATCCGGTAACGCGCAAGCCTGCGCTTGCCATCCTGGACCAGAGGTTTGCCGCACACTTCCCATCACCAGTTCCGGCAGCTCGGGCCGTTCACCGGTGTGCGACATCAGCTTGTACAGCGCTTCCTTGTCGCTCCATAAACCATAGAATGCCGCAACCTTGTCCGCCTCTGGAAGATTGGATAACCAGCTGCTTTCACCCGCGGAAAAAGCGGCCAGGCCGACAGCATCGATATCCCGGCTTGCGTCCAACGCCTCAATATCCAGCCCCAGCGGCGTATCGAGGCTGGTGGCGCAAGCGACCCAGCCGCGGCTGTGCGAAAGACTAAACGCGAATTCGCGCTCGACGGACAAAGGGAATGCCATTGGAAACTGCAACAATGGCGCCAGGCCCGGACGCTCGACGATGTCGATCGCGTCAAAAGCGATACCTACCGCGCGTGAAGCGGCGAACCGCAATAGAACTCGGCCCAGCAGGAATTCCCGCTGTCGGACCCTCCGCACAAACCGCTGGTAGCGCGACATTTCCGCATCGCTTAAACAAGCACTCAAAGCTGCCGCATCGGCGTCCGATACGGCATTGGCATCGACCAACCAGAGCACAGCGGAGCGCATAGACCGGTTACTCCACCCGCTTGAAGATCAGCGAGGTATTAATGCCGCCGAACGCAAAATTGTTCGACATAAAATACTCGCATTGTAACTCCCTGCCCTGATCGACGATGTAATCCATCTCGGCGCATAGCGGATCAAGCTGCGTCAGATTGATGGTCGGCGCAAACCAGCCGGAACGCATCATTTCGATACTGGCCCAGGCCTCCAATGCGCCGCAAGCGCCAAGCGTGTGGCCGGTGTAGCTCTTCAGTGAGCTGATCGGCGTCTGCTGGCCAAAGACCGCAGCGGTTGCGTGGGATTCGGCAATATCGCCCTGCTCTGTGCCGGTGCCGTGAGCATTGATATAACCGATAGCCGACGCCGGCAGCGCTGCATCGGCGAGCGCCAATGTCATCGCGCCCTGCATCGTGTCCGCATTCGGATGGGTGACGTGGCAACCGTCGCTGTTGGTGCCAAAGCCGACGATTTCAGCGTAAATTCTGGCGCCACGGGCGCGTGCATGCTCGAAGTCTTCCAGGATCAGCGTTCCCGCCCCTTCACCGATAACCAGGCCGTCACGGCTGCGGTCAAACGGGCTTGGCGTCATGGCCGGCGCGTCGTTGCGCACGCTGGTGGCAAACAGGGTATCGAACACCGCCGCCTCGGTGGCGCACAACTCCTCGGCGCCGCCCGCAATCATGACCCGTTGCCGGCCGCTGCGAATCGCTTCGTAGGCGTAGCCAATGCCCTGGCTGCCTGAGGTGCAGGCGCTGGACGTCGTGATGACGCGGCCGGTAATACCGAAGAACACGCCGATGTTGACCGGCGCGGTATGCGCCATCATCTTGATATAAGTGGTGGCATTGATGCCGCGCGTGCTGCGCTCTTCCATCATGCGGCCAAAGTCGCCAATCGCCGATGGCGTTCCCGCAGACGAGCCATAGGCGATGCCGCAGAGGCCGCTTTTCAGCAGCGGATCATCGATCAGGCCGGCGTCGATCAGCGCCAGCTCGCTGGCGCGGGTCGCCATCAAGGCAACCCGGCCCATGCTGCGGGTGGTCTTGCGATTGTAGCGATCCGACAAGGTGAACTCGGCGGCGGGCGCGCCTAACTGCGTATTCAAGCCATCGTAATCCGACCACTCATGCATGCGCACCACGGCGTTGCGATAACTGCCAAGGTGCGCGCGGATGCTGGCCCAGTCGTTGCCGATAGGACTGATGCCGGCCATGCCGGTCACCGCTACCCGACGCTCCGTTACTTGTGTTACCACGCGCGTCATGCCATGCCTCCGTTGACCGAGATCACCTGGCGCGTGATGTACGCGGCATCGGTATGCATCAAGAAGGCCACGGTAGCGGCCACTTCGTCCGGCTTGCCGACCCGGCGCGCCGGTATCAGCTTGAGTGCTTCGTCCAGCGGAACGTCGTCGATCATGTCGGTCTCTATCAAGCCGGGCGCAACGCAATTGACGGTGATGTTCCGCTTCGCCAATTCGATTGCCAACGCCTTGGTGGCGCCGATAATGCCGGCCTTGGCAGCGCTGTAATTGACCTGGCCGCGATTGCCGATCAGGCCCGAGACTGACGCCATGGTCACGATACGCCCCGGCGCCCGGCGCTGTACCATCGGCATGACCAGCGGATTGAGCACATTGTAGAAACCGTCCAGATTGGTCTTGAGTACAATATCCCAATCCTCGCCCGGCATCGCCGGAAAAGCATTATCGCGCGCCACGCCGGCATTGCACACCACGCCGTAGTAACAGCCGTGCTGTTCGACGTCGGCCAGCAGCGCATCTGCGGTTGCCTGGCGCTGACCGATATCGAATTGCAATACCCGCGCCTGCGCGCCAATATCCCGCACTGCTTGCGCCACGGCATCTGCCGCAGCGCGTTGCTGGTGACAATGCAAGACAATGTCATAGCCATCGCGCGCCAACCGCAGTGCGATGGCTTTGCCGATGCCGCGGCTGGAACCTGTGACCAGGATGGTCTTCCTTGCCACTGCGGCCGCGCTTTCAATAGTGTTTTCGACAGTATTCAATTGCAAGGTCATTCAGTACTTCCCTCAAGAAAACCAGCCGCATCGGTCGGCTGAAATACGGTAATAGTCGCGCAAGCCAACTGTCTCTGCGCGTGATGAATCTGGCATTCGAAGGATCCGATGCCGTTGTCGGCCTGCAAGATCTTTTGCACCTGCACCCGCAATACGCTGCCAATCGGGAAGCAAGGGGCGGCGGCTTCGTAGCGCCGCGTGCCAAGCAGGAAGCCGATTTTGACTGACTCGCCGCGCAGGCGAGCCGCATAGCCCGCGTAGGCGGCAATTGCCTGCGCCATGTATTCGACACCGACCCAACTGCCGACGCCGTCCGCATTGGCAAACAGGCTGTCCGGCCGAATCACCACCTCCGCGCACAGATCCTCGGCGCCGACTTCAAGCACTCGATCCAGCAACACCATGGTGCCGGAATGCGGCAACAAATCGCGAATAGCCGGCAGCGTATCTAAACTTGTCTGCATCATTCCCGCCCCAACACCAAAGTCGCGTTAGCGCCGCCAAATGCGAACGAATTGCTTAACGCCCAGCGCAAAGGATGTCCCAGGCTGTCGCCGGCGGCAATCAGATTCAGGTCAGGCAAGCCAGGATCGCGGACGCCGTCCCATAAATGCGGCGGCAGGCGGCCTGCCGGGTTACTGTCCTGCATCGCTATCCAGCACAAGCCGGCTTCCACTGCCCCGGCGGCTCCCAGTGCATGGCCGGTAAATGGCTTGGTCGAACTGAGGGTAGTGTGCGCGCCGAACAACTCGGCAATGACGCGGCCTTCCATCGCATCGTTTTGCACGGTCGCCGTGCCATGCAGATTGATGTACTCCACCTGTTTGGCGCTAATCCCGGCACGTGACAATGCTTGTTCAATGGCGCAACGCGCACCGCCTCCCGCTGGATCAGGGGCGGAAATGTGGTGACCATCGGAGGACTCCCCCCAGCCGCGCAAGGTCACGGTCGAGGCTTCGTTGCTCATCAAAAACAAGGCTGCGCCCTCGCCGATATTGATGCCGTTGCGATTGGCGCTAAATGGATTGCAGCGCGCAGCGCTAACCGATTCCAGCGCCGCAAAGCCTGCCACGGTAAAGGAGCACAAGGAATCTACTCCGCCAGTCAGCACGGCGTCGCACGCGCCCATCCGAATCAGGCGCGCCGCACTGGCGATGGCCTTGCTGCTGGAGGCGCAGGCGCTGGAATGTACATAGGCTGGGCCGGTAATACCCAGCACGGCTGCCAGCATCGCTGCAGGTGATCCCATCTCTTGTTGCCCATAACTGAACTCGGCAGGAAACCGGCCGTGCGCGGAACGATGCCGAAATGCCGCTTCGCTTTGCGCGATGCCGGACGTGCTGGTGCCAAGCACGACTGCCACCCGATCCGCGCCAAAGCGTTCTATCGCGGCATCGACTTGCGGGCGAATTTGCGCCAGCGCCGCCAACGCCAGTTGATTGTTGCGACTGCGCTGTTCAGGCGGCAATTCATCAACGCCGGGAAGGATCGCGTCGACACAGCCCAAGGCCAACTCCCGGTCGGCCGAATAGCGCGCCGTTGCGGCGACACCGCTCTCGCCTTCAAAAAGGCGTCGGCTGATCTCAGCGTGGTTGTCGCCGAGCGGGCAAATCATGCCGAGGTGGTTAAGATAAAGCATGGTTATGGCGCAGTGGTTGGTTCGGCAACATCATCGCTGACCGATTCAATCGTCAAATGATAGTGATAACGCAAGTTGGTCAGATCAATCTTGCCGCCCCACGGTAATGCCGTACTATAATCGATCACCATCACAGGCTCCCCTTGCAGCGACAGCGTGCGCCGCAAACCTTGCTGCTGAATTTCCCAGCCGGTCGGCAACGACTGCCGAATGGCGTCGAGCGGCCACAGTGTCAATTGCGTATCTTCGAGCACATCTTCGGCACGTACCTGCGACGGCAACATCGGATGTCGCCAGGATTGCAGCGTAACGCCATCATAGTGCAAGGTCAGCACGCGCTGGCCGAAAGCCAGCCCGACCATATTGAATTGCTGTGGATCGATTTCCAGCGCCGCATCCAGTTGATCTGTGCGACCGTTGCGTTCGACCGTCAGATGCTGCTGCAGGCTGATGCTGGCGCCCAGCGTCGCAGGCGCCAGTTTCAAGCCCAGGCGTGCTGGGGGTGGCGCCGACGGCGTAGCAGCACAGCCGGCCAGCGCCAGCGCGGCCAACAACGTGCCAAGGCGACGATGAGCCGATCGACCTAGCTGCATATTTCCTCCAGCGTCGCCAGGCGCCGTTTGCTTTCCCTGACATAGGGATTGCTTTCGTCCCAGGCGTAACCGGCCAGGATCGCCGCAATCATGCGCCGTACTTCCGGTTGCTGGCGCTCATAGAAAATCACTTTCTGGAACCCGCCTGAGTACCAGGATTCGACAAAGGTACGGAAAGCATCCACGCCCTTTTTCAAGGGCGTCGCATACTCGCTCTGCCAATCGACTTCTTCATCGGCAAACTGGCGCTTCAATGCCGCCGCGGCGAGGCTGGCCGATTTGACCGCAATGGTAACGCCGGAAGAAAATACCGGATCGAGGAATTCACCGGCGTTGCCGAGCAAGGCATAGCCCTTCCCCCAGAGCGACTTGACGTTGGCCGAATAACCGACAATCTGCCGCGCCGGCGTGTCCCAGCGCGCATTTTTCAACAGTTCACGTGAAGCTGGGTCCTGCATGACCAACGTCTGCAAGCGTTCGGTTTCGCTGCCCTTGAACTGCTCCAGGAAAGCGGTTTCCGCCACCACGCCGATTGAGCAACGGCCGCCGGCAAATGGAATCAGCCAGTACCAGACATCGCAATGTTCAGGATGCACGGTGATGCGGATCTTGTTTCGATCGAAACCCGGCGTCGCAATGCCGTCTTCGATATGGGTAAAGATGGCGCCGCGTACCGGGAAATTCGATGGTGTTTCCAATTGCAACAGACGCGGCAGGACGCGGCCAAAGCCGCTGGCATCGAGCACGAAACCGGCTTCCACCACGTATTCCGTACCGTCTTCACGGCGCACAGTAACGCGCGGTTTGACGCCGCCCTGATCGAACGCCGTCACCGCGTGACGGTAACGTACTTCAGCCCCCTGGCGCTCGGCTTCGTTGGCCAGCACCTGGTCGAAATGGGCGCGCTGCACCTGATAGGTGGTACCCCAACCAGCCGAGTGCTTGTCGCGGAAATCGAAATCGGTGTAGCTGTCGCCGCGGACAAAGGCGGCGCCGTTCTTGAACTGGAACCCGGCTTCGACCACCGCTTGCAGCATGCCCGCTTCCTGCAGGTATTCCATGCTCTGCGGCAGCAAACTTTCACCGATGCTGAAGCGCGGGAACTGTTCGCGCTCAAGCACCAGCACTTGCCTACCCTGTTTCAACAATAACGCCGCCGCCACCGCGCCAGCCGGACCGGCGCCGATCACCAACACATCACATTGTTCAACTTGTAATTGCATTTTTTTCTTCTTCCTGTTGTGAATCCTGGCTAAAACACGGCGCGATCATCCAGACAACCGCAATCCCGATCAACATCGTCAATCCAAATGCATGCAGCGGCGGTGTGCCGGACAAGGCCAGCAAACCAAATGACAGCAACGCGCTCGCCGCCGACAACCCTACCGTCAGCCAGGCAAAGCGATCGCGTTGCATTCCCTGCTCCTGCAAGAAAATCCCGTAGTCGACGCCCAGGCCGAGGACCAGCATCAAGGCCAGCACATGAAACAACTGCAGCGGCTGGCCGCTCCAGCCGAGCACTGCGAGTATCGCCAACGTAGCCAGGGCCGGCGACGCCAGCACACGCCAGGCCGCCAGGCGATAGCGCATGAACAGCAGCAGGTAAATCGCCGCATACGCGCATAGCAACACCCAGCCCATGTATTGCCGATAATGTCCCAGCACAGAAGATATCTCGCTAACCTTGTCGACCCACTGCACGCCATCCAACTGGTCAGCGGCCCGTTTCAGGATCGGCAGATCGGCATAATTGTTGACGCCGCGCAGGGCGACAATGCTGGCGTATACATTGCCCTGCGCTCCCGTCACCTGGCCCAGCCATAGATGACGCGAAGGCTCGCTGGCGGCGCTTTTCAAGAACTCTGCCGGGGTCAGTTCGTGCCCTGCACTCCCGCCGGCCAGTGCGCGATTGCGCATTTGCGTTACCCAACCGGCATCTTCGCCCAGTTGCGCGGCCAACATCTTCAGCGGCCCATCGTCGCCCAGCAATGCCTGGCTGACCAGCGCGCGGTTGGCGTTTTGCGCCTGCAGCGATGGAGTCCAGTTAGACATCGCCTGATAACCGCTAATAATGTGCCGTGCCACCAGCGGCTCCAGTTTCAGCTTCAATGCTTCCTCGCGCTGCAATACCTGCTCCGCGCTGGCGCCGCGTACCAGGTAGAACTGCACCGGGGTCGGCGCGTCGAGCAACTTGCCGAGCTTGATCTGCTCCGCCAGCAACTCTTTCGGCGGCGTTTGCAACGACCGGATATCGTCATTGACCTGCAAGCGCGCAATCCCGATCGATGCGAAGGCAGCAAACAATACCGCCGCCAGTAGGCTGGCGCGATTCCAACCTAGCAACGGCCAATGCCGCCGCGTACGACCGATCCAACCGGCAAAGCTGGAGCTTTTCAGCGTCGCCGGCTTTAGCAGCGCCGGAAACCAGAAAATCACTGTCAACCAGGCGAACACCAAGCCGAGCACCGAAAACAGCGCCATTTGCCGCAATCCGGGAAACGGCGTCAGCGCCAGCCCAATGTAACCAATCACCGCCGCTGCCAACGTCAGCGTCAGGCCGGGCATCAGGCGTCGCAGCAATTGCTGGGAATTGAGCGACTGGTCGGCCGCGACTCGGCTGCACAGGAAATAAATGCCATAGTCCTGCGCCACGCCGATCAGGCTGGCGCCAAATACCAGCGTCAGCAGATGTACCTGACCGAAAATAATCCAGCACAATGAAAACGCCGCCAGGCAGCCGACTCCGATTGACAGCACGATCATCGCGATCGGCCGCAGCGAGCGGAACGTCAGCCACATCAGCAACACGATGCCCAGTAACGAGCCGATGCCGATGGTCGACATCTCGCGGCTGGCCTGCGCGCTGCCGGCGCCGGCATGCAGCACCACGCCGGCACGGATCAGTTCAACCGACGGCACCGTATGGCGAGCCGCCGTAGCGGCCTGCTCCAACAACGGCAGCAGCGCCTGCTGGGTGGCCATCGAGAAGGCCGGCTGGCGCAAGTTCAGCAGCAACACGATGTAGGGACGTCCCTTCTCCTCGACAAACAAATAGCCATCGCGCGGGCGTACCGGCGTTTCCTGCGCACGCGCCTGCACCCAGCCGCTGAACAGGCCGAATGGATCATCCTGCCATGCGCCCAGCTTGGGACCGGAGAATGGGCTGTACAACTGCTGCAATGCGCTGTCGGCCCAATACTTGGCTGGCTGTTCGCGCAGAGCCTGTTGCTGCGCCGGGGTCAGCAAACCGAGACGCATCTGTTGCGCCGGCGCTAGCCAGTCCTGCTGGCTTTGCGCACTCAGCTTGACGCTGCTTTGTAATAGCTCCGGATGTTTGGCCAGTACCGCGCTGTAACTGTCCGCAGCAGCTCGGGCTTGATCCCAATCGTCGGCGCCGACCATGACGATCAGGCGCTGCTGGGCGGCGTCGACCATATGCGTGAACGCCTGTTGCAAAACCGGATCACGCTGTTCGACCGGCAACAGGGCCAGGATGTCGGTATCCGGCACCACGCCCTTGACCAGCCACAGGTAGCCGTTGTGCGCCAGCAGCAAGCCGACCACCAGCGCCCAGACCAGCGCCATGCGCTTGGGCCAGACAAATTTACTCAAGCGCAGCCCCTTCTTCAGCCGTCATCGCGGTCGGACCGCTTTGCAGGCCGGAGAACGTAATTTCAGTGCGATCGCCGCTGGCCTCATCGATCGTCACGGTCTTGACATAGGCGCCGCCAGTCAGCGCCAGCGTACCGATGGCCTTGGCTAACGCCGGTTCACGCGCCTTCAGCGCCACCTTCCAGCTATTGCCCTGCACGCTGCCATCCAGTTCAAACAGTTTGTCCAGCTGGCTCAGATCGCCCGCCAGCAGTGAAAACAACACGCCGTTAATCATGCGCACCACCGGTTCCTGCTTGGCGTCCATGCGCATCGCGACGCGGTCGCCCTGCATCTGCACAATTTCATCGCGCTTCAGGCGAAGTGTGTTCGGGAAAGGCTGCAAGGTGCGCCACAACACGCCCTTGCCGTTGACCACGCAAAAGCGGCCGTTGGAAAGCAGTGGCTTCTTGATGCCGACCAGTTGCTTGCTCTGGTCAAAGCGACCGCAAAGTATAGGCGGCCGCGCCAGCATGGCCTGGATCTTGTCGACCGGCGCTGCGGCGTGCGCCGGCAAACCCGCGCATGCCAGAAGAGCGATCACGGTCAGGCGGCGAGCAGTTCTGATCACTTTGATTAAATGCTTCATGTTTCAACGATTCCCAATTTTTGAAAGAGCACCGGCGGCGAAGCAAAGCACATTTCGCGCGTCGCCATATCCACCGCCACTTGCGTGGTGGTACCGCGCGTTAGCCGCTGGCCGCTGTGGATATCGGTGATGACATATTCGATCTTCAGGCGATTTTCCCATTCGATGATGTCGGCGCGTACTTTGATGTGCTGGCCGAAAGTCGCCGGATGCGCATAGCGCAGATGCAGGTCGATCACCGGCCAGCTGTAACCGGATTCCTGCATTTGCGGATAGTTGTAGTTGATCGATTCCAGCAATGCGCAACGCGCCACTTCCAGATATTTGACGTAATTGCCGTGCCAGACGATTTCCATCGGATCGAGATCATAGAACTGAATCTGCAGTTCGACCTCTGCCGACCAGCGGCTGCGCGGTTTGTCTTTTAGCGTGCTCATGGCGTTACGCGTACAACTGCCAGTGTTTGAGGCGGATGCGCTCCAGCAGCAAGCGCAAATCCGGCTCCAGCATGCGGTCTTCCTGAATCACGGCAATATCGGCACCCAACTGCTCCATCATGTCTTGCAGATTCTGTTGCGGCTGTGCGGCGCCATCCACGCGAGAACGTAGCCATACGCCTTGGCGCACGCTGATCAGCAGCGCGGCAACCACCTGCTCGGTCAGCTGCAATACCCGCATGCAGTCGCGAGCGGCAATCGTGCCCATGCTGACCTTGTCCTGATTATGGCACTCGGTGGAACGCGAAAATACCGACGCCGGCATGGTCTGCTTGAGTGCTTCGGCGGTCCAGGCCGAAGCACTGATCTGCAAGGCTTTCAAGCCGTGGTTGATGCTGGCGCGCGGCCCTTCGGCGCCCGACAAGTTCGCTGGCAAGCCATGGTTGTAGCGGCTGTCGACCAGCAACGCCATTTGCCGATCTAGCAGATCGGCAACGTTGGCGACAGCGTTTTTCATGCTATCCATAGCAAATGCAATGTGACCGCCATAGAAGTGGCCGCCATGCAGCACGCGCTCATTCTCGGCATCGATGATCGGATTATCGTTGGCGCTGTTCAATTCGTTTTCAATCGATTGCCGCATCCAAGGCAAGGCGTCGGCCAGCACGCCGATCACGTGTGGCGCGCAACGAATCGAATAGCGGTCTTGCAGGCGCTTCTGGTTACGTGGCGCATCGTCGACCGGCAAATCCTGGCGCAGCCAGGCCGCAACCTGTTGCTGGCCGCCATGCGGCTTGACGGAGAACAGCGTGGCATCAAAGTGATGGGCGTTGCCATCCAACGCAAAACTGGCCATCGCCGTGATCCTGGTTGCGATCTGCACCAGATACTGAGCCCGATCATAGGCCAGGCAGGCCAGCGCCGTCATCACCGCGGTGCCGTTCATGATCGCCAGACCTTCTTTCGGCCGCAGGCGCAGCGGCGTAATGCCGGCTGCGGCCAGGGCTGCGGCAGCCGGCACCTTGCTGCCGTCACGCCAGACTTCGCGCTCGCCGCACAGTACCGCCGCGAGATAGGACAGCGGTGTCAGGTCGCCGCTGGCGCCGACCGATCCTTCGGATGGAATCAGCGGCAGCAAATCCTCTTTCAGCAAACGTGCAATCTGCTCCAGCAGGCCGACACTGACGCCGGAATAACCTTTGCTCAGCGATGCCAGCCGGGCTGCCAGAATGGCGCGCGTCTGCGCCGGGGTGAACAATTCCCCCAGGCCGCAGCCGTGGTAGGTGTACAAATGATGCGGCAATTCGGCGATGAGTTCCGGCGGTACAGTCACGGTACAGGAATCGCCGTAACCGGTGGTCACGCCATAGATGGTGCCATCTTCGCGCAGCAGGCGGTCGAGAAAATCGGCGCCGCGGGTAATGGCAGCGCGGAAAGTCGGCTCTTCGGACAGCTTGACCTGCGCGGCGCCTGATGCGATATCGACAATATCTTCAATCGTCAGTCGGCCCTGGTCAAAACAGACGGCGCGGCGGCGATCAAATGCAGCAGTGGAAGGCGGGTCTTTCAATTCAGCGAGATGCATCTTGGTATCCAGATAAATGCCAGAAATCATAAAAATTGAACCATTGCAGCGGAGCCTTCAGGCAAAAGTGCTCCAGCCTCGCCGCATAAGCAGCAGCCAGTTCATCGAGAATCTGATCGCGGTTCTTGCGCGGCAGTTGGACCACTTCACGGAACAATTCGAAATGGCATTCGGAGCGGCCATTCTTGGTCAACGAAAATAACAGATAGACAGGACACTGCAGCAAGCTGGCCAACACATACGGCCCCACCGGAAAAGCAGCGGTTTCACCGAGGAAGGAAGCGCGCGCCACGCGCGGCGATGGCGACACCGGAATCCGATCGCCGGCAATGGCGACAAATTCACCGCGACTGACTTTCTCCGCCAATATCATCGCGGTGGCAGGCGTCATCTCGGTCACCTGCATCAGATTCAGCTGGCTTTGCGGGTCAAGCTGCGCCAGCAGACGGTTGAACGCCTGCGCATGTTTGGTGTGCACCAGTACGGTAATACGCAACGCGCTGCGTTGACGCGACAGCACTCGACATAGTTCAAGATTGCCCAAATGTGCGCAAATCAGCAGCCCGCCGCGCCGTGCCTCGATGTTTTCCAGCATCTGCTCGCGACCGTACGACACCACATCCGCAGTCTTGAACAAGCCGCCCCACAACAACATCTTGTCGAGAATGTTTTCTGCAAAAGCGCCAAAGTGCTGGAACACGCCAGGTAAGCCTGGCTGTATGCGGTTTTTGCGCGCTGCCGCCGGATCGTAAGCTTGCAACCGCTGCAGGTACTTCTGCGACGCCTGCCGCGCCGCCGGTTTGCTGAGCAAGTACCAGCCAAGCACTGGATACAAGGCAATACGAAACGGCCAACGTCCGGCGATCCGGTATATCCAGAACAGCAGCCGCATGCCGACCACGAAGCTGGCTTCGTTGATCTGCGCCCAATGGAGCTTGCCTGCGCTCAACGAACACCCCGCGGTGCCAGCAGACGGCGCCCAAGCAACCGTGGTGCCCGCCATAACATGCCGAAAAACAAGGTCGCATGCAAGCGCGATATCAGCAGGTTATCGAGACCGGCACGGAAATGTGAAATTCCGTCCGTCGGATAGGCGACCCGGGTCGGCAGATTGACGATGGCTACACCATCCCAATACAGGCGCACAAGCACTTCAATATCGAAATTCATACGCTCGCCGAGCTTGGTCCGTTGCACCAGACGCACCAGCGAAGGCAACGGATAGACCCGGAATCCGCACATGGAATCCTTGATATCCAGCGACAAAGTATTGATCCACACCCAAACATGGGTCAAATAACGTGCATACAGGCGCACCGATGGCACGCTATCGTCATATTGCGGGCAACCGGCGATCAGACTCTTAGGCTTGGCGGCGGCCTGTTGCAGAAAACGTGGAATGTCATCGGTGCAATGCTGACCATCGGCGTCGATCTGCAGCGCATGGGTATAGCCCGCCGTGGCGGCGTACTGGATGCCGGTCAGCACCGCACCGCCTTTGCCTCGATTGACGGCATGCCGCAGCAAGGTAACCCGGTCTGGATCCGCGGCCGCCAGCGCGTCGAGCACAGCAGCGCAAGAAGTCGAGCTGGCGTCGTCGACCAATATGCAAGGCAGATCGCGAGCCAGGACTGCGGCCACGACGGCACCGATGGCATGTTCATGGTTGTAGACCGGAATTACCGCACATGGCCTGAACGCGGCACGCGGTTGGTTTTGCATGGGCTCGGTCGTGCACTCAGGCTGATGCATCAATGACTCCAAATGTGATACGCCCGCTGGCATGCTGGCCAGCAGCCGATGCAATGCGAAATGTCAGACAATTTTTTTGCGTATCGTTAATCAATTCCAACTGCACCACCATCCCGGGTGTGATCACGCGCTGGAATTTCAGCGCCTGCACACCCAGGAATTGCGGCGCCAAGGCGAAGTATGCGCGACCATAGTGGATCGCCCAATCAAGCTGCGCGACGCCGGGCAAAATGGGAGCGCCGTCGAAATGGCCATTGAAATACAGCAAATCTTTCGGCACAGTCAATTCAAGCAGCACCCGCCCCGCTTCCTGCTCCAATAGCCGCCGCTCCGGCTTGGTGGGTGGCGCATGCAATGGCTCGCTAGCCGCTGATCGCGGCTCCAGCAAAGCCAGCAGGTCGGCGCGTGTGGTCTTGCCTTGTGCATTCACAGGCAGCGCATCCAGGTAGCGCCAGCTGCGCGGCAGCGCAATCGCTTCCACAGCGTGGGCTACGCCATCTCGTAACTGTCGATTCAGGGCCAACTTGCCCTGTGCCACCAACATTTTCCGACCGGCGGCAGAGAGCACGACGAAGGCGGCGATACGTTGACGTTGCTGATCGTCGACGCCATCGAGCAGCAAGACGCGAGCATCCGTTACCGCCCCAAGCATCTTGAGCTGCCGTTCAATTGCGTCCAGGGAAATACGCTTCTCTTCGACCTTGACGATGCGATCGATTCGGCCTTTTAACTGGAAACGTTGCTCGTCAACCGCCTGAATCTGATCCGCCATGGCAAACCAGTCCATGTCAGGAAGATGCGGCGAACGTATTTCCAGTACGTTGCCGACCGCGCCGATGCGCCATGTAACGGCTGGCATCACCTGCCAGCTGTCATCATTCCCCGCCTCGCGCTGACGCCAGGCAACACCGCCGGTTTCCGAACTGCCGTACACTTCGACCGGCACAGTACCCAATACGCGTCCGGCCTCCATTGCCACTTCCGGCGGCAATGGGCCACCGGAAGAAAACACTGCTCGGATAGACGAGAATAAAGATGGACCAGCAGGCAATCGTTTCAGATGAGCCGGACTCGATATCAAGACCGATTGCCGCTCACCTAGCTGGGCCGGCAACTCTTCCAGATAGCCGAGATGCCGTGCATGAATGACACGTCCGCTGGTCAACGGCCACAATATCTTGAACAACAATCCGTAGATGTGCTGATGCGATACCGTTGCGATAATTTCGGCCGCGCCAATCCTGGCGCCAAATAATTGTTCAAGTGAGGCGACTTCGGTTGACAGCTGCGCCAGGCATTTCGGCACTGCTTGTGGCTCGCCGGTACTGCCGGAGGTGTAAATCACTAGCCCCGGGAAATCCGGCAACAACACCTTGAAATCCTGGCTTGTGCTCACATCATCGTTGCTTGCGCAGGCGGCTGGCGCCAGCGGCAAATACTCGACTGGAAAATCACCCAAATACCCGTCTACCACTGCACTCAGGTTGGCACAGGTAGCCGGCAGCATGTCCCCGGGTAGATAAACGGTTTTGCCGGCCTGCCATGCACCGAACAAGGCCGCGGCAAAGATAGCGCTATCGGCGCAATACAAGGCAAAGCGTGATCCAGGCTGGAGCAGCAACAAGTCGCGCCAGGCTGCAACCTGCGCCAGTAGCCAGCGATAGTTCAACACTTCGCCGTCACGCCAGGCAAATGGCTGCTCGCGATCCCCCTCGGAGAGCGCACTCAACGCAGTCAGCATATTGCGAGTATCAACCATGCCGGGAGTCCGCCTGACGATGATGACGCTTGACGATTATCCGCACCAGATATTCGCCGATGAACAAGATGCCCATGAGTAGATAGGCCAGTACGCCGTTATACAGCGACCAAACCGCTTCCGATGCCCATCCGGCGGTATAGAGCGCCAACAATCCATTGACGATGAAGAATCCGCACCATACTTGGGTAACGCGACGCGTGTACGCTACCGCGTAAGCCGGCAGCGCCGGATCGGTCAGGCGCGCCATGCGCTCAATCACCGATGGCGGCGCATACAAACTGTAAGAAAACACCGCCAGCATGCCAAGATTAACCAGCACCGGATAGAGCTTCAGCGGCAGCAAAGCATTGTTCCAGATGGCTGCGGCGGCCAGCAATAACGCGCCAGCCAGCCACCAGCGGCTGCTCTTGTTGATTTTCAAGGTCGGCAAGCGAGTAGCCGCCGCCAGCACCAGCAGCAACGCGAGCAGACGCGGCTCGACCCGGCCATGTCCGAACCAGATCGCGAGCGGATACAGCAAGGTGACGAGCAAGGTCAACACAGTGGGCAGCCAGCGCCTGATATTCTGCATCCTGGAGAATAACCCTTGCGCTTACTTGGCTTCTTCCGCCAGCAGCGCGGACAGTGCATCGACTACGTCCTGCACTGTCCGGACCGCCTTGAAGACATCCGGCTGCAGGCGCTTGCCGGTCAGCTGCTTGAGCTTGACCACCAGGTCGACCGCATCGATGCTGTCGATATCCAGATCGGTATACAAGTTGGCTTGCGGCGTCACCTTATCTTTGTCGATCTCGAACATGTCATGCAGCACATCCACCAGCCACAGATAAATTTGTTCCTTGCTCATTGAAGCTGTCAACATCATGTCACACCGTCATTTCTTTCTATTGCTGGCAATCATCGCGGCTAGCGTTCGTACCGAAGCAAAATGGTTACGTGTCTCAGCCGAATCGGCCGATAATGAAATCCCGTAGCGTTTCTGAATCGCCACGCCCAGTTCAAGTGCATCAATCGAGTCGAGGCCAAGGCCATCCACGAACAAAGGGGCATCGGTAACAATATCCGCCGGCGTCATATCTTCCAACTGCAGGACATCAATGATGACCTGTTTGACTTCCTCTTCAAGCTGCTGCATTGACTTGACTTTCCTTCCTAAAATAATCCTGCAAATAGGCGGTTAAATGCCTCGCCGCCATCACTTCGCTACCGCTGTCGGCAATAAATCCGCTGACGTCAATATCATCTTTCACCTCGATGCTGAAATGCGCCATCACTGGCGGCACCTGCCACCATTTGACGCCCTTGCCCAACGTCGGCGGCAGGCAGCGAATCACCACCGGCGTCACATTCGACATGCTGCGCACGGCGATGTTAGCGGCACCGCGCTTCAGGTTGATCTGGCCGTCGCCGGCAGTCCGCGTACCTTCGGGGAAAATAATCAGGTTGCTGCCGCGCCGCAGTGAAGTGATGCAGTCGTCCAGCAAGCCGTTGCCATCATCGTCGTTGCTGATATATCCGGCGGCGCACACCGGACCGCGCGTGAAAGGGTTGTCCCAGAGGCGTCCCTTGACGATGCAATCGGCGCGTTTGACGAAGGCCATCAGGAATACCGTATCAATCAGCGTCGGATGGTTGGCCAGGATCAGCAAACCTCGCCGTTCCAGCCGCTCCAATCCACTGATATCGTAGTTCAACACGCCAATCCTGCGCATGAAACCGACAAACGCGCGAAACACCAACCGAATCACGCGCCGCGCCACCATCACGCGTAATTGTCGCTCCCAGATCAGCAGATTCAAAACAGGGAAAACCGACACGCGCAGGATCAGTCCGCCAACTGCAAATACAACAAAGCTGACTCCGGTAGCAATGACGCGCCAATGACGATTCAAGCGATTAAGCATGACGCTCCCAGCGCCAGCGACGCGAATCGACCGTATGCAACAGTTCGCGGTCGCCCCGCAGATAAAAGGCTAGCACCTCCAATCCGCCAGGTTGCAACTCAGTCGACGTTGCCGCAACGTCCTGCGTATCGGAATTCCCCCAGGACAGCGAGATCGTATCAGCAGCATTTCCCGACGCCGGCTGCATCAGCCATGCCCAGGCAAACGGCTGCTCCTGGCAGTCTTGAAACGCATGGAACACCTCCGGCAATACGCCGTCATAGACCACCAGCAGTACTGAAGGCGCACCGTCAGCGAGCAGGCCGCAGGCCTCAATCACTGCATGCTCGACCCCACCATGTCCGGCGGCCAAGGCTGAGTGGCTGGCCCGGTCGTGACGGGCGATTGAAAACAAGCCAGCGGCAGCATTATGTACCGACAAGCTGAAACCGGCCGGGGACAATGGCAGTCCCTGCGCCAGGTCCGACAGCAACTCCACCGAGCGCGTACATTCGCCGTGACGTGAACAGAATATGGTAGGTATAGAAGTTTGCCCGTCAAGGCAACAATAGGCGACTTCAAGGGCCATTTTGCCGACAAATCCCGCTCGTCGACGCAACATGGCCGGCATGGACGAAACTGCGGCGTCGGCTTGGCCCGCAATCGTGAATGGGTTGCGAGCCCATGCCTGCCAGGCTGCCTCGGTATCCAGACCGGGCGCCCATGCCGCATGAGATGCAACTGAAAAACTGACTCCCCGGTACTTCATTTCACAACTCTCCAACGCCCATTGAATCGATCTTCATGTCCTGCCAACAATCTAGGGAGTTGAGCCGACTATTATTTTTATAATTCTTTACATTTCGGGCGGCATTATAAACTATATGCCACACGGAAATGTTGCAAACAACACACGATCACCTCGATTACATTGCCGCCCCTGTTTTCCTATGAAAACCTGCAGCAAAAACAGTTCCCGACCATACAGTTCACGCTCGCGGCGGCTAACGGCACGGCGGAATATACAGCAAGTTTTGGCATTACAATATGTCACAAAACCCGAAAAAACGATCGATTTCAACACATTTTGACGACTCAGAACAAAACCATCCTGGTAATCGGTGCAGCGGAGTATATCGGCTCTCCTACCTGTGTTGCGCTTTTGATACAGAAATACACCGTCGTCACTATCGACAATCTATCAAGCAGCCCCTAGAAGTAATTCGACGGATCGAGCGCTGCGGACAGGATGATGTGCTTTTTCAGCAGATGGGCATTGACGACCGGTCGGCACTGGATCATCTACTCGCCACCCATAACGTTGCTGCGGTCAGCCATTGCGCCGGCCTCAAGGTCATGAGCGAATCGGCGCAACAACCTTTGCGCCACTTCCAGAACAACGTGAGCGCAACGGTATCATTTCATGGACGTTGCTGATGCGCATATCTCTGCCTTACGCTATCTGTTTAGCTATCGCTGCGGTTTCACTGTGAACCTCGGCACCGGTGGCGGCTACAGCGTGCTCAAGATGCCAAGTGCATTCGAAGAAGCCAGCGCACACCGTATCTCGCACAAAATCAGGCCGCGCCCTACCGCAGACACCGTAATCTGCCATGCCGATCCGACGCAAGCAGCGGCGGGCTCGGACCACCGGGCTGGCAATGCCAGAACCCGCAGTATGGTTATGCCGCATGAGACGGCAAGCCGATCTATCCCTGGCGGCGCGGGTAACCTTCCGCAGTGATCCGTTCCCACACCTTGGTTTTCTCTTCCTCGGTCATGAAGACCCAATGTGCTACCTCGTTGACGGTACGACCACAACCGCGGCAGACATCATCGAAAGTGGTGGAGCAAACGGCAACGCACGGGGTATCGGGGCGTTCGGGAGGAGACTCTGACATGCTTACCTTTGAATAAAATGACGAGGTCAATGCATTTCCTGCCAAGCCGACAGGATACATTGCCATGATGTCCGTCATTTTATATCAGGCGCCGCCCTTGGCCGGGTAACGAATGCGAGTCCTATCATTTCAGCAATGGATTTGCATGAACAGGTACGAAGCAATATACAATCTTCACTGAGCAATTTACCGGATTGGTAAAACCTGCATTGCGGTCTGGATATCAGAAAGAAAATAAGTCATGGAGCAGAAGGCGCCACGTCGCACTCGCGAAAAAATCATGGATCTGTCGCTGCGACTCTTCAACGAGTTCGGCGAACCGAATATCACTACTACCATCATCGCCGACGAGATGAAAATTTCGCCGGGAAATTTGTATTACCATTTCCGCAACAAGGATGATATCGTCAATTCGATCTTCGTCACATTTGAAGAAGAAATCAGCCGCATGCTGGCCATGACGCAGGGCCAACGCCCGACCATGCACGATGTCTGGCACTACCTGCATCACATGTTTCAGCTGATCTGGCGCTATCGTTTCTTCTATCGCGACCTGAACGACCTGCTGTCGCGCAACCGTACGCTGGAACTGCACTTCAAGGAAATCTTCGGCCACAAGATCGCGGTGGTCAAGGAGCTGTGCCAGGGCCTGCATGAAGGCAAGACACTGGAAGCCAGCCCGGCGGAAATTGATGCACTGTCCAGCAATATGGTGGTGGTCGCCAGCTACTGGCTGTCATACCAGTATGTCCTCAATCCGCGCCAGTACACTGAACAAGCGGTGGTCGAGCATGCACTGGCGAGCGGCTGCTACCAGGTGCTGTCGCTGATGCATCCTTACCTGCGTGGTGAAACGCTTTTGCATTTTGAACAGTTGAAGACCAAATATTTGCAAACCAATGCCTAATGTACCCACATGCCGTCGCGGCTCCATCGCGACCGCTACCGGGCAATCTCGCTCCCTAACTCGACGACATTGAATACATGAAATCTCTCTGCATCTATTGCGGCTCTTCCCCCGGCGCATCGCCAGTCTATGCGCAGGCCGCGCGTGTGCTGGCACAAGCGATGGTCAACGACGACATTGCACTGGTATACGGCGGCGGCAATGTCGGCCTGATGGGCGTTATCGCCGACGAAGTCATACGCTTGGGCGGCCGCGCCACTGGCGTGATTCCGGAAGCGCTGCTGCAAAAGGAATTGGGACACAAGGGCCTGACGCAACTGCACATCGTCAAAGATATGCATGAGCGCAAGGCGATGATGGCGGATTTGTCGGATGGCTTTATTGCCATGCCGGCGGCGTCGGCACCTTGGAAGAATTGTTCGAAGTTTTCACTTGGGCGCAGCTAGGATTTCACAAGAAACCGATCGGCTTACTCAACGTCGACGGCTTCTATGACGGTTTGCTGCAGTTCATCCAACACATGGTGTCACAACGCTTCCTCAAGGGTGAACAGGCCGAACTGCTGATGGCGGAAGCGCAGCCTGAAGCGCTGCTGCAGCGCTTCAGGTCGTTCGTGCCGTTGCAAGTGACCAAATGGCTGGACCGCACCACCATCTGAATCTGAAATGCAAACGGGTGACCGCCTGACAATCACCCCGCCCTCTTCTTCCTGCCGGCTGCCTGCTCAGGCCTGCAATGCCTGCTTGAAATCCGCCACAAGATCAGCCGTATCTTCGATCCCGATCGAGACCCGGATCAGCGACTCACCGATACCCATGGCAGCGCGCCGCTCTGCACCCATCTCGTAGAAAATGGTATGCGCAACGGCAATCACCAGCGTCCGGTTATCGCCCAGGTGGGTGCCAGAAATCGCCAGCTTCAAACGATTCAGATAATCGAAACAATCGATTTCCGGCTTCAATTCAAAACTGAACAAATAGCCGCTGCTGCGGAATAATTCGCTCGCCAAGGCATGCTGCGGATGCGACTCCAAGCCTGGATAGTGGACGGCGGCGACGCGTGGGTCGGCTTCCAGCATTTGCGCTACCGCCAGCGCACTGGCGCTGCTGCGCTCCATGCGCAAGGCGATGGTTTCCGAGCCGACGGCAATATGATGCGCCGCTTCAGGCCCGAGCGAAGCGCCGAAATCACGCAGGCTCTTGGCGCGGATTTGCGCCAGCGCCCACTGCGCTTCCGGGTTGCGTTTGTAGGCATCGTAAATATTCGGAAAACGGGTCCAGTCAAACAAACCTGTATCGGTGACTGCACCGCCCAGCGCATTGCCATGGCCGCTGATCGATTTGGTCAGCGAGTTGATCACCAGGCCGGCGCCAACCGTTTTGGGTTGGAACAGGTAAGGCGAAGTCATGGTGTTGTCGACCACGAACAGGATCCCCCGAGCGCGGCACAGCTCGCCGATCCGCTTGAGATCTGCAACCTGGGTGCGCGGATTTGCGATGGTTTCGACGAACACCATGCAGGTCGCCGGCGTCAACGCAGCTTCCACTTGCGCCACATCAGTAGCGTCAACCATGCTTACCTTGCCGCTCTGAGCGCCAAAGGTTTGCCACATGCTGGCGGTATTGCCAAACAAAAATGCCGATGACACTACGTGGTCGCCTTCGCGCAGCAGGGCCTGGATCAGTGCGCCGATGGCCGCCATGCCGGACGCGAAACAGATGGTGGCAAGACCGCCCTCCATCTTGGTAACCTTGTCTTCCAATGCGGAGACAGTCGGATTACCCTGGCGCCCATAACGATAACCCGATTGTTTACCCTGGAACACCTCAGCCAACTGGCGTGCATCGTTATAGCCCCAGGTAACTGAGGTATGGATCGGCTTATGCGGTGCGCCATGCTCGATAGTCTTCTGGCGGTCGCTGTGCAGGATGGTGGTGGTGAAACCGTATTTTTGAGTCATGTTTGGATTTTTACTTGTCAGGCCTTTTGTCTCGCTCAAAACATAAAAGGCACAAAAACAAACCGAATGAGAGAAATCATTAACGGATATTTTCGTGCCTTTCGTGCTTTGCTTGGCCCAGTTTCTTAAGCTGAATATTGCATACGTTCAGAAAGCAAAATCAGTCGACTTGTGCCAAGCTCAGATTCAATTGCGAACGCACACCTTCTTCAGCCTCAGGCTTCGGATTATTCCGTGCGAACTCGATACGATCAAGGTAATCGCGCGAAATATCGCCGGTGATGTAATTACCGTCAAAGCAGGATGCTTCGAAATTCAGCAGCAATGGATTGACGTCAGAGATCGAACGCTTCAGCGCGTCGATATCCTGATATACCAGCGCATCGGCAGTAATTTCACGGCAAACTTCTTCATCGGTGCGGCCGTAGGCAATCAGTTCGCCACGGGTCGGCATGTCAATGCCGTAGACGTTGGGGAACTTGACTGGTGGCGCAGCCGAGGCAAAGATCACGCGCTTGGCGCCGGAATCGCGCGCCATTTGCACGATCTCGCGGCTGGTGGTGCCACGCACGATCGAATCATCGACCAGCAACACTGTCTTGCCCTTGAACTCGGAGCCGATCGCATTCAGTTTCTGACGTACTGATTTCTTGCGGATCGCCTGCCCTGGCATCAGGAAGGTGCGGCCGATGTAGCGATTCTTGATGAAGCCTTCACGGTATTCGATACCCAGCTTGAGCGCCAGCTGGATTGCCGCCGGACGCGACGAATCCGGAATTGGCATGACTACGTCGATGTCGCCACTGCGAAATTCACGCTTGATCTTGTCCGCCAGGTATTCGCCCATTTTCAGGCGGGTGGCGTACACTGACGCGCCGTCAATGATCGAATCCGGACGAGCCAGATAGACAAATTCAAACGCGCATGGATTCAGCGTCGGATTCTCAGCGCACTGCTGGTTGTACATCTTGCCGTCGATATCGATGAAGATCGCTTCGCCCGGCATCACATCGCGCAGGAAACGGAAGCCCAGGCCTTCCAGCGCAACCGATTCGCTGGCGACCACGTATTCGGTGCCCTTGTCGGTTTCGTTGGCGCCGATGCACAGCGGACGAATGCCGTAAGGATCGCGGAAAGCCAGCAAACCGTGGCCGGCGATCTGCGCCACAACGGCGTAGGAGCCACGCACCCGCTTGTGAACGTTGGCGACCGCCTTGAACAGCACGCCCGGATCCAGCGAGTAGCCGATCGTGGCTTGCTGGATTTCGTGCGCGAGCACATTCAGCAGCACTTCAGTATCGGAGTCGGTGTTGATGTGCCGACGATCGTTCTTGAACATCTCGATCTTCAACTGCTCGGCGTTGGTCAGGTTGCCGTTATGCGCCAGGATGATGCCGAACGGCGCATTGACGTAGAACGGTTGCGCCTCTTCCGCGCTCGCAGTACCGGCGGTTGGGTAGCGCACTTGGCCGATGCCGTAGTTACCCGGCAGCGAGCGCATGTTACGGGTACGGAAAACGTCGCGCACCAGGCCGTTGGCCTTGTGCATGAAGAATCCGTTGCCGTGGTTGGTTGCAATGCCCGCCGCATCCTGGCCGCGATGTTGCAAAAGCAACAATGCGTCATAAATGAGTTGATTGGCGGGATTTTGGGAAGCGATGCCGACTATGCCACACATGGTGGACTCCTAAACAATAAACAATTCGTTACGGCTCAATGGCGGCTGCATAAAGATGCAGGCAATCCATTACAGCAAATTCAAAACTTCAGATGGCTCGCAAACTCCCCTGGCAAATAGGGGATGACGGTTCGCGCTGCGGTTTCCGCCAGCGGGCTGAGCATCGCATCGCGCCAGAAAGGCTGTTGCGGTATTGCCGTAGCACCACACACCAGAACTGCCGCCAGCACGATCACCAGGCCACGGGCCAGTCCAAACATCACACCAAGCCCATGATCCACCACACCCAGGCCACTGGCCTTGATCACGGCATTGAGCGCCATGCTCAATAACATCATTAATAACCTTACGCCAATAAACAGCGCCAGGAAAGCCACGATTAATCGCGCTACATGTCCCGGAATCGCATCGGGGAGCAATTCTGCCAGATTTTCACCATATGCGTTGGCGATCACCAAAGCAATCACCCAGCTCGCCAGCGACAGAATTTCCTTCACCAAGCCACGCAAAGTGCTGATCACCACCGAGCAGATCAGCACGAACAACACCAGGTAATCGAAAATTGTCACGCGGCTCAGGGGTTTCTGATCAGTAATCCATATGGCGCAAATAACGCGAAAATCAAGCCACGCATATCAAGCACACTTCGGGCCATTCATTTAGCCTGGGATCAAACTGCCGTTGAGGCCTAGCTTGGCCAGCTTGGCGCGTGTTTTTTCGGCCTCTTCCTTGCTGCTGAACGGACCGACACGGATGCGAATGCGCTCGCCGCTGGCAGTCGGCACTTTCTGCGTATAGGAACGAATACCGGCGCCTTTCAGCTTGCCCTGCAGTTCATTGACCCTGTCCTGGGACTCCAGCGCGGCGACCTGCAGCACGAATTTACCAGGCTTCTTCTCTGGCGCTGGCGTGGCATCGCTGTGACCATCCAGAATTGCCAGCGCACGGGCTGAATCGTCATTCTTGTCGGCCATCGGGTCGGACTTGGCCTTGGCCTCTACTTTCGGCTTGGCTTCCGGCTTTGGCTTCACTTCAGGTTTAGGCGCAACCGGCTTCGGCGTCGGCATCGGCATCGGCGGCGTTACAGCAGCCAGACTATCGGGCGTGGCAGGCTTGACGGTGGCGCTTGCCGGCGGTGTCGTTATCGGCGCAGGCGCTGCGACGGCTGGTGGCGTGACGGCCGCTGCGGCAGGCGGGGTGCTGCTGGCAGGATCAACGATTTCTTCCTGCTTATCGAGGCCGCTGCTGCTGACCGATGCAGCGGAGCTGGCAGACGCGCTGGCTTCCGGCTTGTCGCGCGAAGGAATCTGGATGGCGATATCTTCCGGCAGCGGTTTCGGTTCGGAATCGAGGATCATCGGCAGCACGATCACCACCGCCAGCACCAGCGCGATGGCACCGACCAGGCGGCGACGGGCGCGCTTCTTTTCCGGCAGTACCGGATCTACCGCTTCGTTCTGCTGATTGGCAGCCTTGCTGGCCCGGGCTTTGCGGGTCCGCAAAGGCAGTTCCGCCTGCTCGGCGCCGGGGCCGATTCCAGTATCGTCCCTGGAACGATAAACGCCCTGATCAGGGTCTGTTTGCTGCTTGTTTTTGCGAAGAAAAGAGAACAAACCCATGCGATATATTTTGCTAGTTGGCGGATCCGAATCGAATCCGCTTGAAAATCGTCAGTGGAATCCGAATTTCCTGGCTTGCATGACACCAGCCACCGTCAGGAATGATCCGAAAACCACAATTCTATCATTCTCACCTGCCCTGCTTAAGGCATTTGCGTAAGCTTCTGCAGGAGAATCAAAGGAAAGCACGCTGGACTCGGCATTGGCGCCATCCCCTGTACGGACACCAGCCTCGGACAAACGTTCTTTCAATTGCTCGCCGGAGGCCGCGCGCGGTAACGGCAATGCGGTCAGGCACCAGTGGTCGATGCGGCCCTTCAGTTGGGTGACGATGCCTTCAATATCCTTGTCCAGCATGGCGCCGAATACTGCATAGGTGTAAGGATGGAAGCCCATGTTGTCGAGATTCTGCGCCAGCGTCGCCGCCGCATGCGGATTATGTGCAACGTCCAGGATCACCAGCGGCTGTCCAGGCAGCACCTGGAAACGCCCCGGAAGATCCATCATGGCGAAGCCGTTGCGCACTTCCTGCGCGCCTACCGGCAAACGATCGCGCAACACTTCCAGCGCAGCCAGTGCGGCCGAGGCATTCAGCAACTGATTAGCACCGCGCAAGCTGGGGTAACCCAGTGAATTACGGCGCTGGCCGCGGCCGCCGTAGTTCCATTGTTGCTTGTCGCCGGTATAGTTGAAATCACGCCCCATCAGCCACAGGTCGGCACCGATCGCGTTGGCGTGATCGATCAGAGATTGCGGCGGCACCGGGTCGCTGCAAATGGCCGCTTTGCCTGCGCGGAAGATGCCAGCCTTTTCAAAGCCGATTTTCTCGCGCGTATCGCCCAGGTAATCGGTGTGATCGATATCAACGCTGGTGACAATGGACACATCCGCATCGACAATATTGACCGCATCCAACCGCCCACCAAGGCCAACTTCAAGAATTACCACGTCGAGATTGGCATTGGCCAGCAAATGCATGATGGCCAAGGTCGTGAATTCAAAATAGGTCAGCGAAATATCGCCGCGCTGCGCTTCCACTGCTTCAAAACTGGCAATCAGCGCCGCATCCGACGCCGATTCGCCGCCTATGCGGGCACGCTCGTTGAAATCCAGGAAATGTGGCTTGATATAGAGACCGACCTTGTAACCGGCGCGCAGCAGTATCGACTCCAGCATGGCACAGGTCGATCCCTTGCCGTTGGTACCGGCTACCATGATGACCGGACAGGTGAATTGCAGCCGCAGCCGCTCCTTCACCTGCACTACCCGGTCCAGGCCCATATCGATGGTCTTGAAATGACGCGACTCTAGCAATGTGAGCCAGTCGGCGAGCGTTACCGGTTTAGACGGCATATTTGGCATATGAAAACCCAGCGGAAAGCCTGCTCCGGCAACTGCAATTGCAATCCGAAGCCGGCCTAAAAAACAAAAAGCCCGAACCGACGACAGTTCAGGCCGTGACCAGCACACTTCACATCAAGCGATGGATTCGGCCGGCTGATCTTGCAACAACGCCAACAAACGCGCGATTTCTTCACGCATCTTGCGACGATCGACAATCATGTCGACGGCCCCCTTGGTGACCAGGAACTCGGCACGCTGGAAACCTTCCGGCAATTTTTCACGCACGGTATTCTCGATCACGCGCGGGCCGGCGAAGCCGATCAGCGCTTTCGGTTCAGCGATCACAACGTCGCCCATGAAGGCAAAGGAGGCAGACACGCCACCCATGGTCGGGTCGGTCAGCACGCTAATGAAAGGTAATTTCTTTTCCGACAACTTGGTCAGCATCGAAGTGGTCTTGGCCATTTGCATCAGCGACAGCAAGCCTTCCTGCATCCGCGCGCCACCAGTGGCGGTGATGCAGATGAACGGCACTTTTTGCTCCAGTGCAACCTGGGCGCCGCGCACAAAGCGCTCGCCCACCACGGAACCCATCGAGCCGCCCATGAATTCGAATTCAAAGCAGGCCACGACGACCGGCAGGCTCATGATGGAGCCGCCCAACACGATCAGTGCATCGGTTTCGCCGGTGGCGTCCATTGCCGCCTTCAGGCGGTCCGGATACTTCTTGCTGTCCTTGAACTTGAGGGTATCGATCGGCAGTGCTTCCTGGCCGATTTCGTAACGACCGCCGGCATCCAGCAAGGCGTCCAGACGTTCGCGGGCACGAATGCGCATGTGATGGCTGCATTTCGGGCAAACGTGGATATTCGATTCGAGATCGGTGCGATACAAAACCGCCTCGCAAGACGGGCATTTGACCCACAATCCCTCAGGGATGGACTTGCGCGTTGCCGACTCGTTGCGCTGAATACGTGGGGGCAGTAATTTTTCTAGCCAGCTCATGGAGCGACCTCCTTCAGATTTTTTCTTGCCGAATTGTACCTTCAACCCCAAAACGGCGAAACAATAAATACATTTGCGGGACAGGGCTCGACCCACTGTAGGACAGAGTTTAAGTGCCGCGATGGCGCGGCAAGCGGCTCTGCCCCAGCAAATCAGACAACAATTTTCAAATTTACAATAAAAATAGTCGGGCTGAATTCAAAAACCACGGCAGCAGGACGAATTACCTACCCACAACCAAAGCCAGACATTATCGGCAATTTGCTACGAATTCCGATTAAATTGCAATTTCAACCACAAACTACTCGTCCAGCGCCTTGCGAATTCCAGAAAGAAAATTTTCCACGGCGGCGACCGCCTGCTCGCGCGGAGTATTTTCCAGTTCTTGGATGATCCGGCTGCCGATCACTACTGCATCCGATACCTGCGCCACCGCCTTGGCTGTGGCCGCATCGCGAATGCCAAAACCGACGCCGATTGGCAATTTGACATGTTTGCGGATCGCCGCCACACGTGCGGCGACTTCAGTCGTATCGATGTTGGCGGCGCCCGTCACCCCCTTCAACGACACATAATACGTGAATCCGCCGCCGACTTTGGCGACCTGCTGGATCCGCTTTTCGGTCGAGGTCGGCGCCAGCAGGAAGATCGGATCCATGCCGTTCGCCTGCATTTTGGCCGCAAATTCCTCGCACTCCTCGGGCGGATAATCGACCACGATACTGCCGTCGACGCCAGCTTCCTTGGCTGCGGCAATAAAGGCATCGACTCCCATCCGCTCGAGCGGATTGGCATAGCCCATCAAGACCACCGGCGTGGTGCTGTTGTCCTGCCGGAATTGCCTTACATAACCGAGCACGTCATGCAGGCTGACGCCGAATTTCAGCGCCCGCTCACAGGCACGCTGAATGACCGGCCCTTCCGCCATCGGGTCGGAGAACGGCACGCCCAGTTCAAGGATGTCGGCGCCGCCGCGGACCAACGCGTGCATCAGCGGCACAGTCAGTTCCGGCGCCGGATCGCCGGCGGTGATGAAGGGAATCAAACCCTTCTTGTTGTTTGCGGCAAGAGCGGCCAATGTGGCTTGGATTCGGGACATAGTATTCTTTGATATGAGTTGCGTATGACGGATTACGTGTTGTTTAGTCCGCAGCAAACTTTGACAGCCACTGCGGACAAGGCCGGCAACTGATCGCAATCAGCCCAGTTTCAAACGCTCCGCTACGGTATGCATGTCCTTGTCGCCGCGGCCGGACAGATTGGCGAGGACGATCTTATCCTTCGGCAAGGTTGCCGCCAACTTGGCGGCATAAGCCAGCGCGTGGCTCGATTCCAGTGCAGGGATAATCCCTTCAATGCGGCAACAGGTATGGAATGCCGCCAATGCCTCGTCGTCGGTCACGGTTTCGTAGGTGGCGCGACCGGAATCCTTCAACCAGGCGTGTTCAGGGCCGACACCCGGATAATCGAGACCAGCGGAAATCGAATGAGTCTCGATAATCTGGCCATTTTCATCCTGCAACAGATAAGTGCGGTTGCCATGCAGTACGCCCGGCGAACCCAGCGTCAGTGAAGCCGAATGCTTGCCGCTGGCCAGGCCCTCACCGGCAGCTTCCACGCCGACCAGACGTACATCATGATGATCGATGTAGGGATAGAAAATTCCCATTGCATTGGAGCCGCCGCCGACGCAGGCGATCACGTGGTCCGGCTGACGCCCGGTCATCTCCGGCATCTGCACCAGGCATTCGTTACCGATCACCGATTGGAAATCGCGCACCATCATCGGATACGGATGTGGGCCGGCGACAGTGCCGATGATATAGAACGTATCTTCGACGTTGGTGACCCAATCGCGCATGGCTTCGTTGAGCGCATCCTTCAAGGTTTTCGAGCCGGACTCGACCGGTACCACTTTGGCGCCCAGCAGATTCATCCGATAGACGTTCTGCATCTGCCGCTTGACGTCTTCGCTACCCATGTAGACCACGCACTCCAAGCCAAAACGGGCGCAGATGGTTGCCGTGGCAACGCCGTGCTGGCCGGCGCCGGTTTCCGCGATCACACGCGGCTTGCCCATGCGTTTGGCCAGCAAGGCCTGGCCAATGACGTTATTGATCTTATGGGCGCCGGTATGGTTCAGGTCTTCACGCTTGAAATAGATCTGCGCGCCGCCCATCTGCTCAGACCAGCGCTTGGCGTGATAGATCGGGCTGGGACGGCCGACGTAGTGCTTCAGCTCGCTATGAAATTCGGCCAGGAATTGCGGCTCATTTTGATATTTGGCATAGGCCTGTTGCAGTTCGGACAGCGCCAATGTCAGCGTTTCCGAAACAAAACTGCCACCATACATGCCGAAATGGCCGGTTGCGTCCGGCAGGTTGTATTGCGCGCTTTGACGCAAACTGGTGCTGGTGCTGGCGATGGCTTGGCGCTCGGCGTATTGCTCGAGCGAGTTGAATTCTTTCATGGTATTTCTCTCTGTATGATGTGCTGACTCTGTCGTGCCGCGCACATGATGCGCGGCTATCCGGACTATAAGCCGCCGATTTCGGCGTCTGCCTGCCGTACCGCATCGATGAATGCGCGTATCTTGGCGGCGTCCTTGATGCCCTTTTCCTGTTCGACGCCACTGCTGATGTCGACCGCAAAAGGACGTACGCGTTTTACCGCGTCAGTCGCATTGTGCACGCTCAAGCCACCACTTAAAACGACCTGAGGCGCGAGTTCTTTTGGGATGAGAGACCAATCAAATACCTTTCCACTACCACCGTAACCTTCCACCAGCGTATCCAGCAGCAAACCTGCAAACAACCGGCTGCCGGAGCGATAGGCCTGAGCGTATTCTAGCAAATCGGCGGCAACATGAGCAGTTCCGACGCGCATTGCCTGGATGAACGGTCGATTGACCCGTTGTGCCAATGCAGCGCCATGTGCCACGGTTTCGTCACCATGGAATTGCAACAATGACACCGGCGCCTCGGCGACGACATCCGCCAGTTGCCCCGGCTCGGCATTGACGAACAGGCCGACGGTCGTGATGAACGGCGGCACGGTGGCCAGCAAGCGTGCCGCCTGTTGCGGCGTCACGTAGCGCGGACTCTTTGGATAAAAAACGAAACCAAGCGCATCTGCGCCTGCGACGATGGCCGCCTGAACATCCTGCTCACGGGTCAGGCCGCAGATCTTGATTCTGGTACGGTGGCTCATGGTGCACTATATTTCATCTGGGTGATTGAATGGCAAGCAAGTTGCCGCACGCAGTCAATATACCACTTTGAGAGACATGATAAATCAATAACAAAAATGGTTAACCCGCTTACAGCCACGGCAGCAACGCTGTCGGTTGCTGCGGTAATTGCCATTTTTGGTCATATGCGACCTGGGCCAGGTACAAGCCATCCGGCATGAAGGTCGGCGCCGCGCGACTTCGATCACGTTGCTGCAGCAAATCAGCTATCCATTCCGGCGGTTTGCTGGCGCTGCCAGTGTAGATCAGAGAACCGACGATATTGCGCACCATATGATGCAGAAAGGCGTTGGCCCGCAGGCTGAAGACGATCAGGTCGCCACGTCGCTCGATACGGATCTCTTCCATCGTGCGGACCGGTGATTTGGCTTGACACTCCACCGCGCGGAACGCGGAAAAATCGTGGGTGCCGATCAGATGCGCCGCCGCTGCACGCATCAGGTCAACATCAAGCGAGCGAAATACCCAGCCGGCCTTTCCCTCCAATAGTGGTGAACGGACTGGATTGTTGTAGAGAAGATAATGGTAGGTGCGGGCTGTCGCACTGAAACGGGCATGGAATTGATTTTCCTGGTCAGCATCGGTGGCCTGCGGCAATTCGCAGGACCAGCGCACCGCAATCGACGGAGGCAGGAAGGCATTCAGGCCACGCACCCAGGAAAACGATTCGCGCGACAAATCGGTGTCGAAATGCACCACCTGCTCCAACGCATGTACCCCGGAGTCGGTACGGCCTGCACAAGTCGTGTCGATCGACGTCAGGGTGAATTTTTGCAAGGCGGCCTCCAGTCTGTCCTGCACGGTCTTGCCGCTAGGCTGAGTCTGCCATCCCTGCCAGGGAGTGCCATCGTACTGCACGCCGAGAACGATCCGCTTCAATGCAACTCCAGTCGTAAAAGAAATGAAAACGGGCGCTAGCATAACGCTGCGCCCGCCAAAAGCAAATACTAAGCTATTTTTCTATACTGCTGTTTTACTGTTTATCCTCTACGGCTTACAGCTTGGCCAACAGGGCCTTGGCTGCCTCAACCTGCTCGCCGCTGCCGCCCTTCAAGACCTCTTCCAGCAATTCACGCGCACCTTCCTTGTCGCCGATTTCCTTGTAGGCGACGGCCAGGTCCAGCTTGGTTGCCATTTCCGGATTGGCGACTGCCGTGGAGATGTTGTCGACTGCCACATGTGCAGGCGCCGCAACTGCCGCCGGAGCATGTGCCTGAACGGCATTGTCGAGATCCAGGCTCATGCCTGACAAGTTGAATTCCAGCGGCGCCACCATCGGCTCCGAATGCTGGGCGTACGTTGGTGCCGCGGGCGCCTTGATTACCGGCTTGGTTTCAGCAGGGATATCAATGTGCGCTACCGTTGGCTCGTAGTTCGACGGCTGACCGCTTACCGGAAACTCAAGATCAGTGAACAATGGCGCTGCAGCAGGCGCCGCAGCTGCCTTTTCAACAACCTTAGCAGGAGCAACCGGCGCTGCGTGTGCTTTGGTGTCCAGTTCGAAATCCAGCGAATCCAGCATCGACTTGCCAGCATCATGGGCAGCCGACAACAGTACAGTATTCTGGTTGGCAGAACCTTCGGCTCCAAGCTCTTCCAGATCGAAATCCATGTCGTTGCTGTGCACAGGAGCCGATGTCGAAGCAGTATGCTTGCCAAGTTCATTATCAGTCAGAGGCTCCAGCAATTGCACCGGGGCAGTATGGACCAGCTCCGGAATCGGTGCCGCCTGCGGCTCGGTCGGCGCAGTCAGGGAGTTGAAGTCGAGACCATCCATCGGCTGGGTCGGCGCGGTAATCGAGTCGGCTTTCGCAATCACCTGCTCCTGCAGTTTGCCGCCGCCATACAAAGGATTGCTCGGATCAACGTTCAGGCCGAGCGCTGCCGCCTGCTGCCAATCTTCGCCTTCGCCGCGGGTCAGGCTGTACAACTCGCTGGCCAGGATTTCAAACGCGCGCGGATCCTTGCGGTTAGCATAGATTTCCAGCAACTTGACGCGAATCGCGTTGCGGCTTGGCTGGCTGCGCAAGGCTTCCTTCAGGATTTCCTCGGCTTGCGCATCGCGGCCATAGGCAATGTAGACATCTGCCTCTGCGACCGGATCGACGTTGGTGTCGAGATGGCTGACCGATGGCACGAAATTCGAATTGAAGATGCTGTTCTTGGTATCGACGCTTTGACCGCCGGTAGAACCGAACAGCGAATTGCCCTTCAGGCCGGAATTGGTGAGCGGCGCACCGCTGCTATCCAGGAACGCTTGTTGACGCGCACGATTGCGACGATAGCGGAACAGGCCGAGCCCCGCCAGCAATGCCACCAGCACACCACCGACCGGCAGCAGCAATGGGTTTTCGGTGATGCTGTCCATAAAGCTTGGCTCGGCCGGGGCTGGCGTTGCCACCTTCGGCTTGGCTACGGCTGGAGCCGCAGCAGGCGCAGGCTTGGCCGTAACCACCGGGGCTGCCGGCGCAGCGGCGCTGGCATCTGCGGAAGCTGCCTGTGCTGCAACTGGCGCAGCCGGTTCAGCAGCAACCGATGCCGCCGAAGTAGCCGCCGCTGCAGCCGCTGGGGTCGCAGCAGCAGGAGCAGGGGTTGTCGTTGCTGCAGGTGTTGCTGCCGGCGCTACGGCAGGAGCCGCAGCTGCCGGAACCGCCGCAGGCGTTGCCGGCGCAGCTTTCACACTGCTAGCCTGGTTCTGCAGATCAGCCAGGTTCTTGTTCTTCAATTCCAGCGTCTTTTGCAGATCGCTGACATTCTTTTCGAGTTCCTTGACGCGCGACTGCGCTTCGGCTGCAGCTTTTTCACGCGCAATTTTTCTTCGGTCGCTGCAGTTGCGGCGGCTTCCTTGTTACCTGCAACGCCAGCCGCTACACCTGCTGCGGCAGCACCACGCGACAGTTTCAGCTTATCCTTCGATTCGCTGGCGGGCGTGGCCTGCTCTTCCACCTTGGCTGTAATCTTGCCACCGCCACTTTGTTTCGATTCAGCGGCCTGGTTCGGTGCAGCTGCTTCAACCTGGCTAGCCAAAGTGTTGCGATAGCTCTTGAAATCCTTCGATTGCGCCAGTACCACATTGCGCGCTTCCGACTTGCTGATGCTACGCGCACTATCGGCGTCAGGGATCGACAGAATCTGGCCCGAGCGCAAACGGTTCATGTTCTTGCCGACGAAGGCTCCTTCGTTGCTGCGGTACAGGGCTACCAGCATCTGGTCGAGCGAAATGCCCGATGGCAGATTGGCATTGGCGATACCTACCAGCGTGTCGCCTTTCTTCACATGGTAATCACCACTGGAAGCCGTTGCCGCCGGGGCTGCTGCGGATGGCTTAGCAACGGCCGTGTTGCCGGAAGTGTTCGCCACACTCTGCTTGGCAGCACCTCCGCCAGCAGAATTGGCGACTGCTCTGGCTGCTGCTGCGCGAGTCGCATCAGTGATGGTCGAGCCGGGTACCGGTTGGAACGACGACGCCTGAGACACCGGCGCTGTCGCACTACGGCTGGCACTTGCATTGGCGGGCTGGCGTGCAGCCGGCGCTGGCGCTGCCAGCTGGACCGGTTGATTCTGACGCTGGCCGGCAGGGTCGAGCAATAAGGTGTATTCACGGACCAGGCGCGATTTGGTGCCGCCGAGTTCCATCAGCATATCGACGAACGGTTCGTTCATCGCCTGGTTCGACGTCACGCGGACGAATTTGCGGCCGTTGCGCTGTTCGATAGCGAACTGCAGCGACAACAAGGCGGGATTGAAGTCGATATTAGCTTGTTGATAAGTTTCAGGACTGGCCAGCTTGGCGACCAAACCGTCCGCCTCATCCGGGCTAACCGCTGTCAGCTCGATCTCTGCCCGTAACGGTTGTCCCAGCGAGGACAGCACGGTTAATTTGCCCAACCCGGCGGCTTCTGCAGTGGAGATCAGCATTAACGCCGAGACCACGGCTGCAGTGAGTGTCTTTAAACCGGTGGAAATTAATGTATTCGAAGAATTCGTGTGCATGTTGTGTGGCATTAGGACTATCCGTTGGCGTCTATGGAATAACAAAGCTTGCTGAAAGCAAATACTGTACCCAGTTTTTCTAAAAATCAATACCTAGATTGACATGCTGTCGTAACAATAGCCGGTAGATTATTAGTTATACCGACAAGATACGGCAAGCCCGCTAAGAGCTTCATTGGGGAAGTACTTAGCGGGCTATCTTGCAAGTCGGCAACAATATCACAACTACCGCGACAAGTCAGGTATCAAGGACGATCCGCAACATGCGGCGCAGTGGCTCGGCTGCACCCCACAATAATTGGTCGCCGACGGTAAATGCTGACAAATATTCGCCACCCATCTGCAATTTACGCAGACGACCGACAGGAATTGTCAGGCTGCCAGTCACAGCGGCAGGCGTCAGGTCACGCATCGAGGCCTCACGCTCATTCGGCACCAGCTTGACCCATTGATTGTTGCTGGCAATGATGTCGTTGATTTCATCCAGCGGCACATCTTTCTTCAGCTTGATGGTCAGGGCTTGGGAATGACAGCGCATGGCGCCGATGCGGATGCACAGACCGTCCACCGGAATTGCCTTGCCGCCATTGCTGAAGCCTTCGCCGCGGCCGAGGATCTTGTTGGTTTCGGCACCGGCTTTCCACTCTTCCTTCGACAGGCCGCCGCCCAGGTCCTTGTCAATCCATGGAATCAGGTTGCCGCCCAGCGGCACGCCGAACTGCTTGGTTTCATCTGCCGACATCGAATGCTGCTTGCCGAGCACCTTGCGATCGATTTCCAGGATGGCCGATTTCGGATCATCCAGCAATGCCTTGACTTCGGCATTGATCGAACCGAACTGGGTCAGCAGCTCACGCATGTGCTGGGCGCCGCCGCCGGATGCCGCCTGATAGGTCATGGAGGTCATCCACTCGATCAGGTCGTGCTGGAACAGGCCGCCCAGGCCCATCATCATGCAGGACACCGTGCAATTGCCGCCGATGTAGTTCTTGACGCCGCGCTTCAGGCCGTCCTTGATCACGTCCAGGTTGACCGGATCGAGCACGATGATGGCGTCGTCCTTCATGCGCAGCGTCGAAGCGGCGTCAATCCAGTAGCCGTTCCAGCCGGCCGCGCGCAACTGCGGGAAAATCTCGCTGGTGTAGTCGCCGCCTTGGCAGGTAATAATGATGTCGCATTTTTTCAACGCTTCAATATCGGTGGCGTCTTTTAACGTTGTTTCGTTTTTCGCCAGTGCCGGTGCTTTACCGCCGGCATTTGAAGTTGAGAAAAATACCGGCTCGATATGGGCGAAATCGCCCTCTTCTTGCATACGCTGCAACAAGACCGAACCCACCATGCCACGCCAACCGACCAAACCAACCAGTTTCATCATGATTCCCTAACAAAATCGGGGAAAAGCCCCGTACTCCACGGCAGACCCACCTGCCAAATTCTTTTATCCCAGCGCCTTGACCACTGCCGCACCCATTTCGATGGTGCCGACCTTGGTAGTACCTGCCTCATAAATGTCAGCAGTACGCAAACCTTGCGCCAGTACTTTCTTGACCGCGTTGTCGATACGATCGGCCTGCTCCGCCTTGTTCAGCGAGAAGCGCAGCATCATTGCCGCCGACAGGATGGTCGCCAGCGGATTGGCGATATTCTTGCCGGCGATATCCGGCGCCGAACCATGCGACGGCTCGTACAAGCCCTTGTTGTTGGCGTCCAGCGAAGCCGACGGCAGCATGCCGATCGAGCCGGTCAGCATGGCAGCCTGGTCCGACAAAATATCGCCGAACATGTTGCCGGTGACGATGACGTCAAACTTCTTCGGCGCGCGCACCAACTGCATCGCGGCGTTGTCGATATACATGTGGTCCAGCGCAACGTCAGGATATTCCTGATGTACTTCAGTGACGATATCTCTCCAGAACTGGAAAGTTTCCAGCACATTGGCCTTATCGACGCTGGTCAGGCGCTTGTCGCGCTTTTGCGCTGCCTGGAAGGCAACGTGGGCGATACGGCGGATTTCCGGCTCGGCGTAGCGCATGGTGTCGAAACCTTCGCGTTCGCCCTTGAAAGCGCCGTCCGGCGCAGTGCGGACACCGCGCGGCTGGCCGAAATAAACGTCGCCGGTAAGTTCACGGATGATCAGGATATCCAGGCCGGACACCACTTCCGGCTTCAATGTCGATGCATTGGCCAGTTCCGGATACAGGATCGCCGGACGCAGGTTGGCGAACAGACCGAGGTGCTTGCGCAGGCCGAGAATCGCCTGCTCCGGGCGCAACGAGCGCTCCAGGTTATCGTACTGCCAGTCGCCGACAGCGCCAAACAGGATCGCATCGGCTTCCTTTGCCAGCTTCAGGGTGCCCTCCGGCAGCGGATGACCATGCGCGGCGTAGCCTGCGCCGCCGACCGGGGCGGTTTCCAGTTCGAATTTTTCGCCAAGTGCATTCAACACATTGACCGCTTGATCAACGATTTCCGTACCGATGCCATCGCCTGGCAAAATTGCTATCTTCATTTTTTCCCGAGATTGAAAAATTCAAAAAAAATATTGGTTATCGATGTTGCGCGATACCGGCTTAAATAGTATTGGCCAGCCAGGGCTGAGCGAATAGATGCCGCTCTTCAAAATCGCGAATCTTGTCGGCCTGGCGCAAGGTCAAGCCGATATCGTCAAGGCCATTGAGCAGGCAGTATTTGCGGAATTCGCCGATTTCGAACGGATAGCTGATGTTGCCGTTAGCGGTAGTGACCAGCTGTTTTTCCAGATCAACCAACAAGCGGAAGCCCGGGAACGCCTTGACTTCATCGAATAGCCGATCGATCTGGGTTTCCGGCAGCACGATAGGCAACAAGCCGTTCTTGAAGCAGTTGTTGAAAAAAATATCGGCGAAGCTCGGCGCGATTACAGCACGGAACCCGTACTGATCAAGGGCCCATGGCGCATGCTCACGCGATGATCCGCAGCCAAAATTCTTGCGGGTCAGCAAAATCGACGCCCCTTGGTAGCGCGGCTGGTTCAGCACGAAATCCGGATTCAACGGACGACGCGAATTATCCATGCCGGGTTCACCGTGATCCAGATAACGCCATTCGTCAAACAAGTTAGGGCCGAAACCGGTGCGTTGAATCGATTTCAGGAACTGCTTCGGGATAATCGCATCGGTGTCGACGTTGGCGCGATCCAGCGGCGCCACCAAACCATCCAGCACAGTAAATTTATTCATACTATTTCATTCCAATAATGGTGCGCCACATCAACAGCGGCATCACATGCGGCAATCTTGCCTGCCGATCCGCCAGCTTACTTGCCTTGAATTTTCTCGCCGACCCGTTCCATGTCCTGGCCAAAGCCATGAACTGTATTGCATGCCGACATCACCATTCCAGCAACCAGCAATACACACAACGTCGCTACTTTTCTCATCATTTCGAGTCCTTCTGTCACTGTTCTATAGCAAAATCAAAGTGCACGCACATCGACGAAATGGCCTGCAATACCGGCCGCTGCCGCCATCGCCGGGCTGACCAGATGGGTACGGCCGCCGGCGCCCTGACGCCCTTCGAAATTGCGGTTCGAGGTGGAAGCACAGCGTTCACCCGGTTCGAGGCGATCAGCATTCATGGCCAGACACATCGAGCAACCAGGCTCACGCCACTCGAAGCCAGCGTCCTTGAAAATGCGATCCAGGCCTTCACGTTCAGCCTGCTCCTTGACCAGCCCGGAACCTGGCACCACCATCGCCAACTTGACGTTGGAAGCGCGGAACTTGCCGCGCACCACCGCCGCTGCCGCGCGCAGATCTTCGATCCGCGAATTGGTGCATGAACCGATGAATACCTTGTCGATTCGGATGTCTTCGATCGCGGTGTTTGGCTTGAGCGCCATGTAGGCCAATGCCTTTTCCATGCCGTCGCGCTTGGTTGGATCTTTTTCCTTGTCCGGATCCGGCACTCGGCCGTCAACCGCCACCACCATCTCGGGCGACGTGCCCCAGGTGACCTGCGGCTTGATTTCGGCGGCGTTCAGGGTTACCACCATGTCGAATTTGGCGCCCGGGTCGGAATGCAGTGTGCGCCAGTACGACACGGCACGCTCCCAATGCGGCCCCACCGGCGAAAACGGCCGGCCCTTGACGTAGTTGAGCGTAGTGTCGTCAACCGCGATCATGCCGGCGCGTGCGCCTGCTTCAATCGCCATGTTGCAGACCGTCATGCGGCCTTCCATCGACAACGCGCGAATGGCCGAGCCGGCGAATTCGATCGCATAGCCGGTGCCGCCGGCGGTACCGATCTGGCCGATCACGGCCAGCACGATATCCTTGGCAGTAACACCGTTGGGAATTGCGCCATCGACTTGCACCAGCATCGATTGGATTTTTTGGCCAGCAAGGTTTGCGTCGCCAGCACGTGCTCGACTTCGGAAGTACCGATGCCATGCGCCAGGCAGCCGAAGGCGCCGTGGGTCGAAGTATGAGAATCGCCGCAGACCACGGTCATGCCGGGCAGCGTAGCGCCCTGCTCAGGCCCGATCACGTGGACGATGCCCTGGCGGTGGTCGTTCATGCCGAAATAGGTCAGGCCGTAGCTCTTGGCGTTGGCGTCCAGGGTTTCAACCTGCAAACGCGAAATCGGATCGGCAATACCGTTGGCACGATCGGTGGTCGGGACGTTATGATCGGCCACCATCAGGTTGGCCGGCAGTCGCCATGGCTTGCGCCCGGCCAGCTTTAGCCCTTCGAACGCTTGAGGGCTAGTGACCTCGTGCAAAAGATGCCGATCAATGTATAGAATTGCCGTGCCATCCGGTTCGGTATGGACGACGTGGGATTCCCAAAGTTTGTCGTAGAGCGTTTTAAGCATGATCCGGGGCGGGTTCGAGGCCGCGCAAAACAGTGAATTTAGCTCTTGATTATGCCATAGAAGCCGGCCTCTAATAGCCCTCGAGCCTCGAAAACCACATCTGGATGCATGAGGCGTTGCAGATCATCACGCGACGGACCATCCGCGAACAGGGGAAAAGCAGGCTGGAAGCGGGAAAATCCCGGCATTGCAGCACGAACAAACGCGACTCACGACTTGAGCAGGCGCATCGGATTAAGCTTGCCGGTCGCCAAGGCAGTACCGAACAGCACGATCAGGCAGCCCAGCAGCATGGTAGCGGTAACCTGCTCTTGCAGGAACAACGCCCCCCAGATCACGCCAAAGATTGGAATCAGGAAAGTCACCGATGCCGCATAGGCCGCACCGGCATGCTCCAACAAACGGTAAAAAATCGCATACGCGACGCCGGTACACACTACGCCGAGCGCCAGCACCGCATACCAGGCAGTGGCCGACACCGCAGCACTTGGCCAATACCAGAGCGCCAGAGGCAGCAGCACCAGGGTCGCAAAAAACTGGCTGCCGAACGCCACCACGAACGGCGGCACGCCGGCCAGCCGGGTTTTCGAATAGTTGATCGCGAAGCCGTACGACAAGGTTGCCAGCAATACGGCGCCGATCGCCAGCCAGACACTGGGCAAGCCCTCGCCGATCTTGTCCCACACCAATGTGACGACTCCAGCCATGCCGACCAGTAGGCCAAGCACTTGCGCCCTGCTCATCGGCGCTTTCAGCCACAGGAATGCAATCAGACCGGTCCACAACGGTGTCGTAGCATTCAGGATCGAATCGAAGCCGGCGCTGACATGCAAGGTCGAGTAGGCGAACAAGGAAAACGGCAATGCCGAATTGGCGATACCGACGATCAGCAGCGGCCAGAGTTTGCTGCGCATGTGGCTGCGGGCGACAGCGGAACGCATCACCGGCAGCAGCACTAGCGCCGCGATCCCGACGCGCAATGCAATCAACGGGACCGGACCAAACTCCGGCGCTCCTATGCGCATGAAAAGAAATGATGCGCCCCAAATGGCGGCGAGAAAAAGCAGTTCAGCGATATTCATGGGAGGGGTGTCGGTTGGAGTTGGATGTCGGAGAGGCGCTGCATTCGCATGCGGCAATATATACGATTATGTGCAATGCGTAAAAAATTCGCCTCGACGTCGGCAGTCCGGCATTTCCACGCCAACCGTGAGAGCCGCCATGGCGCTGGCGTTGCGGCTTTCTGGCGCAACCGATCCAGCCATCAAATACGCACCGACACGCCATCACCTCTTCCAAATCTGGACAAGCGATTAGTTATTTTCGGCACCTTGTCAAAATCAGACATCGCATATCGCGATTAAATTTCCACACATCACTAATGAAATCGTCGGCCTTAGAGAGGCTACGAATGTACTGTCATTTTTTACATTTTTTGTTAGCGCTCACATCGCGCAAACATGGAAAAAAATATCCATCTCCGCCAAACGCAGTGTCCGAACCAGACAAGGTTTTGTCGTAAACACTCTGTTTTGCAATCCTATTATCAGATCAACGCAAATGTGCTCGCTCCTCGAGTCCAGCGCCGATCAGTTTCTTCATCTCACGATTCGATCACGCTCGGCCTTGTCGAAAAAAGACATTTTCGTTCTGGCTTGATGAGACATCCGCAATGTCTGTTGTCGCAAGGGAAGCTAGCTCCAATAAAACGGAGCTTCGCGACGCAACACGTTGCTGGCATGCACTTCATCTGTGGTAACGCTTGTTTGTGGCTAGGGGCGCACAGACAGGACACTCTAGTGAATGATGCCCCCACTCCAAGGAGAAACAGAAATGAAAAAGCAAATTATTGCCGCATCAATAGTTTCACTGTTCGCCGTCTCCGCATTTGCTCACTCATGGGGGCCATCCGGCTCAAAAACCACTAACACCACCAGCACCGCAGTTGGCGTATCGATTGGCGGCAACGGTGGCGCCGGCGGTTCGGCAACTTCGGGCAATGCAACCGGCGGCTCGGCAACTGGCGGCAAAGCAACTGGCGGCAGTGCATCCCAAACCATTACCGGCGGCACAGCAACCAGCGGTAACAATCTGACAGCCGCAGGCGGCGGCAAGGCAACTGGTGGCGCCACTTCAGCCGGCTCTACAACTGGCAGCAGTTCCACCGGCGGTAACGGCGGCGGCGCCCTGTTTGGCAGCGCTAATGGCGGCGGCTCAAGCTCCGGCGGCACAACAGGAAGCGGCCAACTTGCAAACGGCAATGCACTTGCCGGTGGCGGTACAGCCACATCCGGCACAGGTAGCTCCAGCGCCAATACCGGTGGCTACAACGCTGGTGGCTCTGCTGGCAACTTCGTGTTCGCGGGTGGCGGCACATCGGGCAATGCTTCAGCTGGCGATGGCGGTGCAGGCGGCAATGCAAGCTCGCATGTAAGTGCCGGAAACCATTAATAACAACGGCAAGCACCGGCTCGGTTACCGATGAGTTGCGAGGGGGAGGAAATTCTTCCCTCTCGTTTATCAAACCAACCATTACGATGGAGAAGCCATGAAACGCAAACTTATAGGTATCCTGATAGCCTCGGCCTTCACATTACCAGCGATAGCGCAAACGACCACGCCTTCGACCTCATCCACAGCAACCTCGGTCGCGGTTGGCGGCGGTGGCGGCACCGGCGGTTCTGCAGCTGGCGGTACGGCAGCTGGCGGTACAGCAACGGCCTCAAGCGGTGGCAGCGCAACCGGTGGCAGTTCGACCGTCAGCCTGTCAGTCACTCTACCGAGCTCATCCACATCTGGAACATCTGGAACCTCCGGCACTTCCGGTACCTCAGGAACGACAGCGGGTACAGGCACCACCTCAGCTGCAGGCGATCCAGCCGGCACTACATCCACGGTGAATTATGGCGGCACTTATACCGTCAAGACCGTTCCAAACATTGTCGCGCCCTCTCTGACGACCACCTTATCCGACACCTGCATGGGTTCGGCATCGTTCGGCCTGTCCTTCACCGGCTTCGGCGCTACCGGAGGCACCACCATGGTCGACCAGGCTTGCGTGCGTCGGCTCGACTCCAGAGAATTTCGTGCAATGGGTTTAAACGACGTTGCACTGGCATTGCTGTGCCAAAGCGAAGCCAACCGAAAAGCGGTTGAATCGACCGGACGTTCGTGCCCCGGCATGGAGAGAGCTGCAGCACCTGCCGCTCCTGCCGCACCAGCAGCCGCGCCATCGGCATCATCGACAGGCACCATCGGTCAGAACAGCATCAATAACATCGGCGATCAGTACAAGGATCCATTGATACGCGCACGACTTGGTCTGGACACACTGTCTGCCCTAACGGCCCGTTAAGCTGAAACGCGAGGGGATGCCATGAAGCGCACGCCATTCTCAAGCGATCAGATTGCTGCTGCTCTCAAACAGGAAGAGCTGGGCATGCCGGTGGCTGACGTGATAAGGCAGGCTGGGATTACCGAACGCACCTTCCTCAACTGGAAGAAGCAGTACGGCGGTCTACCAGGCTATCCGCACGATTTGAAATGCCTGCAGGAAGAGAATGCCAAGCTGAAGCAAATCGTGGCCGAGCTGACACTGGAAATTCTCGCTTGCAGGATGCGCTGGACGACAAGAGAGGTAAACATGAACACTACAGTTCTTCGAATTGAAGGCAACTGAATCGAACGACTGACGATGACGCCAAAGCAAGGCGTGATAGGAACAAGATGGAAAAAAGCTACCGTACATCAACTAAATACTCGACGGAAATTAACATTGGTGCACAGCATCAATTCCTTCGAGAAACTTCTTATTACTATGAAAAAGCTTGTGCAAACACGCCACATAACTGACCATATTTAACAATCAATTGCTGGACAAATTTCAGTTTTGTAGCAGAATGAGGAATAACAATTTACCAATAAAAAATTGCGTTCCGGCAATGCAAAACGGTAAGTTAGTTGCAGGGAGAGTCTCATGGATATCGAGTGCGTAAAGACACTTGAAGTGATAGACGACAGCAGCTCAATCAGGCATATCGGTATTATCGTTTTCGAAGGGGTCGTACTCGCTGATGTGGTCGGCGCGGCCGACGTCTTCGGTATCGGCGACAAACTGATATCCACGGTATTTCCTGGCACGACGCGTTACGCTGTTTCGGTTCTTTCCATATCAGGCGGCATGATCATGTCATCCGCTTCCGTACAGATCATGACGTCGCCACTGGCCTCTTTCGACGAACACCAATTCGATACACTACTCATCGCCAGCGGCACCGGCAATTTCGATGCTTACCGCGACCCGGATCTCATCGCTTGGCTACAGCGCATGCGCAGCAGTGTCCGCAGGATCGCCGCGATTTGCACCGGCGTATTTGTCATCGGCGCTGCCGGCTTTCTCAACAACCGCCGCGCCACCACACATTGGGCACTACTGGACAAACTGGCACGCGAATTCCCGCTGGTGAAAATCGATCGCGAATCGCAAATCAGCGAAGACGACGGTATCTTCACATCCTGCGATGTCGGCATGGCTGCCGATCTCGCATTGCGCCTGCTGGAAAACGATCTCGGTCCGGCAGTTGCGCAACGTGTCGCACAAAGCCTTGTGGTGTGCCAGCGCCGACGCGACAATCCGCCGGCCAAGCACGCCACGCGCTCGGCCGACCCCGCCAAGAGCAGCAAGATCCACAAGGCGTCGCTATGGTTTGTCGAGCATCTTGCCGAATCAATCAGCGTCGTCGATGCAGCAAATCATGTCTCCATGAGCGAACGCAATTTTGTCCGGCAGTTCAAGCGCGAAACCGGCCAGACGCCGCACGATTTCCTGCTGAACCTGCGCCTGGAAGCGGTGCGTCAGCAACTGACCGAGACCGACCTGCCGGTCGACAAAATTGCGCGCCGCTGCGGCCTGTTCAGCGGCGAGCATGTCGCCAAACTATTCCGCAAACACATGTGGACTTCTCCGACGGAGTATCGCAAAGGCATACGGTCCTCCTGAAAACAATGCCAAGCACCGGTGGACACTCCGATGAATACCCCCATCGCGATAGCGCCCCGCCAAGTGCGCTTTACTCTCAAGCCCCTGCCGATCACGCTTCTGGCAACGGTCTTTGTCGTGCTGGTCTGCACATCCCTGATGATGATCGAAATATGGCGCAGCTGGAACGCACGCAGCCTGCAGTTGCACGAAACCGAAATCGCCACCTCCAACCTCGCCCGCGCCCTGTCTCACATGCCGATGACACGCTCAAGGAAGCCGATACGGTATTGGTCGGCGTGGTTGAGCGGCTGGAAATGGAAGGCACGGGCAATGTCGCGCTGGAGCGCTTGCATCGATTGCTGGTCCAGCATATCGGCGAACTACCGCAGCTAAATGACTTGTCGATTTACGACGAAACGGGGCTATGGCTGGCCAACGCAAAGAACGGACCTCTTCCTTACCTCAACAACTCGGATCGCCAATACTTCATCCATCACCTTGGCTCAACCGACCGAGGTCCTTTCATCGGACGCCCGTGCGCAGCCGTTATGATGGTGATTGGATCGTCACGGTATCGCGCCGCTTCAATCATCCGGACGGTAGTTTTGCCGGACTCGCACTAGCAACCATCAACATCAGCTATTTCAAGAATTATTACGACAGTTTCGACATCGGCCGCGCAGGCTCGATTATTCTAAGCCTCAACGACGGCACCATGCTGGTCCGACGCCCGATGAGCGACGACACCATCGGCAAGAACCTGGCGAATTATCCGATCTATCGCGACTACGCCGCCAAGAATGCCGAAGGTACGGCGATCGTCGCTTCTGGCCAGGACGGCGTGGAGCGCTTGATTGCGTATCGCCACCTGCAGGAATATCCGCTGTTTGTCACAGTGGCGCGCTCAAAGGATGAAGTACTGAGTGGCTGGCTCGCCGATTCTTATCTGCATCTATTCGGCGCCTTGCTGCTGACGATTGCCCTCGGCCTGCTGGGCTGGCGGCTGATCCATCAAATCCGGCTACGACTTCTGGCCGAAGCCGATTTGCTGCAGGTCCAGGCCTCGCTGAAAACCCTTAACCAGCATCTGGAGCAACTGGCGCTGCAGGACAGCCTGACCGGGCTCGCGAACCGTCGCCAATTCGACAGCGCGCTGCGCGACGAATTCAGCCGCGCCATGCGCACGGAGAATCCGCTGGCGCTGGTCATGATTGATGTGGATTGCTTCAAGCAATATAACGACCTCTACGGCCATCCTGCCGGCGATGAATGCCTGCGGCGCATCAGTGATGTCGTCAAGGCCAGCAAAAAGCGTCCCGGAGACCTGGCAACACGCTACGGTGGCGAAGAATTGGCGGTCTTGCTGCCGGATACCAACCTGGCAGGCGCCATCGCTGTCGCTGAGAAAATCCGACTGGCAATCTATAACCTGCATATCGAACATCCGCACGGCCGGCAGGAGTGGTAACGATCAGTGCTGGGGTCGATGCCTTCGTCCCTGTGAGAGATGGCAATATTCCATTCGAACTGGTACAGGCGGCCGACAAAGCCTTGTACGCGGCAAAATCCGCCGGACGCAATCGAGTATGCTCCAATGCCGATTTACATTAGGAATCACGCCCGTCCGCGCCGCCCCGTTCATAGACCAATGCGCCAACGGCGATCAAGCGGTACAGTTCCTGCTCGGTGAGTTTGTACGACAGCGCTGCAATTTCGCGCGCCAGCATCCCGATCAGCAAATCATTTCCAGGCACCTGCGCCTGTGGGCTTGCGCATGCAATCAAATCGACTATCTGTTCCGCTCTCATGATCCCACCTCGGAAAAATTAACTGTAAGACCTCAGCCAGTGCATCGCAGGAAACGTAATACCTTATTGCCGTTTCCAGGAAGCCGGCCTTGAAGTAGGATTTGCCTCGGCGCCTCATGGTGAAATGTTTTGTCGACCCTCGGTGGAAGCTGCCACTGTCATGCGCCTCTCCATCAGATCAAGAAGCCGGAAGCGAGGCATGCAGCCCACGCTTCCTTCCAACTGGGCCGATCTCTACACCATTATTTCTTGCCGCCTCCCAGCAAGCCGCCTAACAAGTTAGTAACGGGGGTCAGTAGATTGCTGTTTGTGCCGGTTGTGCCGGTTGTACCATTAGTGCCAGTTGTACCCTTGCCGCCGGTCAGGCCTGCGACCAGGTTCGTCACCGGTGCCAGAGGATTGGCAGTCGAACCAGTTGTACCACCGACGGCGCCAGTCAAGCCTGCCACCAGATTCGTCACCGGCGCCAACGGATTGCTGGCAGCTCCGGTCCCTGCTGCGCCGCCGACTGCACCAGTCAAACCGCTCAACAAACCGGTAACCGGCGCCAATGGGCCGCTGCCCGAACCAGTTGCGCCGCCGACTGCACCAGTCAAGCCGCTCAGCAAACCGGTAACCGGTGCCAATGGGCCACTGCCCGAACCAGTTGCGCCACCGACTGCGCCGGTCAAGCCGCTCAGCAAACCGGTAACCGGTGCCAGTGGGCCACTACCGCCAGCCGCTCCGCTCAGTCCACCAACTAGGCCGGTCAGCACATTATCCACAGGCTGCAGCAGGCCGCCGGTCTTGTTGCCCAGCAAAGGCTGGCCTGTGCCCACCAAAGCATTGGTGCCGAGACCGGCCACCGTAGCGCCAACATTGTTGACTACCGGCCCCAGGCTACTAACCACAGGCACATTGGCGCCGGTCAGTGCATTGCCCAACGTATTGACTCCACCGCCGACAGCCGCCAGCAAACCGTTCACCGGCTGGTTCAAGCGGTCGCATTACCTACCGTCTGCGTCAACGTGGTGACGGTGCTGGTCAACGGCACAATTGCCTGGCCGACGGTTTGTGTGATCTGCTGTACCGGGCCGGTTGACAATACATTGGTCAGCGGGGCTCCCAGCGCAGAAACGGCGCTGCCCACTTGCGTGACCAAGCCACCTACGGGCGTAGTCACAGCTCCCAACGGCGCCAACGGTCCGGTGCCAAGGCCGGCCACCAATTGTCCGGCGCTTTGCACCGTATTGCCGACTTGCGTGACCACACCGCCGACACTGGCGACCGTGGTGCCGACCGCGTTCGGATTGCTGCCGAGCTGACCGAGCCCATTAGTGACGCCCGCGCCCAGCGTGGTAACGATCCCGCTAGCGTTATCAACCACCCCGGTCAGGCCGCTCTTGGCTTGCGGCGACAACAACGGCACGTTGTTGATGACCGTATTGCCTATCGCAGCAACTGCAGTTCCCGTGGTGGATACGGTAGTGCCGGCGTTAGACAGGAATTTGCTGATGCGCCTGTACCGCCACCTGTACCGCACCTGTACCGCCACCTGTACCGCCACCTGTACCGCCACCTGTTCCGCCGCCTGTTCCGCCACCTGTTCCGCCGCCTGTTCCGCCACCTGTTCCACCACCTGTTCCACACCTGTTCCACCACCTGTTCCACCACCTGTTCCACCACCTGTTCCGCCGCCTGTACCACCACCATCAGTCCCGCCACCCGTGCCGCCACCATCGGTCCCACCACCAGATCCGCACCGGCACCCCCACCATCTGATCCACTGCCAGCTCCTGTACCGCCAGTACCTTGCGTGGTACCCGATGTTGATCCGAGCGATTTCCCTAAACTTCCGCCACCGCTGGCGCAACCGGCCAGCAAGGCTGTCAACAGTACGGATACGGCAACAACGCCACTTTTACGCGATGCTTTCATGATGTATTCCCCTTTAGTGAAATTTAGAACCACACGTTCCTGTAGTGCTATTTCGCAAAGAACATGCCAGTCAAAAAACAGGGGTTCCAGGGGATTGAAAGTATCCGGCATCAGCATCAAAAAAAGGAAATAATCCTTATGAATCAATGACTAACAGCGTCGTCGTGAATTTTCAAAGCAATTGCCGGCAGCGCTGTTTGCGGCGATTGATACGTTACATGTAACGTAACGTCGGGCGTATGGACGACATAAACAACGCTCTAAACAGCCTCAAGGCGGGTCTGAAAACGAAGGTTTGCACGAAGCCTTCACGGCAGTCTGCGGCCGGTCGCAAGACACGCACGGCGACGCCATTTACCTCATCGGTAAATTTGAGATATCCTCGTGCATCTAGAAAAAACGGCAACACAATCGGTTGCTTGCGACGTTTCCGGCGACTCCCGCAACTAGTTGCCATCAACGTAGTCAGACGATGCGCCGTCGCAACAGGCGCGTCGGCGAACTTCATTGAAATTGGATCAAAAGAGATTGATTGAACAGAGGAATGTCATTGTCGGTACAGAATCCCGAGGGCTAGGCCCGCAAAAACACAAGCAAATGAAATTTGCCGGCTACTTGTTGTCGCTTGTCCTGACCGCCGCGCTCGCCGCTTGCGGCACACCGTCCGGATCTGGCGGCGCATCGCAAACTCCCAGCGGACCGGGCTATTACACAGTACAAAAGGGCGACACGCTTTCCAGCATCGCCCGTAAATTCCGTCGCAGCAATGGCGAAATCATCGCCTGGAACAAACTGGCCGATCCGAATGACATCAAGGTGGATCAGGTACTGCGGGTCGTTCCGCAAGGTACGCGCAGCAGCGCCCCAAGCACAGCCGACAGTGCCAAAAGCCCTGCCCGCGGCAATAGCAGTGCCGATAGTAACGACAACGACACGGGAGCCGATGCCAAAGATGCAATCGACTGGGGCTGGCCAGCAAGCGGAAAATCCAGCAACGGCGCCGGCCAGGGCAAAAAGGGAATCGACATTTTTGGGCAGCTCGGGCAGCCGGTACTGGCCGCCGCGAGCGGCAAGGTGATGTACGCCGGCAGCGGCATACGCGGCTATGGCAACCTGGTGATCGTCAAGCACAACAGCAACCTGCTTTCGGTCTACGCGCACAACAAGACCATCACCGTCAAGGAGGGGCAAATGGTCAGCAAGGGTCAGCAAATTGCTGAAATGGGTAAATCCGACAGCAACGCCGTCAAGCTGTATTTCGAAATACGCCGCCAGGGCAAGCCAGTCGACCCAACGCGCTATCTGCCCAGCCGTTGATCTCACAAAAGAAAATGCCCAGAGGCGCCTGATTGCGCGCTCCGGGCATTCCTGGAATCAGTCCCCTGACTCAATACGCTACATAAGGCCCCACCGTTCCGGCAGCTGTGGCGCCTTCAATCGCGGTATACACCGAACGACCGAAGAAGAACGGCAATCCCCAGTCGAAATACGATGTGAAGGCCGGGCCACCGGCGAGATTGTTGAACGCCGTGTTGTTTGGATTCGACTGGAACAAGGCATCGGCATTGGCCACATTGAAATTCACCGTACTGCTGCGGCCGTTAATGCCGGTATTGACGACGCTGCGGCTCAATGTCGAAATCGGGCAATAGAACCCTTGGCTGACGCTGCAATTCGGAATCGTGCTGTCGGCAAAAAACAGACCGTTCGAGCCACTGTCGAAAAACGCCTGCATCACCGTGCCCTGGTACAGGGCGCTCAGGTTGCCCGAACTGTTCAGCGTGTATATGGTGGCGCTGCCTAACGCATTATTGGCTTGCGTGCCGATCCCGAAAATCAGCGTACCGGTTACCCCGGCGGCGCCGCTGCTGCCTATCGCCGGCAACTGAATCGCCGTCCCGTTATTATCCTGCGGAAAGGCCGCGACCGGATTGCCAACCTGTTTGGCAACACCCAGAGCCGCCGCCGCACATGTGCCACCAGGGCAGGTGTAGTACCAGCCTTCCAGCGCTTGCGAGGCGCAGGCACTGCCGCAATCCTGGGCAAAGGAACTGATCCCGATCACTCCGTTGGCACGGAATGCGGCTACCGTATTTTCCGCCACCAGGCTGCCCGAGCAACCACTCGGCACGTTGGGAAATGCGTTGTCGCCGATGATCTGGACCGATATTCCTTTGGCCACTTCGCCCGCCACACGCAAATCTGCCTGTTTGATCGAGCCCCAGCTATAGCCATCGGCAAAGCGCGCACACTCGGCGATCGCATTGCCGCCGGCGTCGGTGAGCGCTGGCAGTGCAGCCGTTCCCGACAGCACCGACGAGATGAGACGCAAACCGCTGGAGCCCGTGTCGACCAGGATGTGGTCGATGGTCTGGCATTGCGTGCTGCTGCCAGGCTGACAGATGGTTACCGAGACATACGGGGAATTCACTGCGCCGACCGATTGGCCGGACGAGGTGTTGGGTCCGCTATCAACCACGATCGACACAGAGTTTTGTACACTCGGGGCTACCACCGGCGGAGTAGTCGGCGTCGTACTAGCGCTGGAACCGCCACCGCCGCCGCAGGCAACTAACAACAGGCTGCTGAGCAGGCAAACAAGATACGTCAAAGGGCGCATGGTCATCTCCGGTCAGCGAATGTCGTCAGGGGTCACGCCTTGCGGCAACAAGGCCGGCACGTAGGCGCTGCCGGCAAATGAACGCATATGGCCACCGGAACGCAATACCAACTGATCGGACTGGATCGCTACCGCCCGTCGCCCGGCATGGGGCACGCTAGCCGCGGCAACGTACTGTTCTGAGTAGCTGCCTAGCAATTGCTGCAAATTAGGCATACTCGGGCCTTGCCAGCTCACCGCAAAGACAATGTTGTCGGCTGAAACGTATTCCTTGACCGTCGTGCCAGACGGCTCCAAGGTCTCACTGACCGAGTAACCGTTGTAATTGGTGACGCGCGCAGCTACCTTGGCGCGCACGCTGTCAGCTTGCGTGCTGCTGGCTTGAGGATTGCTGGCTTGTGCAGCACCAGGAGCGCCGCCGAGTGCGGCAAACGCCGGCAGCGACTGCGCCAGCAACATGGCGCATAGACAGGAAACGGGAAATCTCATGACTCACCTCTGTTCGATTGACAATGACCTTGTGAAATCATAACCGATGCCGCCGGGCAATTTACAAAGATGTTTTAGAATCTTTCCATGCCATTCTCATCGATGATGTGCTAGCAATTTCAATCCGCAACCATGACGGCAAGCCCTCAGATTAGGACACTTCAGCTCCGATTGACAAGGCGCGATCGCACGAAACCTATGTGCTCCCGCAACACATAAAACTGATCGGCAAAAGCCAACGGCATTTTCATGCGGTTCACCGCTTCCTCGATATGGTCAAGCCGCTTGAGCAGATGCGCCTGTTCCTCCGGCGTATGCGTCACCGCGGCACGTTCCAGCGCAATCAGGGTGCCATACCAGCGATAGATGCGCGACTTGATGCGCCAGCCATATAGCAGCGGCACCAGTTTGAAACCTGGTATCAGCAACAGGATGATCGGCAATACCACCACCAGCGTGCGATCAACCAGGCTGGCCAGCCAGAATGGCAAGGTGCGATAGAAGAAGCCTTTGCCGGATTTGTAATAGCGCGTGGCGTCGTCGCTGATACGGAATTCGTGGGCCAGTGGCGCCGGGAATTCGCCGGCGCGCTGCAGCACGTTGGCGCCGCCGTTGACTTCCTTGGCGGCATCAATCAACAGGTCCGATAGCGCCGGATGCAGATCCTCGCGCGCCACCAATTCGGCAGTCGGAGCGATCAAGCGCATGTCGCGATTTGGAATGTTCTTGCCGAAATCAAACATTCCTTTCGGAATCTGCAATTCGTTCAGATAGCTGAAACGTCGCGCATAGGCGCTGGCCTGGGCGAAATCGAGCAGCCGCACGCCGGGCGTGCGCAACAACTTGCCCATGGTCGGTGGCGACGCTGAATCGCCCATCAGAAAAGCCGCGTCAATCTTGCCGTCGGTCAGCGCCTGGCGGCCTCATCGCCGCCCATATCAAGTAGTTCGGTCTTGCCGCCCGGCTCAATGCCGTTTGCTTTCAGCAAGGTCAGCGCCAGCACGCGTGAACCGCTGCCTTGCAGGCCGATAGCGACACGCTTCCCCCCCAACTCGGACAAGCGATCGAGCACTTTATGGCCGCGATAGAACACCGACACCGGCACGTAGGCAACGCTGCCCAGTGACACGAGTTGATCGATCGGCATATCCCCTGCCACCCCTCCCTGCACAAAACCGACATCGACGCCGGAATTCGGATCGTTCAATTTGCGCAGGTTATCCAGTGACCCTTCCGATGTGACGATCTTCAGCTTGATGCCGTTGCGCGCCATGATCTTGCGGTATTTGTCGGCGGTATTCCAAAAGTTGCTGTGTTCCGGCCCGGTAGCGATGGTGATGGTTTTCGGTGGCGCCGGATGGATGAACCAGATTGCCAGCCACACCGCGATGATCGCCAGCAGCGCAATCGGCCCGAAGCTGATGGCCAGGTCGCGCCAGGAGATCGCAACGAAACGGGTCTTGATATTGATCGCAGACTGCTTTAGTTCAGCGGGATTAAGCGGAGTTGCCATGAGAATTAGTCTATCGTTGAAGAATTTGGCGTGATTGCCGGGACACGATTCACACTCTGACTCACTTTCCGCGCAAAGGCGCCAGCAGGTGCGTCAACGCATTGTGATCCAGTTCGTACATCAGGGCGATCAAACCGCCCAACTCGCCTGACGGGAAACCTTCGCGCGCAAACCAGGCCAGGTAATCACCAGGCAGGTCCGCCAGCAGCCGTCCCTTGTATTTCCCAAAAGGCATCTGACGCGTCACCAGCAGTTGTAAGTATTCGGGATTCATGTATTCGTTGTTGATAAGGGCCGAGGCCAGCGCGGGCGGCCAGAGGAAAATAAAAGCAATAAATAAAGCCAGTAAAGGCGCGTATTGTGCCAAAAATTCCTGACGTCATGCGATTTTGATTGAAATGGCGGCCTCCGCGCAATTGTCCGTGGCGGGCATCCGCAGCCAAAGGGAAAATCCTCTACACTGTCGACGGTCAGCCAATTTCCCTCCCATCGGCCCTGCATGCATATCACCAATACCACATCCGCCATCAACGCCGACATCCCGGCATTGGAATGCCGCGGCTTGCGCAAATCCTATGGACACGGCCGTGTAGTACTGCACCATCTGGATTTCACGTTAGCCGCCGGCGAATACGTTGCCATCATGGGCGATTCTGGGGTCGGCAAATCGACGCTGCTGAACCTGATCGCCGGCCTCGACAACGTCAACGGCGGCGCGATACTGATAGACGGCGTCGCCATGTCGAGCCTGGACGACGATGCCGCCACCCGTTTGCGCCGGCAAAAGCTCGGTTTCATTTTCCAGGCTTTCCACGTGCTGCCGCACCTTACCGTGCAGCAGAATGTCGCCCTGCCGCTGCTGCTCAACGACGAACCGCAGGCGCGTGCGCTGGAACTACTGGCAGCGGTCGGCCTGGATGGCCGCGGCAACGATTTCCCGCGCCAGTTGTCGGGTGGTGAAATGCAGCGGGTCGCCATCGCCCGCGCACTGGTGCACCGGCCGACGCTGATCCTGGCCGACGAGCCGACCGGCAATCTCGATCCCGATACTGCGCACGAAGTGCTGGCCCTGCTGCGCCAGGAAATCAAGGCCAACGGCGCCTCGGCCATCATGGTCACCCATTCGGCAGCGGCCGCAGCCAGCGCCGACCGCATCCTGCTGATGACTGCCGATGGCTTGCACCCGCTGCCGGCACAGAGTTGAACTGTTGATGCAAGCCGCCGATCCGACCACCAAGAAACCCGCTAATCCAATGCGCACTCTCGCGCGCTGGCTACTGCTGGGCGAATGGCGCGCCCATCCGGTACGGGCGCTGGTGGCAATTATCGCCATTGCACTTGGTGTGGCACTCGGCTACGGGGTCGAACTGATCAACGGCGCTGCCTTCAATGAATTTTCCGCCGCTGCGAGAAGTTTGTCCGGCCAATCCGATCTGCAGGTGCGCGGCGCACAAGGTTTATTCGACGAAAAAATCTATCCGCAACTGGCGACCCACGACGGCGTTGCGCTGGCCAGCCCGGCGCTGGAACTGGACGTCACCGTGCCCGGCCAGCACGCGCCACTCAAGGTGCTTGGCATCGATGTCATGCGCGCGGCACATATTGCGCCTGACCTGATCGGCGTGCCGGACAGCCAACGACCTTTCGACACTCTCGCCGACGATGCGATTTTTCTGTCCCCTGCTGCGCAGGAATGGCTGCAAGCGCAGCCGGGCGGACAACTGGCGCTGCAGAACGGCACCGGCATCGTTACCCTGCGGGTGGCCGGCGGCCTGGTGCGCGCACGGCCCGGGCAACGCATCGCAGTGATGGATATCGGCGCCGCCCAATGGCGCTTCCAGCGCCTTGGAAAATTGTCGCGCATCGACATCAAGCTGCAGCAAGGCGTTAATCGTTCCGCATTCAAACAGGCGTTGCAGGCACAGCTGGCGGACACCTTTCAAGTCTCGGAGAGCCAGGACCAGGACAGCCGCACCAACAACATGTCGCGCGCCTATCGCGTCAACCTCAGCGTGCTGGCGCTGGTAGCCCTGTTCACTGGCGCTTTCCTGGTGTTTTCGACCCAGGCGCTATCGGTCATCCGGCAGCGCCCGCAATTTGCGTTGCTGCGCGTGCTGGGCTGGCAGCGTGCCCAATTGCTGCGCCAGGTGCTGTTGGAAGGCAGCTTGCTCGGCGTACTGGGCGCCCTGCTGGGGCTGATGCTGGGTTATGCATTGGCGGCCACGGCGCTGCATTTTTTTGGCGGCGACCTCGGTGGAGGCTACTTCCGCGGTGTGCAGCCGAGCGTGCAGTTTGATTTGCCAGCTGCCCTATTTTTCTTCGCGCTCGGCACCGGCATTGCCCTGCTGGGCAGCCTGGCTCCGGCATTGGAAGCCGCACGTGCACGCCCGGCGGCAGCGTTGAAATCAGGCAGCGAAGAGGCCGCTCTGACCCGACTGGCAACTCCTTTTCCCGCACTGGCTTGCCTGTTGCTGGGCGGGCTGCTGACACAATTGCCGCCTGTGTTCGACCTGCCGGTATTCGGCTATATCGCAGTGGCGTTGCTGCTGATCGGCGGCATTGGGCTTATGCCACGCGTGGCCGCACTGGCTTTCACAGCGCTGCAAAGAGTGATGCTGGGACGTCATCTCAGTGCAGTGCCTACCTTGGCGTTGGCGCGCCTGGCCAACGTTCCCGGACAGGCTTCGATTGCGCTGGGCGGCGTGCTGTCGAGCTTCAGCCTGATTGTGGCCATGGCGATCATGGTCTCTAGTTTCCGCGTCTCGGTCGACGATTGGGTGCAACAGCTTCTGTCAGCGGATATTTATGTGCGCACCGCCGGGGGCGGTGAAACCGGCGCCATGGGCCCGACCGAACAGCAAGCGCTGGCCGCAGTGCCAGGCGTGGCGCACGCCACATTCCTGCGCAGCGCGAGCTTGGCCCTTGATCCGGCCAGGCCGCCGGTAACCCTGATCGCACGCATGATCGACGCCGGCGATCCGGGCCGCACCTTGCCGCTCAGCGGCGCACCGTTAACGCCGGCCGCCCTTGCTTCCGCCAGCGCTGCCGGCGCCCTGCCAATCTGGGTTTCTGAAGCAATGGTCGACTTGTATGGTTACCGGCTCGGCCAGCGTGTCATGCTGCCGATCGGCGGCCAGCGCCATGCCTTCGTGGTGGCTGGCATCTGGCGCGATTATGCGCGGCAGACCGGAGCGATTCAATTGCGCCTGTCTGACTATCAGCGACTCAGCGGCGACAACCAGGTCAGCGATGCCGCGCTTACCCTGCAACCAGGCGCCGATGCAAACACCGTTATCGGCGCCATGCGCCGCCTGCCGTTCGGCGCCGCGCTCGAGTTTTCCCAACCCGGAGACATCCGCGCCACCACCTTGAAGATTTTCGACCGCAGCTTTGCCGTCACCTACCTGTTGGAAATCGTGGCGATCGTGATCGGCCTGTTTGGCGTGGCCGCGACTTTTTCGGCACAAACCCTGGCGCGTACACGGGAATTCGGCATGTTGCGTCATGTTGGCATCACCCGCCGCCAGATACTGGCAATGCTGGCGCTGGAAGGCGGTTTGCTGACCGCGCTCGGCATGGCAGTCGGTTTCGTGCTCGGTTGGAGCGTCAGCCTGATCCTGGTATTCATCGTTAATCCGCAATCGTTTCATTGGACCATGGACTTGCACATGCCGTGGCGCGGCCTCGGCGCGGTGGCGCTGCTGCTGTTGCTGTCGGCCGGAGCCACGGCATTGCTGGCTGGGCTACGGGCAGTATCGATCGATGCGGTGCGTGCCGTGCGGGAGGATTGGTGACATGCACTTGAGATTACGCGACTGCTTGCTTGGTCTGCTTTTTTTATCGTTTGCGTCCCTATTGCAGGCTGCACCGCCGCAATTCGCGCAAGTAACGCCGCAGCGGCCATTGACGCTGCCTCATGATAGCGGCTCCCATCCCGACTTCCGCACCGAATGGTGGTACGCAACCGGATGGCTGGCGACGCCGGACGGCAAGCCGCTCGGATTCCAGATCACTTTCTTCCGATCCGCCACCGATCACGACCGCGCCAATCCCAGCGCCTTCGCCCCAGATCAACTGATCATCGCCCATGCTGCGCTGTCCGACCCTGCTGTCGGCAAACTGCTGCATGACCAGAAAAGTGCGCGCGCCGGCTTCGGCCTGGCCTATGCAAAAGAAGGCAACACCGATGTAGCCCTCGACAATTGGCGCCTGCTGCGCCAGGCCGACGGCAGCTACCACGCCAGGATCGACGCCAACGATTTCACGCTCGACATCAAACTGACGCCAACCCAGGCGCCGCTCTTGCAGGGCGACCGCGGCTATTCCCTCAAAGGACCGTTACCGACACAAGCCAGTTATTACTACAGCGAACCGCAGTTGCAGGTCAGCGGCAAGTTAAGCCGCGCCGGCCGCGAACAAACTGTTAGTGGCAGCGCCTGGCTCGATCATGAATGGTCAACCAGCGTGCTGGGCGCCGACGCCGTCGGCTGGGACTGGCTAGGCGCCAACCTGGACGACGGTTCGGCCTTGATGGCGTTCCAGATCCGCAACCGCAACGGTGAGCGGATCTGGTCCCATGCAACATTGCGCGACGCCAGCGGCAACGTCACTCAGTTCACCCCGGACCAGGTTGCATTCCAGCCGCAACGCAACTGGCGCTCGCCGCGCACCGATGCCAGCTATCCGGTGCAAGCCATGTTGCGCACCGGGGCTATCGATTGGCAATTGATCCCGTTGCAGGACGACCAGGAACTGGATTCACGCGGCTCAACCGGCTCGGTATATTGGGAAGGCGCAGTGACCGTCAAGCGCGACGGCAAGCGCACCGGGCGCGGGTATCTGGAATTGACCGGCTATCTAAAGCCGCTGAAATTCTAGGAACTGACGTATCGCGGCCGCATCTAGGCGCACGGAAAGCCGTTGTTGCTTTTCAAAAAACAAGTTATGGGCCACTATGTTGCCACTCTCTTACCTAAATGGAGTTTGACGATGAATGCACGCAGCATTCTTGATCATTGGCATGACACCGGCGCATTGGATCAACAAGGCTATCGCCAGGCCTTGCGTGCGCTGCATCTGGCGCCGGACGCTGCGCGCTGGCGTCAGCTTGCGGCACGCCTTCTGCTGATCGGCGGCGTGCTATGCGTGCTAGCCGGCACCCTGATGTTGTTCGCATCCAACTGGCTCGCCTGGCCGCGATTGGCGCGGGTCGGCGCCGCCGAAACCGGCTGGCTGGCCTTGCTAGTGTGGGCCTTCATGACGCGACCGGACAACCAAGCCCGACGCTGGGCGCTGTTTGCTGTCGCCACCATGACAGGCATCTGGCTAGCGGTAATCGGCCAGGCTTACCAGACTGGCGCAGATGCCTGGCAGTTGTTCGCACTGTGGGCTGCGCTAGCGCTGCCATGGGCGCTGCTCGCCAATTTCGCGCCATTGTGGGGCTTATGGATCGTCATCGTCTCGCTAGCGCTACAACTTTGGCTGCCGCACGCGCCGTGGCGCTCCGCCCTCTCGGCATGGGATCCGTTCGACAATGCCAACCTGCCTCTGATCGGCTTCTGGCTGGCCGCGCTGGCCGTTGCAGAATGGCGGCAAAACGCAGCTGCACCATGGACTGCGCGTATCCTGCCGCGCCTGTTGGGACTCGGATTGGCGCTGCTGCTGACAATCCAGGCCTGCATGATCCTGGCCGGCGAGCATCTGCATGCATTCGGTGAATATTCTCCGACTACTAACGGCCTGGTCCTGCTGCTGTGGCTGGCCTGCGTAGGCGCAGCGCTGTATTTCTATTCGCTGCGGCGCGACCTGTTGATGCTAGCCTTGCCGCTGTTTTCAGTGTGGGTCGCAGTGCTGGCCTGGATCGCCAATTTCACGCATGACAGTGGCTGGCTGTATCCGACAGCCTTGCTGGCCATCGGCGGCCTGGGCGGCATCGCCTGGTGGCTGCATGCACGGCACCGGCAATGGCAAACCGCATCGCGGTCGGCATTACAGGAGCTGGCGCCATGAGCCAATCAATCAATGAGCTTGCGGGCTGGGACAGCGTGATAGCTGGCTTGCGCGACAGCGGCGCGTTGCGCCAGGATGCCGCGCTGCCTGAGCACGATGACAGTCTGCCCTGGTCCGTGATGATCCTGCAAACCATTGCGGCCTGGATTACTGCCGCACTGCTGGTGGCGGCCGTGGTGGTGCCGGCCTTCATCGCCAGCAACGAAAGCGCGTGGCTGGTTTGCGGCGTGGTGCTGATGGCGCTTGCCATCGCCGTGATGCACTTCAACCAAAAATCGTTTTTCCTGCCGCAGATGGCGGTGCCAGTGGCGATTGCCGGCGCCGTGCTGGCCGGCTTTGGTCTCAAGCCGGATTCGTGGCAACTGACGACTTTCATACTGGCGCTGATCCTCTTCGCACTGGCCAGCCATCGCTTGCTGCGCTTCATTGCGGCCGGCGTCATGCTGGCGGTATTGTGGTACTGGATGACGCCATGGCTGGGACGCTATAGCTACAATCTGGAACAACCGACGGCCTGGGTCCGGCAACTTGCGCCGCTGCGCGACCTGCTGTTTTCGTTTGCGCTATGGTGGCTGTGGACACAGCCGCTGAACCGGCTCGGACTCGGCCCTGCGGTCTGGCAACCGCTGCGCCACGCGCTATTATGGTTCTGGCTGGGCGTGCAAGTGTGGCAGGCCATCTTTTGGCACACGCTGTTCGGCGCACCCGCCGACGCCGATCAATGGCTGGCGCCAAATACGCTCTGGTTGGCCCACCGCTTGCTCGACCTGCTGCCCTTGCTGCTGGCAGTGGCCGCGACACTGCGGCACTCCCCCGGATTGAGTGCCAGAATCTGGCCGCTGGCGGTGCTGCTACCTCTCTGCGTCTTGTCGCCGGCACTGGCGACTGCGGCGCTGGTGCTATGGATCGGCTTGGCCGAAGGTCGCAGCTACCTGACCGCGCTTGGCATTGCCGCTGCGCTGGCGGGCTTCGGCGCCTTCTATTACAACCTGAGCTGGCCATTGCTGCATAAAGGATTGCTGCTGATGGCGAGCGGCGCCCTGCTGTTGCTGGTGTGGCTGTTCATGTCGAGGAGAACACCATGAAACGCTGGCACCTCCCGGCTTTCGTCATTGCCGCCGTGGCTACGCTGCTGCTACTCAACGGCATCGTCTGGCAGCACGAGCAAACCCTAAAACATGGCCGCGCAGTTCTGCTGCAGTTGCGCCCGGTCGATCCACGTTCGTTGATGCAAGGCGATTACATGGCGCTCGACTATCAACTGACACAACAAGTCGGGCAATTGCTGTCGACCACCAATGCCACTGCCGGCGAAGGGCAAGCTTTAGCGGTCATGTTGCGCGCTGACGCAGACGGCGTCGCTCAGCTGCAGCGCATCGCCAAAGCCGGCGAACAAGCGCAAAGCGACGAAATCCTGTTACGCCTGAAATGGGAAAACAGCGGCGCTCGCTTGCCGAGCCAAAGTTACTTCTTCGCTGAAGGAGAAGGCGCACGTTTCGCCAAAGCCCGCTATGCCATATTCCGGGTGGCGAATGACGGTACCGCATTGCTATCCGGCCTTGCCGATGAGCAGCACCTGCCGATTGCCGATCGAATCGATAAATCAGGCGTGTCCCAGGCTGGCGCCCGTGGCTCGTAACCCAAAGAAACGCAGTGAAACATTTACCGCAACGCAATACTTGAGCTATTATTAACATTTCCTCTTTTACAAAAAATATGAAACGTTCTCAAATAGCCATCGCCGTCAGCGTCGTCGTACTTGCGTGGGTTGCCGTAGTTCCGGGTCTGGTCGGCATGCGCGCCGAAGCCGAACTAGGCAAAATCGATCAGGACGGGTTGAGCACCAGTTCCCTGCCGATCAGTGCCAAGCTAGCCTCGTTCCAGCGCGGCTGGTTCTCGTCGACAGCCAAGACCGAGTATGCGATTTCAATGGGTGCACAGCCAATCCGCCTGGCGGTAACGCATCAGATCAATCAGTTCGCCATTCCGTTTTACCGTTGGGCCAAGATCACGCACACAATTGCGCTGGTCGATGACAAGGGAGTGGAAACGCCGTTGCCGGTCAAGCTCGACGCCAGCACCGACAAGCTGTTCTTCGGCGGCCTGTCGACCAATGTTGCTGCGCCGGAAATCAATTGGCAAAACCAGGAAGGCCTGCATATCGTTGGCAAAAACCTGAACTTGAACTTCCATGGGAAAAGCGGTGAAACGCAAAATACGAACTCAACCTGCCATCCCTCAGCGCCACTACTGCGGCCACTCAGATCAACGTCAATCTGAGCAATCTCAATCTGAGCGGCACCTACAAGGATGAAAAGAGCGCCACCGATACCTGGAAACAGGACGGCCGCATCAAGCTGGACAGTGTCGAGGCAACCAGAAACGGTAACGCCTTCCTGAAACTGCAAAACCTGGTCTTGGATACCGACCTGAAAGACCACGGCAACAATTTCGATCTGGTCTACCAGACCAAGATCGACAAGAGCCTGTTCGGCGATGCCAATGGCGTTGTCGCCGACGACATCCACTTCGACTTTTCCTACCTCAATCTGAACAAGGATGCGCTGCTGAAAATCCAGGCAGCTTCCAAGGCGTTCTATGAAGATATGGCAAAAACCCAGCCAGCTGCCGGCGCAGATGCTGCCGCAGTTGCAGCGGCGGGTGACGATAGCACCGACGCCAAGCTGGCCCAGCAAAAGGCGCATATGGCCGTGCTGATGCAGCACGCTGGCGAACTGGTCGCCAGCTCGCCAGGCTTCCGCATCGATCGCCTCAGCCTGAAGACACCTAACGGCGACGTAGCCGGCAACTTTGAGGTCAACCTGGATGGTAAAGGCCTGGCGCCGGACGCGTTGAAGGGCGACAACGTGATGGCGCTGCTGAAGGAAAGAATTTCCGGCAAAGGTTCGCTGACGCTCGCGCGTGACGTGTTCCTCAATGCATTCGAACAGAAAAATGCCGCAGCGCCCGCCCAGCGGCAAATGAAGGAAAACCAGTTGAAGATGTATGTCGACCAAGGCTATATCAAGGACGACGGCAAGCAATTGTCGCTGGAATCGACATTCGGTCCGCAAGGTGTCGCCATCAACGGCAAGCGCATCATGTAACTCCGACTTGCCGAAGAAAGACGAAAATCAGCCCTGCCCGGTTATTGCAACCCGGCGGGGCTTTTCTCAGGTGCGTCGTTTTTTAGGCTTTCATCGTTTTCGGTGTACACCTCGACGATTGCATCCGCCACCGCACGCACCCGCGCCGTGCGGTTCAGGTCGCCATGCAATACCAACCAGACATCATACGCTTCAGTGCGGTGCGGCCAGATGCGCACAAGTTGCGGATCGAGATCGGCCATGTGGATCGGCAACTCGCCAATACCAAGCCCTGCGCGCACTCCCTCAATCAGCATCAGGCCGGAATTGACTTCCAGCGCAACGCGCGCGTTCCCTATCGACTCGCCGCACAAGGCCTCACTCTGGGATGGCGAAATACTGCTCTGATAGATCACCAAATCGTGTCCAGCCAGCGCCGTATCGGGTTGCGGTTCGCCGTGCGTCTTCAGATAACTTTTAGAGGCGTACAAACCCACTTCGCGTCGCGTCAGGTGACGCGAAATCAGATCCGGACTGCTGGGACGCAAGGTGCGTACCGCCAGGTCCGCTTCACGCCGGGTCAGGTTCGATAACTGGGTGGAAGTACTCATTACCACCCGGATATCGGGATGCAATGCGCGCAGGCGCTGCAACGCAAGGAACAGATAGTGCTTGGCCATAGTGTCGGTGGCCGCTACCCGCACCACGCCGCAGAGGCGATCGTCGATGCCCTGCATCTGCCGCTGCAGCTGATCGGCCGCCAGCTCCATACGCTCCGCCGCGGTAAAGGCCAATTCCCCGGCCGGGGTCGGCACATAGCCAGCGGGCGTACGCAAGAACAGGCGCGCACCGAGCGATTGCTCCATCGCGGCCAGTCGTCGCCCGACGGTAGCCTGGTCGACTTGCAGCAAAGTTGCCGCGCCACGCAGGGTGCCGACGCGATAAATGCCGAGGAAAATCCTGGCGTTATCCCAATCCATGTTCTTTCCAGTCTTGCCTGTCAGCGCTTGTCGAAAGTTTCGTAGACGCAGCTGATGTCGGCGATGCAAACAAAATAAGCATGATGCATTTTTGCATCTATGCGCCGAAATTATACGGCTTTATTACATCACTGGCGGACACTATGATGCTGGTTTGGCGCACTGCCGCACCAGCTATCCAGGAGAAATACGTCATGTCCGCCCCCTGCCCCATTCCGGCCAAGCCGTCCGCAGCCACCCATCCCACCACGCCCGGCCTGCTGCCATTGATCACGCTGGCTATCGGTTTCGTGATGGCGATGCTGGATGTGACGGCCGTCAACGTCGCCCTGTCCGACATTTCGCATAGCCTGTCAACGCCGCTCAGCGGCTTGGTCTGGGTGGTCGATGGCTACACGTTGACGTTTGCGGCACTATTGCTGGTTGGCGGTGCGCTGGCCGACCGCTACGGCGCCAAGGTGATCTACCTGACGGGCCTGGCAGTGTTCATGGTTGGTTCCTTGTTTTGCGGCGCCGCCCCTAGCGGTAATGCACTGATCGCCGCCCGCATGCTGCAGGGCGTCGGCTCGGCGCTCTTCATGCCGAGCTCGCTGAGTTTGCTGACCCACGCTTATGAAGACGATCGCGTCCGCGCCCGCATGCTCGGCACCTGGTCCGCCATCGTAGCGGTGGCGGCAGCAATGGGGCCGCTGGTGGGTGGCATACTGGTCGACCGCTTCGGCTGGCGCAGCGTATTCCTGATCAACGTTCCGGTCGGGCTGCTCGGCATGTTCATGGCGCACATGCTGATTCCCGCCGCCCCTAAACACTGGCGTGCATTGACCATTTTCAGCCATGCGTTGGGCATTACCGCGCTGGCCGCCCTGTGCTTCGCGCTGATCGAAGGCCCGGTTTATGGGTGGACCTCGGCGCCGATCCTGACGGCGGCAGCTGTGTTGCTGATTGCCGCCGGCGCCCTGGTGCAGCGCGAACGACGCGGCGCCGAGCCACTGCTACCGCGCGCACTGTTCGCCACGCCGCGCTTTGCCGCTTCCAACCTGATCGGCTTCCTGATCAATTTCGGTGTCTTCGGCCAGTTGTTCCTGCTCAGCCTGTACCTGCAGCAAGCACGCGGCAGCGATGCGCTGCACACCGGCATGCAGTTGTTGCCGATGATGGCGGTGTTCTCTTTCGGGAATCTGCTGTCGGGTCGCATCACCGTGCGCTGGGGTACCCGTGTACCGATGCTCGGCGGCTTGCTGCTGGCGACCTTGATGGCTGTCGTGCTGACCACCACCACGTCGCACACGCCCTACCCACTGTTCGCGCTGGGCGTAGCCATCGCCAACTGGGGCGTCGGCATCGCGATTCCGGCGATGACGACCACCGTCATGCAAGTCGCCGGACGCAGTCACGCCAACAGCGCGGCCGCAGCATTGAACGCCAATCGTCAGATCGGCGCGCTGGTCGGCGTCGCCATTGTCGGCAGTATCCTGCATGCCGTCACGACCTGGGATAGCCGCATGCCATTTGCCTTCAGCGTCATCGGATTATCGTATTGCGCGGCGGCGCTGCTGGTCTGGCGTTTCATCAGTGGACCGGCCAAATAAGATAGAAAAAGTCCCGGCATGCATTGCGTGCATATCGGTAACTGTGTCCCCGTCACACCAGGATGGACCTTGATTGCGTTGTTGTCGGCTTGTGGATTTCGTTGACGCCGCCACAGGCCTTTAACTTACAGCGGAATTTGAATAACGTCTGAAAGATGATACATTTGAGATATCACCTTTCTCACCACGGTCTCGGTCCAACCTGATGTTTTTCTTCTTGGGAGACGCATGAAAATCCACCTCTACGTTCACTTCCATTTCTGGCCCCGTTTTTCGCCACAATGATTCTGGCCGGCTGCGTCATGCAACCGCCACAATCCAGCATGCGCAGCAGCTATACCCCGCCTCCGCGCAGCAGCGCACCGGTACAACAGGAAGCGCCGGTATCGCTGTCTGAATCGCTCGACCCATCCGAACAGATCGTTGACATGCCGCCGCAATCGGGCGGTCGGAAAAACGGCGAGTTATCGGATCTGGTGGAACGCATGGCGAGGAAAAACGCCTGCACGCCGGCAACTGGCGCGACACTGATCGCCAAGACCAGCGGCGCCGAAACCTACCAAGTCAGTTGCCAGGATGGCCAGCAGCAGATCTACAAGTGTGAACTGCGGCAATGCCGCATGATGAACTGAATCCACATCGACGGGCGGCTTCTATGAAAACAGCATTGGGAATACTTGCCATCATTTCGCTGCTGACGGGCTGCGCGTTTCCAAACCTGAAGTGCGACGATCCCGATGTCCGGCCAGCATGGTGCGATGATACCGGCGGCATGATTGGCGGCTCGCATTCCAAATGAGGCGTGAGCCGCCGATTATTTTTGCTAAAACTGGTGTGACCGTAGCCTCAAACGGGAGGCGCGGCGACAAACTCCGCCAATTGCTCGGCTTGCTCGGAAAATGCCTGCAGCAACGGATGATCTGCAACCTTGACTAAGCCCGGCAGCATCATCTGCGTGAACTGCCACGCCACCGCAACTGATACACCAGCTTGATTGATGTTGTTGCTGTCCACTGCCAAAGGCTTGCTGCGCAGTTCCTGCTCCAGAGCCTGATAGGCGGCAAACAACTGCCCTGCACGCGATCAACCCAAGGTTCGTGTTGTTTCTCGGCCGGCCGCAGGTTGCGCTCATAAACAATCTGCACACTCTTCTCGCAAGCCGCCAGCGACAGGCCGATCACGCGCAATACATGCTGGCGCTCGCCAATAGCGGCGGGCATCAGGCTCTTGCGCGGCGCAGCCAGCGCTTCGGCATAATCCAGGATCAGGCTGGATTCCATTAACACCTCGCCATCGTCGCATACCAGCGAAGGCGCTTTGACCACAGGATTGATTTGGCGGAATTGTTCGAAGGTGCTGAACACCGAAATAGAACGATGCTCGAACGGAATGCCAAGCAGTTGCAAAGATATCGCGACACGGCGAACGTAAGGTGAATCGAGCATACCGATGAGCTGCATGTTTTTCCCTTTGGTTATATAGGACCGGTATGCGTCAAACGCTTGTCGGACGCCATCGCCTGGTCAAATTTATCAGAGGGAAATCCTAGCATGAAAATACCAGGATGATTTGGCACCGACGTGCATAGATGCACTTTGCTGGCCTTGCGCCGTCTAGCTTTGCGAATCGATCCAGATCCGCGCCCATTCATCACCGAGATAGAGCGCCTCGGCTGCGCTAACCGTCGCAACTGGCGGTTCAAACGTTTGTTCAATTGCCCGATCCGGGCCTGAGTTTGCGACGATGACGATCACCACGCCGAACGTGCCGTTGACGTGCACGCTGATTTTCGGCGTGTACCTGAAATTCCCATACTCGCATTGCGCAGCGAACGGCATAACTTTAGCAATAAGAATTCAAACTCGATTACTCCACCACGGTTCGACTCGATACCGTCCGGAACAGCGCGCAATTGCATCATGCTTCTTGCGGCTCGCGCTTGCTGGGAGCGGAGTAGATATCAATGCATTTGAACGTATCCGCATACTGCTTCGGATCACCGCCCGCTTCCAGGCATTTCTTGAACTCGACCGCCTCGCCAGTGCTGTCGAACTCGTAAGCCAGTCCTTTAAAAATGACGGTCGCATCATTAAGCCTTACCATTACTGTCTCCTTAATCTAGCGTTGAAAAGGAAGGGCCATCGTCGCATGCCTGAAAGTATTGTTTTCCCCGTTATTGCAAGGAAAAGTAACCCCACTTGCCGCAGCCGATGCGCGGAAAAAAATGGCATGTCCAAAGCAGTCGCAATAGCAGCAACGACGATGGCACGCCAGTCCAGCCAGCCCTTATGATCTGATCGATATTACGCTTTTTGGTGGTTCCTGCTGAACTGTCAAATTTGGCAGTTGGTTGCCTGTCCGCAGGATCTTCTTCGGGACAGGCAGGCAAGTTGTCGCAAGCTGCCGCGGCACCAGCCTCATTCACTGTTGTCCATCGCTGAGCATCTGTCAAACCCCGAAATGTTATTTCTTTGTTGCTGCCTGCCCCCCTTGTAAACGAAAAAAAGCCCTGACATGATCAGGGCTTTGCTTTCATGCGCCAACGCGCGGGATGGTAGCGTTAACAGATCGTGATTACTGCACTTTTTCCGGTGTCGCTTCAGTTGTTGGCGCCGCTTCGGCTTCCTTCGGCGCAGCTTCTTCGACGATCTGGTAGGACGGATCGCGCACCCAGCGGCTCAAATCCTTGCCGATCGCGGCAGCGCTGCGGTCGAGGATCGAGCAGGTTCCCTTGAAGCCGCCGAACATGCCGCCCATCGACCAGCGATTGATCTTGGTATGCCGAATGACCTTGCCGCTGGCATCCAGCAAATCGGCATTGACGGTAATGGCTTTCGGCCGCTCCAGGCACCGCCGCCGACGCCCAGTACGTGGGTGATTTGCAGGCGCAACAGATTTGCCCGGCGGTATCGCTTCCACTTGGAATGGTGCCGTCGCCGGCTTTATTCATTTTCGCCAGCACCGGGCCAACGCGATGCGACAACATGCTTTCGATCTGGCACTCTTCCTTCACCTTGGCTACCACGCCGGCATCGGGATGATAGGTGACAGGAACTTCCAGTAGCGTATTGCCACCATCGGCAAACGCTGCCGCGCCATAACTCAACAGGCCAATCAGGATTAGTTTTTTCATCAAAATTTCCAGGTAGTGAGATAAATATCTTGCGATTGATGCGCGGCACGAATTGTACCTAATTTACAAGATGACACTAGTTCTTCCTGGAAATAAATATTGGTTTTAAGAAAACATTACGACAATCTGCCCTATCGCGCCCTAGAGGCGGGATGTTTTGCTTACTGACGCACCCTCGAGCGTATAGACTCCGCAAAACTCTTCAGGTCGTTGGCGGCCAGGTCGGACACTGTCCAGTACTCCATGCCATCCCAAGTCCAGCGCACCATGTGATAACCCCGGAAATTCTGCTGCTGAGGAGCGACATCCTTGCCGGTGCTAGGCCAGATGTAGAGATTGATGGGGTGTTGCTGACGACGGTAGATGAGTGCGGCTACAGGCTTGCCGTCGAGATAATCGAGACGGCCGCCGATCAGCGGAAATCCCTGTTGTGCCAGGTCAACGACCGGCGGTGCAAAATTCAGCTTGCCGTTGAACCAAGGCTTCACGGTGTGCTGATCGGTCGATGCCACATCCGACAAATGATCGACCTGCAATGAACGCACATGACTTGCAATCACCTCCTCCACCAGCCTGTCATCGGCCGAGGGCACGCTAAGATACATGCCGACGCTCCCGGCCAGCGCCAACACGGTCGCCATTACCGCGACGGGCATTGACCAGTTGATGGCCCCGTTGAGGCGAAGCCAGTTAAAGCGTCGCGACGGTTGCGGACGATCATCCGGCGGCAAGGCAGCATTGATGCGCGCAGCCAGATGCGCAGGGGCATCGAAATACGCCACTTCCTTCTTGAAGCGTTCGCTGATGATGCGCTGCGCCGCATATTCCCGGCGGCAATCATCGCAACCATCCAGATGGCGTTCCATGGCCAATGTCTCGACGATGCCAAGCTCCATATCGACATAGGCCGGCATCAGCTCCAAGGCTTCCTTGTGGTCCATCATCACTCCCGATCCGCGGGCGCAAGGATCTGCGCCAGCAATCTGCGTCCGCGCCCAAGGCGCGACATGACCGTGCCGATGGGAATTCCCACGATAGCGGCGATTTGCTTGTAGGACAGCTCTTCCAGTTCACGCATCACCATCACCTCTCTAAATTCCAGCGGCAACGCCCCAAGCGCTTGCTGCAACAACCGTTCGCTGTCCTTCTGCATCAGCAGATGCTCCGGATTATCGTCGGCACGCGCCAGCGCAGCGGCACCTGTCTGCTCGAAACTGTGGAACTCCTCGTCGAACAGCGGCCCCCGGTGCTGAGAATGATTCTCCTGATACCAGTTGTAGAACGTATTGCGCACAATCGTCAGCAGCCAGGCACGGCCATCTTCGCCATGGAAGCCATCGAAAAACTTGAAGGCGCGCAAGTAAGCCTCCTGCACAACATCCTCCGCGTCCTGGCGGCTATGCGTGAGCCAGCAGGCCAGGTTGAATGCCGAGTTCAGGTGCGGCAGCACCACTGCTTGAAAGCGCTTTGTTTTTGTTGATTCGATCATTCAGGCGTTTCCAGGTTCCATGCACACGAGACCGCTACCACGCGAATTTTATTCCCGAAAAGCTGCCTTCTCTGAAATCGGGAATAAACGACAGGTTACACCGGTATGGGATGGTATCGGTCAACTGACCGGTTCAACCTACTATGGAGGGGTCATGGACAATCACATCAATCGGCGCAGTTTCCTCAGGCTGGCCGGCCTGGGTGGCGCCATCTACGTGTCCGGGCTGAGCGGCTGGGCCAGCGCAGCGGCCAAACCGGGAGCGGCCAATGAAGACTTTTTCTTCATTCAGCTATCGGACAGCCACTGGGGATTTGAAGGAGCACCCAATCCCGATGCCCACGGCACCTTGAAAAAGGCAGTTGCTGCCGTGAACAGCCTGGAGCAGCAACCGGATTTCGTTGTCTTCACCGGCGACCTGACCCACACCACGGACGATCCGCAAGAGCGGCGCAAGAGGCTGGCTGAATTCAAGGAAATTGTCGGCGCGCTCAAGGTCAAGACTGTCCACTTCATGCCCGGCGAGCACGATGCGTCGCTCGACCATGGTGAAGCCTATCAGGAGTTCTTCGGCAAGACGCACTACACCTTCGATCACAAGGGCGTACATTTCATCGTGATCGACAATGTTTCCGATCCGACCGGCGCCATCGGTGAAGAACAACTCGCTTGGCTCGCCGCCGATCTGGCGCAACAAGCGGCAGACGCCAGGATTGTCGTCTTCACGCACCGACCGCTATTCGACCTCTACCCGCAATGGGATTGGGCGACGCGCGATGGCGCCAAGGCAGTCGATCTGCTGATGCCGCATGCCAACGTGACCGTGTTCTACGGCCATATCCATCAAGAAAACCACCATATGACCGGCCACATAGCGCATCACGCTGCGAAGTCGCTGATCTTTCCGCTACCGGCGCCCGGTTCGCAACCGAAGCGCACCCCGCTGCCCTGGGACGATGCCTATCCATACCGCGGCCTCGGTTTCCGCGAAGTCGTCGCCGAAGTGCCGAAAGCAGAATATGAATTGATTGAATTGCCGGTCAAAAAGGAGGGAGCATGAATACCAATCACAAACGGCGCCTGTTGCTGGCCGGTGCACTCGCAGGCGGGCTGGGCGGTGTCGCTGCTGCCGTGGGCGCGCAATCGCAGGAACGGGTAATCAAGGTGGTGGCAAAGAAATTTGATTTCACTCCCGGCGAAATCCATCTGAAAAAGAATGTCCCGGTGACATTAGAGTTCACCACGCAAGATGTCGTCATGGGTTTCAACCTGCCAGATTTTGCGTTGCGTACCGATATCGTTCCGGGAACCACATCGCGCCTGCGCTTCACGCCCGACAAGGCCGGCGAATTTCCATTTCATTGCGATGTATTTTGCGGCTCCGGCATGAAAACATGAGTGGCGTCATCCAGGTTACCTGATAACTAGGACCCAAAGCCCTGATTCAACAGGGCTTTTTTTCGTTCGCATTTTCCTTCGGCATTTCTGTTCCGCAGAAATATATATCATGTTGTGATATATTTGCGCACCACAGACGTACAACCCGTTTTTTACCGCAAGCCGATTATCAGATGCCAAAACCATCCTCCGCGCTAACCAAACAGGATTTCGAAGCCCTGTCCGCGTTCCGCTACCAACTCCGAAAATTCCTGAGATTCAGCGAAGACGCTGCGCAGGCGGAAGGCGTCACACCTCAGCAATACTTGCTGCTGTTGCACGTCAAAGGCTTCCCGGATCGGGACTGGGCCAGCATCGGCGAGCTGGCCGAACGTTTGCAATCACAGCATCACGGCGTGGTGGCATTGGTGTCGCGCTGCGAGAAGCTGAAGCTGGTCAAGCGCCAGCCCAGCGAGGTCGATCGGCGGCAAGTCAACGTCCACCTGTTGCCGGCCGGCGAGCGCTGCTTGGCCAAGCTGGCTGAACTGCATCACGCCGAACTGAACACACTAAGCGACATTTTCCGCGTGCCGACCATCAATACCTGAATACCCATCAACCTCGCCATGTCATCCCACCACAATCTGCACAAACGCGACTTCGCTGCCAACACTCGCCTGCTCAAGATTGCATTGATCGCCGTCATCATCGGCGGCTGCGGCACGCTGGCGGCATTCGTACTGCTCAATCTGATCAGGATGTTCACCAATCTGTTTTTCTACCAATCCGTCTCCTTCGCTGCGCATTCGCCGGCCGATAACCATCTCGGCGCCTGGGTCATTGCCCTGCCGGTGCTGGGTGGCCTGATCGTCGGCCTGATTGCCCGCTTCGGCTCGGACAAGATCCGCGGACACGGCATCCCGGAAGCGATCGAAGCGATCCTGTTCGGCAAGAGCAAGATGTCGGCCAAGGTCGCTGTGCTCAAGCCGCTGTCGTCCGGCATCGTGATCGGCAGCGGCGGACCGTTTGGCGCCGAGGGCCCGATCATCATGACCGGCGGCGCCATCGGTTCACTGATTGCACAGCACTTCCACCTGACCGCAGCTGAGCGCAAGACCTTGCTGGTGGCCGGCGCTGCGGCCGGCATGACCGCGGTGTTCGGCACACCGGTGGCGGCCGTGCTACTGGCAGTGGAACTGCTGCTATTCGAATTGCGCCCGCGCAGCTTGCTGCCAGTCATCGTGGCCTGCGCGGTCGCAGGTTTTACCCGACCTTTGTTGCTGGAAAGCGGCCCGCTGTTCCCACTGCAGACATCGGAAGTCGGCGTCAGTGCGCTCTTTTCCTGTGTCATTGCCGGCATTCTCGGTGGCGCGTTGTCGGCACTAATGTCGACTGCGTTGTACAAAGTCGAAGACATGTTCGGAAAATTGCCGATCCACTGGATGTGGTGGCCGGCGCTGGGCGGCATCGCAGTCGGCATCGGCGGTTATCTCGAACCGCGTGCGCTCGGCGTCGGCTACGACGTCATCGGCGATCTGCTCAATGGAAATCTGGCCTTGCAACTGGTCCTGGGGCTGTTGTTGGTCAAGGCAGTGATCTGGGTCATCGCGCTCGGCTCCGGCACCTCCGGCGGTGTGCTGGCGCCGTTGCTGATCATCGGCGCCGGATTAGGGACGGTGTTGGCGCCTTGGCTACCGGGCGGCGACGCGCATTTGTGGCCGTTGGTATGTATGGCGGCAGTGTTGGCCGGCGTGCTGGGCGCGCCGCTTACCGCGGCAGTATTCGCGTTCGGCTTGACACACGACACCAACGCCCTGCTGCCGCTACTGCTCACCACCGGTGTCGCCTATGGCTTTACCGTGCTCACCATGAAGCGCTCGATCATGACCGAGAAAATCGCCCGGCGCGGCTATCACATCTACCGCGAATACGGTGTCGATCCATTGGAGCGCCAGCATGTCGATGAAGTGATGAGCCATACCGTAACGGCAATTCCGGCCAACCTGGCTATCGCGGAAGTCCTTGAGCGCTATTTCGGCACGCAGCAAGCGCACCGATGCTATCCGGTAGTTGACGAGGAACAGCGCCTGCTGGGCATGGTCGAGCGCAGCAGTTTCGGTCCACGGGTCGACGGTAGCAATCCGTTGACGACCTTGTTCAGTCCCGTACACCAGACGCCATCCTCAGCACTGATGGCGCTGCCGTCCGAAACCTGCCGCATCGCAGCGGCAAGGATGGCCAGCCATCATCTGGAACGGCTGCCTGTGGTCAGCGATCTGGAAAGTCGGCGCCTGATCGGAATTATCAGCCGCAGCGACCTGATCAAGCCGTCACGCTTGTTCTTTGATGAAGAACAGAAGCGTGAGCGGCTGATAAGCTAGATCGGTTTTCAGGCTTTGCGAGCTAGCTGCGCAGCTATTTTTCGTCAGCTAGCTGCGCGCTTGATTGCTGCTTCACATCTTTCGCCGCCAGCGTCGGCTTCTTCTGCGCCTGCCATTTTTTTAGATAGGCGTCGATCAACGCTCCACGATAGATTTGAGGTTCCGAATGGGTCACTTCTCCGGGTTCCTTGGCATCCTTGAAATCTTCCGTTTCCCAGGTCGCGACAAGTGCCTTGGCCTTGTCGAAAGCATCACCGAAAGAACGGCTGCCAGGCAAGGAACGCTCGAAGAACGCCTTGCCGAAGTAAGTGAAATCGCGGTCGTCGGCGCAGCCGAAGGAAGTCCGGTCGCGGCGTGCGGCTGTCATGACCATCGTGTGTTCATCCTTGAGGGGATCGATGAAGCCGCCCGCATAGCAGGCCGACACCACCACTACTTTCCAGCGAATCCCCGACTCGGCCAGTATTTTCCCCAGCTCCTTTGCTTCGAGACCGCGTAATCCATGCCGTTCTGGTCCAGCTTGAATTCATGATCCTTTGATCCATGGCTGGTAAGGAACAGAAACAGGATGTCGTTTTCCTTGTCCATCCGGGCAGCAATGGCAGACACGCTTTCGCGGATGCTGGTCAAGGTCGCCATCGGCACCTCAGATACTGTTTTGCGACTGTTGATCAAGGCCACCGAACGCCCCTCGGTACCGTAGTCACGGTCGAACTGCTGGCGGACAAAATCGGTCTCGCGATGAAACACCTCTTGCGAACCGTCGCCGCCTATCGCCAGCAAATACAGATTGATCTTGCCAGGCTCATGCGGCGCCAGCCCAGCCAAAGTCTTGTCGAGCAAAGCCCGCTGACGATAGATGGCTGTTTCGACGTTTTCCTGAATGTTCCGCAAGGCGGCCTTATCCTCGAACTGTCCATAGCGCCACGTACCACTATCCTTGGTGCGACCATCCTCTTGCGCCTCGGCGTAGGTAAAAACACCCTCACCGTCATACACGCCGTACTTGAAACTGCCTACGTATTCGTTGCCCCCGACGTCCCTGTAGGTACCCTGCCCGTGAAACTTGCTGCCTTTGAACTCGCCTTCGTAGCGGCTGCCATCCTTGCCGATAAAGGTTCCTTTGCCGACCAGTTCGCCTTTGACAAAAGTACCTTGATACATATCCCCTTGTGGACTGGAAAGCGTGCCGGCGCCTTCTGCTAGCCAATTGACGAAATCACCGGTGTGCAGCACGCCGCTTTTGTAGCCGTGGACGCCATTGCCGGTGAACTTATCCTTGTCAAAGTCGCCTTCATAGAACTGCCCGTCCGGCAACTCATAACGGCCTCTTCCCTGATACATGCCATCCACGAATTCACCCGTGAATTTACGGCCGTTCTCGTACGTGAGTTCGCCATGACCGTTGTACTTTCCCTTGTGAAAAGCCCCGACATATTCTTCGCCATGCCCGCGCCACTTGCCGTTTCCATCGTACAAGCCGTCGACGAAACCGCCTTCATACACGCTGCCGTCGGCCAGCTGGTATCGTCCCTGACCGTTGAATTGGTCATTGGCGAACTGACCGACATAAACCGCGCCCTCCGGCTCGACCATGCGCCCCTGGCCGGTCAGCATGCCGTCCTTGAGAGTGCCCTCATAGTAAGTACCGTTAGTCCATCGGTATTTACCTTTTCCGGACAATAACCCTTTGTCGAACTCACCTTCGTACCAGGCGCCGTTAGCCCATTCGATCCTGCCTTGTGCCTGCAGCTTTCCATCCACCAGTTGGCCAAAGTACCGGCCACCATCCGGCGTGATTGCGTCGGGAACTGTTGCGGCCGCAACTTGAACGGCGAGCGTTGACGATGGAGAACAGGCGAATACGGCTGCAAGCGCTGCAGCAACGAGCACTCTTTCGCATTTAACTACGGTGACGTTATTGAGCATATGCAGCCATCCCCCAGAATCTCGTTGTGATTTAAATGAAACAAGCCGAACAGATTGAGCAAGTGCCCATTCCAGAAGACGGCGATACAATTCGATACAAATTGCAGAACGGAAATTTATCACGAACGTTGCAAATCGACATGGAAATTTGAATACCGAAAAACCTCCCCCCAATCACGCCAGTCAATATTTTGGCTAATCAATATCAACTTTCACTTTCAAGGCGTGGCATCAAACAGCTTTCGCGACTCTGCCGAGCGAATCGCAGAATCTTGATGCACGCGCGCATTTCCATCGAGAAATATTCGAAATCCGGTAATATCCCCATATCGATTTGTCATGTTGCATGCACGCTTCGACGCGTGCTGTCCCACCTCAAGAACCGGACCCATCAGAAATCAAATGCAATTGAATAAATTATCCGCCCGACTCTCTTTGTGCCTGTTTGCCTTAATGCTGACTGCATGCTGCCGCAGCAGCCAGCCAAGTTGCACCACTATCGACAATACCAAGGCGGGGAGCAGCGAAGGTAGTAGCGGTAACGCCAGCTTCAACCAGCCCGCGGGGATCGCCACCGATCTGGCCGGCAATCTGTTTGTCAGCGATACCGGCAACAACACCGTCCGCAAAATAACAGCCGCCGGCGTAGTGACCACCGTGGCCGGCAGCGCCGGCAATGCGGGCAACAAGGACGGCACGGCGCAACAGGCGCGGTTCAGCGAGCCCAACGGCATCGCGATCGATCTGGCCGGCAACCTGTACGTGGCCGATACGCAAAACAATACGATCCGCAAGATCTCGTCCGCAGGCTTCATCTCGACACTGGCCGGTAGCCCCGGCCAGGCCGGACGCGACGACGGCAGCACAGGGAACGCACGTTTCAACCAGCCTTGGGGGATTACGCTCGACGCGGCCGGCAATCTGTATGTCGCTGATACTGGTAACAACGCGATCCGCAAGATCACCACTACGGGCCTAGTAAGCACCATCGCCGGCACGCCGGGTTTTGCCGGGAACAGCGACGGCAACGGAAGCGGTGCGCAATTCAATCAGCCGCATGGCATCGCAATCGACACCTCGGCCAATCTGTACATTGCCGACACGAATAACAACACGATCCGCAAGCTGACCCAGACGGGCGATGTCAGCACCCTGGCAGGTGACGTCGCAGGTAACAGCGACGGCAGCGGCCAGCGCGCCCGCTTCAACCAGCCGATCGGCATCGCGGTCGACAGTGCCGGCAATATACGGGTGACGGACACCGGCAACCAGCTGATTCGCAATGTCTCCATGTCCGGCGTGGTCAATACCATCGCCGGTACAGCGGGAATCTCCGGCTATACGGATGGCACCGGCAGCAACGCACGTTTCGACCAGCCCATGGGCATCGCCACCGATGCGGCAAATAATATGTACGTTGCAGACACCGTCAACAATGTGATCCGCAAAATCACGACCAGCGGGCTGGTGAGTACCTTGTTGCGAGGCGATGGCTCGTCGCAATGCTTGTGCCTGTTTAACTTCTAATGCAATTGCAGCCGCGCGCCCGGGTATTCGACAATGAAAAACAAAAAACCCTTGAATTCATAATGAAATCAAGGGTTTTATGATGTTCTGGCGGAAGGTGTGAGATTCGAACTCACGAAGGCTTTAACACCTCGCCAGTTTTCAAGACTGGTGCATTCAACCGCTCTGCCAACCTTCCGGGAAGGCCGCCATTATACCCAATTTGCAAGAATTTAACGAGATTGGGCGCGGATTTTATTGCGTTTTCTACTGAAGAGAGCCCGCAAACGGCTCAATCCAACAGGAACATTTGCTGCAAATCATTCAGGAAACGCCGTCCCAACTCGGTCGGGCGGATGATTTTGTGATCGCGATACAGCAGCCCCTTGGCTTCGGCCTGGTTCAGCGATTTCTCGATGACGTTCAGCGCCAGGCCGGTGCGCTCACTGAACTGGTTGACTTCAAAACCATTATTCAAGCGCAGCGCATTGAGCATGAATTCGAAGCCGAGATCGTCGCGGCCGATTTCTACCTCTTCCTGCACCACATTGCCCAAGCGGCTATGTTCCAGGTAAGCCTTGGGCTGCTTGTAGCGCATCTGGCGGATTACGCGATGCGGGAAAGACAGCTTGGAATGGGCGCCGGCGCCGATGCCGAGATAGTCGCCGAATTGCCAGTAATTGAGGTTGTGGCGCGCCTGGCGGCCAGGCTGGGCGTAGGCTGACACTTCGTAGTGTCCGTAGCCCGCGGCGCCGGTCTGGGCGCTGATCATGTCCTGCATTTCGGCGCTGGCGTCGTCGTCCGGCACTACTGGCGGGTACTTGGCGAAATAGGTATTCGGCTCCAGCGTCAAATGGTAAAGCGACAGGTGCGGCGGCGCGAAACCGATCGCGGTGGCGACATCTTGCCGCGCCTCTTCCAGAGTTTGCGACGGCAGCGCATACATCAGGTCGAGATTGAAATTGTCGAAAGTCGAATGCGCGATCTCGACCGCGCGACGCGCCTCGCCATCATCGTGGATACGTCCCAGCGCCTGCAGATGGCGGGCGTTGAAACTCTGGATGCCGATCGACAGGCGGTTGATGCCGCTTTGCCGATACGACTTGAATTTTTCCGCTTCGAAGGTGCCTGGATTGGCTTCCATCGTAATTTCCGCCGCGCCGTCCAGCGGCAACAACGAGCGTACATCCGACATCAGCCGATCCAGCCCTGCCGCCGACATCAGGCTGGGCGTACCGCCGCCGATGAAGATCGTATAGATCTTGCGGCCCCAGATCAGCGGCAGCGCCGCTTCCAGGTCGGCTCGCAGCGCAGCCAGGTATTCTTCTTCAGGAAAGCCGCCATCGCCCTTCGCTTCATGCGAATTGAAATCGCAATACGGACACTTTTTGACGCACCAAGGAAAGTGGATATATAGCGACAGCGGCGGCAACGCGCTGAGGCTCAATGCGCCTGGTTGCAGATAGGCCAGCGCGGCCTGGGCCGCAGCGGATGGCTTGTCTGCTGGCTGGCTCTTGGCTTGGCCCGGCATGCCGATAGGTTTGATAGGAATCATCGCAACTTTTCTACCAGTGCACGCAGCGCCTGGCCGCGGTGCGAAATCGCATTCTTTTCGGCGGCGCTGAATTCAGCCGCGGTTTTATTCTGCTCAGGCAGCAGGAAATACGGATCGTAGCCGAACCCGCCCTCACCGCGCGGCGTATCGATGATGACGCCGTTCCAGCGGCCATCGGCAATCACCGGTTGCGGATCATCGGCATGACGCACAAACACCAGCACACAGTAATAATAGGCCGATTTATCGGCATGCGGCGCCAGATCGGCAACCAGCTTGCGATTGTTCTCAGCGTCAGATTTCGGCTCGCCGGCATATCGCGCCGACAAGACGCCGGGGGCGCCGCCCAGCGCGTTGACGCACACGCCGGAGTCATCGGCCAGTGCCGGCAGACCGGTCAGGCGCGATGCGTGGCGCGCCTTGGTCAATGCATTTTCGACAAAGGTCAGATACGGCTCTTCCGCCTCAGGCACCTCGAATTCGCCCTGCGGACGAACGTCGAAATCGATCTGCGCCAGCAATTGGCCGAATTCTTTTAATTTACCGGCGTTATTGGAGGCCAGAACCAAGGTGCGTGACATGGGCAACTCGAAGCAAATTGGGGAAAGGCGGTACTTTAGCACCGGATGGCGATTACCGCCGGATCGGGACGATGTCGACCTGAAGAAACAGCGCCATGGCGCCATAAAGTAATCAAACCAACAACAAATGGACGCAAATAGGCAAATTGATTGAAACCGGAGGGGAGCCAACGCCGGGTTCGGCGTCAGCCTCCCCGTTATTTTGGAGCAGATCGACAGTTACGCGACGCGCTTGCCGAGGATCACCAGATCGCGCTCAATGCCGTCCAAGGTAGCAACCCGGGGCATATTGGCCCAACGCTCGAAACCGAAGGCATCGAACAATTTCAGGCTGGGCTGGTTATGGCCGAACACGAAACCAAGCAAGGTATGCACGCCGATGGCCGGTGCATGGTCGATGGCTTGCCCCAGCAGGTAACGACCAAGGCCTTTACCGCGCGCATCTTCGTGGAGATAGATCGACAACTCGGCAGTGCCCGCATAAGCCGGGCGACCGTAGAAATCGGAATACGACAACCAGCCGAGGATGGCGCCATCCTGCTCCACCACCCATAGCGGTCGGCGCTCGGGATTGTGATGATCGAACCAGGCCTGGCGCGATTCGACCGAAACCGGCTCGGTATCGGCGGTCACTTCGCGCGAAGCGACCGTGCTGTTATAAATGGCGACAATTGCCGGCAGATCCTGCTGGTTTGCCAATCTAAAGCTGTAATCCATATGCTGTGTTCCGAAACTGGATGAATCTTGGTCTTAGTAAGTATGCGTTGGCCGCGCCGATCCCAATGCAGAGCCCAGCACCTCTTCGATACGCTTGCGCAGGCGCTGGCCGCTGTCGTCGTCAGGGAAATGCACGCCGACACCTTGCGCCTTGTTGTTATTGGCGTTCTTCGGTGTGATCCATGCGACCCGGGCCGCGATCGGATACTTGGCGGCGTCATCCATCAAGCTCAGGATCAGGTAGATCTCGTCGCCAATGCGATAGGTCTTGTTGGTCGGCACGAAGATACCGCCGTTCGTCAGGAACGGCATGTAAGCCGCATACAGCGCCGATTTTTCCTTGATCACCAGGGACAACACCGACGGCCTGGCCAGCTTGACCGGCTCGGGCGTGCTTATCGAGTTTTCTGCCATCTTGATCCTTTCAATATTCAAGCAAACATAGCGGCGTAATCAAGCAGCATCTCTTCAATGAAGAGCCGCGCCGAGAGCGGATGCTCCGCAATCGCCCGACGCTCGCCGGTCGCCTTCAAGGCCCGCAGCAAGGCGCCAGTTTCAACCTTGGCGGCCAGCGCTGCAAGCGCTTTCTCATAACGGGGATAATACCGGATTGTGCCGGACATTTTGAAAGAAAACAGGTCATACAGCCAGCGCTGCTGCCAGGCCACCAACTCGACAACCGGCGTTTTCTGCAAATGTTCCGCACATTTCAAGGCGCCATCGATGCCGGGCCGGGTCAAATGCTCCAGGAATTCGTCGATCAGTTCACGACCGTCGCTCTGCGATTGCGCGTAAGCCGTCAACGGCGCGCCGCCCTGCTCCGCCAGCAAAGCATTCGCATCGGCTTCTTTCAAGCCCTGCTGGCGCAGCCAGGACAGCGCCTCTGCCGGCGAAGGCAGCGGCATGGCAAACTTGCGGCAACGCGACAGGATGGTCGGCAGCAAGCGATCCAGGCTGTTGGAACACAACAGGAACACGGTATTCGGCGGCGGCTCTTCCAGCGTTTTCAGCAAGGCATTGGCAGAGGCCGTATTCAAAGCCTCGGCCGGATACAACAATACCACCCGCTGGCCCTGCCGATGCGTCGAGATATTCATGAAACCGGACAAGGCCCGGACCTGGTCGATCTTGATTTCCTTGGACGGCGCCTTGGTCGCCTTGGCGCTCTTCTTGCCGTCGCCCGCCTCGCCATCATCACCCTCCCCGGCTTCGTCGCCATCGAGAATTTCCGGACGCACCCGGCGGTAATCTGGATGGTTGTATTGGACGAACCAGCCGCAGGAACCACAAGTACCACAAGCATGGCCATCGGCCTGCGGCTGCTCGCACAGCAACGACTGCGCGAACTGTTCCGCAAAAACCGTCTTGCCGATGCCTTCAGCGCCATGAAACAGGATAGCGTGCGGCAGGCGCGCCCGCATTTGCTGCAGCTGCTGCCAGACGCCTTCCTGCCACGGGAACAAAGAGTTACTCATTGATGTATGTTTCGCTGATGGACATGGTCGACGTAATTGTCATGGCGCAGTAATTGATTCGTCGGCGCATCAGGCCGCCGGTCCTTGTAGTGCGGCGATGATCTGCGCCAGCTCCTGCTGGATCTCGGGAATCGTCCGGGTGGCATCGATGATGCGGAAACGTTGAGGAAACTGCGCCGCGCGGCGCAAATATTCAGCGCGCGTGGCGGCGAAGAAGTCGGCCTTTTCTTGTTCAAACTTGTCCAGTGTGCGCGTCGCATCGAGACGCATGCGCGCCACTTCCAGCGGCACATCAAACAGCAGGGTCAGGTCCGGTTGCAGATGCGGATGCACCCACTGCTCCAGTGCCTCCAGTTTTGCCAGCGGCAATTGCCGACCACCGCCCTGGTAGGCAAAGGTGGCGTCGGTGAAACGATCTGAAATCACCCAATCGCCGCGCGCCAGCGCCGGCTCGATGACTTGCGCCAGATGTTCGCGGCGAGCGGCGAACATCAGCATCGCCTCGGTTTCCAGATGCATCTTCTGATGCAGCAGCACTTCGCGCAAGGCCTCGCCTAGCGCCGTCCCGCCGGGTTCGCGCGTGGTGACGACATTCAGCCCGCGCGAGCGCAGCAAGTCTGCGACGAAACCGATATGGGTCGATTTGCCGGCGCCGTCGATGCCTTCGAATGTAATGAACTTTCCTGATGCCATTGCGTTGCCTATGTGTTCTTTAAAAAATCAACGGGATGATTCCGCGATGCAATCTTGCAATTATCGCCCATCATCGGCCGATCTATCGCTGATATTGATTTACCGCCTGGTTATGCTCATCCAGGCTGCTTGAAAAATGACTGCTGCCATCGCCCTTGGCGACAAAATACAGCGCGTCGGTTTGCGCCGGATGCATGGCCGCCTCTATCGACTCGGCCCCCGGCAGGGCAATCGGGGTCGGCGGCAAGCCAGCGCGAGTGTAGGTGTTATACGGCGTATCGGTAGTCAGGTCGCGCTTGCGAATGACGCCTTGGTATTGGTCGCCCATGCCGTAGATCACCGTCGGATCGGTTTGCAGCAGCATGCCAATCTTCAGGCGGTTGACGAACACGCCAGCGATGGTATTGCGATCAGCGCGGCGGCCCGTCTCCTTTTCAACGATGGACGCCATGATCAAGGCTTCGTATGGGTCTTGTAAGGCACTGAGGCGTCACGCCCTTCCCAGGCCTGGTTGAGGCGCTTGAGCAGCAGGCTATGCGCCTGCTTGTATACCTGCATATCGCTGGAGCCTTTGGCGAACAGATAGGTGTCCGGGAAAAACAGGCCTTCCGGCATGCTGTAGTCAGGTGAAATCTTTGCCAGCAGCTCCGCATCGGACAACGCTGCCGTATCGTGCTTCAGCGACGCTTGGGCCGCTATCGCCTGGCGCATCTGGCGGAAAGTCCAGCCTTCGATCACGGTCAACGACTCTTGCGCAAATTCGCCGCGCACCAGTTGCGTCAGCAGGCGTAACGGTGTGGCGCCTGGCTTCAATACATAGCTGCCGGCTTTCAGCTTGCCGCCTTTACCGGTGGCGCGCGCCAGCAGTTCCAGTAACTCGGGATTGACGCCAACGCCTGCTTCAGCAATTTGTTGCACGGAACTGGCCAGGGTGCTGCCAGGCTTGATCGTAAAAGGACGCGGCTGACCCGCGTCGAAAACCGGCTGTTTGGCCCAGTAAACCATGCCGCCGGCGGCCACGCCACCCAGCAGGATCAAGCTCAACAATAGTTTTTTAAACAAGACTGGTCGCTCCAAACGGGTTCAGTGGATTCGCAAAACCGGGGTAAGGCCAACGCCTTTTTTGCGACATCACTATAATCAACCCAATATGATAATCGCTGAAATGAGATTGCCCACAATTTATGAATGAAATAACAAGCACCTGGCTGAATTTCCTGCAGCAACAACAGCTCCCTAGTACACCCGCACCTTTCGATGCGAGCCAGTCTTTTGTTGCGCCTTTGACCGATCTCGGCCTGATTGCACTGACTGGAGAAGATGCGGCCAGCTTCCTGCACACGCAGTTGACCAATGACGTTCAAGGCCTTTCTGTCGAGCAAGCCCGCCTGGCCGGCTATTGCTCTCCGAAGGGACGTCTGCTGGCAACCTTCCTGATGTGGAAAACCGGCGACACCATCCTGCTGCAGTTGCCGCGCAACCTGCAGGCAACGCTGCAGAAACGTTTGCAAATGTTTGTCATGCGCGCAAAAGCAAAACTGGCGGATGTCTCGGACGGCCAGGTCATACTCGGCCTGGCCGGCAATGCCGTGGCCGCGACGCTGGCGCCATGGTTCCCAGCGTTACCGACTAAACCCTACGCCAAGATCGACAACAGCCACGGCACATTGATCCGCCTCGCCGATGCCGAAAGTGCTCCGCGTTACCAATGGATCACCAGTCCCGACATCGCCATCGCCGCCTGGCCGCAACTGACGCAGAACCTGCCGGCGACAGACGCCCGGCGCTGGCGGCTGACCGAAATCCTGGCTGGCGTCCCGCAAATCACTACGCTGACACAAGAACAGTTCGTGCCGCAAATGATCAACTTTGAAGTCATCGGCGGCGTCAATTTCAAGAAAGGCTGCTATCCAGGGCAGGAAATCGTCGCCCGCAGCCAGTATCTAGGCAAATTGAAGCGCCGTGCCGTGCTGGCGCGCGTGGCGGCTATGGATGTTGCCGCTGCAACCGAGGTATTCTCCAGCGCCGATCCAGGACAGCCGTGCGGCATGATCGTCAACGCCGAGGCCGATAGCGCCAGCCACAGTGTCTGCCTCGTCGAAATCAAACTGGCAGCGCTGGAAGATGGCGGCAGCTTCCACCTCGGTGCGGCGGATGGGCCGCAACTGACTGTCGGAACATTGCCATATGTGATTACCGATGTCACCGCAAGCGAGCAACCGGCGTAGGCGCAGCATGAGCAACGATCTGTATATCTATTACCGGGTGGCCGCCAGCAATGCCCAACAATTCAACAGTGCCGCTGCGGCGATGCAAGCCGGCCTGTCGCAGCAACACCGGATCGTCAGCGCCCTCAAGCGTCGGCCCGAGACCGAAGATGATCGCCATACCTGGATGGAAGTGTATGCTTCGGTACCGCCGGATTTTGCGCAAGTTGTTGAACAAGCGGCAGCCCAGCATGGGCTCGCCAGGTTTATCGATGGTCCTCGTCATACTGAATTTTTTGTGAATATTTCATCATGTGCTTGATTGTTTTTGCGTGGCAAGTGATTCCGGGCTCGCCGCTGATAGCCGCCGCCAACCGCGATGAATTCTATGCGCGCCCCAGCGCTCCGGCCAGCTGGTGGCAAGATCATCCTGACATCTACGCCGGCCGCGACCTGCAAGATGGCGGCACCTGGATCGGCATCACCCGCAGCGGCCGTTTTGCCGCCATTACCAATGTGCGAGCGCCGGCGGAACGCCGCAGCGACGCACCGACGCGCGGCAGACTCGTCGCGGATTTCCTCGGCAGTAAATTGAGCGCGGCGGAATATGTCGCCCAAATCTCGTCGGATGCCGCCAACTACAACGGCTTCAACCTGCTGATCGGCGACGGCAAGCAATTAATCTGGTATTCGAACAAAGGCGAAGCCGACCCACGCAACGGCCAGCCGTTGACGCCAGGCATCTACGGCATCTCGAACGCTCTGCTGGACGTATGCTGGCCCAAGGTGGTACGCACCAAGGCGCAATTTGCCAGCCTGCTGTGCCAGGGCGCTCCTGACGCTTGTTTCTTTGAAATGCTGACCGACACGACCCGCGCCGGTGATTGCCGCCTGCCATCCACTGGCGTTGGCATCGAACGCGAACGCGTGCTGTCGTCGGTATTCATTGAATCGCCTGATTACGGCACCCGCGCTTCGACCCTGGTCAGGATCCAAGCCAACGGCAGCGCCATGCTGCATGAAAGAATTGTTCCCGTGCCACAGTAACGCCTTTGCGGTACTGGATGCATTTAACAGATCCACGCAAGCAATACGGGCAGCGCAGCCGATCCTTCAGGAGAGCCAAGCATGTCGTCATCGTCGATTCCGCATTCTGCGCAAACAACGCCTGATCCGCACGAAGCCTTACGACAGGTCTGGCACGCGCTAGGACAAGCAGATGCCGCCTTGTCCCAGGTCTCGCTGAGCGGCAGTGATCCGGTCTTGCCTTCATCATTTGCAGTCGGCACCGCTGCCCAGGTCAGCATTGCCGCTGCGGGATTGGCGGCAGCTGAACTGTGGCACTTGCGCAGCCAGGTACGCCAACGGGTCAGCGTTGACATGCGCCATGCCGCTGCCGAATTCCGCAGCGAACGCTACTTCCGCGTCAACGGCGCCAGCAGCGACGAAATCTGGGACAAGATCGCCGGCACCTACTGCTGCGGCGATGGCCGCTGGGTACGCCTGCACACCAATTTCCCGCTTCATCGCGATGGCGTGTTGAAACTGCTGCAGTGCGAACACGATCGCGCAAGCGTCGGCCAGGCATTGCAAAAATGGGCAGCCGAAGATTTTGAAGATGCCGCCGCCAACGCCGGGCTGGTGGTGACCGCGATGCGTTCATTCGACGAGTGGGACCGTCATCCGCAAGGCCAGGCGGTACAAACCCTGCCGCTGCTGAGTATCGAAAAAATCGGCGATGCGCCGCCGCAAACCCTGCCCCCGGCAGTGTTGCAGCGCCCTCTGGATGGGGTACGTGTACTCGACCTGACCCGCATCATCGCCGGACCGGTCTGCGGCCGCACATTGGCGGCACACGGCGCCGACGTCCTGCTGGTGACGGCGCCGCAATTACCGGCCATCGGTCCCTTGGTGATCGACACCGGACGCGGCAAACGCTCTTGCCAGCTTGACTTGCGGCAGGCAGACGACCACCGCACGCTGAGTCATCTGCTGCATGAGACCGACATCTTTGTGCAAGGCTATCGCCCGGGTGGATTGGATGCCTTGGGCTTCGGACCGACAGCGGCGGCAAAAAAACGGCCTGGGATCATTTATGTATCGCTATCGGCCTATGGCCATGTCGGTCCGTGGGCCGGACGGCGCGGTTTCGATTCCCTGGTGCAGACCGCCAGCGGCTTCAACCATGCAGAAGCGCAAGCAGCACATAGCGAACAACCCAAACCACTGCCGATGCAGGTGCTGGATCACGCGGCCGGCTACCTGATGGCGGCGGGCGCCATGAGTGCGCTGGCAAGGCGGGTAACCGAAGGCGGCAGCTGGCATGTACGGGTATCGCTGGCGCAAACCGGGAACTGGCTGCGCCAGTTGGGCCGCATCGAAAATGGCCAGGCTACCGCCGATAGCGGTTTCGAACAAGTGCAGGATCTGCTGGAACACAGCGATTCGGGTTTCGGCCGCCTGACTGCCGTCACGCATGCTGCGCACCTATCGGCAACGCCGGCTTACTGGGCGCGGCCTTCGGTTCCTCTGGGAACCGATGCCGCAAGCTGGTAAGCGAGCAGATTCATAACCGATCACCGCCTGGGCAGTCCCGCGATCAACCAAATACGTGGCGCATGCAGATGTGCGCAATCCCGGCTTCGTAGAATTCATCGCCGTCGCGGCTGAAACCATGGCGGCTGTAGAAAGCTTCGGCCTGGGTTTGGGCATTGAGTACGACGGCCGTGTCGCCGCGTTGCCGCGCTTTTTCCATCAATGCCTGCAAGATCGCCGCGCCGACTCCCTGGCCGCGACCTGCGGCCCTGACCGCCATGCGGCCAATATGACCATCAGGCAGCAATCGCCCGGTGCCGATGGCGTGCCCGGCCTCGTTGTAGGCAACTGCGTGCAGGCAATGCTCATCCATATCATCCCATTCCAGCTCGACCGGAATTTTCTGTTCAATCACGAATACGTCGAAGCGTACCGCGCGGGCGTCGGCTTTCTGTACTGCCCAGTTATCTACCGTCAGATGGAGTGTCATGGTTTAACTCGTGTATTTATCGCGTATTTAACTCATTTATGTAACCTGCCATGCAGGCATGCCGCGTCAACCCGGCTTGATCTTGAGGGCGGCGCGCTGATGCCGGAGGTATTTGAATGTACCCATCGCTTTCGCCACCAGGTGCTCGCCGTGCCACAGCTCGGCATCGCAAAAACACATGGTGGTGGATTGATGGAATGCCTTGCCTTTGGCGACCAGGCGCGCGCCGCTTTGCCCGGCCGGTTGCAGGAAACTGGTTTTCATTTCGACCGTTACCGCCGCTTCGGCTTGCGGGTACAGCGAACGCCGGCCAGCGCCATGACTACATCCAGCATGGTCATCGACACGCCGCCATGAGTCACTTGCCAGCTGTTCATGTGATGCGGCTGCACAGTCAGCGCTAACTCGGCAGCGCCGTCGCCCATCGAGACGAACTCGACGCCGAGATGACTCAGGAAAGGGTTGTCGATCGGAAAAATATGCGAAGGAAACATCTGCGGCAATCAACGAAATTATTGTGGTCAGGCGGGGCTGGGGAAATTGTGATCGAACCGATTCAGCTCAAATAATCCATGCACTGGCGTGCCTCGCGCACTGCTGCGACGAACGGCTTGATCGCGACGTGGGTTGGGTGCACCTGGTACGCATCCAACGCTTCGACGGAAACAAATTCGGAATTCAGCAAAACGTCATAAGTCGCTTCCAAGCCAGGCTGTGCGATCACTGCCTCGAACTTCAGAATGCCAGGTACGATTTCGGCGCAGCTGTCCAGCAGGGCCTTGAGTTTCCGTGCGTTGGTCGCCTTGTCGGCGCCTTCCGCCTGCTCTTTCAGTTTCCACAATACGATGTGTTTGAGGGTAGCGCTCATAAGAATTTCCGCTCTGGTAGGTAGTTAATGGCTATTCAGCCCGCCATTTTACATTTATCACCAGCCATTGCGTCCGCATGTAGCAATTGTATCGAGGCTAATGGACATAAAGGCATCTATTCGGTCAGTAATTTATAGGCAATCGTCCACATCGTGATGCCAACCACAACTTCCAGCACACGCCACGACATCGGCCGCGCGAAAACCGGCCGCAGCCAGCTCGCCGCGTACCCGAGCGAGAAAAAGAAAACAAACGACGCCAGCATGGCGCCACCGGCAAACATTGTCCTTTCGCCGGGAAATTGGGTTGATATCGAACCGATCAACAGCACCGTATCCAGATAGACATGCGGATTGAGCCAGGTCAATGCGGCACAAGTCAGCAGCGTCGGCAGCAACGCCGCCTTCACATGTTCGGATTGCAGTAACACATCTGTCGATTTCCAGGCTGCCACGAAACTTTTGACGCCGTACAAAATCAGGAATGCCGCACCACCATAGCGCATGACAGTGGTCAACCAAGGCGCCCGCTCGATGAGAATCGACAAACCCATGACGCCCAACAGTATCAGGATAGCGTCGGATGCGGCGCAGGTCAGACAAACCAGGAATACATGCTCGCGCCTGAGCCCCTGTTTGAGGACAAAGGCATTTTGGGCGCCAATGGCAAGGATAAGCGAGAGGCCGAGAGAGAAACCAGAAATTGCTGCGTTCATGAATACATTGAAAAAGATGCGGTATCGCTTATCGTCATGTTGAATTAATGCAATCCCGATGACGGGAAATCGTCATCTTCGCCAGCCGCCCAGACAGGCCCGCCAATACGCCTGTCCGCCACGAAGCGCAGCAATGCCGGATCTGTAATGAAACTGGCGGCCGACTGCGCGGTCAATATGGCGTCAGGCGATTGCGGCATGGCGACGATATAACCTTGCACGTAGTCGACTCCCAGTTTCGCCAGGGCCTCGATCATCGCACAATCCTCCACCCATTCAGCAATACTTTTCATGCCGAGGTTACGCGCCAGCTCGACGATCGCTTCGACGATCGCTTCATTTGCCGGATGCGTACTCATGCTTTGAATGAACGCGCCGTCAATTTTCAAGGCGTCGGCCGACAGGCTCTTCAGATAGGTGAAAGAGGTATAGCCGGCGCCAAAATCGTCGAGTGCGACTTTGGCGCCGAGAGACTGCAGACGATCGATGAAGCGGCCGGTATGCTCCAGATCGTGCAACGCGACGCTTTCCGTTATTTCGATACAGAGCAACGGCACGACCTGCGGATGGCGATGCAATATCGTGAAAATGTCCTGGACGAATTTTTCGTCGTTGAGCGAAGCCCCGCTCAAATTGACGCAAACGAATTTTGTCCGCGTCAATTGAGACTGGTTTTTCGCCAGCCAATCCAGCACCGTCGACATGACCCAGCGGTCAATCGCGCCGATATTGCCGTTCTCTTCTGCCGCTGCGACCACCTTGGTCGCCGGCACTACGCGGTTGTCGGCATCGCGCAGCCTCAACAGCACTTCGAAATTGAGCGACTCTTCCGGCTCACGCAGCGACATGATCGGCTGCATCTCTACAAACAAGCCCGCCGGCAGGAATTCGCCGCCCAGCTTTTCGATCAGGCTGAGTTCTTCCAGCCGCTCCAGGAATACCGGCGCATTCTTGTGATACACAACGACGTGCTCGTCATGCGCCTTCTTCGCTTCCCGGCAAGCTCGGTCGGCCGCTGAAATGGCATCCTGCACGCGCATGCTGCCATCCACTTCGATCAATCCGATCGATCCCTTCACCTGGAATGCGCGGGCGCCGATGTGATACGACTGATAGCTGATCTTCCGGATGATGGCCGAGCATATCGCCGTCGCATCCTCTATTTTGGTGTCCTGGAACAGGATGATGAATTCGTCGCCGCCGATGCGACCGATATGGCCGTTGCGATCCAGCGATTGTTCAACGCGATCGCACAACTGCTTCAAGACTTCGTCGCCGGATTGGTGTCCGAATAGGTCGTTGATCAGTTTGAAACGATCCAGATCGAGATACGCCAGGGCTAAAGGCCGATCAACGCATTGCCGCTCGATCGCCTGCTCCAGCAAGATCTCTATGCCACGTCGGTTGAGTACACCGGTCAACGGATCGTGTTCTGCAAGAAAGCGTAGTCGCTCTACCGCCTGCGAACGATCCGTGATGTCCTGCAACGAACCCTCGATCCGGCCGTTGGCAAAGGTCGCCCTGACCAGATAGAAGCTGGCGTTGCCGTCAGGACCGGTAATCCCACGCAATTCGGCTTCATTACCACCGGTTCCGGACACAATCTTGAGCAGCTTGTCGCGCGCTCCAGGCTGGAAATAATCGTCCCATTTTTTTAGCTGCTGATCGGCGCCATCCCTTCCCAGGATTTTTTCCAGGGCAAGATTGGTGCGCACAAACCGACCATCCGCATCCAGCGTAAACAATCCGATTGGAGTGACCTCGTAGGTTGTCCGCAACTCGGCCTGCGCGATCGCCAGTTCACGCTTCCCTGCCCGCATTTGTTCGGCAAAGGCAAACGATGCCATCAAGCTCGATAACAACGCCGCGATGACATTGTTCGGCACTTCATCCAGGGTCTTGATGCCAAATGCTGCGGCAAAAACTTCTTCCACCCGCGTAAACAACACCACGAACATGGAGGCGCAATACCAGAGTACCGCACGCGTACGGGCCAACCAAACAATCCGGGCCAGCAAAAACACCAATATGACAATCCCTACGACAGTCCAGACCCACAGGATCGGCAGAAACTGCCGGTATGGCAAAACCACTGCCGCCCCCAACAGTATCAAGCCAAGCCAGCGCAGGATATCCTGCAGGATTGCGAATCCGACCTGTTTTAACTCAGCCTGGAACAATCTTCCAAACAGAGTAAAGGTCACAATGTAATACGTGGCAAAAGTGAACTGCCGCAACCAAGGCAGCCACGGATTGGGAATGGTCCAGACAAGCCAATGGGCATCCCATCCCATGGCGTTGGCGCCAAGGCGCAAATTACCCAGTAGCCAGACTGCAAACAACACGTACATCCATTCGCGGTTGATCAATGCCGCTACCAGCACGAACAAAGTCAACGTCAGCAGGCCCCCTTCCAGCAAACCGATGCCACGATAAAACTCGTTTTGCGACTGTTCAAACTCTTTGCTCTCCCACTGGCGCACCGAGATCCGTGCCGGTCCGGAGAAGGTTCCTTTGCAAATCACGTTAGTTGCAGCCGCGAGGTGCCCCAGCATCAGGACGAACCCTGTCTTTTCGGCCCGCATTTGCCCTTCCAGCAGATCGCGGGTGCCGGCGCCCAGCAAGCGCGCGCCCGGCATTTCCCAGCAACTTACCTGCTGCGCATGCCGGGACGGCAATTCAATTTCGGTTTGCGCATTTCCATCATTCGGCGACACCTGGAAAGAAAACCAGAATGGCGTCTCCAACAATTGCGTGTCGCGATAGGGCTGCAATGGCGTGTCAGCCAACTGCTGAAATGCCTGCTCGGGCAGCAAGCGCTGCTCTGAATCACTCAATGCATGAAATAACGACGGACTGGGGTTGCGATGCCCAAAGCGGCTATCGAGCGTGGCGAACGCAACCACGGTCAGCACAATGATCATTACCGGCACCAATACAACCGAAAAATAAAAGCCGGCCCAATCTTGAGACTTGAGGGCAGTCATACGGCTTTTCGGTGTATCGGCGTGAAATAACCACATAAACTTCGTATCCAGAGTGAGAGGGTTCTACTGTACTGTAAAAAAAAGACACATTATTTATTTTTAACAATAGTACCCCCTCGGTGAGGACTTTGATAAAGCAGCCGGTTCGGATGCTTAATCCACCGATTTATCGCGTCCCGATTCCACCATCCCTGGCAATGCGACTGTTGAGCAAGGATTTGATTTCGTCCAGCGTATTGGGCGGTTGATCGAGCGTCAAATCCGGATGCCGCATCTCGAACATCAAGTCAAACAGCGGATGGGATGCTGCGGCCCAACGCTCCCTGGCCGTCGCCACTTCAAAAGCCATTACCCGATGCGGCAGGTTGCCTACATGCCGCATCGGAATAAATTCGCGCCCGGAAAACACGTCCTGGAACAGCAGTGCGTCGTATTGACGATCCAGAGGAGAACGCGCGGTAATGACCATCCAATCAATGCCATGTTCAACACAGTATTCAAAATATGCCTTGAACAGCAAAGTTTTGACTACCTTGCCGACCTGGCCGGACGCTACGCCCAGTCGTGTGGCCTCAGCCAGATGCTGGCCTTGCAGCCAAGCAGGCAGTGTCACCGATTGCTCCAGCCCCAACGGATGATAATGGTTGGTCTGAATGCGCATTGTCCCCAATGGCGATCCATCGAGTTTCGATTCCGCCAGTAACACAATCGTATCTTTGGCAAGATCGGCATCTTCGAATCGAATCAGATTTTCGGCTAATTTCGGCAGGTGCCGGTTATATGCGGCATAGCGGATGCCAACCGCTTTCTGCAGCGCCTGCTCATCGTTCACTATCTTGATCGTAAACGGCAAACGCTGCTCGGGCAGCGCCCTGACAACAGTTTTCCGCATGGGCGCCGATGGCTTGATGACGCTGTCCTCGGCGATTTGGCCTGGCGCGGCTATTTCGTGGATTTCATTGATTTCGTGGTCGAGTTTCATTTGGAGTGCTCCGAAGTTGAACGTGTGGTTGACCGTTTTATGCATACATTGCATTACGGTATTGCCAGATTCTCACGTTCCGGACACTCTGGATAAGCTAAACCTCGTTCAGCGTTGTCATTCACAAACACAGGGCTATCAGCGACGTTGGGGTGATTGTTTTAAGCACTAAAAACAATGAATGCAAGACAACTAAATGCCCCGTTTAATGCTGTAGTCCCCTCAACCATCGGGCAAGCGCTCAAATTACAATGCGCCGTCACCCCGTCGGGTAAAACAACTTCATAGAAGAGTGCCGCCTGCTGCTGCTCGTCGCCAGTGAACCGCAGCAGCAGAACTACTCGTTAATCGAGATTGATCAGTGCTGCCCACCACCCAGATAAGCTGCCTTGACCGCAGGATCGTTTTTCAGCTTTTCTGCCGGACCATGGACCGAAATTCGGCCGTTCTCCAACACGTAGCCATAATCGGCAACGTGCAAGGCTGCGGCGGCGAATTGCTCGACCAGCAGCATTGTCACCCCTTCCGCCTTGAGTCGCGAAATGATGCGGAAAACTTCTTCCACCAGGATCGGCGCCAAGCCCATTGAAGGTTCGTCCAGCAGGATCACCTCCGGATTGAGCATGACCGCGCGCGCCATGGCCAACATCTGCTGCTCGCCACCTGAGAGCGTGCCGGCCAGTTGATGCTGGCGCTCCTTCAAACGCGGAAACAATTCCAGCGCCCGTTCCAGGTCAAGTTTGATGTCGCCGCGCGGACGCGACCGGGTAAAGCGCGGAAAGGCGCCAAGCAGCAGATTATCGACCACGCTCATCGTCGCAAATACGCGCCGTCCCTCGGGCGAATGCGCCAGTCCGGCGCGTGCAATCTTGTGCGAATCCAGGCCGGTAACGTCGACCCCAGCCAGAGTCACGTTACCAGCCTTGGCTTTGATCATTCCGGAAATGGCGCGCATGGTAGTGGTCTTGCCGGCGCCATTGGAACCGATCAGCGTCACTACCTTGCCTTTCGGCACCTCCAGCGAAATACCGTGCAGCACCTCAACCTTGCCATATGCCGCATGCAAATTGGAAATTGAAAGCATCTTATAACCTCGCTGCGCTGGATGGGGATGGCATGCTGTCGACGTCGGCCACTTCTCCGGCGCTGCCGCCAAGATAGGCTTCGATGACCTTCGGATCGACTTGCACCGCAGCGGGCCTGCCTTCAGCGATTTTCTGGCCGAAATCCAGCACCGTGACCGTATCGGAAATCGACATCACTACGTCCATATGATGTTCAATCAGGATAATCGTGATGCCGTGCTGCCTGATCTTGTGAATGATCGCAATCAGCTCCTTGATATCCGGCGCCGTCAGGCCGGCCGCCGGCTCATCCAGCAACAGCAGTTCCGGATTGAGGCCAAGCGCACGGCCGATTTCCAGCAGGCGCTGCTTGCCGTAAGGCAGATTGCGGGCCTCTTCAGTCGCCAGATCGGTCAACCCGACAAATTGCAGGATACTGGCCGCACGCTCCCTGGCGCTTTGCTCCTCGCGGCGATAGCGTGGCGTGTTGAAAACCACGTCCAGCATATTGCTGCGGAAGGTATGGTGCAAGCCAACCAGCACGTTTTCGGTGGCCGTCATTTCGCCAAACAACTGCACGTTCTGGAAGGTACGCGCCACTCCGCCCAATGCAATCGCCGACGGCGTTGTACCGGAAATAGTCCGACCGTTGAACTCGACCTTGCCTGAGGTCGGTTTGTAGATACCGGTAAGCACATTCATCATGGTGCTCTTGCCCGAGCCGTTCGGCCCGATCAGGCCATGCACGCTACCCTTGACGATATCGAGATTGACTTCATTGAGCGCTTTGAGCCCGCCAAACTGCATCAGAATCTGTTTTCCGCTCAGCAGCGTAGTGCCAACCGCGCCGCTGCCGCCAGCCACGGCCCAGGTATTTTCTTGACCGGCCACGACAGCTTTGGGCACCTGTTTCGATGCCGCTGTCACCCGTTGTCCGAACAGACCGCGCACGAAACCGACGATGCCGTCCTGCAGGTAATACACGACGAACAGCGTCATCACGCCAAATATGGTGAGCCGCCAATCGGTAATGTTTTCCAGCCGATAGGCAAAAATCGCCATGCCGAGGGTTGCCGCCAACGGCACCGCCACCTGGCGCGGCGTGCGACGTTTTTTCCATAGCAGGAAAGCCGTCGCAAGCACAGCGACCACCGCTGCCACGGTAGCGATCTGGCGGAACAGGTCAATGTCAGCCAGCAGGCTTGGCAGCATGACGACGATGAAGGCGCCGATCAGCGAGCCGATGCGGCTTTTACGCCCACCCATGATCACCGCCAGCAAGAACAGGATCGTCAGTTCGAAGTTGTAGGTGTTCGGCGAAATATATTCTTCCGAATAAGCATACAAACTCCCGGCCAAACCAGCCAACGCGGCACTGATCACGAACGCATACACCTTGTAGCGATACACGGAAACCCCCATGCAATCGGAGGCAATCGGGCTGTCACGCAAGGCCTGGAAGGCGCGCCCGAGATGCGATTTCAGTATCCGGTGGACCACGATCAACGACAACACCATCAACACAGCAACCAAGTAGAAATAGCCGACATCGCCCAGCTGGTATCCAAAGAATGACGGCTTGTTGAGCTTGATTCCCATCGGACCATCGGTCAGGAACGTCATTTCATTAATCAGGATCTGGATGATAGTGCCGAACGCCAGAGTGACCATTGCCAGGTACGGTCCAGTCACGCGCAATGCCGGCAATGCCAGGATGGCGCCGAAAATCGCCGTCACAACGAGGCTGGCCGGTGCCGCAATCAGAAACGGCCAGCCCAGTTTGAACACCAGTACGCCAGTCGTATATGAGCCGATGCCGAACAGGCCTGCATGCCCCAGCGACACCTGCCCGGTATACCCGACCACGATATCCAGGCCGAACAAGAGGATCGCATAGATCAGAATAGTTTCGGCCAGATGGATGTAATACGGATTCGGAATCACTTGCGGAAACAGCAGCAATAACAGGATGCCGACGACAGATAGTGCGAATAATTTTTTATTCATATTCACACCTTCTTGATGGCTGTCTTGCCGAACAGGCCGGCCGGTTTGATCGCCAGCACCAGCAGCAGCAACAGCAATCCCGGCACTTCCTTGTAACCGGTCGAGATATAGAAACCAGTCAGTGTTTCGGCGATACCCAGGATCAGGCCGCCAACGATGGCGCCCATGCCCGATGTCAAACCGCCGATGATCGCCACGGCAAAGGCTTTCAAGCCGAGCGCGGTGCCCATGGTAGCGCCGGTCAGCGTCAACGGCGCCACCAGCACACCGGCAAAGGCCGCCGTCGCCGACGATAACGCATACGAGAATGTAATGACCATGCTGGTATTGATGCCCATCAGACCGGCGGCGTCGCGGTCATTCGACGTTGCCACCACGGCCTTGCCGTAAATCGATTTGCGGTTGAATATTTCAACCGCCAGCATCATCGCCAGCGCTCCCAGCACCACCACCACCTGCATCGGCTGGACATTGGCCCCCAATACCTGGAATGGCGTCGCCGACAAAGGCGTCGGGAAAGTCAGATCATCCTTGCCCCAGATGTTCTCCGCGACGTTTTTGAAAATGATCGCCAGTGCAATGGTCGACATGATCCAGCCAAACTCCGATTTGATCTTGAGCGCCGGCCGCACGCCGATCCACTCGACCACCACGCCCTGCAGTGCGCCGAAGACGATCACCACCGGAATCATCAGCCAATAGTTGAGATATGGGCCGCCGTGGATGTTGCCGACCAGGCTGAGGCCGACCAGCGCACCAAGCATCAAGGCTTCGCCCTGACCGAAATTGAGGGTGCCGGAAGTAGCAAAGGTAAGTTGGTAACCGAATGCGATGACAGCATAGATCATGCCTAGCGCGATACCGCTAAAGACAAGTTGCAGCAGAATTTCCATGATAAATATCCAAGAGACTGCGCCAAGAGGGCCCGCCAGGAAACTGCGAAAGGCAGTATGGCAAAAGCAACGATGCTGATTGACGCGATAAGACCAGCCGCCCGCAAGTAGCGAGGGCTGGCCTCAATCGCAATATCGATATAACGGATTTCCGGCAGGTGGTTGAAACCGTTTCGGGCTGAACCTGCAGCCGCGACGGTTTCATTCGAGATCTGCCGGACTTATCCGATCACTTGGCCAATATCACCCGGCCACCCTTGACTTCACCAATCACAACCATATTCGGCTTGATTGCCTCGTGGTCGTCGTGGGTGTAAGGCTTGTTATAGCTGGTGACAACGCCATCAACGGTGGTACTGAGGTTTTCCAGCGCTTCGCGCACCTTGACACCGTCGGTCGTGCCGGCCTGCTTGATTGCCGCGGCCAGCAGGTAAATCGAATCGTAGCCCTGAGCAGCCGACACCGGCGATGGAATGCGGTCAATCTTATAGGCCTTTTGATAGGCTTCTATGAAAGCCTTGCGCTTAGGTGTATTGGGGTCCTGGATGAAAGTTTGCGGCATGCGCGCACCTTCGCCATTTTTTCCGGCGTTATCGATGAAATTACCCATCGACAATGTCCAGCTGCCGATAATAGGTACTCTCCAGTTGAGTTTTTCCATGCCGTTGGCAATTTGCGCCAGTTCAGGACCGATACCGTACGTCAGCACCACCTGCGCGCCGCCCTGTTTCGCCTTCAGCAACTGGGCAGTCATGTCGACATCTTTCAGGTTGTACTTTTCTACGGCGACCGGTTTGATGCCCTTGGTGCCGAGCGCGCGCTCCAGATCTTCACGACCGAGCTGGCCGTAGTTGGTCGAATCGGCCAGAATCGCAACCTTGGTGTGCTTTTGCCGGATGACGGCTTCGTCAACGATCATCGCCGACTGGATCGTATCGTTGGCGGCATTGCGGAATACGTAGTTATCTTTGAATTCCGGTGCTACAAACTGCTTGGTGACGACGCTGCCGGTGGCCACATTGTCCATCACCGGAATCTTGGCTTCCTGATAGAAACGCTGCGACGCCAGCGCGACACCGGTATTGATAAAGCCCACAGTGCCGACCACTTTTTCCTTGTTGATCAGCTCCTGGGCGATCTGTACTCCGCGTTCGTTCTTGGCTTCGTCGTCGCGTTCGACCAGTTGCAACGGCCGTCCCAACACGCCACCCTTGGCGTTGATGTCAGCCACCGCCAGCTTGACGCCGTCGCGCATTGACACGCCCATCGGTGCGGAACCGCCGGTGAAAGGGCCTGTGACGCCGATCTTGATCGGCTCCGCCGCAATCGCAGCGGTCGACAATGACAAGGTAACAAGTGCAGCCGCCACATACGCTTTGGTTGTGTAATTCATGTCGTCCTCTTTCCTCTGTATTTTTTCTATTGATTGACGCCAGCTTCCGATGCCAGAGCATCTCCTCGCACCGCGCTACGCGTTCCCGCCTGCCGCAAATTTGTTGCCGTCTGATATACAGACATCCCCAGCATTTCAGGCCACCCTTACAGGTTCCTGACAGCAGCGAGTCTTTCGCAATAGAAGCTATTGGCCGGCGGGTGTTTCCATAGCATTTGCGAGGATAGGGAATGACGTCTGAGGGCGCGTGGACGACAAAATCGACATCAATCAAACGGCTGGCCACCACGCAATAAAAACAGATTCGAAGGGAAACCCTGACGAGAAACTCCGATACGGCACATGTCCAACGCAATCAATACAATTGGTTTGGACAAAAAAAATCCCCGGCGAACCGGGGATTTTTTTGAAGCTTGTACAGCTAGCTATATATTAGATAGCTTGAATGTTGGAAGCTTGCTTGCCCTTTGGGCCAGCAGTAACTTCGAACGAAACGCGTTGGTTCTCTTGCAGCGACTTGAAGCCGCTGGAATTGATTGCCGAGAAGTGCGCGAACAGATCTTCGCCGCCTTCGTCAGGAGTAATAAAACCAAAACCCTTCGAGTCATTGAACCACTTTACGATACCAGTTGCCATTACATTTCCTATTTCAGTTAAGTTGGGCTGTCGCCCGTTAGATCGTTTGAAGCAAGAAAGAAATGACAGACTAATACTGCACTACTAGCTCGAATCTTAAACGATGGTCTCATTATACTCGATAAATCCATATAAAACACTTCCATGCAAATAAAAGTTGCGCCGATGGAAAGAATCCCGGATTTAGTCGAATTATAGGCGCCTATTTTCACACATATATTGCCCGCCGGGATTTTTCATATAACCAAAACACATAATAAAAGGCAATTATTGTGTTTTGATAATTAAATCCGCAGCCCTAGAATAGCTTCTTGCCTCGCTCTTTGCGCGCTTATTGCCAACCTTGCCACAAGCCGCTTGTTGCGCACCTTCCGTGCGCCGATTAGCCAGGACTTTTTCAACCCGACGTTGCAGCGACACCCGTCGCCGCCCCTCCGCTTAGCCTTACACTGGGAGAACACATGCTTCACCTTTCCAAAAAGAAAATACTCAACGCCGCCTTTGCCAGCCTTAGCGTCCTGGCTTCGTTGTCGCTCGGCATGCAGGCTAGCCAAGCCGCCGACCTGAAGATCGGCTTGTATGCCGACGTATCCACGCTCGATCCGCATTTCAACAACATCGCCCCTAATATTTCCTTGTCGTCGCATCTGTTCGACGCATTAGTCAACGTCGATGCCAACGGCCACCTGATTCCTGGCTTGGCCACATCCTGGAAAGCCATCGATCCGCTGACCTGGGAATTCAAGCTGCGCCACGGTGTCAAATTCAGCGACGGCTCGGAACTGACGGCTGAAGACGTGGTGTTTTCGCTAGACCGCCCTGCCACCCTGACCAACAGCCCTGGCCCGTTCACCAGCTACACCAAACAGATCGTCAGCAAGCAGGTGGTCGATCCGTATACAGTCCACCTCAAGACCGCTACGCCTTATGGACCGCTGGCCCTGGATGTCAGCACGATTTTCATCGTCTCCAAGAAAGCCGCACAAAACGCCACTACCGACGACTTCAACACCGGCAAGGCGCTGGTCGGCACCGGCCCATTCAAGTTCTCCAGCTTCAAGCGCGGCGACCGTATTGAACTGGTGCGCAACGATGCTTACTGGGGCGAGAAATCACCTTGGGATAAAGTCACTTTCCGCATCCTGACTTCTGACGGTGCGCGCCTGGCAGCCCTGCTGGCAGGCGAAGTCGACGCCATCGAGAATGTCCCGCCGGCGGATGTCGCGAAACTCAAGACCAATCCGCAATTCAAGCTGGCGCAAAAGATTTCGTGGCGCACCATCTTCTGGACCTTGGACCAGGCGCGCGACAAATCACCGGATATCACCGACAGCAACGGCAAGCCGCTCGACAAGAATCCATTGAAAGATATCCGCGTGCGGCAGGCGATTTCCAAGGCCATCAACCGTCAGGCGCTGGTTGAGCGCACGCTGGAAGGCTTGGCAGTGCCTGCCTCAAACATCGTCGCACCGGGCGTCCTGGGCTATGCCGACACCTTGAAGGTGGAAAAGTACGATCCTGAAGGCGCCAAGAAACTGCTGGCCGCCGCCGGTTATCCGAACGGCTTCGGCATTACGCTGCACGGCCCCAACAACCGCTACATCAACGATGAACGCGTGGTGCAGACTGTCGCCCAATTCCTGAACCGGGTTGGCATCCAGGCCAAGGTCGAGACGTTGCCGCTGGCAGTCTATTTCGGCAAGGCACGAGCCGGCGAATATAGCGCGGCGCTGCTGGGCTGGGGTACGCTGGCAGGCGACTTCGGCTTGCGCACGTTACTTGGCACCACCAATCCTGACACCGGTTGGGGTTCGTGGAACTGGGGCAAGTACACTAATCCGAAACTGGATCAGCTGATTCAGTCGTCGCTGGCGTCGGTCGACCAGAAACAACGTGAGGATTTCGCGCGTCAGGGCGCCACCACCGCCCTCAATGATTACGCGCTGATTCCGTTGTATCATCAGTACGCGACCTGGGCTTTGCGCAAAGGCCTGAAGTACACGCCACGTACTGATGAATTCACCTTTGCATTCCAATTCCACCCTGAGTAATACAAACCGCAACAAAAAAGCCGCTGAAGATAGCGGCTTTTTTGTTGGAAAGGCATATTCTATGTCCTTGGCCTGCTCGCCCCCAATTACGCCTCATCAAGCTCTGTCCAATGACTGCCCCTGCACCGTCCAGCATCGAATCCGAATCCGTCTTGCGCCACCGTCCGTTCACCCTGTTCTGGGGTGCCCGCGTTGCCTCGACCATCGCCAACCAGATGCAGATCGTCGCCGTCGGCTGGCAGGTCTATCAAATCACGCACAGTGCGTTCGACCTCGGTATGGTGGGCTTGGTGCAGTTCCTTCCCGCCTTGTTCCTGGCGCTGGTGGTCGGTCATGTCGCGGATCGCTACGATCGCCGCAAAATTGCCCGTATCTGCCTGTTCATCGAAGGTTTGGCCGCCGCGGCGCTGGCCATCGGCAGTTATAACGGTTGGCTGACCAAGGAAGCCATTTTTGGCATCGTATTTATCATAGGCGCGACGCGTGCCTTCGAATCACCGACCTTGCAGGCGTTGGTGCCCGGCTTGGTGCCGGCGCGCCTGCTGCCGCGCGCCGTGGCCTGGTCAGCCTCGGCCACGCAAACTGCAGTGATTATCGGTCCGGCGCTGGGCGGCTTTATTTACGTACTGGGGCCAAGCGCGGTCTACACCAGCAGCAGCGTCCTGTTCATCACCGCTAGCCTGCTAGTGGCGTTGATCCGTATCGAGAGCGTATTGCCGCGGCGCGAACCAGCTACCCTTAGTTCGTTGCTGGCCGGGATCGCTTTCATCAAGAGCCGGCCAGCAATCCTCGGTGCAATTTCACTCGATCTGTTCGCCGTATTACTGGGCGGCGCCACCGCACTGCTGCCGATCTATGCGCACGACATCCTGGCAACCGGCCCGCTGGGACTCGGCCTGCTGCGTTCGGCACCTGCCGTCGGCGCACTCTCGATGGCGATTCTGCTGGCGCGCCGACCGCTCAGCAGGAAAGTCGGCCGTACCATGTTCACTGCGGTTGCAATCTTTGGCCTGGCGACCATTGTGTTTGCGTTGTCACGTTCGTTCGTGCTGTCGCTGGCGACATTGGCGGTGCTCGGCGCTTCCGACATGATCAGCGTTGTTGTCCGCTCTTCATTCGTACAACTGGAAACGCCGGATCACATGCGTGGCCGAGTCAGCGCCGTCAATTCGGTTTTCATCGGCACCTCCAACCAGTTGGGAGAATTTGAATCCGGCGTCACCGCGGCCTGGCTTGGGCCGGTGCACGCGGTGCTGCTGGGCGGTGTCGGCACGGTGGTTGTGGTGCTGCTTTGGATACGCCTGTTTCCTGCCCTGTTCGGCCTCGATCGGCTGGTCAATCCGGCAACCGCAATCAATCCAGCGTCGTCCTCATCATCTGCGGCCGCGCCAGGAACCTCTGGAACTACCTGAGCGACGATGCTGCGGGCGCCTCGTGGCCTGCAGCATCACGGCGTTCCAGCTATACTTCAAGACCCAACAGCTTGCCCCAATGACCAGCCGCCTCGGCGCAGGTTGCAGAATGTTGCGGACCGGCGGCCGATGTCGTCAAATCATCATTTATCTTAAAGCCCGCCGCAAAGGAAGTAACAATGCAATATCGTGAACTCGGACAGAGCAATCTCAAGGTCAGCCTGATCACACTGGGCACCATGACCTGGGGCGAACAAAATACTGAGACAGAAGCGCATGCGCAAATCGACCTGGCGCTGGCACATGGTGTCAACCTGATCGATACCGCTGAAATGTACCCGGTGCCCCCGCGCGCCGAGACGCAGGGATCGACCGAACGTTACGTCGGCAGTTGGCTAAAGAAATCCGGCAAACGCGATCAGGTGCTGATCGCCACCAAGGCCACCGGACCGGCGCGTAAACCGCACAATCCGCGCCATGTGCGCGGCGGCATCAACAATTTCGATCGTAAAGGTTTGACTGAAGCACTGCATGGCAGCCTCGAACGCCTGCAAACGGATTACGTCGACTTGTACCAATTGCATTGGCCGGACCGCAGCGTCAATTGTTTCGGCATGCAAAATTACAGCCACATCGCCGACGAAGATACGGTGCCGATTGAAGAGACGCTGACCATCCTGGCAGATTTCATCAAGGCCGGCAAAGTCCGCCATATCGGCATTTCAAATGAAACGCCGTGGGGCATTGCCCAGTTCCTGCGCGCTTCGGAGAAATTCGACCTGCCGCGCGTAGTCAGCATCCAGAATCCATACAGCCTGCTCAACCGCACTTTTGAAATTGGCCACTCGGAATTTTCCTACCGCGAGCAAGTTGGCCTGCTGGCTTATTCACCGCTGGCATTCGGCGTACTGTCTGGAAAATACCTGGATGGCGCAAAGCCTGCAGATGGTCGCCTGACTTTGTTCGAACGATTTAGCCGTTACACCAATCCACAAGTCAACCGCGTGATCGGCGATTACGTCGCGCTGGCGCGCAAGCATGGATTGGATCCGGCGCAGATGGCGCTAGCCTTCGTCAATAGCCGCGGCTTCTTGACCAGCAACATCATCGGTGCGACCACGCTGCAGCAATTGCAAAGCAACCTCGACAGCGTGAACCTCACACTGGATGAGGAAATCCTGCACGAAATCGAAGCGATCCATCAGCGCCAGCCGAATCCAGCGCCTTAAGGACAAGTTGAACGTCGCCTTTCTCCATTGGGAGAAGGCGGCGACGCATCAATCCTCAGGACTGACGTCACTCCAGACCGAGCGTGGCCCGGCTGGCAATATTTCGACCGGACGATCGGCATAACGCTTCGCCAACACCGCACAGACCATCAGCTGTATTTGATGGAACAACATCAGCGGCAGCACAACCATGCCGACGGTGTGTCCGGCGAACAGCACCTTGGCCATCGGCACGCCGCTTGCCAGGCTTTTCTTCGATCCGCAAAACACGATCGTGATCTCGTCCTCTTTATTGAAACCAAGACGGCGGCTGACAAGCGTTGCAATGGTCAGCATCACAAACAGCAGCAACGCCACCACCGCAACCAGGCCTAGCAAGGAAAGAAGCGGCAATTGTTGCCATAGTCCTTGCACAACCGCCTCGCTGAACGCCGTGTAGACCACTAACAGGATAGAGCCCTGATCGACTACCTTGAGAATTACCTTGTGTTTGTCGAGCCAGGTGCTGATCCAGCGCCGCGCGATCTGGCCCGCGACAAACGGCACCAGCAGCTGCAACACAATATTCATGATGGAATCGAACGAACCGTGGCTCTGGCCGTGCGCAACCACCACCAAGCCGACCAGCAGCGGCGTCAGGAAGATGCCGATCAGATTCAACGCCGAAGCACTGCAGACCGCCGCCGGCACGTTGCCGCGCGCCACCGAAGTGAAGGCAATCGACGACTGCACGGTTGACGGCAGCGTACACAAGAACAGGATGCCAAGATAGAGGTCCGGCGTCACCAGTGGCAGCAAGACCGGTTTGAGCACCAGCCCAAGCAGCGGAAACAGCGCGAACGTCGCCAGCAGCACTGTCAGGTGCAGACGCCAATGCAAGGCCCCTGCACCACCGCTTCCCGCGACAACTTTGCGCCATGCAGGAAAAACAAAAGTCCGATGGCAAGCGTCGTGATCAGATTGAAAGAAACAGCAACCTGGCCTTTGCAGGGCAGAAGACTGGCGATGAGAACGGTTGTAACCAGCAACAACGTAAAGTTGTCAGGCAAAAAGCGCGGGCGAGCCATGATTAAGGGGGCGTGAGCAATGGTTGGAGAAGCGAGGCCCGGATGTAGACGGGGCAACAACTCGCATTTTACGCACGAACCGCGCAAGTATCGACGAATTGTTGGATCCCGCCTCGGGAGTGATGGAATTTCACCACAACCAGAACATCAGCAGCCAGGCAAAATTGACGAGCGCCAGGCCGCCTACGACGGCGGCCATGCTCAGCAGGCGCCGCGGCAGCGACGACGTATGGCGGCCGGTAACGCGCCAGGCCAGCCAGACACTCCACAAGCTGGTACCGATCAGCAGGATGGCGCGCAAGTCGTTGGCCCAAAATACGGGCAGATGCTCGCCGCGCAACAGACTGATAGTGGTTGCCGACAAGCCGACAAACACGCCACAGCCTGCAAGCGGAATCGTCGCCTGCACCAGATGGTTGAAACGACTCTGATCCCAGCCGCCCAGAAAACGCGTAGCCAATGCAAACAACAAGCTCAGCGCGGTGCCCAGCACCAGTCCAGTGGTCAGGATGTACCCAATCACAAGGCCACCATCGAGCCAACTGAACACATCGCTCTGCGCCGGATAATTGGTCAACACCCACCACGGCGCATTGGTGGCGAACGGCCACATGATATCGCGATCGATGAGCCAGGTCGCCAGCGCCTGCTTGACCTGCACGAACCACGGGCTAGCCGACCAGTGGAAGGCGCCGATCGCAATTCCCATCAGGCCGTACAGAGCGAGCGCACTTTCCCACAAGCTGTTGTGCTGACGGCCATGCTCGACAATTTCCTCGGTTGGCGCGCGCCAGGTCAGTTCAATGGCATCGCGATGACCACTGCAACGCCCGCACATATGGCAATCGGAAGCCCCCTTCATGGCGCGCAATGGCACCAACGGCGCGCAATTGATGGCAATCGTCTTGCGTCCATGAGTATTGTAGGACGCGCGCCATGCGGTCTCGTCGACCTTGTAGTGGAACGGCGCCAGCTTGGCCAGCAGTCCGAACACGCCGTTGACCGGGCACAGGTATTTGCACCAGACGCGCTTGTCGCGGCCATACAGATAGCCGACGATGATCGCGCCGAGCGTGGAGCCGCCGAGCACCAGCAGCACCGCTTTCGGATATTGATAGACGCTGACCATCTGGCCATAAATTGTGGTCAGCGCAAACGCCACGAACGGCCAGCCGCCCCAACGCATCCAGTGCGGAATCGCCTTGCCGCGGCCATGGCGGCTGGCGAATTCGGTCAATGCGCCTTCTGGGCACAGCACGCCGCACCAGACACGCCCCATCAACACCATGCTGATCAACACGAACGGCCACCAGATACCCCAGAACGCAAACTGCGCAATCAGCGTCAAGTTGGACCAGATATGCGCAGTTTCGTCCGGCAGAGGTAGAAAGATCGGTACCAGTATCAGGAAACCATACAACAGCACTATTCCCCACTGTATCCAGCGGATCAGCTTGGCATGATCCCGCATCCAGTCGGCGGTGCGGGACAGCCGCGTTTGCGGGATGGCGCAAGTATTCATCGGCTTACTTTACCGACGCGGCCGACGTTGCCGCAGCCTGCGGCGGCGCTGGCTGGGCACGCTTGAGAAACAGCAGCACGCCGACCCAGTAGGCAACATAGACCAGCAAGCTCATCAACGCGGGCTGTGCGCGATAGCCGGTCAGTGTCGAAACCAGGCTGCCGAAGGTCGTTGTATCGTCAAGCAGGCGTGAGCTGTCCCAGATTGGATCGATCAGTGTCGGAATCAGGTCCAGCGACATCAGGCGCTCGATACCGGTCAGCAGCAAGCCTGCAGCAAGAAACAGCAGGATGATCTCGGTAACCTGGAAGAAACGGCGCCACGAGAAAATCTTTCCGCCCAGCTGCAGCAGGTAAAAAGTCAGGAACGCCAGCGCGAAGCCCACCAGTGCCGCCAGCACCATTGCCCCCGCGCTGTCGCCTTGCTGCGCCAGACCGAGCCCATAAAGGAAGATCACGGTTTCACTGCCTTCGCGCGCAATCGCCAGCGCCGCCAATGCAAATACGCCCACCAATTGGCGCTTTGCAGGTTCTCGGACAATGAAGTTTCCATTTCGCGCTTGAGCGTACGACCATGCTTGCGCATCCAGAACACCATCTGGACGATCAGTATTGCAGCCACGATCACCATGACGATCTGGAAGTAATCCTGCGCATCGCCCGACAGCAATTCGCTGAAACCCAGCAACGCAGCACCGAGGCCGATCGCCGCCAGCAGGCCGACGCCGACGCCGCCCCACAAATACGGCAAGCCACGTCGCGCAGCTTCGCCGCCATGCTTCAGCCAGGCATGTAAGATACCCACTACCAGCAACGCCTCGACGCTCTCGCGCCAGACAATAAACAATATCTGCCCCATCTCTTCTATCCTCAGTCAGTCGGACACTAGATCCCGGTCGCGCCGCGGCGGCAACAGCATCCAGCTCAACTTATATGTATACAGTCGAATTGCACACCCTCTTACTTGGCCACAATCACACCCTGCGCCTGGGTATGGAAATCATCGAAAAATTTATATTCGCCTGGCGACAGCGGTGCAATCACAACAAACGATTCCGCGCCAGGAGCCAACACCTTCTCTTTGCGCAGCTGCACGCTTTCGAATTCCACCGCAGATTTACCGACGTTATGGATTTCGATCTTGATCTTCTTTCCGGCCGGCACCTCGATGCGAACCGGATTCAACACACCGTCTTTCATTTCCAGTTTGAAGGTCGGCAGGTCGGCAGCATTTGCCAGCGTCGCCACCAATAAGATACCGATACCAAAAAAGCCCTCACCTTGCCTGAAACCATCGTCACGTTCTCCAAAAAAATCCCGCGATCATTGCAACCGACTGGCAGCGAAATCAATAGCCGCCCTTTTTACCGACGCCGGCGAAGGTGAATTCATTCGTCACTTCAAACGGTTTGAACCAAGGGCCGACACCGGTTTCCTTGTCCACATGACGGCCGAAGTGCGCACCGACATTGGCCGAAGGCGGTGAAATGATCATTTTCAATGTGTACTTACCCGGCCCTGCGAGCTTGACGTTATCGCCGTAATGCGGGCCGTCACTGGCCACCATTGGCATCATGTCGCCCTTGATCACCTGCTTCGAACCTGCCTTCGTGAATTCATAGGAAATCACCAGGTTCGGCATCCAGTCACCTTCGGCAAAACCGTTGGGATTGTTTTTCACTGCACGAATATCAGCCTCGACATGAATGTCCGATTCTTCAGCTTTGCGCATCATGCCTTCCGGCTCCATTTTGATCGGCTGCAAGTACACGGCAGCGATTTCAAGGCCATTCATGATTTGTTGTTTGCCGATCGGATACTCAGCGGCAATCGCCGCGTTCACAAATCCTGCCGACATTAGCGCCACAGCCGCATATAACTTCACATTCATGTCATCAACCTTTCCCAAGCAATAAATGATAATGATTATTGTTTGATTATATCATTGGGACGTTAAGGCCATCGCCGAGCTACCGCAATCGGAAACGCGCACCATCTCCAAAACAAAAATCAAAATAAAGCTTCCCAAATAGAAATGTCTATGGCATAGTAGCGGACTTGGTTGAGCGCAAGCAGAAAAAGAGTTTCACTCTGCAAGCAGCAAGAAAATATAAAGTTTTTTAAATATTTTCTCTTCCAAAATAAACAAAGCTCAGATATAATTTTGTTTTTCGCGGCTGTAGCTCAGCTGGATAGAGTACTTGGCTACGAACCAAGGGGTCGTGGGTTCGATTCCTGCCAGCCGCACCAGTAATTCGAGGGGTTGCAAGAGAAATCTTGCAACCCCTTTCTGGTTTACTGCTTCCGTTTTTAATCTTCCACACATCCACTCTTGCCCAGCCATGCCTGCGAATTTACTCACGCCGGCCGGGCACCAATAAAAAAAACCGGAGATCTTCATCACCGGTTTTTATCGTCATACCATTTCGTGCTAAATTGTTTTCGACATCAACGTCGCGGCGGATAAATATCGCGCCCGGCCCGATCGATCTGCTGACGCAATTCGCGCCGCTCATCCGGCGACATCCTCGGGCGCGCCGGCCCTCGTTTGGCTCACCATTGCGACCGCGATTTTGCCACTGCTCATCTGGCGCTCCACCGCGTCGTGCATCATACTGTGAAGGCGGAGGAGAACCGCGCTGCTGACGCTCTTCGGGCATTCGCTCGGAACGTGCAGATGCGCCCATCGCCGCCAATAGCAGCAACAAACAAATACTGATTTTCCGAAACATCATCATATGCACGTCTTCTTTGAATTCAGGGGTAGCGATTAGAATTTCATCATCACGAATTAAGTGTAAGCTCCCCTACTACTTGTCATAAGACGTTTTTGGTAAAGTTTGTAACACTTTGTAATCCATGGGCATCAACTATATTTTTGTTGCGCACTCTGAAGTTACCATACGACCATGAATACGATCAACACCCCAACACAAACATCCAACGCCCACCAGCATAAAATCCTGGTGGTTGACGACGACATTCGATTGCGCGATCTGCTGCGACGTTATCTGACGGAGCAAGGCTTCCAGGTCGTCACGGCCGAGAATGCCCAGGCGATGAACAAGCTATGGATTCGTGAGCGCTACGATCTGCTAGTGCTCGATCTGATGCTGCCCGGCGAAGATGGCCTGGCAATTTGCCGACGCCTGCGTGGCGCCGGCGACCAGACGCCGATCATCATGTTGACCGCAAAAGGCGAAGACGTCGACCGCATCGTCGGCCTGGAGATGGGTGCTGACGATTATCTGCCCAAGCCATTCAATCCGCGCGAACTGGTAGCGCGTATCGGCGCGGTGCTGCGCCGCAAAGGTCCGGAAGAATTGCCGGGAGCGCCATCGGAATCGCCGCAATCTTTCGAGTTCGGCGAATTCGTGCTCGACCTCGGCACCCGCACCCTGAAGAAAAACGGCGATTCGATTCCACTGACCACAGGTGAGTTCTCGGTGCTCAAGGTATTTGCCCGACATGCACGGCAGCCGTTGTCTCGCGAAAAACTGATGGAGCTGGCACGTGGCCGAGAATACGAAGTGTTCGACCGCAGCCTGGACGTGCAAATTTCCCGCTTGCGTAAACTGATCGAGCCAGATCCTGCCAGCCCACTCTACATACAAACGGTGTGGGGACTCGGCTACGTGTTCATTCCGGAAGGTCAGCCGCGTTGATGCTTGCTTGCGCAGTATCCATCGCCCAAAGCCGTTGTATAGTCCTGCTACATGACAACGGCTAATCGACTGGCCTGGCTAAAAAGTGGTCTGCTTTGGCGGACCTTTTTCATGCTCGCTTTCCTCATCACGGTCAGCATGGTGGCGTGGGTCGCCAGCTTCAGGATCGTCGAACGTGGCCCGCGGGCGCAGCAGGTCGCCGCTCAGATCATCTCGATCGTCACCATCACTCGTGCCGCCTTGACCCACTCGGCGCCTGACCTGCGGCGTGAACTGCTGTTCGATCTCGCCAGTAATGAAGGTATCCGCATCTATCCGCTGGAAGACACCGACCAGATCGATCCGCCGCCAGATTCGACGATCATGCCAGACCTGGAACGCGAAGTCCGCTCCCGCCTCGGCAACCAAACCCGTTTTTCTTCCAAGGTCAACGATATCGGCGGTTTCTGGGTCAGCTTCAAGATCGATGGCGACGAATACTGGCTGATGCTCGACCGCGATCGCGTCGACCGCAGCTCGGGCGTTCAGTGGCTACAATGGGCAGGGATTGCATTGGTGCTGTCGTTACTGGGCGCGATGTTCATTTCGACGTTGATCAACCAACCCTTGTCGCGCCTGACTGCTGCGACGCGCGCCGTGGCGAAAGGCTTGCGCCGGATCCGTTGCCCGAAACCGGCCCCACCGAAATTGAAGAAGCCAACCGCAGCTTCAATCAGATGGTCAATGACCTGCAACGCATCGAATCCGATCGCGCGATTATTCTGGCCGGCATTTCACATGATTTGCGTACTCCGCTTGCACGCATGCTGCTTGAAGTGGAAATGGCAAACCTGTCCGATGATGCACGCACCGGCATGCAATCTGACCTGGCGCAGATGGACGGCATCATCGGCCAGTTCCTGCACTATGCCAAACCGACCGATACCAGCAGCTTCGAAAAAATCGACATGAGCGAATTGCTCGAAACCGTCATTCAAACGGCGGAACGCCAGGTCGATGTACGGATTCATGCTCACATCGCCCCCAATTTGCACACCATGGGCGACGTCACCGAACTAAGCCGTGTCTTCAATAACCTGATCGAGAATTCTCGCCGTTATGGCAAGAAGGAAGGCGACGATTTCACTGTAATCGACATCGATTGCAGCTCCCGCCAGGACAAGCTGCTCATCAGCATCGCCGATCGCGGCCAGGGCATCCCTGAGGGCGAAATAGATCGCTTGCTGCGGCCGTTCACACGGCTTGACGTTGCCAGAGGACAGGCAAATGGCTCAGGCCTCGGATTGGCCATTGTCAGCCGCATCGTCAAGCAGCATGGCGGCAAACTGCGTGTCAGCAATCGCGAAGGTGGCGGTCTGGCGACCCAGATAGAATTGCAGCTGAAAACTTAATGCTGTGAGCCCAGCGGGTTCAAGCTCTGCTGCCTGGCGTCATAAAGAATAGAGCAGCGCGACGGCCTCCGCCGCGATGCCCTCTTCCCGCCCCAGATAGCCAAGTTTTTCATTGGTCTTGGCCTTGACGTTGACCTGATTCACCGCGATACCGCAATCGGCCGCAATGTGCTGCACCATTTGCGGAATATGCGGCGCCATCTTCGGCGCCTGGGCGATGATGGTCGAATCGATATTGCCTACTGCAAATCCAGCCTCGCCAATCAAACGCACCGCCTCGCGCAACAACTTGCGGGAATCAGCGCCGGCAAACTGCGCGTCCGTGTCGGAAAAATGGCGACCGATATCGCCCAGGGCCGCCGCGCCAAACAAGGCGTCAATCACTGCATGCAGCAATACGTCGGCATCCGAGTGTCCCAGCAAACCCGTCTTGTGCGCAATCGTCACGCCACCGATGATCAATGGCCTGCCGACCTGCAATGCGTGGCAATCGTAACCTTGGCCAATGCGAAATCCGGGATGCTTGCTCATGCCTCTTCCTTTAAAAAAACGTCCTGCAATGTCAACTCCTCAAAAACATTTCTGCCAGCGCCACGTCATGCGGCAAAGTCACCTTGAAATTGCGCGGACTGCCCTCGACCAGGCACGGCTGCAATCCCAGCATTTCAATCGCTCCCGCCTCATCGGTCAGTGCCGTCGCTTGCGTCAAGGCCTGCAACAATAGGCCGTACCGGAACATCTGCGGCGTCTGCGCCGCCCACAGCGCGGTGCGCTCCACAGTCTGCGCCACGCGGCCGTCCTGGTCGCTGCGCTTGAGCGTATCGACCACCGGCAACGCCAACAGGCCGCCGACCGCATCATCCCGCAATGCCGCGATCAAGTGTTCAATCAAGCCGCTGGTCAATCCCGGCCGCGCCGCATCGTGCACCAGCATCCAATCGTCGTCGCTGACCTGTGTGCGGATCGCATTCAAGCCGTTCAACACCGACGCGTGGCGATCAGCGCCACCATGAAACAAGATCGTGATGCGTCCCTGCCAATGCGGCGCAGCCGCCACCAGGTCGCCGATATAACCGTCATCGGCACTGACCACAACAAAGGTATGAGCGATGACTGCGGTCGCCGCAAAGGTGTCCAGTACATGCGCCAGCATCGGCTTGCCGGCCAGCGGCATGTATTGCTTGGGAATGCCTGCCCCAAGCCGGGCGCCGATGCCGGCGGCAGGAATCAGGCCAAAATGACGTGGTTGGCGTGGACCACTCATACGCAGGCGATCCGCTGGAAATTATGAGGAAATGTCATGGATATTTAACAAAAAATGGAGGATTGCTTGAGACAATATCCGCTCACCCCTGGCCACGCGCGGCACAAAACGCCGGTCGGGCAGATGAAATTCGGCAATGTGGCCCGTGGTTTATAATGCGGCTCTGAATTTTAACTGTCAAATCAGGCGTATTGTGGCTTTTTTTAGCCACATCCTGCGTGGCTGGGCCGCTCTTGTACGACGGCCCGCGAGCCGGCGTTCGCTATGGTTTGCGCTGTAGTGTGTTAAACAGGCCCTAATGTCCTTCGATCTAGAAAAATTGTTGCCAAAGCCGGCCACACGTTTTGCGCTGCCGGCAGCGCATGGTTCGTCCGATGCATTCGCGTTGGCGCAAGCCGCACTGGCGCTGAAGGCGCAACGCCGGATGCTGGTCGTCGTAGTGGCGGACGCCACCGACGGCCAGCGGCTGCGCACCGAAATTCCTTGGTTCCAGGCCGCCCAGGCAGAGGACCGGCAGAACGGCCTGCGCTGTCATCTGTTGCCTGACTGGGAAACCCTGCCCTATGATGCCTTCTCGCCGCACCAGGATCTGGTGTCGGAACGCCTGGCGACGCTATACGAGGTGCAGAACGGCCAATGCGATGTGCTGCTGGTACCCGCCACCACCGCGCTGGTGAAAATGGCGCCACCGTCCTTCCTGGCCGGCTACACGTTCTTTTTCAAGCAAGGCGAGACACTCGACGAGGCGCGCCTGAAGTCACAGCTGACGCTGGCCGGCTATAGCCATGTCAACCAGGTCATGTCGCCCGGCGAGTATTCGGTGCGCGGCGGCCTGATCGACATTTTCCCGATGGGTTCGGTATTGCCTTACCGGCTAGACCTGTTTGGCGACACCATCGAAACCATTCGCACCTTCGACGCCGACACCCAGCGCTCGCTGTACCCAGTCAAGGAAGTACGCTTGCTGCCTGGCCGCGAATTCCCGATGGATGAAGCGGCACGCTCGGCGTTCCGCAGCCGCTGGCGCGAAGTGTTCGAAGGCGATCCGTCGCGCTCGGCAATCTACAAGGATATTGGCAGCGGCATCGCCTCGGCCGGCATCGAATATTATCTGCCGCTATTTTTCGAGGAAACCGCAACTCTGTTCGATTATCTGCCGGACAGCACGATGTTCGCACTAGTCGGCGACATCGAAGGCGCCATCCAGCGTTTCTGGGGCGATACGCATTCGCGCTACAAATTCCTGAAGTCAGACCGCGAGCGACCGTTATTGGCGCCGGAAGCGCTGTTCTTGACCGACGAATTATTCTTCGGCCTGGCCAAACCGTTCGGCCGTTGGGTCATCAAACACAGCGACGCGGCCTCGGAACTGTCGGCGCCGATACCCAACATTGCCGTCAACCGCCGCATTGACGACCCGCTGACCAATCTGCGTTCCTACCTGCTGCAAACCGATCGCCGCGTGATGATTTGCGCCGAATCGAACGGCCGCCGCGAAACCTTGCAGCAGTATTTCAACGAATATAATTTGCCGCTTGCGCTGTGCGAAGGCTATGCCGACTTCATCACGTCCAGCGAAAAATTGATGCTGGGCGTGGCGCCGTTGCACGCCGGTTTCGAACTGCCGCAATTCACCTTCATCACCGAAACCGAGTTGTATGCCGGTTCCGGCCGTCGCATCGGCAAGAAGAAACAAGAAGGCGCGACCCAGGTCGAATCGATGGTGCGCGACCTTTCCGAGCTGAAGATCGGCGATCCGGTAGTACACGTCAACCATGGCATTGGTCGCTACATGGGCCTGCTCAGCATGGACCTGGGTGAAGGCGAGACCGAATTCCTGCACCTGGAATACGCCAAGGACACCAAGCTGTACGTGCCGGTGTCGCAACTGCATGTGATTTCGCGCTATTCCGGCGCCTCGCCGGAAGATGCGCCGCTCCATGCGCTCGGCTCGGGCCAATGGGAAAAGGCCAAGCGCAAGGCTGCGCAGCAAGTGCGCGACACTGCCGCCGAACTGTTGAACCTGTATGCGCGCCGCGCGGTACGGCAAGGCCATGCATTCGAATACTCGGCACACGATTACGAAGCCTTCGCCGAAAGTTTCGGCTTCGAAGAAACCGCCGACCAGGCTGCCGCCATCAACGCCGTGATCCAGGACATGACCAGCGGCAAACCGATGGACCGCCTGATCTGCGGCGACGTCGGCTTCGGCAAGACCGAAGTGGCGCTGCGCGCCGCCTTCGTCGCGGTACTGGGCGGCAAGCAGGTTGCGATCCTGGCGCCGACCACCCTGCTGGCGGAACAGCACGCGCAAACCTTTGCTGACCGCTTTGCCGACTGGCCCGTGAAAATCGCCGAGCTGTCACGTTTCCGCAGTGGCAAGGAAGTTACGCAAGCGATCAAGGGCATGGCTGACGGCACGCTTGATATCGTCATCGGCACGCATAAATTGCTGTCCGACGACATCAAGTTCTCACGTCTCGGATTAGTCATCATCGACGAAGAGCATCGTTTCGGCGTGCGGCAGAAAGAAGCGTTGAAGGCATTGCGCTCAGAAGTGGACGTCCTGACGCTGACCGCAACGCCGATCCCGCGCACGCTGGGCATGGCGCTGGAAGGCTTGCGCGAATTCTCGATCATCGCCACCGCACCGCAAAAACGTCTGGCGATCAAGACATTCGTGCGCAGCGAAGGCGAATCGACCATCCGCGAGGCCTGCCTGCGCGAATTGAAGCGCGGCGGCCAAGTCTATTTCCTGCACAACGAAGTCGAAACCATCCAGAACCGCAAGGCAATGCTGGAAGCGCTGCTGCCGGAAGCGCGCATCGGCATCGCTCACGGCCAGATGCACGAGCGCGACCTGGAAAAGGTAATGCGCGATTTCGTCGCGCAACGCTTCAACATCCTGCTGTGCACCACGATTATCGAAACCGGTATCGACGTGCCGACCGCCAACACCATCATCATGCATCGTGCCGACAAATTCGGCCTGGCCCAATTGCACCAGTTGCGCGGCCGGGTCGGCCGCTCGCATCATCAGGCTTACGCCTATTTGCTGGTGCACGACGTGCAAGGCTTGACCAAACTGGCGCAGCGCCGCCTGGATGCGATTCAGCAGATGGAAGAACTCGGCAGCGGCTTTTACCTGGCGATGCACGACCTGGAAATCCGTGGCGCCGGCGAGGTACTGGGCGACAACCAGTCCGGCGAAATGCACGAGATCGGCTTCCAGCTGTATTCCGACATGCTCAATGAAGCTGTGCGCTCGCTGAAGAACGGCAAGGAGCCGGACCTGGCCGCACCGTTGGCGACCACCACCGAAATCAATCTGCATGTGCCGGCCTTGCTGCCGAGCGATTACTGCGGCGATGTGCACGAGCGGCTGTCGATCTACAAGCGCCTGGCAAATTGCAACGTTCAAGGCAAAATCGATGATCTGCAGGAGGAGTTGATCGATCGCTTCGGCAAACTACCGGATCCGGCCAAGGCATTGATTGAAACGCACCGGCTGCGGATTGCCGCCAAATCGATCGGCATCGTCAAGATTGATGCGCACACCGATTCGGCGCTGTTGCAATTCGTACCGAACCCACCGATCGACGCCATGCGCATCATAGAACTGATTCAAAAGAACCGGCACATCAAACTGAATGGTCAGGACAAATTGCGCATCACCGCCAACATGCCTGACCTGGCGGCTCGTCTTGTGCAAGTCAAATCGACAATCAAGGCCCTTGCCGGATAAGCTGAACATGACAGCTATGCCATTCACCCCCTTACATATAACAAACACTGAAAAATGAAACTGACCCTGCAAAGCTTGCACGCAGAACATGGCGCCATCAAGCAAATTTCCACCTTGATCGGCGCAAACGCGGTCAACATTAGCGATACCGGCCACCATGCATGGCGCTGCGATAACGTCGCGCTGCCCGATGAGCAGAAGGCGCAGCTCGACGCCACCTGTTTCAGCGCCGGCATCGACTACGCGCTACAACCGCCGGACGTCAAACTCGGCGATTTCAAATTGCTGGCGATGGACATGGACTCGACCCTGATCACCATCGAATGCATCGACGAAATCGCCGATATGCAAGGCCTCAAACCGCAAGTCGCAGCGATCACTGAAGCGGCGATGCGCGGCGAACTGGAGTTCAACGAAAGCCTGGCCCGCCGCGTAGCTTTGTTAAAGGGGCTGGACGCTTCCGCCTTGCAACGTGTCTATGATGAACGGCTACAACTATCATTGGGGCGGAACCGATGCTGGCGGCAATCAAGGCGGCAGGCATCAAGACACTACTGGTATCGGGTGGCTTCACCTTCTTCACCGACCGCATGAAAGCCAAGCTTGGACTGGATTACGCCCATTCCAACGTACTGGAAATCGTCGACGGCAAGCTGACTGGCAAGGTGGCCGGCGGCATCGTCAATGCCGACGAGAAAAGAAACACCGTTGAGCGCGTCTGCACTGAGCTAGGCATCACCACCAGCCAGGCGATCGTCATGGGCGACGGCGCGAACGACCTCAACATGATGAAGATCGCCGGTCTCTCGGTAGCTTTCCGCGCCAAGCCGGTGGTGCGCGCGCAAGCCAGCGTGGCCTTGAATTTTGTCGGTTTGGATGGCATCTTGCCTATATTGGCGTGATTTTCAGGGAAATCGGCGCTGACTATAACGATAAATCCTTAACCTTGAAGGAAAAACATGGCCAACGAACTGGTTTTCGATAGCAAATTGCACTCAGAGAAAAATCTTGCCTGGTGGCTCTACCTGTGTCATGCCGCCAGCCTGCTGTTCTCGCTCGGCGCACTGTCCTGGATTCCCTTGATCGTCAATTATGTCAAGCGACAGGATGCGGCGGACTCCTTTGTATATAGCCACCATAACTGGCAGATCCGCTCATTCTGGTGGTATCTGCTGTGGATGTTCGTCGGCGGCGCCCTGTTCCTGACCGTCATCGGCATTCCATTGGCGTTCGTGGTGTGGGGACTGGCCTGGTTGTGGAAGGCCTATCGCCTGATCAAGGGCCTGATCGACCTGAATGACAACAAGGCAATGCCTGCCTGACCGAACTCGCAGCGAGGCTGTAACCAAGCTTGTAACGGCACACTGCCCGCAATCGCGGGCAGTGGCCATATCTTCCAACCGCTCAGTGCTTCGACCATGCCCAACACCATCCTCTTTCCCGTGGTCCGGGCCATGCTTGCCAGCGACATCCCCGCCGTCATGCGCATCCAGGCCGAGTGCTATCCGCCGTCGATGCTGGAATCCGAGGACGTATTCCGTGCCCGCCTGGCGCTGACGCCTGCGACCTGCTGGATCTGGTCGCGGGCTCCCGATAGCGCTGATGCCTATTTGTTCAGCTACCCCTCAAGCAAAGACCTCGTCACCCGCTCGGCGCCCAATTCAAGTTGGCCGCAACGCCGGACTGCCTGTATCTGCACGACCTGGCCGTAGCGCCGGCAGCACGCGGCAAACGCGCTGCCAATGTCCTGGTCGCTGCTGCATTGGCGCATGCGCGCAGCGCCGGCCTGAACTGGTCTGCGCTGGTGTCGGTACAACAATCACAGTCGTTCTGGGGTACGCTGGGCTATCAGGCAACTGACGGGCTGCCGTCGCAAGCCAGGGAAAATCTGGCCAGCTACCAGGTGTCTGCAGATCAGCCCGATGCGGTGTATATGCTGCAGCAATTGGGTTAACCGCCGGCTGGCATTTTTGTGAAAAAAGCGCTGGTAAAAAAATGCTGACCTGTCGAGGCCGGCATTTTTTCCATCCTAAAAACCGACGCTACAAAGTAGCAAGCGCCTGCTCGATATCGGCAATCAGATCTTGCGGATCTTCCAGCCCGATATTGAAGCGCACCAGGATGCCCGGATCTGTCCAGTCCTGCCGCATGCCCTGGATTCGGTAAGGCACGCACAGGCTATTTGCGCCGCCCCAGCTATAACCGATCTTGAACAGCTTCAAGCTATCGACGAAACGGTCGGTCTGTTCTTCGCTATAACGCGCATCAAACACCACCGAGAACAAGCCGGCAGCGCCGCTGCAATCGCGCTGCCAGATCTCATGCCCCGGGCAATCCGGAAACGCAGGATGCAACACCCGGCTGATCTCGGGCCGCTGCTTGAGCCAGGCGGCGACAGTGCGCGCCGCCGCATCATGCGCTTCAAAGCGCATTTTCATGGTCGGCAGGCTGCGCAACACCAGGTAGACATCATCCATGCCGACACCAAAACCGAGCCGCATATGCGCTGCCTGCATCTGTCGGTTCAAGGCATCATCGCGCGTAATGACGGCGCCCATCAAGACGTCCGAACCGCCCGACTGGTATTTGGTAAGTGCATGCATGACGATATCGACGCCAAGGTCGAAAGCGCGCAAGGCCAGGCCAGCTGACCAGGTGTTGTCGATCGCGACCAGCACATTCCTGGCGTGGGCTGCCTGGCAGATCGCAGGAATATCCGGCATTTCCATCGACACCGAACCCGGCGCCTCGGTCCAGATCAGACGCGTGTTCGGCTGGATCAGATCGGCAATGCCGGCGCCGATCAACGGATCGTAATAGCGCGCGCTGACACCAAAATCGCGCGCCAGCCAGTTACCCAGCTCACGATTCGGGTTATAGACATTATCCGGCAGCAGCACGTCGTCGCCGCTCTTCAACAGCGCCATGTCGACCATGGTGATCGCCGCCAACCCGCTAGGGGCCAACAGGCAATGCCGACCGCCTTCGATTTCAGCCAGGCGTGCTTCAAGCGTGAAGGAAGTCGGAGTGCCGTGCAAGCCGTAGGTATAGCCGTTCTTTTCCTGCCAGTCACGGGCCCGCATCGCGGCGACGTTCTTGAACAGCACCGTGGAAGCGTGATGGATACCGACCGGGAAAGCATCAAAGCCGTCCGGCGCCTGGTACTCGCTATGGATCAGCGCGGTCTGAAAATTCTTTTTTGCCATGTGTCCTGGACGAATTTCTTGAGGAGTTTCTCGAACAACTACTTATCTGAATTACTTGCCTGAACGCGCAGTCTGCGCCAAGTGCTGCACCACCAGCACAAACGGCTTGGTGACGGCATCGTCAGTGGTCGACCAGGTGCCGCTGAAAGTATTGCCAACCAGGGTGCCGGCCCACTCGCCAGAAACATCCTTGCCGTTGACCGATTCTTCCATGATGACATCGGTATTTTCCGATTCGCCGGCCAGCAGGATCTTGCCGCTCTGTCCGGCAATCACATAGGTCCCCTGGATGCCCTCAGTTGGATCCGGCTTCAATTGCAGATGCATTTCGATCTTGGCATCACCCAAGGTGCCGCGCAAGTCGAGCGGTTTGGCGAACAGGTTGACTGCCGCCGGCGCTGTGGCAGCAGTATCGCCATCCGCCAGCGCCAGGCCTGAAGTCAGGCCCAGCGACAAAGCCAGTGCAATTACAAACTTCCCTGCCATCATGCAGCGGCCCACAGGTCATGCGCATCGGATGCCGTGATGGTGACATCGACAAACTCGCCAACCATCAGCTTCTTGTGCGGCTCATAGGCGGCTTGACGTAGACCACGCCATCGATTTCCGGCGCGTCGGCGCTGGAACGGCCAACGCCACCATTGCGGTCGACCGAATCGATCAGCACGCGCATGGTCTTGCCGACCTTGGCTTGCAGGCGCTTCTTGGAAATCTCTTCCTGCAACTGCATCACGCGGCCACGGCGCTCTTCACGCAGTTCTTCCGGCACAGGATTGTCCAGCGCGTTGGCAGTTGCGCCTTCGACCGGCGAATAGGCGAAGCAGCCTAGGCGATCGATTTCAGCTTCTTTCAGGAAATCCAGCAGGTATTCGAATTCCGCTTCAGTCTCGCCCGGGAAACCGGCGATGAAGGTAGAGCGGATGGTCAGGTCCGGGCACATGGCGCGCCAGGCCTGGATGCGTTCGATATTCTTTTCGCCGCTGGCCGGGCGCTTCATGCGCTTGAGCACGTCCGGATGGGCGTGCTGCAGCGGCACGTCCAGATAAGGTAGCACCTTGCCTTCGGCCATCAGCGGAATGATCTGGTCAACGTGCGGGTAAGGATAGACATAATGCAGGCGGACCCAGGCGCCGTATTGCGCCGCCAGTTCGCCCAGTGCGGTCACCAGCTGGGTCATATGGGTCTTGACCGGCTTGCCGTTCCAGAAACCCATACGGAACTTGACGTCGACACCGTAGGCGCTAGTATCTTGCGAAATGACCAGCAATTCCTTGACGCCGGCCTTGAACAGGTTTTCAGCTTCCAGCATGACATCGGCAATCGGCCGCGAAACCAGGTCGCCGCGCATTGAAGGGATGATACAAAAACTACAACGATGATTGCAGCCTTCCGAAATCTTCAGGTAAGCAAAATGCTTGGGCGTCAGCTTGATGCCTTGCGGCGGCAGCAGATCGATGAAAGGGGCATGTGGCTTCGGCAGATGCTTGTGCACCGCGAACATGACTTCGCCGACCGCGTGCGGGCCGGTAACTTCCAGCACTTTCGGATGGATCTTCTGAATGATGTCGTCGCCGTCGGCGTCTTTCTTCGCACCCAGGCAACCGGTGACGATGACCTTGCCGTTTTCGCTCAGCGCCTCGCCAATGGCGTCCAGCGACTCTTGCACGGCGGCATCGATAAAGCCGCAAGTGTTGACGATGACCAGGTCGGCGCCCTCGTAAGACTTGGCAGTTTCATAACCCTCTGCACGTAACTGGGTCAGGATTTGTTCGGAATCGACCAGTGCCTTGGGGCAACCAAGGGAGACGAAACCGACTTTAGGGGCTATAGCTGGCGCAGCAGGCGCTGCGGGAATGACGTTGGACATGGCGAAGATGGGGTCAAAGCAAAGTCGCTATTGTACCCCTTCCATTGCCATGGTTACCTTGAATGAGCGCTAAAAACCTGCAGCGCGGCCGTATACCGAGCGCCGCTGCGACTTATTTTTTGGTCTTGTCGGGCGGCGGCGGAGCAAACGGGAAAGTACCGAACATGTTCTTGGTCTGGTTCTGCATCTGTTCCTGCATCTGGATGAACAAGCCCTTGCTCTGCTCGATGTAGTTGCTCATCATGCCCTGCATCATCGGCCCTTGCACGTTCATGAACTGCGTCCACATTTCAGGACTGAACGGCTTGCCCTCGTAAAAACCCTTCGAGTTTTCTGCGAGCTTGTTCTGGATATCGATGAAGGCCTGAATATTCTTTTCCAGATAAGAGCCCATCATGCCCTGCATCGCATGGCCGTAGTAGCGAATGATCTGCGACAGCGCAGCGCTGGAAAACATCGGCGTGCCGTTGGATTCTTCTTCCAGGATAATCTGCAACAAAATACTGCGCGTCAGATCGTCATCGGTCTTGGCATCCAGCACAACGAATTCCTCGTTGTCCAATACCAGCTGCTTGACGTCCGTCAATGTGATGTATGAACTGGTTTGCGTATCGTACAAGCGGCGGTTCGGATACTTTTTGATCAAACGTTCAGACATTTTTTTTGTAGTAGTCATTTCAGTCCCAGGTTACTGCGCCGTAACGCATTTTATATGTTTCGCATTGCAAATCTATGTTTGCTACAGCACAGCCCATTATATTGCGCAAAACATGTACATCTGACAGTGTCGAAAGTTTATTGCATTGCAAATCACGCAATGCCATTCCGGCAACCGCGCGGACAAATGCCATGTCCGCGCGGCCGGTTGCTACTTAACCCATGTGCAACCCGCCGTTCAGCGAGAAGTCTGACCCGGTTGCATAACCACCCTCTTCCGAGACGATCCAGGAAATGATGGAAGCAATTTCTTCCGGCTCCCCCAAACGCTTGACCGGAATTCCGGCGACGATCTTCTCCAGCACATCCGGCCGGATCGAACGCACCATGTCGGTGCCGACATAACCTGGCGAAACCGTGTTGACGGTCACGCCCTTGGTCGCCACTTCCTGCGCCAGCGCCATGGTGAAGCCATGGATACCGGCCTTGGCGGTCGAGTAGTTGGTCTGGCCGAACTGGCCTTTCTGTCCGTTCACGGATGAAATATTGACAATCCGCCCCCAGCCGCGATCCGCCATGCTGTCGATGACCTGCTTGGTGACATTGAAGAGGGAATTCAGGTTGGTGTCGATCACAGCATCCCAATCAGCCTTGGACATCTTGCGGAACTGACCGTCGCGCGTAATACCGGCGTTATTGATCAGGATGTCGATCTCGCCAACTTCCGCCTTGACCTTGTCGAATGCCGCCTTGGTCGACTCCCAGCTGGAGACATTTCCTTCAGAGGCGTGGATATCAAAACCCTTGGCTCGCATGTCGGCCAGCCATTTATCCTTACGTGTAGAGTTCGGGCCGCAACCGGCCACCACTGTGTGACCATCGGTGCAAAGACGAGTACAAATCGGGGTACCGATTCCACCCATACCCCGGTCACATAAACGATTCGCTTTGCCATCTTTTGTCTCCTTCAAAAAACAATTCAAAAAACGATGTGCTGCCTATCTTCTACTTGCCCTGCCCGCTTTGCGCACTTCATGCGTCTACTTTTATTCTGCTCTGACTTTGACATATCTGCCGGGAGCCGGTTCGATCACGTCGTATTTAGTATTTCCCAATTTACGGGGCGCGGCCACCTGTTTTCCGGCGTGCTCCGCCAAAAATTCTGCCCATTCGGTCCACCAGCTGCCGGGATGCTCAACCGCTGCGCGAGCCAGGACTCGGCATCGCCTCCGGTTTTTGATTGGTCCAATAGCTGCGCTTGTTCTTGGCCGGCGGGTTAATGACACCTGCGATATGGCCGGAAGCGCCCAGCACGAAACGGTTGCGCGACGGCTTTTTCGGATTCAACAATGTGGTCGACGTATACGCCGACGTCCACGGCACGATATGGTCTTCGCGCGAAGCGTAGATGAAAGTCGGCGCATCAATCTTGCCGAGATCGATCTTGGTGCCGTGCACCGCCAGCCTGCCGGCATCCCTTAGCGCGTTATCCAGGTACATATTGCGCAAGTAATAACAAAACATCGCCCCGGCAAGTTGGTGCTGTCGGCGTTCCAGTACAACAAGTCGAATGCCGTTGGATCTTCACCTTTGAGGTAATTTGATTCGACGTAGTTCCACAGCAGATCATTCGGCCGCAAACTGGAAAACGCGGATGCGAACTCGCGCGCCGGCATCAGGCCGCCGTGGCCGATGGCCTGCTCACGCATGCGAATCTGCATGTCGTCGATATACACATCCAGAATGCCGGTATCGCTGAAATCGAGGAATGCCGTGAGCAAGGTCAGACTGGCAACCGGATTGATCTTTTCGGCAGCCAGTTTTGCCAGCGCGGTCGACAGCAGCGTGCCGCCGACACAGAAGCCCAGCGCGTTAATCTTGTCCTGACCGGAAATATCCTGCGCCAGCTGAATCGCCTTGATTACCGCATCGTCGATATACTGGTCCCAGGTTGTATGCCCCAACGACTCGTCGGCATTGCGCCAGGAAACCAGGAACACGGTATGCCCCTGCTCCACGGCGTAGCGCACCAGCGAGTTTTGCGGCTGCAGGTCCAGTATGTAAATTTATTGATACAAGGCGGCACGATCAACAGGGGCCGCTGATACACCTTCTTGGTCAGCGGCGTGTACTGTATCAACTGGAACAGCGGATTTTCAAAAACCACCGCACCCTCGGTGGTGGCGACGTCCTTTCCGACCTCGAACGCCGACTCATCGGTCTGCGACACCCGCCCTTTGTTCATATCGGCGATCAGGTGGGCGATGCCCTTGGTCAGGCTTTCGCCGTTGGTCTCCACAATCTTTTGCTGAGCCACCGGGTTGGTCGCCAAAAAATTCGACGGCGCCATCGCATCGATCATTTGCTGCACGGTGAAACCGATCTTGCGCTTCACCTTCGGCGGCGCATCCAGCGCTTCGACCATCGCGGTCAGGAATTGCGCATTCAGCAAATAGGCGGCTGCATTGAATGCATGGAGCGGATTGTCATGCCATGCCGCCGCATTGAAACGCCGGTCGGCGATAGTTGGCACGCGTGACGCCAGCATGTCTTGCCATAGCGAGGTCAATTGCGCCGTGTATTGTATTTGCAGTTTTTCCAATGCCGCCGGATCCAGCGAAATGCCAAGATCGCCGAAACCAGCAGTGGCCTGCGCACCTGCGCCATTCTTGCCGGCGGCATTGAGCCAGTCCAGAAACACATTGGGATCTGCCACCTTGCCAAGCTGCTGGAGGAACTGGGGATTGAACGACTGGTTGAATTGCTGCGAGAGTTGCGACAATGCGGCTGGATCGAAGACAGGAAAAATTGGCGTATTCATGCTGTGACCGTTGTTTTGGCGTATCTTATCGGATTGACTCTGAAACTCGAACAAATTCGTATGTATATCGTCGCCATCGCTTGGATTTACGTCGTCTCCATGATGGCCATTACGGAGTCTTCCGTGATTGCCGCCCTGATGACATTTCTGCTGTATGGTGTTTTTCCTTTGACAATTGTTTTATACCTGATGGGCACGCCGCAGCGCAAGAGAAATCGACAACAGGCCGCAAAATCCGCAAGCTTGTTGCCGCAACAGAAAGCCTTGCCAGTCACTTCCGAGGTCAATCAGCCGCCTGCTTCGCCAGAAAAATAATCTTGCAACCCGGTGTCTATTTCAACCAGATCAATGACGCCATCCGACCAGTCACGCGGTCTCGGCGATAAGAGTAAAACGTGCGGTCAGCTACGGTGCACAATCCGCCGCCATACACATCCTCAACGCCGGCCTGTCGTAGCGCGATCCGCGCCAACTCATAGATATCCGCCAAATATTTTCCCGGTCGCGCAGCGATGGGACGAAAACAATCCCGAGTCTGTACAAGCACTTGTGGCTCAGCCTGCATCGATTGTGCCGCATCGACAAATGCGGTCAGCACATCGGCGCCAACTTCGAACTGTCCGGGGCCGATCGCCGGCCCAAGCCAAGCCACGATCTGTTCCGCTCCCGCCTGCCTCATCCGGGCTACCGTGTTTTGCAAGACGCCGCCGACCAGCCCGCGCCAACCCGCATGGGCCGCGCCGACCACCCGCCCGTGCAAGTCAGCAAACAGCACCGGCAGACAATCGGCGGTCTGCACCGCACAAACCACACCGGGCCTGGTGGTGATGGCAGCATCCGCTTCAACACCGATCGCGGCGGAATCGGCATCGACGACATGACTACCGTGTACCTGCGTCATCCATACCGGCTCGGCTGGCAACACGACAGCAAGCAGTGCGCGATTACTGGCAACAGCTTGCGGCGCATCGTCAACATGCGCCCCCAGATTCAGTCCACCGCCGCCAGATCCATCGCCATAAGGGTCCTGGCTTGTGCCACCAACTCGCGTAGTTGAAAGAGCGCCAACGTTTTGCGGCACGTTGGCCCAGTCAGGAATAATCAATTGCATATACCCAGCGTTCCAATTCAGTGTCATGAAAACCAGCACGGGACCCTTATCCCGGCACGACAGCCGGCAATTACTCCGGCGCGGTGATGCCTGCGCGTGTTAACAGTTCGGCAAAATCCGCCGGCAATGGCGCGAACCATTCGCAGGCCTTGCCGCTGACCGGATGAATCAAGCCAAGGCGCGACGCCTGCAGCGCCTGGCGCGGAAAGCTCGGCATCAGGTGCTGTTTGCCATAAAGCGCATCGCCTACCAGCGCAAAACCGAGGGATTGCATATGCACCCTGATTTGATGGGTGCGACCGGTTTCCAGGCGACACCCCATCAAGCTGACTGGGCGGCGATCCAGCAATCCGGTAGCCAGACGCTGATAGTGGGTGATCGCCGGTTTGGCAATCAGGCTGTCCGATACCGCCATCTTGATGCGGTCGCGCGGATGGCGCGCCATCGGGCTGTCTATGGTGCCGTTCAACTGCGGCGTCCCCCACACCAGCGCCAGGTACTGGCGTTTGACAGTGCGGGCTTGCAACTGGCGCACCAGATCTGTCTGCGCCTCCAGCGTCTTGGCGACCACCATCAAGCCGCTGGTGTCCTTATCCAGGCGATGGACGATGCCGGCGCGCGGCACCCCCACCAGTGATGGCCAGCGATATAGCAAACCATTCAACAGCGTTCCCGACCAGTTGCCGGCGGCAGGATGTACCACTAGCCCGGCCGGCTTGTCGATGACGATGATGGCGGCGTCCTCATACACGACCGACAAGGCCATGTCCTCGGCTTTGAAAGCCTGCTCATCGGGTGCCGGTTGTGGCAGCACCACCACGGTCTCGTCGCCGTAGGTAGTCATCTTGGTCGTGGCCGGCTTGCCATCCACGGTAACGTGCCCGGCCTCTATCCATTGCTGGATACGGCTGCGGGAATATTGCGGCACCAGGCCGGAAACCACTTTATCCAGGCGCGTACCGCACACATCTGGCGTCAAATGCAGTACGATCGGCGCACTTGCGGTGGTCGCATCGGCTCCTTCAACGCCCTCATCGATATCCTCGATATCGGCATCAAAATCAGCTTCTGGCAGACTTTCAGCCAAATTTGGCTTGGTAAATGACATCACATGAAGTCCATCGGCTATAATCAATCCATCGTTAATACACGTAAATACGCGCAATCTTGCAAACCACTATGCAAAAAAGACTCTTAAAACTAGCTGCTGTCGCATTCGCTCTATCCCTATCCGCGTGTGGCTTATTGCCAGACAAGGTCGATGAAACCGCAAACTGGTCTGCGCCCCGATTATACTCGGAGGCCAAGGACGAAATGAACAGTGGTGGCTATGACAAGGCAATTAAGTACTTTGAAAAGCTGGAGTCCCGCTATCCGTTTGGCACTTATGCGCAACAGGCGCAGATGGACATTGCCTACGCCCACTACCGCCAAGGCGAGCAGCCTGAAGCGCTGGCCGCTATCGATCGCTTCATCAAATTGCATCCAAATCACCCCAATGTGGACTATATGTACTACTTGCGCGGCTTGGTCAATTTTAACGACAAGGTCAGCATTTTCGACTTCCTTGCTAGCGAAGATGCTACCGAGCGCGATCCAAAGGCTGCGCGCGACGCCTTTGATGCCTTCAAGCAAGTCGTAGTGCGTTTCCCGGACAGCACCTACGCTCCGGATTCGCTGGCGCGCATGAAGTATCTGGTGAATGCATTGGCTCAGTATGATGTTCACGTGGCGGGCTACTACTATCGTCGCGGCGCCTACGTTGCGGCAGCCAACCGCGCAGAGAGCGCGATCCAGGAATACCGGGATGCGCCTGCGGTTGAAGAAGCGCTGTTCATCATGGTCAGGTCATACGATGCACTGGGCCTGACCCAGCTGCGCGACGACGCCGAACGCGTCATGAAGAAAAACTACCCGAACAGCCGGTTCTATAACGGTGGCGGACAAGTGGTCGCAAAAGCACCGTGGTGGAAATTCTGGAAGTAAGAATCGCCAAAAGGAATCACAAAATAAAAAAGCCTCGCTGAGCGAGGCTTTTTTGCATCTACAACCCGGATACCGGTCGTGAACGGCTGCTCAGCAAGCTCTTTGAGGGTGCTTTCAGCCATTGGATCTGGTGCAGATGATGCTGGAACTGCTGGGTCGCCGATTCCCACGAAAATTCCAGCGCATGCTGTCGCACCTCCCGTCTGTCAAGGCTCAGCGCCCGCTGGCAGGCGCTAGTCAGGTCGACATCCAGAATTCCCGAACGGCCATGCGCCACCACATCGACCGGGCCCGAAACCGGGTAAGCCGCCACCGGTACTCCGCAGGCCATGGCCTCTGCCATCACCAGCCCAAACGTATCTGTCTGACTGGGGAATACCATGACGTCGGCGCAGTTGTAGTACGAGGTCAGTTCGTGATGCGGTTTGGCCCCGAGGAACTGTACTTCAGGGTAGCGCTGCTGCAGCTCCTCACGCTGCGGACCATCGCCAATCACCCATTTACTGCCAGGCAAATCAACCTGCAGGAATGCCTCGATATTCTTTTCCACGGCGACCCGGCCTACATACAAATAAAGCGGCCGCTCGATGCAGGCATGATCTTCGTCGACCGGCCTGAAGTGCTCGGTGTCGACACCTCGCCCCCACAGCACCAGCCGACGGAAACCGTGCTGTTCAAGTTCTTTGAGCATGTGCGGTGTCGGCACCATGATCGCTTTCGACGGCCCATGAAACCAACGTAGCCAACGATAAGTGATCGCCTTGGGCAGAATCGAGCGCGCACTCAGGTATTCCGGAAAACGTGTATGGTAGGCCGTCGTGAAGCCAATTCCCTGGCGCAGGCAAAAGCGCCGCGCCGCCAGGCCCATCGGACCTTCGGTGGAAATGTGGATGCAGTCCGGGCCGAATGACTTGAGGCTGGCGGCAACCCGGGCGTATGGCTTATGGGCCAGCCGGATTTCAGGATAAGTGGGGCAGGCAAAGGTGGGGAAATCGTCGGGACTGAGCAGCAGCACCTCATGGCCATTATTGCGCAAACAAGCGCAGGTGGCTCGCAAGGTATTGACCACTCCATTGATCTGCGACTGTCCTGCGTCCGTTACGATGGCAATTCGCATAATTCACGATTCTGGTAACTGGATACGGCATTTTTTTGCTGCATGATTTCTTGCCAAGTGACCAGGCGCAGCTCACCGTTGGCATCCTCCACCAGTGCCGACAGGCTTTCTACCCAATCTCCGTCATTGCAATAGGTAATGCCATTGATGTCGCGAATTTCCGGCTTGTGAATATGGCCGCAAATGACGCCATCGAGTCCCTTCTTTTGGGCCTCCGCCGCCAACGCATCTTCAAACGACGAGATGTAGTTGACCGCGTTCTTGACCTTCAGCTTCAGGTATTGCGACAGCGACCAATACGGCAAGCCGGCACGCGCACGCCAGCCGTTGAACCATTGGTTGAACTTGAGGATGACCGTGTACAGGCCGTCGCCGACATATGCCAGCCACTTGGCGCAGGCGATCACGCCATCGAAACGATCGCCATGCAACACCAGCATGCGCTTGCCGTTTGCTGTCGTATGCACTAGCTCGTCGCGGATCCGTATGCCGCCGAAATCGAGGTCGATGAATTGACGAACGGCTTCGTCGTGGTTGCCTGGAACGAAGATCACTTCGGTGCCCTTCTTGGCTTTTTTCAATACCGTCTGCACCACGTTATTGTGAACCTGATCCCAATACCAGCGACGCTTCAACTGCCAGCCGTCGACGATGTCGCCTACCAGATACAAAGTGTCGGATTCGGTCGCGCGCAGGAATTCCAGCAGGCGAGCAGCCTGGCATCCCGTTGTTCCCAAATGCACGTCGGAAATCCAGATCGTGCGAAAGCGGATCGGCTCGCGCTTGGAACCGGGTCCGGCGCCAAGGAACGCCGCATCCAGGAACTGCTCGCCGGGCTTCATGCCGCCCTCGTTTCTTTTAGATAGTGGCGCGCGTACCGGTCATCCAGCTTCGACAGCGGTAACAGCAGGAAGAAGTCGGCCGAATGGAAATCAGGATCCCAGGCAGGATCGCCGCAAACCCAGGCACCGCTGCGCAGGTAGCCTTTCAACAACGGCGGCATCTGCGCCACGTGTCCGGCTTCGCGTTCGTACACTGGGAACGGCACATGCGGTGTCACACGATATTCAGCTGGTGAAAAATTATTCTGATCCAGCGCATGATACAAGGCCGCGGCGTTGTGCCCGCCGTCGGCCAGACTAACGCTGGCACAGCCCATCAGATAGTCACAACGTTCGCGTCGCATATATGCGGCCAGACCGGCCCACAACAGCATGATGACGCTGCCGCTACGATAGTCGGGATCGATACAGGCACGCCCCGCTTCGGCAATGCTACTGCGCAAATTGTCGAGTCGCCCTAGATCGAATTCCTGCTCCGAGTAATAACGCCCCATGCGCCGTGCCGCATGCGGACTCATCAGGCGATAGGTCCCCACCACGCATAGCGTCTTGGTATCGCGTACGATCAGATGATCGCAATAGGTGTCGAATTCATCGCTATCCAAACCGTCTGCATTGGCTAGCGCAGACAAGCCCATCGCCTCGATAAACACTTTGTAGCGCAGGCGTTGCACTTCGCGTACTTCTTCCGGTGTACTTGCAAGACTTACCGTCAACTTGGAAACACTTGGGCTTGCATCGCCGGGATTGGTTAGCAGTCGCATTCATCGTCCTTTCAGATTGTGACGATGACAAGCCTAACTTCCGATTACTTCAAGGAAATGACAAGTTTATTTCGGTTTGATGACACAGCAACAGTGACGTATCAGGAAATTTTCAATGCTGGCGGTAACTGGCTAATCTGCAGGAAAACATGGGGGTGACGTTCCGGTAACGAGTGTCACCGGGGGGCTATCCCCAAACCGCGAATCGGCCCTGAACGCCTCAATTGGTGATGAGTCAACTCAGGAAGCCGAAACGCGGACGGCGGCGCCTCGTGCAGGATTATTTCTCTTTCTTAGGGCGCCCAGCCTTGACCGGCGGCAGGCTCGCCACAGCCAGCTTCAGGTTGGCCAGGTCCAGATCGCGGATCAGGGCCACGCCAACGCGCAGCAATTCACTCTTTTTCACTTCCAGGCCGGCCTTCAGGAACAGCTTCTTGACGTCGCCCAGGACCTGGTACTCATCAGCAGGCATGGTAAAGCTGTCGCGCACCAGTTTGGCTTTCTTGACCTTGGCTTTGGAATCCGGCAGCGACTTGATGCCCGATGTCGGTTTACCGGAAGGCAACGCCGGTTTTGGCGCGATAGGCTTGGTAACGATCAGCGATTTCGTCAACGGCTTGAGAGCCGGCTTTGCGGCCTTGGGAGCAGCCGGCTTGGCTGTCGGCTTGGCTGTCGGCTTGGCTGTCGGCTTAGGTGCTGGCTTAGCTGGTGACTTGATTGCCGATTTGATTGACGCTTTCAATGCCGCCGCCGGGCTTGCCTTGACAGCTGGGCGACCGACAGGTTTCGCCGGGCCTTGCCCACGGCAGCAGGCTTCTTCACGACACGTTTCACACTTTTACTGGTAACCATTCAACTCTCCAAAAAATAAATCGTATAAATAATATATACAATTATTCAATCCGCAGCAAGAAATTAGCTTCAAAACACACAACAAATTCATCAAGCGGTAACAATTTGCAACCAAAATCGCGACTTCTCCCTCGCTGAATTTCAACTGCTCCGATGAAATTAAACTTGAAACACATTTTGTGCAAGTCCCTCAGCGCTGCGGCACTATGCCTACCACTGCTGGCGGAAGCTGCGCCGGAAACCATCGTGGTCGGCCAGGCAATCGATCTTTCCGGGCCGAACGCAGACCTCGGACGCGATTATGTTGCGGGGATTAAAACCTACTTTGACGTACTCAACGCCAAGGGCGGCATCAATGGCCGCCGCATTCAATACCTGGTGCGCGACGACCGCGGCCAGAGCGACCTGGCAGTCAAGGCCGTGGCCGAACTGGTCGACCAGGCGCATGCCTCATATCTGTTCGGCGGAGTCGGCGACGATGTCACCCGTGCAGTGCTGAATTCCGCCGACTTCAAACGCAGCGGCCTGACACTTTACGCGCCGCTAGCTGGAGCCGACTATCAGAAGGATGCGAAAGTCCTGTTCTGGCGCCCCAGCTACCAGGAGGAAATTCGTCATATATTTTCCCATTTCGGCAAACTCGGTATCAAGGATATCGGCGTCGTCTATCAGGAATCCGCCGCTACCGCGGACGCCTATCGCCGCCTGACCGAGCAAATGCAGCAAAGCGGCATCAAACTCAGCGGCACCGTGCACTTGAGCAGTGACCGCGCCAAAGTCAGCGCCGAAACCCAACAACTGGCCAATGCCAAGCCGGGCTGCGTCGTCATGATCGCCGATTCGGTAAGCGCCGGCCTGTTCCTGAAGGATTTCCGCAAACTGGCGCCGCAGACCTTTGTCGCCGGCTCTTCCCTCACCAACCTGACAACGCTACGGCAACTGGCCGGCGGCAAAGGAGTCGAGTGGACGGTGTTTTCACAGGTGGTGCCCAACCCCGGCATGGGCAGTTCGTCGATCCAGCTTGAACACCTGAACATGATGCGCAAATATCGCGATGAACCGGTATCGGCGCTGACGCTGGAAGGTTTCACTGCAGCCAAATCGTGGGTGCGGCTGCTGCAAACGGGCAAGCGCGTCGCCGGCCAATCCGAATACGCGATTCCGAGCGGCGGCTTTGACGTGGGGGATATATGGTGGGCGACGTGGCAAACAGCAACCGCCTGTCCAATTATGTAGACATCGCCCTGTTCAACAAAGCCAACGGGCTGACGTACTGAGTTACCGGTTTGAAGCGGCGCGAATGCGCCGCTTCGAGTCAAATCCAATCGAATCAATCAAGTCGTGCGAATCGCGAAATCGACACCAATCTCACGCCAGAAATCCTGCTCCTTGGCCATCCAGTAACTGGCTGTCGGATGATCCTCGATCCAGTCGTGCTTAATATCGAGCTCGATCTTGCTCTTCATCTTCAGGCGCAATTCGTCAAGATCGACCTCGATCCGCGAATGCAGGAACATGACCGCCAGACGCAGCGCCAGCACCGCCTTGGAAAAGTCCGGATCCAGCAACGCATCGCTGATTTTACGCAGATTGCCTTTCTGGCCCAGGATCAGCATGCTCATCGCACGCTGTTCGCGAGTGGTGAATCCAGATAGGTCGGCATTTTCAATCAGATAAGCTGCATGCTTGTGATAACCGCTTTGCGACACGACCAGACCCACTTCATGCAGCAGCGCGCTCCAGTGCAGGTATTGGCTCAGCACATCGCTAGTCGGCTTGAGCATGTCGAACAATGAAGTTGCCGTCTCAGCAACGCGACTGGCGCGCAGTTGATCAACATGAAAACGTTGCGAAAAGTCATGTACCGACTGGTCGCGTCGATCCAGGCGCGTGCCGCGCAACTGCAAATCCCACATGACCCCCATGCGCAGGCCCGCCTCGATCGGCTGGATCACCTCTATGCCCAGCTCCTGCATCAGCCCAATCAGCACCGCGAGGCCGCCCACCATCACGGCAGCGCGTTCCGGCTTCATGCCCAACAGGTCGATGCGGCTGACATGTCCGAATTCGACAAAACAGTTTTTCAGCGCTTCCAGGCTGGTATAGGACAAGCGATGGTCGCCTAGGCCGTTTCGTTCGATGGTTTCGGCAATCGCCCGGATAGTGCCCGACGAACCATAGGCGTGGCTCCAGTTCTGCGGCCGGTATGGTGGCGCTGCGTCTTCAAAATGACTGCGCGCGGACAGCACAGCGGCATCGTACGCCGCGGCAGTAATCTGGCCATCGGCAAAGAAAGCCAGGCTTTGATTGACGGTACCGATGCCAAACGATTCAACCCGCTCGATCTGCTGACCACGCCCCAAGATCAGCTCGGTGGAACCGCCGCCGATGTCAAGCACCAGCCGTTTTTCATTCGGCAGCCGCAGCATGCTGGCGACGCCCATGTAGATCAAGCGCCCTTCTTCCTCGCCCGAAATGATTTCAATCGGATAGCCGATTGCCTGCTCGGCGATCGGTAGGAATTCGGCGGCATTTTTGGCAATGCGCAGGGTATTGGTCGCCACCACGCGCACCGCTTCCAATTGGTAGTCGGCCAGGATATCGCGGAAGCGCGACAGGGAGTCCAGCGCGACCTGCATGGCTTGCTCGGTCAGATAGCCCTTGCTGTCGAGGCCGGCAGCCAGTCGAATCGGGTCGCGAGCACTCTTGATGACGCGGATGGCGTCACCATTGTATTTGCCGATATGCAAACGAAAACTGTTTGATCCCAAATCTACCGCTGCAAACATTGCTTACCTTTATCCAAACGAACGTTCGACAAAAAAACAACTCAAGCCAAGTTACCGCTCCTCGCAAGAGGCAAGCTGCGACAATAAAGACTGATTATTACGACTTGATGACAAATTCAGAGGAACAAGAAGGAACGTTTGCCCAATCATCCCCCATTGCGTCAGGCGAAAATTTATCGCATCGACATCACAATGTACTGCACGATGCGTCGCCCCACAAGCGCAATCCGCTGACTCATCCCTCGACAGGCTGAGTACTCCAGAACGCCTGCACGACATCGAGTTCGCGGGTCCGCTTGAACGGCGGCAGACTTTGCCAAATGCGACGGCCATAGCCCTTCGAGATCAGCCGCGGATCGCAAATCATCAGCACGCCACGATCGGTTTCATCGCGAATCAGGCGACCGGCGCCCTGCTTCAGGTTAATGATGGCGGCCGGCAATTGGTGATGCATGAAACCATTCATGCCTTTTGCCTCCAGAGCATCGATGCGTGCCGCCAATACCGGATCATCTGGCGGCGAAAATGGTAATTTGTCGATAATCACCAGCGATAGAGCCTCTCCGCGCACATCGACACCTTCCCAGAAGCTCTGGCTGCCGATTAGCACGGCATTGCCGGCGGCGCGGAAGCGGTCCAGCAATTCGGTACGCCCAGCTTCGCCTTGCACCATCAGCGGAAAATTCAGATGCCGCGCCTCGAACTCGGCGCGCAGCCTTTCGGCGGCACGATTAACCGCTCGGATCGTCGTACACAACAGGAAGGCGCGTCCGCCGGAAGCCTCGATCACCGGCAACGCGGCGTCGATAACGGCATCGGTATAATCCGGCGAATTCGGCTGCGGCAGGTTCTGCGGTACGTACAGCAGGCCTTGCTGACCATAATCGAAGGGACTGGGCCAGGATTGCGCCGGCTCATCCCACAAGCCCATTTGCGAAGCGTAGTGCTGGAAATCGTTCTTCACCGCCAGCGTCGCCGAGGTGAATATCCAAGAGCGCGCAACGCCTTCGCGCTGCTTGTTGAAGATTGGCGCAATCGACAGTGGTGTCTGGTGCAGCTGCAACGAAGAGGAAAATGCCTCTACCCAAAGTACACTGCCCTCGTCCTCGCCATCGTCGCCCTTGGCCTTCTTTGGCGTCTTGCCGCTTGCCGCTGCCGGTGCGCTGTTCCAACCGTCCAGCTTGTAACCCAGTTCGACGGCGCGAGTGCGGCACTGTTCGATGGTTTCTGCCCGTTCGGCCTGCTTCTCAAGAACCGCGATCATGCCGTGTAGCTGCTGCCGCATGGTCTCCAGCGCCGGAAAGAATACACTCGACGGCGCAATCTGGTTCACCGCCAATCGCACCACATCCTGCGGAAAAGCCAGCCGCAGATCGCGTGCAGCTTTCTCAACCGGCAGCACCACTTGCGCCCAATCGGCGCCGTCGCGCGCATGCGACAAACCTTCTGCCAGCACATCCCGGCACAATTCCAGGATTTGCGAAGTCGACACGGTATTGCCGAAGAACAGCGTCGCTACTTCCGGCAACTGGTGCGCCTCGTCGAAAATGATGGTATTTGCCGATGGCAGCAACTCCGCCACGCCTGTGTCCTTCAACGCCACGTCGGCAAAGAACAGATGGTGGTTAACCACCACCACATCGGCCTGTTGCGCTTCCTTGCGCGCCTTCATCACAAAACAGTCCTGATAATACTGGCACTCAGCGCCCATGCAGGTATCACGGGTCGATGTCACCAGGTTCCAGATCGGTGCAGTCTCAGGCACCTTCGATAATTCGGCCTTGTCGCCGGATGAGGTGGTTTTCATGAAACGCGAGATTTCGCGCAGGTAGCCGACATCTTCCCGCGAAGTCATGCGACCGTTCTGCAGCGTGCGCTCCAGGTGGAAATGACAGACGTAGTTGGCACGGCCTTTCAGCAGCGCGACCGAAACCGGTGCACTCAATGCTCTACGCACAGTTGGGATGTCGCGTAAAAACAACTGGTCCTGCAAGTTCTTGGTGCCGGTCGAGACGATCACCTTGCCGCCCCACAGCAAAGCCGGAACCAGATAAGCGAAAGTTTTGCCGGTACCTGTACCGGCCTCGGCGATCAAGGTGCGTTGCTGGGCAATCGCATCGGCGATGGCTTTCGCCATTTCAGTTTGCGCCTGGCGCGGACGAAAACCGCCGACTGCCTGTCCGAGCGGGCCGGAACTGGCAAACAGGCGGTCAACGTCGTCGTCGTGCGTGCCGCTGGCAACAACGGCAACAGCAGCACTTTGGCCTTCGGCAGGCGGGAGAGATGTATCTTCGGTCAAGGTAACTTACTGAGAACGGCTGATGACAGGTATATCTTATCAGCCTGGGTGTGGGCTATCAGGCAGGGATATCAGGGATTAATTGCATTCTTAGCAGCGTTATCTGATCTTTCAGCTGCAGCTTGCGCTTCTTCAAGCGACGCAATTGTAATTCTTCATGCAGGACCTGATTCGTCATGGTATGAATGGCGGCATCCAGGTCGCGATGCTCGACTTCGAGTTCTATAATGCGACGAAGGATTTCTTCCCGATCAATCATGGTCATATTCTGAAGTTGGAAAACGTTGACACATGGAAACACTTTTAAAATAATACGTGCGTATAATAATTCCCGATCCGCCTTGCCCGTCTAAGCAAAGTAAACAAAGCGAGCAAGCAGGCTTGAATTATCGCCTGATTGATAGCAAGCTGGCGTGCAATCAGCAAATACGGAATTACCTAGAACAGGATGCAGTTTAATCTACCCAGACGAATGAGCCAATACAAGATCGAAGCAGGAACGGGCCAGCACATCGGCGACCGTCAGGAACAACAAGACCGCGCCGCATTGTTTACCGCCCCAAGGCGCCAGGTTACATGATGGCGGTACTGGCAGACGGCATGGGCGGCCGCACTGGCGGCGCGCTCGCTGCCGAGCAGGTCATCTGCACCGCGAAACAGATTTTCGAAGGATTTTCGCCGCTGGCCGACAATGTTGAAGAGATGCTGCACAACATTGCGCTGGAAACGCACACCGTCATCAAGCTGAGCGGTTTCTCGAATGACAAAGATCCGCACACGACGATGGTGATCCTGGTACTGGCGCCGGATGGCACCGCTACCTGGGGTCATGTGGGCGATTCGCGCCTGTATCGTTTTGACGGCCCCAACTTCGCCGAACACACCATTGACCACTCATATGTCGAAAAACTGGTCAGCGAAGGTAAACTGTCGCGCACCGAAGCCAAATCGCACAACCTGTCGAACATTCTGCTCAATGCGCTCGGCTCCAGCACCGAAACCCCAAAAGTCACCATCGGCCGCCACACCGGCCTGAAAGCAGGCGACGCCTTCCTGCTCTGTTCGGACGGCCTCTGGCATTACTTTACGGAAGATGAACTGGGCGCGGCCATCGCCATGAACAAACCGCGCGATGCTGCCGAAATGCTGATCACCAAGACTCGCAAGCGCTCCGAAGGCCATGCTGCCGACAACTGCACGTTTGCGATCGTCAAACTGGTGGCGCCCCCCAAGGAGCCGCAGAACTACACAATCAAGAAGATGCGCCGCGCAGTGTAAGCCGCGCAGCGCAATGACAGCCTGATTTACGGTGTCGCTGCCGGCGGCGCCGATGCTGCTGGGGCGGCGCTTGCTGGTGTAGAAGTCGCCGATGCTGCAGCGGCAGCCTTCTTGGCCGCCAGATCCTTGGCCTTCTCAGCCTTGTTCGCCGCCACCTCGCGCTGGCGTGCGGCCGATTCCTTTGCCTTTCTCTCAAAAGCGGCAACATTGTCGGCGCGCTGCTGTGCCTTCGCCGCTTCATCCTGCTGCGCCTTTTTCACGCGTGCATTATGGTCTGCTACGCGCTTGTCGGCTTCACCGGCATGCTTGGCGGTATTGGCCTGAACTTCTTTTTCCTTTGCTGCACTCTGCTTGACCTTGTCGGCATTCGACAGTTCTTTTCCTTCTGGTCTTGCGCCTTCTGCGCAGCCTCGGCAGGCAAGCCGGCGTCGTGTATTTCTAGCGCGCGGTCACGCTCATCGGCACGATCGCGACGCAAAAAGGCGTTGGCTGTGATATCGACAGGACGAATCGTCTTCATCGCCAATCGGCGCTGCTCCTTGGCCTGGTCGAGACAATAATTCATGAAGAATTTTTGATAACAGGCCCGTCGTTGCTCAAGATCCCGCGCCTCAACCTCGGCCTTGGCGTCAGCGACGTCGGCTACCGCCTTATTTGCGGTTTCCACCGTCGTCAGCGACTCCAGCGGATAGCGTGCCGTGAGTTCCGTAGCCGGCTCAGTAACCGATTTCAACGGCGCCACGGCGTCCGCGGCTTGTGTCGTGGCCGATAAGGTCAACAACGCGGCGGTCATGCCGAGCAAGGCCCCCGCTTGACGCAAGCGACGGCTGGCGAAGGTGATAGAGAAGCCAAAATCAAAGAGGCGAATTCCACGTGATCCTATCCATTTCTCAACATTATTCGGGGCGGCCTGCAACGGTATCTACCTACACGATCGAATCCGCTTCGGAGCGCCGCTCAGCATCCATATATTCGCGCGACTGCATCTCGACAATACGCGACACGGTGCGATGAAACTCATTCGCCAGCATGCCCTGCGTATATAACTCCTCAGGTGGCACCGCAGCCGACATGATCAACTTGATCTTGTGATCATAAAACACATCGATCAGCCAAGTGAAGCGACGCGCTTCGGAAGACATCGCTGCCGACATCTGTGGGATACCGGACAATATCACCGTATGGAAGCGGCTGGCAATTTCCAGATAATCATTCTGCGAGCGCGGACCGCCGCACAGGGTATTGAAATCGAACCAGATCACCCCGCCCGCCCGGCGCAAGGCCTTTATTTTACGCGCTTCGATGTCGACCATCGGGTCTTCGTCGGCAGTTTCAGCAACGCCCGCGAAAGCGTGCCGCAAGGCGCGGTCGGTATCGGCATTGAGCGGCGAGTGATAGGTCTGGACCTGCTCCAGCGCGCGCTTGCGATAATCGATGCCGGCATCGATATTCATTACGTCCAGATTATCCTGCAACAGCTTGATGGTCGGCAGCATGCGATCGCGATGCAAGCCGTCCGGATACAAGGTGCTCGGCTCGTAATTCGAGGTCATGACAAACGACACGCCGTTGTCGAACAGCGCCTTGAGCAGATTGTAGAGACTCATGGCGTCGGCAATATCGGAGACATGGAATTCATCGAAACAGATCAGCCGGTATTTCTTCGCCACCCGCTTTGCCACTTCGTCCAGCGGATCGGCAACGCCCTTCATCTCATCCATCTGACGATGTACGGCGCGCATGAACTCGTGGAAATGCAGGCGGGTTTTACGCACCACCGGCACTACGGAGTAAAAACTGTCCATCAAGAATGATTTGCCACGCCCGACGCCGCCCCACATGTAGACGCCACGCGGCACTTCTGGACGGTTGATCAGGCGCTTGAACGAATTGGAACGCTGCGCCTTGTACGCAACCCACTCATCATAAGCCCGCTGCAAGCGTTCAACAGCCCGTCGTTGCGCCTCGTCGGCCTGGAAGCCGCGCTGCGTCAGTGCCTGTTCATAAAACTCTAAAACGTTCATTGTTTTTCAATTCTTGATGGAAGGCCAAAATCAATGCTGCGACCGATAAAATCAATAAAATCTTAACAGACCGGCAATCCTGGTCTGCCTTGTCCGACACCCGTTGCCGACACACAGGCAAAACAAAAATGGGCGAGCTTGCGCCCGCCCATATCAACCCGGAACGACAATGGACTCGATTACGAAGGCCCCATCTCTATCAGGACACGGCTTGGGTAGGCTTTTTCCTTGCCGCTGAAAGTCAGCGGCAGGTTGACGCCCAGACCGGCACCGGCGCTGCCGATACCGCCGCTGCCACCGGCAGCACCAATTCCGACACTCGGGGAATTCAGCCCCGGAGGAGCCCGATAAACCACTTCCGAAGTACGATAGCCTGGCTTGTTGCACACCACATGCAAATCGCCATCGGCAGCAACGATAAGGACATCGCCAGGAGTGACGACATCCCAGCGGCTACTGTCGGTCTTGACTATACAGCGTGCACCTGCCAGTTGTTGACTAGCGGAAGTGGCTTCGATCAACACGTGACCGTTATCCGATGCTGTAGTCGCGCAGCCGGAAAGTGCCACTCCCAACGACAGGATCAGATAACGCATGTTGCTTCTCCCTTAGAAATTCAGGGACCGTTTGTCCACTGCCAGCGCCGCTTCCTTGGTCGCTTCCGACAAGGACGGGTGCGCATGGCAGATACGGGCGATATCTTCCGCAGATGCACGGAATTCCATCGCCACCACGGCTTCTGAAATCAGTTCTGATGCCATTGGTCCAACAATGTGAACACCCAGGATTTCGTCGGTCTTGGCATCTGCCAGGAATTTGACCATACCCGAGGTGTCACCCAAGGCACGCGCTCGACCGTTCGCCAGGAACGGGAAAGTGCCAGCCTTGTATGCTACTCCATCCGCCTTCAGTTGTTGTTCTGTCTTGCCAACCCACGCGATTTCAGGCGAGGTATAGATCACCCACGGAATCGTGTTGAAGTTGACATGGCCATGCTGTCCGGCAATACGCTCAGCAACGGCAACGCCCTCTTCCTCAGCCTTGTGCGCCAGCATCGGGCCACGCACCACATCGCCAACCGCCCAGACGTTCGGCAGGTTGGTCTTGCAATCGCCGTCGACCGCGATGAAACCGCGCTCGTCCAGTTGCAGGCCAACACCTTCGGCGTTCAGGCCGATGGTGTTCGGGATACGGCCGATCGACACGATCAGCTTGTCGAACACAGCTTTTTGTGCGGCGCCAGCGGCGTCGACATACTCGACGGTGACATCACTCTTGCCAGCAGTAATCGCACCGATCTTGACGCCCAGGCTCACCTTCAAACCTTGCTTGGTGAACAGTTTGCTGGCTTCCTTGGCGATCTGTTCGTCGACTGCGCCGAGGAAAGTCGGCAATGCTTCCAGTACGCTGACCTCAGATCCCAAACGGCGCCAGACGCTACCCATTTCGAGACCGATGACACCGGCACCGATCACTCCCAGTTTAGCTGGAACCGCGTCAATTGCCAGTGCGCCGGCATTCGACAGAATCAGTTTTTCGTCAAACGGCGCACCCGGCAATTCACGCGCATTGGAACCCGTCGCCACGATGATGTGCTTGGCGCTGATGGTTTCTTCTGTCGCACCGGCAACCTTGATTTCATAGCCGTTGGCATCGCCCTCGACGAACGAACCGCGACCATGGAAAAAAGTGACCTTGTTCTTCTTGAACAAGTACAGGATGCCTTCGTTGTTCTGCTTGACGACATTGTCTTTGCGCGCCAGCATCTGTCCCAGATTCAGGCCCAAGCCCTTGACCTCGATACCGTGCTCGGCGAATGCATGGCCAGCGTGCTCGTAGTGTTCGGACGACTGCAACAACGCCTTGGAAGGGATGCAACCAACATTGGTGCACGTACCGCCAGGCGCCGGACCGTTCTTGGCATTTTTCCACTCATCAATACATGCTGTATTGAAACCCAATTGTGCGGCGCGAATTGCTGCGATATAGCCGCCGGGACCGCCACCGATCACCACGACATCAAATTGTTTGCTCATTTCCATCCTTCGAGTTATTGCCCTGTCAATTTTCCTGGCCTGCAGACCTGACTGCTCTGCGATCCAGGCAAGCTACGTAGACAAGGCGCACATCATTCACTTAGCTGCATGCTTACGTAGCCACCTAAACGACGCGCCCTGCTCCATTTTCCGCTCCATCGAATGCTGGATCGAAAAATGGAAATCAGGGCGCGCTCGCTTCGCGAATTAACGCTTACAGATCCAGCAACAGGCGGGCCGGGTCTTCCAGCGCTTCTTTCATTGCAACCAACGCCAACACTGCTTCACGGCCGTCGATGATACGGTGATCGTAAGACATGGCCAGATAGTTCATCGGACGCACCACGATCTGGCCGTTCTCGACCACCGCACGATCCTTGGTCGCATGCACGCCCAGGATGGCAGATTGCGGTGGGTTGATGATCGGCGTCGACAGCATCGAACCGAAAGTACCGCCGTTGGAGATCGAGAATGTGCCGCCGGTCAAGTCGTCCAGGGTCAGCTTGCCATCTTTTGCCTTGGCGCCGAATTCGCCGATTTTCTTTTCGATGTCGGCGATCGACATCTGGTCAGCATCGCGCAGTACCGGTACGACCAGACCACGTGGTGAACCGACAGCGATACCGATATCGAAGTAGCCGTGGTACACGATGTCGTTGCCGTCAACCGATGCATTGACGATCGGGTATTTCTTCAGTGCTGCAACTGCGGCCTTGACGAAGAACGACATGAAACCCAGCTTGACGCCGTGTTCTTTCTCGAACTTGTCCTTGTACTTGGTACGCAGATCCATGACCGGCTGCATGTTGACTTCATTGAATGTCGTCAGGATGGCATTGGTCGATTGCGATTGCACCAGACGCTCGGCGATACGGGCGCGCAGGCGGCTCATCGGCACGCGCTCTTCCGGACGGTCATCCAGATTGGCTTTGGTTGGCGCTGCGACTTGCTGCAACGCTGGTTTGGCGGCTACCGGCGCCAAAGGCGCTGGTGTCGGGGCGGCCTTGTTGGCAATCGCGCCAAGGGCGTCGCCCTTGGTAACGCGGCCATCTTTGCCACTGCCGACAACTTGCGAAGCGGACAGATTGTTTTCGGCCAGCAGTTTCGCTGCAGCTGGCATAGCGATGCCTGCTGCCGATTGCGATTGCAACTCAGGCGCTGCCACCGGTGTCGGTGCGTGACCGGCTTGCGGCACAGGCACAGCTGCGACTTCCATCGGGCTGACCTTGGCCGAAGCATCGGTATCGATGACGGCGATGACTTCATCAGCTACCACGGTGCTACCGTCGGTCTTGATCAGTTGAACGATGACGCCGTCGGCTGGCGCCGGCAATTCCAGTACTACTTTATCTGTTTCGATGTCAATCAGGTTTTCGTCGCGCTTGACTGCATCGCCGATTTTTTTATGCCATGTCAACAAAGTCGCTTCGGCGACGGATTCCGACAATTGCGGAACTTTTACTTCAAGAAGTGCCATTTAATTCTCCGTAAGATGTTGCGGCGAGCGGGTCATCCAGACCCGCCCTGTCGTCAATTATTTGGTAAGAACAAAGCCTTTGAGCTTGGAAAACGCCGTATCCAGCAACGCTTTTTGCTGCGCATAGTGCTTGTCGTAGTAACCGACAGCAGGCGATGCGCTGGCTGGACGGCCGGCATATGCCAGCTTTTGACCATCTTCCAGATTTTCAAAAATGTTGTGTTGAATCTGCAGCCAAGCGCCCTGGTTTTGCGGTTCGTCCTGAGCCCACACCAACTCGTTGAAGTTAGGGAACTGCTTCAGTTCGGCAGCAAACGCCTTGTGCGGGAATGGATACAGCTGTTCCAGACGGATAATTGCGACATCAGTCTGACCGCGTTCTTTACGTGCATTGACCAGATCATAGTAAACCTTGCCCGAGCAAGCGATAACACGCTTGACCTTCTTGGCATCGATCTTCTCATCGACTTCGCCGATGACTGTCTGGAAGCCACCCTTGCTGAAATCGCTCAATGGTGAACCGGCATCCTTGTTACGCAACAACGACTTTGGCGTCATGATGACCAGTGGCTTGCGGAACAAACGAATCATCTGACGGCGCAGCAGATGGAAAATCTGCGCTGCAGTGGTCGGCTGCACAACTTGCATGTTGTTGTCTGCGCACAGTTGCAGATAACGTTCCAGACGAGCTGACGAGTGCTCTGGACCTTGACCTTCGTAACCGTGCGGCAGCATCATGACCAGGCCGGAAGCACGGCCCCACTTCACTTCGCCGGAGCTGATGAACTGGTCGATCACGACTTGCGCGCCGTTGGCGAAGTCGCCGAATTGCGCTTCCCAGATGGTCAATGTGTTTGGCTCTGCTGTCGAATAGCCGTACTCGAAACCAAGCACTGCTTCTTCCGACAAGACCGAGTCAATCACCTTGAACGGCGCTTGCTGTTCCGAGATGTTTTGCAGCGGAATGTAGCTGCCTGCATCCCAACGCTCACGGTTTTGATCGTGCAATACTGCGTGACGATGGACGAAAGTGCCGCGGCCTGCATCCTGGCCGGTCAGGCGAACTGCATAACCCGACGATACCAGCGACGCGTAAGCCAGATGTTCACCCATACCCCAATCGAGGTTGAGTTCGCCACGGCCCATCGCTGCGCGATCGTTCAATACTTTCTCAACCAGTGCGTGAACCTTGAAGTTTTCCGGCACGGTCGTAATACGGGTGGCCAAGCGCTTCAGTTCAGTCGCCGGCACTGCCGTATCGGCGGCGTCAGTCCACTTGCGGTTCAGGAACGGCAACCAGTCGACTGCGTACTTGCTCTTGAAATTGGAGATGACTGGATCGACGGTATGTTTGCCGGCGTCCATTGCGTCGCGGAAAGCCTTGACCATTGCATCGCCTTCATCCGCGGCGATGGTGCCTTGCGCAGTCAGTTTGTCCGCGTACAGCTTGCGGGTGCCTGGATGCTGGCCGATCTTCTTGTACATCAGCGGCTGTGTCAGTGCTGGCGTATCTTGCTCGTTGTGGCCCAGCTTACGGAAGCAGATGATATCAACCACGATATCCTTCTTGAATTCCATGCGATAGTCGAGCGCGATCTGAGTAGCGTACACAACCGCTTCCGGATCATCGCCATTGACGTGCAGCACCGGTGCTTCGATCATCTTGACGACGTCCGAGCAATACAGTGTGGAGCGTGAATCGCGTGGATCAGAAGTGGTGAAACCGATCTGGTTGTTGATCACGATATGCACTGTGCCGCCTGTGCCGTAACCGCGCGTTTGCGCCAGGTTCAGGGTTTCCATGACGACGCCCTGGCCGGCGAAAGCGGCATCGCCGTGCACCAGGATCGGCAGCACTTGCGAACCGTCGGTATCGCCGCGGCGCTCCATACGGGCCTTGACCGAACCTTCAACCACAGGGTTGACGATTTCCAGATGAGATGGGTTAAACGCCAGCGACAGGTGCACCGGGCCGCCAGGGCTGGTGATGTCAGACGAGAAACCTTGGTGATACTTGACGTCGCCGGCTGGCAGGTCGTCGGCGTGTTTGCCTTCGAATTCCGCAAACAACTCTTGCGGCATCTTGCCCAGGGTGTTGACCAGTACGTTCAGACGGCCGCGGTGGGCCATGCCGATCACGATTTCCTGGACGCCCTTTTCACCAGCGCGCTGGATCGTTTCATCCAGGGAGACGATGAAGCTTTCACCGCCTTCCAGTGAGAAGCGCTTCTGACCGACATAACGTGTATGCAGGTAGCGTTCCAGGCCTTCAGCCGCGGTCAGGCGGTCGAGAATGTGTTTTTTCTTTTCTGCTGTGAATACCGGCGCCGAACGGGTCGACTCCAGACGTTCTTGCATCCAGCGCTTTTCGGTCGGGTCACTGATGTACATGTACTCAGTACCGATCGAACGGCAATAAGTCTCGCGCAGCGAATTCAGCAGATCGCGCAGGGTTGCCGTTTCAGAACCGAAATAAGTGTTGCTGATATTGAACACGATGTCCATGTCAGCATCGGTGAAACCATAGAAACTTGGCTCCAGCTCCGGTAACGCGGAGCGTTCCTGACGTTGCAGCGGGTCCAGGTTGGCCCAGCGTGAACCGAGGTAGCGGTAAGCGGCAATAAGTTGCGTTACAGCAACGCGCTTGAAGCCCATTTCAGCATCGGCTGAAGCGGAGATGGTACGGATTGGGCCTTGCTTGGCGCGCTCGGCGAACGAGGCGATAACGGATGCGTGACCGACGTCAGGCTTGTCGCTGCCATCGACGGCAGGCACATGCTGCATGGCGTCGAAATATGCACGCCAGTTGTCGGCAACTGAACCGGGATTGTCGAGGTATGACTCGTACAGCTCTTCAATGTACGGTGCATTACCTCCGAAGAGATAAGAATTAGAGCGGTATTGTTGCATCATCTTGCTCACCTTTCTTCGCGTTTCGCGAGATTAGCGGGTTAACATAACCTTCCGCGACACGGCCTGACCGGTTAGCGGATTGCACATCAAGTTGTGGGGAAGGGCTCTATTTATTACAGTGACTGTGTTCTTTTTTACTACTACTTCCAATTCGGGTACTTCTTTTGCCTGCCCTTCAAAACACGCTCACCACATGTTTTTACTACGCCGCGCCCTGAAAATCGGCACAGGATAGGAGCATAGCATAACCTGCAGAAATGCAAACAGCGAATCCATGGATTCGCTGTTTTGTGTTGTATCAGGATGTTAACAGACTCCTTCTACTGTTGCCGGATCAGCCGCGCTTGTCAATTGCAGGCACATCGCGGGTCGGCGAACCGACGAACAACTGACGCGGACGACCGATCTTTTGCTCAGGATCGGAAATCATCTCGTTCCATTGCGCAATCCAGCCGACGGTACGCGCCATGGCGAAGATACCTGTGAACAACGAAGTCGGGATGCCCAACGCCGATTGCACGATGCCGGAGTAGAAGTCGACGTTCGGATAGAGTTTGCGGGAAACGAAGTATTCGTCTTCCAGGGCTACTTTTTCCAGCGCCATCGCCAGCTTGAACAATGGGTCGTCATGCAGACCCAGCTCATTCAGCACTTCGTAGCAGGTTTCGCGCATCAACTTGGCGCGCGGATCGAAATTCTTATAGACGCGGTGACCGAAGCCCATCAGCTTGACGCCGGAGTTTTTGTCTTTTACCTGGGCGATGAATGCCGGGATATTGTCGACCGTGCCGATTTCCTTCAGCATGTTGAGGGCTGCTTCGTTGGCGCCACCGTGTGCAGGACCCCACAGGCAAGCGATGCCGGCGGCGATACAGGCGAACGGATTGGCGCCGCTCGAACCAGCCAGGCGCACGGTCGAGGTCGAAGCATTCTGCTCGTGGTCGGCATGCAGGGTCAGGATACGGTCCAGTGCACGCACCAGCACGTCGTTGACCTTGTACTCTTCGCACGGAGTCGAGAACATCATGTGCATGAAATTGGCGCTGTACGACAGTTCGTTGCGCGGGTAAACGAAAGGCTGTCCGACGTTGTACTTGTATGCCATGGCGACCAGCGTCGGCAGCTTGGCGATCAGGCGGATGGCCGATACTTCGCGATGGTGCGGATCGGTGATATCCAGCGAGTCATGGTAGAACGACGACAAGGCGCCAACGGTGCCGACCAGCACGGCCATTGGATGCGCGTCGCGGCGGAAACCGCGGAAGAAGAATTGCATCTGCTCGTGAACCATGGTGTGCTGGGTCACGGTGGCGTCGAATTTTTCCTTCTCGGCCGCAGTCGGCAATTCGCCGTTCAGCAACAGGTAGCAGGTTTCCAGGAAGTCGCAATTGACCGCCAGTTGTTCGATTGGGTAACCGCGATACTGCAGTTCGCCCTTGTCGCCGTCAATGTAGGTGATCGACGAATTACACGCCGCTGTCGACATGAAACCTGGGTCGTAAGTGAATTTGCCGGTAGCGCCGTACAGCTTGCGGATATCAATGACTTCGGGGCCGACGGTGCCCTTGTAAATAGGAAATTCTACGGATGGGCTGCCATCGGAAAACGATAGCGTGGCTTTTGTATCAGCGGTGGTCATGGCTCTTCCCTCAATCAAAAGGTGACTCTAAATCAAAAAAACAAAAGACGTGCTTGCAAGCTGTCCAACAGCTTCGGCGGCCGTCGCCGCCCGCGAAGATACAGGCTTAAGCAGTGCGTATTCTGGCTAACAGGACATGCACTTGCGGCAAATCCAGCAAGCCGTCGGGCTCTTTACGGACCAACAGCAAATCCATTAGTTCATTGTCGGATAGCTCCATCAGGCGCGTAAAAGCGTCGACATCGTCATCCGTCATACTGGCCTCATGCGCATCCAGGAACCGGGTCAATATCAAATCGTTTTCAAGCAGACCGCGTCTCGCACGCCAGCGCAGTCGGGCTCGGTTTGCAGGATCGGCTTGATGAGTGATAGACATGTGAACCACTTATTCTATTTGATATCGCCGTTCGCCGCTGTCGACGAACAGTTCTAAAACTGTTGCAAAAACCAGGACGGGAAAACTCGTGAGTCCTTCCGCCCTGCTTGCTCTTTCTTATACTGCCCGGCGGACCATCAATTCCTTGATTTTTCCGATCGCTGCATTCGGGTTCAAACCCTTAGGGCAGACATCGACGCAGTTCATGATCGAACGGCAACGGAACAGGCGATACGGATCTTCCAGGTTGTCCAGGCGCGCGCCGGTTGCCTCGTCGCGGCTGTCGGCGATGAAGCGGTAGGCTTGCAGCAGACCGGCCGGACCGACGAACTTGTCGGGATTCCACCAGAACGATGGGCAGGAAGTCGAGCAGCAAGCGCACAGGATGCACTCGTACAGACCATCCAGTTCTTCGCGTTGTTCAGGCGATTGCAGACGCTCTTTTTCCGGTGGGATGTTATCGTTGATCAGGAATGGCTTGATCGAATCGTATTGCTTGAAGAATTGCGTCATGTCGACGATCAGGTCGCGGATCACCGGCAGGCCTGGCAATGGCTTCAATACGATAGGTTCGGTCAGTTCGTTCAGGTTGGTGGTGCACGCCAGACCATTCTTGCCGTTGATGTTCATCGCATCCGAGCCGCATACACCTTCACGGCAGGAGCGGCGCAGCGCCAACGAATCGTCGACGTCGGCCTTAATGCGCTGCAATGCATCCAACAACATCTTGTCGGTTGGCAGCAGCTCGACCGTCAGATCCTGCATGTATGGCTTGGTATCCTTATCAGGATCGTAGCGGTAAATTTTGAATTTCAAAGTACGTGATGACATGGCTATACCTCTTGTTTTTAATTATTGTGGAGCAGAGCCCGGGTGCCAGCGTGGCACGCCTTGCCCTGTCCCGACAAATTAGAATGTACGTGGCTTTGGCTTGAACGTATCAACTGTCAGCGGCTTGGTAACCACTGGCTTGTAGTCGAGACGATTACCTTCGGAGTACCACAAGGTGTGCTTCATCCAGTTTTCGTCATCACGCTTTTCATAATCGCGATGCGCATGGGCGCCGCGCGATTCTTTACGAGCCGCAGCCGAGGTAATGGTGGCCTTGGCAGTTTCGATCAGGTTATCCAGCTCCAGTGCCTCAACACGTGCTGTGTTGAACACCTTGGACTTGTCCTTGAACGCGACATGCTTGCGACGCTCGTCCAAGACCATGATTTCCTTGTAGCCTTGCTGCAGCAACTCGTCGGTACGGAACACGCCGCAGTAGTGCTGCATGGTCTTGCGGATATCGCCGGCGACGTCTTGCACACGCTCGGAGCCTGTGCTGTTTTCCAGCTTGGCCAGGCGCGCCAGGGCGACGTCGGCAGCATCCGCCGGCAAAGCCTTGTTGCTGCGCTCCTTGAGCTTGCTGTCGACAATGTGATTGCCTGCAGCACGACCGAACACCACCAGATCCAGCAACGAATTGGTACCGAGGCGGTTGGCGCCATGCACCGATACGCAGGCGCATTCGCCGATGGCGTACAGGCCGTTGACGACGGCATTCGGAATACCGTTCTTCGGCACCACAACCTGGCCGTAGACGTTGGTAGGAATGCCGCCCATTTGATAGTGGATGGTTGGCACGACCGGGATCGGCTCTTTCAACGCATCGACGTTGGCGAACTTGTGGCCGATTTCCAGGATCGATGGCAAGCGCTTCATGATGGTTTCGGCACCGATGTGGCGCAGATCCAGCATCACGTGATCCTTGTGCGGACCGCAGCCGCGGCCTTCCTTGATTTCCTGGTCCATCGAGCGCGAGACGAAGTCGCGTGGCGCCAGATCCTTCAGGGTTGGTGCATAGCGCTCCATGAAACGTTCGCCGTTGGCGTTGATCAGGATACCGCCTTCGCCGCGCACGCCTTCTGTAATCAGCACGCCCGCGCCAGCTACGCCGGTCGGGTGGAACTGCCAGAATTCCATGTCTTCCAGCGGCAAGCCTGCGCGTGCTGCCATACCCATGCCGTCGCCAGTATTGATGAAGGCATTGGTCGAAGCCGCCCAGATACGCCCTGCACCGCCGGTCGCCATGACTGTTGTCTTCGCTTCCAGGATCATGACGTCGCCAGTTTCCATTTCCAGCGCGACCACGCCGATCACATCACCTTCAGCATCGCGCACCAGATCGATCGCCATCCACTCCACGAAAAAGTGGGTCTTGGCGCGGACATTGCGCTGATACAGCGTATGCAACAGCGCGTGACCGGTACGGTCGGCTGCTGCGCAGGCGCGGGCAACAGGTTTTTCGCCGAAATTGGCCGAGTGGCCGCCGAACGGACGTTGGTAAATGGTGCCGTCGGCGTTACGGTCGAACGGCATGCCAAAATGTTCCAGCTCATACACAGCCTTAGGCGCTTCGCGACACATGAATTCGATCGCATCCTGGTCACCCAGATAATCCGAGCCCTTGACGGTGTCGAACATGTGCCAGTACCAGCTGTCTTCCGACATGTTACCCAGTGAAGCGCCAATACCGCCCTGCGCAGCAACCGTGTGCGAACGGGTAGGAAACACCTTCGACAACACGGCAACGTTCAAACCAGCTTCAGCCAACTGCAGCGAAGCACGCATACCGGAACCACCGGCACCAACGATTACCGCATCAAAGCGGCGTGTAGGAATTGTGGATTTGATAGCAGCCACGATTACACTCTCCACAAAATCTGCGCCGCCCATCCGGCACAACCGACCAACCACAGGATTGTGGCAACTTGCAAGACCAGGCGAATACCGACCGGCTTGACGTAATCCATCCAGATATCACGCACGCCAACCCATGCATGAAAAAACAGCGACATCAGGGTCGCGAATGTGACCAGCTTGAACCACTGATGTGAAAACAGTCCTGCCCAGCCGTCATAGCTGAAGTTGCTGGCGGTCAGGAAGCACACCAGCAGGATGACGGTGTAGATTGCCATGACGACGGCTGTCAGGCGTTGCGCCAGCCAGTCTCTCAAGCCGTAATGTGCGCCAACGACCAGGCGCTTGGCTCCGATATTGTTGTTATCTGCCATTTAGAATGCTCCGAACAGTTTCAATGCAACGATCAGCGCCAGTGGCACGCTGATCACCAGGACACCCGCAGCCGATTTGCGCGCGCTGACCTTGTCCAGCCCAATGTGGTTATCCATGATGAGGTGGCGGATGCCGGCGCAGAAATGATGCAGATAGGCCCACGACAAGGCCAGGATGACGAGTTTGACGAACCAGTTCGAGGTAAAACCCTTGAAGTAGTCAAAGGAACTTTCAGATACCAGGCTCTTGTCCAGCAAGAACAGGATGAAAGGCAAGAGCAAAAACATCAGCAGGCCACTAACACGGTGCAAAAAAGAAACTAGGCCGGCCAACGGCAAGCGGTAACTGCCAAGTTGGGTAATGTGAATATTACGAAACTGTGGCCGATTGGGCTTCGCGGCTTCAGACATAACAGGGTTCTCCTCAGTTTAAAAATTTACTGCAAGTGCAATCCCGCAATTTTCGCCGATTTTTGTGCAGCACACCAATAGTTATTATTCAATATCCGGAATAATCACCACCATCGGCACCCTATTTCTCGTCAAACTTGCTGCCAGACGCCATTGGCACGCTCCGGACTGCCCTTCCGGCGCCGCCATGTGAGCAAACCTAAACCTGCCCACCTTTCAAATTGCAATGACCCATTGCGGCCAACGCAATAGTGCACAGTTCCGCACACTCAAAATTCAATTCAACTCTCAACTCAATTCGTTCTGGTAGTGATGGCGACTGGTCACATACAACCCGCGCCGCACTTCTACCGGTTTGTCGCCATAGGTAAAGGACACGCGCTCCACGCACAGCAGCGGCGACGACTTCTCAACCGCCAGCAGCTCAGCCGCATCGCCATCAGCGCTGGCGGCGCGGATCTGCTCGGTGGCGCGAATCATGCGCGTGCCGAACTCCGTCTCGAACAAGCCATACATCGGCCCCTTGTATTCGGCCAACCGCTCCAGCGTCAACGTCTTGAACAATGCTCCCGGCAACCACAATTCCTCAAGAATTGTCGGCACGCCATCAAACGCCAATACGCGTTTGACATACACCACCGAATCGCCCGACTTCATGCCGAGCAAACGTGCAATTTCCGCCGGAGCGCGCAAGCGCTTCAGCTCAATGACTTTTTTATCGGTGGTTTGTGGCTGATCGCTATCCGGCATCAGGCGCAGGAAACGGAACTGCGAACGCGCCTCGTGATGAGTCGCAACGAACGTCCCCTTGCCCTGACGTCGCACCAGCAGGTTTTCCGCGGCCAACTCGTCGATCGCCTTGCGCACTGTGCCTTGGCTGACCTTGAAACGGTTACCTAGCTCGACTTCGCTGGGGATCAACTCACCCGGCTTCCATTCACCGGATTGCAGGCGCTGCATGATCAACGCCTTGATTTGCTGGTAGAGCGGACTGAACGTCGGAGACGCTCCGGGGACAGCGGCGCTCTGGCCGGCTGGGTCGCTGCTACTCACATTGGACGGGATGGAACTCATAACCTCAGATTTCACCATAAAACCCATGCTTCCGTCCAGCACAAAATAAGCAATGATATGTCTTATATAAGACATAAGATATTGATTGACATACCATGACCACAGGCCTACACTCGCGGGCATAAACAGTACCAGAATTTCCTCGCCGCCGCCGCAATCGATTTTCATGCAAAGGATGCAATACGCGATTTCCTGCGCACCAAAATCGGAGCGAAACAAACTGACGAGCGAGGCTTTCGCCGGTATTATTAGAGGTTCCGCATTACGCCACCAATTTTGCGTCACGCTTTTTATATTTAACTGGGCTTTTTGCAATTCAGCCGTTTTATCCAAACGGTTGTCGACAGGGTAATTCGCCACACTGCGTTGGCTCCTGCACCCCGTCTTGCAATGATTAATTAGATATCGCTTTCCATCACCTCTCTGGAGATTCAACATGGCTAAATCCCCTATGCGCGTTGCCGTAACCGGCGCCGCTGGTCAAATCGGTTACTCCCTGCTGTTCCGCATCGCCAACGGCGACCTGCTCGGCAAAGACCAACCGGTCATCTTGCAATTGCTCGAAATCCCTGACGAGAAAGCACAAAAAGCGCTGAAAGGCGTGATCATGGAAGTCGACGATTGCGCTTTCCCACTGCTGGCCGGCATCACCGCTCACAGCGATCCAATGACTGCATTCAAGGATGTCGACGTTGCACTGCTGGTTGGCGCACGCCCACGTGGCCCAGGCATGGAACGCAAGGATCTGCTGGAAGCCAATGCCCAAATCTTCACCGTGCAAGGCAAGGCACTCGACGCCGTCGCTTCGCGCAATGTCAAGGTACTGGTGGTTGGCAACCCTGCCAACACCAACGCTTACATCGCCATGAAATCGGCGCCAAACCTGCCAGCCAAGAACTTCACAGCAATGCTGCGTCTGGACCACAACCGCGCCCTGTCGCAAGTTGCGGCCAAGATCGGCAAACCAGTTTCGGCAATCGAAAAGCTGTTCGTATGGGCAATCACTCGCCTACCATGTACGCCGACTATCGCTACGCGACAGCCGACGGCGCATCGGTCAAGGATCTGATCAACGATCAGGTCTGGAACAAGGACGTATTCCTGCCAACAGTCGGCAAGCGCGGCGCAGCAATCATTGAGGCACGCGGCCTGTCGTCGGCAGCATCGGCAGCCAACGCAGCAATCGACCATGTACGCGACTGGGTACTGGGCACCAACGGCAAGTGGACCACCATGGGCGTACCGTCGGATGGCTCCTACGGCATCCCTGAAGGCACCATGTTCGGCTTCCCGGTCACCACTGAAAACGGCGAATACAAAATCGTCCAGGGCCTGGAAATCGACGAATTCTCGCAAGAGCGCATCAACATCACGCTGAAAGAACTGCAAGAAGAGCGTGACGGCGTAAAACACCTGGTCGGCTAATACTGACTCACAGGCCGGCAAGCGGCGTAGGATGGGCGCGCTGCGCCCATGCGTGAACTGCATTAATGCGCTTGCCGGCTGATTTCCATGCCACATCGGCATGTACTCCGGTTATCTGGTTCATGCGTGGGCACAGCGTGCCTGCCCTACGGTTGATACCGATCTGTAATTATTAGAAATTTCGCAATGCATCCTACCGAGGTCTTATTCCTAGGCAAGCAACAACCGGTATCGTTACCGGTCTGCGATCATTACGCCGGCGCTGAAAAGCTCATGCGTAAATCGCTCACGCTGCAACAGGAACTGGGCCCAGTATTCGACATCACCTTCGACTGTGAAGATGGCGCCAGCGCAGGCAACGAAATAGCGCATGCGCAATTGACGGCCAGCGTCATTGCCGGCGCAGAAAATCGCTTTGAGCGCATCGGCGCTCGCGTACATGACATCGGCAGCAGTTTTTTCGAACAAGATATCCAGATCATCTGCCAGGGTGCCGCCAGTCGGCTGGCCTATCTGATGCTGCCCAAGGCCGAAAGCGTCGGCGAAGTGCGCAGCGCCATTGATCTCATCAATCACCATGCCAGCCGCGCTGGGCGGCAAGCATTGCCGGTCCACGTACTGATTGAAACGCATGGCGCGCTGGCCGACGTGTTCGCCGTCGCCGCACTGCCTCAGGTGCAATCGCTGTCATTCGGCATCATGGATTTCGTTTCCGCGCATTACGGCGCCATCCCCAGCGATGCGATGCGCTCGCCAGGACAATTCAGCCACCCGCTGGTAACCCGCGCCAAACTGGAAATTGCCGCCGCCTGCCATGCGCATGGCAAAGTGCCCTCACATAACGTCACGACTGACATCAAGGACATGGCGACCGTCGCCGCCGATGCGCGGCAAGCCAGGGAGCAATTCGGCTACACCCGGATGTGGAGCATCCATCCACAGCAGATCCGCGCTATCGTACAAGCTTTTACCCCGCCGCCATCGGAAATCGCCGAGGCGGCACAGATCCTGCATGCGGCGCAACACGCCGCATGGGGACCAATACAGCATCACGGCATACTGCATGACCGCGCCAGCTATCGTTATTACTGGACAGTCCTGCAGCGCGCCAAAAGCAGCGGCATTGCAGTACCTGAAATCGCAACAACCTTGTTATAACCGCACCTTGCCGTCTGATAAGCAGTATGGCAAGTGCACTACGGAGCATTGGAAATGAAAAAGAGTCTGTCCATTTTAGTACTGCTGTGCGCCAGCCTGGCCGTCGCCGCACCGCAAGTGCAGGCGCAAACCAGCACCACCAAGAAAACGACCAAGAAGGCCGTCAAGAAAGCCGCGCCCAAGGCTGCCCCCGCAGAAGTCGATGACGGCGAAGACGAAGGCACACCTGACATCAAGACATCCACCGCGGTCGATTATCACTGCGAACTGGGTAACAACCTGACCATCTACACCAACGCCGAAGACGACAAGCACATCGCGCTGCGCTGGGGCAAAGCCCTGCACCGCCTGACACGCGTGCCGACCACCACCGGCGCCAACCGTTTTGAAAACCGCAAATACGGCCTGCTGTGGATCGGCATCCCGGCCAAAGGCATTTTGCTCGATTCAAAAAAGGGCCTGCAACTGGCTAACGAATGCAAGTCCCCGGCACAAGAACAGATGCCGGCTGCGGCTCCCGCCGACCCGGCAAATAGTTTGTAATTTAAGGAGAAATCATGTCCCGCAACACGCTGAATACACTCAAGGAATTCAAGATTTCCGACTCCAAGAAAGGCAAGTTCTATTCCTTGCCAGCCCTGGAGAAAAAACTCGGCATCAACATCTCGCGCCTGCCTGTGTCGATCCGTATCGTGCTGGAATCCGTACTGCGTAACTGCGACGGCAAGAAGGTCACCGAAGAGCACGTCAAACAATTGGCAGCCTGGGGCGCCAACGCAGCCCGTACCGACGAAATCCCTTTCGTCGTAGCGCGCGTCGTGCTGCAAGACTTTACCGGCGTACCGCTGCTGGCCGACCTCGCCGCCATGCGCAACGTCGCCGCTTCGCTGGGCAAGAACGCCAAGAACATCGAGCCGCTGGTGCCGGTTGACCTGGTTGTCGACCACTCGGTGCAGATCGACCATTTCCGTGAAAAGAAAGCGCTCGACCTGAACATGAAACTGGAATTCCAGCGCAACAACGAGCGCTACCAGTTCATGAAATGGGGCATGCAGGCATTCGATACATTCGGCGTCGTGCCTCCTGGCTTCGGCATCGTCCACCAGGTCAATCTGGAATACCTGGCACGCGGTGTCCACAAGAAGGATTCGGTCTACTATCCGGACACCCTGGTCGGTACTGACTCCCACACCACCATGATCAACGGTATCGGCGTAGTCGGCTGGGGCGTGGGCGGCATTGAGGCGGAAGCCGGCATGCTGGGCCAACCGGTTTACTTCCTGACACCGGACGTAGTCGGCGTCAATCTGACCGGCCAGCTGCGTGAAGGCGTCACTGCAACCGACCTGGTGCTGACCATCACCGAACTGCTGCGCAAAGCAAAGGTTGTTGGCAAGTTCGTTGAATTCTTCGGCGAAGGCACTGCCTCGCTGAGCCTGACCGACCGCGCCACCATCGCCAACATGGCGCCTGAATACGGCGCCACTATGGGCTTCTTCCCAGTTGACGACGCGACTATCGAATACTTCCAGGGCACCGGCCGCAGCAAAGCGGAAATCGATGCATTCGCTGGCTACTTCAAGGCACAAAACCTGTACGGCATTCCAAAGGCAGGCGACATTGACTACACCACTGTCGTCGAACTCGATCTGGGTACCGTTGCGCCGTCGCTGGCAGGTCCAAAGCGTCCGCAAGACCGTATCGAAATCGGCCACGTCAAAGCCAATTTCGCAGAATTGTTCAGCAAGCCTATCGCAGAAAACGGCTTCAACAAGAAAGCCGAAGACCTGGACGCGACTTACACCAACGCTGACGGCGTCAAGCTGCAGAACGGCGACGTATTGATCGCTGCCATCACTTCTTGCACCAACACTTCCAACCCAAGCGTCATGCTGGCGGCTGGTTTGCTGGCCAAGAAGGCGGTCGAAGCCGGCCTCAAAGTGCCTGCGCATATCAAAACTTCGCTGGCCCCTGGCTCGCGTGTCGTCACCGAGTACCTGGAAGCGGCTGGCCTGCTGCCGTACCTGGAAAAACTCGGCTTTGGCGTCACTGCCTACGGTTGCACAACCTGTATCGGTAACGCTGGCGACCTGACACCAGCCATGAACGAAGCTATCGTCAAGAACGACGTGGTGGCATCGGCTGTGTTGTCCGGTAACCGTAACTTCGAAGCACGGATCCACCCGAACATTCGCTCCAACTTCCTGGCCTCGCCACCGTTGGTTGTTGCTTACGCAATCGCCGGCAACATGACGCGCGACCTGATGACTGAGCCTGTCGGCAAGGGCAAGGGCGGCAAGGATATCTATCTGGGCGACATCTGGCCAACTTCGCAAGAAGTTGCCAAGCTGATGAAGTTTGCGATGAATGCCAAGACCTTCAAAGCCAACTACGCTGATGTCAAGGGCGCACCAGGCAAGCTGTGGGAAGCCATCAAGGGCGTCGCCGGCGGCGAAGTCTACAACTGGCCGAAATCGACCTACATTGCTGAGCCACCGTTCTTCCAGGACTTCACCATGGTGCCGAAGGCAGCTGCCACCGGCATTACCGGCGCGCGTGCACTGGGCGTGTTCGGCGATTCGATCACTACCGACCACATTTCGCCGGCCGGCTCCATCAAGGAATCCAGCCCAGCAGGTAAATGGCTGATCGCCAACGGCGTGCTGAAGGCGGACTTCAACTCCTACGGCTCGCGTCGCGGCAATCATGAAATCATGATGCGCGGTACGTTCGCCAACGTTCGTATCAAGAACCTGATGATCCCGGCAACACCGGATGGTTCGCGTGTCGAAGGCGGCATCACCCTGTTCCAGCCTACCGGCGAAGAAACATCGATCTACGACGCAGCAATGCAATACATCAAGGATGGCGTGCCAACCATGGTGTTTGCTGGTGAAGAGTACGGCACAGGTTCGTCGCGCGACTGGGCAGCCAAGGGCACTCAACTGCTGGGCGTGAAGGCTGTGTTTGCGCGTTCGTTCGAGCGTATCCACCGCTCCAACCTGGTCGGCATGGGCGTGTTGCCACTGCAATTCATCGGTACCGACAGCGTGCAAACCCTGGGCATCACCGGCAATGAAACCTTCGACCTGAAGGGCATCGACGGCGAAATCAAGCCACAGCAAGATGCTACCCTGGTGATCCATCGCGCCAACGGCGAAACCAAGGAAGTCAAGGTTCTGCTGCGTATCGACACACCGATCGAAGTTGATTACTACAAACACGGCGGTATCCTGCCGTTCGTGCTGCGCCAGTTGCTGGCAGCATAACAACCGGCCTGCCTGGCGTCATCCGCTACACGGGATGGCGCCAGGCAGTCAGTTGCAAGTAGTTTGCAAATAATCTAGATGGAATGACAGGCGCCGGCATTGCCGGCGTTTTGCATTTCTGCGGCCCGTACTCAGAAATCCACTACAATACAAACTTGCAGTCTTCCTGCCTCAGAGTCCTTGAAACTCTCAGCAAGCGGTCGTAGGCCAGAAGGCAGCGCAGAAAAGCGGAGCATATTTAAATAGACGAATATGTGAGCATCTCAGTTGCCGCTGATGCCAACGAATGCGCAATGCGCATTCGTTACGGTCACGCAGTAAGAATTCGACTATGTTGGAAACCTCGAAAAACCGTAGCGAACGTTGCAAGGTCGACAGGAGAAGCGCGGCCGTACGAGAGTACGACGAGCATCGCAGTGCCGAGATTGCAGCGTGCAGTAGGTTTTTCGAGGTTCCCTGTTGTCAGCCCCCTACTCTATCTACTATGCGCCGTCCGTCAAAAAAACCTTCCCGTAAATTTTCCACTGACAGCCACCGCTTGGCCGAACTGGCGCAGGCATTGACACAAGCCTCCAGCCGTCTCGAAGAACGCTCATGGGAACGTGATATCGAAGCCTTGCTCAACAAGCACTTCAAGGCGCACCACCAGGAACCGATCGACGGCGCGCTGGAACAACTGTTTCCAACCCAGCCCGATGCCTATGATGCGTTGATGGATGTGGTCGAAGCCTGCAGCGAATCGAGCAGCATCGAGTATCAAGGCAAGCAATACGATTGCCTGTTGATTGGCATACCGTTACTGGCGTGGACCCGTTTCTCGATTGGCTCCGGCCCGATTCCGGCCGACGTGATGACGACGCTCAGCGCCCATCTGCATGCCCATATCCTGGCGCCGGAAGTGCTGACGGGAATCGTGCCGACGCTGTACGCGATCGACCAATTACCGCGTAGTCATTCCGACACTTACGCGTTGTTGCATCAGCTGGCGCATGCGGCGCTGAGCGCGGTGCCAGTGCGCAGTCCTGCCAATCCACCGCCAACTGCACCGTTCCTGGCAGATACCCGCTATGTGCTAGCGGCGCTGGTGGTCCCGACCGGCATGCCGCTGTTCCGCTGGCAGCTGGCGCACGGCCACGCCGGCCACATCGCGGCCGACCAGGAACAGGCATTGGAACAATGGCGCAACCAGATGACGCCCAACCTGACGCGCCTGCTGCCGGGTTGCGGTGTCCAACTGCTACTGCCTGAAGCCTATTTTTCAGCCTGCCGCGAAGCCGATCTGCAAATTCGCCCGGCCTCGCTGCGCGCCGCCAGCTATTACCTGACCCACACCCTGGAAATCGCATCGAAGGACCTGCATGCCAGCATCGGCCGCTTCAGCGAACAGCCGGAGAGCGGCCGCGTCGATGAATACCGGATCGGCTTCTCGCTGGGACAGACCAACGAAGTGATCTACGGCGTCGTATGGCCGCTGTATGGCCCCGAAGAAGCCAATGAAGATGTCATCGTGCGCAGCAGTGATGCCGACCCGGCAACCGCCGAAGCCGAAACGCCGCTGGAACAGATCCTGGCCCTGCTGCGTGAGTGCGGCATCGACGACATCCAGCGCCATGCCGGCCTGTATGCGATGGAATTCTGCGATGATTGCGGCACGCCGCTGTACCCGGATCGCGAAGGCGACCTGGTACATCCGGAGATGCCAGAGGATGCGCCAACTGGATCAGCGCATTTTCATTGAGGAAGATCGGCTAACCCGTCAGGCAGCCGAAGTGAAAGAAAGGTCATGCGCCGCTCCAGGCGGCGCATGAAACCTGCTCAGTCAGCTTAAGAGAAAGCCCGCAGTATCGGCTGCAACACCACCGCCCCCAGGCGTGCGCTACGCGCACCATCCCAACCAGTTTCAACATCAGGCAGATTGGCATTGTCCTTGAATGGCAACTCCAGCGTCAGCGATACGCACTTGAAGGTATGGCCGATATACTTGGACGCCAGAGTCAACACGTCGTCGCTGTACTTGCTCGCCGCGTAGCCGAACTCAGTCTGGAAATCCGGGCTGGCACGCTGAAAATCGTCGATGAATTTTTGCTGCTCCAGCGCCTGCTGCGGGCTGAAATCCTCCAGCATTTCCGAACCGGCCACGAACACGTACGGCAGCGCTTCGTCGCCATGCACGTCCAGAAACAGATCGCAGCCGACTTCGTGGATCTTGTTGCGCACCGCAAACACTTCCGGGCTGCGCTCCAACGATGGCGCCATCCACTCGCGGTTCAGATTGGCGCCAGCCGCGTTGGTACGCAGATTGCCGCGCACCGAGCCATCCGGATTCATGTTCGGCACGATGTAGAACACCGCTTTCTGCATCAGGGTCGTCGCCAGCGGATCGGAACGGTCCAGCAGCGCATCGACCATGCCGTCGACAAACCATTCAGCCATGGTCTCGCCAGGATGCTGGCGCGCGATGACCCACACCTTCTTCGGCGCATCCGGATCGCCAATGACCAGCACATTCATGTCGCGGCCATCGATCGTGCTGCCGATATCCTCTACTCGCGCCAACGGCGACTCTTCAGCGCTACCCAGCAACGCCAGGTGACGCTCCCAGGAATACGGTTCAAAGTAAGCGTAATAGACGCTGTCGCGGTCCGGCGTATGCTCGATGGTCATCACTTCGCCATCGAACTCGGTCGGCACCCGGAACCAGGTCTCGCGATCATAGCTCGCCACCGCCTGATAGTTTTCCCAGCCCTTTGGATAGGTGGTCGCGCCAGCATTCAGGAAACGAATCCGGCACGCCTCCTCGCGCGCGCCCTGCAGGCGGAAGTAAAACCACTGGGTGAAATCCGCGTGCGAATCGCTACGGATTTTCAAGTCGATTTGCTGAGGATCATCGGCGCGCACCACTTCAATCGCTCCGGCGTCAAACTGCTGGCTAATTTTAATTGGCATAAGATTATTGTGTAGTGAAGACTGCCGCCGGAATGCGCATATCAATCGCGGCAACAAACTGCCTGCGGACCGCTGCGAGTTCCTGGCGGACAATCAGTGAAAAATTTTTGCTGATTCCCGGTATTCCGTTGGGAACAAAGCAATTTTGCTCTGATATAATAACAGGCTTGTCGGGGCGTAGCGCAGCCTGGTAGCGTACTTGCATGGGGTGCAAGGGGTCGGAAGTTCGAATCTTCTCGCCCCGACCAATTGAATCAATGACTTAGGCCAATCTTCGGATTGGCCTTTTTCATTTGAGCGGTATGTTGCGCCTTGCTGGCAGGAGACTTTCCGACAGCAAGGTAAAGCCGTGAGCTGCCTCAGCAATCGTTATTGGCGCAATGCCGGTGCCTCAATTAATGCGGTTTGCATCTTCATCAACGCATCTTCCATTGCCCGCTTGCCGGACAAGGAAAGATCCTTTTTGAATTCCGCAAATTCTGCGCGCCCCTGCCCCTCCACTTTCTGCGTGACCAACACATTGCCATTCACGTCGCTTACGCTGCATGTCATATCGACGCTGAACTGCGTTGGCGGCCAGGTAAACGCACTCGAAGACGATGAATTTGTGACCAGTTGCGGCGTGATGACGTAGTCGATTTTATTCTTCGCGATGACATCCTTGTCGTCTGGCTTGCTCAGTTTCGTGACGTTGGCAAACACGTTCGACAACATCTTGTAGAACGCCGTTTCCATATCGCGATAAGGCGCATAAGTTACCTTGTCGCCACCGCCGCCCGGCGTGGTGACTTCCTTGATGCGCACGTCATCAGCTATGTAGTAAGCGACATTCTTCTTGATTGTCTGATCGGTAGAGGTCAGCTTGATGCTGTCGACATTCGGAGCGACACTCATCGGATGTGCACAGCCAGCCAAGATCACGACAGCAGCAATGGATGAGATATATTTTGTGATATTCATTATTTGATTTTTTTAAATTTTGATCGGTTCAAATCACTTTAATGCGCTAAGGAAGGCGGGATCTGCGTACAGAGATGCCAACAGCTTTTGCACAAGGTTTGGGTACTCTTGTATTGCACGCGGAATCGCTACCGCGCCGGCAAAGGACGACGGCCATTCATGATGTGCAGACTTCACTTGGTCGTACAAAATTTGCCCCTGCTTCTTGACGACGAACCGCGCTTCTATGTCACCTGTACCGGTAGAGAAACCGCTGGAATCCAGATCATTCTTCAACAGCGTTCCCGACACCTCAGCATTCGCATTCGGCGCCATCTTGTTAGCCAAAGACAATTCCTGCTTGATCGCCTCTTCCACGTACTTTGCATACGAACTTTGATAAGGGGAATTCATGGAGCTGCCGCGCAACGAAATCGGATTGACGTTCCCCTGGCCAGGCTTGGAAGTGAATGCGCCAACCTTTGCCGAGTAGTCGCCAGAATCCTTGAGTTTTTGTACGTTATCGATTGAGGCCGAATACTGCGGCGCCATGACCGAGCAACCCGTCATCACGACAACGGCGGCCATCGCGCATATGGTCCGTAAAAAATGCATGTTAAATCCCCCTGCAGTTGGTTGTTTTGTTATGAGAAATTGAAAAACTGATTTTGGTGTTTGTTTTCGCCGTACATGAAACATGCAAATGCCCGCTGTCTGTCACAGAAAAATCAGTTCCGTGGCGAGATTGGGCGGGCAAAATGCATGGCTAAAGATGGTGAAGACAAACATGCCATATTGACACATGGCAATTAACAATACAACATCAATCGGTGGGTAAAGAGACGTGGGGTGTCGCGGGGAAAAGGAGGCGGGATTGGTGTTGTGGGCAGTCTTAATGACAGCCTTGAGACTGATTGGGTTACTGGTGGCGATTCAGACGGTATCTGACCCCGATCTCTGTGCTATTCAAGACGGTATCTGACCCCGACTCTCTCCACGTAAAGCTTGATGATTGCGGGAAGGATTGAAGTCGGGGCTTGCAATGACACAACGCCAAGTCAAAAATTGAGTGTGGGTTGTTCACGCTGAAACATGGCATGTGTCATTGCAAGACGGTATCTGACCCCGACCTCCGCAAGACCTGCGACCTCTGCGGATTTCCCCTCGTCGTCTCTAAAAGCCTAATAAGGTAAATATTTTTCTGACACATCACCTGTATTGTAAAACTCATCAAATGCTGCCACTACGAGAGCTTTATCATCACAAACAATTCTAGCATTCCAAACATCACCCAGTATTAAGATATTCTCCGATTTAGCAATCGGGTTTTGATAAGTTCGAACAACCCAATCATTCTTTGCCTCTACACCAAGAGTAATAACAAACATACCTCCCTCAGCTCTCACCTGAAGCGATCGGGGATGGCCATTTTGGTCTTCAATATCTAGCGTAACCGTGCCAGCGTCTTTTAACGAGAGTAACAGTTTTTCCTCAACCTCTCGCCACGAGGGGTTAACTAGACTTCCCCCCTTAACAGATGCAGATTGCGAAGATACTGTCCATGAAACTATACTATTTTCTCTCATGGAGTTTTCACCTTAATGTTAGTCATACCCGGTTCCCAATAATACGTTTTTCCAGTTGTGGCTTCATAAAGTGTTAATGACTTCAAACCAGCAGCTTCTGCTGCTGCTGGAATATCACCGCGACAGAACGTACAGATAGGCTCCCCGGTGACCGTCATTGTCATATTTGCCCCATTTGCCACCCCTGCGTTGGATGCTTGCTGAATCACACCAATCTCCGCATGCGCGGTTGACATATCGCCGTTAACCACACCGACTGTCGGTGCTCTGGCATTGACTCGATCTGCGGGAACCAGCGTACTTTCAGCCGGGTTAGCGGCAGCCACTGCGCGGGCCGATTGATTTGTATCAATATAGACTTGGCCTTCGACACTTCCCTGCGCAACAACCTTGATGTTACTCATATTTGCGCCACTGGCTGTTAGCGACTCGTTTGCAAGTTGCTGTTTAAGAAGTGGAGCCGTTGCAGCATTTGCAGTACCACCAGAGGTCACTGGTCCCGCAGCGGCCCCATTCACCCCAACTGCAACAGCGTCGCTTTCTGCACTGAATACTCCCTTAATAGCATTTGTCGCTGCCCCTATCGCTTTACCAGCCACAGCACCAATAATTGCGCCTATCGCAATAGTACCCACAGTTGTTGCCGCCACACAAGAAGCACTTGCACAATTGGACATAGAAGAGATAACCACATGCAAACGGTCACGCTCATTCATCAGTCCAATGCGATCTTGTTGAGCTTGCTGACAAGCAGCGTCATTATTTCCGCCGCAAGAAGCAGCGACATTATTACTTGCCGTCTGATAAGCTTTTTCAACTTGAGTTTGAGCTGTAAGCAGGCATTGCTGATCGGTGCAATTTCTTCCTGCATTGACGATTTTCTTTATCGGATCAGATAACGAATTGTTTATCGCCTCATTGGTAGCTGCATTCGCGGCTACTGCGGCATCTTGGCCCAGTGCAATCGCCACTCCCCCGCCAGCTAGTGCCGCCAACGCTGCCACTACCGCATTATTAGCAACGTTATCGTAGTGCAGGACATCTCCATCATAAAGGCTGTCCCTAATCATCGGTGCAACCAATGCGCTAGTTGCGCCGCCAATCGCACCTGCAGCACAACTATTGCCGCCCAAACTCGCTGCCGCACATCCCAGCAAGGCGTGCCCTAGCACATTCGTCGGGCTATAGGCGGCTGTATTTTCCCCGATACCATTAGCACCAACTGCTGCCGCGTCAGCAATCATTCCGTTTGCGAAGGCGTTACCGAAACTGCCGCCGTAGGCAGCAGAATTAATCGCAGCACTAATACCGCTACGAACGACACTGGTGGCAACGTATTGACTTGGGTTGTTGACAAAACTATCCCAACTACCTTGACTGATCGGTTGCGCGCCATCAACGCCGGGGGTTACCGTGCTTGGGCTGTTCATATTCCCTAGCACGCCGTTCGTCACGCCAGCAGTCAAACCGCTGACCGCACCGGATTTCAACGCCTGCCCTATATCAATACTGCCATTGGTGATGAGCTGGCCAGTCATGCTGCTTAGGGTGCCGACAATTGCACCTTGTATCCCTGCCGCCACCGCTGACGCTACAGCACTCGCACCAACTGCGGTTGATGACATTCCTGCCACTGTTCCAACTATCGCAGCCCCCGCACCTGCCGTCACTATTGCAATAGCAATCGCGGCAGCGATCATCACAATCGAAGCGGTTGGATCAGCCTTCTTGGTCTGTACCCACTCCTGCTGAATATGGTTCTGCGCCGTGCTTTGAGTGAAATCGCTGCCCAATTGCTGCTGCAGGTTGTCCAGCAAGGCCTGGCTACCGGCCTGGTTGACGCTGCCGTCGGCATTGAGTTGCTGGAACTGGCCGCTGACGCTGTTGACGCGGTCGACATTGAGCTGGTAGTTGGCGGCCGACAGGAAGCCGCCCGGCTGGACTTCGTCGCCGGTTACCTTGGTGTAGCCCTGCTTGTCTGTGCGATAGGTTTGTACGCCGATATCGGCGTTGCGCGCTTCGTTGTTGAGTTGCTGCGCGTTGATGATCAGTTGCTGGGCGCTGATGAAGCCGGTGTTGGTGACCGTACCGTTGGGATGGTCTGCATCACCGGTGCCGGTTGCGGTCAGCGTGACCTGATTGCCTTGGATGACGCCGCCTGCCAGCGCGCCTTGCGTGGCTTGTGGCAGATAGACCTGCGGCATCAGCGCATTGATGATCCCGCATTGAGAGGTGCCTGTGGCGGTGCAACTGGGGTCAGGAACCGTTTGCTCGACGTACCACAGCATCGGCGCGGTCAACTGGTTGATCTGCTGCTGCGACAGCGCTTGCCCTAACTGGATATTGTTCTCGGTCGCGTAGTTGATCGCGTTGCTGTACAGGACCGCCTTTTGCTGATCGGCCAGGCTGACCTGCGTCTGGTTATCCCATTGCACGCCGCTGACAAAACTGGCGTTGCCGGTTTGCGCCAGCGCGGCCTGCTGCAGTTTCTGATCTTCGGTAAAGGGATCAAAATAGAACGGCACCGAGCCGTTCGGCTGCAATGCCGGCGGCAGACTGTTCAACAAAACCTGCGGCGTCAATCCGCCCAGCACATTGCTGGCCGGATTATTGATCACATATTTCGGATCGCTACTGCTGCCTTGCGTCGGCAGGCTCGCCTGCCCTGTTGGCGTGGTGCCAGTGAAATGGAAGTTGCCATTGCCGACAGTGGAAGTCGGGGCCGTGCTGAAACCCTGGCTGCCAATAGCTCCCGTGGATGTCGCGTTATTGCCGGTGCTACCGTTTGCGGTGGCTGTCGGCACTGCTGTTTGCTGTCCCACATTTGGATTGGCGTTGACTTGGCTCGTGGCGCCGCCGGCTCCTGCGGCCTGGCTCGCACCGTTCTGGGCGTTTGCTGCTGCGCTCGGTACGCCTATCGGCCCGAGCGGGATGACGTTTTTCGGACTGGAACCGGCCGGCGTCATGACTTGCGGGTTGGTATAGCCGTTCGTGATGTTGCTGCCGGTCAGGTTGACCTGGTAACCGCTGATGGTACCGGTGTTTTGCAACGCGGCGTACTGACCACCCTGGCCGTTGACGTTCAGGCTGCCCGCGGCCTGGATGACGCTATTGGATTGATTCGGCGTGTTGTTGTTGACCGGATCGTTCTCGCGCACGTGGTCGCACGAACCCAGGCTGCAATGGTTTTCGACATGGCTGTGGTAGCTGGTCACTGCCAGTACATCCGCATTGTTGTTCAGTGCGCTGGTGACGGTGATATTGGCATTTTGTCCGGCATTGATCAAGCTACCGTTATTGTTCAGCGTGGCGCTATTGATCGTTACATTGCGGGCGCCATTGATGACAGCTGCCTGCGACGTTTCGGCTTGCTCTGTCACGCCAAAGAAGTCCTGGTTCAAGTCGGCCACGGTTTGGCCGGCAAACGTGGTCTGTCGGGATTGCAAGCCGACAGTGCCACCGCTGCGCGCATTGTTCAACTGCCCGGCAGTGATGCTGACATCGCCGTTCGTTGCCTGGATTGTGCCGGATTGGTTGCTGACAGTGCCCGGGCTGGTAATCGTGACATTGCTCAATGCCGCCAGGTTGGCATTGTTGTTGGTGACGCTGCCCGCATTAATCGCAAGATTACGCCCGGCGACGATGGTCGCAGGATCCTGTGTGATCGCAATGCTCTGCGACAGCGGATTAAAATTGTCGCTCACCGTAAAGCCAACCTGGTTTGCCACCACCAAGCTACCCTGAGTCAGCACGTTATAGCTACTCTCTCCCTGATTGGTCAGCCCCGCCACATTGAACGTAATATCTCGCCCCGCAACGATGTTGCCGGCGTTGACCAGATTGCCGCCGCTAATCTGCATATCCTGGTTCGCGACGATCTGACCGCGCACACCTAATGCCGTGGTAGTGCCGCCGGTGCTTGGCGCCACACTGGTTCCTGCAGCCGCAGGTGTCAGGTAGGGAATCACCAGCGTTGAGGTGCAACCACCCTGTGATTCTCCAGGACAGGCGGCGATATTCGGTTGTCCGATGGCGCTGACACCGAGTCCGGCAATTTGCGCAATCAAACTATTCAATCCAGCTTGATCAACCAAGGTGCTGGTTTTGGAGGTGATGATCGTGTCGGAACGGCCATTATCCAGGCTCTGTACGTTCAGCACCACATTGTTGCCGCTGATGGTGCTGCCACGATTGGACAAGCTGTTGGCGGTAATGCTGGTCTGTCCACCTGCCGTGATCAGACCTTGCTGACCATTGGTTTGACTTTGTACCGTTGTCTGCACTGTTGGCAAGGCCAGCAACTGGGTCGTTGGGGGTCCCAGCGTCTCTGGATTGTCGCCGGCAAAATGCCATACATTGGCGAAGTGACTGCCGCCACTCCCGTCATCGTTCGGCACAACTTCATAGACGCTGACGACCTTGAGCGTGCCTGCCGAATAATTCGGATTCAAATCAGCCAATGTCACGTTTTGGGTGACGTAGCTGATTGGCTGGCAATTGTCACCACTGCAGCCGCCGCCGGTTTGAATTTGCTGGGTGCCGACAAGCGCTTGTCCCAATAATGCCGGGTCAATCACCGAAGTTGTGGTGTTTTGCAAGAATACCGGCGCAGCACGGTCATTATTGACTGTTGCTGCGTTGATATTGACATTGTTGGCCGCTGTGATGGTGCTGCCGACATTGGTCAGTGTGCCGGACAACGTGGCATTCACGTCGCGGTTGGCCGTGGTCGTGCCGCCGGTATTGTCGTAGCTGGTACCAGACAGATTGACATCTCGCACCGCTTCTACTTTGCCGGCGTTGGTGACTACGCCACCCAGATTGACATCGCGATCGGCATGGAGGGTACCGCCAGCCTGATTGGTGATCACGCCATTCAGCGTTAGGTCATTGCCGGAAATGACGCTGCCGCTATTCGTGAAGGACGCGCCGCTGATCGAAATATCACCGGATTTCTGGATCGTACCGGTGTTGGTAAACGCATTGGTCGCTTGCAGGTTCAAACCTGAACCTGGCAAATTCCAGTTGCCATTGACGTTGATCGATTGCGCGATCAATGTCAGCGTACCGTTCAAATTGACTGTACCAAATGCCGCTGCAGTCGGATCGATATCCTGGTTCCGCAACGCCAATGTGACGTTATTGGCCGCCAAGATCTGGCCGCCGGCGTTGTTAAAACTGCCGACGCCACCGTTGACTGTCAGGCTGACATTGCCGGAAGTGGGTGATGCCGCTGCGGAGGCGTTGGTATCACCGGCAAACAATAATCCGCCCTGATTGGCTGCGAAAGTATTGGTCACCAGATTCAGATTGTCGCGAGCCAATAACGAACCATTGTTATTGATGATGCTGTTGTTGGCGTTGACGTTGGTACTGGCGCCGTAGATCGTGCCAGCATTTGTCAGACTGCTGGTGTTGATTGTTGCGGTACCCAGCGATTGCAAGGCTGCACCAGCATTGTTGGCCGCCTGCTGCGTCGTGATATTGACATTGCCCGCGGCCAGCCAGTTGCCGTTGTTGGTCACGCTGTTGGCGCCGTTCAAGGTCGCATTGCCTTTGACGACACCGACATTATTGGTGGTCACACTGTTGCCCGCTGTTGCGGTCAGGTTACCGCCGATGGCGTTGACCGGATTCGGATTGGCCGCAGTGATGCTGGTGGCGCTTGCGACGCCACCCAGCGTAATGTTGGCACCAGCCAGATTGGCATCCTTGCCGACTGTCAGCAAGCCGCCAGTCAGACTGAGATTATTTTGCGCGGTGGCTTGCAGCGTGCCGCCGATATTGAGATCGCCTCCGGTCCCAATATTGGCTCCCGTCAGGGTCGCATTGCCCAGGCTGGTAGTGACGCCATTCAACGCCAACGCCTGACCGGCGCCGGCAGTCAGCGTGCTGCTCGCGCCGATACTGTCTTGCGTCGTCAGGTTGCGTCCAGCGTTGAGAGTGATATTTTGCAGGCTGTTGACAGCACCTGCAGCAACCAGATCGGTTCCGGCGCTGGCCAGAACATTACCGCCGGCAGTCGTGGCGCCATTCAATGCGAGATTACCTTGCGTGGCCGCCAGCGTTGCATTGCCGATCACTGTGGTTGCACCCAGCGAGAGGTTGTTACCCGCAGTCGCATTCAGATTCGCTCCAACGCCAACCGTGCCCGCCAAGGCGATATCCTTGGCCGCGCCGAGCGTGAGATCTTGCGTGAATTGCGTATTGCCGGCGCCGTTGATGCTGCCGCCTGCGGCCAGGGTTCCCACAGTGTGTCCGGCCAGGTTACCGGCCAGAGTGATGTCCCCGGATGTTGCCGTAATTGCCGTGTCGCCCACAACCTGAGTGGTACCGCCCAGCGTGGCATTATTGGCCGCGCTTACCTGCAAGCTGCTTTGTACATTGACATCGCCGCTAACGTTGAGGCTACCGTTCTGGCTCTGCAAGACCGCTGCGTTCTGTGCATAGACTTGTCCGCCAAGATTGAAGTCGCCACCTGATTTGGCCGTCAACCCGGACATTGCCAGCACACTACCGGTAGTCTTCAGTGTTCCGCTCTGCGCGGTCAGGTTCATATCTCCCAGCGCGATGACAGCGCCTCCAACGGCCAGATTGCGATTCGCATTCAATGCCGTCGAGCTATTGGAGAGTGTGCCGCCGTTGACGCTGATATCGCGTCCGGCCGTGACTCGCAGCAGCCCTGTAGTTTGCGTCTGACCACCCAAGCTCACATCATTACTGGCGTCGATGGTCAGATTGCCACCGCTGGCATTGCCGACCACGCTCGGGCCGGACAGCGTGACATTGGCGCCTTGCAGCTTGGCGCTGCCGCCATTGTTGCCGCCGACTGTCAATGCCGCCAGCGAGATATCCCTGCCAGCTGTTGCATTCAGATTACCGCCGGCCTGCAGGGCGCCACTGATGGCGATGCCCTGCCCGGCAGTTAACGTCGTATCGGTTTGAGCGGTTAATTTACCGGTACCGGTAATGTTTTGTCCTGCAGTGACGCCGACCACACCACCTGAGGTCAAATCTCCGTTCAACGCCACACTGCCGTTGGTGGCCGTGATGCTAGTGTTGGCGCCGGATTGCGTGCTGCCGCCTAAAGCAATATCGTTGGCAGCTGTAGCACTTACCTGCTGTTGTGCTGCCAGCGTACCGCCGACGGTGATGCTGCCGTTCTGTGCTTGCAGTTGGGCGCTCTGCGCCGCATAGACCTGGCCGCCCAGATTGGCGTCTGTATTTGCCACGACATTCACGTTGCCGGTGGAGCTGACCACATTGCCGGTAGTGATGACGCTACCCTGCTGCCCCTTCAGGCTCAAATCGCCAATCGATCCGGCGGTGCCATTGATCGTCAGATTGCGTGTCGCCGCCAGCGCCAAGGTGGTGGCGCTGGTGATGCTGCCATCGATGGTGATGTCGCGCGCCGCATTGATCGCTGTCAGGTTCGGAGCTGTTACATTGCCGCCCAGGGTAATGTCCCCTGTGCCATCGTGTCCCTGCGCAGTAAGATTCAGCGCATTGGTCGCCTGGACGGTGCCGCCCAAACTGAGCGAGTTGCCGGCGCTCGCCGTAATGGTGTTCGCGACCGCGCCGCCGGTACCGGATATATTGCCGCCGGCTTGCAGATTGACGTTTTGCTGCGACTGGATGCTGCCGTTGACTTGCACATTACCGTTGGCTGCGATGTTAACAGCTTGTTCGCCGAGGCTGTCGCCGTTAGCGATGACATTGCCGCTCGTCGTGACGCCGACCGTGGTTTGCGCATAAGTGGTGCCAACCCGGACATCTCCGTTGGCATCTATCGACAGCGCCCCCACGCTGGAGGTCAAGGTGCCGTCGTTGCGTACGCCTAGTCCCTGACTGGTGCCAATAACCTTGATCTGCCCCGCCGTCATCGCGCCGAATGCGCTGGCATCGATTTGCAAACCATTTTGTGCTGACGTATTGCTGGCGGCAGTATTGGCGCCGTTGCTGCTGACTTGATAGTCGCTACCGGCACGGCCTTGTCCCGGCTGCGCTTGCGCCACAACTTGCTGACCACTGATCAAATTGATTTGCTGACCTGCGTAAAGCGGTGCATTGATGCCGATGCTGCCGGCGATCAAATCGATTGCGCCGACGGTTCCTTCGATACCTGCACCCGGCGTGCCATTTGCACCAGGCGCGCCTTCGATCTGAATCCGGCCTCCCTGGACGTTGTAGGACAACGCCGCCGCATTGTCGAACGAGGTGGCGCTGCCGCCCGGGCCGCTCAGGAACTGCGGCGTCCCGGTACTCAAGGTGATATGCGGCGCATTCACAAAGCCGCAACTGGTGCAATTCACGCCATTTGGATTGACCACAATGACCGAGGCCGGAGCACCGAAAACCTCTATCGTTCCGGCGATATTGCTCGGGCCACCTTGCGAGGTGACCTGGTTGATGATTTGGGTTGCCGTACGACCGTTGAGGAAAGGGTTCGCCGCGACGTTACCGCCCAACAGACTGCCGCCTGCGGTCATGCTGTTGTTAAGTATCAACCCGACCGCATCGACGTTGAACTGACTGTATTGGTTGAGCGAAATGCCGTTGGCGTTCGGCTGGGTAATATTGACCACTGGCACATTGCCGCCGACGCCAGTGCTACTGGTAACTTGCGGTTGAAAGCGTATCGGTGCGCTGGGATCGGTGATCGGCGCCGCCATGGCGCCATGAAGGCCAATTTGCATGGAAGGCAATGCTGCTGCAATCCTGGCTGCCAGCACACGGGTAAAGCCCGGCATTTTCTGTTCGATCTGCGCCTGCAGCGGCGCCCAGTTGCCGTCCTGCTGCGCTTTCGCCAAACTCTGTTTCAACTGTCCGGTAAAAAATTGCCAATCCGCCGCCGAATTTCCAGCTCGCTGCACATCGCCGCTGATGCCCAATTGAGCCGCAGATTGCGTCGCGTTTTTCCAAGTCACCTGCAAAGGAGCCAGCCATAACGTAAAAGCAACTATCGCTGCAACTACGCGTTGCCAAACGCGTACCTGGGGCGCGCCGTCCTGCGACAGACCGATGATGCTCTGCTCCGTCGAGACCAAACGATCGGCCTGCAGGCCACTGCGGCGCAACGATATCGACAGACGCGATTGATCCAGACGAAACAGCAATTGACGGAGCGAGCGATTCATACTTTTCCCTGATTTTTTATTTTTTACGCTATGACTGCGACGGCAAAAATCACAACGTTCCAACTACGGTATTACCTACACTTACTGTTCGATCTTGGCCTGCTTGACCAGATTGCTGACGACGGCAATCGTGGCTTTTTCAAGTGCCGTGGCTTCCTGCTGCTGCCGCAGAACCGCTTTCACGTCGTCATATTTCGGCACTTGCGTCGGACGGACCTGTTCAAGTTTGAGGATGAAGTACGTGTTGTTCCAATTCACCGGCGTCGGCGTCAACCCGCCTACCGGCAGCCCTGCCAACGCCTGGGCAATCGGCAACGGCAGATTCTGCGTATGCCCTTCTTGTGCCGGGGTCTTGAAACTGATCCAGTCAAGTTCACCACCGCGTACCTTGTTTTGCGCCAGGCTCACCTGTTGCGCCAATTGTCCGAAATCTGCGCCAGCCTTCAATTTGGCCAATACATCGGCAGCCGTGGCGGCATCGCCCACCTGAATCAGCCGCGACTTGTACTCCTTGTCGCCCAGGCTAGCCACGATACTGTCGAACTGCGCCTGCACTTGCTGTTCGGTGACAGGCGCCGGCTTGATTGCGTCGCGCAAATACAGTTGCGTAATGGCCGCATCCTTGGCCTCTTGCATGGCTTGCTTGACCTCAGGGCGGTTGTCATAAATGTGCTTTTTTTCTGCTTCCTGGCGGAACAATTCCCGCGATACCAATTGGCTTTTCAACGCAGCCCGCAAATTCAGGCTATCGGGCAAACCGGATTGCTGAACCGCACGCAGCAACTGCGCTTCAGTTATCGCTACATTGTTGACCTTGGCGATCACGCCAGGCCCCAGATTGCTGGCCGGCGCGGCGACACTCGCCGGTGCAGTTGCAGTTTGCGCATGCGCAATCGGTGCGACCATCGCGGCAGCGAGGCTGCATGCAACGAACAGTGGCTGCAGTTGGCGGTATGTGGATGCGTAAAACATGGCTTTTCCTCTTTGCTTTGAATGACAGAATCAATATGACCAGTTCAAACTGGCGAGTAACAAGGTGCTCTTCGGCGGCAATCCATCGGGTTGTGCCAATGCACGGCCCAACAGGACTTCACCTGTCAGCCGGTGCTTGCCAAACACGGCTTGCATGCGTGTTCCAAATCCGGCACCGACAAGTTGCTGGTACGCTCTCTGCGCAATCAGCTCGGTCCGCCCCATATCGAGGAACACATAGGGTTCGAAGTGCACGCCGGCAAATTCGGGCGTGTTGACCCACGCCACGTCATTACGTAACGTCAGGCCGCGATCACCGCTGGTGCCGCCGCCTTCCTGAAACCCGCGCACTGATGACATGCCCCCGGCAAAAATCTGTTCCGATCCGAACAAGGCTTGCTTGCTCCACTGCGCATTAAGTTGCGCGCGCCAGTTCCATGCGGTCGAGCCGAGTTTTCCCATGGGCAGCGACAGGGTTGCCGTGGCGTCGATCTTGGTGAACTGACTGTGTGCGTCGCCGCTGGCGATACCGGGAGCGTCACAACTGGCATCCAACGCATGCAATCCCTGCGAGACACCGGCATCCAGCGTCCAACTCGCCTGTTGGTCATTAAAGGCAAACCGATGCAAGGTATTTGCAGCAATGCGCAATACGGTTAATTGCTGTGGGTCGAGTTCAAAGTCATTGACATTGCGCTCGACCTTGCGCCTTGACAGTGTCACATCCATGGCGTTTTTTACCGCCTGGCTACGCGATAGAACATAGTTCCAGCCAAAGGTATGGCTGGTGCTATTGCCATACAAAAGCGCCGTGCTGCCAACCAGGTTTTGATATTCGGAGATCGCTCCGGTATAGCTGAAGGTGCTATAGCCAATCGGCAGCGTGATGGAACCGACCAGCGCATTGGTATCAAGGCTACCGCTGTAGCTGATGGAGAACATCTCTTGTAGACCAAGCAGGTTGTCAGCCTCTGCAATCAGATTTGTTCGCACCAATCCGGTCTGGTTGCTGCCATAGTTATCCACTCCGGCGGTGTACCAGAAGCGATCGCCAGGTTGATTGGCGAGGGCAACAATGGAGCTGCCAGGCGTTGTTCCTGGCAGGATTTGCATTTCAGCCCTGTTGCGGCGCAGACGATTGATTTGCTCGACGCCCTGCTCCAGATCGGTCAGGTTGAGCGTTTCCCCAACTGCCGTGGGCATGGCCAACAACACGCCGCGATCAGTCAGCCAGCCACCGCCCTGCAACGGGCCGGATGCAGCATAACCCTTTGCTGTCGACAACGGCATGCCGTTGAGTTTGATTTCCTCGATCTTGCCTGGAATGACGGTGATGATCAGTTTACCGTCCTTGAGATTCTGCTCTCCCAGGTAGGCACGTGTCGTAATCAGCCCGCGCGCGACAAACGCCTCCGTCAAACGACGCAGCAGCAGATTGATACGATTGCTGCCCAAGTGCTTGCCGATGAACGGACGGGTGATCTCCTCCACTTGCGCCGTCGGCAGCACAGTATTGCCGACCAGATCGATGCGATCTATCTTGAACGTCGGTTCAACATCAGGCAGCGATTCAATATCCACCCCGGCCGGCAGCGTTTGCGGCGGCGGCTGAGCGACGCTGATCTGCGGCGGCGGCTGATTCAATGCGCGCTCACGCTCGCGGTCCCTCTGCTCCTGCAGCAAGCGTTGAGCCGGATCTTGTTCAATCCTTGGCGCTTGTTGCGCCCACGCCGACAGCATGCTGACCGAGCCGATGAATAATAGTGCCGTCGCCAGCATAGATGACCGCAAACGCGGATAAAAAACGTATCGCATCATTTGCCTTTAATGCCACAACCAGCTGATCAGGCCGAGATGACGGTTAATCGTAACGGGATCGTTTTGCGGATTCTTTAGAGTTAGGACGCCACCTGACGCGGTGACGCCGCCGGCGCCGTTAAACGAACCGCCATCGATGATTTCCTGGCCGTTGATGACGATCTTGCCGACATTGGCCATCCAGCTGCCGCCGACATCCATTGCATAAAGTTGCGCCCAGGTGTCGCCGAACCACGACTTAAATCCCTTTCCCTGTTCATAGGCTCGGTAACCGAGTACACCTTGCGCCAACACCGTCGGTGCAGTAACGGTCAGGTTGCCGCCTGCCGCAGTGACGGTGCCGCCAATATTGCTGGCCGTAGTTCCGGCAGTAATCTGGATATTATTGCCAGCACTGATGTTGCCGCCAACGCTTTGCACCGTGCTTGATGCACTGCTGTGGCAAATGATCAGGCAACTGCGCTGAAACTGCGCATGCCCGGAAAACAGGGCGGCATTCTGGAAAGACTGGGTTGCATTGATAGTGATATTGCCGGCGTCATTGGCAAGAATCACACCGCCGAGATTGAGCACATTGCGGCCGCTCATGGTGGTTCCCGCATAGGAAACCAGATAGGACAATTGATCAGGTCTATCCAGTTGACCGTAGTCGACAGAAAAATTATTCGTGCTCTTGGTCAGGAAGAGCCAGCGTGTACCCTGACTCTGGCTGCTCTGCGGCTGTTCGTTATTGCTGCCGGCTTGCTTGTCGACGATATTGCTGACGTCGCCCAATGCGCTGATGTACAAAGCGTTGTTGGTCAGGATACGACCATAGTGATTGACGATATTGCCGTTAGCTTTCAAGTTCACATCGTCGCTCACGCCAAATATCGCAGCCAATGTGTTCGCGTCCGGCGACTGATTGAGAATATTGCCGCTCGCTGTCAGCGTCACAGCTCCTAACGAAGCAGCATTGGCACCGTTGCGCATTTTTCCCTGAATCAGGCTTCCGCTGTTCAGAACATCGGCACTGCTATTGATGACCACACCGCCGTTGGTAGCAACGGCGGTAGAACCGGATGCGCCATCACTTTGCAAGACGAAACCGGCGCTATTGGTCACGAGGTCGGTCGCCGCCAGCAGATCGGAACCGGTGACGCTGATCGCTCCAGTTGCCGTCACCGTCACCACGCCGCCGGCCGATTGCAGCCCGGCCCTTTGCACACTGCTGCCATCCGGGCTATGCAACGCCGCCAGCGTCAGGCTAGAGACATCAACGAGGCTGCCCGCCGTGCCATTCACCTGGGCACCGGACATTTGCAATGCCCCAGGCGAAGTAATGGCAACCGTGCCACTGTGTGAGTTGACTTGTGTCGGTGCTGCCGCCTGACCATTCCACCCCGATACCAGATTGACACTATCGGCGTTGAGCAATACGTTCTGCGCCGCATTCAAGGTACTGGCGCCAACTTGCAGAGCGTGCCCATGATTGAACACACCGATACCGCCGGTTGCAGTCAAATTGCTGTTGGCTATGGTTGTATCGGTAGTGGTTGCAGCGCCTTGGATACCGAGCAGAATATTGCCGCCTTGCGTGATTTTCGGACTGCCCGCGGTGATAATGGCATTCGACAATTGCACCGAGCTGGACCGAATGTCGACGTTACCATTGGCGCTCAATGACGGATTGCCATTCACGCCGCTTGCGGCATTCAACCCCGGCGTCGCCACGATCAGGTTGCCTGCAGCCACAATACTGCCGCCAGCGAACTGAATATCGCCACTGGCAGAAACTGAAAAATCGCCGACATTGGCATACATCGCGCCGGCATGATGCACCCCCGCTCCTTGATCGGTGACGATCAATTCAATGCGCCCAGCGGTCAAACTACCCAATGGCGTGATGTCTATCGCCGTAACGGCATTCTTGGTGTTCGGCGAGGAGTACTTGATCCACGGCGTCAGATTGTCAGTTGGGGAAACACTGCTGTCGATCTCTGCATGGCTATCGCCAGCAACAGCGCGGATTCCGGCGGAACTGCCGCTGAAAGAGTTGACCACAGGCCCATTCACCACCAGGCTCTTGGCAATCAATTCCAGATTCAGCATCGCGCCGCTCAACCCCTCTGGACCGATGACGATCTGGCCTTGGTTCGTATTCAACACAATATTGCGTTGGGTCAGGCCAGGCGCCGGAATAAAGTCGTTGAACGATACTTGTCCCGTGGTCAAGGCGACATTGCCGGTATTGACGAACGATCCGCCATTCACTGTTATCCCGTTGGGATTAGCTAGAATCACGTTGGCACGTGGTCCCAGAACCGTGATATCACCCTGAATCAGACTGGGATTGGTGCTGGTCACCTGATTGACGATGTTCCGGGCATTGACGCCGATGTTGTTGAGGCTGGCACCTGCCTGACCGACATTGAACTGACTGTAGGTGTTATGGGAAACGCCCGACACCGCCGGGGCGATATTGACTGTTTGCCTGCCATTGCTCGCTGTGCTGACGCTTGTTGCCGTGCCACCGTCGCCGACGATACCGGCAGCCCATCCCTGACCTGATGTTCCCAACCACAAACCGATCAATAGAGCGATTGGCTTGTGGTGTGTACACATGTGTTTTTGTAGTGCCGACGGATGGCCATTTGCAGATTCCGTGTACTTCCCCATTTGTTGCCTTCTTTATTATTTCCCCGAGGCAGGATTTTACAAAATGGCATCATGTTTTCATAAAGAAATCTTTAGAAAAGAGAAAGATTTTTCAATCTCTGACAAATTGTTGCTTATCAACATCATTAAATTTCTGCAAGGCAATGAACTCTCCTGTAAATATCGATTGCAGCAAATTATTTCCGTGGCCATGCGATTTGCTTTGATGCACTGCCGTCGATGACCGAGTCCGCTGTTGGCGACAGACGATCCCTGCGCAATCGGCAACCGTCTTTTCCCCGAATCGGCGTAAAATCCGTATAGACATTTTTCCCACCGAATATGAAGCTCCGAATTCACAAACACGCAGTCGCATGGCTTGGCCTGGTTGCCATGCTGCTTGTCGTCTTTGCGCCACTGACATGTCAGCTGATTGCCTCGGCGCGCGCCAAGGAACCGGTTGAGATCGTTTGCTCTTCTGTCGTCCATGAACATTCCGCCGGCAGCCATTCCGGGTCGCATGACCAGATGGATGCCTGCGGTTATTGCAGTTTCTTTTCGCACCATGTCGCCGCCACCATCTTTGCGCCGCCGCAGGCTTTGGCGAATGCGACCTTCGTTGCTCCCCATGTCTCGGAGCCGATTGCATTTATTCCGATCGCCATCTTCCCCTCCGGGCGCCCGCGCGACCCTCCTGCTGTTTCCTGATTCTTCTGTTTCTGTCCGCCTTTTTGATTCGCAGTGTTGATCGCGATACGGCAAGGGGCGGCTTCTTGCCTCGGCAACATTGGCAGAAAACCAATGCGCATCGACGTCCAAGATGGACGCATGCGCGCATTTTTGTATGAATCGGAGAAATGATGTTGATGAAAAAAGGCGCAATGCTGCGCTATGCGCTGCCTTTGGCGGCGAGCGTGTTCTTGCCCGGCGCTGCCTACGCATGCGCCACCTGCGGCTGCTCATTGAGCACCGATGCGGCGACCGGTTACTCGGCCGAACCAGGCTGGAGCATCAGTTTGGGATACAACTTTATCAACCAGAATCAACTGCGCTATGGTTCCAGCGCAGTACCGAATACGCGGCCAGCCAGCATCAACGATGCCGGCGGTGCACAGGAAGTAGAAAAACAGACGATCAATCGTTATATCAATCTGGGTATCAACTACGCGCCGAACGCCAGTTGGAATTTCGGCGCGATCATCCCTTACGTCGACCGTAGCCACACCACTTATGGCAACGCCACCAGCGACCAGCTCAACTCGTCCAATATCAGTGGCGTCAACAGTAGCGGCTTGGGTGACATCAAACTGCTGGCCAGTTATCAGGGATTTTTGCCGACGCATAATCTGGGCGTGCAGTTCGGCATTAAATTGCCGACCGGGAATTACGGCGGCCAGAATGTCCTCACCGGCGCAACCGTCGGGCGTAATCCGGTGTTCTTTTCGAGCGGCCCCAACGCCGGCGCGGGCCAGGCGCTCGACACCAGCCTGCAGCCAGGCACCGGCAGCACTGACCTGATTCTTGGCGCTTATTATTTCCAGCCGGTCAGCCAGGATTTCGATGCGTTCATCAACGGCCAGTTCCAGGCGGCGGTCATGACGAAACTCGACCAGGTTGGCGGCGACTATCGTCCCGGCAATACCAGCACCGTGAGTTTTGGCTTGCGCTATGAAGCCAATCCAGACGTGGTGCCGCAACTGCAAGTCAACATTTCCCGCAAGAGCGCCGACCAGGGCGCCCTGGCCGACACTACCGATACTGCCGGCACCGTCGCCTATCTCAGTCCCGGCGTTACTTTCAGTGTGTTGAAAAACACGCATGTGTATGCCTTCGTGCAGCGCGCCATTTATAGTCGGCTCGATGGTTACCAAGTATTTCCGCGCTGGACCGGCAACGTAGGTGTCAGCTATGCGTTCTGATGCCAAAAACATGCTGCTCGCCCCAGTTGCGACTTTCGCGGCACGTCGTCACTGGCTGCGTGCCGCCCTGGCCTGCTGGCTTGGGCTAAGCATTTTCGGCTGGTTGCCGATGGCCAGCGCGAATAACCTGGAAGTCGGCAAACCGGCGCCGCAGCTGGTCCTCCACACCTTGGACGGACGCAGTATCGACAGCCGCGACCTCAAGGGCAAAGTGGTGATCCTGACTTTCTGGGCAACCTGGTGCGGACCATGCCGCGAAGAGCTGCCTCTGCTCTCGGCCTATGCTGCGCGCCACGCCAAGCAAGGCCTCGAAGTATTGGGGTTCAGCCTGGACAGTCCCGACGATTTGGCGGAAGTGAAAAAAGTCGCCGCAAGCTTGAGTTTCCCGGTTGGCTTACTGGGTAATCCTTGGGCGGGCGACTATGGGCGCATCTGGCACATCCCGGTCAACTTCACCATCGACCGTGACGGCGTGCTGGTCGACAATGGCTGGAAAGACAAGGAGCCGGTCTGGACCGCTGAACGGCTGGAGCGAATCGTCACGCCGCTGCTGCGCTAGTGCATCTTACTTTGCAACCTGCATGACATCCCCCTGCCAACCGCAGCCCAGCGCCTTGACCAGGTAGACCGCGGTCAGCATCTGCTGACCGTTGATCTGCACGGCCTGGCGCTGTTCAGCACCGGGATGTTGTTCAAGCCGGCAATCGTATCCGGCGAGCCGTTCATGCTGACGTTGAACTCCGTGACGCCGATCTTGGCCGTGCCTGAAGGCAGGATCAGGTTTTGCGCGTTGACGGCATTCACCACATCGGTCGGCGTCAGGCCTTTCGATAGCATGGCCTTGGTATCGAGGTCCACGGAAATCACGCGCGACTTGCCGCCATAGGGATAGGGAATGGCAGCGCCCGGTATGGTGATCAATTGTGGTCGCAGGAAATTGAGAGCGGTATCGCGTTTCTTTAAGACACTTTGCAGCGCGAAAGAGCAGGATTTGCTGACTCTACACGTTGGCCATGCGTAGCTAGCAGTGCTCCCCACATGGCAGATCATTATCTTTTATACACAACTATCACTATTGCCAGGTGAGAATATTTCCTGATTGGCTTAATCTGCAAAAGAGTCAAATTAGACCGTTCAATCGCCCCTCCCTCAGCAAAGCGTCTCCAGGCAAATAAGCTTGCTATGCCCCGCAAGATTAACGCGGCGCCTTTCTTAATGTGCCTGATAGAACGAGAAGCATTAATAGCGACATACCTGATCGGCAAAATTGCACTGATCTCCGGTGGAAGCCTCAGTAGCAAGCTTCAATCTCAAATATTTCGCACCGCAGCCAAAACGAAAGGAACTGCAAATGGAACAGGAATTGACATTGAGTACCGACACTGCGGATGCCGCCGCCAACGAAGTCGTCTCTGCCCCAGCAGATAATTTTTTTGCGCGCAGCGCCCGCGGCATGGCAGACAGTTATGGCAAAGCGGCCGAAGTCGGAGCTGATTTGTCGCGCTTGCGCGTGAGCTCGGTGGGCCCTAAGGGTGCCTGGGTCAGGCACTTGCCGTCGCCAGGTTTTTCCGAGACAACTACGTCGGTAAGAAATACAGGCACCGAAGCCTCGCATGTTGATGGCGTATTCGTACTCTGCGGCTGCGCATACCTGAGTGCTTCCTTCTGGCCTGAGACAATCGCCGCTGCACACCGCGCCATCGATGCGCATGGCGTCGGCTCATACGACTCGGCCCCTTGTCGGGCGAAACCCTGCATCATGAGCACGTCAAGGAAGAATTACTCAAGCTGTATCGCCCGGCCGGCGGCGGAGCCGCGTTCCTGACCATTAGCGCCAGCATGGCCAATATCACCGCGGTGCCGATGCTGGTCGGCCGTGGCGACACCATCTTTGCCGATGCCGAAAGCCACATGACGCTGATGCAGGGCTTCACCGCTTCGCAAGCGCGCGTGCTGCGCTTCAAACACGGTGACATGCAGGAACTGGAACGAAAGCTCATCGAATTCGATCGCACTGATCCGGAAAGGCTACGCCGCAGGTTGCTAGTCAGCGACGGCATCTTCAGCATGAGCGGCCATGTCTGCAACCTGCCGAAGCTGGTGGAGCTGGCACGCCGCTACCAATGCCGCCTGCTGATCGACGAAGCGCACGCGCTTGGTGCACTCGGCCCGTCCGGCCGCGGAACTGCGGATCACTGGAATATGGATCCAACCTGCATCGACGTCATCACCGGTACGCTGGCGAAAGCGGTCGGCGCGCAAGGTGGTTATATCATCTGCAACGCGTCGCTAGCCGAAGAGGCAAGCTATGAATATACGACCAATCGCGTGTTTTCGTCCGGCGTGCCGCCATCGATCGCTGCCGCCGCATCCGAAGTACTGCGGCAAATGAATGCCGCAACTCCCGCAACCATAGCAAGCTCTGCAAGCAACACCTTTAGCAGCATGTATCACAAGCAACGGCGCAACATCGGGATACTGCGCGACTACTTACACCAGCTTCAAGAAATGGGAATCGACACCGATCCCAACTGTGCCCCCGGTGCGGTGCAGCGCATCATCGTCGGCAACGAACGGGCACTGTTCGAGATACAAAAGCGACTTTACCAACGCGGTGTCTATGTACTTGGGATAGTCTATCCAGCCGTATCGCAAGGACAGGACCAGATACGGCTGACCGTGATGCCGGTGATCTCGGAAGTAGAAATGCACCAGTGTGGAAAAGCGATCGTCGATGTGTGCCGATCGGTGCTGAACGGTTGATACCTGCTTGCCAGGAGAAAACCTTGCCAGTGTACCTATCGTAGTTTCAGGGAATTCTGTCGAGCAGCCCGGCGGCGCGCTGCATCAAGTCATCCCTGGCCTTACGGTTGGCTTCGATGGCTTGGCGCTTGTCCCCGGGATTATCGAAATCGTGTGTGGCCCCATCGTACCAACTCACATCCAGCATGCCTGGGGCGGCATTCGCCTTGTTCAGAACGCTGCGGCAGATCGTTGGCGAAACCTCTTCATCCGCAGAGCCGAGAAACACCCACATCTTGCGATCAACCGGGTAGTTCTGCGACAACAACGAACGTGGACCGCAGCCTGAGTAGAACGCTAACGCAGCGCTAAAGGATAGCCAACCAATTCGGTCTTACCGTCTCACGCCGGCAAGTAGACCGTTTGCGGGGTTTCGGCTCGTACCGTCAATGGCAGACAGATTGCAACCAGCCACAGCAAGCCGATACCGGTACGTCTAGCCGAAGTCGTCATCCGTCAGAGTGCTCGTCAATTGGGGGCCAAGCGCAGTAAAGTGCCATTGCGGTCTTCGGTAATGACAATGCTGCCGTCATCTAGTGTCGCCAGCGCCACCGGCGCGCCCATCGGATGCCCGCCCGCGCGATAATGCCAACCCGATATGATTTCCTGTGGTTCGCCAACCGGCTGATAAGTTGCGTTCAGCGCCTGACTGACCAGCCGATGACCGGTATCCCGATAGCCGTGATAACCGATGATCAAGTGGCCAGCCAATGCCGGCATGCTTTTGCCGTTGTAGATCAGCATGCCGAGTGGCGCGGCATGGGCCGGCAGCAGCCGGCTTGGCGCGGTCTTTTTGCTGCAATCAAAGCCAGCATATTCAGGGCTGGCCCTCTGCATGTCGAAGCAATACGGCCAGCCATAATCCGCACCGCCAACCAGCCAGCTCAGGGTATCGTGCGGCAGCGCCGCGTCGGACAGTTTGGGATCTACCACATTGATATTGTCGCGCGAGTTGGTGGCGGCGATCAGTTTGCCATCGGCACTGATCGCCAGCGCCATGCTATTGCGCAAGCCGCGTGCATGGACCTGCACAGCGCGTGCATCCAGCGGCAGTTGACCAGACGCCAAGTTTGCATGCAGCACGCTGGCGCGGGGCGGCGTCTCGGCAATTTCTGGGCACGGCAAATCGGCCTTGCCAGATTGGCTTTCGCAATTGTCCGTGGCAGAGCCGACATTGATGTACAGCGAACCATCAGCGCCGAGCACCATCGCCGACAGCGGATGACGCCCGGTAGAAGGCAAATTGACGATGACATCCTGCATGCTGCCGGCAATATCCTTGGCCGCCGGGTCGATGCGGACGATGCGTCCAACCATACTGATCAAGAGCCGTTTATCCGGCGTAGCGACAATCGCATTCGGCATATCCAGCTTGCTCAACAAGACTTCCGGCTTTCCGTCTTTCTTCAGATTCAGGCGCAGCAAGCGGCCGCGCTTGTTCGTCCACCCGCCCATGTCGAGCACATAGATATCCTGGCCGATGGCCGCCACGCCACGCGCAAAACCAAGGTGATCGGCAACCAGACCGACACACATGCCCTTGGCAACCTTCACATCGAGACGCGGAAAACCATCGCAACTACCTGAGGTTTGATAGCTGTCTTTTGCGGAGGCGATTCCGCAGGCTAGCAGGAAAACGATGCAAAGAAATTTGTGCAGGAGAAGTGCTGGTCGCATAAAAACCTTCAATGATTGGTCACGTCTTTTTTGGCAACGACGCTCGGCTTATTGCCCCTCGTCTCACCAACATCCGTGAGACGCATCGCCAAGCATGCCTATCGACAAATGTTTTGGATATTGCCACATTCTTCCGTGGATTCGTCGCTTTCCACATTCACCGCAATGCGATTTTCCTGAAATCGTCTCCGTTTTTTCGAATTGACCGTCTGACCTGGCTAAGACCAGATGAGCAAATCCGGGGAAGTGGTATGCCTCTGATCAGTCGTCGGGCTGTTCATTTGGCATGTGTCAACGTACCGCTTTTCCGAAGTCGGCAGAGAGGAAGATACTAGATTAATTTAATTTCCATGTGGAAATTTTTAAAATGCTTCAACTTCCTTGCTTTGAACCAACCTCACCACCCCGCCCCGGAAAATCCGTCCGCAACGTAACTGGTATTGTCGCCCCTCCGGATTTCCCAAACCACTTGACGCTCATTGTTGTGCGCCCCAATCTCGATCGCAGTTCAGGTATCACGCGGATGCTTGTCCGACCCGGGAAATGGCCGCTTTTGCCTGTTTGATCGAACGGCCAAGGCGTTCTGCACATATTCATCCCGATCGGTCGGCTTGCGTCTCAACCATCGTCATTTGATTGAGGAGAAACGCATGAGAACAAAAATAGGTGATGCCTTGCTGCTTGGTCTGTTTGGCGTCATGTTGGCGGGTTGCAGCGACGGCGGCAGTTCGCAGGATGCGGCGAATGCCAGCCAGAAACCACTAAGCCCTGGCGCAAAAGCCAGCGCGCCGGCGTGCGCCACAGCCTGGAATGCCAATGCCGTCTATGTCGGCGGCAACAGCGTCAGTGACAACGGCACGAACTACACCGCGAACTGGTGGACCCAGGGGAATAATCCGGCCACCGACAGCGGCGGCAGTGGCAGCGGCAAACCATGGACATCCACCGGCGCTTGCGGCAGCGGGACGCCAGCACCGCCTGTCACTCCACCTGTCACGCCGCCCGTCACGCCACCGACGCCCGGCAGCACAGTCGGCACCATCAGCTATCACCTGCTGCTAGGGGCCGGTTCAGCACAAGATCAATTGATCCTCGACGGCGGCAATTACAACGACTTGATCATGTCGAATATCATCGCCGGGGTCATGTACGGGCACTTGGTGCAGGAATACTACCCAGGCATGCAATTCCAGAAAGACTACCTGTACGGCTCGATCATGGGACAGCTACTGCAAGAAAACATCGAGACCGGCTTGTACGTCAACACAGGTAATCTCATCGATCCTTCGCCCGATCAACAGGCGGTGATGGGCGCCGGCCAGGGCGGTCCGTATCAGATCAATAATTATGCGGCCGACATGGTCTCCGGCTCCTACACGCCGGCTGGTCATTCGCTGATCAACTATATCGCCATCCAGAAAAACATCGGCTACACCATGGCCGCCGCGCCTCAGCAATATACGAAAGCGACGCCGCCGTCGTTCAACAATAAATACTACGGCCCGATGCTGACCGCGTATTTCCATTACAACGATTTTGTGGCACTGATCCTCACCGGCAAAGGCACAGGCGGTTGGGTCACGCCGTGGCAGCCGTATTACGACAATACGCTGATTAATTTCACCACACTACCGAACAACTTCCTGGACGTGCTGCTGAACGTCGCCTATAACCAGGGCTACTACGGCACATTGATGACCAGCTACAGCAAGCTGGGAGCAACGGCTACCGCCGCCACGGTAGCTGCCGTCAACGCTTACAGCGCCATTTGGGGTGTGACCGACACTTACCAGCAGTATCCCTATCAGGTGCGCTATTACCTCGACCAGTTCTACGGCAATCCGATCCCGACCACCAGCGCCACCACCTTCGCAACGCCGGCCAATCATGTCGCGTTCAACATTGCGACACTGGAAACGGTATTTGCCAACGTATTCCAGACTCTGGCGTACGTGAACGGCACCGGTCAATCGGTATACATCACCTCGGCACAGGCGCAAACCGCATTCAACAGCGCCTTGGCAAGTAGCGGCGTGTCCGCCAGCGGCACACTGGATCTGAGTACTGCGACCGACCGGGCACAGATATTCAGTGTTCTTGAAAGCGCAATTGGCAACCTGGAAACCAATCTGGGCACCAAGTTCAACGCTACAACCAACGTTCAGCTATAGCGCCGCAGTACCCTGTGCGGATCGCACCGATCCTGCACAGGAGTTCACCCTTTGACAAGCACCGGCTGGGCCCGATACAACGCAGGGAAAAGGCGCTTCAAATTATCAACCTTGGGGAGATCGTTGACGACGATATAAGGATGGTCCGGGTGCAAGGTGAGAAAATTCTGGTGATAAGTCTCGGCCGGGTAAAAACCTTTGTATGGCTCCACGCGCGTCGCCAGGGCGCGGCCAAACACCTTGGCCCGGTCGAGCTGGCCGACGTAGTCGGTTGCAATTTTGCGTTGTGCGTCATTGAGCGGAAATACGGCTGACCGATATTGTGTGCCGGTATCCGGCCCCTGCCGATTCAATTCGGTTGGATCATGCACCACCGAAAAGAATATCTGTAGCAACCTGCCGTAAGAAACCTGGGTAGGGTCGTAGGTGATCTGCACTGACTCGGCGTGTCCTGTATCCCCTTCGCTGACTCGCTCATACTGCGCCGTCGCGCGGCTGCCGCCGGTGTAGCCGGAGACCACGTTAGTGACGCCCCGCACATGCTGAAACACACCCTGTACACCCCAGAAGCAACCGCCAGCCAGCACCGCCGTTGCCGAATGCTCGCCAGCGGGCGCTTGCTCCTCGCCGGTAGGCGGCGGCACCACTACGGCCTTTTCCGTTGAGAATGCGACGCCTTGATTGCACAACAAGCCGACGCCGAGCACGCAAGCTATGAACCCTGTTGCCAGCCACTTGGCATGCAGCAGCCGACGCCTTGTTTTTTGTGGTTTGCTGTCCATGATGACGATCCTCTTCAGATTGGTTGAATTGCGTCCCGCCGTGAACAAAGCACACATATTTCTGCGAACCCAATATCTCCGGATTGCAACGCTACTGATTAGTCAACGGCAACCGGTTTTCCTGACATCTATGTTGCGCCAATCCGCGGGAATGTGCCCGTCGCCCATCTGTTCAGCTCTTTGGTCAGCCGTCGCTCTTGCCATGTTGGTCAAAAATTAATTGACAAGCCTCCTCCGCTACCATGTTGATTTGAGCAACGATCGGTTGAAAAACCGCGTGGGAACTATTACAGCATCGGGGGTCAAAAAAGCATGAGGGCTGGCAGTGCCAAGATCAGGAGTTGGCTAAACTGCACTTCCCGCCTCGTCCGCCGAAGCAGATTTCAAAGCAATCCGTAGACGCAATGGTGGGAGATCGGCATCCCTCAATCAGGACGGGCACAGCGATGAATCGGCAAATGCGCGCCGATAAAGCAGCATTTCAGGCGGCAAGCTTGAGATTTTCCTCCATATAGAAATAAAAATTCGCTGGCTCATTTTTATTTTTCCGGCGCCGTCAGCCCGACACGCCTTGGCCATTCCTTGGAGAAATTATGCTACTCAAACACACACTTATCGTTACTGCAATGGCAACGACAGCCCTGCTTGGCTGCAAAAAGGCAGATGACGTGCCGACTCCGTCCACTACAACCGCGCCACCCATGGCGGCGCCGCATGAATCGAAGCCAATGGCACCGGCGGCGCCCAGCAACTCAGCCAGTCCCGACAACTCCGGAACGGGTAGCGCTCCGCAGGGATCCGGCAGCACTGGCAGTTAATTAGCGGGCCGAAACAATCGACGCAGTCAACCGATGCGATAACGACTGCGCAGTCTCGATGCCCTGACGAGAGCTCCCGGCTATTTGGATGGACTGATCTGCATCACCGTATTGCAGAGCAGCGCCTCCCCCACTACGGTCGCGCCGTCTTCCCAATTGGTTGATGATGAGACCAGATAGAATCCGTTGCCGCCTGCGGCGGCGGTGGCGTTGAGTATTGACCTCATCGCATTGCCGGCCTTGTCGGGACCAACCCGCTGGTTGACGGTGAGAAGCCGGATGAATTCACAGCGCTGCTTTTCTGCGTCCGAGATCAGCCTTACCTGCTTTGCCTCAGGGGCGAGCGGAACCGAGCAGCCGCAAAGAGCGGCAAGTATCGTTACGACGATGGCTTTCTTCATCATACATCTCTCCTGTCGGCACAATCGCATTTGCCGCTACGACGGCAGCGCACGGCGTTTCAGATGCGAAAAATGCTGGCTACGTGATCGATACAACTACACAACAAACAAATACATCCAAATTTGAACTTGCAAAATAGCGCCGCTGTCTTAGCTTCTAAATCTGTTGCCATCGATCGCAGCTACCATCGCAAGCAAGTCGATTTGCGTGCAGCAATTGACTGCACCACACGCCGTCTCCGCCCCTTATCTCAGGAGAGAAGAAAATGCGCATTTCCTTTCTCGGATCGATAAGCCACGATCCCGTTTCCGACAGCATCGTCGTTCCTGTCGTGATCGACAACCATCTGGCCAAATGCAATGTGACCAAAGAGTGCCTGGATAACAAGTTCTATGCCGGCCCCCAACCTGAAGACCGTCTGGCCACTTATCGCGGGCACAAGATCGAGATCCAGATCGCGCTTGCCCACAAGCTCAGGGCGACCAGGCATCGCAACGGCGTAGCATTGCTGCCGACGGACTTCAACGATAGCGGAAAGTAATACAAAAACAATACAAAATTTGGGCGGTGCTGAGCCGCTTGACAATCAGTTAACACCAGACTCCTCAACGAATCTCCGCCAAGGTCTCCAGGAACTGCCGGCACCACCAATGCACGTCGTATCTGCAGATATTCTCCAGCAAGGCGGCGTGGCGTGCGCGTCTTTCCTCCAGCGGCATTTGCAAGGCGCGCTGGATGGCCTGAGCGGTTCCAGGGATATCGTAGGGATTGACCAGCAAGGCATCCTTCAATTGCTCGGCAGCGCCGGCAAAGCGGGACAACACCAGCACACCCGGATCACTCTCATCTTGCGCAACGACAAACTCCTTCGCAACCAGGTTCATGCCATCGCGCAGCGGTGTGACCAAGGCGACATCGCAGGCGCGATACAGGCCGGGCAAACGACGTCGAGCAATGATGCGATGAATGTAGCGCACCGGCATCCAGTCAAGATCACCATAATTGCCGTTGATGGCGCCACATAAACTTTCCAGTTCATGCTGGATATCGACATACGCGTCGACGTCTTCCCGGCTCGGCGACGCCACCTGCAGCAGGGTCGCGCTATGGCGGTTTTCCGGGTACTCGCGCAGCAGTTCCCGAATGCGCGGATGCGCTGCGGCAGCCCTTTGGAATAATCTAGCCGGTCAACGCCGATCAGCAAACGGCGCCGCGAATATTCCTTGCATGTGGTGTCATAAGTGTCGCGCGCTTCGCGTGCCTGCCCAAGCCGGCGAAACTCGTCGACATCGATCCCGATCGGGAATGTACCGGCCTGAACGGTGCTATTGAATGCGCGAAACTGGCTGACGCCTACCGGCTCGGCAGTGGCTTCAGCCTGGACATAGTGAGAGAAATTCAGCAAATCGGCTTCGCTCTGGAAGCCGACCAGGTCATAAGCGAACAATGCGCGCATCAGCCATTCGTGGGAAGGAATCGCAGCCAGGATCTGCTGCGGCGGCAGCGGGATGTGCAAAAAGAAACCGATCCGATTGGCGCACCCCATCGCCCGCAATTCCGCCGCCAGAGGGATCAGGTGATAGTCGTGGATCCAGATCAAGTCATCTTCTCTCAACAGCGGCGCCAGTTTGCGGGCAAACAGACGATTGACGCGACGATAGCCGCTCAGGTAGCCCGACTCCAGGTGCGCCAGATCCAGCCGGTAGTGAAACACCGGCCACAGCACGCCATTGGAATAGCCGCGATAATAAGCATCGACGTCTTCTTCCGCCAAATCCAGCTCGGCCAATGTCACCGTGCCCGCCGTATGCACATTCAGCTTGCCCTCGCCAGGCATGCCGTCCGGTACTGTCTTGCCGCTCCAACCGAACCAGAGTCCGCCGGTCTTTTTGAGAGTTTCGCCTAGCGCCACCGCCAGCCCTCCCGCTGCCGGCTTGCGCGGATCAGCGATACGGTTGGAGACTACAACCAGGCGTGACATAAGCAAATCCCTTTTCGTGCCAGCAAGCGCACAGTGCGATGAGGGCTCTCGTTTCTGCGATGACTGTTCAAATCACGCTTTCCCACGATGCGGACAGCCGCATCGCGCAATTGATGATGCCGACCATCGAATACGTCTGCGGAAAGTTTCCCCACATCTTGCCGGTCACCGGATGGGTGTCTTCCGACAGCAACCCAAGGTGATTACGGGCATCCAGCATTGCCTGGAATATTTCCCGCGCCTGCTCCTTGCGACCGATCCGCGCCAGCGCATCGATGCGCCAGAAGGTACAGATATTGAAGGCCGTTACCGGCAGGCCGAAATCGTCCGGCGCTTCGTAACGTCGCATGTAGGGTCCATCGCACAGATGCTTTTCGAGAGCCTCGACAGTCGAAATAAAACGCGGATCGCTTGGGGCGATCAGGCCGACTTCCACCATCAGCAAAACGCTGGCATCAAGGTCATGACCACCGAAACTTTCCACGTAAGCCTGGCGATCTGCATTCCAGGCTTCGTTCAGGATGCGTTCGCCGATCAGGGCGGCCCGTTCGCTCCAATAAACGGCTCGTTCGGCCAGTTCGAGCTTGTTGGCGATCTTGGCGAGGCGATCGCATGCAGCCCAGCTCATCAACGCGGAAGAGGTGTGGATGCGCGAACGCGTGCGCAACTCCCACATGCCGGCATCCGGCTGATCGTACAGGCTGAACGCGCTCTCCCCGACTGCCTCCAGATGCATGAACTGCTCGATGCCAGCCGGATGATGAAGCCGGCTGTCATGGAAGGCTTGCGCGGCGCCAAGAATGATGTTGCCGTAGACGTCATGCTGGAAATGTTCATGGGCCTGGTTGCCGACGCGCACCGGCGCATGGTTGTCGTAGCCTGGCAGATGATCGATTATCCGCTCCGGCAGTGCCTCCTCCAGGCCGATGCCATACAGCGGCTGAATATGCGCGCCGCCGGCCCGCACCACTATATTGGCCAGCCAGCGCAGATAATCTTCCATGGTCCCCAGTTCGGACAAGCTATTGAGTGCTCGTACCACGAAAAAGGCATCGCGCAGCCAACAATACCGATAATCCCAATTGCGCGAGCTGCCCGGTGCTTCCGGGATGCTGGTGGTCATCGCGGCGATGATGGCGCCGGTATCTTCGTAGAGCGACAGCTTGAGCGTAATCGCCGCGCGGATCACGGTTGCCTGCCATTCCAGCGGCGTCGCCAGGCTACGGCTCCAGTTACGCCAATAGGTCAGCGTCTCTTGCTCGAAACTGCGGGCGGTATCGTTGATGCCGCCATGCAGCGTGTCGTCCGGCCCGAGGATGAAATTGTAAGGACGGCTGATGACGAACGCGGTTTCATCCAGCAGATAGCTGAGTGGAGCATCGGTATTCAGACGCAGAGTCTGCTCCGACCCGATGTAACGCACATGGTTGCTGCCACGCGTGATGTCTGGCTTCTTGCTGCCCCATTCGAAACGCGGGCGCAACAGTACGCGCAACCGCGGCGCCCCAATCAACGGCTGCAAACGACGCACCAGGGTCAGCGGCCTGAAATAACGGCTGCGGCTGAGGAAACGCGGTGCAAAATCGGTAATTTCCACACCCTGGCCGAGGGTGTCATATAGACGCGTGTGCAGTACCGCGGTATTCGGTTCATACCATTGTTCGCTATGAGAAAAATTCTCCAGCTCGAAACTCCACAGGCTGCCGTTTTCACTAGGATCGAGCAAAGCGTTGAAAACCGGATCGCCGTCGAAGCGCGGCAGACAACACCAAACGATGCGTCCCAGCTTGTCGACGAGCGCACTGAAGGAGCAATTGCCGATGACCCCGAGATCGAGACTTGAAGTGGACGGTGGCGCAATGCTCACATTGGTAGTGATTGTGGCTGCAACCAGCGGTTCAATGGGGGGTTTTGTCATGACTTCCCTCGGTAGAGTTTATTGTTGATTCTGCGAGCCTGTTGCGCGTTCGCCCTCAATCAATTGCTGACCGCTCCTAGCGCCTCCAGCAGCATGTTGCGTAGCGCATCGGGGTCAGCAAGACGCAAGCGTGCCTGACTGTGTCCCTCGCCGACCTTGATGCCGATACCGCCAGCCGTTGCCGACTGCGCCCAGGAAAATGCGCTCTCATCGGTGATATCGTCGCCGACATACACCGGACGCCGCCCAGCAAACGGCGGCTCACGCATGAACGCGGCAACTGCATCGCCCTTGCTGACATCGGCGCTGGTTGCTTCCACCACCATCTTGCCGTGCAACAGCTTGACTCCATCCAGCCCCATCAGCGCGCTGGACATCACCTGTATGCAAAGCTGCTCCAGTTGCGGAGCATGCCGGTAATGCAATGCCACCGCACCGCGCTTGATCTCCAGCCGCAGCCCGGGATGCGCGTTAACAAATGGACTCAAGTGCGCCAGCAAGAACCCGGTATCCGGCGCAGGCTGCCTGACGACGCTTCCATCGGCACGCCGACGCTCCGCGCCATGCACGCCGGCAGCCGCCAGAACCATCGGCGCCAAGAAGGAATCGATCTGTTCCAACGGACGGCCGCTGACAATCGCCAGCGCTCCTCCGGCAGCGCTTTGCAGGCGTTGCAATATCGTCATCAGACCGACCGGCAACACAACACTTTCCGGCTGAGGCGCAAGATCGACCAGGGTGCCGTCGAAATCCAGGAACAATGCGTCAGCGGCAGTGCTGTAGTAGCGATTTGGGGGAAGCATGGAAGGTATGGCGGTTTTAGGGAAAATTAGTTCCCCCTTATGGAAAGGGCAGGCGCAGCCCGGCTGTTGCCGCCGCAACAACCATGGCCGACTTGCATCCAAGCGTTGGCATTGGACGCACCGCCTTTTTATGACGCGGCGAGTTAACGCTTGCCTGCCTGGTTGCCGATCACGCCGCCGACCGCTGCGCCGCCAACGGTGCCCAAGGCGCTGCCGCCTGTGAGGACAGCACCGCCGACTGCGCCTATGCCAGCGCCGACCGCAGTGTCCTGCCCTCGCCTCGACATGCCGTCGCAGGCACTTAAGCCAAACATCAGCATGACGACTGCCGAACCAGTCAGAAATCTTTGCATCGTTTTCATTTTTTCACCTCTTTATCAAGTCGTGACTTCAAATTACACGCGCTTCGTTTCGCTGTATGTTCGATAGGCCACATACGCGAACGATCTTTATGCGATGCGACGTACGTCACTGAAAGCAACCGATAGCAACCGATGCCGAAATGTCGTTTTCTCAACATTTAAAAAGTTGCCAATGTGTCCGCCCAGACTGGTGTCGGTGCAATCCTACAAACGAATCAGGCAAGCGCCGATCCCGCGATGCCGCACGTGCGGCGATGATGGACCCATGGTTTGACAGGACATCATCAAAGGAGGCGGAGATGGCTTACGTACTGAATCGCATTGAGACCGGGCGCGAAGAAGCGGCAAATGACGTCGCTCCTCATGTCGCAACCAAGGGCCCGCCCGAGAGAAAGATAGGCGGAGAATTGCATGCCGATTCTGAAAAAAAACTGGCTACGTTACGGATTGCCGGTTTGCACGGACATAATCCGTTGCAAAACCACCTGCTCGCGGCGCTGCCTGCCGAGGACTTCAAGCGCCTTCTACCCAATCTGGAATTTGTCGCGATGCCGCTGGGCATGACCGTATGTGAAGCCGGCTGCCAGATGCGTCATCTCTACTTCCTGACCAGCAGCATCGTGTCGCTGCTGCATGACATGAAAGACGGCAGTTCAGCAGAAACCGCCGTTATCGGGAACGAAGGTGTGGCGGGCATCGCATTGTTCATGGGCGGCGGCGAGAACCAGAATCGCGCCACGGTAAAAAGCGCCGGGTATGGTTTTCGTCTCAAGGCAAGCATTCTGAACGAAGAGTTCAACCGGGGAGGCGCCCTGCAACAACTGCTACTGCGGTACACACAGGCACTGATCACGCAAATGTCGCAAACGGCGGTATGCAACCGCCACCATAGCGTGCCGCAGCAACTGTGCCGCTCGTTGCTGCTGACACTGGACCGGCTGCCAAGCAACGAAATCTGCGTCACCCAAAGCCTGATCGCGTCGATGCTGGGCGTGCGGCGCGAATCGATTGCGGAAGCCGCGGCCAAACTGCAAAGCGATGGCCTGATTCAATATGCGCGCGGACACATGACAATATTGAATCGACGCGGCCTGGAAGCACGCGCCTGCGAATGCTACAGCGGCTTGAAGCAGGACTACCGGCAGCTATTTCCGCCTGCGCGCATTTCCTGAGCTGGCAAGCGACAGCCCGGGGCTGCCGCAAATCCGTCATTGCTCCTGACTCCAACAGATATCCAAACATGTATTGCTGTGGCGAAAAATTTCATTTGATAGTTGCTTGCAACCCTCCTAGTATGGTCCGCGCATCCAAAAATACGTTTTACTTACTAAAAAACCAATGGAGACAAGCAATGACCATCACACGCAGATCAATATTGAACGCCGCCTTGTCCCTGGGCCTGGGGCTGGCAGCCGCTTCCAGTGCTTTTGCAGACAAACCGCTGGTGCTGGGGTTCTCCCAAGTGGGTGCCGAAAGTGAATGGCGCACTGCGAACACCGCGTCGATCAAGGACGCCGCAAAGCAGGCTGGTGTCACGTTGAAATTCGCCGATGCCCAGCAAAAACAGGAGAACCAGGTCAAGGCTATCCGCTCTTTCATCGCCCAAAAAGTTGACGTGATTGCCTTCTCGCCGGTGGTGGAATCCGGCTGGGATACCGTGTTGCGCGAAGCAAAAGCCGCCAAGATCCCGGTCATCCTGACTGACCGTGCAGTCAACGTCAGCGACAAATCCTTGTACGTCACCTTCATCGGCTCCGACTTCGTCGAAGAAGGCCGCCGTGCTGGGCGCTGGCTGCTGGAACGCGCCAAGACCATGCCTGCCGGCGACATCAACATCGTTGAGTTGCAAGGTACCGTCGGCTCGGCACCTGCGATCGACCGCAAGGCCGGCTTCGCCGAAACCATCGCCGCCAATCCGCACCTGAAGATCATCCGCTCGCAAACCGGTGACTTTACGCGTGCCAAAGGCAAGGAAGTCATGGAGGCCTTCCTCAAGACCGACGGCAAGAAAATCAATGTCTTGTATGCACATAACGACGACATGGCGATCGGCGCGATCCAGGCCATCGAAGAAGCCGGCTTGAAGCCAGGCGTCGACATCCTGGTGATATCGGTCGACGGCGTCAAAGGCGCATTCGAGGCGATGATGGCCGGCAAGCTCAACGTGACGGTCGAATGCAGTCCTCTTCTCGGGCCGCAGCTGATGAAAATCGCCAAACAGGTGGTCGCCGGCGAAACCGTGCCGAAGCGCATTACGACTGAAGAAGGCGTGTTCCCGGCTGAAGTGGCGGCCAAGGAATTCCCAAATCGCAAATACTAGGCACATACTAGTTTGAGCGCACGTAGCGGCGAACGAATCAAATTGTTCGCCGCGATTTTCGTATCCGGTGAATTTGTATTCACCGGGATTCAGTGCGGAAAACCAGGGATCGCAACGGCATGGCTACAACGGCAACAAACACGGCTCGACAAGCAAAAAACGGTATCGCACCGACACTGGAACTGAACGGCATATATAAGGCATTTGGCGGCGTCAAAGCGCTGAGCGATGTCAGTTTGCGTCTTTACCCAGGCGAGGTACATACGCTGATGGGACAAAACGGCGCTGGCAAATCCACACTCATCAAGGTTCTGACCGGGGTCCACATACCTGAACACGGCACGATACGCCTGAATGGGAGAGAGGTGCGCCCCACGTCCACGCTGGAAGCCCAACATCTTGGCATCAGCACGGTCTATCAGGAGGTCAACCTCTGCCCCAACCTGTCGGTGGCAGAAAACATTTTTATTGGCCGTTACCCGACCAAATTTGGCGCCATCGACTGGAAAACCATGCAGCGCCAGGCGCAACGCCTGCTGGGCGATTTGCAGATTGACATCGATGTCACGGCTCCGCTTTCCCGATATCCATTGGCGATTCAGCAGATGGTGGCGATTTCACGCGCACTGAGCGTTTCCGCCAAGGTCTTGATTCTCGACGAACCGACCTCCAGTCTCGACGAAGCCGAAGTACAGCTGCTGTTCAGCGTGCTGCGCAAGTTGCGGGAACAAGGCATGGCAATTCTGTTTGTCACGCATTTCCTTGAACAGACCTATGACATCTCGGACCGCATTACCGTGTTGCGCAACGGCGTCCTGGAAGGCGAATATCGTGTAGATGAATTAACGCGGCTGGAATTGGTCAATAAAATGGTCGGTTCGCAGATGCAGTCGGAAGTCCAGGCGCCAGATGCCGCCACCGGCCTGCGCGACAACGCAGAAATCGTCCTGCAGGCACGCGGACTGGGGCGCAAAGGCATCCTCGCTCCGCTGGATCTGGATCTGCGCGCAGGCGAGGTGTACGGCCTGTGCGGCTTGCTCGGCTCCGGTCGTACCGAGACGGCCCGATTGCTGTTCGGCGCCGACAAGGCGGACAGCGGCGCCATCAGCATCAAAGACAAGCCGCTCGGGAAATTTGGTTCGCCGCGCGAGGCCATCGCAGCCGGGATCGGCTTTTGCTCCGAAGACCGGAAACAGGAAGGCGCGATACTGGAATTGTCCGTGCGCGAAAACATCATTCTCGGACTGCAGGCGCGCGCTGGCCTGTTACGGGTGATTCCGCGCAAGCGGCAACAGGCAATCGCCGCCGATTACGTGAAATGGCTGGGTATCAAAACCCCGGATATCGAAACACCGATCAGTTCTCTGTCCGGCGGCAACCAGCAAAAGGCTTTACTGGCGCGCTGGCTGGCTACCGATCCGGTCATACTGATTCTCGACGAACCGACACGCGGCATCGATGTGCGTGCCAAGCAGGAGATCATGGACCACGTCATCGCCTTGTGCCGCAAGGGCATGGCGATCCTGTTCATTTCTTCCGAAATCTCCGAAGTATTACGCTGCAGCGACCGCATGCTGGTGCTGCGCGACCGCGAACCTTGTGGCGAATACCTGCGCGGAGAACTCGACGACGACTCGGTACTGCAAGTCATCGCAGGGGAATGCGAATGAGCACTCCCATGCACACCCAACCCATCTCAGAGGCCGAATTGAGCAGCGCTGCAAGCAACACTCCGCAACCCCTTCCGTCTCGCCTGTCACACACGTTGCGGCATCCTTTGATACGCCCGCTGGCTGCCCTGGCGCTGCTGCTGGCAATCGACTTCTTCGTGATCCCTGGATTTTTCCGAATGGAATGGAAGGACGGCCATCTGTATGGCAGCCTGATCGATATCGTCAACCGCGCCGCGCCACTGATACTGACTGCACTCGGCATGACACTGGTGATTGCCACGCGCGGCATCGATATTTCAGTCGGCGCAGTAGTGGCGATTTCCGGCACGGTCATCGCGCTACTGATCGGCGGCAATGTCGAAATGCATAATGGCGTACCGCAATATGTCAGTCAGATTCCCATGGGTTGGGCCATAGCGGCCGCCATGGGCGCAGCCATCCTGTGCGGCGCCTGGAACGGCTTCCTGGTGGCGACGCTGGGCCTGCAACCGATCATTGCCACCCTGATCCTGATGGTCGGCGGGCGCGGCCTGGCACAGCTGCTGACTGACGGCCAGATCATTACGGTCTACTACAAGCCGTTCTTTTATCTCGGTAGCGGCTACCTGTTCGGACTACCGTTCTCATTGTTCATTGCCATCGGCGTGTTCCTGATCGTTGCGCTGTTGATGCGCAAGACCGCGCTGGGCCTGTTCATCCAGGCCGTCGGCATCAATCCGGTGGCTGCGCGGCTGGCCGGCATCAGGACTGCGGCATTGATATTTTTCGTGTATATCTTTTGCAGTGCCTGCGCTGGCGTCGCCGGATTGCTGATCAGCTCCAACATCAAGAGCGCGGATGCCAACAATGCCGGTCTGCTACTCGAACTGGATGCCATCCTGGCAGTCACCCTGGGCGGCACGTCGCTGGCGGGTGGCAAATTCAGCCTGGTCGGCAGCGTCATCGGCGCCTTGATCATCCAGACACTCACCTACACGATATATTCGATGGGCGTACCGCCGGAAGTCAACATGGTAGTGAAATCGATCGTGGTGTTTGCGGTATGCCTGTCGCAATCGCCGGAGTTTCGTCATTTATGGAAGAGGCTGTTTGGCGCCTCTGCGCAGGAAAAACAATGAAAATACTACGCTCCTCGCTGGCGTCCCCCTACTTCACGTCACTGGCGACCGTCGCCTTGCTGGTCCTGATGTTCGGCATGGGATCTTTCGCTTACACCGGATTCTTTTCGTTGCAAGTGATATTGAATTTATTGATCGACAATGCCTTCCTGCTGGTGATTGCGATCGGCATGACCTTCGTCATCCTGTCCGGCGGCATCGATTTATCGGTCGGCTCGGTGCTGGCGCTGACGACAATGATTTCTGCTTACCTGCTGCAATCCTGGCACTGGCCGCCGCTGCTGGTGATTGCTTGCGTGCTGTTGATCGGCAGCTGCTTCGGCGCGTTGATGGGCGCCCTCATCCATTTTTTCAAGTTGCAGGCATTCATCGTGACCCTGGCTGGCATGTTCCTGGCGCGCGGGTTGTGCTACCTGATCAGCATCAATTCAATCACCATCGATCAGCCGTTGTACGTGGAATTGTCGCAGGCGCGGCTGGGCATTCTGGGTGCGTTCATTTCGCCCAGCGTGGTGATAGCCATGCTAATGCTTGCGCTGGCCATCTACTTGGCGCATTACACTCGCTTCGGCCGCGCAGTGTATGCCATCGGCGGCAATGAGCAATCGGCGCTGCTGATGGGCCTGCCGGTCGGCCGCACCAAAGTGCTGGTGTACGCGTTCAGTGGCTTCTGTGCTGCCCTGGCGGGAGTTTTGTTCTCGTTTTACATGCTGTCCGGTTACGGCTTGCATGCACAAGGAACTGAGCTGGATGCGATTGCTGCCGTGGTGATTGGCGGCACATTGTTGAGCGGCGGCTACGGCTACGTGGCGGGCACTCTGACTGGCGTGTTGATACTCGGCGTGATCCAGACATTGATCGCGTTCGATGGCAGTTTGAGTTCGTGGTGGACCAAAATCGTCATCGGCGCGCTGCTGTTCATCTTCTGTGTGGCCCAACGCCTGATGTCAATGAGCGCGGGCGGCATTGGCTCCGCGTCGCCGGTATCGAAAGCCGCGTAATGCACATCCGCCTATTCTTCCTGTTCAAGATATAGCACCTGTTGCCGGTAGCTGTTCGGAGCAAGCCCCGTCCAGCGTCGGAATGAACGCGTAAAGGTACTCTGTTCCGAATAGCCCAGCAGTTGCGCGATGTCAGCCAGCTGCAAACGCGGATCGGCAAGGTAGTGTTCAGCCAGCCGCTGCCGGATGTCTTCCCGCAGCATCCGGAAGTTCGTGCCGCCGGCCTCCAGGCGGCGATGCAGCGTGCGCGGCGAAACGTGCAGCTCGTTCGCCACCCGTTCGAGTTCCGGCTCACCTGAACGGATCAGCCGCGCAACGCAGCGCCGCACCGCCTGTTCGAAGTCGTCGGTTGGCGGCAACTCCGCCAGCAAGGCATCGGCCTGCTGCTCAAGCACCCGCATCAGAATGGCATCCGGCTGGCGCAGCGGCAACGCCAGCAAAGCCAACGGAATCCGTACAGTGGTCGCTTCCCGGTCAAACAGGACAGGACAACCAAACCAGTCGCGATAAGGGCCGGCGTCTGCCGGCGCCGGATTGACAAAGCAGACTTCGGCGGCGATGTTGCGGCATCCGGTGGCGTTGCGCGCAAACTGCAGCAGCGCCGCGATCGCGCACTCATCGACCAGCGCGCCCGGACGGCCATTGTCGACACCCCATTCGAGCAGCAGATCGCTGCCTTGGATGCTGCTACGCATCGGATTGACGTCGTACAGCAGGCGCTGATACTGCTGCATGCGCGTCAGCGCGGCACCCAGTTGCGGACAGGCCAGCAGTACGTAACCCATTACGCCGAAGTGCGCTGGGGTGGCGGTTTGCCCCAGATGCAGCCCAGCAGCGGATCGCCCAGATGATCGGCGGCGCGCCGCAGCAAGGTCCGCCAGCGCTCCACCGGATAGCGCACCAGACCCCGATCCGCCGCTTCCGGCGCCGTCTCGCCCAGCAGGGCGTCGGCGTCCACACCCTGCCGTGCAAGGTATTCATAGAGCAAACGCACATAGGTGCTGGGGACCACGCCCCGTAGTTGCCGTTCCGGCCTGGTTTCGCGCATGGCGAGAATTGTCAAATAGTTGTCGACGCCAGTCAAGCGCGGAAACCTCTTCCGTCCTAGAATCCCTGGTACTGGGAATGACGATGGAGTATTGCAACATGATGGATTTGATTGCCTGGATGGAAACTACCTTCGGTGCGCATATCGAATGGAAGCAAGTCGTCCTGATCGGCATGACGCCGCTGTTCCTGGTCGGCTTCGCCGTCGAATGGCAAGTCATGCGCAAGCGCGGTATGGCGCGGCAGTTTTACTGGAAAGATATCCTGACCAACCTGACCCTTGGCAGCAGCTACCAGTTGTTCGAGCTAGCGGTGCATGTGCTCTTCGTCGGCGCAGCGGTATTCTGGTTCTGGCAGCATCGTTTTTTTACGATCCCGATCAATGCCTGGACCGTGCCGCTGATCTTCATCGCCGTTGAATTCTGTTACTACTGGTTTCATCGCTGCAGTCATCGCGTGCGCTGGTTCTGGACCGCGCATGTGGTGCACCATAGCGGCGAGCACATGAACATGACAACCGCCATGCGGCAATCGGTGCTCTACCCCATCACCGGCTGGTGGCTGTTCTTCATGCCGCTGGTATTACTCGGCGTGCATCCGGCCGTGGTGTTCATACTGTACGCCTGTGATCTGGTGTATCAGTTCTTCATCCACACCGAAAGCGTCGGCAAGCTGCATCCTGTGCTCGAATACATCTTCGATACGCCCAGCAATCATCGCGCGCATCACGGCCGCAACGATTGCTACATAGACAAAAATTATGGCGGCGTGCTGATCATTTTCGATCGCCTGTTCGGCACCTATGTCGAGGAGCAGGAAGCGGTGGATTATGGCATCAAGCGCCAGGTGCACAGCCACAATCCGCTCACGCTAAATTTCCACGAATTCATCGACATGTGGAAAGATGTGGCCCGGCCCGGCAGCCTGATGCAGCGGCTGAAACATATCTGGGCACCGCCGGAATACGAAAGGCCGTCTGCGGCAGGCAGCGAATAGGCGCATGCACTTGCGGCGCCGGCAGTAGCGTCAGTTCTCTTTTCCGTCAGCGCCTAGTGCCGCATCAACGATGGCTTGCGCCTCCGTCACAATGTGCGACAGATGTTCCTCGCCGCGCATGCTTTCAGCATAAATCTTGTAGATGTCCTCGGTGCCGGACGGCCGCGCTGCAAACCAGCCACCGTCGGCAACCACCTTCAGGCCGCCAATCGGGGCATTGTTGCCAGGTGCGTTGGCGAGTATATGTTGAATTTTTTCGCCAGCAAGTTCACTGCATTGAACTTGCTGCGGCGATAGCGCCGACAGCATTTTCTTCTGCGCCGCCGTCGCGCGGGCCTCAACTCTGGTGCTGACCGGTTCTCCTAGTTCGCTGGTCAACAGACGATAGAGCTGTCCGGGATCGTGTCCGGTGCGCGCCGTCATTTCAGCCGCGAGCAAGCCCGGTATCAGGCCATCCTTATCGGTAGTCCAGACCGTGCCATCCAATCGCAGAAAAGATGCACCGGCACTCTCCTCACCGCAAAAACCGAGCGATCCTTCGCATAATCCATCGGCGAACCACTTGAAGCCGGCAGGCGTTTCATAGAGTCTGCGTTTCAGCCGTGTACAGACCAGATCGATGATCTGACTGCTGACGACAGTTTTACCAACGCCGGCATCCATCGACCATTGCGGGCGATGCTGGAACAAATAATCAATCGCAACCGCGAGATAATGATTGGCCGGCAACAAGCCGACGCTGTTGGCCACAATGCCGTGGCGGTCGTGATCGGTGTCACAGGCAAAGGCGATGTCGTAGCGACCGTTCATGTCGATCAGGCGTTGCATCGCATATGACGATGACGGGTCCATGCGGATACGCCCATCCCAATCTACCGTCATGAAGCGGAAAGTGGGATCGACCTCGCTGCTGACCACCGCCAAATTCAGCTTGTATTGGTCGCCTATCCGCGCCCAGTAGTGCACACCGGCACCGCCGAGCGGATCAACACCAAGGTGAATGTTCGCTCCGCGTATCACCTCCATATCGATGACCTGATCGAGTTGATTCACGTAGCTGCCGAGAAAATCGTAGCGATGCGTCGTCGCCAGCTTCAGCGCTTTCTCGACCGACATTCTTTTGACGCCATAGAGACCTGCCGCCAGATATTCATTAGCCTTTGCCTCGATCCAGGCAGTAACTACGGTATCGGCGGCGCCGCCATTCGGCGGGTTGTACTTGAAGCCACCACTTTCCGGCGGATTGTGCGAAGGCGTAATGACGATGCCGTCGGCCAGGCCGCTGCTACGACCACGGTTATGCGTGAGTATGGCAAGCGACACCGCCGGTGTAGGCGTATATTCATCGTCCAGCGACAGCATCACTTCAACGCCGTTGGCCGCCAAGACTTCGAGCGCGCTGGCGCAAGCCGGTACCGACAACGCATGTGTATCGACACCGAGGAACAGCGGGCCGTTGATGCCCCGCTCTGCACGATAGGCGCAAATGGCCTGGCTGATCGCCAGCACGTGCCATTCATTGAAGCTGGCCTCGAATGACGTACCGCGATGGCCCGAGGTGCCGAACGCCACCCGTTGCGCGGCCAGCGTCGGATCCGGCACTTCGGTGTAATAGGCCGACACCAGTCTGGGTACATTCACCAGGATGGAGGATGGCGCCGGCTTGCCTGCTAGTGGGCTGATAGCCATGAATACCTTCCTGAAACCTGCTTCATCAATCTTCCTTCGGCTTGACAGGCTTTTCCAGATGTCCGCCGAAACCATGGCGCATCGCCGACAACACCTTATCGGCAAAACCGGCTTCACCGCGCGAACTGAAGCGCGCATACAATGCGGCGCTCAGGATCGGCGTCGGCACCGATTCATCGATGGCGGCGTTGATCGTCCAGCGCCCTTCTCCGGAATCCGAAACACGGCCGGCGTAATTTTCCAGCTTTGGATCCTGCAGCAGCGCTCCGGCCGTCAAGTCCAGCAGCCAGGAACTGATCACGCTGCCGCGTCGCCAAAGCTCGGTAATCTCCGGCAGATCCAGTTCATATTGATAGTGCTCAGGATGGCGCAACGGCGTCGTTTCGGCGTCGACTTCACCGCTCTGCTTGCCGACATTGGCGTGCCGCAGGATATTCAAACCTTCCGCATACGCACCCATGATGCCGTACTCGATGCCGTTGTGAACCATCTTGACGAAGTGGCCGGCGCCATGCGGACCGCAATGCAGGTAACCTTGTTCAGCCGTGCTGCCAGGTTTATCCCGCCCCGCCATCGGCGGCGCCGCATCGACGCCTGGCGAGAGTGTGGAAAAAATCGGCGCAAGACGCTGTACCGTTTCCTTTTCGCCACCAATCATGAGGCAATAACCGCGCTCAAATCCAGCGACGCCACCACTGGTGCCGACATCGACATAATGGATCTGGCGCGCCTGCAACTCGGCGGCGCGCCGGATATCGTCGTGATAATACGAATTGCCGCCGTCGATGACGATGTCGCCGGCATCGAGCAGCGGCGCCAGCAGCGCCAGATTCTCATCAACTACCGCAGCCGGCAACATCAGCCACAATACACGCGGCTTGGGTAATTTGGCGACCAGGTCGGCCAGCGAGGCGGCGCCAATCACGCCCGATTGCTGCATGGCCTTGACAGCATCCTGGTGCAGGTCATACACCACGCACTGATGGTCTCCCTTGAGTAAGCGCTTCACCATATTGGCGCCCATGCGCCCTAATCCGATCATGCCGAGTTGCATCTTCAATCTCCTCTTTGACAGGTCTCGCGACAATACCCGCCATATTACATCTGATGCTAGCGCTGTTTTTCGATCAGTGCGATTGCCACTGAGCGCGCCTCTTCTTCGGCCGCCGCTTCGGTCGGAAACACTTCGTCAACGGCAACGCGTTGCAATGGAAAAATATCGTTACGGTGCATCGGATTGGTCGATGGCCCGTAAATCACCAGATTAGCAATCCAGTCCTCGCTATCCGGCACTTGCGATGCAGAACACTCGATCTCGTAATCGCCAATTGTTTCGGTATGCATGACTTCCTCCAATTGATACAAAACACTTGGCTGGGCCAAGCGCACGCATCCCTCCGCCAACCCTCGGATGGATGCGTTTCTCAGTAATTGCGGATGTTTCAATTACCCAGCAGCACCTGCAGGATGATGCCGGTCGTAATCGCCACCAGGACATAGTCACCACCGGTTTGCACCCAATGGTAGCCGCGCGGCGGTGCGCTCAGGTGATGGCCGCGCCAATCGTCAACCACGTATTGCCGGTTGTGATATTCAGGCGGTAGACGTTGTCCTCGATAGAAAGTATGTTCGGGGCCCGCGCCGCGTTGATCCCGGTACTGCTCATCACGCATGCCGCGATCCGACCGGTGGCCGCGGTCGGGGCGTTGCTGCTGGTCGCCGCGTTGATCGTTGCGTTGATCACCGCGCTGATCGTTGCGTTGATCGTTGCGCTCGCCGTAGTTCTGGCCGTATGCCAATCCTGACGTAGCCAAGCTCACCGCTATGATGGCGGTGGCAATTGTTTTCATTTTCATGCTGGACTCCTATGAAGGAAAGGGACGTTCCGCCCTTGAACTGCAGGTTAGCAGCGGGCCGATATCGTTGTCGCCATACCCACGATACACCAAAAATGAAACCAATCCGTGCGCCAGCGCACACAGCGCCCGTCACCGTCGTACAGCAAGGTCCTAATGGCAAAAAATCAAATTCCGCCAAGGTCGCGCAGCGCCGCCTTGCCTTGTGACGTCAGGAAAGGGCCGAGTTTTGCGTAGGGAATCACGAAATCCTGTTCGCATCCGGTACCAAAGGCTTCTTCCCAGAATTCAATGCCATTCGCGGTGAGCGACACGCGATATTGCCCTTCTCCTTTGTATCCATCTCGGCACTCCTTGTCGATCGCGACTCCCTTGAAAAGATATTTCTGCAAACGCTCGGGGAGTGCGCGATACAGTCCGCCATCAGCAGATTTCGGGGCAAACCAATCCCATAGCTGAATCTCATCGCCGGTGCGCAGATCCCACGTCCGGTAATCGAGCATGATCCCGTTTCGACCATACCCAGCTGCCCATCGATAGAAATTGACGGTAATCCAGCGCGAAGACCAGAACACCGGCTCTGCCGAAGTTTCGTCTTCCGTAGCCGTGCCCATGCTGCTGAGATAGCGGCGCCGCGTGGCGAAGTAATCTGCAAGATCTTCAGCCTTGCGAGGCAGGATTGCGCGCAGTTTCTGATTGACCTTGACCAAGCCGTCACCGGATCCTTGCAACTCAATGGTCACGACATCGGCAACACGCAGATTTCGATATTTCTTGCCTTCGAAGTCCTGTGTCTTGCCAATCTGGAGCGCCGGAAAACTTTCCAGTGCGCGATTATAAGCATCGCTGCCGCAAGCATTCTCAGTACCGCCCCCACTTACTGAAGTCAGCGCCAACGCCAGCGGCGCACCTCCCTTAGGCGCGCGCCACGTGCCGTCCAGATGGCCATTCTCGGGAGTCCCGAGACTCCACGATCCGGTACCGCCACTCTCCATCCAACTTGATTGTCCAGTTTTTTGCATCAACTGGATCGGCGTCTTGTGACGCACATAGTAGTAACTGCCGCTGCTACTATCGGCGCCGGCTTGGTTGAAGCAAGCGACAATATCGGCATTGCCAAGCTTGCCTTGCCATACCCCGGCCAGCTGCGTTGCATCTGTACCGGCCACCGCGTAGCCGACGGACAGCACACTCAACAAGGGGAAAAGTAATAGGCGCATTGGAGCTCCTTTTCTATGTCTGGCGGCGATGTGGCAATTTAGCATGAATGCATGGGACCGACGCACACCGTCCCGTCGATTAGCCCGGATCGGCTCGTCCCGGCTTGGAAAATAACTGGGCGTTGGCGCGTCGACGCTTCTCGCCGCAATCCTCGGTCGCAGATGCGTTACTGCGACAGGCAAACATGACTTTGGCAAAAATACTAATCGCGATACCGACAACGCCAACCACAATTAACAAAAATTCAAACATGCTTTCCCCATTGACCTGGCACAGCCCAAGGTCCAACTATTTGATTGACCGTTTAATCTGCTCAAGGTAAAACTGTCTCTGGCAAGAGTCGCCGGGACCTCTCGGCATCGGCACTTGCCTCCCATGTCTTTACTGTAGCCTCACGGCATTGACGAACGCCAATACCGAATGCAGCAGGCATCCATCTCAAAACGGCATAGAAATGATTTCACTCAGGCAGATCAGGTATTTTGTCGAAATTGTCGACGCCGGCAGCTACACGCGCGCCGCCGAACGTTTGTACATTGCCCAATCGGCGCTGAGCCGGCAGATGAAGGAACTGGAGGGCGACATGCAGGCATGCCTGTTGCAACGGGATTCGCGCCATATCGAACTGACCCAGGCGGGCCAGTTGTTTTACGAAAGATGCAAGAGAATTCTGGAAGACCTTGACGACGCCATCGTGCAGGCGCATCAAGTCGGCAAAGGCGAACAAGGCCGGATTCGCATATTGCACTCAAGTTCTGTCACCTTGTCCGAAATGTTCGGCAACGTGTTCAACGCGCTGCTAACGCAGTTTCCTGGCGTCTCGCTGGACATTTCCAGGGCGCCATCCGAGCATCAGGCTGTCGATATCGATGAAGGCCGTGCGGATTTCGGCCTGGCGCGATTGCCGATCCTGCGCAAATTTCCAAATGTCCTGGCGAAGAAACTGTTTGATGAAAAACTGGTGGTGGCCGTCTCCAGCAACCATCGGCTAGCAACCAGAAACAGCGTCGACATCGGCGAGCTGCGTGACGAGCAGTTTGTCTCGGTCCCTCACAAGGATCGCGGCGGCCTCAGCTACCTTGTGGCGGAACTGTGCATGCGCCACGGCTTCTTTCCGAAAGTAGCGCGCGCCACCTCGCGCAAATCGTCACAGCTGAACCTGATCGAGGCCAACCTGGGCATTGCGATCATTCCAGAGAGCATGCGCGAAGTGTCTTCATCGCGCATGCATTTCCTGCCGTTGCAGGAACCGGATGCCCATTCCGAGGTCGCGCTGATCTATCGGCGCGATGCCCCGCCAATGACAGCAAGCTTTATTGCAGCGTTCTTGAAATTGATGCCGGATGCAGAGAAGTTTTGAAAAGCGCGGCCGTTTGAACAAAGGCCGCAGCAGGTTCACTTCAAAGCCGTTCCAGCCAGTTGACTACGCCTTGCAAAGTGCGAAATTCACTAACGGAACGACATGCGATATGCGGATGGCGCGCCCGCAGCATGCTCGACAGCGCCGAACCCGGCCCCAGTTCCAGCGCCACTGTAATCCGATGTTCGGCGCAGGCATCCATGCAATCGTCCCAGTGTATGGTGTGTGCCATTTGATTGGATAGCACCGATATTGCTTGTTCTTTTCTGTTCACCACCTGCCCCGACAAACCTGACAGAACCGGCAGTATCGGATCAACCGACAATTGCCCGCGCAGTTCTTCTGCAAACGGCGCGACTACGGCGTCCATCAAGGGTGTATGCGACGCCACCGTCACCGGCAGCACACTGATTTTGCCGCCCAAGCGGAGGATATCGTCGGCAATGAGGTGGAGATCCTGATAATGGCCGCCGGCGATACAGCTGTCGGCGTCTGTCTCGATCGCAACGTAAAGTTGCAGCGGCGCCAGCAAGGCGGCCACGGCGCGGACATCGACACCGCTCACGGCAAACAGCACCTGGCGCGGCGATTGCTGCACGCAGGCGTCCATCAGATTGGCGCGCAGCGTTGCCAACCCGATCGCCTGTTGCGGCTGCACTGCACCGGCGACGCCATAGGCGGCAAGCTCGCCAATACTGTAGCCAGCCACCAGCTCCGGCGCAGGCACGGCATCCTTGAGCGCAAACCAGGCAGCCAGCGTAGCCGCCACGATCAACGGTTGCGCCAGCAGATTAGAAAACAGCAGGGTATCGTCAGACAGTATTCGTTCCAGCGGTTGCCCGAGGACTGTCGGCGGCAGCCATTGATCCAGCAACTCCGCCGTGCGCGGATCGGCGCGCAGCAGATCGAACATTGCCGGATGCTGGCCGCCTTGCCCCGGACACAGAATTGCCAGACGCGGCATCATGCTTCCCTGTTCCCTTCCTGCTCGTTCAGATTAACGCAGTACGTAGCCATCCTTGCCGATAACGGTCAACTCGATAAAGTTCAATCCGTCACGGCTGGATGGGCCGTATTTGAGCGACACGCCGCCCAGGTCATAATTGCCCATGCTTTCCAGTCCGCTGACAAGGCCATCGCGGGTCGGCTTGTTGCCGGCACGGCGCAGCCCTTCCACCAGCACCTTGGCAGAAATAAAGCCTTCCAGCGTCGGATAAGAGTCGGACAATTCGCTGCGGCTCTTGAGCGCGGCCATGAATTCCTTGGAGATGGCAGAACTGGAGCTGCGCGGGTTCGGGAAAACCTGGGTCATGCCGAGACCGCGTGCATCCTTGCCCAAGCCTTGCAGGAACACCTGCGAACTGACATTCGACAAGGTAATCAACTGCTGCTGGCCGCCGGCCTGGCGATATTCCTTGATGAACGCCGCGCATGGTTTTGCAGTACAGATCAACAAGACGGCTTGTGGCTTGGCATCAAAAATCTTTTTCACGGCGCCTTCCACGGCGACGGTATTGCGTTCGTAATTGGCGATCACCGGCTCTGGCAACTTATGTTTCTTGATCGCCTGCTTCAAGCCTTCCAGCGCATCGTTGCCAAACGAATCGTTGGACACCAGCACGGCGTATTTCTGCAGGCCCATGCCCGACAACTGATCAATCGCGGTGATGACTTCATCCCGATATTTGGAACGAACGTTGAAGAGATAGTGCTGCATCGGCTCATGCAGCGAGGTCGCGCCGCTGACCGGCGCTATCAGCGGTACCTTGGCGTCGTTGATGGTCGACAGGATCGATTCGGTGGTCGGCGTGCCGCGATACAGGAACAACGCAAAAGCATTCTTTTCAGTCAGCAGCTTGTGCGTATTCTCGACGGTGCGCTTTGGCTCAAAGCCGTCATCCAGCGATTCCAGTACGATCTTGCGGCCGAACACGCCACCCTGCTTGTTGACGATGTCGAAATACAGCTGCGCGCCGGCGGTCGCCTGCTTGACTTCCTCAGCGGCGGTTCCGGTAAAGCCCGCCGACTGACCGATCACGATCGTATTGCTGGTGATGCCAGGCTCCGCGTTCGCGCTACCAACGCCGCATAAGCCGAATAAACCAAACAAACCCGTACCGACAGCCAAAGACAACTTCTGATGCGCTTTCATTTATTCTCCAGAGATATTCGTCAACGCTTGTGCTTTGCTGTAAGCGTTGTATGCAAACCGTGTTGATAGGCGACAGCAATCCGGCGGCTCAGCCAATTTCTGCCGATTACCGCAAGTAGCTCAGTCCATGCAGTAAATAAGTGGCCGCCAGTAAGTCGGCTGCGCCACCGGGCGACAGCTTATCCCGAATAAATGCCATATGGCAACTAATTGCATGTTCCCGCCAATTTTCTGCGGCGCTGCCGCCCGCATCGAGGAACTGTCGCGCCCAATTTTTGACCTTCTCGGCGCCGTCCAAGCCGCCCCGATGATAGGTATTGGTATCGCTGATATGCGCCATCAGCGCGAACAGGGTGTCGATGGCTGCCGATTCGTAACCGCGGCCGGCGTTCAGCGTCTGCAGGAAACGCGGCAGCGCCAACTCGAAGAGTGATGGAAATCCCAGCGCAGCCTCCTCGGCGGCGCCACTGACGGCATAATGCTGCGCCACTTGCTTGCCATGCGAAGTGCTTGCCGCTTCCTGCATATGGCGGCTCAGCGCATCGCCCCACTGTATCAACAGCGTGGCACGGATCGCGGCGGCCGATAATGAGATACCACGACCATGGCAATAGCCGGCCGAAGCGCACAACAAACCCAGGCTGAAAATAGCGCCGCGATGCGTATTGATGCCGGCGGTAGCGCGCAGCATGGTCTGCTCGGCGTCGATACCAAGCTGCCGCAACACGGCAAACTCGGCGCCGTCAATACCGGCCTGCGTAATGCGAATGAAATAATGGCGCAACGCAAACAGGCTACGCATGAAGGTGGTGGCGTCCATGTCGGTGTGACTGCCGGTATCCACAAGAGACACCAGGCCCGGCTTTGGATAGAGCTGCAATTCGCGGTACAGGCTGCGCAGCGCCAATCGCGCAACAGCCACGCAAAATACCCGCTGCGCGCGCATGCTTTGCCGCTGCAACGCGTACTGGCGGCGTCGGCTCGGCGCCGGTTCGGGACGCCGCAAATCAGGATGAGCGCATGAGTTCATGTCAATGCCGCGTTTTCCAGGCTGGCGATCAAGGTCGACAGCATTGTCAGCCCGACACCGCTCTCGCTCTTGACCAGCACCTTCTGCGGATCGGCGAGCTGCAATGCCTGCTGGCACTCCTTCCAAGCCACTGCCTGGCCATCTGGGAAAACGATCTCGCCGTCCAGCGGCAAATGTGCAGCGTACTGCTCCAGCAATGCCAGGCCGCGCGACAACTCGCCAGCGCTTTTTGGTGCAAACAGCAAATCGATATCGGATGACGGCATCAGATAGCTTTGCCGCGTCAGGATCTGCCACGACCAGGAACCATAGATTCGCATCGTTATGCCGCTTCGGCGACAATCCTCGACAAACGCATGCAACGGTCCCAGCCACCAGGCCGGCGCGTGCACCAGCGCAGTTTGCAACGCCAATGGCGGCTCTATGCGCTGAATCGAAGTCAGCTGGGTTTTGAGTGGAATGCGGATCTTGTCACCGTCAGCGTCAGGCGGCAACGGCAGTCCCAGGCAAACCAGATCAGCGGGAGTGTCCGGCTCCTGGCGCCGCAGCACTGCTGGCCAATCAGCCTGCTGCCATCGCGCCAATGCAGCGCGCGGCGCCGGCGCCAGGCCCTCGGCGGCAAATTGCCAGCCTTCACGGCTAAGCCAGATCAGACTATGGCGTGTCGGCATGATCAGCCACCGCTTGCGTCACCTTGAAAGCCATGGAACGGCCTCCACGTTGCAAGCCGGCCGCACTGCGTTTGTCTTGCGGGTCGGCCTGGCGGATAGCCTGCATGAGCCGCTGTGCCAGATCGTCATGCCAGATTTCTTCGATGCCGCCCATGCGCAGGTAATTGGCCGCACCTGGTGCGAATACCGGATTGCTTTTGGCCAGTTCGGTCAGCCGCTCTTCCGGCACCTTGGTGATCCTGGCCATAGCCGGCAAACCCATTACGCGGATAGTCGCTTCCGGCAACGCGTAGCAGGCATCCGCCATCAGGCCGCTGGTGATGAAGCCACCGGAGAGCGCCTGGTCATAGACCAGGCCGACAATCCTGTGCCCTTGCCGGCGCGCCAGGTCGAGACATTTCGCCAGGTGCGCCATGTAGCTGTTAATTCCCAGCATTTCATCGCGATGACGCAGGCGCTGCCCCTGGGTATCGACCAGAATCACGATGGCGCGCTGCGGATGCGCGCGCACCGTTGCCAATACCTCTTGCGCCTGCAGCAAGGCAATCTCGACACCGATGGCGGCATGGCCAGTGGTGCCAATGACCGTCACGGTTTCACCGCCGACCTGGCCGCTACCGGATAAAAACTGATCTCGCTCAATAATATTGTGGCCATCGGGGAACAGTGACGTTGCCAGGTTTTTCCAATCCATCCTCATACTCCCAGCCGCACATCGGCGGCAACCGCAACGAACGCGTCGGCTTCCAGCATCGGCAAGCCGGCTGCATCGGCGACACCAAGCTGAGTCCATATTTCAAGGGGATCGTGGGCCTGACCGAAGCTGGCGATACGTTGTTGTAGCAATTGCTGCTCGGCTTCCAACCCTGCCAGCGTCAGCGGAATGGCGGCGGCATCGGCGTGACATTGCTGCACCAGTTCGAAAGCACTCTGCCGGAAAGCGCCGACATTGTCCGCCACCAGCATTTGGCAATCGCCCAGCAGATAACGGTGCTTGCCGCCGGTGGTGCGCCACACCAGGGCGCTGTCACGCGAGTCGAACTCTTCAACGCCGTTGGCGGTTTCGATCACTTCCGGGCCAGACATCGCCAGCCGTCCTTCTTCCGATATCACGATCGCATTGGCGCAGCGGGCGACGATACCCATGCCGCCGAAGCAGCCGTTAGAGCCACCGACCAGAACGATCACAGGGATACCTGCGGCGCGCACTTCGAGCAATGCGCGCATCACCTCGGATACGGCAATCAAGCCGGCATTGGCTTCATGCAGGCGCACGCCACCGGTTTCCAGCAACAGCAATACGGCGTAGGGACGCTCCTTGAGCGCCAGTTGCAGCAAACCAGTCAGCTTGGCGCCATGCACCTCGCCGACAGCGCCGCCCATGAAACCGCCTTCCTGTGCTGCCACGAATACCGATTCTCCATGCAGCCGCCCACGGCCAATCGCAACGCCGTCATCGAATGCCACCGGCGCATCCAGCTGGCCGAGATGGGGGCTGACGATACGCAACGCCGGCGGCAGGATTTCGACGAAACTGTCAGTATCGAGCAAGGCCTGCAAGCGCTCGCGCGCATTCGCTTCCAGATAGCTGCTCATGGCACGCTCCCGGTCATTGCCTGCAGCGCCTGGTCGAGGCGCAGGCTGACCACCGCCGGCGTCGCGCCCATGTCGTTGATCGCGATGCGCGCATCGGCCAGCTGCCAGCGCCGCTGGAAATCGCCCAGCACCGCTTCCCAGATCGGCCCGAAACCGCGCGCGGCAGTCCTGATTTCAATCGTGCAAGCGCCGTTCAACGCTGCCGATTCGACCAGCACTTCCAGGTTGCCAGAGCTGACCACACCCGATAGTTGCGGCGCGGCCGGCAAGCGGCGCTGGCCATGTTCAAAACGAAAATTCAAGGTTTCCATCGGATTCCTTTACCAGTTCCTGAAGCGCTTCGGCGGATCGTACAAACCGCCCGAAGCGCGCACCAGGTCCTTCATGTTTTTTGCCGCCAGCAGATCGCGCGTGGCCAGCCGCTTATCGATACCAAGGTCTTCCGGGCGCTGGATGATGCCACGGTCACGCAGGTTCTCCACCATGCGCTTGTCGCGTCCAAGGCCGATCGGGGTATAGCCGGCAACGCCGCGCACCGCCTGCTCACGCTCTTCGTCGGTGCGGCACAACAGCAGGTTGGCCAACCCTTCTTCGGTCAGGATGTGGCTGACGTCCTCACCGTAGATCATCACCGGCGGAATTGCCATGTCGGCCTGTTCAGCCAGTTCCCAGGCATCCAGGCGTTCGACGAAAGCCGGTTGCATGTGCTCGCGGAAAGTCTCAACGATCTGCACCACCAGTTTTTGGCCGCGCGGAATCAGGTTCTTGCCATCGCGCGCCTGGCGTCCGGCTTTCAGCCAGCCAGGGCTGGCATGACGACGGCCACGGGCGTCCGCCCCCATGTTCGGTGCACCGCCAAAACCAGCGATGCGGCCGGCAGTAGCCGTCGACGAATTGCCCTGTAAATCGATTTGCAGGGTAGAACCGATGAACATGTCGCAGGCGTAATGGCCGGCCATCTGGCTGAACGCGCGGTTGCTGCGCATCGAGCCGTCTGGCCCGACAAAGAACACGTCGGAGCGGGCGCGGATATAGTCTTCCATGCCCAGTTCGGAACCGAACGAGTGGATTGATTCGACAAAACCGGCTTCGATGGCAGGGATCAACGCCGGGTGCGGATTCAACGCCCAGTGCTGACAAATCTTGCCTTTCAGGCCGAGCGAGGCAGCATAAGTCGGCAGGATCAGCTCAATCGCCGCGGTATCGAAGCCGATGCCGTGATTCAGCCGCTGCACCTGATATTCGGCGTAAATGCCCTTGATCGCCATCATCGCCATCAGAATCTGGATGTCCGAAATCTGTGCCGGGTCGCGCGTGAACAACGGCTCGATATAATGCGGCGTCGGCGCCTGCACCACGAAACCGACCCAGTCTGCCGGAATATCCACGCGCGGCAGCACATCGACGATCTGGTTAACCTGGGCGATCACGATGCCACCGCTAAATGCGGTAGCTTCAACAATCGCCGGCGTATCTTCGGTGTTCGGCCCGGTGTATAGATTTCCGTGGCGATCGGCAGCCTGTGCCGCCACCAGCGCGACGCGCGGTGTCAGGTCGACAAAGTAGCGGCCGAACAACTCAAGATAGGTATGGATCGCGCCGATGTTCAGTTTGCCGGCCGCCACCAGGCGCGCCAGCCGCACCGCCTGTGGCCCGGAAAAGGAAAAATCCAGGCGCGAGGCAATGCCGTTCTCGAAGATATCCAGATGCTCCGGCAGTGCCAACACCGACAGCAGCATGTGCAAGCCGTTGACACGGCCAGGATCGAGCTTGGTCAGCGCCTTGGCCAGGAAATCGGCCTGCTTCTGGTTGTTTCCTTCCAGGCAGACCCGGTCGCCGGATTCCAGAACACTGTGCAACAGATCCTGGATCCGGCCAGCCTCCACCACCTTGCCGCGGCAAGCATCGCCCAGCACCGCAGCAGCACGTTGCATCCGCTGCTCGCGATTGGCATTGCGCAGATCCCAGCGCCGCCCGTTGCCGGAGATATCCATGTCAGCGTACCCCCATCAGCATGTCTGGCAGCCCGGTGACAATGCCGGGAAACAGGCACAACAATATGATTGCCAGGAACATCAGCAGCAGAAATGGCAACGTCCCCTTGATCACATCCGACAACGGAATGTCCGGCGCGATATTCTTGATGACGAACAGGTTCAAGCCCACCGGCGGATGAATCAAGCCCATCTCCATCACCACCGTCATCACCACGCCGAACCAGATCAGGTCGAAACCTGCTTCACGCAGCGGCGGCAGGATGATCGGCGCCGTCATCAGGATAATCGACACAGGCGGCAGGAAAAAACCAAGCACGATCACCATCAGCAGGATCACCGCCAGCAGCAACCATTTCGACAGATGCAGGCCAACCACCCATTGCGCCGCCGACTGGCTGATATGCAGGTAGCTCATCACATACGAATACAGCAGCGACATGCCGATGATCAGCAACAGCATGCAGGATTCCTTGATGGTCGAATTCAAGTACGGCATCAGGTCACGCGGCCGCCACATGCGATACACCACCGCGATCAGCACGATCGCCAGCAACGCGCCCAGGCCGGCGGTCTCGGACGGCGTGGCAAAGCCGCCATACAACGCAATCATCACGCCGATCAACAGAATCAGGAATGGCAGCACGCGCGGCAGCATCTCGATTTTCTGCGCAAAGGTGAAATGCTCGTCATCCAGATAGGCCGACTTGACGCCGCCCTGGCTGTAGATTTGATGCGCGATGCGGTACTCCTTGCGCGCACGGAACACCGCGTAGCCGGCAAACAGCAACACCAGCAGCACGCCTGGCCCGACTCCCGCCAGGAACAAGCGTCCCAACGACTGTTCCGACGCCACCGCATACAGGATCATCGTGATCGACGGCGGCAACAAAATGCCCAGTGTCCCGCCGGCAGCGATGATGCCAGCCGCGAAGCCAGGTGAATAGCCGCGCCGGCGCATTTCCGGAATGCCGGCCGAACCGATTGCCGAGCAGGTTGCCGGCGACGAACCAGCCATCGCCGCAAACAGCGCGCAGGCAAACACGTTGGCAATCCCCAGACCACCCGGAACCCTGCTAAGCCAGGCGTGGATCGCCGAGTACAGGTCGCGCCCGGCCGGCGATTTTCCGATCGCCGCCCCTTTCAATATGAATAGCGGAATCGACAGCAAGGTCACCGAGGCGATTTCCTCATAGACGTTTTGCGTGACCGTATCAAGTGACGATGCGGGCATGAAAAAATACATGAAACCAGTCGCCACCACGCCCAGCGCAAAGGCAATCGGCATGCCGGAACACATCACGACGATGGTGACGATGCCGTACAAGACGCCAAGTGTCAGCGGGTTCATTGAAACCTCTCCATGAATCTGCCGCCCACGCCAATCGCCGCCGCGCGGCGCTTATGATGTTTTTTTGAAGTGCCCATTACTTTTCCGTGATGGTTTGTTGGTTGGCAGCCTGCTTGCGATCGGTCAGGCGTGTCAGAATCTGCACCAATATCTGCAAGGTCAGCACGGTCATGCCGAGCGCCATGAGGGAATAAGGAATCCAGAGCGGCGGTGCAAAAGTGGACGATGTCGTCTGCCCTTCAGACCAGGCTTCGTGGAACAATGCCCACGACTTCCATGAAAAGAATCCGCAAAACAAGAACGAGACCACATCGACCAACAGCAAACGCAGCGCATTCACCGAAGCAGGGAGAATCGACGCCAAGGCTTCGATGCCGATATGGCCGCGATGCGATTGCGCATAGCCGGAACACAGGAAAATCACGCCGACCAGCATGAAAACCGTGGCGTCGTCCTGCCAATCGGTAGGAACATGGAAGAAGTAGCGCGCCACCACTGAGTAGGTCATGATCAGCGACGTCAATATCAGCGCTGCCATGGACAAATACAGGGCCAGCTTGTTGAATCGATCAAGCACACTGGACAAGGCCGCCACGACCGGATTATCCGGCATGGCAGGCACTGTTGCTCCGGCGCTCGGCTGGGCGTCGAAGCCATGACTCATAGGAGTTTCTCCGCCAGTTTCAGCAACTTGGCGCAATTATCATTTTTTGCAGCGTAGTCTTTCCACGCCGTGTTACGCGCAATGTCCTGCCACTTCTTGACCGTTGCAGCGTTCAGGTCGACCACCTTGGCGCCGGCCTTTTGATAAACAGCAGCAACGCCGGAGTCGTCGAGTCGTGCGGCGCTCTCTGCAAACTTTTCCATCTCGGCGCCAACTGCCATCACCGCTGCCTGCTGTTCCTTGGTCAGTCGATCGTAGGTTGCCTTGGAGATCATCAACGGTTCCAGCATGTACCAATAAGCCTTGTCGCGGCCGCTGGTGAGGCTCTTCGACACTTCTTCCAGGCGGAAGGAAATCAGCGATGTCGACGACGTCATGGCCGCATCCATCGCGCCAGTCTGCATCGCCGCGTAGATTTCATTCGATGGCAGCGTCACGACGGCAGCGCCGGCTTCCTTCAGGATCAGATCCATTTCGCGAGAACCGCCGCGAACCTTCAGGCCCTTCACATCGGACGGATCGACAATCGGCTTGGTGCGCGATGCCACGCCGCCTGCCTGCCAGATCCAGCTGACGATGATGACGCCCTTCTCCAGCAGGATGCGCGACAGTTCCTTGCCAACCTCTGCATTCTTCCAGGCCGCACCCTGCTCATACGATGTCACCAGGCCAGGCATCAGGCCGATGTTGACTTCGGGCACTTCCCCACCGGCATAATTGAGCGGCACCAGCGAAAATCCAACGCACCTTTGCGCAGCGCGGAAAACTGGGAGTTGGTCTTCATCAACGAAGAGCCAGGATAAATTTCAAACTTCAGGCTGCCCTTGGTCCGCTTGCCGACTTCCTCGGCAAACATGCGAGTCAGGCGGTCGCGGAAGTCACCTTCGCTGATGGTGCCGCCGGGAAATTGATGGGAGATTTTCAAGGCGCCCGATTGCGCCCATACTGACGACATCGACCAGAACGGTGTGGTCGCAAGCGCACCCAGCACCGTCCTTCTGCTGACTAAAGACATATCCCTCTCCTATGATTGGACAAACAACCGATACTGTCAGAGGTCTCGAAACCTGTAGCAGCATGCGCTGCAGTTTGTCGAGTCCCCTGTTATTAGCTACATTTCCCGCGTTTACTTTTAATGCTTTTTTGCTGAAGATAGATGCTATGTATTCTTTTCGTATTGCCTTGTATACACAGTATTCCACAAAACATTTTTATGTCAACGAATAAATAGACATTACAATCCAATCTTGAATACACCATTCCAGAATAGCGGCTATCACTATGCTCACGACAAAAAATCGCTCAGAGACCCTGCGCGAAACAATCGAAGAGATGATCGCAGTTGGTGAATTACGCCCAGGCCAACATCTCGATGAAACCGACCTCGCAATCCAGTTCGGCGTTTCCCGAACCCCTATCCGCGAGGCGCTGATTCAACTGGCCTCGATGGGCATCGTGGTGACGCGCCCGCGACGCGGCACCGTCGTCGCGGAAATCGGACCGCAGCAACTGGTAGAAATGTTTGAAGTCATGGCGGAATTCGAGGCAATGTGCGGCCGCCTGGCGGCACGCCGGATGAGCAGCGAAGAGCATACTGGCTTGCTGGCCGCACATCAGGCATGCATGGAGGCGCGCGACGCGCACGATCCGGATACCTACTTCTACAAGAATGAAGCGTTCCACGACGCCATCTACGAAGGCAGCCACAACGCTTTCCTGGCCGCGCAGGCGCGCTCCCTGCATCGGCGCCTGCGCCCCTATCGCCGCCTGCAGCTACGGGTACGTGATCGCCTTAACGTGTCGTATCAGGAACATGACAGCGTGGTGCAAGCCATCATCGCCGGCGACGGCGAGTTGACTGCGGACCGGTTGCGTCAGCACATCACGATCCAGGGCCAGCGTTTCGCCGACCTGATCGCCTCGCTGCCGCAACTGACCGCCAAGCCCGAGCCGATCTACAAATACAATTAGGCGACTGCTACCCCGGACTTGTCGGCACTTGCGTGACGCCGCTACGCTTCTTGAGGGAATATCAGGGGCGACGCGAGACCACCATCTTGGCGGTGAACACCTGCAAAATATCGCCGTGCTGGTTGCGAGTCTCGCTGCGCACCGTGACCATGCCGCGGTCGGGCCGCGAACGCGATGGCGTGATTTCCAGCACCTCGCTCTCAACATGCAGCACGTCGGTTGGCCGCGTAGGCCGAGGCCAGCTGATTTCTCCACCGGCGCCGATCACGCCGTCGGCCAGCGGTATTCCGCTGGTGACCAACAGCCGCATCGTGATCGCCGCAGTATGCCAGCCGCTGGCAGCTAAGCCGCCAAACAATGTTTTCTTGGCGGCGTCATCGTCCAAGTGAAATGGTTGCGGATCGAATTGCGCGGCGAACGCCTTGATCTGCTGCACGTCCATCGCGTGTTCCCCACTGGAGAATCGGGCGCCAACGGCGAGGTCATCCAAATACAGTACAGTGTCGGGATTGCGGGGGCTGTCGCTCATGGTGGCTCCTGATTGCGTCTGATGAAATGGTCGGTGGCAGATTGTCACGCTCGCTGAAAGCCGGAGCACCCGCGGGAAAGCGTCATCAACTTGTCTTACACCGGTCGCCACAATATAATCGATACTCCGTATTTCGTCCCTGCCCTTCGCATACGCCCCCGTAAGTTATCCATGCTACGTCTTCGCCGCCAGAAATTTGTTGTCTGGGCTTGCCTGTTCGCCATCTGGCTGGGCGTGCTCATGCCGACGGTTTCGCAGTCGCTCAGGGCCAGCGGAGCGGCACAGATCAGCGGCGATATCTGCACCGTCACCGGACTGGTTCAAGCGCCGGTCGAGCATGGCAAGTCGTCAGCGCCGGCCGACGACCACCTGAATGCCTGCGGCTACTGCACGCTGCTGGCGAACTGTCCTCCGCCCGTCGCATCCTTCGATCTGTTGTTCGCCACGTCGGCGGCGGTATCGCGTACCCTACCGCTGCTCTACACCTACCTTCCGCCGCGCCCGTTCCGCGGACGCACCCATCCGCTCGACCCACCCCAGACCACTGCTTGATTAACGATTCGCCGACACCATCGTGTCGGCCAGCCTCCATTGCCCCGGCAATCCGGAGGACGCTTATTGACTGCAGTATTCATTGAAGTCCAGGGGAAAACCATGCCTGATTTGCGCAAGCAAACCAAGGGTGCCGCATCGCGCCGGTACTTGTCATTACATCAAACATCAAGCTTGTCGACAGCACTGCTGCCGGTATCGTTGCTAGCACTACCCATGTTCGTCCAAACCGCCTGGGCGGCAGAAGACGATAACCGCACAGCCACCGAAGTGTTCGTCACCGCGACCAGGGAAAAACGGGCGATAGACCCCAACCTGCCCGCCAGCAGTCAACGCATCACCGCCGAGCAATTACAAAACCTGAACGTCATCAACACCGAAGATGCCTTGAAATACATGCCGAACATGGCGATCCGCAAACGCTTCATCGGCGATGAAAACGCCACCATTTCGGTGCGCGGCAACGGCACATCGCAGACCGCGCGCGGCCTGGTCTATGCCGATGGCCTGCTGCTCAGCAATTTCCTTGGCAATACGCACAGTTTTCCTCCGCGCTGGTCGATGGTATTCCCGGAAGACATCGCGCAGGTAGATGTGATCTACGGCCCGTTCTCGGCGCTCTATCCGGGCAACTCGATGGGTGCGACCGTGGCCATCACCACCAAGATGCCGACCAAGCTGGAAGCGATGTTCAAGGCGCAAGTCTTTAGCCAGCAATTCAGCCTGTTCGGCGTCGATGGCCATTTCGACGGCAACAAGAGCACCGCCTCGATCGGCAACAAGGTGGGCGACCTGTCTTTCCTGCTCGGCATCGACCACCTGTCCAACGCCGGACAACCATTCGTCTACGCCAGCCAGCCGCGTTCAACGCAAGCAGCCGGCAGCGTCGCCATTCCGGTAACCGGCGCCTATCAATACACCGATCCGAATGGCGCTCCCGCCACCATTTTCGGCGTCAACGCCGAGGTGCCGAGCGTGCAGTCCAAGACCAATTCAAGTTCAAGGCTGCCTACGACATCACGCCCACGCTACAAGCCGGCTTTACGTTCGGCTACTGGCGCCAGCAGGTCAGCAACAGCACCCAGACCTTTTTGCGCGACGCCAACGGCAACCCGGTTTACTCCGGCCTGGTCAACGTCGGCGGCTATCAATACAACCTGCCAGCCTCTTTCTTCGCGCCGGCAGCCAGCGAAAGCGAAAACCAGTTATATGGCTTGACGCTGAAAAGTCGCCATGCCAGCGGCTGGAACTATTCAGCAGTCGCTTCGTATTTCGATGTATCCAAAAGCATCGCTCGCTCCGCCAACAGCGGGCTGGCGAGCAATCTCAGCGGCGTCGCCACCTTCGGCAACGGCTCCGGCTGGAAAACACTGGACCTGACCGCCGACTACAAGCCCGACATCGTCGCCGGCAGCCACTGGCCGACCATCGGCTATCACTACGACAACTATTTCCTCGAAAACACCACCTACAACTTGACCAACTGGCGCAGCAGCGACGACGGCAGCTTCAACAACGCATTTGCCGGCAAGACCGAAACCCAGGCACTGTTTGCACAGGATGCCTGGCAACTGAGCCGGCTGTGGAAATTGACCTACGGCTTGCGCTACGAAGATTGGCGCGCTTACGACGGCGTTCGCGCAACCAGCAGCGCAGCTCAGCATTATGGCAATCGCCAGCTATCCTATTGGTCGCCTAAAGCGGCGCTGGCGTTCAAGGCGACATCCGACTTGACCTTGCGTTTTTCCACCGGCCGCGCCTACCGTTTCCCGAGCGTCAGCGAACTGTTCCAGGGCAGCGTGACCGGCTCCACCCTGGTCAATAACGATCCCAACCTGAAGCCGGAAAATGACCTGGCAAAGGAACTCAGTGCGGAATGGGCACTGCACAACGGATCGCTGCGCATGTCGCTGTTCGAAGATGACGTCAAGAACACCTTGTTCAGCCAAACCAACACCACCGTGTTCCCCAACGTCACCAGCATCCAGAACATCGACCGCGTGCGCTCGCGCGGGATAGAACTCAGTTATGCCGGCGAAGATGTGCTGCTGCGCGGACTGGATCTGAGCGCCAGCGTCGGCTATACCCGCTCGATCATCCTGGAAAACAGCAAGAACCCGGCAACCGTCGGCAAGAACTTCTACCGCATCCCGCTGTGGCGCGCCAACCTGGTCGGCAGCTATCGGTTCAGCGACCAGGTTACCGCCTCGCTGGGCGGTCGCTATTCCGGGCGCCAGTACAACACGCTGACCAACACCGACATCAATCCGGACACCTTCGGCGGCACCAGTTCGTTCCTGGTGTTCGACAGCAAGCTGACCATCAAGCCGACCAGGAACACCGAAGTGGGCATCGGCATCGACAACCTGACCAACCGCCGCTACTACGTGTACTACCCGTACCCGGGCAGAACTTTCTACCTGGAAGCCAAGGTCAGTTTGTAGAACGCACTCAACAAGGAACCATCATGCAAACCTCTCTGCGGCAAGCACCGCTGGCCGACGCGACAACAGACACAACGTCGGTCGCATCACGCAATTACCGCATCCTGTGGCGCTGGCATTTCTATGCCGGCCTGTTCGTCATGCCATTCCTGATGGTGCTGGCGATCACCGGTTCGATCTATGTATTCAAGCCGCAAATCGAACGCGCACTGTACGGCGACAAGCTGTTTGTCAGCGCCAGCAGCCAGCCGAGGCTTGGTTACGACCGGCTACTGGCAATTGCCACATCCACGCTGCCGCCGGATGCGGTGGCGACTTCGCTATCGGTCAGCCAGGACCCTAGTCGCAGCACCGAAGCCGTCTTCCGCCTGTCGTCCGGCGACAGCGAGAGCGTCTATCTCAATCCATACAGCGGCCAGGTGCTGGGCACGCTCAGCGTCGAACATCGATTAATGAAACAGGTCCGGCAAATCCATCGCGATTTGCTGTTGGGACGCTGGGGCGGCTGGTTGATGGAATTGGCCGCCTGCTGGACCCTGATCATGATCGGCACCGGTATCGCGCTGTGGTGGCCGCGCAAGCAGTTTTCGGTGTGGGGCAGCTTGCTGCCGCGCTTGAATCTGCGTGGTCGCGCACTGTGGCGCGAATTGCATCTGGTGGCCGGCATCTGGGTATCGATCGGCGCGCTCTTCTTCATCACGAGCGGCCTGCCATGGTCCAGCTTCTGGGGCAAGAATTTCCAGGCGGTTGTAACCTGGGCCGGTTCTGCGCAACCGAAATCGACTGCGAGCAGCGAGCACAAGCACGATGATCATGGAGCCCACGCGCAACATGATGCGATGGCCTCCATGACGATGCCGAAGAAAATGCTGGACCTACCGCTGGCCGAGGTGCCGTGGGCGGTCGGCGCCACTACGGTGCCGCAGTCTCAAGTCACGCCACAGCAACGCTTGTCGGTCGACCGGGTAGTCGCAATTGCGGCCAGTAACGGCTTGCACACCTACCAACTAGCGTTACCCAACAAAACCTCAGACGTGTTCACCGCCGCCTATGCACCCGGCGCTGGAGAATTCGTGCGTTCCGACCTGGAGAGACAACGTACGCTGCACATCGACCAATACAGCGGCAAGATCATGAAGGATATGCGCTTTGCCGACTACAATCCGGTCTCCAAACTGGTGACGCTAGGCGTAGCGTTGCACATGGGAGAATATTTCGGCTTCGCCAACCAGTTGCTATGCGCCTCGGTTTCACTGGCGCTACTGGGCATGGCGCTCAGTGGATTTGTGATGTGGTGGATGCGCCGTCCGCAACGCGCACTCGGCGCGCCGAAACGAGTTCTGCAACCTCCACCGTCGATCAGGCGCTGGAAGGGCTACATGGCGCTGCTCGGTATCCTGTTCCCGCTGATGGGCGCGAGCATGATTGTGGTGTGGCTAGGTGATACGCTGTTTTTCAGAAAACGGGCGTAGGGCCCGTCAGCGCCAAAATGCCACCGTCATTCCCGCGGACGCGGGAATCCATTTTCAGAGCTTCACTCAGCGATTTGGATTCCCCACTCTGGTGCCCGTGTTCGCGGAGATGACAGTATCAAGCCAGCACTTGCACGCCGCTCTCGCCAGTCGTCATTTCGCCGATGACGGCGGCATCGGCAAAGCCTTCGCGCCGGAACAGCTCCAACACCTGCTCCACCGCGCCAGGGTCACAGGAGACCAGCAAACCGCCCGAGGTTTGCGGATCGGTCAACAGGCTGCGTTGTACAGGCGTGATACCGTCTGCCAGCTTCACATCCTGGCCGTAGCCGCTCCAGTTACGCCCGGAGGCGCCCGTGATGTAGCCCTGCTCGGCCAGATTCTGAACCTGCGGCAGCAAAGGTAGCAATCCCATGTTGAGCTTGGCCGACAATTTGGCGCCGCGCGCCAGTTCCAGCAAATGCCCCAGTACGCCGAAGCCGGTGACGTCGGTCAATGCGTTGACTCCGGCCAGTTCCGACAGCAATCGGCCCGGCTTGTTCAGCTTGGTGGTATTGTCGATCAATGCCGCGTAACCGGCCGCATCCAGCGCGCCCTTCTTCAGCGCGGCTGATAAAATGCCGACACCGATCGGCTTGCCCAATATCAGTTTGTCGCCTGCCTTGGCACCGGCATTGCGCTTGACCTTGGATGGATGTACCAGGCCCAGCACCACCAGTCCGTAGATCGGCTCAACCGAATCGATGGTATGGCCGCCGGCAATCGGAATGCCCGCCTCGGCACAGATCGATTCGCCGCCTAGCAGGATTTTTCCGATCACCTCCACCGGCAATTTATCGATCGGCATGCCAACCAGCGCCAACGCCATGATCGGTGTGCCGCCCATGGCGTAGACATCGGAAATGGCATTGGTGGCGGCGATGCGGCCGAAATCATAGGGATCGTCGACGATCGGCATGAAGAAATCGGTGGTGGCGATCAAGGCCTGTTCGTCGTTGAGCTTGTAGACCGCAGCGTCGTCAGCGGTTTCCATGCCGACCATCAACTCCTTCGGCACCGGAAAACCATTCGAATTCTTGAGGATTTGCGCCAGCACGCCGGGCGCGATCTTGCAGCCGCAGCCGCCGCCGTGCGAAAAGGAAGTCAGTTTGATGGCTGGTTCAATAAGGTCGCTCATGCTGGTCCTGGTATGTAGATTGATAAAGGATGGCAACCTGGGCCATCCAGGCTTATATGTTCTGGTGCAATTGCTGTGCCGCCCGCAAAAAGGCCGCGTCTGAAATATCGGGCAGATCGAGTGTCTGCGCGCTGGAAAACTGATCGAAGTTGCGCTTGATCGACTGCGCATAGGCCGGATCATAATGCTTCAGCAACAGCTCATCAACCAGCTCCCCGATGTGTCCCGACAAAGCCATTTTCTGCCATTGCCCGACCTTCTCGCGGCCATGCAAATAAGCCAGGCAAGCCAACTGGGTATTCAGCAACGCGGGGTCAGCCACGAAATGCGCATAATCCTCAATCAGTAGCCGCACCCGCTCCGGGCGCGCCAGGGCAACTGCAATACACGGCGAATTGCGCATGCGCTCCATCAGCATTTCCGGTACACGCAGATTGCCGACCTTCTTGCTCTCCGATTCGACAAATATCGGACGCTGTGGATCAAAGCGTTGCAGGCGCTGCCAGATGCGGCTTTCAAAGGTTTTCTGCGACGGCTGCGGCTCGCTCGGCAGATTACCCAGCACCGAACCGCGGTGCGCCGCCATCTGCTCCAGATCAAGCACTTGCGCGCCCTGCAGTTCCAGTACCTGCAGCAATCGGCTCTTGCCGCTGCCGGTCGGGCCGCAGATCACCCTGAAGGAAAAACGCTGCGGCAGCTCGCCCAGGCTTTCATTGACATGACGACGATATTCCCGATAGCCGCCATCCAGCTGTACCACCGGCCAACCTATCTTGGCCATGATATGCGCCATCGCACCGCTGCGATTGCCGCCGCGCCAACAATAGATCAGCGGCTCCCATTCACGCGGCTTGCCGATAAACAGCGTTTCGATATGGTGCGCAATATTGCGGGCGATCAGCACCGCTCCCAGTTTTTTCGCCTCAAACGCATTGACCTGTTTGTACATGGTGCCGACCTGAATGCGTTGCGCATCATCCAGCACCGGGCAATTGATGGCGCCAGGTATGTGGTCTTCGGCAAATTCGGAGGGACTGCGCGCATCGATGATGGTGTCGAACTGCGAGAGCCGAGGAAGAATTTCTGAAAAAGGGAGCAATGCCGGGTATTTCATGCGGGTTTTCTATAGGTTAGTGCAACAGCGGTACATGCATTATCGGTCATTTTGGCGCGCAACCCGATTGATGGCGCCCCGTCAGAAATCGCTGGATTGCGATAGCATGCCCCAAGCCAGCCGCACCAGCTCATCTTCGAACTCGATGCTGCCAAGCAGCGGCGACTTTTCCAGCGAAGCGCTGCGGATCGCGCCGATCACGGCACGCGTCACCACGAACATCATTGCCGGTGTCGGCGGCCGCAGATGTGGATGATGAATCCTCTGCATGCTGATGGCGATCCGCTCCGCCGTCTCGCGCAACGCCTGGGTAATTTCCTCGTGATGGTCGTGCTGCCAGGCAAAGCGAATCATCGCCCGCTTGACGCTCCTGCCACTACCGAGCCCTTCGATATTGATGCGAATGAATTGACGCAGGAAGGCTTTCGGATCGAGCTGGTCACTCTGGCTTTCCGCGCTTTCCATCAACTCACTCAGCTCATCCATCACGCGCCGCCGCTCACGCGCGATCAGTGCCGACAGGATCGCTTCCTTGCTCGGAAAATACTGGTACAGCGTACCAATCGAAAAACCAGCCTTTTCCGCCACCTTGTTGGTCGTCAAACCGGCTTCGCCTTCGCTTTCCAAAATCTGAGCAGTGGTCTGGAAAATGGTCTCTATAGTTCGTTGCGCACGCTCTTGCGTCGGCAATTTTCTCATGATTTCAGAGGGAGAACCTGGATTGCGCTTGGCCATATCGATACCTGTCAAAAACTGAGCAACTTGCGAGTTTAAAAACTGAATAAAGCTCAGTATAGTGTCTCTATCGTCATTTAACAAAGAACAAAGGCAGTCCGTGAACACATCCACACCATTGATGGTCAGGAAATTATTGGTCGACCTATCGCAAGGCTTCCCACGCCACTGGTTGGGCGGCAAGGCGTTCCGCACGCAGTATTTCAATGCCCTGTCGATGAGCTTTCCGGTCGGAGAACAGGAATTCATCGACGCCGTGCGCGCGGCAGCGGAAATGCTACCGACTGATGCCGACCACACGTCCCTGCGCGCCACCATCCAGGATTTTGTCGGCCAGGAAGCCACCCATCGGCGTATCCACGGACTCTACAACGACGAGTTGGAAAAACAAGGCCTGGTCAATCACTGGCAAGACTGGGCGCGCAACCAGATTGAACTGGGACGCCAACGCGGTGTGCCGCCACTGAGCCGCCTGGCCGTCACCGCAGCGTTTGAGCATTGCACCGCCGTACTTGCCGACGTCACGCTGCGCCATCCCGAAATTCTGGACGGCGCTGATCCAATGCTGGCCACGCTATGGCGCTGGCACGCGGTCGAAGAAACCGAGCACAAGGCAGTCGCCTTTGATCTGTACCGCACTCTGGGCGGCGACCGCTGGACGCGCGTGCGCTGGTATATGTATGCGATGTGGAGTTTCACCACAAGGGCAACCGGACAAACCGTCAACAACCTGTGGCATGACCGGGTGCTGTTCAAACCCGGCACATGGCTCGATGCAGCCAGCTTTTTCTTTGGCCGACACGGTTTGTTCTGGCTGACGGTTGGGCCGCTTTTCAGTTACATGAAGCGCGATTTCCACCCTTGGCAGCATGACAACCGCGAACTGGCGACGAAATGGCTGAACGCCAATGCAGGTCGCTACAGCATCGTACGCGGACCGAAAGAAGCCTAAAGCACATTAAAACGACAATAAACCGCAACAAAACTCCTTTGCTTCTGTCGAATCGACTGAATATTAGAGCCAGCAATGGACTAAAATGCCATCCGCCGCTTCCATTTAGCCGATTCAAGGAGTTTTCGTTTATGTCCAGGATGTCCAGGTTATTGCCCGCCTTAGTCGGTGTCTCGCTGGTGGGTGTCATCGCAGGTTGCTCGACCACAAAATCCGCGGTGTACCAGGGCGAAGAATTCAGCGACACCAGCACCTTCTCCCATGATTTTGCCAGCTCCGGGCCGGCAACCTGTGAGGCCGTGCGACGCACCCTGCTAAGTCAGGGCTACATCATCAAACAGGCAAAAGCGGATCTGGTGGACGGCCACAAGCACTTCCAGCCGGAAAGCGATGTGCACGTCGAAATCGAGTTCCATGTGGTGTGCGCCGCCAACGACAAACAAGGCAAAAGCACCACCGTGTTCGTCAGCGCCACGCAGGATCGCTACGCGTTAAAGAAAACCAACAACTCCGCCAGCGTAGGCTTGAGCGTGCTCGGATCGGTATCGATGCCGATCGGCAGCACATCGGATTCACTGGTGAAGGTTGCCAGCGAGACCATTCCTGCCGGTCAGTTCTATGATCGCTTCTTCGGCCTCACCGAACATTACCTCGGCCTGGACGGCGGCGCCCCTGTCGTCGATTTCGACGATGAACCGGCACTGCCTACCAAGTCGGCAACCAAAACTATCGAAGAATCACGCCCCTGAAATGCAGAAAGGGCACGCATTTGTACCCACGCATCATGAGCCCGCGGCATCGGCAAGCTCTGTTCTGCGCGGGCACAAAGCGTGCCCAACCACCAACTTAAAGCGCTTTTAGAACGCTTTTTTCAGGCCAACCTGAAACGAATTGATCTTGTTGCCGCCTGCGAACTGGCCGTTATAGCTGGCGTAAGCACTGAAATCGGTTGCCAGCGCAATGCTTGCTCCCAGTTCCGCACGCGCGCTGTTGGATGGCCCAAGATAAGCCGGCAAGCCGAAGCTACCCGCCATGCCGACGATATTGGCGCGGACATCGCGTTCGCTATCATCGAATTCCTTCTCCCAAGCCAGCTTGGCAAACGGCTTCACTTCATATGAACCCAGCGTCAGCTTGCTGCTGACTTGCGCGCCAAGGCTGGATACCAGCGAATTGCGCGTTTGCGACTGGAAGTTCATGGCGGTGCTGTCGTTGCCGTTTTCCGAATAACCACCAACATTCACCTGTTGCCAGGTCAATGTGCCGACCGGGCTGAGTACCAGTGCGCCGACGTTGAAATCGTACTGGCCGCCGATACGCAACAGGAATTGATGACCGTTGGTGTCGCCGCTTTCGCTACGCGTCGCCGGACCCAGCGCGATGTTACGGGTCACATCGTTGTATTGCAGCGAGCCAACCATACCGATTGCGTTCAGCGCCCAGGCGCCATCGCGATACTGGGTATACGCCGACAGCATTGCTTGATCCAGCTTGAAGCCGCCTGTATTGCCACCGAACTCTGCCTTGTTATGGGCAAAGCCGAAAGCGCCGCCAACTGTGACATTCTGGTTGACCGCGTAATCGACGCCCACAGTCAAGCTGTTGGCCGAACCGTCCAGGCCGGGATTATTGTTGTTGTGATCGAGGCTCTGGTGTGTATTGTCATAGGCTGCATACGCTTCGACCTGACCGGCGCGCGGTGTCAGGCGCAAGCGATCATCGATGGCGTGTGTGAAAGTCTGCGCGCTGGCCAGCGGCGCCTCGGCCAGCATGCCGATCTGCCCTGGCGCCTGCAGCACCGACACAACGTATTGCGCCAGGATCGCGTGGCCGGCACCGGTTGGGTGCACGCCATCGGCAAACAGATAAGTCTGGTCGGCGTTAGGGGCCACCAGCGTCGACAGCGTACAGTTGCCCGAAGAACTGGTGGTACAAGCCGGGCTGGTGACATTGGTAAAGCCATACAGGCCAGGATTGGCAATCACTTCACGCAGCATGCCGAAGGCATTCAGCGCCACGATGTTGCCGCCAAGTCCGTTCAAGCCATTGTTCAGCGCGGTGTTGAAACTCGTCGACGAAGCCGTCCACAAGGTCGACAACGCAGGAATCGCAGAGCCCTCCGGAGTGCGCCCGATGTCCGGCAGATTAATTACCAGCACGGTGCCGGCACCTGCCTGCTGCAGGCGCTTGACCAGGCTGACCACATTGGCCGCTTCACCGGTGACTTCCTTGATCGTCTGCAATGCGGCGGCCGTCTGCGTCGCAGGATTGAGCAGGCTCGCCATATTGCTTTGGGTGTAGCCGAAGACGTCGTTGGCACCTGCCCAGACCGTATACAAGCCTTTGCTATCCAGTCTTGGATTGGCAGCCAGATAGCCGTCAACCTGGCTGGTTACCGTCGGCACCAAAGGCCCTGTCGCAGCGCTGGGCCAACCGTTCTGGCTGGTCACGCGGGCGCCGCCGACTGCATAATCAGTGCCGCCGGCCGGTTGGGCGCCGCTTGGCGTCAATATCGCCGCCGGATTGGCCGCCGCGCCATAGTGGTGCGCGACGATTTGCGCCCACACCGGATCGGGATTGGTCGTGAACGACGCCTGCTGGCCGACGCCGGTAAAGAACCCGCTGTCTGTCAGCGAGTCGCCGAAAAAACCATTTGGGAAAAATTCGCCGCGGAGGCAGAGGAACTGACGATCAGTCCGGCGCCGAGTATGGCAACCGTACGAGTTGCCAACGTCAACGCACGCGCCATCGGACGCAGCCGGAATGGCTTGGGTAAAGATAAACTCAATTGTGTCTCCTTCTTGTATTTATGAATGCAGCGACGTTAATATCTGCCTCCTCACCAGCCTTGTCAATCAAACCGCATAGACAAAACCCTCTGAATCGGGCGACATCACATTCAGGACGCAAAACCGCTTGGTTTTTACGCCGGTTATGCCAAACTGTATGGCGCATTTGGGGCGCCAGCGATGCACTCCCCTCCTTACACTCAAGTCGATCATGGATAAAATAGATAAACAGATTCTCGCCATCCTGCAGGAGGACGCCACCACGCCGGTCGCGGAAATCGCCGAGAAGGTGAATCTGTCGTCGACGCCTTGCTGGCGCCGCATCCAGAAAATGGAAGAAGATGGCGTGATCGTGCGCCGGGTGGCGCTGCTTGATGCTGGCAAACTGAATGTCGGCGTCACGGTTTTCGTGCTGATCAAGACCAACCAGCACAATGCCACCTGGTATGAACAGTTCAGCAATACGGTGAAGATGATTCCGGAAGTGGTCGAGTTTTACCGCATGAGCGGCAACATCGATTATCTGTTGCGGGTGGTGGTGCCCAACATTGCCGCCTACGATGCGGTGTACCAGAAGCTTACGCAGTCGAACGCGCTGTTCGACGTCAACGCCAGCTTTGCGATGGAGCAGATCAAGCACACCACGGCGCTGCCGCTTGGCTACGCCGGGTTGGATTGACAGCACCGAGCCGGATTTAGCAACTTACAGCGAAATCGCTCGATGTAGCCGACACTCCCTTTGTACCGCGATTGACGCCATGCCTGGGTCACACCGGCTTGACCTCCCCAGCCCCACCGTCATTCCCGCGAACGCGGGAATCCATTTTCATCATCGCACTCAGCAATTTGGATCCCCGCGTTCGCGGGGATGACGACGCTGCTGTAGGGGTTGTCCAGGTAACAGAACTTAGTTAAACAGCATTACAACTCAAAGCGCCTTTTCCATCTGCGTGAACGCTTGCCCATATCACTCACCAGATCTTCGATATTTTCCAGGCCGACATGGATCCGCACCAGCGGATTCTGGTAGCTCTTCCGCGACGCCACGCGTGTCGGCGGTTTATCCAGCGGCAAGGCCAAGCTTTCAAAGCCACCCCATGACAAGCCGATGCCGAACAACTCCAGGCTGGAGAAAAATTTCGACAAGGCCGGCCGGCCGACTTCTTTCAATTCAATCGTGAACAAGCCGCTGGCGCCGAGGAAATCGCGTTGCCATAGCTTATGGCCCGGATCGGACGCCAACGCCGGATGCAGCACGCTCTCCACCAGCGGCTGAGTCCGCAAGTACTCTGCCAGCTGGATACCGCTCTCCCAGTGCTGACGCAGGCGCACCGACATGCTGCGCATGCCGCGCAAAGCCAGGTAGATATCGTCCGGACCGGCAGTCTGGCCGAAATCGTGTGCGCCGTGCTTGAGGATGCACCAGGCGCGTTCGTTGGCGCTGGCGACGCCCAGCAAGGCGTCAGAGTGTCCAACGATGTATTTGGTGGCAGCGTGGATCGACACATCCACGCCATGTTCAAACGGCTTGAAAAACAGTGGCGTGGCCCATGTATTGTCCAGCAGCACGTAAGCGCCGACCTTGTGTGCCTCCTCAGCGATCGCCGGAATATCTTGTACCTCGAAAGTCCACGAACCGGGCGACTCGACAAACACCACGCTGGTATTCGGGCGCAACAGATTGCGAATCTCGCCGCCAATCAGCGGATCGAAAAACTCGACGTCGATGCCCATGCGGCGCAGCACGCGATCAGCGAAGGTACGCGTCGGGCCGTATACGCTATCGGTGATCAGGACATGATCGCCGCTCTTGACGAAGGCCATGATGCTATGGGTGCAAGCCGACAGGCCGGATGGGAACACCAGGCAGTTATGGCCACCTTCGAGCGTGGTGATGGCCTGCTCGAAGGAACGCGTAGTCGGCGTGCCGAAACGGCCGTAGTTCGCCATCGGGTTATCGATCTGGCGGCTGGCTTCCCAATCTTCCAGGTTGTTGGCGATGATGGTGGAACCACGGAATACCGGCGTATTCACCATCCCGGCGAAGCGCGACGGCTCGCGGCCGATGTGGGCCAATTGCGTGTCAACGTGGGCCGGCATCGAAGGCGAACCTGAATTTTTATCGAAAGACATGGTGAAGCACTCCATCCAGAGCTGTACGGCGACATTACCTAGGTCTATTGTAGAGTTTGGGTGCTGGAAAATTATTGCAACAACAGGACGCGAATGCGGTGTTATTAGAATGTTTTTCTAATAATTTAAAAATTAAAGATAAATTAACCCATAAAAATCAATTTATACAGCTTCATCGCCTACTTCATTTGCCAAATCTTCCCACGCCATTAATATGTAATACATATTAATAACAAACAAATCATATATTTGACACGATGTAATGGGCAAGGCAATCTATCGTCAGCCTAAAAGCCATTCTTCTGGAGACTGAAACCATGCCGCAATATCGTTCCCGCACCACCACCCACGGCCGTAACATGGCCGGCGCCCGCGCACTCTGGCGCGCCACCGGCATGAAAGACGGCGATTTCGACAAACCGATCATTGCGGTGGTCAACTCCTTTACCCAATTCGTGCCAGGCCACGTCCATCTGAAGGACCTGGGCCAGATGGTCGCGCGTGAAATTGAAGCCGCCGGCGGCGTCGCCAAGGAATTCAACACCATTGCAGTCGATGACGGCATCGCCATGGGCCATGGCGGCATGCTGTATTCGCTGCCATCGCGCGAACTGATCGCCGATTCGGTCGAATACATGGTCAATGCCCATTGCGCCGATGCGATGGTATGCATCTCCAACTGCGACAAAATCACGCCCGGCATGTTGATGGCCGCGATGCGCCTCAACATTCCTGTCGTGTTCGTTTCCGGCGGTCCGATGGAGGCCGGCAAGGTAGTTGAAAAGCTGCCAGGCGTGGCCGTAATCGACCAGAAGATTTTCAAGATCGACTTGGTAGACGCCATGATCAAGGCTGGCGACGCCTCGGTCAGCGACGCTGACATCGCGGAAATCGAACGCTCGGCCTGCCCGACTTGCGGCTCCTGTTCCGGCATGTTTACCGCCAACTCGATGAACTGCCTGACCGAAGCGCTGGGCCTGGCTCTGCCTGGCAACGGCACTATCCTCGCCACCCACGCCGACCGCAAGGAATTGTTCCTGCGCGCCGGCCGCCTGATCGTTGAACTGGCCAAGCGTTACTACGAACAGGACGACGATTCGGTGTTGCCACGCACGATCGCCACCAAGGCTTCGTTCGAGAACGCCATGACGCTGGATGTCGCCATGGGCGGCTCCACCAACACCGTGCTGCACTTGCTGGCAGCGGCGCAGGAAGCTGAAGTCGATTTCAAGATGGCCGACATCGATCGCATCTCGCGTCACGTGCCCTGCCTGTGCAAGGTAGCGCCGATGACTGACAAATATCATATCGAAGACGTGCACCGCGCCGGCGGCATCGTCAGCATCCTCGGCGAACTGGCGCGCGCCGGCCTGCTCGACACCAGCCGTCCGACCATCCATAGCAAGACGCTGGGTGACGCCATCGCCAATAACGACATCACGCAAACCCAGGACGCCGCCGTGCACAAGCTGTTCAGCGCAGCGCCGGGCGGCGTGCCAACCCAGACCGCGTTTTCACAGGAAAAACGCTTTACCAGCCTCGACACCGACCGCAGCAACGGCTGCATCCGCGACAAGGCGCACGCCTATTCGCAAGATGGCGGCCTGGCGGTCCTGTATGGCAACCTGGCGGAAAACGGCTGTATCGTCAAAACTGCTGGCGTCGATGAAAGCATCCTCAAATTCAGCGGTCGTGCACGCGTCTTTGAAAGCCAGGACGATGCGGTGGAAGCGATCTTGGGCGACACTGTGCACGCCGGCGATGTCGTCATCATCCGCTACGAAGGCCCGAAAGGCGGCCCAGGCATGCAAGAAATGCTGTATCCAACTTCCTACATCAAATCCAAGGGCCTGGGCAAATCCTGCGCGCTGTTTACCGATGGCCGCTTTTCCGGCGGCTCCTCCGGCCTGGTGATCGGCCATGCTTCTCCAGAAGCGGCGGAAGGCGGTGCCATCGGCCTGGTGGAAGAAGGCGACATCATCGAAATCGATATTCCGGAACGCCGCATGCACCTGAAAATCAGCGACAGCGATCTGGCGCAACGACGCGCGGCAATGGAAGCCAAGGGCAAGGATGCCTGGAAACCGGTGGATCGCCAGCGTTACGTATCCCAGGCGTTGCAAGCCTATGCTGCCATGGCGACCTCGGCCGATCGCGGCGCGGTAAGAGATATCAGCCAGCTCAAGCGCTGATTGCCGGGTCAGTTACGTAGCGGCATGCAGCATTGTGTCGCAGCGTAGAGTTGTCCGAAAAAGTGTAACTCTATGTAAAAGGGGCCGGTGCGAACCGGCCTCTTTTTCGTATACTTCCATGTCGGAAAGCGTTTTCAAGATGCTCTGCAACGCTTGCCGGGAGCCATATTATCGGCCTCGATATGGTAAAGTTGCGAACCGTTTCCCGCAGCAGATTTGCCTAGGGATAACGTAATCGCAAACGTAATCGATTTCCCGGCGAATTGCATGACAGTTCCCGCAATTCCTTCCGTTATCGCTCCCCTGAACCAAACTGTAGGATCGGCATCCACCAGCAGATGACATCGTTGAATCATTCTGAAGCGCAAAAGAGAACCGTAGCGGTCATCGGTGGCGGCCCCGCAGGCCTGATGGCGGCTGAAGTGCTGGCTGCCGGCGGCGTGCAGGTCGAGGTGTATGACGCCATGCCTTCGGTCGGCCGCAAATTCCTGTTGGCGGGAAAAGGCGGCATGAACCTGACGCACTCCGAACCCTACGATGCCTTCCTGTCGCGTTACGGCGCACGTCGCCCGCACATCGCGCCGCTGCTGGACCAGTTTTCCCCGGACGCGTTGCGCGAATGGGTGCATGCACTGGGAATCGATACCTTTGTCGGTTCGTCCGGCCGCGTCTTCCCGACCGACATGAAAGCAGCCCGCTGCTGCGCGCCTGGCTACATCGGCTGCGCCAGGCCGGCGTGCAATTTCACATGCGGCATCGCTGGCTGGGATGGCGCGAAGCCGGTACACTCTCTTTCGAAACGCCGCAAGGCGCACGCACCGTCAGTGCCGATGCGGTACTGCTGGCGCTGGGCGGCGGCAGCTGGGCACGGCTTGGCTCAGACGCCAAATGGGTGCCGTTGCTGGCCAGGTACGATGTGCCAATCGCCCCATTGCAGCCGGCCAATTGCGGCTTCGACGTTGGCTGGAGTGAATATTTTCGCGCTCGTTTTGCCGGCGACCATCTCAAGTCGATCGCCATCACAGTCGACAACGATGGCAATACCCTGAACGAACAACCCGGCTTCCGCAAACAAGGCGAATTCGTTGTCACCGCCCACGGTGTTGAAGGCAGTCTGATCTATGCGCTGGCGGCCGGACTGCGGGATCGGATTGTTGCCGAAGGCAGCGTCGTCATCCATCTTGACCTGTTGCCGGACTGGCCGCTGCAGCGCGTGATTGACGAAGTCTCTCGTCCGCGCGGTGCACGCTCATGGTCCAGCCACCTGCAAAGCCGCTTAGGCCTGAAAGGCGTCAAGACAGGATTGTTGCGCGAACTGGTGGCGCCCGCCGATTTTATCGATCCGCTGTCGCTGGCCAATGCCATCAAGGCACTGCCATTGACCCTGCTGGCGCCACGGCCTATCGATGAAGCGATCAGCAGCGCCGGCGGCGTGACATTTGAAGGTCTCGACCAACATCTGATGCTGAAGGCCATGCCAGGCGTATTCTGCGCCGGCGAAATGCTCGATTGGGAAGCGCCGACCGGCGGCTATCTGTTGAGCGCCTGCCTGGCTTCCGGACGTGTCGCCGGCAATGGCGCATTGAGCTGGTTACAGAGAGTTGCGGTAGCATGATCGGCGCGCGCGTAGAGCGTTTACTAACGAACCATGCAGCTTCCAGCGAAGCTGCTATCAAATTTGCAATCAAGTGGACAAGGTTGAATCGATGAAGGAAAGGAGTGTGGCCCCACGCAAGCTGTCGTGGATAGATCGGCAGCGGGCAAGTCGTCAGCGCACTCCCAAGATCGTTGGCGTGCTGATTTCAATCCTGCTCCACGGAGTCGGCATCTGGTACCTGCTGACCCAGTTGCCGCCCGATGTCAAGATAGAATCGCCGGCGCCGGGCAACATGGGAACGGTCAGCATCACGCTGGCGCCGGTACCGCACAGCGCGCCGCCGCAACCGGTCAAGACGCCGCCCAAGCCCAAGACCACCCCAACGCCGGCCAAGCCGCGCAAGCCGACACCTCGTATTGTCCAGTCACCGCGCGCAATCACCGCCATCACGCCGCAGACAATCGTCACGCCGCAGCCGGATGCCCCGAAGTATCAACAATCGGTCGAGGAAGATTTCTCCTCCCACATCCAGGCGGCGCGCGAGCGACGTGAGGCAGCGCAAGCCCAGGAACGGGCACTGGCCGGAGAAACCAGCCCGCCCGATGAAACCCCGCAGTCGTCGAATGACATCGCCCGCGCCAACATCCAGGCGCAGCGCGGCTGGATGGGCATCGACAAGAGCAAGACCGGCGGCATTTTCGAAGTGCGCGACAAAACGCCGTTCCGCGCCACGTTGATTTTCCATGGCTGGAATGCCGATACCAGCCGCAACGCGATGCAGCAGATCCCGGTCGAACGCGGCGGCGAAGACAGCATCGAAATGGCGGTCGTCAACAAGATGATCGAACTGATCCGCAAGAAAACCAATGGCGACATCCCTTGGCGCTCGCAACGCCTGGGCCGCGTGATTACGCTCAGCGCGCGAGTCAAGGATACGGCTGAACTTCAGCAATTCCTGATGCAGGAAATGTTCTACCAGGACATGACGCCCCGCCGCTGACAAGCATCCCGCCTGCCAGCGGCCTTACCGTCCCTCGACTCCCGCTAAATCTGCAAAGTAATACCGATTGAGCGGTCTTCGGCTTACAATATCGCCTATATCGAAACCCTGTAATCAAGCGTCTGTGGCAGCGCTTGAGAAAGAATCCATTCAATGCAATTCAAATCTAACAAACGGGCCGCCCAATGACGGTAGCGGCACAAAAAGTTTCACCCGGCATGCAGCAATATCTCGGCATCAAGGCCGACTATCCGGACACGCTCGTGTTCTATCGGATGGGAGATTTTTACGAACTGTTTTTTGAAGATGCGGAAAAGGCCACGCGCCTGCTCGGCATCACGCTGACTTCACGCGGCACCTACAACAACGCCCCCATCAAGATGTGTGGCGTACCATTCCATTCGGCCGATCAATACCTGGCCAAACTGATCAAGCTCGGCGAATCGGTGGCGCTGTGCGAACAGATCGGCGATCCGGCGACCAGCAAGGGTCCGGTTGACCGCAAAGTGCTGCGCGTGATCACACCCGGCACCTTGACCGATTCCAACCTGCTACCGGAAAAATCCGATCAGCCGTTGCTGGCACTGTACGTGACCCAGCAGCGCAAAACCGTCAAGGCTGGCCTGGCCTGGCTATCGATGGCCAGTGGCGCCTTGAAGATGATGGAATTCGGCTGCGAGCCTGGCGACCTGGACAGCTTGCTGAAACAGGAACTCGAACGCATCGCCCCGGCGGAAATCCTGGCTGCAGACATGGCCGATGCAATGCTCGGCAGCGGCCTAGTCGACAAGGCCACCACCGTACCCGAATGGCACTTCGATATTACCCACGGCCAGAAGGCCCTGCTCGACCAGCTTGCGGTCAGCACTTTGAGCGGCTTCGGCGCAGAAGGCTTGAGCGCCGCCATCGGTGCTGCCGGTGCGTTGCTGCGCTATGCCCAGTCGACCCAAGGCAAGGGCTTGCAGCATGTGCGCACGCTCACCGTCGAAACCGAAAACGAATTCATCGGATTGGATGCCGCCACCCGGCGCAACCTGGAACTGACCGAAACCATCCGCGGCCAAGACGCCTCATCCGGCGCACCGACCTTGTTCTCGCTGCTGGATCACTGCCGTACCGCGATGGGTTCGCGCCTGCTGCGCCACTGGCTGCATCATGCCAAACGCGAGCAATCGGTGGCCCGCGGCCGTCACGCTGCGATCGGCGCCCTGATCGCCGCCGATACCGGCAGCGCCATCTCGGCCACGCTCAGCGCAGTGCCGGATGTCGAGCGCATCACCGCGCGAATTGCCTTGCTGTCGGCGCGGCCACGTGACCTGGCCGGCTTGCGCGACGGTCTGCTGCAACTGGACTCCCTGCGCGCCGATATCGCTCTGTGCGGCAACGACAACCAGGCGCCATTGCTGCAGGAACTGCGCTTGGCGTTGGAAACGCCAGTCGATTGCCTGCAATTGCTGCAAACCGCGATCGCTACCGAACCGTCAACCATGGTGCGCGACGGCGGCGTCATCGCCACCGGCTTCGATGCCGAACTGGATGAATTGCGCGCGTTGTCGGAAAACGCCGGACAGTTCCTGATCGACCTGGAAACCCGCGAACGTGCGCGTACCGGCATCGCCAACCTGCGGGTCGAATACAACAAGGTGCATGGTTTTTATATTGAAGTCACGCACGGCCAGACCGACAAGGTCCCGGACGACTATCGCCGTCGTCAGACCCTGAAAAACGCCGAACGCTACATCACGCCGGAACTGAAGGCGTTTGAAGACAAGGCGCTATCGGCACAGGAACGCGCCCTGGTGCGCGAAAAAATGCTGTATGAACAGGTCCTGCAAGACCTGGCGCCACACATCGGCACATTGCAAAACATCGCCCATGCCCTGGCGCAAATCGACACGCTGGTGGCACTGGCTGATCACGCCGCGCGCCACGACTGGTGTGTGCCGCAACTGGTAGCCGAACCGGCGATCCAGATCGAGCAAGGCCGTCATCCGGTCGTCGAGAAACAGATCGAACGCTTCATCGCCAACGACTGCCAGCTGTCCACCGAACGCAAGCTATTGCTGATTACCGGCCCCAACATGGGCGGTAAATCGACCTTCATGCGACAGGTGGCGCTGATCACCCTGCTGGCCTATGTTGGCAGTTATGTGCCAGCCAGCAGCGCCGTGCTCGGCCCGATCGACCGCATTTTCACCCGCATCGGTGCCGCCGACGACCTGGCCGGCGGCCGCTCCACCTTCATGGTGGAGATGACTGAATCGGCAGCAATCCTGAACGGCGCCAGCGAAAATTCGCTGGTGCTGATGGATGAAGTCGGCCGCGGCACCTCAACCTTCGACGGCCTGGCGCTAGCCTGGGCGATCGCCAGACATCTGATCGACGTCACCCGCAGCTTCACGTTGTTTGCCACGCACTACTTTGAATTGACGCAATTGCCTGACCTGCATCCGTCGGCCGCCAACGTCCATTTATCGGCCGTCGAGCACAAGGACAGCATCGTCTTCCTGCATGCCGTACAAAGCGGGCCGGCATCGCAAAGCTACGGCTTGCAGGTGGCACAACTGGCTGGCGTACCGACACCAGTGATCCGGGCGGCACGCAAGCACCTGGCCCTGCTGGAATCGCAATCGGTACAGGCGACGCCGCAGTTTGATCTGTTCTCACAAGCGGCCCAGACCAGCAGCGAAAGCGGCGATACGGATACGGCAAGCCATGCATTAGGCAGCGAATTGCTCGATGCCCTGGACGGCATCGATCCCGATGCGTTGACGCCGCGTGAAGCGCTGGAACAGTTGTATCGACTAAAACAACTTTCAACCTCTCCACAAAACTGATGAATGCCATTCTCCGGCTAGCGTTCGTGCTGGCACTGACAGCAAGTGCGGGATCGACGCTGGCTGAGACGGCGACCTTCAGTTTTGGGGTAATCGGACATGCATTTCGTAACTCCTCCGACGAAACCGCCCTGCGCAACGCCATTGCCGAAACCGATGCCGACAACCTCGCCTTCGTAGTTGCCAACGGCATCAAGGCCGCCAGCGAGCCTTGCACGGACAAACTATACGGACAACGCAAGACGCTATTGGGCGGCGCAAAAAATGGCTTGATCGTCTCCTTGTCCGCAAGCGATTGGGTCGGATGCAAGACCAGCGCCGATCGCTCGGCTGCGCTGGAGCGATTAAGTCGTATTCGTGATCTTTTCTTTTCTGACGAATTTTCCTTTGGCGACAGCAAGATTCCGCTGATAAGGCAATCAACCTCACCAAAATTCCGCAGCTACGTGGAAAATGCGCGCTGGGAAATCGGCAACGTGGTTTTTGCCACCATCAACCTGCCCGCCACCAACAACCATTACCTGAGCGAGGGCGGGCGCAACAGCGAATTCGAAGATCGGCAAATCGCCAACCGCGAATGGCTACAACGCATCTTCCTCAACGCCTCACAAAAAAAATCCGATGCGGTGGTGCTGTTTTGCGATGGCGATCCGATGGTTGCGCAACATCACAGGGTCTTCGACTTCAACGTCAAGCGTGACGGCTTTGCCGAAATCCGCCAGAAAATCAATGCACATGCGGCGCAATTCGATGGCAAGGTGCTGGTGATCCACGCATCCCATGGCAGCGCTTCATCGAACTCTCCCGACATCATCTGGCAACATAACGTGGGCGATCTGGAAGTGCCAAGCGGCTGGCTCAAGATAACCTTCGACCAGGCCAATAAAAAGCTGTTTGAACTAGCCAAACCCGCTGATCCACCGCCGCTATCCCGACGCTGATCACGCGGCGTAAAAAAACCGCAGCACATGCAAAAGCATGTCTGCGGTTTTTCATTGCGCCGTCATGACTTGCACGGCGTGCGTCACTGAAAACTTAGTGGATAGGATGGCTACGGAAGTGATCGTCCGCTGCATCGTCATCCTGGTCGTCATGGCCGTGATCGTGGCCATGCGCGCCATGCACGTGTTGATGTGCAATTTCTTCTTCAGTCGCCGCACGCACTTCCGTGACGTTGAGGTTGAAACGCAACGCGATGCCTGCCAGCGGATGATTACCGTCCAGCACCACTTTGTCGTCGGCGATATCGGTGACGGTGAAAATCAGCGCGTGCTCTTCGTCATCTTCATTGTCCGGCGTGCCTTCGAACTGCATGCCGACTTCCAGCGGTGTCGGCAGGCGGTTGCGCGGTTCGATCTTGACCAGGTTCGAATCGTATTCGCCAAAGGCGTCGTCCGGCTCGACCTGCAATTCAGTTTGGTAACCGGCTTCCTTGCCCTCCAGGGCTTCTTCGATCTTCGGCAGCGTGTTTTCGTAGCCACCGTGCAAGTACACCATTGGCTCACTACCTTCTTCGATCAGATTGCCTTGGGCATCTGACAATTTGTAGCGTACAGTCACTACCGTATTTTTGGCAATCTTCATGATCATTCCTTTCATTTAACATGCGATGGGATTATACCCGCCCGAACGCCATACCCTTGCCTGCGTCAAAAAAATTAACCCGCACGGCAATTTCCCCGCCCGGCCCGCATCCGCCCCATTCTGCAGGAGCCAACCCGATATAATAGCGGCATGAAAAATTTCACACTCCTCGGCGGCTTGACGCCAGCACAATTCCTCCGCGACTACTGGCACAAGAAGCCCTTATTGATCCGCCAGGCGCTGCCTGGCTTTACCCCGCTGCTGACTCCCGAAGCCTTGTTTGAAATGGCGCAGCGCGACGATGTCGAATCGCGCTTGGTAACGCATTTCAAACAACAGTGGCAAGTTGCAAACGGTCCGTTCGAAAAATTGCCGGCCCTCAGCCAGAAAGACTGGACGCTGCTGGTGCAAGGCGTCAATCTGCACAATGATGACGCCGATGCACTGCTGCGCCAGTTCCGCTTCATCCCAGATGCACGGCTGGACGACCTGATGATCAGCTACGCCACCGACACCGGCGGCGTCGGTCCACACTTCGACTCCTACGACGTATTCCTGCTGCAGGCGCACGGCCAGCGGCGCTGGAAGATCGGCGCGACTCAGGACCTGACCTTGGTCGAAGGCAGTGCGCTCAAGATCCTGAAGAATTTCACGCCGGAGCAGGAGTTCGTGCTGGAGCCGGGCGACATGCTCTACCTGCCGCCTCAGTACGCACATGACGGTACTGCCATCGGCGAATGCATGACCTATTCGATCGGTTTCCGCGCGCCGCCGTTCCAGGAACTGGGCGAAGCTTTCCTGCAATTCATGGCTGATTCGATCGACCTGCCGGGACGCTATGCCGACCCCGATCTCGAGCCCAGCAAACACCCGGCGGAAATCAGCCGCGGAATGCTGACGCAGATCGCCGACGAGCTCAATAAAGTGCGCTTTACCGAAGACGATATCGCAATTTTCGTCGGTGAATATCTGTCAGAACCCAAAGCCAATGTTTTCTTTGAGTCACCGCCAAAACCGCTGACGCTGGCCCGTTTCAGCGCCGCACTTGCCAAACGCGGCGTGGCATTGTCGCGCAAGACGCAAATGCTGTATCGCGGCAAACACGTGTTCATCAATGGTGAATCGTTTGCAGCCGGCCGCGCCGACAAGACATCGCTGACCCAACTGGCAGACCAGCGCCGACTCGACGGCGAGGCTGCCAGCAAGGTGTCGACAGACGTGCTAGAGGCGCTCTACACCTGGTATGAGGACGGCTGGGTCACGCTGGGCTGATATAGCTAGCAAACGCCGTCGCTGCCCTCCACATAGCCGACATATTTACGGCCTCGAAATTTCTGCTAGCCGCAGGGATTTCGGGGCCGTACTCATATGCAAGCGATAATATTCACATTAGAAACCGCAGTACAGTTTCAAAAACTCGCGCCTGGATAAACCGCATGGAATCCGTGAGCAAATCTATTTGAATGTAAATAAGAATAATAAAATGGATATCAAAGAAAATAATTATGCGCGGATTTACGCATTATTATCAATAATTAACATTCTATCATTTAACAAATCATTACTTACCACCCACGCATTTAGCGACAGTAAAGGACTGGAAAATCCCGCTCATACAGCGGGCATTTTCATTTACTCGAATAAGCCGCAATCGCACTGCCACCGCCCCGAAGCAGGCGAATATAGGCCCCCAGCATGGCGGATTATTGCAAACGAATCAGGCCTGCATAGTCCAGCTTCAGCGCTCCCTGTTGCGCTGATACAAATTCTTACTAAATAGCAAACCGTTCATGTCTTATTTGACAAATTCCAGCTATAATCCTGTCCTGGAAAGTTTTTGTTGCATCGCGATGCGCGGTTCCGGCAAAGCACTGCGAAAACATCCTGTAGAGCGATAATTACCGGTAATTATTCATCGCAAAATTTTTGATTACTACTGAAGGAACATTCATGAAAAAAACACTGTTGATCGCATCCCTGTTGGCTCTGACTCTGGCTGCTTGCGGCAAAAAAGACGACGCAGCTGCTCCTGCTGCTGACGCTTCGACTCCAGCTCCAATGGCTGCACCTGCTGCTGCCGACGCTGCTGCTTCCGCTGCTTCCGATGCTGCTGCTGCCGCTACTGCTGCTGGCTCCGCTGCTGCTGACGCTGCTACTGCTGCTGGCGCCGCTGCTACTGCTGCTGGTTCCGCTGCTGCTGATGCCGCTCACACAGCTGTTGACGCTGCTGCTGACGCTGCTAAAGCTGCTGCCGCTCCTGCTGCTTCCAAGTAATCATTGGCTGCATAAAAAAAGCCGACCCTTGGGTCGGCTTTTTTATTGTCCAAATTTTCCAGGACGTTACGTTACCTACGACGTCCTACCCTTCACTCTCCGCTGTGCCCTTCAGGCACGGTAAAAATCGAGCAAGCCAGCAATCAGGCCTCGATCCAGCCAAAGCCTCTTCCTGACAAGCAATCGTCACCTCCACCGACTCACTGCTACGTCCGCCGCATAAAGCGGCATAAGCCAGTTCAGGCAGATTATTTCGCGTGCTCAAATGCGCACCGACCACCTTGCGCAAACGCGACTGATCCATTGCCGCCAGGATTTCGCGCGCGCTGTCATTCGACAAATGGCCGTATTCGCCACCGATGCGACGCTTGAGTGAAGCCGGATAAGCCGAGTTGGCCAACATCTGCCGATCGTGGTTGCACTCCAGGACCAAGGCATCACTCCCGCCCAGCGCCTGCACCAGGTGATCGGTAAGTTTGCCAGCATCTGTCAAAACGCCCAGCTTGCGATTGCCGTCGCCGGCCACGTACTGCACAGGCTCGCGCGCGTCGTGAGGAACCGTATAGGGAATGAGCTGGAGATCGCCAATGGCGAGCGAGTCGCCATCGCGGCAGAAGCGGACCTCGACATCGCCGCAATCCATGCGCAAGGCTTGATAAGTACCGAATGTGAGCCAGACTGGCAGGCGATACCGTCGGGCGAATTTGAAAACGCCACCGACATGATCCTGATGTTCATGGGTGACGACAATGGCGGACAGAACTGAGCCATCCAGGCCCAAGCGCGCCAGGCGCCGCTCGGTTTCGCGTATGCCGAAACCGCAATCGAGCATCACATTGGTGGTTGTGCTACCCGATGTCGCCGAAATCAGCAATGCGTTGCCTTCGCTACCGCTACCCAAGCTTGCGAACTTCAAGGGTAGCACCTAACACCGGCGACGCATTGCTGATGTGCTGCCATTATTTTGCTACAGCCTCAGTCAATAGCTTACTTCAGCTGATCGTTCAGCAGAGCCAGGATCTTGTCGGAGGTTTTCGACAGTTCCGGATTGCCATCCTTGTTCAGCACGACAACCTGACTCTGGTTGCCGGATTCGGCACCCTTCACGAAAATACGATAGCTAGCGGCATTTTTCACCTTGTCGCTATCCGAGCTGCTGAACAGCCTGGAGAAGAAACCCTTATCCGATTTCTTGTCCTTGGCATCCGCATCCTGGTCAACGTAACGGACGAAATACAAGCCCTTGGTGCGGTCACGATCTTCAACTGTGAAACCGACGCGATCCAGCGCCAGGCCAACACGGCGCCATGCGCGATCGAAGCCCTCGTCAACCTGGACAAAATCACCTGCACCATTCTTCACCAGCTTGGAACGTGCCTGCATCGATGGCGCATTGGCGACCGCTGCCTTGGCTTTGACTTCATCCGCTCCCAGGCGGCCCATCAGACGCGACAGGAATTCGGCTTCCAGCTGTGGATCGGCAGGACGTGCAGTCCAGATGCTTGATTCTTTTTGGGCGCCAGACAACACTTCTTCCGCGCCACGGTGGCTGATATAGATTTCTGTAGTGCCGTTCGGACCGCGCTCGAGGCGAGTACGGAATTTATCGCGCTCACCGGTCGAGTAGATTGAATCGAATACCTTGCCAAGCGTGTTGCGGACGAAATCTTGTGGAATCTTGGCGCGGTTCTCGGCCCAATCGGTTTCCATCACGCCGGTTTCCGAATTCTCGACATTGATCAGGAAGCCGGAATCCTGCCAAAAGTCCTTGACCTTCGGCCACAGGCTTTCAGGCGTGGCGTTGACCACCAGCCAGCGCTGTGATCCGTCACGTTCGATGTGCATGTCTGGCGCAGCATTCGGGGCAATGGCTGCTGCAGCAGCGGCCGGGCGCGCGCCCTGCTCCAATGTGTAGCCAGATGCGGTTGCCGTACCCTGCGTCGCTTCAGGAATCGCATAGCGATTTTCGCGTTGCAACTGAGTCAAATCTGGCGGCACATCCAGCTTCGGCGCCGTCACCTTGCCTGCACTTTTGTAATCGATGCGATCCGGCTCAAGGACTGAACTGATCGAGCTGCATCCTGCCAGACCGGCCAGCGCCAAAGCGATAACAACGCCACGTTGTGTAAGACTGAATTGAGTCGATGGAATGTTCTTGCGAATAGTCATGTGGATACAGGATCAAAGAGACGAAGGAAATTGGAAACGCCTGTCAGCGCAGCTTATTTTAATACACCAGATTCACGCAGCGCCTCACGCACCGTCGCATGATACTCGGCAGACAACGGCACCAGCGGCAAACGAATACCGTCCGCCATCAGTCCCATTTCCGTCAACGCCCACTTCACGGGCAGCGGATTCGGTTCGACAAACAGCTTGTTATGCAAAGGCAGCAGCTTGTTGTTGAGTTTGACCGCTTCGGCAACGTTTCCGTTCATCGCAGCGACACATAGCAAATGCATGTCGCGCGGCGCCACGTTGGCGGTCACCGAGATATTGCCCTTGCCGCCGCAGAACATCAACGCCATCGCGGTCGCGTCGTCGCCGGAATACACGGCAAAATCCTTTGGCGCCAGGCGAATCAGGTCGGAACCGCGGCCGATATTGCCGGTTGCATCCTTGACGCCGATAATTCCCGGCACCTGCGCCAGACGCAAAATGGTTTCGTTGCTCATGTCGGCGACGGTACGGCCCGGCACATTGTACAGAATCACCGGCAAGTCGACCGCTTCAGCGATCTTCTTGAAGTGCTGGTACATGCCTTCCTGGGTCGGCCGATTGTAGTAAGGCACGACTTGCAGCGAAGCGTCGGCGCCAGCTTCCTTGGCGAAACGGGTCAGTTCGATCGCTTCTGCGGTGGAATTGCCGCCAGTGCCGGCAATGATGGGAATCCGCTTGGCGGCATGGTCTACCGCCAGTTTGATGAGGGCGCAGTGCTCGTCCACCGAGACGGTCGGCGATTCGCCTGAAGTGCCGACGATAACGATCGCATCAGTTCCTTCTGCGATGTGCCAGTCGATCAGTTTCCGCAAACCTGGCAAGTCGAGACTGCCGTCAGTGTGCATGGGAGTAACGATTGCAACAATGCTGCCCTGGATCATGATGGTAAATGCGAAAAAATAAAAGACTGATTGTAGCGGATCGCCGTGGCTATGGGTAAATTCCACTTGTAAATCAGGTTACAAATACAATTTCCACAGGCCAACTTTCCGTCATGGGAGCCGAAATCGTCAGCCGATCCGCAAGGTGGAAACTGAACCGCCACCGCCCTTGATCGCGCAAATCCGCTGCACCATGGCCGGTTTCGGCTGCTCTACGTAGCCATCTTCAAAGGCCAGCACATGCCAGGAACTGGCCTTGTCGGCGGCCAGCAATGCCGGCAATTCGCCCTGCGCCAACAGGAAATCGGGGTTGGATGGCTTGCCAAATTGCTCATTACCGATGGCAAATGTTTCATAAAGCAGCACGCCTTGCTCTGCGATACTGCGCAATATGAGCGGAAACAGGGGGCGGTGCAGATAATTGGTGACGACCACGCCAGCGAATTGCCCTGCCAGGAACAATTCGTCCAGCGCTGCCGAAAGGCCGGTTTCAAGGTCGATCTGACGCGTGGCGAGGCCCGCTGCCGCCAATGCTGCCAGCGGCGCTGGATTGCGATCCACCGCCAGCACGTCCAGCCCGTGGTGAGCCAGCCAGAGCGCATGGCGACCGTCGCCGCAGGCCAGGTCGAGCACCTTGCTACCGGCGGGCAACAGTCCGCCAAAGCGGCGGACCCACGGCGACGCCGCGCTGGTCAAAGTATCGCTGTTGATCTGACTTGGTAACATCTGTGCGTGTTCGATAGCAGGATGGTACTCAGGCGTAGCCCAAGCCCATCGCTTCGCGCACATCGCGCATCGTATCCTGCGCCAGTTTGCGTGCATGGTCGCAACCGTCCGCAACAATCGCCCGCACCAGCGATGGATCGTCCAGATATTGCTGGGCGCGCTCGTGCATCGGCTCCTGCTCCCGGATGATGGCGTCGATCACCGGCTGCTTGCATTCGAGGCAACCAATGCCGGCGCTGCGGCAACCCTTGTCGGCCCAGGCCCTGGTCGCATCGTCGGAATACACTACGTGGAATTGCCATACCGGACACTTGTCCGGATTGCCAGGATCGGTGCGCCGCACGCGCGCCGGATCGGTCGGCATGGTACGGACTTTCTTCGTGACCACATCTTTGTCTTCGCGTAGCGCGATCGCGTTGCCGTAGCTCTTCGACATCTTCTGTCCGTCCAGGCCGGGCAGGCGCGATGCCTCAGTCAGCAGCGCCTGCGGTTCCGACAGGATCAGCTTGCGGCTGCCTTCGAGGAAACCGAACAGACGCTCACGGTCGATCATCGACAGGTTCTGGGCGTCGTCCAGCATCGCCTTGGCCTGCTCCAGCGCACTCTCGCTACCCTGCTGCTGGAACTCTGTGCGTAATTCGTTATAGAGCTTGGCACGCTTGCTGCCGAGCTTCTTGACGGCATCCTGTGCCTTCTCTTCAAAACCCTTTTCCTTGCCATACAGATGATTGAAGCGGCGCGCGATCTCTCGCATCATCTCGATATGCGGCACCTGATCGTCGCCGACCGGCACCTGACTGGCACGGTAAATCAGCACGTCGGCGGCCTGCAGCAGCGGATAGCCGAGGAAACCGTAAGTGGTCAGATCGCGATCTGCCAGCTTTTCCTGCTGATCCTTGTAGGTAGGCACCCGCTCCAGCCAGCCTAGCGGCGTCGCCATTGACAGCAGCAGGTGCAGCTCGGCATGCTCCGGCACTTTGGACTGGATGAACAGAGTCGCCTGCGACGGATCCACGCCGGCCGCCAGCCAGTCGATCAACATCTCCCAGGTACTGGTCTCGATCACGCTGGGATCGTCGTAATGGGTGGTCAACGCGTGCCAGTCGGCGACGAAGAACAGGCATGGCAGTTCGGATTGCAGCCGAATCCAGTTCTTGAGGGCGCCGTGATAGTGGCCAAGATGCAGCGCCCCGGTGGGGCGCATGCCGGAAACAACGCGGTCAGGATACATAGATAGTCAAGGTCAAATCAGGTAAGGAAAATCAACGCAAAAGCAACAATAAGGGCGAGACGATCCACTGCAAGGCAGTCTGGGCAATCGTCATGACCGGAGTCATCCAGAAATATAATACCTTCAGCAGCACCAACGCCATCACGATAAAGAAACCGTACGGCTCGATCTGTGCGAACTTGTACGCGTATTTATTCGGCAGCAGGCTGGTCAGGATACGGCCGCCATCAAGCGGTGGGATCGGAAACAGGTTGAAAGCAAACATCACCAGATTGGTCAGGATGCCCGCCCGCGCCATCAGGGCGAAAAAGTCCTCTTCGACCCGGAATACCGCCAGCGCAATCAACACCAGCATCCATATCAGCGCCATCACGAAGTTGGCTGCCGGCCCGCCAGCGCAACCCAGGCCATGTCGCGCTTGGGCTTGCGCAGCTGGCCGAAATTGATTGGCACCGGCTTCGCATAGCCGAACAGGAAGGCACCGCCGGTTGAAAAATACAGCAGGATCGGAATCAGGATGGTGCCGAACGGATCGATATGCTTGATCGGATTGAGGCTCATACGCCCCAACATGTAGGCGGTGGAATCGCCAAAATACTTGGCGGCATAGGCATGGGCGGCTTCGTGCAGCGTAATCGCGAACAGCACAGGCAGTGCATACACTGCAACGGTTTGGATAAGATCATTCATGGGCGGGATTCTATCAGAGGGGTTGCCGCAGTGCGTCGCAAATAACGGGGGCACCGTCCGCAACGCTCTTAACCTGGATGAAGCGCGGCAAGCATTGCCGGCGTTGCGGCGGGATTGCAGCGCCGAGAAAAATTACAAAAAATAAACACCGGCGCTAGCAGCGGCACGCCAGCGCCAGGATCACAAGCCGAACAAGCCGGCGTCGCCGCGGCCCTGGCGTATCAGTTGCGGCTCGTCATCGGTCAGGTCGACCACCGTGGTTGGCTCCAGGCTGCAGGCACCGCCATCAATCACCAGATCGATCTGTTTTTCCAGCCGGTCGCGCACTTCTTCCGGATCGGTCAGCGCCTCGCCTTCGCCAGGCATGATCAGCGTGGTGCCGATCAATGGCTGCCCAAGCTCCTCCAGCAGCGCTTGCACGATGCTGTGCTCCGGCACCCGCAAGCCGATGGTCTTGCGCGCCGGATGACTGAGGCGGCGCGGTACTTCCTTGGTCGCCTCGAGAATGAATGTAAAAGCACCCGGCGTGGCGCTCTTCAGCAGGCGGAACTGGCGGTTGTCGACCTTGGCGTACAACGAAATATCGCTCAGATCGCGGCACATCATGGTCAAGTGATGCTTGTCGTCGACGCCGCGGATACGGCGTACGCGTTCCACCGCGTCCTTGTTATCCAACTGGCAGACCAGCGCATAACAACAATCGGTCGGCAAGGCGACAATACCGCCGGACTGGATGATTTGCACCGCCTGCTTGATCAGGCGCAACTGCGGATTATCTGGATGGATTTGAAAAAATTGGCTCATGGTTCAGGCATTCACAATCATTCAAAAAATGAAAAACGGCGATAGCCCACAGGCTACCGCCGCATTCATGAAACTTTGGTTAGCGGCAAATTACAGCGCGGTGACCTGCGGATTACGCAAAGCGGCAATACGCTGCTCGATCGGCGGGTGGCTAGAAAACAGCGACATGAAGCCTGGCTTGTCATTGATCCCGAGCGCGGCCATCGATTCCGGCAAGGTGGCGGGTTCAATCCCACCCAGGCGCGCCAGCGCATGCTGCATCGGCAACGCGCTACCCAGCAGCTTGGCCGAACCGGCGTCGGCGCGGAACTCGCGATGGCGCGAGAACCAGGCCACGATCAGCGAGGCGCCGATACCCAGCACAATCTGCGACACCAGCACGGTGGCCATATAGCCGATGCCGGGGCCGTCGTTATTGCCGCGCGACAAAGCGCGATCGACAGCATAACCGATCACGCGCGACAGGAACACCACGAAGGTATTCACGACGCCCTGGATCAACGTCATGGTTACCATATCGCCATTGGCGATATGGGCGATTTCGTGACCGAGGACAGCCTCAACCTCTTCCTTGGTCATGCTCTCGAGCAGACCTGTAGAAACTGCCACCAGCGCGGAGTTCTTGAAGGCGCCGGTAGCGAACGCATTGGCATCACCCTGATACACTGCCACCTCTGGCATGCCGATACCGGCACGCTGCGCCAGTTTGCCGACGGTATCGACCAGCCACAATTCGGTTGAATTGGAAGGCGATGTGATCACACGTGCGCCGGTCGACCATTTAGCCATTTGCTTGCTGATCAACAGGGAGAAAATCGAGCCGGTAAAGCCAACCACCAGCGAGAACACCATCAACATCGGCAGATTCAGGCCGCTACGCGTCAAAAAGCGGTCCACGCCCAACAACGACAGAACGATGCTCATCACAACCATTACTGCGATATTGGTGGCAAGGAACAGGAAAATACGTTTCATGCGGAAAGCTCCAATCGGAAAAGAATTGCCTTGAAGATAAGGTCGGAGACGCAGATTTCAAGAGTGAGAGCGGCAATTATGCCAGACTGTCAGCATGGAAAAACGAAGCACTTTCACAATTTTCTCGCAGCAAACACAAGCCGTTCACGCATTAACCAAATAACAAAGAAGATTCATGTCAGAAATTGCCAAAGCCGTACCTTCTCAATCTTTCATCCACGACATCTGCCGGCCATTCCTGCGCGATCGCCTGATGCACCTGCTGCTGATCGCGGCGATCGTGTTGTCCGTCCTGTCGCCCCACCCGATTGCCGACTACCGGGCCTGGGTTGACTGGCACACTATCGCCACCCTGGCAGGCATGCTGCTGCTGACGACCGGCATAGAAGCCAGCGGCTACCTGGAACACTTGGGCCGGGCGATCATCAACCGGCTGCACAACGAGCGTGCGCTGGCGATTTTTCTGGTGTCGGCTGCCGCCCTATTGTCGACCGTCCTGACCAACGACATCGCACTGTTTGTCATGGTGCCGCTGACGGTGGGCCTGCGCGGCATAGGCAACTTGCCGATCGGCCGGCTGGTCATCTTTGAAGCGCTGGCGGTCAACGCCGGCTCCCTGTTGACCCCAATCGGCAATCCGCAAAACATCCTGCTGTGGCAACGCTCGCATTTGTCGTTTGGCGCATTCACGTGGCAGATGGCGCCGCTTGCGCTGGCGATTTTCCTGATGCTGATGGTCGCGACCTGGCTCTGCTTCCCCAAGCACACCATCCATGCCGAACTGGAGGACAATCCGGCTTCCTATCGCGTCGGCCTGCTCAGGACTTGCGCCGCGCTTTACCTGGCGTTCCTGGCGACGGTAGAACTTGGATACCCGGGTTGGGGCCTGCTATGCGTTGCGGCTGCCGCGCTGCTGTTCTGCCGCGAAATCATTGCAAAGGTCGATTGGAGCCTGATCCTGGTCTTCATCCTGATGTTCATCGACATCCAGCTGCTTACCCAATTGCATTTCATTCAGTCCTGGGTTGCCTCAATTCCGAGTTTTTCGCAACTTGAGCTGCTCATGGCGGCAATGCTTGGCTCGCAAGTCATCAGCAACGTGCCTGCAACGATCTTGCTGGTGAACTATTCCACGGCCTATAAAGTCATAGCCTACGGCGTCAATGCCGGCGGCTTTGGCCTGGCAATCGGTTCGCTGGCCAACATCATCGCGTTGCGCATGACGCCAGAGCGCCATCTGTGGCTACGTTTTCACCTGTACTCGTTTCCCTTCCTGTTGTTATCGGCGCTGGCTGCCTGGGCGCTACTGACTTGATTATCCGTCAGCGGAAAAACAACAAGCGGGTGACGAAAGTGTAATCGGCCTCGGTCGCCATCAGCCCTACCAGCACCAAGAGACACAACGGCGGCAACAGGATTGCGCACACCAGGGCCATGCGCTCCCACGCCATGTGCATGAAGAACGCGACAATCAGTCCGGCCTTCATCAGCATCAGGACGATGATCAAGGCCCAGCGCAGGTAGCTGTGAAAATTGAAATAATCGACCAGATACGACAGCGTGCTGAGTACAAACAGCAAACCCCATATCTTCAGGTAGAGGCTGATCGGATGTTGTTGCCCGGTAGCGGAAGTCATGGCGGCACCTACCAAAGATAGAACAGCGCAAAAATGAAAACCCAGACCAAGTCGACGAAGTGCCAGTACAAGCCGGCGATTTCAACGATCTGGTAATTGCCGCTTTTTTCATAGCGGCCGCGCAGCAGGCGGACCGCAACCGTCACCAGGTAAATCACGCCCGCGCTGACGTGCAGGCCATGAAAGCCAGTGATCATGAAAAAGGTCGAGCCGAATTGCGCCGCGCCCATCGGGTTGCCCCAGGGGCGCACGCCTTCCTGCAAAATCAGCTTGCTCCATTCGAACACTTGCATGCTGACAAAGGTGACGCCAAAGCCCGCAGTCACCAGCATCAATATTGCCGCCCGCACACGATCGCGGCGATAAGCAAAGTTGACGGCCATCGCCATCGTGCCGCTACTGCTAATAAGGACGAAGGTCATGATGGCGATCAGCAGCAACGGCACCTCGGCAGTACCGATCTTGAGGCTGAACACCAGGCTCGGGTTCGGCCACGGTACAGTGCTGGAAATGCGCACCGTCATGTAGCCGGTCAGGAAACAGCTGAAGATGAAGGTATCGGACAACAGGAAAATCCACATCATCGCCTTGCCCCACGACACCTGGAAGGCTTGCCGGTCCGACGACCAATCAGCCACCAGCTGACGCCAGCGCCCTGGTGCTTGCCCGGACGGCGGCGCAGCAGACGGTGCGGAAGAGACGGTACTCATATGCGCTCCTTTAGTTGCTCTTTTGCGGCTCAGCGAACGCCGCAGACCATGCGCACCACATCAGGCGTCAGCCAGCCAAGTACCGCAAACAGCAAGAGCCAGACCGCCAGCAAGAAATGCCAGTAACGCGCGCACAAGCGGATCTGCCATGCCAGGCGTCCGGCATCCTGGCGACGAGCGCCAGCGGCGGTGATGCCCCACGCCACCAATCCACCTGCCACGTGCAGACCGTGCATGGCGGTCAGCAGATAGAAAAAGCTGCCGGCCGGATTACCTGTCGTGGTCACATGTATCGCTTGCAATGCCAGCCAGCCCCACCATTGCACGATCAGGAAAGCGCAGCCGCACATCCCGGCAGCCAGCAAACGGGTGCGCGCACGCTGCAATAGCAGCACCGAAGCCGCCCTGGCGGCAAGTTGCAGCAGCACGCTGGCTAAAGCCAGCAGCGCGCTGCTCAGCCATAGCTGCCATGGCATGGCCAGCGGCGACCAGTCACTGGCATCCATCCGCATCACATAGGCGGCGATAAACAGCAAGAACAGCGCCGTCGCTACGCCGATGAACAGCCACAAGGCAACGCTGATGGCGGCGCCGCGGCGGTCGCCCTGGAAGCCGGGCCGGATTTTCCGTAGCCGACCGCAGGCACTTTCAAGATCGCTGCCTGGTTCATGCCAATGCCTCCTTGCCGATGCGCGACTCGGCGTCCCCTGCCATCGGCGGCGCGTTTTGCGCAATGAAATCCTGTTCTGCGCCAGGTACGCTGTAAGTGTAGGCGCCGCGATAGACCACCGGCAAATGCGGGCCCCAATTGCCATGCGCGGGTGGTGTCGACGGCGTTTGCCATTCCAGCGAAGCGGCGCGCCACGGGTTCGGATCGGCGCGCTTGCCGCGGAACACGCTCCACACCAGGTTGAAGATAAAGGTCAGTTGCACCGTCGCCACGATCAGCGCCACCACCGTGATGAAGGCGTTCAACGTCTGCGCGGACTGCGGGATGAATTTATAGCCCTCGAAAACGTAATAACGGCGCGGCATGCCGAGGATACCCAGATAGTGCATCGGAAAGAAGATCGCGTAGGTGCCGAGGAAGGTCACCCAGAAATGCAGTTTCCCCAGGGTTTCATTGAGCATGCGGCCAGTGATCTTCGGATACCAGTGATAGATACCGCCAAACACCACCAGTAGCGGCGACACGCCCATCACCATATGAAAATGCGCGACCACGAAATACGTATTAGAGAGCGGGATATCGACGCTGACATTGCCAAGGAACAGCCCGGTCAGGCCGCCGATCAGGAAAGTGCTGATGAAGCCGAGCGCGAACAGCATCGGCACCGATAGATGGATATCGCCCTGCCACAAGGTCAGCAGCCAGTTATAGACCTTGATCGCAGTCGGCACGGCAATAATCAACGTAGTAGTGGCGAAGAAGAAACCGAAATACGGATTCATGCCGCTGACGAACATGTGATGCGCCCACACCACCACACTCAACACACCGATGGCGAGGATCGCGTACACCATGGTGCGATAGCCGAAGATGCTCTTGCGTGCATGCACACTGATCAGGTCCGAGACGATGCCGAACGCCGGCAACGCCACGATATACACCTCGGGATGACCGAAGAACCAGAACAGGTGCTGGAACAGTAGCGGACTGCCGCCCTTGTAGCCGCTGATCTGTCCCATCGACACCAGCGATGGCATGAAGAAACTGGTGCCCAGCGTACGATCCAGAAGCATCATCACGCCGCTCACGAACAGCGCCGGGAACGCCAGCAGCGCCAGGATAGTCGCCACGAAGATGCCCCACACGGTCAACGGCATGCGCAACAAGGTCATGCCCTCCGTACGGGCCTGCAGTACCGTCGTGACATAGTTCAGGCCGCCCATGGTGGCGGCGACAATGAAGATCAGCAGCGACACCAGCATCAGGATGATGCCCCACTCGTAACCCGGCGTGCCGGGCAGGATCGCCTGCGGCGGATACAGTGTCCAGCCCGCGCCGGTCGGCCCGCCGGGGACGAAAAAGCTCGCCATCAGCACGATCACCGAGAGAAAATACACCCAGAAACTGAGCATGTTCAGGTAGGGAAAAACCATGTCGCGCGCGCCCACCATCAACGGAATCAGGTAGTTGCCGAAGCCACCAAGGAACAGCGCAGTGAGCAGGTAAATCACCATGATCATGCCGTGCATCGTCATGAATTGGTAGTAATGCGGCGCGTCGATAAAGGCGAACTTTCCAGGGAATCCCAGCTGCAAACGCATCAGGTTCGATAACCCGACACCGACCAGCCCGGCCAGGATGGCAACGCTGGCGTACTGAATCGCAATCACCTTGTGGTCCTGGCTCCAGACGTATTTCAGGAAGAAGCTTTGCGGCCCGTGATCGTGATTATCGTGGGTGCTGTCGTCAGTGTAGGCCATGGCGTTCCTCGGTGAGAGCGTTCATTGCTGCGCCTGCTGCTTTGGCGCCGCCGGCGGCGGCACGCCAATCGATTTGATATAGGCAACCAATGCCTCCAGCTCGGCGTCGGTCATTTCTATCTTCGGCATCATCGGCGTAAATCCCTTGACCACGCGGGCCTGCGGATTACGGATGAAATTCTTCAGGTAAGTTTCGTCGACCTGCGCCGTGCTGCCGTTTTCCATGGTTTCGGTCTTGCCGAACAAACCTTTCCAGGTCGGCCCGACGCGCGGGCTGCCATCCACCGTATGACAGGCAACGCAAGCTTTCGATTCTGACAGCGCCTTGCCCTGCGCCACCATGGCATCGGTGTTCGCGCCACTCCCGCCAATCGCAGCCGCGGCCGCAGTTGGTGCCGCCGCGAGCGCGCCACTTGCGGAAGGTGGCGCCATCGTCTGCGCAAAGGTCGGCTGCGCCGTCAACCAATGCTGGAAGCTGGCCTCGTCCTCCACCACCACATAGCCGCGCATGCCGGAGTGCCCAACCCCGCACAGTTGCGCGCACAGCACCTCATAACGACCTGGCTTGTCAGGCGTGAACCAGAACGACGTCACCATTCCCGGCACCATGTTCATCCGGGCGCGGAACGGCGGCACGAAAAAATCATGCAGTACGTCCTGGGAGCGCAGCAGCATCTTGACCGGCTTGTTCAGCGGCAGGTGCATCTCATTATTGTTGACCAGGATGTTGTCCCGCCCGGACGGATCGGCTGGATCGAGGCCGAATGGATTGGCGGCGCTGACCAGGTCGATACTGCTGCGCCCCAGCTTGCCGCTTGCCCCCGGATAGCGAAAACGCCATTGCCATTGTTGGCCGACCACCTCCACCTGCAATGCATTGGCCGGCGTCGTCACATAGGCGGCATATACGAACAGCCCTGGCGCCAGCAAGCCCATGATAGCGACGCTGGTGGCGATGATCAGCCAGCGTTCCAGCCGCTTGTTTTCGGGAGCATAAGCCGCAATACGGCCTTCGCGATGGCGAAAACGCAGCAACGTGTAGACAAGGAAGAGGTTGATCAGAACGAAGAAGATGCCGGTGATAACGAAGGTAATCGTCAGCGTATCGTCCATCTGCCGCCAGTTCGACGCCAGCGGCGTGGCCCACCAGGGGCTGACGAAATGAAACAGCACCGAGGCGAAGACGATCAGGACGAGTGCAGCTGCCATGGCCATAGCTATCCTCTCTCCTGCGGACCAGGTCCGCCGAAGTGACATAGAAGCAATGAAGACTATTCTCTGAACGCTGCAAACAGAAAATGAACGGCAACAAACCCGAGCCAGGCGGCGCTCTTGCTAGCGATGCACGATGCCGGCGAATCAGATGTGAGTTCCGATCCGCCGTCATGCACGCGCAAGAAGACCTTGCCGTTATTCCTTTATCGGGCGCTCCAGCTTCCAGTAAATGATCGCCGCCGACATGCCGAAGATCAGATGCGCAACCAGGGTTGACCATCCGCGCATGTCGTCAAACCATGAGAAGAAGCGGGCCATGCCGTAAAAATTGAACAGATAGACGACCAGGCCGAATACTGCGCCGGTCAACAGCACCATGCCGATGCTGGAATCGAAGTGGAAAGGCGCGATGATGGCAGCCAGGATCAGGCCGAGGACGATCCCCAGCACATAGTGCGTGGCCATCGCCACGGCAACTACGCCGACGCTGAAATCGCTGGCCTGCATGGTGTCCGGCCCAAGGACAATGGCGGCTACCATGCGTGAAGTGGTCCATGGGCTGACGTCCGTCACCATGGTTGACCAGAATAGCTCCAGCACCATCAGCACTGCACCTGCGGCAAAACCGGCGACGGCTGCCGCCGGCCAGTTCGGCAGGCGATGCTCCCAGTGATGCGAATGCATGTGAAGTTCCATGACGACCTCCTGAAAAACGCTAACGCTCAACAACATTCCCGACGCGTTCTCGCGGCATCCGATAAAAGCCGACACCGTCGCATCGAAAGGCCTGTCGCCAAGCGCCCCACCCTGCCTTGGCGCCGCATAACCAATAGCGCGGCGCGTAGTCACGGCACCGGGCACTTACACTACAGACTCCATTTCAATGTAGTACAGAATCATAGACATGCAAAGGCGGTAACTATGGTGCGACGCAGCAGCAATGGACGCTGCCAGCAGAGGGAGAATCCAGCCGGGACAAGGCTGAAAACTGGAGAGGAGAGCCACGCGTGCAGACGGCAACGCCGGCCATTTTCACCGGCTTCCAGTCGCTTCTAGCCAACTCCGGCTGCGGCCGGAACAAATCACGTTGCGTGATTACCAATCGTGCCAGATCGGGGTAACGCTATCAGGAAGAGGCGGCAAAGCGCCAAGGTCGACCCGCGACTCGGTCGGACTGTGGAAATCAGAACCGCGCGAAGCCAGGAAGCCGTAATCGGCCGCCACCTTGGCGTAGTAATCGTATTGGTCAGGGGTATGGCTGCCGGTCATGACTTCGATTGCGGTCCCGCCCAACTGCTTGAATTCATCGAAAAACGCACCGAAAGCCAGATCGCTCAGCTTGTAGCGCCCAGGATGTGCCACCACCGCCACGCCACCGGCGCCGCGAATCCAGCGCACGGATTCTTCCAGCGTTGCCCAGCGATGCGGAACGTAGCCGGGATTACCTTCTGTCAAAAATTACGGAATACTTCGCTGGTGTCGGCGCAACGGCCGATTTCCACCAGATAACGGGCAAAATGCGTGCGCGAGATCAAATCGGGATTGCCGACATGCTTCAAGGCGCCTCGAATGCACCGGGAATGCCGACAGCGGCCAACTGCTCTGCCATTTCATGCGCGCGCCGCTCACGACCGCCACGGGTCGCCACCAGCCCTGCACCAGCTCCGGATTGGTTTCGTCGATTTGCAGGCCGACAATGTGAATCGTCTGGCTAGCCCAGGTAATCGATATTTCGACCCCGGACACGTAGCGCAAATCAAGCGCTGCCGCCGCTGCGCGCGCTTCGGCGATACCGTCGATTTCATCGTGATCGGTCAAGGCCCAGATATCGACACCGTTGGCCTTGGCGCGCTCAGCCACCGCCGTCGGAGTCAGGGTGCCGTCGGAAACGTTGGAGTGGCAATGGAGGTCAACATTCAACATCATTTGTCCGTGCTGCAGGGTAAGCAAAAAGGAGTCATCTGCCGATTGTACGCCCGTTGGCCCTCTCATGCTGCAAACGCACATTTTTGTTGCGGGTGAACTGCTCGTTCAGCGGCCGCAGTGCTCTTGCAGGAAGCGTTCGATCAGCACCGCCAGCGCCTCAGGCTGATCATGATGCAACATGTGTCCAGCATCCGCTATCACGGCACTTTCAGCGTGCGGCAGGAACGCAATTCGACGATCAATTTCGCCGCGCATCGACTCCTTGCCGCCCATCCACAGCCACATATTGGTCTCAGCGGCTTCAACGCACAGCACCGGCGCGCTGATGCAGCGCCAGCAGGCAATCATTTCCTCGACTCTCGGCAATACCGGATTGACGATCTTGTGGGCAGGATCGCCAAGGATTTCCCAGCGCCCGGCATCGTTCTGGCGCGACCAGTGCCGGGCCAGGAAAGCTGCCCGTTCATCGCTCAGACACGGGTTGGTTTTTTGCAGGCGTGCGGCCACCGCCGCCACGTCGGAATAGGTATTCATGGTTGCCGGCGCGCGCAATTGATCCAGCCATTTGGCATAACGTGCCGGCGCCAATTCCGGCGCCATGTGCTCACCGCCGAAACCTTCCAGGTTGATCAGCGTCTTGACCCGCTCCGGGCGCGCGCCTGCATACAGGCCGACAGCATAGCCGCCCATGCTGTGCCCGAGCAGATTGACAGCCTCGTCGCCCGCATAGTGTTGCAGCAAGGCGTCAAGGTCCGCCAGATAATCGGGAAACCAGTAGGTATCCACCGGAGGCCCTTCCGTCAGGCCGAAACCGCGCCAGTCGGGCGCAATCACGTGCCATTCGTGCTGCAGGCAATCGACCACGAACTGGAATGAGGCGGCCACATCCATCCAGCCGTGCAGCATGAAAATTTTCGGCGCGCCGACGCGGCCCCAATGGCGTACGTGATAGCGCAAACCGCGCAAGGGAACGAATTCGAAACGGGATGGAATCATCGGCATAGTAGGAGCAAAATCGGACGAAAAATCAGGCAAGAAACTGGTCGAGGTCAAAATTGGGATGCAGCGTGTTGCCGGTAAATTTCTCTGCCAACCAGATGTCAGCGCGCTGGCGGCCGGCATCGCGCAATGCATGGATGAACGACGCTTTGGTGTTGAGTTTGCTGGCGACGCTCAGTTGGCTCATCAACGCGTCCGAATCGATCACGTGGATTGCCAATTCCTTGAGGCGCTCGTGCATCTTGCCGCGCGCCTGCGGATCGGCTTCCGTTTCACGCTTGGCCAGCGCCAGGCCGCCCAATTCGGTGAAGAAGGTGGAGCTGAAACTGATTTCACTCAGCCGCTGGCCGATTTCGTCAGTGCTGGTCGGCGTCAATGGCCGCCGGAACGGGTGCAACAGCACCGCCACCACATCGGGTGAGGTACACAAATGCAGCAATGGAAATATTGGCGGATTGGCGGTCAGTCCGCCGTCCCAATACGCCTCGCCGTCGATCTCCACGGCATGATGCATCGATGGCAGGCAAGCCGATGCCAGCAGCGCATCCTGCGTCAGATCGTCGTTGCGGAAAATACGCAGCCGGCCGGTGCTCACTTGCGTTGCCGCGATGAACAGCTTGACCTTGCCCTCGCTGCGCAGGCGTTCGAAATCGATCTGTTTGCCAAGGATGTCGCGCAGCGGATTCAGATCAAAGGGATTGAGCTGGTATGGAGAAAACATGCGTGTTACCGAGAACATGTGTTTCAGCAAAGCCGAGGAAGTCGCCTGCGAAGCGATGCCAGCCTCACTCAGCGCCTCCGGCCGCATGAAACTGTAAAGATCCTTGGTGCTGACGCTATCCCAGAAATCAGCCAGGGCCTGGCGCGCACCGTCACGGCCGCCGATTGCCAGACCGTAGCTCATCGCCACCGCATTCATCGCGCCGGCGCTGGCGCCGCTGATGCCCTCGATATCGATGCGCGGATCTTCCAGCAAGCGATCCAGCGCACCCCAGGTGAACGCGCCGTGGGATCCCCCACCCTGCAACGCCAACGTCACTGTCTTGTTTTGCATGCCAGCCATCCCCGGTAAATTAGTCATCATTGCATGAAGCCCTGCCAGCGGCGTCGTCTTTTTGCAAACAGACCATTGTTAAATGAACTGGCCTATCCAGAGCCGCCTCTAATTTACCAATCTTTCGGGAAGTGCGTTTTCTTAAAATCGATTATCCGGCCGCCACGTTCACACAGGAAATACATTTTGCCGAGCAACTGATCAAAATGGGGAAACGGCGCCACCTCATGCGCCGCTTATGCCCGCTTATGCACCGTTTCCACCAGCTGCCGCTCCAAGACGGGGCATCAATCCAGGATCTGTATGCGCAAGATGCCTCTTGCCGCCATTAAAACTGTGTCCAGTCGTCGCCTGCTGTCGATCCGCCGTTGGCAATTTTCATTGTCGTCGACGTCTCGGCGGCCTGCTGCATCTCACTCCCTGCAGCCTTGAGCGAAGGCCTGGCGCCTGCTTTCTCCGAAGCCGCTGGCTTGACCACATGCAGCTGCGAAACCGCCGACGACTTGATCGCAGCAACTGGCGCTGCAGCCGTGTCCAGCTTGAATACGGCGACGATTTGCGATAAATCACCCGCCTGTTCCTGCAGCGATTCAGCAGCCGCAGCCGCCTGCTCCACCAGCGCCGCATTTTGCTGGGTGACCTGATCCATCTGCGTGATCGCCTGGTTGATTTGCTCGATGCCGGAAGTCTGTTCCTGGCTGGCGGCAGAGATTTCCGCCATGATATCGGTCACACGCCGGACACTATCAACGATCTGATCCATCGTCGCACCGGCGTCGCCAACCAGCTTGCTGCCAGTCTCGACCTGGGCAACCGAATCGCTGATCAGGCCTTTGATTTCCTTGGCAGCAGTGGCACTGCGCTGCGCCAGGTTGCGCACTTCGCTGGCAACCACGGCGAAGCCACGGCCCTGCTCGCCGGCGCGGGCCGCCTCAACGGCGGCATTCAAGGCCAGGATATTGGTTTGAAAGGCGATGCCATCGATAACACCGATGATGTCGACAATCTTTTTTGACGAGCCGCTGATCGAGCCCATGGTCGCCACCACTTGCGACACCACAGCACCGCCTTGCGTTGCCACCGCCGCCGCCGACTCGGCCAACTGGTTAGCTTGGCGTGCATTGTCTGCGCTTTGTTTGACGGTACCGGTAATCTGCTCCATTGAAGCCGCAGTCTCCTCCAGCGAGCTGGCTTGCTGCTCGGTACGTGCGGAAAGATTCAGGTTGCCGGCTGCAATCTCACGCGACGCCACGTTGACCGATTCGCTGGTGTGGCGGATGCGGCCAAGGATATTGGCCATCTTGTCGACAAACAGATTGAAGGCGGTGGCAATCTGAGACAACTCGTCGACGCCGTGCGCATCGAGACGGCGTGTCAAATCACCATCGCCCGAGGCAATTTCCTGCATCGCATTGCGGATCAGTTCCAGGCGCCGCAATGAGTGAGTCAGCAGCAATGTCAAAGCCAGCGCCGCCAGCAGGATGATCATCAAGGACGTCACCGCCGAGGTCGTGAGCATGCTGGACAGCGCCTTGGTCGCATCGGCGCGATCCAGCACAATTGCCAGCATCCAGTCTGTGCCCTCGATCCTGGTCACGAACAGCATGCCGTCGCGATCGTTCAAATGCACATCCAGACTCCCCTTGGATTGCTCGACTTCAGCCAATTTGGCTGCCGACAGCGACGGCGCCAGTTCCGATACCGGCTTCAGGCTCAATGCCGGGTTGGGATGCGTGATGAGGTTGCCGCTGCCATCCACGAGGAATGCAAAACTGTTCGGCGTCGGCTTGACCGAATTGACGGTTTTGACAACCGATTCCAGCATGACATCCGCACCGAGAACTGCCTTGACGTCATTTTTTGCGCTGACCGGCTCTGCAAAGGTGATCACCAGTTTGCCGGTAGTGGCGTCGATATATGGAGACGTCAGCACTGGCACACCGGCCTGGCGGGCCTTGATGAACCACGGCCTGGCGGTAGGATCGTAGCCGGCCGGCAGTTCATGCAAAAACAGGATCCGTTTATCCGAATAACCGATATATGCATCGTCGAAGCCGCCGGCCTTTTGCGCCGCCCGAATCGCAGGCAGCGCGTCGGACGCATTCACTGCCAGGCTCATGGATGAAACTATTGTTCTCTTTTCATGCACCCATTCGGCAATTTCGGCGGATTGACTGGCCGCCAACTGCAGCGTTTGCTGATTGACGGATTCCAGCGTGTGGGTGCGGGTAGTGATGAAATTGGCAAACACCACTGTCAACATGGAAAGCACCACGATAGACAGGCAAATGGCGATGAGCCGGATGCGAAGCGAGGAAAACATGACTGAACGGTCCTTTGGATTGATCTGTGCGACATCAACCTGCCCTCCGACAACATGTTGACGAGATGAGACCGGCCGTGCTTGCTGATGCGCTGGTTTGAATACGCGATTTGACCGCTGTGCCTACAATAGCCAGTGCCTTTTTTTTGTGCAAGGCTATCGCGATCGCGTAGAAGCGATCACTCGAAAAGACGACTGTTCAGGCCGCATCTCAAGCGATCAAAAAAATCCATTGGATGCCTGCGTCACGCTATTCGGTGGCCGCGGGTGGCCGCGGGTGGCGGCGATACCGACGACGACGCGTCAATCCCAATGCGGAGCCAGGCCATCCGGATTGGCGAGTCGCTCGTTACGCTCAAGAGTGGCGATCTCGGTCATGTCTTCCGCAGTCAGCGCAATCGCTCGCACATCCATGTTGCTCTCCAGGTTGACGCGCCTGGTCGACGATGGGATCACAGCAAAACCTTGCTGTAGCGACCATGCCAGCGCAACCTGGGCCGGATTGACGTTGTGGCGTTCAGCGATACGCGCCAGCACAGGCTCTTGCATCACCTTGCCGTAGGCCAGCGGCATGTACGCAGTGATGTGAATGCCAAGGTTGCGGGCAAACTCGACCACTTTGCGGTTCTGCAGGAAAGGATGGATCTCGACCTGCTGGGTAGCAATCTCGGTCGCGCCGATTGTCGCCACAGCCCGCTGCAATTGCGCATTGGTGAAATTGGACACGCCGATTGCCTTGGTCAATCCGGCTGCCTTGGCCTCCGCCAAAGCAGCCATGTATTCCTCGACTGCCACCGCGTCGTTTGGCGAGGGCCAGTGAATCAAGGTCAGGTCAAGCTGCTCGAGACGCAGCTTGCGCAGGCTTTCCTTCAGGCTCGGCAGCAGCTTGTCGCGCGCCAGGTTGTCGATCCAGATCTTGGTTGTAACGAATAATTCATCGCGCGCGACGCCGCTGTCGGCCATGGCCTGCCCGACCTCGACTTCATTGCCGTAGATTTGCGCGGTGTCGATATGGCGATAGCCGACCTCGATGCCGTTGCGCACCGAGTCGATGACGACCTGGCCTTGTAAACGGAAAGTGCCGAGGCCGATTTGGGGAATGGTGATGCTCATGATTGTCCTTTGCATGAAGTGAAAGAGGCCGGCTTGGCAGCGCCAATGAGCCGATGGCCACACTGTGCACGCATTATTTGTTGCGAAAAACATCCCCAACATCAAATGTTATTTGACCTGACGGCAACAATAATGACGAAAATGCAATCTACGACCAGTCGGAACCGCCTGCCCCATCACCCACCCTTGAATGGCTTACCCATCTCGATTTCACAAACGCATTCGGCTGCAATCTCCAATAGTTAAAAGCCGCTGCAATAATTTTGAGTGTTGTAATTTATTGTTTTTCACAATTGCCAGCTATTTGTTTTACATGGTTTTCCTCTATAATTGCCGACACAAAACAAACTCAAATGAGAATTGATTACATAATCACTCTTATTTACAAACAAACATTCCAGCCAGCAAAACGGTCCACTTCCGTACTAGCCAGCCAAATTTCTGCTGCTTCGTAGAAGCCAACCCTTTTGCCCATAAAAAAATGAACCGTCTCAACCCGATTGCCGCCGCTCTGGTGGCAGTGTTTGCCAGCCCTTTACCGTTGCTCGCTCAGCAAGCCCCCACACCAAAAACCGATACTGCCCCTGCGGTTCTGCAGGAAGTGACCGTGCAAGGCGCTCGCGGCGATTTCAACGCCAACAGCAGCGCCCTCAACAAATTGTCGGCCGACCTGCATGATGTGCCGCAATCGGTAGTGGTGGTCAACAAGGCGCTGATGCAATCGCAAGGCGCCAGCTCGCTGGCAGACGCGTTGCGCAATGTGGCGGGCATCACGCTCGGCGGCGCGGAAGGCGGCCAGATCGGCAACAACATCAACCTGAACGGCTTCTCTGCGCGCACCGACATTTACCTGGACGGCTTCCGCGACCGCGGCCAATACTATCGCGACACCTTTGCGCTGGAGCAGGTCGAAGTATTGATGGGCCCATCGTCGATGCTGTTCGGCCGCGGTTCGACCGGCGGTGTCATCAACCAGGTGACCAAGAAAGCCAACTTGAAGGAATCGACCGAAGTCTCGGCATCGGCCACCACCAATGGCCTGGTGCGCACCACTGCCGACTACAATCATCCGCTGTCGGACACGTCGGCATTCCGCCTTTCTGCCATGGCGCAGAACGGCAAGGCCAGCACCCGCGACCAGACCGATGTGCAGGACTTCGGCCTGGCCGGCTCCTACGTAATGGGCATCGGCACCCCGACCGAAATCACCTTGTCGGCGCTGATCCAGCACAACCATGACATGCCCGATTATGGCGTGCCGCCGCTCAACGGCCATCCCGTCACGGTCGACCGTAATACCGCCTACGGCCTCAACAGCGACCATACCAACCAGGATGTGGCAGCACTGAGCGCCATCGTCAGCCACAAGATTTCACCCGATGTCGTGTTGCGCAATCAGACCCAGTTCAACTACGTGCGCACCAGCGCGGTAGAAACCGCGCCCAACACCATCGGTACAGTTTCCGCAAACGGCTTTACGCCGCTGCCGGTATCCGCTGTCAGCTCCCTTCCGCTGAGCAGCCTGTATGTGCGCGGCCAGAGCCATGACCGCGACATCCGCGATTATTCGATCTTCAACCAGACCGAACTGTCGGCCAAACTCAATACCGGCAGCATCAAGCATGACGTGCTGGTCGGCGTGGAACTCGGTCACGACGGTTACGACAACCAGGGTTACTACCGTAACGGCAGTTGCAACGGCGTAGCGCTGAATGCGCCTTCGACTGTGGCCGGCTATAACGACTGCGTACCGCTGGTCAATCCAGGCTACAGCGCTGCCGGCAGCAATGTCGCCAGCCAGCCAGGCAACCGTGCCGGCGGCTCCGCCAATACCATCGCCACCTATGTCAACGACACCATGACGCTGGCGCCAGAATTCAAGCTGGTCGGCGGCCTGCGCTACGATCGCTACATTGCCAGCATCACCAACTCGCTGAACGCGACCAACGCGCCGGCAGCGGCCAAGAACACGACCCTGCCCTATGCGCAACAAACCGTTAATTTCACCAGCGTCCGCCTTGGCGGCATCTGGGAGCCGAGCGCCGAGCAATCCTATTACCTGTCTTACGGTACCTCGTTCAACCCGTCGTTGGAACAATTGACCGGCACTACCGGCCAGCAAAACCTCGATCCGGAAAAGAACCGCTCCTACGAGCTGGGTGGCAAGTGGGACCTGGCCAACGGCAACCTGTCGCTCAATTCAGCGATCTTCCAGATCAAAAAGGACAACGCCCGCAGCCTGATCGCTACCGGCGTGTATGAACTGGATGGCACGGTGCGCGTCAACGGCGCCCGCGCCGGCGCTACCGGACGCATCACCAAAGACTGGCAGATCGCGCTCGGCTACACCTACCTGGACGCCAAAATCATCCAGGCATCCGCACTCGACGGCACGCTCGGCAAAGTCCCGGCCAACACACCGAAGAACACGCTGACCTCATGGACCACCTACAAGCTGGCGCCGCACTGGGAAATCGGCGGCGGCGCGACCTACATGTCGGAGCGCTACGCTAGCAACACCAACGTGGTGCAGGTCGGCGGCTATACACGCTGGGATGCGACGGTGGCATACACACAACCAAAGTACGATATCCGTTTGAATTTGTTCAACCTGACCAACAAGATGTATTACGATGCGTTGATTCCATCCGACGGCGGACGCGCGGTGCCTGGCACCGGACGTACAGCGCTGCTGTCGGTCAACTATCGTATGTAATTGAAGAAACGGAAGAAGCGTTCATGCTGATTGCCATTCCCAAGGTACTCGATGTACAGCAGCTAGCCGCTGTGCGCCAGTTGCTCGACCACGCCGATGCGGCGTGGGTCGACGGCCGCGTCACGGCCGGGTACCAGGGAGCGGCAGTCAAGTTCAATCAGCAGATCGATGAACGTTCCGAAGTGGCGCTGCAATGCCAGCAAATCATCCTGCAGGCATTGGAACGCCACCCGCGCTTTATCAGCGCCGCATTACCAAATACCGTCTATCCGCCGATGTTCAACCGCTATGGCGAGGGCATGACCTTTGGCGCCCATGTCGACGGCAGCGTGCGGATTGATCCACATAGCGGCCGCAAGCTGCGCACCGATATCTCGGCCACCTTGTTCCTGTCAGATCCGGATTCGTATGACGGCGGCGAACTGCAAATCGACGACACCTACGGCATGCACTCAGTCAAATTACAGGCCGGCGATATGGTGCTGTACCCCGCCACCAGCCTGCATCAGGTCACGCCGATCACGCGCGGGTACGTACCGCCTGCTTTTTCTGGGTACAAAGCCTGGTGCGCGACGACGCCCAGCGCAGCATGCTGTTCGACATGGACAATGCAATCCAGAAACTGAATCAGACCAATGCCGATGAACAGGCGCGCCGCACCTTGATCGGCTGCTATCACAACCTGATGCGGCAATGGAGCGACACCTGAATTGGTGTGCTAGTCATTGATACGTTATCGTGACGGTCGCCATCAAGCATTCGCCAGCAGTTTTTGCAGCAACCTCTTCAACTCACTGATTTCATCTTGTGCAAACCCGGCAAGGAATCGCCGTATGACTTGCGCGACACATTCAGTCAATTTCGGGTACATCCGCAAACCCGCCTCGGTAAGCTCAAGCATTACTGAACGACGGTTATCCAAAGGCCGCAAGCGCGTCACCAGCCCCTTCCGTTCCAGTCGATCAATCATGCGCGTCATGGCGCCTGGATCGTAAGACAGCGTCTTGCACAGCGCAGCCATCGATTCCGATCGAGAACCGGCCAGCTTGACGATGATGACGTACTGCGCCGCTGTCATATCCAGCGGCTGCAGTTCCTGATCCAGCGCCGCCAGAATCGCGGCGCGCACCTGCCCTATCAGAGAATCGAGCGTATCGAGAGCTGCCGCATCGTGCTTGCTTGCCACCATGGTTGAGCAGCGTCAATGCGCTGCCGAGGTATCCGCCACGCGTTTCGGCTTGGGCGCGAACCAGACTGCCGTCGCCGCCAGCAGGAACGAGAATGCCGCCACCGTGAAGATATGATTGGTCGACAGCATGATGCTTTGCGACTGCAAGGTCTGTTCGATGCTGACCCTGGCCTGATCCGCGCTGAATCCCGACTGCACCAGCGCGCTGCTGGCATCGCCGTTCTTGTCGACCAGGCCCGCCAGTTCCGCATGATAGTAGATCGCCTTGTTTTCCCAACTGGTATTGACCAGCGACGTTGCGATGGCGCCAGACATGGTGCGGCAAAAACTCATCAAGCCCGCGGCCGATGCAGTTTCCGACAGGTTCACGCTACTCAGCGCAAGCCCCGTCAACGGCACAAAGAACAACGGCAATCCGATCCCTTGCAACAGCAACGGCCAACCAATCTGGAAGGTGGTCATGTCGGTACTGTTGAAACTGCGCAGCAAAGTCACGGCGCCCAACCACATCACACCGAGGCACACCAATTTGCGCGGATCAACCTTGGTCGACAGCTTGGCGACGAATGGCGCAGTAATTACCGCCAGGATGCCGCTCAACGCGGTGGTCTGTCCGGAGTGCGTCGCGGTATATCCCATATAGCCCTGCAGCCACAACGGCGTCAGCACGGTGGCGCCGAAGAAGGCGCCAAATGCCAGGCAGATGGTGATCACACTGGCGGAAAATCCGCGATGCCGGAAGACGCGCAAGTCGACCACGGGATTACGCTCAGTCAGTTCCCAGATCATGAACGCCAGGAAGCCGACGATGGCGACCAACGCCAGGGTCACGATTTCGGTCGATGCGAACCAATCCTTTTCCTTGCCCTGGTCCAGCATCAGCTGCAGCGCGGCGACCCAGACGATCATCAAGGCCAGCCCAACTTTATCGATCGGCAACTTCACCAATTTCGATTCGTAAGGCTTGAACATTTTCCAGCCGAGATAGCCGCACAGCAGCGCCACCGGTACGTTGATGTAGAAGATGTAGGGCCAGCTGTACTGATCGCACAGCACGCCACCAAGTATCGGACCGGCAATCGGCGCAATCAGGGTCGTCATCGCCCACAAGCCGACCGCCGTTGGCGCCTTCTCCTTCGGGAACACGCGCAGCAACAAAGTCTGTGACAGCGGGATCAGCGGCCGCCGGCCAGGCCTTGCAGGATACGGAATGCAATCAGCAGTCCCAGCGAGTTGGCCAGGCCGCACAATGCCGAGAACACGCCGAACATGATCATCGAAGTGATGAACACCCGTACCGCGCCGAAGCGATTGGCGAGCCAGCCGGTCAGCGGCACCGTGATGGCTTCCGCCACCGCATACGAGGTGATGACGTAGGTGCCTTGGCTGGATGAGGCGCCGAGCGCCCGGAAATGGTGGATACCGAAACGTTGGCAATGGTGGTATCGAGTACCGCAATGAAGTTGGCGGCAGCCAGCAACAGGCCGGCGCCGATCAGCTGCGCACCTGCCAGCGGCTTGATCGGCAGCGCTGATGAAGTGGAGGACATGATTTGTTTGCCTTATCGACGCTCTTGCTTACATGCCCGCAACTTGCATGCCCTTGTTGCTGCCGCCGCGCGTGTCAATCGATACTTCCATCGACAAGCCAACGCTCAGCGGCCGCTCAATCAGTTCCTTGCGATCGATCGAAATCCGCACCGGCAGACGTTGCACCACCTTGATCCAGTTGCCGGTGGCATTTTGCGCGGGAATCATCGCAAATGCCGAGCCGGTGCCGCCGGCCAGACCAACCACGGTGCCGTGGTATTCCACCGAACCGCCATAAAGGTCGGCACTCATGGTGACCGGCTGTCCCAGCTGCACTTGCGTCAACTGTCCTTCCTTGAAATTGGCGTCAACGTGCAGCGAGTGTATCGGCACGACTGACAGCAAGGCCGTGCCGGCCTGCACGCGCTGGCCGACCTGAACCTGGCGCCGCGCAATCACGCCGTCGACCGGTGCCCGCAACACGGTACGCTCCAGATCGAGCTTGGCCTGATCGCGTTTGGCGCGTGCCAGTTCCACTTCGGGATTGGTGTCGACCGTGGTGTTGGCAGTCAGCACCGTGCTGGCCTGTTGCGCGCCGATTGCCACCTGGCGGTTGCTGCTGGCCTGTACCTGGCCGGCCTCGGCCACTTTCAGGTTGGCTTGCGCAGTCAGCAACGCAGTACGCGCGTTGGTCAGTTCTTCGCCGGAGACCGATCCTGATTTGGCAAGCGCTTCACGGCGACGCAAATCCAGTTCGGCGCGCTGCAGGTCCGCCTGCGCCGACAATGTCTGCGCCGCTGCACGTTTCTGTTCGGCTTCGCGCGCCAGCACCTGAGCGGTCATGCCATGATCATTGGCAAAATAGCCCTGCACCCGGCGCTGGGCCCGATCCAGGTCCGCCTCGGCTTGCAGCAACGCCAGTTTGGCATCGCTGTTGTCGATCTCGACCAGGACATCGCCCTGTTTCACGTATTGGGTGTCGACCACCTTGACGTCGGCGACGATGCCATTGACGGCCGGCGTGATCTGGAAAATCTCGGCTGCGGTGTACGCGTTATCGGTACTGACAAAACGCGAGCCAATGAAGTGCCAGTACGCGCCGTAAGAGATGGCGGCAATCAAGATGACGCCGCCAAGAATGGCGAACAGCTTCTTGCGTTTTTGGTTATTTTCTTTCGCCTCTGCAGCACCGGCTGCTTCTGTGGATGCGAGTTCGTCGATAGCTTGAGAATCGGAATGAGACATTTTCGTACCTGTTTATTGGATTTGAATCAATTTGATTCGATCAGATTGCGGCCTGCCGGTAACCACCGCCGAGCGCACGCACCAGTTCCACATCGAGTGAGAACATGCGTGAGCGCAAAGTCGACAGGTCGCGCTGGTTGGTGAGGAAGGTATCCTGTGCATTGAGCACGTCGAGATAGGTTGCCAGGCCGCCTTCGTAGCGGTTCTGCGCAATGCGGAAAGCGTCTTGCGCGGCATCGGTCGCTTCCTGCACTTTGGCCAGGCGCCCCGACAATGCCTTCTCGCTGACAGCGACATCGGCCACATCCTGCAACGCCTGCGTCACGGCACCATCGTAATTGGCGACTGCCTCGTCGTAACTGGCGCTGGCCGAGCGGTATTGCCCACGCAAGCGGCCGCCTTCAAAAATCGGCAGGGATATCGCCGGGCCGATGCTGCCGATATCGGAACCGGCCTTGGTCAGCATGCCCAAACCCAGCGATTGGAATCCCAGGTAAGCGGTCAGGTTAACGTTGGGTAAAACTGCGCCTTGGCCACCTTGATCTGCTTTGCCGCAGCTTCCGCACGCAAGCGTGCGGCAACCACATCGGGCCGACGACCGAGAAGATTTACCGGCAACTGCTGCGGCAGTGCAAATGGCTTGGACAGATCGATGGCCGGCCGCGTCAACTGCAAGCCACGATCTGGTCCGGCGCCGATCAGCGCAGCGAGTTTATTCCGTTGCAAATCGATGGATTCGTCCAGGCTCAGCAAATCGGCTTCAGCGGATGCCTTACGCGCCAACACCTGTTTGACGCTACCCAGTGTCTCCAGACCATTGACGCGGCGCTGTTCGAACAGATCCAGTGTCTGCGTCCTCACTTTGAGCGCAGCTTCTGTCGTGTCGCGCTGGCTCAGCAAACGCTCGAACTCGGCGTACGCAGCAGCAATCGACGTCGCCAGCGTGATGCGCGCCTGCGCGGCATCGGCCCTGGCTGCCTCCAAATCGGAGGTGGCTGCCGCCAGTGCTGCGCGGTTCTTCCCCCAGAAATCGATTTCATAGCTGAGGTTCAGGGTCGCCTGCCCTTCGTAGTTATAGTTCTGCGGCACGAATTCAGCCGGAACACCGTTGTTGTAGCTTTGCTTCATGTAGTCGGCCGATGCATTCGCACTGACCTGCGGCAGCAGCGATGCACCCTGCTGCTGCGCCACGCCTTGCGCCTTCATCAATCGCGCCTGAGCAGCTGCCAATGACGGCGCGCCCTTCAAGCCCTCGGCGATCAAGGTATCCAATTGCCGGTCGCCGTAGACCGCCCACCAATTATCGTCAGGCCAGTTGACGGCGCTGCCGCTCAACGACTGTCCGGTCTGATAGCTGCCGATGTCTTTCGGCTCGGCGCGCGGACCGATATCGGAAAACTGCGCGCAGCCGCCGAGGGTCAGCGCCAACAGGAACGAGCTGGCGACACCACGCAAAGCGGGTGCAGCAGAGAGTGAGAAATTACGGAGCGACATGGCGATATCCATTTATAACTGTACTGTACGGTATAGTATAGTATTGACTTTTTGGCGTCGTCAAGTAAAACTGACGTACTTGAAAAACAGGTATTTTTTTACAACAGAGGTGCAGCAAGCTGCGGCCAGCGCTGTGAGCAGGCAAGAACAAGGACCAATTAATGCGCAAGAAAGTGAAGAGCGACGGCAGGCGATCATCGACATCGCTGCGGAAATGTTTAACGACGTCGGCTTCGAACGAGCATCCATGTCGGAAATCTCTGCCCGCTTGGGGGATCGAAAGCGACGCTGTACAACTATTTCTCTTCAAAGGAAGAAATTTTTGTCGAAGTGATGCGCCAGCAGGCCGGGCAGAAATTTGAAGTGACCTTCACCAGTCTGGTCGAATCGGATGATTTGCGCGGCGCCTTGCAACGCTTTGGCGCACTGTATTTGCATGCGGTGCTGTCCCCTGAAGTCATTGCCGCCAAACGCTTGGCCTTCTATCACGCCGAGCGCTCCAACCTGGGACAAATGCTGTACGAGCGCGGACCGAAGCTGGCTGGATGATGGTCGCGGAATTCCTCAAGAAAGCGATGGCAAGAAAACAGTTGCGCCAGGCTGACGCCTGGGTCGCGGCACTGCAGTTACGCGGGCTGCTGGATGCAGAGTGGCTTGAAATCAGGATGCTTGGCGTCGTCACAAACGTCACCCCTACAAAAATACGCGACACGGTGGAACGCGCAATCGATGTGTTCATGCTGGCCTATGCCACCGAGAAGCACTGACGAAGAGTGCACGGCCATGCCCCGCACGATATGGCCGCGCAAGCCGCACTTGCCAAAACAATGGCGATGACTATACTTATTTCGGCAATCTTATTTCCACAAGGAAATTTTTGTGCTATAGATAAAGGCAGCAAGAGCGGCCAAATGAAGACTTGGGTTTATTGAGCGGATTAATGGCAATCGGGAGATTCGTCATGAAACAGTTTGTCCGGAACCTCACTCTAGTTATCGCGTCGACAATGATCTGCACGGCAGCCTGGCGGGGACTGCCACTGCTACGATGACCAACACGGTCACTATCGCCGCCAATTGCAGCATCTCCACTCTCGGCTTCACCACTACCTACGACCCTGTAGTCGTCAATGCCACTGCCAACCAGGATGTAACAGCCAGCGTCACCACCACCTGCACGGTCGGCGCCTCCCCTGTCGTCACGCTTGGGCAGGGAGCCAACGCCAACACCGGCTCGACCGATGCCGTGCCGTTGCGTCGCCTGTCCAGCGCGGCGGCTCGCCCAGCTATCTCAACTACGGAATGTTCTCCGACTCCGGCCGCACCGTCACCTGGGCAACACTGCAGCGACCGCCCCTACTGCCGTCACTGCTACCGGCTCAGCCACCGCACTGACTGTCTATGCGCGCGTTCCGTCCGGGCAAACCGGCCCGCCACCACCTTCACCGACGCGGTCATCGCCACCGTAACCTTTTAATCGGCAATGCCGCGTCGAGCGCCGATCAATCTCGGCGCATATGTCAGTGAACCAGATGCACAGCCATTTGGTGTATCCTGACGCCATGAACAATGACACCGACATCCAGCTCAGCGGGCCATTCCGCGTGACCGACGCCACTGGCCGCAACCATGATATAAAAGCAATCCGCATTTTCGACGAGGGCTATGGGATCATCGACGTCTATGTCGATTTCAGCGCCGCAATCGGCAAAGATCGGCTGTATGCCGATAAGGTATTGATTGGACACATTCTGGCCAGGTTGCGCCAGATCGGCTACGTCGGCCCGGATTTCGGTCACGGCGATCTCGGACTGCAAGACGACAAATTGGTTGTATTGGAAGCGCCTGAAGAATTCAATGCGTTCGCCGCCAGCAAGGGCTGGAAGAATCTGGCCGATGAGTTTGCCGACGAGTTCCCTGAAGATTCCGCCGTCAACGACGACGCCGGAACGGCCGTATCCAGCAGCAAGCTAGATGCACTCAAGAATAAATTCAAAGCTTAGCAAGTCCCTCGTACCTGTCTAGCCGGCAGCATTTCAAGCCGTTTTTCAACAAAAACGCAGCGCTCAATGAGGCGCTGCGTTTTCGCTCGCCGACAAAGCGCGGTGCCCATAACTGACAACCCGCGTCATCCGCCACTTGCCGTCCTTGTTCTCCCAGATCATGAGAAATTTGGCTACCCCTTCGCACTTGCCTGTATCGACGCTGCAGAAGCGATGCTCACCTTCCTCGATCGCGCCATAATCCTTGATAGGGTAAACCTGCAGCGTGCCGGGAAGCAGTTCCCGTCGAACCTTATGGCAAATGTATTTGCGGGTATTTTCCACCACCTCGTCACGGTTCCACGTCACTCCGCCCTGATCATGGTAGAACTCCACATCAGGAGTGAAGTACTCGGAAAACTGTTCGAGGTCACAACGGTTATACGCATCGAACAGCCTCGCATCCATGGCCGCGATGGCCTGAGTCAATGCACTGCTGCTCTCGTCGGACTGTGCGTTCGTCGCGCCGGACTGGTTTGCCAGCGCGACAAGCAGCCTGTGCCGACCGCAAGCAGGCGAAAACATCGACACCTCATCTGAAACGTCCTTTACCTGAATGCAGGAATGCATATTTAGCGATCAACGCAACTGCGAAAATTGGCAGATCCCATCTGCTGGCATTGCTGTCATCATTGCCCCGATACGTAGCAGACACTCTACGGCAATTGTCCTGCGCCCAGCAAATATGGAGAACCCATCATGCCTACAGATTTGGAAGTAGCGGCGCAATCCAGGCAAATCAATGTGCTCACCGTTATCGACACGGCGCGGATCAAGAGATACTACCCACATCCCAGCAAAGATGCGCAGAAACCTACGGCAATTGATCACGGCTATCAGTTCATGCTCTGCGCAAATTCAAGAGGCCCTGTCAGCGGCCAAGGAACCGCCGACCTGCATTTCCAGGCGCATATCGGCGACACCGTATCGCTGACAGCGGTCTCAATCTATGACAACGCTGACGATGCCGTCATTGTCTATGGCATTCGTCATGGAGAAAAGAACCGTGTCTTCAATCGGTTCACACAAAATCTGATCACCAGGACCGGAGCAGTCGCGCCCAACCCCGATTCTCAGAATGGCTTGCCGGCAATCCAGAGGAAAAGCATTTTTTCGAGTTTTGACGGCAAGATAAAAAACAGCGGGACGCAGGATTTCCATATCCTGTTTTCGCTCTATGCGCTGGCGGACAATGGGGAACAGCAAGATCTGTTCGGATACTTCCGTTGGAATCCGAGCATCACGGTGAATGGATGGAAGCAGGAAGAAAGCAATGATGCATAGCCGTCCGCGATGCAGGCAACTTGATCGAAAGCGGCCGCCATGACATTATTTCGCAGCTGCGGCATTTCCATTTCGCTCATGACCCGGAGAATTCAATGCAAACCCCGATATTCCTTGCGCTAGCCACTACCGTTCTCGCGCTGGCAGGATGCGCCTCGAGTTCGCCGACCACGCCGGACGGCGCACGAAGAGAGGTTTGCAAGCGGACCAGCGAAAAGGAAATATCTGCCCTGTTCGACCGCTGGAACAACTCGCTACAGACTGGCGATCCGCACAAGGTGCTGGAAAACTATGCGGAGCGATCGATCCTGTTGCCAACGCTATCCAACCAACCGCGCCTGACTGCCGCCGAGAAAGAGGCGTATTTCCGGCATTTCCTCGAATACAAACCCATGGGGCGGATCGACTCCAGGTTTATCGATATTGGTTGCAACACAGCCGTCGACGCCGGCTTATATACCTTCACATTTGCCAGCACCGGAATTCAAGCCAAGGCCCGCTATACCTTCACCTATAAGTGGGATGGCATGCAATGGTTGATTACAAGCCAGCACTCCTCGGCCATGCCCGGTAAGGACTGAAAGGCAGCGCACCGCGGCGACCGGTTCAACACACCGCCGCCGCCGTAATGCTGTCGTTTGATCAACTCGCCGAGTGTCAATGTCATAAACCTAAGTTTATCGATCAAATTTGCGCGCCACCCCACCAATTTTGCTCTGGCGAAATCGAGTAAATTAGCTAAACTGGTAAACGGTTGAATGGCCGCCAACCGCTTGCACACTGGATTTCCGGTGATACTCCATCCAGCTGCCAAGACGACTCACTGCATGAAAGTGAGCAGTTTGACGAAGCAACTCAACTTAACACGCTGCATGAAGCGATTTGTCACTTTTACGACTAGTGTGATGTATCAATTTTGGAAAGACTATTATGGATACAGGTACTGTCAAATGGTTTAATGACTCCAAGGGTATTGGCTTTATCGCGCCCGATAATGGCGGAGAAGAATTGTTTGCCCACTTTTCCGCAATTCAGATGGGCGGCGAAAAATTCCTCCGAGAGGGCAGAAAGTCAAATTCGACGTCATGGAACGCCCCAAAGGCAAACAAGCATCCAACATTCAAGAAGCAAGCTAGTCTACGATCAACAGGCACTGCAAAACCTCTGCTGTAACCTCATGGTGAAGTGAAGTTAAGGTATTGACAGATTTACCAAGGCTCGCAGCTCAACAGAGCGCGCGAGCCTTTTTCATTGATGCCATCCGGAGGATATCCAGCATGCGAGAAAACAGATTCGCCGACCACGAGCAAACGCCACCAGCTGCCATCAAGGTTAGACGTCACGACACTCCAATGGCGCCACCGTAAGGAGGCATCATGCAAAGAAACGATCAGAACAGCCTTAGCCAAAAACGCTACAAGGAAACCATCCGCAACCTGTATGAGCGCATCAACAGCGGCGATGAAACCGCATGGGCGGAAGTTAATGACAAGAACAATCTGGATCTGGTTCTGCTTGCCGAGATAGCAAAAAATCATGACTTGATCAAGAAGCTGCGAAGCTGGTGGTAGTGTGTGCCAGATCAACCAGGCTCTGACATGAACCTGACCTCGCTGTTGTCATTGCACCGCAACCCTCCGCTCAACTGCCGGGCTGGAAACCGTGGCAGGAAGCGCGCCAGGTGATCAGTAAGGCGAGCGCCAGCGATAGGACTAGAACCCAGGGCAAGGTCGCCGCACCACGCATTTCCAGCACCACCCCGCCGACGACTCCACCACCGGCAATGGCAGCGTTCCAGACGGTGACGATCAACGCTTGTCCGACATCGGCAGCCGTTCCAGATGCATTGGCGGCGGCAGTCTGGAACAGGGTCGCAATACCGCCAAAGGCCAGGCCCCAGGCGCCGATACCAAAATAGATGATCAGCGGCATCCGGCTCCAGACGGCGAGCGCCAGCGCCGCCACGCCGAACAGCATGATGCTCAACACCGTCAACCGTCGCAGCCAGCGGTCAATGCCGACACCGATGATCCAAATGCCTGCCAGCGCCATGCTGCCAAAGATGAACAGCACCAGGTCTGTGCGTGCCACCATCCCGGCTTGGGCGAGGAAGGGAACAATGTAAGTGTAGAGAATGTTATGTGCCAGAACAAAAGCAAAGGTAACTGCCAACACCGCACTGACGCCGGGCATGGCAAGCACATCGATCACCCTGCTGCGACAGCTCTTCGGTTCGCCGGCAAAGTCCGGCACTTTCATCTGTACCCAGACGACCAGCAGCAGCGTCAGCAGACTCACCACGCCGAACGTGTAGTGCCAACCGACCCAGCTTCCCAGCAGCGTCCCCAGCGGAATTCCGAGAGACAGGGCCAGCGGCGCCCCTGCCATGGCGACCGCGATCGCGCGGCCGCGTAGCGAATCCGCCACCATGCGACTAGCGAAGCCGGCTAGCAAAGCCCACAGCAAACCGGCAAAGATGCCGGCGAATAGCCGCGCCAGCAGGATTAGCACAAAATTATCGGCCAGCGCCGTAATCGTATTGACGATGAAAAAGCCGCAGATCGCCGTTTGCAGCAATGGTCGCCGACGCCAACCGCGCGTCAGTGCCACCAACGGAATCGCAGCCAGCAAGGAGCCGATGGCATAAATGGTGACGAATTGTCCGACTAACGCCTCCGAGACCGCCAGATCGCGGCTCATCTGCGCCAGCAGTCCGGCCGGCAACGCTTCCGTCAGGATCGTGATAAAACCTGCGGTCGCTAGCGCCAGCAGCGCCGCCAACGGCAAGGCGGGAGCTTCAGCAGCATCGAAGGCCACAGTCTGGCCGCGCAGCGAGTCGCCCTTCATGCTGCTTGCTCCGTGTTCTGCCTGGCAGGTAAATGAGCGTAAACCGCATCCCGCAAATCAGTCACGAAACGGCCCGACATGCCCTCGTACAGCGTATTGGTGAAGGCCACCACGCTCAAGCCCTGAGCGCGGTCCACCCACCAGGAATGACCGTAAGCGCCGCCCCAGCGCCAAGTACCGGCGCTCTCCGGCGAGGCCGCCGCGACCGAATCGCGCAGTACCGAAAAACCGAGGCCGAAGCCAAAGCCGGGCGAGTTTGGCAGCGCCAGTTCGCCCGTCTGATTCCTCGCCATCTCATCGACCAACGCCGATGGGAGCAAATCTCCGCCGCCTTGGCGCAATAGCTCCAGCAGTTGCAGGAAATCGCCGGCGCTGCCTGTCATGCCGGCCCCGCCCGATTGAAAGGCCTTGGCATCCAAGGCCCGCGCCGGCACAAAACGAATGCCGACGGTTCCCTCAAAAGCCGGCACCACGTCCAGCTCACGCATGCGTCGGGGTTGCGGCAATTGGCTGACGTAAGGGGTGGCTAGGCGGCCGGCATCGACAGCGACAAAAGCCGTGTCGTGCAAGTCCAGCGGCCTCATTAGCAATTGCCGCAACGCGGCCTCCAGCGGCACCCCGCAGATCCGCTCGACGAGTGCTCCGACCACGTCGGTCGCCAACGAATATCCCCAGCCCGTACCGGGCTCATACAGCAGCGGCACGGTGGCGATGCGGCGCAGGTTTTCGGTCAACGTAATGGGGGTGCAATCCATGCCGTCGGAGACCCCGGCCAGCGCAAGCGGGCCCTGCTCATCGACCTCGAAAAAACGGTAACCAAGACCGGCAGTATGGGAAAGCAATTGCCGCAAAGTGATGCGAGCTGGACGGCCATCTGCCAGACAGGGATGGAATTCAGGCAGCCAACGCGCCAGCGCATCGTCCAGCCCGATCCTGCCCTGCCCCACCAGGATCATGGCCGCAGTAGAAACAAACGGCTTACTGACCGAGGCGAGCCGAAACAGTGCGTCAGTTCGCATGCGGCGCTGTGCTTCGCGGTCGGCAAAGCCGGCAGCCCGTGCATAAACCAATTGACCGTGCTGCGCCACCAGAACCACGGCGCCAACCAGACGTTGCTCGATGAGCGCAGCATCAAGCGCTGCGTCGATTGGCGTTTGCGGCAAGGTGGATGGAACATCGGCTTCCGGGGTGGGCATTGCTATCAACATGATGACTCCTTTCGATTGTGGGTCGAAGAATCATAGGAGTCCGTCGATTAAAGATAAACTAGGCTATAGTTCCTGGCTATAGGGACATGAATGTCCGTAATCGAGGGAACGATGGAAAGCCTGAGTGGATTCGCCGTATTCGTGCAAGTCGCAGAAACACGCAGCTTCGTCGCTGCCGGTCGTCTATTGGGCGTGTCGGCCTCGGCCATCGGCAAGCGCGTGGCGCGGCTGGAAGAACGGCTCGGAGTCCGTCTGTTCCACCGCAGCACGCGCAGCATCACCTTGACCTCGGAGGGTGTGATGTTCCTGGAGCGCAGCCGCCGTGTGCTGGCGGAGATCGAGGCGGCAGAACAAGAACTCACGCTCAGCACCGGCGCGCCGCGCGGACGCCTGCGGGTGAGCCTGCCGCTGGTCAGCTCCCTGATCCTACCGGTGCTGGCGGACTTCATGCAGCAATACCCGGAAGTCGAACTTGATCTCGACTTCACCGACCGCAGCGTCGACGTCATCGAGGAAGGATTCGATGCGGTGGTACGGACCGGTGATTTGTCGGATTCTCGGCTATCGGCGCGCACGCTGGGAACATCACGCGTACTCTTGGCAGGTTCGCCTGACTATTTTTCGCGTTACGGCGTGCCGCAGAAACCAGCCGATCTGGCCGCCCATCGCTGCCTACACTATCGTTATCCCAACAGCGGCAAACTGGAAATCTGGCCCCTGCGCCAGCAACCGTCCGAGCCGCAAATCACCCTTCCGGTATCGATGATCTGCAACAACATAGAAACCCGAGTCTGCTTCGCCCAGCGCGGATTAGGCATCGCCTGCCTGCCCAGTTTTGCCGCCGCTGAAGGGATCGCCAGCGGCAAGTTGCGCACGGTCCTTGACGAATATGTTGATCGCACGGTTGTGTTCCGTGTTCTGTGGCCGAGCAGCCGCCACTGGACGCCAAAACTGCGGGTGTTCATCGATTTTTTAGTGGAGCGGGTTTTTGCAAGGGCCGATGGATAGCAAGACTGTGCCCCTACCCGCTATACAACAATCGCGCAGCCTCAGGTTTTCCGATGCGATCATCTGCATCTCGCCTCCAGATTGCCTCACAACAAAGGAAATCCGCTGTCACGCTTGATCTCGCGCAGCGAAAGCATTGATTCAACCGATGTCACTCCCGGCAGCGTGCGTATCACGTCGCGCATGAAAGTCCCGTATTCATCGAGATCGCGAACCGCTATTTGCACCAGATAATCGGCGCTGCCCGAAATATTGTGGCAAGACACGATACGCTCAAGGCCCTGGATTTCACGCTCGAAGCGATCGGACAGCGCCCGATCGTGGATATTGAATCGAATCTGTGCAAAAGCGATGACGCCGATATCCAGCGCCTTGCGCGACAGCACGGCGCGATAACCCTCAATGTAACCAGCACTTTCCAGCTGCTTCAGGCGACGCGCGCAAGGAGTCTCACTCAGGCCAATCCGCTCCGCCAACTTGGCGATTGGAATGCGGCCATCCTGCCGTACTGTGGCAAGAATTGCGCGGTCGATTTTATCGAGCTCTTTCATATATGGAATTCCCTATAATATTTTCGAATATTAGCGGATTCCATCAATCCATAGCAAATACATAGATTTATTTGCCAGAAAACACTCATCGTTCTGTCGCATCATAGTGACCTTTTTCAATGCGGAGTTCATGATGGTTTCTCTTCACCTGCTCACAGTCTTCATCGGCGCGCTGGTGGTGGTCTATGCGTTGCCCGGCCCGGACATGGCGCTGATCCTGCAAACCAGCACGAACCGCGGAATCCGGCATGGCTTGGCGACAGCCGGCGGCCTTGCCATTGCACGCGCAGGGCACGTGATGCTGTCCGCCTGCGGCGTCGCTGCCCTGCTGCGCGGCGCTCCCTGGCTCTACAGTGCAGTGCGGATAATGGGCGCAATCTATCTGGCCTATATCGCAATCCAGATTTTCCGTTCGCCGGGATTCGGCCTGACCGATTCGACGGCATCGAACCAGCCGCGCGCTTCGTTGCGCGCATCTTTCCGCAAGGGCATGTTGAGCAGTCTGTTGAATCCGAAGGCACTGCTGTTCTGCTCGGTGCTGCTGCCGCAATTCGTCCATCCGGAAAGCGGCCCGGTGTGGTCGCAGGTGCTTGAACTCGGCGTCGTGCTGGTCGCGATCGGCTTGGCATTCGACCTTACCCTGGCGCTAGGCGCGGCAAGGATAGCCGGCTGGCTGCGGAACAGCCCACGCGCTCAGACCGTGCAGCGCTGGACCTTCTCGGCGGCACTGATGGCGTTTGCGCTGCGGCTTTCCACTGAATAGTAGAAAATCCCGGCAGTACCCCATCCCAGAAAGCGTATGAACCGAAACCGGAACGGCTCGGTTCGTATTTCAGGCGAAGATTCCGAGCGATTCGATTAGGCGCGCAGTGCGATAGCTTGACGAACCGATGCACGATGTGCGAGATGTCCCTTGCCGCCGCCGCGGGAGGGAATTCCTGCCGCCGTCGCTTGCGGCTTGCGATCCAGCTTGAATACCGTCAGCGCCTGCTCCAGCTTCATGGTCTGATCCTGCAAGCTGCCGGCAGCCGCTGCAGCTTGCTCCACCAGCGCTGCATTTTGCTGCGTCACTTCATCCATCTGGGTCACTGCATCGTTGACCTGGGCAATGCCCGAGCTCTGCTCACGCGAAGCGGTCGCGATATCGCTCATGATGCTGCTCACCCGCTGCACCGATTCGATGATTTCGCGCATGGTGACGCCGGCATGTTCAGCCAATACCGTACCGGCCTCGACTTTTTTCACAGAGGCATCAATCAACTGCTTGATTTCCTTGGCAGCAGTCGCACTGCGCTGCGCCAGGCTTCTCACCTCCGAAGCCACCACTGCGAATCCCCGTCCTTGTTCTCCTGCGCGAGCGGCCTCAACAGCAGCATTCAGCGCCAGGATATTCGTCTGGAAAGCGATACCTTCGATGATGCTGATGATACTGACAATCTCTTTGGATGAACCGTGTATTTCTCCCATCGTCGCCACCACTTGCATCACGATGTCACCGCCCTTGCCCGCTACCTGCGACGCGCCATCGGCCATGTCGTTGGCTTGTGTGGCGTTGCTGCTGTTCTGTTCGACCGTCGACGCCAACTGCTCCATGCTGGATGCCGTTTCTTCCAGTGCGGACGCTTGCGATTCGGTACGCCCCGACAAGTCAGCGTTTCCGGTCGCGATTTCCCTGGTCGCGACGCCAATTTGCTCAAAGCTGCTGCGCACATCCCCAACGATCGAACTCAAGTTGACCGAAGCTGCCGCAACGATCTCAGCAACTGGCCCAAATCATCCTTGCGACGGGTGCTGATATCCAGGGTTAGATCGCCGCCCGCCATTACCTGGCTTGCTCTGACAGCCTGCCTTAGCGGCACGATGACGCCGCTGTAGAGCGAATACCAAAAATAGCTGACGCCGGCAATCGCGATCGCCGCCAGCACTGACACCCAATGATGGGCCTTGCCAGGCACCTGCTCGACAAAGAAAAGATCAGACACGATCAACGCTGCCAGCACGCAAATAAGGAAGCCAAGGTTCCAGCTTATGCGCTTGCTGAGCGACATATCCTTGAGAGCAATCAGCCTGCCCAGCAAGCCGCTCCTGCCTGCGACGCCCTGATTGATGGCGATCTTGTCGCGATTTCCGTTCCTGATTGTTTGATACAAGGCGGTTGCCTCTTCCACCTGCCGACGGCTAGGCTTGGTGCGCACCGACATGTAACCGACCGGACGACCGTTTTCCATCACTGGCGTGACGTTAGCCTGCACCCAATAGAAATCGCCATTCTTGCAACGGTTCTTGATGATGCCAGTCCAGGATTGACCATTCTTGATGGTTCGCCACAAATCGGCAAACGCCTCCACCGGCATGTCGGGATGGCGCAGGATGTTTTGCGGCGCTCCTAACAGTTCCTGTTCGGTATAACCGCTCACCAAGACGAAATATGGATTCACATAGGTGATGTTTCCTTGTGTGTCAGTAGTCGACACGATGGTTTGCGTATCGCTGAGTTCATACTCGATATTGCTGACTGGAGTATTAAGACGCACGTTATCCCCTTATTCTGTGTTAGACGTTAACAGGCCAGTAAGGAACGCTTGTTACGCATCGCATGCTTGCCTGCTTCCGCAGCACAACGCAGTTGCGAGAAAGGCGCTCGATAAAGACCGCTATTCCGGTTAACGGCAAAAACAAGAAATCATTTAGGGCATCGGCGGCCCCGAAAAAAGAAAGAGGCACAGCAAAGCCAATGGCGACGCAAAAAAAAGGGCAAAGCCCGCGACGACGGCTTTGCCCATTCAGGAAACTCTGTGCAATTATTGCTACATCGGATCAGCGATGATGTTCAGCATCATGCAACGCATGCTTTGCCGCATCGATTGCACGGTCAACGTGATCCAGCGCGCGATGCTTCAAACCTCTGGCTTCAGGATTGTCTTCCTCTTGCGCCAGATCGTTGTGCGCCTTCTCCAGCAGTTCAACAGCGTGATGCAAGCGCCCCGGACGATCAAGATTGGCATCTTCGTGCGGATGGTCACCCAGGTCCTTTGCATCGTCGCGCGCGCCTTTCTTGACCTCCCCGATTGCACGGTCGATTTCAGTGATGGCGACATCTTCCTGGCCGCTCACCGCGGCATCGCCAGGACGATGCTCAAGGTTCCAGCGCGCATCGCGCAAATCGGTCAGCGCATGCAGATAACCAGGGTGCGCGCCCGGCAGATCGGCGTGAGCGGCAAATGGCAGCAACGCGGAAAACAATACGGCTACCGCAGATAATTTCAATTTCATGATGATTACTCCCTGGCTGTTTGGTCAAATAACAATATATTTGGCTTGGCAAATTCATCGCGAACTCCCTCGCTTGTGACCTCAACGGCCCGCATCGGGAAAGGTTTACTTGGCTCAGCGCCAAAGCGTAAGGAATTGCTACAGGCCGCAGCGCAGAGTGGAATCGATTCACGCTCGAGATACCTGTCGTCGTCACCATAGCTAGTCCAGTAAGCGCCATCCAACCAGGCATTGGGGTTCAAACCGGTACGCTCCCGCACATAGCCGTTGGCTTCAGAATTGGTGACTAGGCCAACATGAATCGTCTGAAAAAAATCAAGCCCGTCCCCCGGAGCAACATGATTGGGATGTTGCATTTACGCTAAATTGGCATTTCTGCATATTTTTCAGTTGAATTAACTAGGGAAAATCTGATGTTACACATTCATGCCGTGCCTATGGGCAACGCGTGCCTCTGAAACACTTCGATAAAATTGCCAAAAAGAATTATTTTATCTGCGATTTACATTCGATGACATCGGATCTGCCTGAAGTTCATCGGATCATCATTGAAAAATCACAGCACAAAAATCAATATTTTCATTCACCTTCGGATGAAAGATTGTTGTCATCTAGCCACTCGATGCATTGTCGGACGAATTTTCGGACATTTCCTATATTTGTAAATAGGCGCGCTGGATAAAGTTCATCCCAATACAAATTCTCTTGAATTGGGAGCAACCATGAATAAAATCTATCGCGTAGTCTTTAACCACGTTACCGGCACCTGGACTGCCGTGGCGGAAACGGCCAAGGGTCGCACCAAGAGCAAGACCTCGAACACCGTTAAATCGCTTGCGGTGGTGCTAGCTGTTGCTGCAACTGCCGGTGGCATGGCGCTGTCTGGCAAGGCCGAAGCGGCAACAGTAGTATTGAATCCGACTGCGTCGGCTTCTTGCGGCACGCCTGCCGCCAACGCCCTGATAAATCCTATATGGAGCACCGGCACTGCATTATGCGGCACGGCTGCGGGTGACTTTGCTGTAGCCTCATTGGGCGGCTCAGCATTCGGCGACCAAGCCATAACATCCGGCTTTTATGGTACGGCTTTAGGTGCTTATTCCTCCGCAGCCACCCATGCGACAGCAGTCGGTACTTCTTCCATGGCGACCGGTAACGACAGCGTAGCGGTCGGTGTCAACAGCCAGGCACTTAGCAACTTTGCCGTAGCCATGGGCGCTTCCTCTAACGCAGCCGCCAGCAACAGCGTAGCGGTCGGTGTTAACAGTAAGGCACTTAGCAACTTTGCCGTAGCCATGGGCAACAACGCCAACGCATCCAGTCTAAACTCAACAGCTATCGGCTCTGGAGCCGCCGCAACAGGCCCCGGCTCAACGGCTATCGGCAACAATGCAAACGCCAATTTCGGCACCACCACCGGCGCTTGGAGTGCTACCACCATGGGCACCAATGCTGCGGCCAACGGCGACGGCGCAGCAGCCTTCGGCGATTCGGCCAAAGCCAATGCCGATAGAACGGTTGCAGTTGGTCGCAGTGCGCAAGCAAATGCTCTGAACACAACGGCAATCGGCAGCGGCGCCACTGCGTCCACGGCCGGTTCCATAGCGCTAGGCGCCGGATCGGCCACCAGCACAACGGCGCCAACTGGCAACGGCTATTTGACCAACTCTGCGGCGCCGGCCTCCGAAGTCTCGATCGGCTCCGCGACGGTGAAGCGTCGCCTCACCAATCTGGCGGACGGTTCGGCGCAGTCAGATGCCGTCACGGTTGCGCAGTTAAGCACTGGCGTCAGCAGCCTGTCGACCGGAATCAGCTCACTGTCAACGTCGACTTCAAGCGGCCTGAGCACGGTCAACAGTAGCGTCAATTCACTGTCCACATCAACTTCGGCCGGCCTGAGCACTGTCAACAGCGGCGTCCGTTCGCTGTCGACAGGTCTGAGCTCGACTAACAGCTCCGTCAATTCACTGTCGACATCCACGTCGACCGGCTTGAGCACCGTCAACAGCGGTGTCAACTCGCTGTCTACTGGCCTCAGCTCAACCAACAGCAATGTCGGTTCGTTGTCGACGGGTCTGAGCTCGACTAACAGCTCCGTCAATTCACTGTCGACATCCACATCGACCGGCTTGAGTACCGTCAACAGCGGTGTCAACTCGCTGTCGACCGGCCTCAGCTCAACCAACAGCAATGTCGGCTCATTGTCGACAGGTCTGAGCTCGACTAACAGCAATGTTAATTCGCTGTCGACTTCCACATCGACCGGCTTGAGTACCGTCAACAGCGGTGTCAACTCGCTGTCGACCGGCCTCAGCTCAACCAACAGCAATGTCGGTTCGTTGTCGACAGGTCTGAGTTCGACTAACAGCTCCGTCAATTCACTGTCGACATCCACCTCGACCGGCTTGAGTACCGTCAACAGCGGCGTCAACTCACTGTCGACCGGCCTCAGCTCAACCAACAGCAATGTCGGTTCGTTGTCGACAGGTCTGAGCTCGACTAACAGCTCCGTCAATTCACTGTCGACATCCACCTCGACCGGCTTGAGCACCGTCAACAGCGGCGTCAACTCGCTGTCTACTGGCCTCAGCTCAACCAACAGCAATGTCGGTTCGTTGTCGACAGGTCTGAGCTCGACTAACAGCTCCGTCAATTCACTGTCGACATCCACCTCGACCGGCTTGAGCACCGTCAACAGCGGTGTCAACTCGCTGTCTACTGGCCTCAGCTCAACCAACAGCAATGTCGGTTCGTTGTCGACAGGTCTGAGTTCGACTAACAGCTCTGTCAATTCACTGTCGACATCCACATCGACCGGCTTGAGCACAATCAGCAACGACCTGACCAACGCGACGCGTTACTTCAAGGCAAATGGCTTGAATGACGGCAGTGATGACGCAGTCGCCTCTGGATCCCGCAGCGTTGCCGTCGGTGCAAGTGCCGTGGCCAGCGCCGAACAAGGTGTCGCTATCGGCAATGGCGCGTTCGCCACGTCCGCCGGTTCTGTAGCCTTGGGTGCCGGTTCGGTCACCAGCGCGACCGCGCCGATTGGCAGCGGCTATCTGACAAATACTGCAGCGCCGACTTCCGAAGTATCCGTGGGCTCGGCCGCTGCACAACGCCGCATCACCAATGTCGCGGACGGTTCGGCGCCGCAAGATGCCGTCACCGTTGCACAGTTGAGCACCGGCGTCGGCAGCTTGTCGACCGGGATCGGCTCGTTGTCGACTGGCTTGAGCTCGACCAACAGCAACGTCGATTCCTTGTCGACTTCAACCTCGACCGGCTTGAGCACTGTCACTAGCAACGTTGAGTCGCTCTCGACTGGCCTCAGCTCCACCAACAGCAACGTCGGTTCGCTGTCGACCGGCTTGAGCTCAACTAATAGCAACGTATCGTCGCTGTCGACATCCACTTCGACTGGCCTGAGTACCGTCACCAGCAATGTTGAGTCGCTCTCGACTGGTTTGAGCTCCACCAACAGCAACGTTGGCTCGTTGTCGACCGGCTTGAGCTCGACCAACAGCAGCGTATCGTCGCTGTCGACATCAACTTCGACCGGCCTGAGCACAATTAGCAACAATTTGACCAACGCCACACGCTACTTCAAAGCTGACGGCAAGAACGACGGTAGCGATGACGCCAGTGTTACGGTGGGCAGTAACTCGGTTGCCATCGGCGCCGGTTCGGTCGCTACACGCAATAACGTGGTTGAGGTTGGCAATCGCCAGATCAGCGGCGTGACTGCCGGTACAGAAGATACCGATGCAGTCAACGTGAAGCAACTGAAGGATGCAGGTTTGGTCGATGCCGGTGGCAACACACTGGACGCCGTGGTCTATGATGCTGGCTCCAACAAATCAACCGTGACCTTCGGTGGTGCCGCGGGTACGCAGCTGAAGAATGTTGCAGCAGGTGTCGCTGGCACGGATGCAGTGAACGTGAATCAGTTGACGTCGCTGTCGACATCAACATCGACCGGGTTGAGCACTGTCACTAGCAACGTTGATTCGCTGTCGACCGGCTTGAGCTCGACCAATAGCAACGTATCGTCGCTGTCGACGTCAACTTCGACTGGCCTGAGCACCGTCACCAGCAATGTTGATTCGCTGTCGACCGGCTTGAGCTCGACCAATAGCAACGTATCGTCGCTGTCGACGTCAACTTCGACTGGCCTGAGCACCGTCACCAGCAATGTTGAGTCGCTCTCGACTGGTTTGAGTTCCACCAATAGCAACGTATCGTCGCTGTCTACATCAACTTCGACTGGCCTGAGCACTGTCACCAGTAACGTCGAATCGCTCTCGACCGGCTTGAGCTCGACCAACAGCAGCGTATCGTCGCTGTCAACCTCGACATCAACCGGCCTGAGCACAATTAGCAACAATTTGACCAATGCCACACGCTACTTCAAAGCTGACGGCAAGAACGACGGTAGCGATGACGCCAGTGTTGCGGTGGGCAGTAACTCGGTTGCCATCGGCGCCGGTTCGGTCGCTACGCGCAATAACGTGGTTGAGGTTGGCAATCGTCAAATCAGCGGCGTGACAGCCGGTACAGAAGATACCGATGCAGTCAACGTGAAGCAACTGAAGGATGCAGGTTTGGTCGATGCCGGTGGCAACACACTGGACGCCGTGGTCTATGATGCTGGCTCCAACAAATCAACCGTGACCTTCGGTGGTGCCGCGGGTACGCAGCTGAAGAATGTTGCAGCAGGTGTGGATGGCACGGATGCCGTGAACGTGAATCAGCTGATGTCGCTGTCAACCTCAACATCGACCGGCCTGAGCACTGTCACCAGCAATGTCGGTTCGTTGTCGACATCGGTGTCGACAGGTTTGAGCACTGTTACAAGCAACGTCGATTCGCTATCGACCGGCCTGAGCTCGACCAACAGCAACGTATCGTCACTGTCGACATCAACATCGACCGGTCTGAGCACCATCACCAGCAATGTCGACTCGCTGTCGACCGGCCTGAGCTCGACCAACAGCAACGTCAGCTCGCTGTCAACCGGTCTGAGTACCGTCACCGGCGATTTGAAAAACGCAACGCGGTACTTCAAGGCAAATGGCGCGAATGACGATACCGATGACGCGGCGGCAACCGGCAGCTATTCGGTCGCCAGCGGTGCATCCGCAAACGCAGTGGCCGACGAATCGGTGGCACTGGGACACAATGCAAGCACTACTGCTGCCGCGACCAACTCGGTCGCACTTGGCTCCGGTTCCGTTGCCGATCGTGCGAATACTGTCTCAGTTGGCAAGGCTGGTGCTGAACGCCAGATCGTCAACGTGGCAGATGGCGTCGAAAATAACGACGCAGTGAACGTGTCGCAATTGAAGACTGTTGCCGACCAGGTCGGCGACCTGGGTGCGTTGGCGGTAACTTACACCGACAGCAACAAGACCGACATCAACCTCGGCAACGGTACCGGCGGCACCACCGTAATCCACAATGTGGGCAATGGCGTCGCAGATAACGATGCAGTTAATGTCGGCCAGTTGAAGTCACAGGTCGGCAACGCCACCCGCTACTTCAAGGCGGACGGTGCTGGTGACGGCAGCGACGACGCCAATGTTGCTACCGGCACCAACTCGGTCGCGATGGGGGCAAACGCATCGGCAACGGGTAACAATTCGGTCGCCCTCGGCGCCGGCTCGGTCGCTACCCGCGACAACGTGGTTGAAGTCGGCGGTCGTCAGATCAGCGGTCTGGCTGCCGGTACGCAAGACACCGATGCCGTCAACCTCAAGCAATTGAAGGATGCTGGCCTGGTCGATGCAGGTGGCAACGCGCTCGACGCCGTGGTCTACGACGCTGGCAGCAACAGGGGTTCTGTGACTTTCGGTGGCGTGAACGGCACTGTGCTGAACAACGTTGCCGACGGCAATATTGCAGCCGGCAGCCGCCAGGCGGTGAACGGTGGCCAGATTGCGGCCTTGCGTGACAGTCTGCAAGGGCAGATCACTAATATCGACAATCGTGTCACCAATCTGGAAAACGGCAGCGGCGGCATTGGCAAACCTGACCCACACTTCGTTTCTGCTGGAGACAAGGAAATACCGGCAGTCGTGACGCCAGGCTCGGCTAGCGCAGCGATTGGCGAAAATGCCCAGGCAACCGGCAATAACGCGGTGGCAATCGGTGCCAATTCGGTGGCGAATCAGGACAACACCGTGTCGGTCGGATCGGCGGGCAATGAACGCGCGATCGTCAACGTGGCCGAAGGCGTCGCCAGCACGGATGCCGTCAACGTTGGTCAGATGAACAACATGATCAACAACAGCGCAGCGCAAACCCTGCAGAGCGCCAACGACTATACCGACCAACGCTTCAACCAGGTTACCAATGCGTTGAACGAAGTCGATAAAGCGGCGAGTCGCGGGATTGCAGCATCGGCAGCGTTGAACAACGTCACGCCTTATATCCCGGGCAAGACGTCGTTGAATGCAGGTATCGCGGCCTATCGCGGCAATACGGCGCTGGGCGTCACGGTGTCACGCTGGAACCAGCGCGGCAACATCAACCTGAACGCCGGCATATCCAGCGCCGGTAACAACAGCACCATTATCCGCGCCGGTGTCGGCGTGGTTTTTGGGAACTAGTGGGCTGTAGCAGCCGAATCGAGGGCGAAGGGCGCGTATCCGACACGCAGGGCAAGGCGCACAGCGGAGCAATAGCTGACTATTGCGAGCATGGGCAACGCCCCATGCGTGTCGGATACGTGACAGGCGCTCTTGATTTGGTTGTTACAGGCCACTTAAGGAGCTGTATCCGACGTACCATGAGCATGGTCGCCGGGCATGGGAACCCGGTCTGCTGTCACAAGCGGTAGACCGGCCCTGTGCTTAATTTCCAACAGATGCGGGAATATGTTTCATTCTAATGAGCCAAGCGAACATAGGCCTTCTCAAGCGACAACTCATCATGGCGAGTTGTGGCGTGTGCCGCCAGCCCCAAAGTGGGGTATGGCTTGGACGTCTTTTATCGGGACTATGCTGCGTGGATTCACGACCAGGATGATGACCGCGAGATGAGCAAAATCGAGGCTCAGATTACCGAAAATATCCCCGAACTATCCTCGAGACTTTCGAAATCTTCCTAACGTATTGATTTAAAACAGGAATTTTGGTGGGAAGTACAAGTTTCGAACTTGTGACCTATCGCGTGTGAGGCGATCGCTCTACCCCTGAGCTAACCTCCCGGAGAGGCCGCCATTATTACACAAAATTTCTGGTAAATAAAGCGGCCGCCTGCATCTCCTCAAACACCGTGGTCTGGAACCCAGTCCAAACGCGCTTTTCCGGCCTATTGGCGCTTCGCTTCCAGCACGCCTTTGACCTCGCGGATCACTGCCAACGCCTTTTGCAACTGGGCGGTGGAAGCGATTTCAGCGGTGAAAGCCATCCGCGCATGCGCCTTGGCGCTCTGGGTGCTGACGCCGATGACATTGATTTTTTCACGCAAGAACACGTCGGAAATATCACGTAGCAAGCCTTGCCGGTCGCTGGCCAGAACGAAAATATCCACCGGATAAACGGTTTCTGCTTCCTGCGCACCCCAGGTCGTGAGGATCACGCGCTCCGGCGCCTTGATGCGCATCTCAGCAAAATTCTTGCAGTTTTCTCGGTGAATCGAGACGCCCTTGCCACGCGTGATGAAACCGACGATCGGATCTGGCGGCGCAGGCTTGCAGCACTTGGCCAGTTGTGTCATCAAGCCGTCGGTGCCAACCACCAGCACCCCTGACTTGCCGCCGCGGACCACACTGGAAGCACGGCTCTTGCGAGTAATCGCGGCCTCCTCCATCTCGCTGTCGTGCTCAATCGATTTGAGGCCGGGATCGTCGTGCAGCGCCTGTTCGACATGGCGCAAGCTGAATTCGTCTTTGCCCAATGCCAGCAACAGGTCTTCCAGTTTGGCGAATTCCAGCTTGCGCGCCAGTTCTTCCAGGTTGACCGCCGTCTTGCCCTCGCGCTGCAGGGTCTTGTCCAGCAGGCTGCGGCCGGTGACCAGGGTTTCCTGCTGTTCGATGGCATTGAACCAGGCCCGCACCTTGGAGCGCGTACGAGCGCTTGCCGCATAACCTGGTGTTAGCCAATCGCGCGAAGGTCCGGCACCGCCAGGCGAGTTCTTGGCCGTGATGATTTCCACTGTCTGGCCATTCTTCAGCGGCGTGTTCAGCGGCACCATCGTGCCATCGACGCGCGCGCCACGGCAGCGATGGCCGACATCGGTGTGCAAGTAATAGGCGAAATCGATGGCGTCGCCCCACTCGGCAATTCAATCACCCGCGCCTGCGGCGTCAGCACATAGATATGATCGTTGAGCGTGGCCTGTTTGAGTTTTTCCAACCATTCGCGACGGCTATCCTCGTGCTCGACCACGGCATCGACCACTTCGCTTTTCCAGGCCAACAGCTGACGCAGCCAGGCGATCTTCTCATCGTACTTCTGCGCCGAAAAATTGGAGCCGCCGGCTTCCTTGTAGCGCCAGTGCGCCGCCACGCCGTATTCGGCGAAATGATGCATTTCGTTGGTGCGTATCTGTACTTCCAGCGCGCGCTCGTCATCCGCCAGCACCACCGTATGCAAAGATTGGTAGCCGTTCTGCTTGGGACGTGAGATGTAATCGTCGAACTCTTTCGGAATCGGCACCCAGATATTGTGAACGATGCCGAGCACCGTATAGCAGGTCTTGACGTCGTCGACAATCACACGGAATGCACGAACGTCGTATAGCTCGGAAAAATCAATCTCCTTGCCCTTCATCTTGTTCCAGATGCTGAAGATATGTTTGGGCCGGCCGGAGACTTCAGCCTTGATGCCGGCCGCCGCCAGCTCGCTGCGCAGGCGCGTGATAGCAGCGTCGACAAAACTTTCGCGCTCGATGCGCCGCTCTTCCAGCATCTTGGCAATGCGCTTGTAGGCAACCGGATCGATAAAGCGGAACGACAGGTCTTCCAGCTCCCACTTCAACTGCCAAATCCCAAGCCGGTTGGCCAGCGGCGCGTACAGATCGAGCGTCTCGCGCGCGTACTGGCTGGTGCGCGGATTTTCCATCTTGTTTTCGGCAAAATAGCGCAATGCAGTCACCCGCGACGCCAACCGCACCAGCACCACACGCATGTCAGTCGCCATCGCCAGCAGCATCTTGCGCAAGGTCTCGACTTGGCTGGCAGCTTGTTGCGCAGCGTTCTTGCCGCGCATGACTTCCTGCGGCAAACCGAAGGTAAAACCGTGCAATCGCATCAGTTGCCGGATGCCGCCGACCAGATCCGAGATTTCCTTGCCGAAGCGTTGTTCAATGGCTTCGGAATAGCTGGCATCAATCAGCGGCAACTCAAACAGCAGCGCGGCGATCCGGGTTTCGACATCGGTATCGAGCAGCGCCAGTATGCTGGTCACGCCCTGCGAAAAATCGAGCGTACTCTGGCCGGTAGTGATGACATTGTCGGCATACAGTGGCTCGACGAACGCCAACGCATCCAGTACGCGCGCGCTATCCTCGGCGCTCAAGCCGGCGGTGCAGAGCTGGGTCTGCGAAGCGCGTTGTGTTGCAGTAAGCGAAACCATGGGATGTCTGCGTCTTCCTTATTTTTGTGCGGCGACCACAACGATTTCGATCAGGATTTCAGAACGCGCCAGCTTCGCCTCGACGGTCGCTCGCGGCGGCGAATTGCCGGCCGCGACCCATTCGTCCCACACGACATTCATGCCATCGAAATCCTTGATGTCGGCCAGATAGATCTGGCACGACAGGATATGGTGCTTGTCGCTGCCAGCCTCTGCCAGAAGACGGTCGATATGACCAAGTGTTTCGCGGGTCTGACCTTCGATATTCTGGGTGGTGTCCTCGGCCAATTGGCCGGCCAGATAGATTGTGCCGTTATGAATGGCGACTTCCGACAGTCTTTTCCCGACATGCAAGCGCTGGATTGTCATGGCTATATCTCCTCTTGAATAAAATTAAGCTGTAATGCAGTAATGAATCAGCCGACCAGGAAATCGGTGACAACTTCGATCTGATCGATATGCAGCAAAGTCGGTGCATGGCCGGCGCCCGGCAGCTCAACCAGCTTGGCCTTGGGACCGCATTGCGTCATGATCTGCGCCACTTCAGGCGACAACAAATCGGATTGGGCGCCGCGCAGCAGCAAGGTCGGGCAAGTAATCGCGTTATACGCGGCCCACAGCAACGCTTCCGATGCCTTGAACGCCTCGCCGGTGGTCATCGTGAAAGGCACAGACAACTTCAGGTCGTAGTGGCGTATCCATTTGCCATCCCGGTCCTGGCGCAGCACATCTGCAGCCAACTTATGCCATTCGGCATCGGTATGTTCACCGAAGGATGCCGAGATCGCACGAATATACGCCGCCGCTTCGTCGAACGTATTGAAGCGCATGTCGGCGCCGATATATTCGCCAATGCGCGCCATGGCTTCCAGATCCAGTTTCGGACCGACATCGTTCAACACCAGCTTGCGCACCGGATTTTCCGGCAATGACGCCAGCGCCATGCCAATCAGGCCGCCCATCGAGGTACCGACCAGATCCACCGTCTCCGCGTTCAGGCGCGCCAGCAAGGTCACCATGTCGCTCAGGTACTGCGGCACAACGTAATACTGCGGATCGCGCAGCCAATCGGAACGGCCGCGGCCGACCACATCCGGGCACACCACCCGATAGGTGTCGCATAAGGCGCGCGCCAACTGATCGAAATCGCCCGAGACACGAGTCACGCCATGTATGCACAACAGAACATTTGGATTGTGAGGGTCGCCCCACTCCTGATATGCCATTTTATGCAAACCGGCAGGTGAAATACATTGAACGGTTTTGTGCGTAGGTATGGTCATGAGAGTCCTAATTCGTCCTGGTGCGCAGAGGCTTAGTGGATGTTGCAATCAACGGCAACCGGCAAACTGTCGCGTTTTGCTTTGCGTATATGCAACATCTTATCGCATATGCCGCCCCCCTTGCACACTCAGGCGGCAGAATCGATGCAAAACGTCGGACCACGCCGTACCGGCCGCGTTCCAGCAGGCGAAAAAAACCCGGCGCAATCATGCGCCGGGCCTTGCCTGTCTATGACAATGTCAGTGCAATGCGCTCACATCCAATGGCGTGCCGGTTTGCTCGATGATGTCCTGCTGGCTGACGCCTGGCGCCAGCTCAATCACCTTCAAGCCTTGCGGCGTGACATCCAGCACGCCGAGGTCGGTGATGATGCGGTTGACCACGCCGACGCCGGTCAGCGGCAGGCTGCAGGCATCGAGGATCTTGTGCGAGGTGGAACCGTCCTTGGCCTTGGCCACGTGCTCCATCAGCACCACAACTCTGCCGACACCTGCTACCAGGTCCATCGCGCCGCCCATGCCCTTGACCATCTTGCCAGGAATCATCCAATTGGCCAGGTCGCCGTTCTTCGAGACCTGCATCGCGCCAAGGATGGCGATATTAATCTTGCCGCCGCGAATCATCGCGAACGAATCCGCCGAACTGAAATAAGACGATCCCGGCAGCGACGTCACGGTCTGCTTGCCGGCGTTGATCAGGTCCGGGTCCACTGCATCGTCGGTCGGAAACGGGCCAATGCCCAGCAAGCCGTTTTCCGACTGCAGCCAGACCTCAATCTCCTGCGGTACATGATTCGCCACCAGGGTCGGCAAGCCGATGCCGAGGTTGACGTAAAAACCATCCTGTAATTCCTTTGCCGCCCGCGCGGCCATTTCATCACGAGTCCATGCCATGTCGTTCTCCGTATCCTGTGTTATGCCGTACGAACAGTGCGCTGTTCGATCCGCTTTTCCGGTGTCGCATTGACCACGATGCGGTGCACGAATATGCCAGGCGTATGCACCTGGTCCGGATCGATCTCGCCGACTTCGACCAGATGTTCGACTTCCACCACCGTGATCTTGCCGGCCATGGCGACATTTGGATTGAAGTTGCGGGCAGTCTTATTGAACACCAGATTGCCGCTGCGATCGGCCTTGTAGGCCTTGACCAGCGACACATCGGCCACGAGCGAGCGCTCCATCACATACTTGGCGCCATCGAATTCGCGGATTTCCTTGCCTTCGGCAACCAATGTGCCGACGCCAGTCTTGGTAAAGAAGGCCGGAATGCCGGCGCCGCCGGCGCGCAGCTTTTCCGCCAGCGTGCCCTGCGGCGTGAATTCCAACTCCAGTTCGCCGGCCAGATACTGGCGTTCGAACTCCTTGTTTTCGCCAACGTAGGAGGCGATCATTTTCTTGATTTGGCGGGTTGACAACAACTGCCCAAGGCCGAAGCCATCAACACCCGCATTGTTCGAAATCGCGGTCAGGTTCTGCACCCCCGAGTCGCGCAGCGCCAGGATCAGCGCTTCCGGGATGCCGCACAGTCCAAAACCGCCGACCGCGATGGTCTGGCCGTCCTTGACGATGCCAGCCAACGCGCTTGCCGCGTCAGGATAAACTTTGTTCATACCAATGCCTCCTGTTTGTGTAAACTCAGATTATTATTGCTTTGAAAGTCGTCTGTTAGCATATGACGAAGAGATATATCTAACAATACCGTAAAAATACGAACATCAACCAAGCCTGCAGCGCGCCTGCCGGACATGCCGACTCACCAGATACCGAAGCAAGATTGAATCGCCCTGTGCCATTGCCTAATTCATTGATCAACTATCAAACCATCTTTGCCCATGCACCGATCGGCATGTGTGTCTCCGAACGCCGCGTCATGCAAGTATGCAACCTGGCATTGACGCGCATGTTCGGCTACCAGCCGACAGAATTGAATGGTCAGTCTTTCCAGGTGCTGTACCCGACCCAAGACGAGTTCGAGCGCACCGGCGCCCGCATCGTGCCGATCATGAATGCCAAGGGCATGTATTCCGACGAAAGGATCATGCGCCGCGCCAACGGCGAATTGTTCTGGTGCCACGTCACCGGCCATGCACTGGTTCCGGAAGACACCCACGCCGCCGGCATCTGGACCTTTGAAGACCTGAGCGAAAAGCGCAAGGCTTCTGCCGAACTGTCGCCGCGGGAACGGGAAATCGCCGCCCTGCTGGTGGAAGGCAAAACCAGCAAACTGATCGGCAAGCAGATCGGCCTGAGCCCACGCACGGTGGAAATGCACCGCGCCAATCTGATGAAGAAATTTGCGGCATCCACGTCCAGCGAGCTAGTGCACCGCTTGCTGGGCGTTACGCAGGCAGAGCGGATTTAACGAACGTTCAGGCTGGTGACGCCGGGTTGGTTAGTAGCTGGCGCAAATCGTCCGGCAACGGCATCGATTTTTCCAGATCAAAATCGACCCAGACGATTTTTGCACTGCCTTCGGCAAACACGACATCCGGCATGTCGGCACGACGGATTTCATAGCTTGCCTCAAAGCTGGAGCGGCCGATGGCGCCGATATAGGATTTGACTTCGACATCGCAAGGATATTTCAATTGACGCAAGAAACTGCACTGCGCATTGACCAGCACCGGCCCATGGCGGGAGTCGAAGTCGCTGCCAATCTGCTGCAACCATTCGATACGCGCCTGTTCCATATAGCGGAAATAGATCGTATTGTTGACGTGGCCGAGCGCATCCATGTCGCCCCAGCGCATGGCGATCTTCGTGGTATGAACGTGTTTTCTGGTTTCCATTATTTCAACTTTCATGAATATTGCAGTGATCTGCCTTCAGGCGGCCCAAGGAAGTCCGATTCGGCACCCTATCCGACATGCGAGGAACAACACTAACCGCCCAGGAAGCCTAGCATTCTGCAGCAAAATCCCCGACAATTAGCACATCCGTTCGAAAAATTAATGATAGGTAAAGAGACAATGACTCCAACCCCAGGGCAGAACCAGCAGAATCTCGTAGAACAATACGGTCCGCGCGAAGCGATGGAATACGATGTGGTGGTGGTCGGCGGCGGCCCCGCTGGCCTGGCAGCCGCAATCCGCCTCAAGCAGCAGGCTGCGGAGCAAGGACGGGAAGTATCCGTCTGCGTATTGGAAAAAGGCAGCGAAATCGGTGCCCACATCCTGTCCGGCGCAGTGATGGACCCGCAGGCACTGACCGAATTGCTGCCAAACTGGAAAGAACTGGGCGCCCCGCTGACAACCGAAGTCAGCGAAGACCGCTTCCTGTTCCTGACTGAGAAAAAAGCCTACAAGACACCGAACTGGCTGTTGCCGGCCTGCTTCCAGAACCATGGCAACTATGTCATTTCGCTGGCCAATGTCGTGCGCTGGCTCGGCCAGCAGGCGGAACTGCTGGGCGTGGAAATTTTCCCCGGCTTCCCGGCTGCCGAAGTCCTGTACAACGAAGACGGCTCGGTCAAGGGCGTCGCCACCGGCAACATGGGTGTAGATCGTCACGGCCAACCTACCGACGCCTTCCAGCTCGGTATGGAGCTGCACGCCAAATACACCTTGTTTGCCGAAGGCGCACGCGGCCACCTGGGCAAGCAGTTGATGGCGAAATTCGACTTGAACAAAGGCAAAGATCCGCAGACCTATGCGATCGGCATCAAGGAATTGTGGGAAATCGATCCCAAGCTGCATCAGCCGGGCCTGGTCGTGCATACCGCCGGCTGGCCGCTGGATACCCAGACCTATGGCGGCTCCTTCCTGTATCACCTGGAAAACAACCAGGTCGCGGTCGGCTACGTGGTTGGCCTGGCTTACGAAAATCCCTACCTGTCGCCCTACGAGGAATTCCAGCGCTACAAGACCCATCCTGAAATCAGCAAGTTCTTTCAGGGGGGCAAGCGCATTTCCTACGGCGCGCGCGCCATCACCGCCGGTGGCCTGCAATCGCTGCCCAAGCTGACCTTCCCGGGCGGCGCGCTGATCGGTTGCGACGCCGGCTTCCTCAACGCCAGCCGCATCAAGGGCAGCCACGCCGCTATCAAGACCGGCATGCTGGCCGCCAATGCTGCATTCGAAGCCTTGGGCAACAACCGCCAGTTCGATGAGCTGACCGCCTACAGCCAGGCATTCGAGCAATCCTGGCTGCATGAAGAATTGCACAAGGCGCGCAACTTCAAGCCATGGATGAGCAAGGGCTTGTACGTCGGCACGCTCATGGTTGGCATCGACCAGGTGGTATTCGGCGGTAAGGCGCCTTGGACCCTGCGCCACACGCACGCCGATCATGAATGCCTGAAACCGGCCGCCAACTACACGCCGATCAAGTATCCGAAACCGGATGGCAAGCTGACCTTCGACCGCCTGTCATCGGTGTTCATTTCCAACACCAACCACGCCGAAGACCAGCCGATCCATCTGACACTCAAGGATCCGAACGTCCCGGTCAACGTCAATCTGCGCGATTATGCCGGCCCGGAAGCGCGCTACTGCCCTGCCGGCGTCTACGAATTCGTCACCAACGAAGACAATACCGAGCGCCTGCAGATCAACGCGCAGAACTGCGTGCATTGCAAGACCTGCGATATCAAGGATCCGACGCAGAATATCGTGTGGGTGACGCCGGAAGGCGGCGGCGGGCCGAACTATCCGAATATGTAAGAAGGCTACAGCGCTAGACTGGGCATTATCCCCAAGCGTGATTCTGGCGTCATGAGTCACGCTTGTTCCGGTTAAAAAAATTGCCTACCCCGCGACAAAAAGCCCACGCTGCGATCAACACAGCGTGGGCTTTTTTATGGCGGCAATACCGTGCCAGCGGGATTATGCGGGCAACTGCCAGTTGCCGGTCACGATCTTTTCCAGCCAAAAGGTACCGATGACTGTCTTGACGTCCGTCACCTTCCCTTCCCTCACCCAGTTCAGCATATCGGACAGCGGCGCCTTGAACACGTCAAGAAATTCGCCGTCGTCAAGCTTGCGCTCGCCGGCGACCAGGCCGCGCGCCAGATACAGTTCCAGGTGTTCGTCGGAATAGGCAATCGCGTTGTGAATCGTGCAGACATGCAGCCATTCGCTGGCGGTGTAGCCAGTTTCCTCCTGCAGCTCGCGCTTGGCGCAACTGAGAGGGTCTTCGCCAGCGTCGATTTTTCCGGCCGGATATTCGATGAACACGCGCTCCAGCGGGTAGCGATATTGTCGTTCCAGCAGCACCGTACCATCCTCAAACAACGGCAGGATAACCACTGCACCTGGATGCTTGATGAATTCGCGGCTGGTTTCCTTGCCATCCGGCAGTTGGACCGCGTCGCGCTGCACCTTCAGGAAGTGACCATCGTAGGCCAGGCTACTGGTAATCCGGATTTCTTTCAGATGACTGTCCATGCGAGCGCTCCGGGGATGGGTGTGAGGCTTTGTGAGGGATAAGGGGTGATGATCGATGTGGGAGGTTTTCAAACGACCGCGCAAGGATGCTGATCCTGCGCGGATTAAAACAAATGCCTGCTGTTCAGCGGTGTTTCTTCAGATAGCGCAATACATAACCGGGATACGCAAGGACCAGGAACATGCAACCGGTCACCGCGTAAAACTCCCAGCCTTGGGAGAACGTATTTCCGATATTGGCCTCGAGCAGATGAGCAAACAGGCCAACCAGCGCATACAGCGCCAGTAGTTCCAGCAAGCGCACCCAGACCGGCTTGACCGTCCCCTGCGCACCAGACTTAATTGGGACCAAGGCAAACACCCGCTCATTAAAGAATGGCAAGTTGGCGGCAATCAGCGCCAGCAGAATGACAAACAAGCTGGAAAGGGAAACGTTCACAGTCTTACGACACTACTCTGCCGAGGAAAGCGGTCAGCGTGCGCACGATTGCAGTGGTAGTCGCATCCATCAGCAAGCCTGGCCACAGGCCGAGTACCAGAACTGCCAGCCCGTTCAAGCTCAGCAATACACGCACATCTCCGTGCGCGACGATCTTCGAGCTATCCTGCGGCTCGTCGAAATACATCAGCTTGATGACGCGCAGATAGTAGAAAGCACCGATCAGCGAGAACAGCACAGCCACAACAGCCAGCCAGACCTGGCCGCTACCCAGCACTGCCTGCAGCACTGACAATTTAGCGTAGAAACCCATGAACGGTGGGATACCAGCCAGCGACAGCATCAGTACCAGCATGACTGCGGCAAACCAAGGGCTACGTTGATTCAGCCCCTTGAAATCGTCCATGCTTTCCGCTTCGAAGCCGGAGCGCGCCAACAGCATGATCACACCGAAAGTGCCCAACGTTGTCATTACGTAGGTGATTGCATAGAACAGTGCCGAGCTATAGGCGTTGGCGGCAGAAAACAGATTGCCATTGACCACGCCGGCCAACAAACCGAGCAACATGAAACCCATGTGCGAAATCGTCGAATACGCCAGCATGCGTTTGATATTGGTTTGCGCAATCGCGGTGATATTACCGATCGCCATCGACAGCACGGCCAATACCGTCAGCATCTGCTGCCAGTCGAAAGCCAGCGGCAACAGCGCCTCGACCAATAAACGGAAGCAAATCGCAAATGCAGCCAGCTTAGGTGCAGCACCCAGCAACAGCGTTACCGCAGTCGGTGCACCTTGATAAACGTCAGGCACCCACATATGGAACGGCACCGCGCCCAATTTGAACGCCAGGCCGGCCACAACGAATACGACGCCAAACACCAGCACCATCTGGTTGACATTGCCGGATGCTGCGGCACGGGTCACTTCAATCAGGTCAAGCGAACCAGTAGCACCGTACAGCATCGACATCCCATACAGCAGGAAACCGGAAGCCATCGCGCCCAGCACGAAATACTTCATCGCTGCTTCGGTCGCCGAGGTGTTGTCGCGGCGCAGCGCCACCAGGGCGTACAAGGACAGGGACATCAACTCCAGGCCCAAATAGATGCTGAGGAAATTACTGCCGGAGATCATCACCATCTGACCTAGCAAGGTGAACAGTGCCAACGGATAGAACTCACCGCCAAGATGGCCGCTCACCATGCCGCGCTCTTCGATATAGCGACGCGAATACACCAGGGTCATCGCCACCGCGACATAGGAAACCATCTTCAACAGGCTGCTGAGCGGATCAGAGACAAACATGTTGTGGAAGGTATAGACCGTCTCCCCGCTTTGGAAGGCGCCGAGCGTCAATACGAAACACACCGCCAGCACGGCGAGTGTCAGGTAGTAGGTGATATAACGCTTGGCATCCGAAACGAACATATCGATCAGCAGGACTGCGGAAGTCGCAATCAGCAGAAAGATTTCCGGATAAACAGGGATCAGGTTCATGTTATTCATTTATTTGCCACTTATTTTTTGCACTGCGCTTCTAGTCAGTTGGAGACAGGGTTATTCGTCGCGCTACGGCGACTCATGCACCCTGCCCCGCAATTCATCAATTTAACTTGGTGATGGCGACATGCTTGAGCAGGTCAGCCACCGATACTTGCATCGCATCGGTGAACGGCGCCGGGTACACACCCATCGCAATCACAGCGATCGCCAACACGCCCAACATGACGAATTCACGCTTGTTCAGATCCAGCATTTCTTTCACATGATGATTCGTGATCTTGCCGAACACGACACGCTTGACCAGCCACAGCGAGTAAGCCGCACCCAGGATCAAAGCGGTTGCCGCCAGCAGGCCGATCCAGAAATTGAACTTGACCGCCCCCAGAATCACCATGAATTCGCCGACGAAACCGGAAGTTCCTGGCAGACCTGAGTTGGCCAGCGAGAACAACACGAACAACGCAGCGAAACGTGGCATGACGTTGACCACACCGCCGTACTCGGCGATCTGACGGGTATGCATGCGGTCATACAGCACGCCGATACAAAGGAACATCGCGCCGGATACAAAGCCGTGCGAAATCATTTGCACGATACCGCCCTGCAGGCCGATGTCGTTGAAAATGAAGAAACCGAGGGTCACGAAACCCATGTGGGCAATCGACGAATAAGCAATCAGTTTCTTCATGTCATTCTGCACCAGCGCCACCAGGCCGATATAGATCACGGCGATCAGCGACAGGGTGATGATGAGACCGGCCAGGTAATGGCTGGCATCAGGCGTGATCGGCAGCGAGAAACGCAGGAAGCCGTAGCCGCCCAGCTTCAGCATGATTGCCGCCAGCACCACGGAACCACCGGTAGGCGCTTCCACGTGAGCATCCGGCAACCAGGTATGCACCGGCCACATCGGCACCTTGACCGCAAACGCCATCAGGAACGCCAGGAAAATCAGGATCTGTGCGGTCATGCCCAACGGCAGTTCATGCCATGTCAGGATGTCGAAGCTGCCGCCCGACTGGAAGTACAGGTATAGCAAGGCAACCAGCATCAGCAGCGAACCCATCAGCGTGTACAGGAAGAACTTGATCGCTGCATACACGCGATTGGCGCCACCCCAGACACCGACGATGATGAACATAGGGATCAACGTCGCTTCAAAGAATACGTAGAACAGCATGCCGTCCAGCGCGCAGAACACACCGATCATCAGACCCGAGAGGATCAGGAAAGCACCCATGTATTGCGCGACCTTCTTCTCGATCACTTGCCAGGCCGAAATCACCACCAGCACGGTGATGAATGCCGTCAATGGCACGAACCACAGCGAAAGGCCATCGATACCAAGGTGGTAATTGATGTTGAAGCGATCGATCCAGGCCGCCTTCTCGACGAACTGCATGCCATGGAAACCGTTGTCGAACTGACGCACGATCGGCAAGGTGACAACGAAGCTGACCGCTGCACCCAGCAGCGATAGCCAGCGCACCAAAGTAGGATTGTCGTCGCGGCCCACTGCCAGGACGAGGATACCGAACGCGACCGGACACCAGATCGCGAGGCTTAGAAGAGGAAAAGTTGACTGCATCATATTTTATTATCGATCTACTTTACTGAGTTTGCTTCGCCAGCTTACTTGGCAAACGGGAACGGCATGAACCAAACCAGGAAACCCAGCACCCCGATAATCATCACGAATGCATAGTGATAGATGTATCCGGACTGCCAGAGACGGGTAATCTTCGAGAACCAGTTGACGGCCTTGGCGCTGCCGTTGACTATCAGACCATCGATCAGACCACGGTCGCCGGCGTTCCACAGTCCGCGGCCCAGCAAGCGGGCACCGCCTGCAAACACCACGTCGTTGAACTTGTCCATATAGTATTTATTGTCGAGCAAGATGAAGATCGGGCCAGCTTTCTGCTTGATGGCCGCAGGCAAGCGCGGATTGACCATATAGCAGTAGTAAGCCGATGCCACACCGGCGATCGCCAGCCACAGCGGCGCCGAGCTGAATGCGTGAGCGACCATGCCGATCGGGCCATGGAAATCGTTACGCAGTTCTTCCATCGCGTGATGTGCTTCGTTGACGAAAATCACGTCCTTGAAGAAGCTGCCGAACAGCATAGGTTCGATCGCCAGGAAACCGATGATGGCGGAAGGAATCGCCAGCAGGATCAATGGCACAGTCACCACCCAAGGCGACTCATGCGGCTTCTGGCCAGGAGCCAGGCCGTGATGCTCATGCTCATCTTCTTCGTCGTCATGATGATCGTCATGGGCGCCGTGCGCGTCATGTGCAGCATGCGCATCGTTGGCAGCATGTGCGTGCGCATCGTGGCCGTCATGCGCCTTGCCGAAACGTTCTTCGCCATGGAACACCATAAAATACATGCGGAACGAATAGAAAGCAGTCACGAAAACGCTGGCCAGCACTGCGAAATACGCAAAGCCGGAGCCGAACAGTGTCGATGAATGGGCCGCTTCGATGATGCTGTCCTTCGAATAGAAACCGGAGAAGAACGGTGTGCCGATCAACGCCAGCGAACCAATCAGCGAAGTGATCCAGGTAATCGGCATGTACTTGCGCAGGCCGCCCATGTTGCGCATGTCTTGATCGTGATGCAGACCCATGATCACCGAACCGGCCCCAAGGAACAACAAGGCTTTGAAGAAAGCGTGGGTCATCAGGTGGAACACTGCTACCGAGTAGGCCGAAGCACCCAGCGCTACCGTCATGTAGCCAAGCTGCGACAGGGTCGAGTATGCAACCACGCGCTTGATGTCGGTTTGGATGACGCCAAGGAAACCCATGAACAGCGCAGTGATCGAGCCAATGATCAGGATGAACGACAACGCAGTATCCGACAATTCGAACAGCGGCGACATGCGAGTCACCATGAAAATACCGGCGGTCACCATGGTTGCCGCGTGGATCAGTGCGGAAATCGGGGTTGGGCCTTCCATCGAATCAGGCAGCCAGACGTGCAACGGGAACTGCGCCGATTTACCCATGGCGCCGATGAACAGGCAGATACAGGCCACGGTCAACAGCATCCAGTCGCTGCCAGGCAAGGTCAAGGTCGCCAGCATGCCCTTTTGCGCGAAGACTTCGGTGTAGTTCATCGAACCCGAGTAAGCCAGCAGCAGGCCGATACCGAGGATGAAACCAAAGTCGCCGACACGGTTGACCAGGAAGGCTTTCATGTTCGCGAAGATCGCAGTCGGACGGGTGTACCAGAAACCGATCAGCAGATACGACACCAGGCCCACTGCTTCCCAACCGAAGAACAGCTGCAGGAAGTTGTTGCTCATGACCAGCATCAACATCGAGAACGTGAACAGCGAGATATAGGCAAAGAAGCGGTTATAACCCTCATCGTCCTTCATGTAGCCGATGGTGTAGATGTGCACCATCAATGACACGAATGTCACCACGCACATCATCATCGCAGTCAGGCTGTCGACCAGGAAACCGATCTCCAGCTTGATGCCGCCGACCGTCATCCAGGTGTACAAGGTGCCGTTAAACGTGGCCCCATCGATCACCTGCAGCAAAGTCTGTACCGAAATGATCAGCGCAATCAGCACACCGAGAATGGTGACCGTATGCGAAGTCTTGCGACCGATCAGGTTGCCGAAGAACTTGGTACCGAATAAGCCCGCAATCGCGGCGCCAGCCAGTGGCGCCAACGGTACGGCAAGAAGTAGTTGTGGGTTAAGTTGCCCCGCCATGATGAACCTTATCTTTATTCGTTGTTTGTTGTCTGCGCGTTGTTTGCGCGCTGTTTACTCATTCTTTGCCTGCTCGCTTCCGCCTGCCTGAGCCTGCGGAAACAAACATCGTCAGCCCTTCAGGCTGTCCAGGTCTTCGACGTTGATGGTGTCCAAGTTACGGAACAGCGCCACCAGGATGGCCAGACCAATCGCCGATTCGGCAGCCGCTACAGTAAGGATAAAGAAAACGAAGATCTGCCCTGCGGCATCACCCAGGTAATACGAAAAGGCAATGAAATTCATATTCACTGCTAGCAGCATCAATTCGATTGCCATCAGCAATACGATGAGGTTCTTGCGGTTGAGGAATATGCCGACGATCCCGATCGCAAACAGGATCGCACCGAGAATCAGGTAGTGAGCGAGTGAAAGTACCATATTGCGTCCTTGTTATTTTTGTGGGGCCGCTGGTGCGGCCGGGTTGGCAGGATTCACTGGCGCCACCGGCTCAACCTTGGCTTCCGACTTCATCTTGACCACGCGAATCCGGTCGGTACTCTTGACCTTGACCGCAGCGGAAGGTGAAAAATACTTGCTGTCCTTGCGGCGGCGCAGTGTCAGTGCAACGGCAGCGACAATCGCCACCAGCAGGATAACCGCTGCGATCTCGAACGCATAAACGTATTCGGTGTAGATCAGCTTACCCAGTTCCTTGGTATTGCCGATATTGGCCGACGCCGCCGGCACATCCGCTTCCGAGCCTTGAAAACCATGGAAAATGACCGCCGCCATTTCGACCACGATGATGGTGCCGACCGTCGCAGCCAGCGGGAAATATCCCCAGAAGCCCTCTCGCATCTTATCGAGATTAATATCCAGCATCATCACAACAAACAGGAACAGCACCATCACAGCGCCAACGTAGACCAGCACGAGAACGATCGACAGGAATTCGGCCTTGAGCAGCATCCAGATGCCAGCGGCGGAGAAGAACGACAATACCAGGAACAGCGCAGAATGCACTGGATTGCGTGCGGTGATTACGCGCAGGGCGGCGATCACCAGCACCACCGAAAACGCGTAAAACAAGAATGTCTTAAATTCCATAATGACCTATAAACAATTTGCGAGACAGATTTCAAGAGCCGACGCAGTACGACGAATTACACTTTCCGCGCGACTCTGTCCCCGACTAATCAGATAAAACGGTTAAATTGCGAGAGTCTTTCATACATATGCAAGTTATCGTCCCGCAATCGTTGTTGCTGAATTAGCGATATGCAGCATCCGCAGCGCGAGCCGCAGCAATCTCTGGTTCGTAACGATCACCAACCGCCAACAGCATTTCCTTGGTGTAGTAAAGATCGCCGCGCTTTTCACCGTGGTATTCCAGGATGTGAGTCTCGACGATCGAATCGACCGGGCAAGACTCTTCGCAGAAACCGCAGAAAATACATTTGGTCAGATCGATATCGTAGCGAGTGGTACGGCGCGAACCGTCTGCACGCTGGTCTGACTCGATCGTGATCGCCATTGCCGGGCACACTGCTTCGCACAATTTGCAGGCGATGCAGCGTTCTTCCCCATTCGGATAGCGGCGCAACGCATGCAGGCCACGGAAACGCGGCGACTGCGGCGTCTTCTCCTCCGGGAACAGCACCGTAATCTTGCGTGCGAACAGGTAGCGGCCAGTCAACCGCAGTCCCTTTAGCAGCTCCAGCAGCATTAAGCTACCGAAAAAATCCTTGATCGCTTCCATTTGCTATAAACCTTCCATTACTTCCAGATATTCCATGGACCTTGAATCCAGGCGGCGACAATCACCAGATAGGCGAGAACCAGCGGGATAAACACTTTCCAGCCCAAGCGCATGATCTGGTCATAGCGATAGCGCGGGAACGAGGCACGCACCCAGATAAACACCGACAACATGAAAAAGGTCTTCATGCCAAGCCAGATCCAGCCTGGGATCCAATCCAGCATCGCCAGCGGCGATGCCCAGCCGCCCATGAACAGCAACGCTGTCAGGATCGACACCAGGATCATGTTGGCGTATTCAGCCAGGAAGAACATCGCGAACGACATGCCCGAGTATTCGATCATGTGACCGGCAACAATTTCCGATTCACCTTCCACCACGTCGAACGGGTGGCGATTGGTCTCGGCAATGCCGGAAATAAAATAAATCAGGAACACAGGGAACAACGACAGCCAGTTCCATGACAGGAAGGCTACGCCGTGATCGTAGAAGTAACCTTTGCTTTGCGCCATCACGATATCGGTCAGGTTCAGGCTGCCGGAAACCATCAGCACGATGACCAAGGCAAAGCCCATCGAAATTTCGTAGGACACCATTTGTGCCGAAGCACGCATGGCGCCGAGGAACGCATACTTTGAATTGGATGCCCAGCCGGCGATGATCACGCCGTAGACTTCCATCGAAGTAATCGCCATCACGTACAGCAGACCTGCATTGACGTTAGCCAATACGGTTTCCGGACCGAACGGGACGACTGCCCAGGCAGCCAGTGCCGGCATGATGGTCATGATCGGCGCAATGAAGAACAGCACCTTGTTGGCACGGGCCGGCAAGGTAACTTCCTTCAACAGCAGCTTGAGGGCGTCAGCGATCGGCTGCAACAAACCGGCAGGACCAACGCGATTTGGGCCGAGGCGAATATGCATCCAGCCGATCAGCTTACGTTCCCAATAAGTCATGTAGGCCACGCACAGCAACAGCGGTACCAGCACGACGATGATCTTGATCAGATTCCAAATCAGGGGCCAAAGGCCGCCGAGCAGGTCGGAGCCAGTGGCATTGATGGCGGCGATGAAGTGATCCATCATGCTTTCTCCACTACGATAGAACCAAACATCGCGCCCAAGGCTGCGGTCGAAGCGTGCGATGCAGCTACCCGCACCACGTTTTCCGGCAGCGTCGAGTCAATCGCTGCGAGCAACGCAGCAGTACCCTGCCCTTGTTTGAGGTTAACGCGATCGCCAGTGGCGACACCCAATTTTGCAGCTAGCGCTGCCGACAGCCATGCCTGCGGCGCTTGGCCGTCGACGGTTTCTTGCAGTGACGACGCACGACGCACGACAGCATCGCCAAAGTAAATCGGCACATCGGCAATCCGCTCCAGCGCGCCATTGGACACTTGGGCAGCAGCTTGCGGTTGCAGATCGGACAGGTTGTTCAAGCGTGCTTGCAGGTTCGCCTCGGCGACTTCGCCGGTACCGAGCACTTCATCGCGAATCGCTTCGGAAGTGTCGTAGTCGAAGCCTGGCAGGCCCAGCAGATTACCCAGCACGCGCAACACCTTCCATGCTGGACGTGCATCGCCTAGCGGCTTGACGGTGCCGTTGAAACTTTGCGCCCGGCCTTCGCAGTTGACGAAGGTACCGGAGGTTTCGGTGAATGGCGAGATAGGCAGCAGCACGTCGGCGAAATCGGCGCCATGCTTGTAGGCGGACAACGCCACCACCATTTCGGCCTTGTCCAAGGCGGCACGGGCGGCTTGCGGATCAAAACTATCCAATTCCGGCTCGGCGTTCAGCAACACATATGCCTTGTGCAGTTGCGCGAAAATCTGTTGTGCATTGCGGCCCTTGCCGGCTGCTGGCAAGGCGTTGGCCCAGTAGCCACCGACAGTATTGCCGGCTTCTGTCAGGTAGCCCAACTTGGCGCCGGTTTGCTCTGCGATCCATTGCGCCAATGCGTGCAGTTGCGAGGCTTGCGGATGTTGCGCCGCTGCGTTGCCGAGGAATACACCCTTGGCATCGCCGGACAACAGGCTGGCTGCAGTTTGCTTGGCGGCAGCTGACGGCTCGACATTGTCGAAGCCAGCTGGCACTACAACGCTCTTTGCTTGCGCCACGGCGACAGCAACTTGTGCCAGCGATGCCAGCCACGCCGAAGGCGCTGCGATAATCTTGTTTGCAACCGGCATCAGCAGGTCGTCGTCGGTTGCATGCAGGATGCTCAGCTGGGCGCCACGTTTGACGCTCAGGCGCAAACGTGCGGACAGCAGAGGATGATCCTTGCGCAGGAAAGAACCGATGACGAAGGCGCGATTCAATTGCGCGAATTCGTTGATCGACATGCCCAGCCACGGTGTGACTTTGCCGTCCAATGCAAAGTCGGATTGACGCAGGCGGAAATCGATGTTTTCGGAACCCAGGCCGCGCATCACTTTTTGCAGCAGTGACAGTTCTTCCAGCGTCGAATAAGGCGTACCCAGCCCCGCAATCGCATCGGCGCCGTGCTCGTGGCGGATGTTACGCAAGCCATGCGCCACATATTCCAACGCAGTTTGCCATTCGACTTCCTGCCATTTGCCGTCTTGCTTGAGCATCGGCTTGGTCAGACGTTCGGCGCTGTTCAAGCCTTCATAGGCGAAGCGATCCTTATCCGACAACCAGCATTCATTGACGTCGTTGTTTTCCAGCGGCAGCACGCGCATCACCTTACCGGATTTGACTTGCACCACCAGGTTGGCGCCCAGGCCATCATGCGGGCTGACCGATTTGCGGCGCGACAATTCCCACGTGCGGGCACTGTAACGGAACGGCTTGGAAGTCAGCGCACCGACCGGGCACAGGTCGATCATGTTACCGGACAGTTCCGAATTAACGGTCTTGCCGACGAAAGTCGTGATCTCGGAATGTTCACCGCGACCCACCATGCCGAATTCCATTACGCCGGCGATTTCCTGGCCGAAGCGAACGCAGCGGGTGCATTGGATGCAACGGCTCATTTCCTGCATCGAGATCAGCGGACCAGCGTCTTTCGGCGCGACCACACGCTTTTCTTCTTCGTAACGAGACGACGATTTGCCGTAGCCGACCGCCAAATCCTGTAACTGGCACTCGCCGCCCTGATCGCAGATCGGGCAATCCAGCGGGTGATTGATCAGCAGGAATTCCATCACGCTCTTCTGTGCAGTAGTTGCCTTGTCGCTGGCAGTGCGCACGATCATGCCGGCAGTCACCGGAGTGGCACAGGCAGGCAGGGCCTTAGGCGCTTTTTCCACCTCGACCAGGCACATGCGGCAGTTGGCCGCGATGGAGAGTTTTTTGTGATAGCAAAAATGTGGAATGTAGGTGCCAATCTTGTTGGCAGCATCCATTACCATGCTGCCCTCTTGGACTTCCACTTTCTTACCGTCTATTTCGATTTCAACCATGGCTTTTGCTTTTCTTGCCTATGTTTTGATTAGTTGAGGACAAATCTGTCCTGCTACTTTTCTTTGCTATTCAAGCGTTTTATCTAGTCAGTTGAGGACAGAGTAATTCGCCACGCTGCGGTGACTCTTAAACTCTGTCCCGCAATTATTGATAACTAGGCACCAAGCAATGCTTATGCTCGATGTGATATTCAAATTCTTCGCGATAATTCTTCAGGAACCCACGTACCGGCATCGCCGCCGCATCGCCGAGCGCACAGATGGTGCGGCCCATGATGTTGCCGGCAACCGTGTCCAACAGATCCATGTCTTCCGGACGACCATGACCGGTTTCAATGCGATGCACCAAGCGATACAGCCAGCCAGTGCCTTCGCGGCATGGCGTGCACTGGCCACAGGACTCTTCAAAATAGAAGTACGACAGGCGCAGCAGCGACTTCACCATGCAACGCGTTTCATCCATCACGATCACGGCGCCCGAGCCCAGCATCGAGCCGGCTTTAGCGATCGAATCGTAATCGAGATCGGTGTCCATCATGACTTCACCGCGAATCACCGGCGCGGATGAACCGCCAGGAATCACAGCCTTGATCTTCTTGCCGCCGCGCATGCCGCCAGCCAGCTCCATCAGCTTGGCAAACGGCGTACCCAATGGCACTTCGTAATTGCCCGGCCGCTCAACGTCGCCGGAAATCGAGAAAATCTTGGTGCCGCCGTTGTTCGGCTTGCCCAGCGCAGCATAAGCTTCGCCGCCCATGTTCAGCAGGAAAGGCACCGCAGCGAAAGTCTCGGTGTTGTTGATCGTGGTCGGCTTGCCGTACAGGCCGAAACTGGCCGGGAATGGCGGCTTGAAGCGCGGTTGGCCCTTCTTGCCTTCCAGCGATTCCAGCAAAGCAGTTTCTTCGCCGCAGATGTAAGCGCCATAACCATGGAACGCATGCAGTTGGAAGTTGAAGGTGCTGCCGAAAATCTTGTCGCCCAATGCACCGGCGGCGCGCGCCTCTTCCAGCGCTTCTTCAAAGCGCTCGTAGCCAGACCAGATTTCGCCGTGGATGTAGTTGTAGCCGACCGAAATCCCCATGGCATAAGCGCCGATGGCCATCCCTTCAATCAGTGCGTGCGGATTGTAGCGAATGATATCGCGGTCCTTGAATGTGCCCGGCTCGCCTTCGTCGGTATTGCAGACCAGGTACTTCTGGCCTGGAAATTGACGCGGCATGAAGCTCCACTTCAGACCGGTCGGGAAACCTGCACCGCCGCGGCCGCGCAGCGAACCAGCCTTCAGTTCGGCGATGACTTGCTCAGGGGTGATGCCTTCGGACAGGATGCGCTTGAGAGCGGTGTAACCGCCACGCTTGACGTAATCGGCGTAATGCCAGTTGTTGCCGTCCAGGTTAGCCAGGATCAGCGGGTTGATATGACGATCGTGCAGGCAGGTCATTTCTTCAGTTCCTCCAGCAAGCCGTCAATCTTTTCGTTCGACATCCAGCTACACATGCGTTTGTTATTAACCAGCAGCACCGGCGCATCGCCGCAGGCTCCCATACACTCACCCTCAACCAGCGTGAATTGGCCATCAGCGGTAGTTTCACGGAAGCCGATACCGAGCTTATGCTTCAGATGCTCTGCCGCGCGCTCGCCGCCGGACAACTGGCATGGCAGATTGGTGCAGATGCTGATCTTGTGCTTGCCGACCGGCTTGGTGTTGTACATATTGTAAAAGGTCGCGACTTCCTGCACCGCGATAGCCGGCATGCCGAGGTAATCCGCGACATCCTGCATGGTTTCCGGCGCTAGCCAGCCCTTTTCGTCCTGTGCGATCGCCAATGCAGCCATCACCGCCGACTGCTTCTGGTCGGCGGGAAATTTCGCTACTTCGCGATCGATCTTCTTGTATGTGTCTTGACTTAACAACATGTGTTGGCCATTCGTGCGCGATACTTTGCGCGAGTAGTTAGTAACAAATTCCGTAGCTCTCAGCAGCTGCCATCAGGAGGCCCTGAGAACCGTAGCGAACGCCTTAAGGTCTGGTCGAGAAGCACAACTGTACGAAGGTACACTGAACATCGCAGGCCAGAGATTAAGTCGCGCAGTAGGTTATCAGAATCTCCTTAGCGATCGATTTCACCGAAAACGATGTCTTGCGTACCGATGATGGTGACGGCATCGGCGATCATGTGGCCCTTGGCCATTTCATTCAACCCTTGCAGATGCGGGAAGCCCGGCGCACGGATCTTCAAGCGGTAAGGCTTGTTGGCGCCATCGGAAACGATGTAGACGCCAAACTCGCCCTTCGGATGCTCGACCGCTGCGTATGCTTCGCCCGGTGGCACATGGAATCCTTCGGTGAAGAGCTTGAAATGGTGAATCAGCTCTTCCATGTTGGACTTCATGTTGACCCGCGATGACGGCGCAACCTTGTGGTTGTCAGTCATGACCGGGCCGCCATTATTGCGCAGCCATTCTACGCATTGCTTGATAATTCGGTTGGACTGGCGCATTTCTTCCACGCGCACAAGATAACGGTCATAACAGTCACCGTTCTTGCCAACCGGGATATCGAAATCGAGCAAGTCGTAAACTTCGTAAGGCTGTTTCTTGCGCAGATCCCACTCGACACCTGAACCACGCAGCATCGGACCGGTAAAGCCCATTGCCTTGGCGCGCTCCGGCGAGACCACGCCGATGCCGACCAGACGCTGTTTCCAGATACGGTTATCGGTCAGCAGTGTTTCGTATTCGTCGACGTATTTCGGGAAACGGACAGTGAAGTCCTCAATGAAATCGAGCAGCGAACCTTGGCGGTTTTCGTTCAGCGCCTTGATTGCCTTGGCATTGCGCACCAGCGATGCCTTGTGCTGCGGCATGGTGTCCGGCAGGTCGCGATAAACGCCGCCCGGACGGTAGTAAGCCGCATGCATACGCGCGCCGGAAACGGCTTCGTAGCAATCCATCAGGTCTTCGCGCTCACGGAATGCATACAGCAACACCGCCATCGCGCCGACGTCCAGCGCATGCGCGCCGATCCACATCAGGTGGTTCAGCAGACGCGTGATTTCGTCGAACATGACGCGGATGTATTGCGCACGCAGCGGCACTTCCAGGCCCAGCAGGCGCTCGATTGCCATCACGTAGCCGTGTTCATTACACATCATCGACACATAGTCGAGACGATCCATATACGGTACGGATTGCAGGTAGGTTTTCTGCTCAGCCAGCTTTTCGGTGCCGCGATGCAGCAGGCCGATATGCGGGTCAGCACGCTGGATCACTTCACCGTCCAGCTCCAACACCAGGCGCAAAACGCCGTGTGCGGCCGGATGTTGCGGACCGAAGTTCAGCGTGTAGTTCTTGATTTCTGCCATTATTTGATCCCGTAGTGTTCTTCACGAATCACCCGCGGCGTGATTTCGCGCGGATCGATCGTTACGGGTTGATAAATTACGCGCTTCTGCTCTGCGTCGTAGCGCATCTCGACATAGCCCGAGACCGGGAAGTCCTTGCGGAACGGATGGCCGATGAAGCCGTAGTCGGTCAGGATGCGGCGCAAGTCGTTGTGGCCTTCGAACAGGATGCCGAAGAAGTCGAACGCTTCGCGCTCGTACCAGTTGGCCGATGCCCAGATATCGGTCACCGAGGCCAGAAGCGGCTGCTCGTCGTCAGGGGCGAATACGCGCACGCGCAGACGCCAGTTATGCTCGATCGACAGCAAGTGCGACACTGCCGCGAAGCGGGCGCCTTCCCAGCTGCCATCGCCATAGGTCGAATAGTCGACGCCACAGAGATCGATCAGTTCTTCAAAACGGGTATCGGCATGGTCGCGCAGGACGCGCATCGCGGACAGGTAATTCGAAGCCTTGACTACGATCGTGATCTCGCCCAAGGCAACGGTCAAGCTCTGAAGATCATCGCCAAGCGCATTGCGCACGGCGGCTTCAAGGGTTTCCAGTTTGGTCGTCATTGTGCTCTCTTAGCGCGCAATCGTATTGGTGCGGCGAATCTTGTTTTGCAGCTGGATGATGCCATACAGCAGCGCTTCAGCGGTCGGTGGGCAGCCTGGGACGTAGATATCGACCGGTACGATGCGATCGCAACCGCGCACCACCGAATACGAATAGTGATAGTACCCGCCGCCATTGGCGCAGGAACCCATCGAAATCACCCAGCGCGGCTCCGGCATCTGGTCATACACCTTGCGCAAGGCAGGCGCCATCTTGTTGCACAGCGTGCCTGCCACGATCATCACGTCGGACTGACGCGGCGACGGGCGAAAGATTACACCAAAACGGTCCATGTCGTAGCGCGAGGCGCCGGCATGCATCATCTCGACCGCACAACAGGCCAGGCCAAATGTCATCGGCCACAGCGAACCGGTACGGGTCCAGTTGATCAGTTTGTCAGCCGTAGTGGTGACAAAGCCTTCGTTCAAAACACCTTCAATAGACATGACTTACTCCCAATCCAGCGCGCCGCGCTTCCAGATGTACCAGAAGCCCACCACGAATTCAGCGATAAACACCATCATCGTGATAAAGCCCTGCCAACCGAGGTCGCGCATCGCGACGCCCCACGGGAAGAAGAAAGCGGTTTCCAGATCGAACAAGATGAACAAAATGGCGACAAGGTAATAACGCACATCGAACTTCATGCGCGCGTCTTCGAATGCTTCAAAGCCGCATTCGTAAGGAGATGTTTTTTGGGGATCAGGCCGATGCGGCCCAAGGATACGACCAATCAGTTGCGGTGCGATACCGACCGCGATACCAATCAGGATAAACAGCAGGACAGGAAAATAATTTTCGAGGTTCACGATTATGCGCCAGTAGTTTGAACGGTCAGTAGAGTGATTTGCCGATCTGTTTCATCAGACCCGACGCCCCCAATCCAGCAAACCAACCTACAGTTCCTCGACAAAAAGCCAGCGCAGGGGCAACCGTTGCTGGCCTTGTATTCTATGGTGCCGACGGCGAGACTCGAACTCGCACAGCTTTCGCCACTACCCCCTCAAGATAGCGTGTCTACCAATTTCACCACGTCGGCATAAGGGCTTATTTTAACCTGATTTAGTACTTTTGTTCAATGCACAAAAGGGTTAAAAGTCAGCAATTTTACTGAGTAATTGCATTTAATTTGCTAGGGACAGAGCAATTCGCCGTACCTCGGCAATTTGCCCGCTGCGCCCCGCAAATAATTACTTAGGAATCTGGTTCGATTGCGCGCTGCCGGTCGACGGCGCAGGCACGGAAGCTGCTGCTGCACTTGCAGATCCGGCCGCATCAGCAGCTGGCGCAACAGGCGCTGCCGGCGTCGCAGGAATTGCAGCGGCCGGAGCCGAAACCGGTGGCAGGTTATCCATCACGCCGCCGGTGGCGCCGCCGCGATGATTACCCAAGTACACCAGTGCCAGTGTCGCGATGAAGAAAATTGCTGCGGCCAGGCCAGTCGACTTCGACAGGAAGTTCGACGAACCGCTGGCGCCGAACAGACTGCCCGAGGCACCCGAACCGAATGCTGCCCCCATATCGGCGCCCTTGCCATGTTGCAGCAGCACGAGACCGATGATCGTCAATGCCGACAGAACCTGAAGGATGACAATGATGTTAAATACTGTGTTCATTTAATGACTTCCAATGAGAGTTGATTCTATATTTACTTGATCCGAACTGCCGAGCCCCGATGGCATCTGCGCCCTATCAATCTTTTCACTTACTGCATCGATTTCATCAAGCCACTGCATCGATGCGGGCACTTCCAATCACGCTGCGGCAATGATCGCCAGGAAATCCGCTGACTTCAATGCCGCGCCGCCAATCAGGCCGCCATCGATATCCGGCATGGCCAGCAGTTCAACAGCATTGTCAGGCTTCATGCTGCCACCATACAAAATCTTTACTTCAAGCGCCGCTGCGGCATTCTTTTTTGCCAACTGGGCGCGCAATGCCAAATGCACATCTTGCGCCATTTGCGGCGTCGCTGTCTTGCCGGTGCCAATCGCCCAGACCGGCTCGTAAGCCACCACGATCCTAGCCAGATCAGCATCGGCCAAGACGTTCAATACTGCATCTAACTGACGACCAACGACTGCCTCGGTCTGGCCAGCCTCACGCTCGGCCAGGGTTTCGCCGACGCATACGATTGGCGTCACACCGGCTTCCAGCGCGCGCAATACCTTCTGCGCCACGACAGCGTCGCTCTCTGCATGATAGGCGCGTCGTTCGGAATGACCAACGATGACGTATCTGCAAGAAAAATCCTCCAGCATCGATACCGAAACTTCTCCGGTATATGCGCCTGCCGTATGCGCCGACACATCCTGCCCACCCCATGCTATTGCCGATCCGGCAAGTGCAGCCTGGCACTGCGCCAAGTAAGGCGCTGGCACACACAAGGCAACATCGCAAGCTGGAGCTGCTGCGCCGGCCTTGATTTCCGCCAGCAAAGCCGCATTGGCAACCAGACTGCCATTCATTTTCCAGTTACCCGCTACAAGTTTGCGACGCATAGTTACCAAGGCCCAGTTTTTTAATAACCCGGCATTCTAACGCGCTGCAGCGAAAGCGGTCAAACCGGCAATAAATTGTTTAACAATCGCGGCATACTGCTTTTACGCAGAAAATCTCTCGCAAATGCACGGCTTTCCGTTCCCGGCAAGCAATCAAATCCGCTTGCGATGGCCAGGGCGGTTACACGAAATAGTTAAGAATAGGGTTTAGCAAGGGCAATATTGCGGCCAAAAGATTCCATATCGACATTACCGCCGCTGACAATGACGCCGACCTTGGCGCCGTCAAAATCAAATGCCCTGTGCATCACGGCTGCGGCAGCCAGGCAGCCGGCCGGCTCGACCACGATCTTCATTCGTTCCGCGAAAAACCGCATTTGCGTGCGCAACTGACCATCGCTGACGGTAATAATGTCCTTTACATAAGCTTGCAAAATAGGCAGCACCAGCTTGCCGATATGCTGCGTTTGCGCGCCATCGGCAATCGTGTCCGGCACCGCGATATGCACAATCTCGCCGCTGCGCAACGACTGCTGGGCATCGTTGCCGGCCTCCGGCTCGACACCGATGACGATGCATCCTGGCGACAAATGCGCTGCGGCTATCGCGCAGCCGGACAATAAACCGCCGCCGCCCGTGCAGACGAACAGATAGTCGAGCGCCCCGACTTCATCGATCAACTCCTTGGCAACGGTACCCTGACCGGCAATCACGTCCGGATGGTCATAGGCTGGAATGGTGGCGCAGCCACGCTCGCTGGACAGGCGTGCCGCGATTACTTCGCGGTCTTCGCGCTCGCGGTCGTAAAGAATCACCTCGGCGCCGTATTCGCGCGTGGCCGCCAGCTTCATGGCCGGCGCATTGCTCGGCATGACGATGGTGGCGTGCACGCCAAGCATGCGCGCTGCCAGTGCAATGCCTTGCGCATGGTTGCCAGATGAGAACGCCACCACGCCCTGTTGCTTCTGCGCTTCGCTGAGGCTGCTGATGGCGTTGTAGGCGCCGCGAAACTTGAATGCGCCAACCCGCTGGAAGTTCTCGCACTTGAAAAAGACCGTGGCGTTGGCCTGCTTGTCGGCCTGGCCGGAAGTCAGCACAGGTGTTTTCCGGGCAATCCCTTCCAGGCGCTTGGCGGCTGCAGCGATGTCCTGGTAAGTTACAGCGAGGTTGGTAGTGCTCATTATTTATCCTTTGCCCAGTGTCGGTACTCAGTATTCAGTACGATGCGTAAAACGGTTTTTACCTTTGCCTAGTCGGCCAGGCGTCGACGGAACATCCAGCGCCCGGCATCGGAATCCTGCGGAACATATTGATAACCATCGAGATCGAAGCCTTTGAGCTTTTCCGGGTCGGTAATCTTGTTCAACGCCGCGTAGCGCGCCATCAGGCCGCGCGCGCGCTTGGCGTAGAACGAAATGATCTTGTACTTGCCGTTCTTCCAATCTTCAAAAACCGGGGAAATAATCGGCGCATCCAGCACCGCCGGCCTGACCACCTTGAAATACTCTTCCGACGCCAGATTAACCAGCGCCCTCTTCTTCTGCTTGGCCAGATGCTGGTTCAGGGCTTGCGTTACCGTATCGCCCCAGAATGCGTAAAGATTCCGGCCACGCGGGTTGACCAGGCTGGTGCCCATCTCGAGCCGGTACGGCTGCATGCGGTCGAGCGGACGCAATACGCCATACAGGCCAGACAAAATCCGTACGTGGTTCTGGGTGTAGGTCAACTGCGCGCTGTTCAGCGTTGCCGCATTCAGTCCTTCATAGACATCGCCATTAAAGGCCATGATGGCCTGCTTGGAATTGTCGCTGGTGAAGGTCTTCGACCATGAGGCGAAACGGGCGGTATTCAATTGCGCCAGCGGATCGGAGATTTTCATCATGCTGCCGATTTGGGCTGGCGACAGTTGCTTCAGGACCTCGATCAATTCGGCGGAATGATCGACAAAATCCGGTGTGGTGTGGCTGTCGGTGCTGCTGGGAGTGGTGTAATCAAGGGATTTTGCGGGCGACAAAACAATCAGCATGTGAACATCCAAATAAACCGAACAATGTCCGCAATGATACCGAAACATCGGCAATCACATCGGCGTCCACTCGATTCCCGCTGCCATGGGTCATCCGGCTCAGTCGAAAATCCCTTCCTGCAGATCGCGCTGAAACTCCTCTACCCAGTGAGAACCATCGCCGATCGGGTACTGCCGCTTATGTCCGGTGGATTTTCTGGTCACCGTCACGAACCCGGTCAATGCGAAGATTTCATCGGTCTTGGGATCGGTAGTATCAATCTCGTGCAGTGCAAAATCGTCAACGGCAAGATGCCGGGCATGCAACACCGCGTGAAAGTCGGCTATTTCGTCTGGCTCGATCAGTTTCATGTGCGTCTCCGTATCCTGAAATGAGATCACGAACCACCACCATAACATGGCCATTCTGCGGCTGCATGCTGGGGAATGCGCAACGGCATGCCGTGCGTCGAACTAGAAGTGATAGGCAAACAAATTGGTTTCCGCGCCGTCGCTGGTAAGGCGCAGTCTGGTTTCAAATTTCAGGCCGATCTTTTCCAGCAATTTGATCGATTGCTGATTGTCCGGCGCGGTGATTGCCACGATCCGCTGCAGGCCGAAAGCCCGATTGCCATAGGCCAGCACTGCGGCGGCGGCCTCTTGGGCGTAGCCTTTGCCCCAGTGTTCCGGCAGGAAGGCGTAGCCGATATCGACGTCCGGCAGGGTATCCCGCTTGATCAAACCGCAGATGCCGATCGGCAGGCCGCTGTCTTTCAATTCGGTCAGATAGAGACTGAAGCCCTCGCGTTCGTACATCGCCATCGGCCCACTCAGAATGGCGGCGCGCGCCGCCTCCACTGTCCTGATCCCTTGTCGCCGATAAACTGATGCCACGATGGTTCATTCACCTGGCGCAGATAGAATTCAGCGTCATCGACTTCCAGCGTGCGCAAAATGAGACGTTCCGTTTCAAGAATTTTCATCGGTTTGATTTTCCCTTGCTGTTGAACATTTCCCTGTAGCATTAGAGGATAAACATAGCTGCATAGCTTGTCCATCAACTGCGCAGGCAAATGCATTACTCTCTCGAATCCAAGGCCTTTCAGCCATGAGCGCAGCGCAAAAAACCGTCCTGATTCCGATCCCGAACCTGGACTTCGATCCGAGCGAAGTGGCCATCCCGTGGCGCGTGTTGAGTGATCGCGGCCATCGCGTGCTGTTCGCCACCCCGGATGGCGCCTGCGCCCAAGCCGATCCGCTGATGCTTTCCGGCGAAGGGCTGGATGCCTGGGGTTTCATTCCGCTACTGAAAAAAATCAAACTGCTGGGCCTGGCATTGCGCGCCAATGCCACTGCGCGCGCCGCCTATGCCGAATTGCAAGGCGCGCCGGCATTCCAGGCGCCGCTGCGTTATGCCGATCTGCAAGTCGCCGATTTTGATGGCCTGCTGTTACCCGGCGGACACCGCGCGCGCGGCATGCGCGCCTACCTTGAGGACGCGACCTTACAGCAATTCGTCGGCGCCTTCTTTGACAGCAGCAAGCCGGTCGCTGCGATTTGCCATGGCGTCGTACTGGCGGCACGCAGCCACTCGCCGCAAAGCGGCAAATCGGCACTGTATGGCCGCCAGACCACCGCACTGACATGGAAGCTGGAGCGCAGTGCCTGGCATTTGATGAAATTCCTCGGCCGCTTCTGGGATCCTGCCTATTACCGTACATACGTAGAACAAGCCGGTGAAGCCGCCGGCTATCGTAGCGTCCAGGCCGAAGTCACGCGGGTTCTGGCCCGGTCGGAGGACTTTATCGACGTCACCCCGGACTTGCCACACTTCTTTCGCAAAAGTAGCGGCCTGTTTCGCGATAGCGTGGCCGATGGCCGGCCAGCTTTTGTGGTTACCGACGGCAATTACGTCTCGGCTCGCTGGCCGGGAGATGTGCATCATTTCGCCAGCACTTTTGCGCAACTGCTGGAAGCCGCCGACTACCATCCCGATCAAGGTAAAATGCATCCTTCCGATCGATGAAAACCCGCATGAACCAAGAATCGCCAGCAGCACCAGCCATACAGAAACCGCGCGTCGTGATCGACACCAATGTCTGCCTCGATCTATTTGTATTTCGCGACAAGCGCTGGGCTACCCTGATGACAGCATTGCAAGATGGCACCGTGGAAGCGGTCACCCGCGGCGATTGCCGCCTGGAGTGGCAAATGGTGCTGCACTATCCCCATTTACCGATCACCGATACCACCCGTCCCGGCATCAATGCCGAGTTCGACGCACTGGTAACCTGCCTGGCGCCGGAGGCGCTGACGCCACGCACCGACATCCGCCTGCCGCTATGCACCGACCGCGACGATCAGAAGTTCCTGGAACTTGCGCTCGGCGCGCACGCCGCCACCCTGATTACCAAGGACAAGGCGCTGTTAAAACTGGCGCGCAAGACTGCCAAGGCCGGCCTGTTCGCTATCGTCACGCCGCAGGCTTGGCTGCCGCCGGAGGCCGCAGGCGATTAATCGGCGCCGTCCTGTGCAGTCTGCAACAAACCGCTAAAATGCCGAATTCAGACACAAGCAGAGATTGACAGCAGATGAAACGCGATTCCACAGTAGCGACCAGCGACGGCGGTGCCGGCCCGCTCAAATCCAAACTACCGCGCGTCGGCACCACCATTTTTACCGTGATGTCGACGCTCGCCAGCGAAAAATCGGCGGTCAACCTGGGCCAGGGATTCCCCGATTTCGATTGCGACCCAGCGCTGGTCAATGCCGTCAGCGACGCCATGAAGAATGGCTTCAACCAATACCCGCCGATGACCGGTGTACCGGCCTTGCGCCAGGCGATCGCCGCCAAGATCGAAAAACTCTACGGCCACAGCTACGACCCCGCCACCGATATCACGGTGACCGCCGGCGCCACCCAGGGCCTGCTGACCGCCATCATGTGCGCAGTGCATCCAGGCGATGAAGTGATCGTGATCGAGCCGGCTTATGACAGCTATGTGCCGGCGATCGAACTGGCCGGCGGCAAACCGGTACTGGTGCAGATGACGCTCGGCGCCGACGGTTATGCGATTCCATGGGACCAGATTGCTGCCGCAGTCAGCCCGCGCACCCGGATGATCATGATCAACTCGCCGCACAACCCGACCGGCAGCGTACTGAACCTGGCCGACATCGAAGCGTTGAAAGATATCGTGCGCGGCACCGACATCCTGATCTTGTCGGACGAGGTATATGAACACATGGTGTATGACGGCCTGCGCCACGAATCGATCTGCCGCCATCCGGAACTGGCGGAGCGCGCCTTCATCGTCTCCAGCTTCGGCAAGACCTATCACGTGACCGGCTGGAAGATCGGCTACGTCGCGGCGCCACCGGCGCTGTCGGCGGAATTTCGCAAGGTCCACCAATACAATATTTTCACCGTCAATACGCCGGTGCAGCACGGCATTGCAACTTACATGCAGAATCCAGCGCCCTACCTGGAGCTGGCGGCGTTCTACCAGCGCAAGCGCGACCTGTTCCGCGATGGCTTGAAGCACACCCGCTTCAAGCTGCTGCCTGCCGATGGCACCTATTTTCTGTGCGTCGACTACTCTGCCATTTCGGCGATGAGCGAAGCTGATTTTGCGGTCTGGCTGACTTCAGAGATTGGCGTTGCGGCGATTCCGGTTTCGGCGTTCTACGATTCGCCGCGCGAATCCGGAATCGTCCGTTTCTGCTTCGCCAAACAAGACCAAACCTTGCAACAAGCGTTGCAGCGCCTGGCAAAAATTTAAACCATCGGCCACGCATCTTTGCGCCGGCCGGCTTAATCATCAGATAAAGGAAACATCATGATCGACGTCTACAGCTGGCCCACGCCAAACGGTCACAAGGTTCACATCATGCTGGAGGAATGCGGCCTGCCGTATCGCGTGCATGGCGTCGATATCGGTGCCGGCGACCAGTTCAATCCGGATTTCCTGTCGATCTCGCCAAACAACAAGATTCCCGCCATCGTCGATGCGCATGGCCCTGACGGCAAGCCGATCTCGCTATTCGAATCGGGCGCGATCCTGGTATACCTGGCCGGCAAAAGCGGCAAATTCCTCGGCAATACCGATCGCGAGAAGTTCAGCACGCTGCAATGGCTGATGTTCCAGATGGGCGGCGTCGGGCCGATGCTGGGCCAGGCCCATCATTTCCGTATCTATGCGCCGGAAAAGATCGAATACGCGATCAACCGCTATACCAATGAAGCCAAACGCCTCTACGGCGTGATCGACAAGCAATTGTCGCAGCATCGCTTCCTGGCCGGAAATGAATACACGATTGCCGACATCGCCACTTTCCCGTGGATTCGTTCGTGGAAAAACCAAGGTGTTGAGTTGAGCGATTTCCCTAACCTGAAAACCTGGTTCGACGCGATCGCAGAGCGACCTGCGGTCAAGCGCGGCGTCGAAGTGCTGGCAGGGGCACGTAAGCCGCTCACTGACGACAAAGCGCGCGATATCTTGTTCGGTAGCCAGCAGTATCAGAAACGGTAAGGTAGGCATGCCGCGCCATCCACTCGCGCTCACCGATGGGCGGTCATTCCCGCGTCCGCGGGAATCCAGGTTACTGAAAAATGGATCCCCGCGTTCGCGGGGATGACGCAGAGATGATATTGACGAGTGCAGATGTAGCGAGCACGTCGCCCCCCCTACGGTTGCGGGTAGCTGACCGTCAGTATTTCCAGTTCATCCAGCCCCGCCGGCGTCATGAAAGTGACTGTCTCGCCTTCATGAGCCTTGGTCAGCGCACGAGCGACAGGTGAAATCCAGCTGATTTTTCCGTGCAGAGGATCCAGTTCGTCGATACCGACGATCGTCACGGTATGTTCCTCGCCAGCAGAATTCTGGTAAGTCACGGTCGCCCCGAAAAACACCTGGTCGCGACCGTGATGCACGCTCGGGTCGACCACCTCGGCCAGATCCAGTCGCTTGGTCAGGAAGCGGATGCGGCGGTCGATTTCACGCAAGCGGCGCTTGCCGTAGATGTAATCGCCATTCTCGGAACGATCGCCGTTCGATGCCGCCCAGGAAACAATCTTCACCACTTCAGGCCGGTCAACATCAATCAGGTGCAACAGTTCATCTTTCATGCGCTGGTAACCGGCCGGCGTCATGTAATTCTTGGTACCTGGCGGGATCGGCGGCAATCCGAATTCCAGATCGTCGTCATCGCCCTCAGATTCTTTAACAAATGCCTTATTCATGATGCCATTGTAGTGCCATTTGGCTTGACATTGCCAATCTGCCCCGCCGGCAACGATTGCGATCATGCCCCAAACGCTGCTCGAAAACGCATGGCGATATGGTAAAGTCGGCATCGCGCAATGTTGCCCCCGTCGACTCCTGATCCCATCCTATGACTGCCAATTCTTCCCCATCCGCTGCCCTCAAATCGCCCGCCTTCCGGATCGGCCTGGCCACCAGCCGTAGTCATCAGCACGGCCCCGATTCGGCGCTGGCGCAATTGCTCAACGGCAGCCGGAGCAACATTGAACAACATTTGAAGCCGCAATTGATCGTGGTCGGCCGCACGCTCGATGCAATGCAGCAGCTGGGCTTGCTCGATCAATACCCGCATATCGAACGCTTCCCATATGGACGTCAAGGCGGCCTGATGAAACTGGTGTCGCGCGTGGTCGATGCCGACCCGGCGCGCACGCTGGATGCGGTGATCTACATCATGGATCCTGTCGACCCATCGTCGACCTTTCCTGAAGCGGTCGCGCTGAAGCGGCAATGTGTGATCCACGGCAAGCCGTTCCTGTCGACGCTCGCCGGCGCCCGCGAGTGGCTGGAATTGGAAGCAGTGGCTACCGGCGCAACACCCAATGCAGCGCTCGATCCAACGTTCGACCTCGGCAACGAAGGCATCGCCCTGATCGCCCACGATGCGATGAAAGAAAGAATGTTGGATATTGCGGAACGCCACTTCGCATTGCTGGACCAGTTCGCATTTCGCTGCGCTACCGGTACCACCGGCAGCCTGCTCAACAAGCTGGCGCAAAAAATCAAAGGGGAAGAAGCCGGCCGCAACTGGGTTCGCCCCTTCCTCAGCGGCCCGCTGGGCGGCGATGCGCAGATTGCCGAATTGATACTCGACCGTCAGCAATGCCGCCGCGTATTGTTCCTGGAAGACCCGCACGTCGCGCGCCAGCACGAAGCCGATATCCAACTGCTGGAACGCGCCGCCCGCACCGTTACCGATTACGCGTTGTGCATCAGCGATGCGCAATGCGGCGAGCGCTGGCTTACTCTGTTGCAGCAACGCGCGGCGTTGGCGACATCCTAGACAACAGCGCCTGCCGTCATTGATATTCGACGGTGAAGGTGGCGGTGCCGTTGGCGCTGCCGGTGGTAACCGTGCCGGCAGTCTGATAATAGCGTGCCGTGAACGGCACCACATACTGGATATCCGCCGACGGACCGACTGTCATTGCGGTACCGAATATCACCGGTTGGCTATTCTTGTCGAGAATCTGGATGGCGACCCCGGTTGCCACGCCGGCGCTCTGCGTCAACTGCGTAACCCCGGCGCTCTTGGATAAATCCGCAGTCGCTTGCATGTTCAGCAAAATGGTGTTCTGGGCGTTTTCGCCGCGCTGGCAATTCAACTTGATATTGAAAGGACGGTCGCCGGCCGTCGAACCGATGCCTTTGAAACTCCCCCGGGAAATCGAACCGAAATTCACCACCACATTTTGGGAGCCGGTATCGACCGTGCATGAAGGCGTGATGATGGTGATGCCATTGCCAGACAGAATGGAAGTGATGGCGGACTTGTTGTCGCCATTGCCGACATAGGTGGTGTACGTGCCGGCCGCCAACGGCCCGTTACCGGTCTTGGTGGCGGTCTTGATCAACTCGACCGTGAAATACGACGGACTCAAAAACACTGCGTTGCCATTGGCGATATTGATGACATGCGGATAGTAAGTCTGTCCAATGCCGGTAATCTGGCGCGACAGCCTGATACCGACACCGGTCACAGCAGTCGTATAGACGTTCGGCATCCCGGCCACCGGAGAACCTTGCAAAATGCTACCTGTCACATAACCGCCACCGCTGCAAATCCAGGATGTTTCCGATGCGCCCGCGATCGGAATGGTGAAGCTCTTGGTGGCAAATACCGCGCCAACGGCAGCGTTGTTCGGAATGACCACCGTACCCATGTCCATCTGGATGATTTTCTCGACCGCGCCGGCTGGCCGCACACAAGCCGCCTGCGCCCCCGATGCGCCCAGCAAAGCCGCTGCGGACAATGCTATCCATGCCAGATAGCCGCCGATGCCGATGATTTTTTTAGTTAATTTTTCCATGTTTACTCACACTGTGCGTTAAGTTCGCGAATCGGCGCTGGATTCTTCTCGGCCGACAGCTGGTATTTGACGCTGCACTGTTCTGCCGCACCCTGCCCCCACTTGACGTTCAATATGCCGCTTTCCTTAGCGCCGGTAATAAAGGTCTGGCCCTCGCTGCCTACGATGCCCAATTCCTGCCCTTGTTCGTTATCGACCTTGGCGCCGAACGGCAACGGCCTGCCACCCTTGTCGCTCAGGTTCAGCATGATGCGCAAACCGATCGAGGTTTCGAATTTCGCCAGCACCACTGCGCCGCGGGTCGGCACCACATCCAGCGCGGCATTCTTGATCTCGATGCTGTCGCCGAGATCCTCGGTGCGCACAGCCAGACGGTTGACGCGGTATGGGCTCAGATTGGCCAGGACAGCGTTGCCGCGGCTATCGGTGCGAACACCCGGATAGACTTCGAAGCCAACATTGGCGGCGTCCGGCGCTTCCACCAACGCCATGGTTTCACCGAGAGGTTGCGACAAGGTCACGCCGCCGCCATGCACCACCAAGCCACCTGCCATGCCCAACGTGGTCTGGCCGTAGCCGGAACCTTGCGCGCGGCCGAAATCAACTCGGCCGTACTGCGCCAGATAGCTGGCAGAGGCGCTGCCGCTGTTGTCGCTCTGATTCGAATGCGCGGCCGTGACGTTGTAGGTCAGGCGGCCATCGTCCAGTGCCGAACCATAGACGCTAGCTTGCTGGGTCAGTTCGCCGTTGTTGCCCTTGGCCACGGTGTAACGCGCATAGGAACGGGTGTCGCCCAGCGGAATCGACAAGGTCGCCATCAGCTGGCGGTTCGACGGTCCGTTCAGATTGGTGCTGTAGTTATAAAAGATGCTGTAGCTGAACTGCTTGTAGAAGTTCGAGTATCCGATCTGCATCAGGCGGTCTTTCTGATCGGTGCCCCAGTAGCTTTGCTGCTGGATCGAGGCATAGGCGGTGCCGCCCCTGCTGCCCAGCTGCTGCGCCAGTTCCAGGCGCACCTGATTGCGCCGGTTGTTGAGTGTCTGGCCATTCTGCAGATCCTGCATCTGCGCCGCTTCCTGGAAAGTGCGGAAGCCGCCGGTGGAATAGCGATAACCGGCCATGCGCACGCTGGTGCCGTAATTTTCAAACGATTTGGCATACAGGAAGCGTAACGACTGACCGTCATAACTCTGGTTAAACAACCCCTTTGTATGCGCTTGCGACAAGTCCGCGGAAATCGCGCCGAAATCACGCAGGTTCTTGCCGGCCCCGAACAATATGGATTGATATATATCGGAAGCGATCACGCCGCCGTACACCGAATATTCCCGGCCGAGGCCGCGCGCCACCGTGCCCTGCACGAAATTCGGCTTGGCGTTGCCAGATCCGGTGCTGACGGTGGAATAACCGTTGCGGTACTGGCCGCCAGTCACGCTGTAACGCCAGGCGCCTTCGCGCAGCAAGGTCGGCACTGCGGAGAAGGCCTGCTTGAATTTGGTCTCGCGGCCATCGGCCTCGGTGATCGTCACTTCCAGGTCACCGCTGGTGGAGGTCGGATACAAGTCATCCAATACAAACGGACCAGGGGCGACATAAGTGCTGTACACCACGAAGCCGTTCTGGCGCACGGTGACGCGCGCGTTAGTCTGCGCTACGCCGCGGATGGTCGGCGCATAGCCTTGCTGACTATCGGGCAGCATGCCGTCATCAGATGCCAGCTGCACGCCCCTAAATTGGAAAGCATCGAAGAAATTGCCGGGCGTGGTGCTGTCGCCGATGGTCAGCTGGCCGCCAAGCGAAGCAATATCGCGCTGCAAATAGGAAGTCACCGACTGCCAATGACCTTCGCCGTCGACGCCGCGGTTATAGGTCGAAAAATTGCGGAAGCGCCAGTCGCCAAGATTGAAGCCGCCGCGCAAGCCAGCGTACAAGGTATTGCGCGCTTGGGTGGTCGCGCTGGGGTTGGCGTTGAATTCGGTAATACTGTTGTTCATGGTGCTGGAGGCATTGTTGCCGCCGTCATAGCGCGCCGCCGAAATCTGGTAATCCAGCATCGCCACATTGATGCCCTTGTCCCACTTGTCGGGACTGATGGCGCCGCGCGCCTGACGCTTCATGGCAGCCTGAGGAATGCTGATGAACAGGCGTAGCTTCTCGCCATCGAAAGAAACGCTGGAACCGGGAATCGCTTGCGCCAGGTCGACACATTGATCGCCGGCCGCCATCAGCACCGGAAATACTTCAACCTTGACACCCCAGCCGTCCAGCATGGCGCGTGTCAGGCATGGCTGCGCATTCTTGCCATCATCCTTACCCACAAAATCAACCTGGCTTTGACCAACGCCACTTTCATTCAGGCTGACGTCAACCAGATAATTGCCGGGCAGGACACGATTGCCGAACGCGAACAATGACAAGTCGGCACGGCTTTGCTCACCGCCGATATTCAGGAACTCCTCGTTGAATACCGAGCCAGATGGCCCTTGCGCATGGGCCAGTTGCGCCAGCACAGCCAGCGTAATCGCGGACAATGCGAGTCGTACCGGCTTGCGTTGATATGACGATCTGATCACTGCATTCCTTCCGTAATTTCTGCCTTGCGCGACAGAGTCATTTGCCTTGACAGGACTAGGTGCTACCTGCTGTTGTCTGGAACAAAAGCATTGTTTATTTGCCGGCAGCTGCCGGCGTGGCGCTTGCTACCGCAGCCTTGGTCACGACTTCCGGCGTTTCTCCGCCGTAGTCATTGATGGTGGTGTAGCTGACATCGACCGGCTGCGGGCTGCTGATCGCCGTCAGCGGAAAATCCATCGCGCCAAATGCCGGCACCATGCCAGCCTTGGTCTGTTCCTTGCCGCCGTTGATCTTGAAGCCGGTAAAGGTGATGTTGTATGCGCTCGGATTGTTAACACGCAGCGCAGCGCCCTTGCCATCCTCAGCCGCCACCACAGCCAGCGTGATCAAGCTGCGAGCCTCATCCGGCTTGCCGGCCAGGCCCGCCGGCCGGTAGAACACCTTGATGCGGGTACGCACCGCGATTTGCAGCACATTCGGCTGATCCGATTTTTCCGGGATTTCCTTGACGTTGAGCCAGAACACCGATTCACGGTCACTCGGCAAATCGTTGGAGATGCGCACGATGCGCAAGATGTTTTCCGCTCCCGGATCGAGCCGCGATAAAGGCGGCGTCACCAGCAGCGGCGCCTTGTTCTTGCCTTCGCCAGCATCAATCCAGGTCTGCACCACATAGGGCGAGCTACCGGTGTTTTTGAGTGGAATCGATGCCTGCCGGTCTTTTTCTCCAATGATCACGCGGGTACCGCCCAGCATCACGCTGGCGCCTGCCACCAGCGTGCATGCGGCCAGCACGCTGCCGACGACGGCGGAAATAATGAATCTTTTGTTCAACATGGAAAACCTCGTCTATCAAAATGTCCTATGCACAAATTTCTAAGCAAGCAGTGCGTGCTCACAAATTGATGCATTGGCAGGGGGAAAATGGCGGCCGGCATGCGCTTGCGTTTCGGCATGCCGGCACATCCTCAAAAAAACTGGCCGCAACAGGCGCCAGTACACACCCCGCCAAACAAGGCGAAACGGCTAATGCCGCTTCAAGATGTGTGCGTAGGCGCGCTGATTACAGGTAAGTAACAACGAACTGCGCTGTGGAGTTAGCTGGGCCGACAGTGACCGCAGGGCCGGTCGACACATAGGTGGCTTGGAAATTCAAAGGATTGTTGCCCAGGCCCAGAACGTAAGTACCCGATGCCGAACCGACAGGAATCTTGGTACCGGCAGAGTCGCCCAGCTCGATAGCCACGCCGGTTGCGGTAGTCACGCCAACTTGGCCAGCGTTTGCCAGGGCCAGATCGTCAGTCACGTTGACATCGGTTGTGCCGGTGAAAGTCACAGTTGCGCCTTTGGCAGTCGCGCCGCAGTTGGTCAACAGGATCTGGAACTTCGATGGGGTTGCCTTCTTGCCTGCTGCGCCATTCAATACTGCACGCGAAACAGTACCCATCGGCACCGTGATGTTTTGGCTGGACGGATCGATTGAGCATGGGGAATCGACGATCTGGCCGTTGAAATTAACCGTGCCGCCGTCAGCGAAAGCCGCTTGGGACAACAGACCTGCAGCAGCAACTGCAACCAGTTTAGCGATAGTCGTTTGTTTCATTTTTACCCTTAGTTTTAAAGTTGAAGGTTTCATTCAAGTTAATGAATTGCCAACGCGGCGAAACACATTCTAAGGGCAAAAATTTACAAAAATACATTTATAACAATGTTTGACAATTTCTAACTACCATCAATTTCTTCACTACAAAGAAACAACTGGCAATTCGGTCATTTTTGCGACCTGGCTTTCATTTAAAACAATTAACAACAATCAAAAACTCCAATACCAGCTTGGCTTTCCGGCTCTTTCTCAAGGAAAACACAAGAAAAAATTGCCTCGGCAATACAATATTCGCTCAGGAAATATTCCCTATCAAAAACAAAATTATCGTTACGCCTTGTTACAAAATAGCCACAATCTCTTCCCCCAAACGGTCATTTGCAATTCCACATATCGATTGCCCTCAACTTTCCTGCCAAATCGCCGTTAACACGGATCAGGGGATTTTGATCTTGCAAGACGGAGAGACGCGACCATGCCGATTGAGGTAATCACATCAATATGCTTGCAGCCAGCGGCGTCGCTTTGCATTTTCTGTTTCCCGAATACGGCGATCAACTTCTCTGCCTGAGACGGCTTGTGCTTCCCTATCCAACCATCACCCACAAAAAATCCAAGATGAGTAACGAAAACTTCATTGTGCGAGAACCACTGCTTGATCCGAAACAGCGCGTTGTCGGGTATGACCTGACCTGGCAAGAGGCAGGCAGCGACGGCACGCAAGCCGGCGAAGCTGAATTGAATGCTCTGTTGGCCTTCGTCGCTGACCAGCTGACCAGCAAAAAGGACGGCTGGCTGTTGGGCAACAAGATATTGTTTCTGGAAGCATCGCCAGCCTTGCTCAGGGGTGATGCAATCAAGCGGATTCCGGCCGCGAGCACCGTGCTGACGCTTCATAGCGCCGACCTGGCCGATCCCGACACATTGAGCGCGGTCAAGGGGTTGCGCGCTGAAGGCTATGGCGTTTCCCTGCGTGGCGCCGATGTGATGAAAGAACAGTTGCTGCCCGACATATCGCACGTCGAAGTGCGCTTCTCGGCGGGGGATTTTGCTGCGCAAGCCAGGCGCTACGCCGCTTTCAAGAAATCGTCGGTACGCATGCTAGGGCGACCAGTCACTACCTGGCAGGATTACGATGCCTGCGCCATGCTCGGACTGGATGCATTTGTCGGCAAGCTGCACCTGACGCCGCGCGCGGGAAATCGCCCCAAAGGGCTCAACCCGGCGCAACAGATCATCGTGCAGATCATGAACATGGTCGGCCAAAACGAGAACATCCAGAAAATTGAAGAAGTCTTCAAGCGCGATCCCGGCTTGTCGTATGAATTGCTGCGGTTCATCAATTCGGCCGCATTCGGATTAAAAACCGAGGTGCAGTCGTTGCGCTCGGCGCTGGCGCTGCTCGGGTATGAGGCCTTGTTCCAGTGGCTGTCGCTGTTGTTGGCTACCGCCAGCAGCAGTGGCTACTCGCCGGTGCTGATGGAAACAGCGATCATCCGCGGCCGCTTCTCTGAATTGCTCGGCCAGCAGCACCTGCCCAAAGGTGAATCGGAGAACCTGTTCGTGGCGGGGATTTTTTCATTGCTGGATCGCCTGCTTGGCGTCAGCATGGATGAGGTGCTGGCCAGCATCAAGCTATCGGACGATGTGGCCGCAGCCTTGCTGACGCGCAGCGGACCGTACGGTCCTTACGTGGCGCTGGCCGAGGCTTGCGAACTGAATTCACCGTTGATCGGGCCGCTGTCTTCGTCGTTGAAGATCAGCCCGACCGAAGTCAACGCCGCCCATCTTTCGGCGCTGGCCTGGGCCCAGAACCTGGGAATGTGAAGAAATGTTTGCCGTCGCACTAGGCGGCATCGGGCTGTTGACTATCCAACGCGTGCCGCTCGCCGGCGGCACGCTCGTGCAGCGCCAGCTGGCGCTGCCAGTTGCGCAGGCCGATGATCGCCAGCACGATGAATCCAGCGTACAAACCCGCCGTCAAGTACAGATCCTTGTAGATATACACACCGACATAGACAATATCGACGGCGATCCACAGCCACCAGTTAGCGACGTACTTGCGCGCCATCCAGAACTGCGCCACCAGGCTGAAACCCGTCAGTGCCGAGTCGAGCCACGGGATGTGGGCATCGGTAAACCGTGCCATCACATAACCGAGCAAGACGCTGCCTGCGGCGCCGATCAGCATGCCGATCAGCCAGCCTGAGAGCGGCAGCCGTTGCGGCAGGATTTCATGCTGCTCCGTTTTCGCCTTGCTCCATTGCCACCAGCCGTACAACTGCATGACGGCAAAGATCAGCTGCAGCAGGAGGTCAGAATACAGTTTCGCATCGAAAAAGATACGCGCATACAGCAGCACCGACACTAGGCCGATCGGCCAGCACCACAAATGGCGGCGCGCAGTTAGCCAGACGGCCAGTGCGCTGACGATGACGGCGACGATTTCCAGAACTGACATCAAGATTCCTTGGGAGTGGCAAGACCGGCGGCCCGTTGCCGCAAATGCGCCAGCAAATAGCGCCCGGCGTCGCTGTTGAACCACTCGGCGTGCCCGAGAAAATACGTATCGTACGCGAGCGAAGCATTCTCGGCGGATTTCTGCACGCCGTGGAAATAGGCGAGCTCGGACAGTGCAAATTCGGCGTGCGCCAGCGGCAGCAAGGCTGGCAACGCTTGCGCCTCAAGCGCCGACAATGGCGCCAGCGCCTGGTAGGCATCAAGCAACGCATCAAGCTGGTCGATATGCACCAGCGGCCTTTGATTGTCCGGCTGCTGCGGCAGCGCCAGCCATTCGATGATATTGCGTTCGATCGCGATGGCCAGGTCATAGACCGCGCAAGTACGGTCGGACAACCCGAAATCGACTACCGTCGCCACCGCCGGCGCCGCTTCTGAGCCTTGCCACAGCAAGTTGGAGGCGTGCCAGTCGTTATGTGTCCAGAGCGGTTGCAAGCCGTGCAACAGCGGACGCAACTGGGCATGAAACGGCAGCAATGCCTGCGTCACATCGTGGCGCCAATCGCGCGCCGCCAGGTAATCGGCCAGTGCCGGACGCTGCGCAATGTAGCGCTCCATGCGCGACAGCACTTCCTGTGGCTCCTCCGCATGGAACAAGGTAAAGCCGGATGCCAGCAACTTTACGCTGCGTGCCGGTGCGTCGTAACCGCGTGCAGCTAGATGCAAGCGGGCCAAGGCGGCGCCAGCCGCTGCCGCATCGGCACAATTGGCAAAGGGCGTCCATGAGGTAGCGTCGCGATAGCGGTCGACGCCCTGGCCGATGCGATGCACCTCATAGGTCCACTCACCTGCGGCATGCGCACTGTGGCCGTCGGACGTATTCAGCACAACGCTGACCGCCAGCCCGTGCTGCCGCAGGTGCGCCATGAAGCGATGCTCTTCCGCCAGCTCATCGGCAGTCCTGATCTCGCGCAGCAGGCGCTTGACGAACACCGGGCCCGATTCGGTATCGACGACGCAGGCGCTGGAAAACGGTCGTGGGCTGTGCCACGCAAGCCGCGTCGCCGCGGCAACCTGCGGATAGTGGCGCAACAGCTGCGCTACCTCGTCCAGTGTCAGCGAAGGCCAGCTCGGCGTGACCACATCCAAGCCCATCCCGTGACTCAGGACAGGCTGCAGTGTCGCGTCACTGTCTCGGTTTACCTCGCTCATGCCTGCATTCCCATGCGGATTAAAAATCGTACTGGAGCGACAGACGCGCAGTGCGCGGCGCGCCAAGGTGCAGGTAGCCATCGCCGATGTATTCGCCGACATCCTTCCAGTAACGCTTGTCGAACAGATTGTCCACGCTCAAGCGGATAGTAGTCGGATGTCCCGACCAGCTGGTCTTGTAGCGCAACCCGGCATTGAACAGCGAATACGCTGGCACGCTGACATCGCCTTCACGGGTCGCCGCCTTGCTGGCGCTGTATTGCCAGCCGCCAAGCAGGCTCAGGCCAGCAACATTCGGCAGCGTATAGGCGGCGTACACGGCGGCGCGCCAGCGCGGCACATTAATTGACTGATGGCCGTCGTAGGCAGGCGTACCAGTATCGTTTGCCTGTGCCTGGATGAAGGCCAGGCTGGCGGTCAGCCGCAATTGCTTGCTGACCTGGCCGGCGGCGCCCAATTCGATGCCCTTGTGGGTTTCCGTGCCTTGCTGGGTATAGGTGAAACCGTTCTCATCCGGCTTCGGATATTCATAAGGCTTGGTCATCTGGAAAACCGCCGCGCTCAGACTGAGCTGGTCGCGCCAGTCGTATTTGACGCCGGCTTCAATCTGATGCGAGACGGTCGGCGGCAGGAACGCATAGGCGTTCTCGGTCCACCACGGCGCCTGCCCGCCCATCGTCAAGCCCTTGCTGTAGCTGGTGTACAGCGACAGATCCGCTTGCGGCTTGTAGACCAGCGCCACTTGCGGCAGCAGTAATGTCTTGTCGGTTGTGCGCGTCGCCGTGCCAGTATTATCCAGCGCGCGCTCGTTGACCCACACCTGGCGTGCGCCGGCGATCAATTGCCATTGCGGCGTAAAACTGATGCGATCGACGGCAAACAGTGCCTTTTGCCGGCTGTCCAGGCGCAGGTAGGACGCGTCAGGCGTCAGCGGCGACGGTGCGTAGACGATCGGGTTCGGGTTGTAGATATTGTCGCTGCCGACATATTCATTGACGCCATCGCTTTGCGACACGGTGCGGCGGAACATGCTCGCGCCGAAAGTCAGGTCATGGCTGATTTTTCCAGTAGCCACTTTGCCTTGCAGGGTCGCCTGCAACTGGTCATTGCGCCGCGTATCGTCGGGGAAGCGGTAATCATAGATATCGAAATCGCCGTTGGCGCTGAAATAGCGTGCTGGCGTTCCGCCCTCGCCACAGGTCGTGCCGTAGCCGCAACCGTATGGAAAAGCCGAATTATCATCGATCACGACCCGGCTGCGGCTGGCAGCCACAGAGGCACGCCAGTCCGGCGTCAGGTCGAGATCGAGGCGCAGATTCATATTGACGGAATTGATGGTGACCGGCTTGGCCCAAGGCTGCGCGCCGAGCAGCGTGCTGGGCGACACATTGGTCGGCACAACGGTGCCGCCCAACAATTGATAGCCAGGCGCCGAACGCTGCTCGCGATGCTGGTATTCGGCATCGAATTGCAGGCGCGCCTGCGACGAGATTTTCCAGTCGGCCGCCAGCGACGCAAAGCTGCGTTCGCCATCGGCGTCATTGACATAGGAATGCAAGTCTTCGTGCGCGGCGTTAATGCGGATGCCGAACTGTTTCCGCTCGCCGAACAAGGTGCCGATATCGGCCGCCAGATAGCGCGAACCGCGCGAATCGGTTTCCAGCGTCACCGAACGCACATCGGCCGGCCGCTTGGTCACATAGTTGACCAGGCCGCCCGGCGCTGCCATGCCACTCTGCAAACCCGCCAATCCTTTCAGGATTTCAACGCTTTCCTTGTTTTCCAGCGCCACGTTTTGCTCGCCCGCAATGCTCATGCCATTGATCTGGTAGCTTGAAGCCAGGTCCAGCGCAAAACCGCGGATCATGAAATTTTCGTAGTAGCCGACCGGCGCGTAGTTATCGCCGACCGAGGCATCGTTGCGCACCACTTCACTCAGCAGGCGCGATTGCTGATCGTCGAGTTGAGCGCGGGTAATGACCGAGATCGATGAGGGCGTATCGAGCAAGGATGCATTGCCGAAGGTGGCAATCGAAGCCGTGTTCCTGCGGTAACTGTCGGGAGCGGGGCCGGAGCCAGTGACCGTAATGGTCGGCATGGTCGCATCGACCGCTGTTTTCGCTTCCTTTTGATCGTCAACGCTTTGCGCCTGCGCTACGTGGGCAGTGGCTGCCGCTATCAGCGTGATCAGCAATTTCCTTTTGGTATGAACAGGCAGCCCGCCATCGGATGCGGGGGATATTTTTTTGTATTTGTCATTATTTTGATGCAGTTAATGGCATATCAAACAATCAATATGCACATTGATGAGCCTGAAAATGCGGATGTAATTCAACAAGGATTCGCATTATCCGTCTTTTTGATTAGATTGTAATAAAGCACAGGCCATACCGCCCTTTTGCATCCGGACGACATTCCTGGCCGTATAACTCAGTAATGCCGGTTTAAAACGAAAGGAATGCTGCCATGGTTACCCGACGCAATGCCATCTTGAGGGCCGGCGCCGCGCTGCTGGCCGGCGGATTGTTGCAGGGCCTGGGCCGACGCAGCGCTGCTGCCGAAGTGTTTGAAGTCGTGTACACCGATGCGGAATGGAAGCGACGCCTGACCGCAATCCAGTATGCGATCCTGCGCCAGGAAGGCACCGAACGCCCGTTCACCAGCCCGCTCAACCATGAAAAACGCCCTGGCACCTTCTCCTGCGCCGGTTGCGATCTGGCGAACTTTTCCTCCAAGACCAAATTCGACAGCGGCACCGGCTGGCCCAGCTTCTGGCAGCCGTTGCCCAATGCAATCGCCACCAGGACCGACAGCACATTCGGCATGTCCCGCACCGAAGTGCATTGCCACCGCTGCGGCGGCCATCTGGGCCACGTATTTGACGATGGGCCCAAGCCTACCGGCCTGCGCTACTGCATGAATGGGGCCGTGCTGAAATTCAGGCCTGAAGTCTAGTGCCGGACTCCCTATACGCGCCGGGTGCCGGTATCGACCGCCTTGGTTTGTCCCGATTCCAGCGTAAAGCCGGCGCCGGAATCGGTACCTAAGGTTTTCACCAGGTACGGCATCAGCTCTTTAAGCATCGGCTCCAGCGTCCACGGCGGATTGATCACGAACATGCCGCTACTGTGCAGGCCGAAGCCGTCTGGGGACGGCGTGCGTACCGTCAGCGTTACGTTAAGCCAGCCATTGGCTTTCATGCGCTTGAGCTTGTCCGGCATCTGGCGCGATTCCATGCGGTTCAGCAACGGATACCAGACAGCGTAGGTCCCGGTCGAGAAACGGGTTAGTGCATCTTCAATCGTATTTTTGACGTGCCGGTAGTCTTCCTTCACCTCATAAGGCGGGTCGATCAATACCAGGCCACGGCGCGATGGCGGCGGCAGCAACGCCTTCAGGCCGAGGAAGCCATCACCCAGCGTAATCATCACGCGCTTGCCGCGACCGCTGCCACGCTCGCGTTCAGCCTCGAGACGGCGAAAATTGTCGGTCAGGATCTTGCCATCGCTCGGGTGTAGCTCAAACAGGCGCAGACGGTCCTGCTCGCGCATCACTGCATCGGCGCAATATGGCGAGCCAGGATAGTAGCGCAGCTTGCCGTCCGGATTGAGCTGCCGCACCACGTCCACGTATTCGGCGACTGCCGGCGGCAGATCCTTGCGGTCCCAGAGACGGCTGATGCCGGTTTCGTACTCGGCGTTTTTCGATGCATAGCCGCCATCCAGCGCGTAGACGCCGGCGCCGGCATGGGTATCGATGACCATGTAGGACGTATCCTTCTGGCCTAGGTAACGCAGTAGCTGGATGGTGACCAGGTGCTTGAGCACATCGGCATGATTGCCCGCATGGAAGGCATGGCGGTAACTCAACATAAGAAACTCTATCGTGGTGAAGTGGTTTTGCCCCACTCTACATCAAAGGCCGCAGCGGCAGCCGCGCAGATCAGGGGCGCTGGCGTGATCGATGCAGGAACGGGGTGAGGTGGTCGTGCGTGGTGCTGGCACCTGCAAACGACCCGCATTCTATCATTGCGGCCATCGCCGTAGCGCTTTGATGACTGCCAGGCCACCCGAATATAGGAATGCGGAGCGGATCATTCGGTCGCAGCTTGCACTTTTAGCATCTCTTCTGCAACCTTGACGCAAGCGTCGATATGCCGGTTCCCCACGGCCCGGAAGGCGGAGAAACCGATCGCCGCCGACACCATCTGGCCGGCAATCGGCACCAGCCGGGTGGCATTCTTGGAAACCACTTTGACCCCACTGCGCGTCAGCAGCTTCAGCAGGACTTCACGCGTCACCACCCGTCCCACCAGCGTGCTGCCGAGACCGACGATGGTGCTATAGGTCGCGACCTTGAGTTTTGGATGGAGCTTTTCGATTTGTTCCGGGGCCAGGCCGAATTCGGTATTGATGTCTTCGATCAGCCGCGACAGCAAATGGATATCGATTGCGATGTCGACGCCCATGATCGGCAAGGCCGAGGCGCCAGCCGACAGCAGCGCCTTGCGCGCCACCATCTGGCGGCAGCGCTGGCGCACCGCCTGCAGCGCATGCTCAGTCTCCGGCAGCAGCACCTCGGTGCTGCGTTGATTTTTCTTCCCGCGCATGCGCTCCAACATCAGCTAGCCGCCTTGCCTTTGACAAACCCATATATCAGCAGCAGCACGAAAGCGCCAACGATGGAGCCGATGAAACCCGCCCCCTGCCCCGCGTGATACCAGCCGAGAGCCTGGCCGACATAGCCAGCCAGGAAAGAACCCGCAATACCCAGCAAGGTCGTCACGATGAAACCCATGTTCTCGCGCCCCGGATGCAGGAATTTAGCGATCACACCGACAATAAAACCCACGATGATTGTCCACAGAATTTCCATTGCTGCTCCTCTGAGTTGATTTTGACTGTTGTCTACAGGCCAATCATTTGCCGCATGAAAACAACAAAGGCCCGGCGATCAATATAGTGCAATCCTCGCCAATGTGGCGCGATCAATAAGTAATTTTTTGTAAAATATACTCGGGAAATCGTTAAATAACCCAATGAAAAAGCAATGTTTCCAGATGTTTTCCGCTAGGCATGCAATTCCTGCGAACGATCCAAGCGGAAGTAAGCATCCAGCAATGAGGTCTTGTAGACAGCGCCTAGCAACTCAGGGTCGCTCTTGCTACGCACCACCGGCAAGCGCTCACCCTGATGATCGAGGAAGGATTGCAGCGCTTCCCCCAGCGACATCTCTGGCGTCACCACATGCAGGAATTCGCGCCGCAGGAAATCCGCGGCCTGGCGCTGCTCGGTATCGTTCTTATCCAGCAGGCAGGACGTGATGTCCTGCAAGGCGACCACGCCGCAATAACGATTTTTCTGGTCAACGATGTATATGTACTTGACCGGATATTTCAGGAACAAGCCGCTGATCTCGGCGAACGATGCATCCATCGGTAACACCGTCTGCGCCGGCCGGATCAGCTCGCTCATGTGAATGCCACGCAGCTTGACGCGCTCCTGGGCATCGCGATTGCGCTTGATGGTGATGTCGTACATCGAGGCGCCATTGATACTGCGCGAGACAAAGTAAGCCACCACGCAGGACAACATCAGCGGCAGCACTACCTGGTAACTCAGCGTCATCTCGAAAATCATCAGGATCGCCATCAGTGGTGCGCTGGTAGCCGCCGCCAAAAACGCACCCATGCCTACCATGGCGAAAGCAAACGGCGCCGAAGTCGTCCCGGCAGCAACACGTGCAGTACCTGGCCGAACAGGTAACCGATGGCGGCGCCGACAAATAGCGTCGGCGTAAAAATGCCGCCGATGGCGCCGGAACCCGTCGTGATCGCAGTCGCCACGACTTTCAGAACCAACACCACCAGCACGCTCCACCAGAGCCAGGGCGTGTGCAGCAGCGAATTGACCACGCTGTAACCATTACCCCACACTTCCGGCAGCCAGATTGAAATCAGGCCGACCAACAAGCCGCCTAGGCCCAACCGCCACGGCAACGGCAAGCCGGTTTTTTTGAATATCTGCTTGGAAAACCCCAGCAGACGTAGGAACTGCGGCGCCGCAACGCCGGCCATGATACCGAGCAGCACGAACCACAGGATCTCGATACCGGCAATTGGCGGGAACGGCGGCATCTCATAGGCTGGCCGGTAGCCTGGCAATTCGCGCATCGTGATGTTGGCGACCACAGACGCCACCACTACAGGCCCGAAACTTTCCATCACGATCGCGCCCAGCACGATTTCGGTGACAAAGAAGGCGCCGGCAATCGGCGCGTTATAGGCCGAGGTGATCCCCGCCGCCGCGCCGCACGCAACCAGCAGGCGCAAGCGGGCGGGGCTGAAATGGGTAATGCGCCCGACCAGCGATGCCGCCAGCGCCGACAGCTGCACCATCGACCCTTCGCGTCCGATCGAGCCGCCGGAGACGATGGTCGCCAGCGACGACAGGCTGCGCAGCAGGCTCTGCCGCACCGGAATGTTGCCATCGCCGATCGCCACCGCTTCCATATAATCGGACGTGGCGGCAGCCGGCACCCGCTTGGCCAGCAGCAGGATCGCGCCTGCCACCACGCCGCCGGCGGCAGGCAGCAACAGTCGCCACCACCACGGCAGGCTTTTGGCCATTGCGACAAAGCTGCCGCTATGACCAGTCAGCAGCATTTGCATCCCGTAGATGCATTCACGGAACAGAATGGTCGCCAGGGCTCCAAGAAAACCGACCACCGCGGCCCACAGCAGCATCGAATTACTTTCGGAAAAGCCGAACATGCGCTGCAGGCGGATGCGGTATCGGAGGAGCGTGCTACGTAAAAGCATGGGTGTGTGATGGCCAGTGAAACGTGATTTGTATGGTGTGTAGTGCGCTTTCGGCGGCAGAGTTAATTGCTTGCCGATTCCTCCGGCGCCGTCATCAGCGAATCGAAATAGGCCATGTCCGCCGCCACGGCAGCTTGCGCGCGAACCTCCATCGCCAGATAGCGTTCGACGATATCGCGCCCTTGGTCTGTGACGTGCGCACCGCCACCCTTGGCGCCGCCAGTCGCAGTCGCCACCAGCGGCAGCGTGAAGCAATGGTTCATCTCTTCCACCAACAACCAGGCGCGGCGATAAGACATGCCGATCGCCCGCGCTGCGGCGGAAATTGAGCCGTTCTGGTCAATCGCCTGTAGCAATGCCGCCTTGCCCGGGCCGAACGCGATCGCGTCGCCCTGCATCACCCTGAGTCGAACCGATTTGGAATTTACCATGAGCGGGATTGTAACAAGGCGGGCGCGCCAACTCAGCTATTTTGTTGCTTATCGTTGGACTCACTCAGATTTGCTGACCCGGTACCGGCAGTTTCAAGTTGACTCTCGCTGTATCCTGCCATATATTCCGCTTTTGTCCGTTGCCGCCTAGGAGATAATTTGATGCTGCCTCGTTTTAAGCGTTTAATCCTTGCTTGCGCCATTCCGCTCATGTTGTCGGCGCCGACAACGCATGCCGCCGACCTGATCGTTTCTGCAGCAGCCAGCTTGACCAATGCCTTCAAGGAACTTGGCCAATCTTTCGAAGCGCTGCATCCGGACACCAAGGTCATTCTCAACTTCGCCGCCTCCGATGTGCTTTTGCAGCAAATCGTCAAGGGCGCGCCGGCAGATGTCTTTGCCTCGGCCGACCAAGAAGCAATGAACAAGGCTGAAGCGGAAAAGGCAGTTCTGCCCGTCACTCGCAAGAACTTCGCCAACAACCAGATCGTATTGATCGTACCGATGGACAGCCAATTACATGTCTCGCAGTTGCAAGACCTGACTCAACCGGCGATCAAACGCATCGCCTACGGCAATCCGGCCTCGGTGCCGGTCGGCCGCTACACCAAGGCCGCGCTGGAGAACGCAAAATTGTGGGATGCGGTATCCGCCAAGGGCGTACCGGCGCAGAACGTGCGCCAGAGCCTGGATTATGTGGCGCGTGGCGAAGTCGAGGCTGGCTTTGTCTTTTCAACCGATGCCGCGATCATGCCGGACAAGGTCAAGGTTGCGTTGCGCGTACCGTCGCAGACACCCGTCACCTATCCGATTGCCGTCACTTCCAATAGCAAACAGGCAGACATCGCCGCCAAATTCGTCGACTATGTCCTGTCGCCAACGGGGCAGGCCACTCTGGCGCGCTACGGTTTCCTGAAACCTTGATTGGGCGGTATGATCGTCAAGTCATTCGGGTGTATTCGGACATTCGGGAGCAGCGTCCAAGGTGAGTAGAAAGCAGAATCAATGAACATCGAGAGCAGCGTCTGGGTCGCGCTCTGGCTTTCGCTGAAAGTCGCAGGCTGGGCCACCGTGCTCAACCTGCTGCTCGGCGTTGCTGCCGCCTATGGGCTATCGCGCTGGCGCTCTTCTGCACGCGACCTGGTCGACGCCATCCTTACTCTGCCTCTGGTACTGCCGCCGACCGTGCTTGGCTATTACCTGCTGGTGCTACTGGGGCGCCGCGGCGTGTTCGGCGCGTGGTTGGAAAAGTGGGGCATCGAGCTGGTATTCACCTGGCAGGGAGCGGTGATCGCCGCCACCATCGTCGCCTTTCCACTGGTCCTCAAATCGGCGCGTGCCGCATTCGACAACGTCAACCCGCAACTGGAAAACGCCGCGCGCGTAATGGGTGTGTCTGAAGCTGGCGTATTTTTCCGCGTGACGTTGCCATTGGCATCCAAAGGCATCACTGCCGGCGTGTTGCTGGCATTCGCGCGTGCACTCGGCGAATTCGGCGCGACGCTGATGATCGCGGGCAATCTGCCGGGCCGTACCCAGACCTTGTCAATCGCCATCTATGAGGCGGTCCAGGCTGGTGACGACAATACCGCCAACGTACTGGTGTTGATCACGTCGGCGACCTGCATCGTGGTGCTACTCGTCGCTGGCTGGTTGATGCCTAAAAACCAGCAGCGCCGGCCATCGTGAAAGCTGACCGATGACCATCGAAATCAATATCCGCAAGCACCTGCAAGCTGAAGAACGTGGCTTCAACCTGGACATCGCCTTGCACACCGATAGCAATCGCGTGGTGCTGTACGGTCCATCCGGCGCAGGCAAAAGCCTGACGCTGCAAGCGCTTGCTGGTTTGCTGCCCCCTGACGAGGGCCTGATACGACTCAAGCAAAACACGCTGTTCGACAGTGCGGCTGGCATCTGCCTGCCGCCCCAACAGCGCAAGGTGGCGTACCTGTTCCAGGATTACGCGTTGTTTCCGCACCTGACCGTGGCCCAAAACGTCGCTTTCGGCTTGCGCAAGGGATGTTTCAACATGCGCCGTCCACAGCAGCATCCGGCAGTACAGAAGTGGCTTGCGTCGTTTGAACTGAGCGCCACCGCCAACAGCTATCCGCATCAGCTATCCGGCGGCCAACGGCAACGCGTGGCATTGGCCCGGGCATTGGTGTTGGAGCCGGATATCCTGCTGTTGGACGAACCATTTTCCGCGCTCGATCTCGGCTTGCGGGAACGCATGCGGCGCGAACTGTTCGAATTGCAACAGCGCCTGGATGTGCCGATGATGGTGATCACACACGATCCGGCAGATCTTGCACTATTGGGCGACGCCATCTTCGAAATCCGCGACGGCATGATCGCGACGCCCGAGAAAATACACAGCCGGATATAAAAAAAGCGCAGACCTTGCGGTTCTGCGCTTTTCATTTATAGCATCACGCTGCTTAGAAAATGTGACGGATACCTACGCCAACACCAGTCACGCTATCCCTGCCCACCAGCTCCGACAAGGCTGCGTCCTTCGCTTTGTTGTAATCCACAGTACCGTAAACCTGGGTACGCTTGGACAAGGCATATTCCGCCACGCCGACCAGCGCGTAACGAGTGCCGTCGCCCAGGTTGCCGACCGAAGCCACTGTGACATTCTTGCTCTTGTCATAGTAGCCGGCAGCGGTCAGGCTCCAGGCTGGGGTGGCCTGAAAAGTCGCGCCCAGGAAGTAGGCATTGTCCTTGCGCTCGACACCACCGATGCCACCGTTGATCGCAGCGACGCTATTGGAGACGCCGAAATACGCTGGGTCGTACCGGTGCTGTCCTTGATCTGATAGTAGCCGCCGAACAACTTGGCCGCGCCGATCGCATACGAAGCACTCAGGTTATAGGTCGTGTCTTTCCAGTCCGAATTGACTGGGCTCACGGTTTGCAGGTAGCCAGCGCCGAACGACAATGGACCAGCGGTGTATTGTGCCGAGGCGCCAAACTGGCTACCCAGCTTGACCGATCCGGCCTTCTCACCCATCGCATAGCTCAAACCACCGGAGAAACCGCCGAATGTGCCGTAGTACTTGATCATGTTGGAGTTACGCACCAGCGTAGCACCGGCTGGCAACCAGGCATTCTGGTCGTAATTGCCGACGGTCAGCGGATCGAAGTGATCGGCCATCAGATCGAACAGTGGCGTATATTGGCGACCCAGCGAAATCTGACCGAAAGAACCGCTCAGGCCGACATACGATTGGCGGCTGAACAGAGTACCGGCGCTGGACATGCTGCCGTTATCGGAGTTGAAGCCATTTTCCAGGCGGAAAACCGCTTTCAGGCCGCCACCCAAATCCTCAGTGCCCTTGAAACCAATGCGGCTGTTGGAGATTGCACCATTCGTGACGATGAAGTTCTTTTGTCCGGCTGCGTTGTCGCTGCTGAGATAACGAATGCTGGTATCGACAATACCGTAGATGGTGACATTGGTCTGCGCCATTGCACTGCCGCTGGCCAAGCCTGCCGCTACGAGTAATAAAGAATATTTTTTCATGCACTCCTCCAAGGATTAAAGCTTTTTAGATTTTGTGCGACAGCGGGACGGCAGTATCGGATAGAACTGCCATCGCTATCGCCTTACGACTATTGATGGCTCCTTGCGCGCTCGATGCGGCACGGGCGGGGGCTCAGTCGGCAGGAAATAATATCAGAACAACTTTCCTCACAACAATGAAATCATCAAAAACAGCATATGCGTATGTTGTTTTTGGTGCTGATCGGGGACTTGACTAATTTCGATCTCTGCGTCGTTTTCTCTCGCGTCGCGCGAAAGGCAACTCAAAAAAAAACCGCACCCTTGTGGGATGCGGTTTCCTGGGCGGCCGTTGCGGTAACACCGGCCACTTTCCATTTGTGTGCGGCGATCTAGTTGCCGTTCAACGGAATAGTTTTATTTTTTACACAATTAATCACGCAACCTTGGCTTCGAAGAATTGTTCATCTTCTGTCGATCCATGCAACGCGGTAGTCGACGACTGACCTTGCTGGATGGCCTGAGTCACTGCATCGAAATAGCCGGTGCCGACTTCGCGCTGATGCTTGACCGCGGTGAAGCCCTTGTCGGCGGCGGCGAATTCGGCTTCCTGCAGCTCGACGAAAGCGGACATCTGGTTGCGTGCATAACCGTGCGCCAGGTTGAACATCGAGTAATTAAGTGCATGGAAACCGGCCAGCGTGATGAACTGGAACTTGTAGCCCATCGCGCCCAATTCCTTCTGGAACTTGGCAATAGTGGCGTCGTCCAGGTTCTTCTTCCAGTTGAACGATGGCGAGCAGTTATACGCCAGCATCTTGCCTGGGAACTTGGCATGTACCGCTTCCGCGAATTTCTTGGCAAAAGCCAGGTCCGGCTTGCCTGTTTCGCACCACACCAGATCGGCATATGGCGAATAGGCCAGTGCACGGGAGATTGCCTGATCGATGCCTGGACGAGTCTTGAAGAAACCTTCGACAGTGCGCTCGCCGGTCAGGAATGGCTTGTCGTTTTCGTCGACATCGGAAGTCAGCAAATCTGCCGCTTCGGCGTCGGTACGAGCGATCACCAGAGTCGACGTGCCCGAAACGTCCGCTGCCAGACGCGCAGCATTCAGCTTCTCGACTGCTTCGCGGGTTGGCACCAGCACCTTGCCGCCCATATGGCCGCATTTCTTGACCGATGCCAGTTGGTCTTCGAAATGGACACCGGCAGCGCCGGCATCGATCATCGACTTCATCAATTCGTAGGCATTCAACACACCGCCGAAACCGGCTTCCGCATCAGCTACGATCGGCGCGAAAAAGTCGATATCGTTTTTGCCTTCCGACCATTGAATCTGGTCAGCGCGCTGGAACGTGTTGTTGATGCGCTTGACTACCAGCGGCACCGAGTTGGCTGGATACAGCGATTGGTCGGGATACATTTCGCCAGCCAGGTTGGCGTCGCCGGCCACTTGCCAGCCGGACAGGTAGATCGCTTTCAAGCCAGCTTTGACTTGCTGCATCGCCTGGTTGCCGGTCAATGCGCCGAGTGCGTTGACGAACGGCTCGTTGTGAACCAGATTCCACAGTTTTTCGGCGCCGCGCTTTGCCAGCGTGTGTTCGATCTGTACCGAACCGCGCAAACGGACCACGTCTTCCGCAGAGTAATTGCGGGTAACGCCTTTCCAGCGTGGATTCTCAGCCCAGTCCTTGGCCAATGCTGCTACTTGCTGTTCACGTGTAGTCATCGTCGTTCTCCTGTTAAAAGACAAAAGTAAAATCAAATCCGATGACTAAATAGTAGCCCCATCTGTGCAGGGCAACAATGTCTTATATAAGACATATAAGTATTTTTAATTCGTTTAAATTCAATAACTTAACTTTTAATTTTCGCGATACGGAATAAAATTTCTGAGAATGAAATATGTAAATGCTGCTTCGCATTTATATATTTCATAATATGAAACGCACATTCCGTATGCTGAAATATCGACGGATATCGTTGGATGAAGCGAGAGATTCGGAAAGCCCGCGAGGAAATACGCAAAACCCGGGGGCAAAAAAAGGCGGGAAGCACCCTTCCCGCCTTGCTGGCCGTGCACTTGCGCTTAGAACGACTTGCTCATGGACAGATAGAAGCCGCGGCGCTGCCCATACTGCGGCGCACCGACGCCGATGCCGGAACCGTCGCGGATCTCGTAGACCTTGTCGAATACGTTGATCACGCTCAAGCGCGTGGTGACCTTGCCGATCGGGCTGTCGCTGAACACATGATTGGCGCCGAGGTTGACTTCAGTGTACGCCGGCAGATGATCAGTATTGGCGAAGCCGCTGCGCAGGCCGCTACCGAACAGTGCATCGGCGGTCCAGGTTGTGCCCTGCCACAGATAAGAGACGCCGGTTGATGCTGTAATGCTCTGGTCGTGGTCCAGGTGCACCCAGTTGTTGGCGATGTAGTTCAGTTCATCCTGGCCGAAGTTGTACTGGCTCGACACGATGTTCTTGCCGAGTGCTGTCGAGCGCGCCAGGTTCAGATAGGACGCCAGATTGCCATTGCGATAGTTCAGCGTCAGCTCCAGGCCATAGACCTTGCCCCGCGCGTAGTTGAACGGGGTATACAGCAAGGCCGAGCCGAACTGTCCTTCGTCCAGCATGTTCTTGACCTTCTTGTAATAGCCATCGAGGCCCAGCGTCAGGTGCTGCGTCAGCTGGTGATTGACGCCAAGGTCGAAGTAATCAGAACTCTCGGCCCGCACCGGATCGTTCTGGCTACTGGCGGATGCGTTGGTGGTGCCGTTGAAGCTGGCGATGGTGTTAGAGCCGATCAGTTCGCTGGCTGGCGGTGTGAAGTACTTGGCGTAACCGGCATGGAAAGTGGTCTGCGGCGTCATTTGATAGACCACGCCGATACGCGGACTGAACTGGCTCGCGGTGACATAGGCATTAACCCAATCGGCGCGGGCGCCGTAGTTGAGGGTCACCTTGTCGCTCAGCTTCCATTCATCCTGCAGGTAGATACCGGCCTGACTGGTGGTTTTCTGGCTACTGTCGGAAAGCGAGATCGGTTGCGTCGCCAACTGCGCGCCACTGTCGTCGGCCGGGAACGTCAGGGAATCGTCACTATTCTTCAAGCGCTCCTGCGTGTAATTGATACCGGCGCGCAAAGTGTGATTGGCATTCAGGCGATAACTGCCGTCGGCCTGCAAACCATTTGCCAGGCCAGTACGCAACACCCGCGAAGCGACGCCGGTATACAACAGATCGCCGACCTGGTCGGGCTCGAACAGCACTTTCGAATAACGGCTGAACGCCGCCACCTGGTAATCAATATCGCTGCCCAGCTTGCCTTGCAAGGCAAGAATGCCGTAGCGATTAGTCTCGGTCTGACGTTCGTTGATATCGGCTGACGGGTAACTGTTCACGCCGTCAAGCTGGAAGCCTGGCGTCTGCCCGGGGCTGTTTGGTATCTGAAAACGGCTTTCGGAATTTCCCAGGATCAGGCTGACGCGGGTGTCTGCGTCGAGCATGTAGGAGAAGTAACCGAAACCCTTGTTTTGCAATGTCCGGTCGTGCAACGCCGTCGATGTGCCGACCGGATTTTCGATGCCGAGATTGTTGGCTTCGAACGAGCCGTTGATGTAATAGCTGAAGCGGTCGGTGCTGCCGCTGACATCACCGCTGATCTGGCGTGTGTTGTTGCTGCCGACCTGCACGCCGATATCGCCGCCATCGACCTGCTCGCCAGTCTTGGTATGGATATCCACCACGCCGGCAGTACGGTACCCATACTGCGCCGGCAGCGCACCGGTGAGCACGCTGACGTTTTCAACAAAGCGGGTATCCAGTGTCTGGCCGAAACCGGAAATGCTCTCGGGCAGGATGATGCCGTTCAGCCGGTACTGCAGGTTGGCGTGATCGCCGCGCACATGCAACTGGCCGAAAGAATCTTGCGCAACGCCCGGTGCGCGCAACAGCACTTCGTTAAATGCGGTGTCTTCGCCTTGCGGCATGGCAGCGATCTCCTTGGGGCCGATTCGATAGATGCTACTGCCGGTTTCGACCAGGATGCCGTTGCGTGCGCGATCCAGGCGATCTGCCCGCACCACGACCGCCTCGTTTGCGGAGACACTCCCGGTGGCAGTGGGTTTCATCGTGATGTTGGCGGCCGCACCGGCTTCGTCGGCAACCGTTATCGTGCCGCTTTCCGATTGGAAGGCGGCCTTGTCTACGCTGATGGCATAACTGCCCGGTGCGATATTGCTAAAGGCAAAGTACCCTTGCTGATCGCTTTTGGTGCTGCCAACGGCATTACCGGTGGCGTCTTTCAGGGCAACGACAGCGTCCTGCAATGGGCGGCCTTGCGCATCATGGATGGCGCCGCTGATTTCTTTTGAGGCAGACTGCGCGTAGGCAGCAGGGATGCCGAAGCCGTAGGCGAGCGCAATCAAGGCGCTCAGCCGCAACAAGCGTGTTTTCATTCTCAAACTCCGATAGGACCAACAACACAACCGCCCTTCCCTGGTCGCGCTGCGGTATCCGCAGGTGCAATCAGGGATGGGAAACAGACAGCCTCTTGGCTGTCCCGGGTCGACATGAAAGATAAAACGCCAAATAAAACGTCAAACAGCGGCGGTGGCGGGAGGAGCTTGGGAATGAGGGGTCAGGTAATTATGCGGCGCCGGCACAAAGGCATACACCAGCTCGACGGCAGCATGGTAGGCAAACACTAGCACCGGCGTCAGTACCGGCACCGGCACAGTCGGCACTGGGGCGGGGAAATCAGCGGCCAAATCACAGCTGATGCAATCGGACGACTGCTCAGCCAAGCTGTGATTATGGAAAGCCATCCCGATCAGCTGGATCACCAGGATCGTTAACGCCAGCCACAGCGCCAACTGCTGCCAGCGCAACTTGCGGCGGCGGCGAGCAGTGAAATGATCTTCGATGATCAGCCGCATGCGACACCTGCCACGCCGCAACGGATGCAATCGTCACGCCATACGACAGGCGCATCCGCCCCGCACGCTAAGCGCGAAGGCAAATGGAGTCGTCCGGTTGATTGACAGTACATTGCGATGAGTGCCTGGGTTGAGTCTGGGAACAGGAATCCGATGCTGGATCCAGACTGCGAGTGTAATCGCGAACAGGCATTGCTTGCAACACATTTGCAACCGAGTTGCACATTATAAAACGGCCGACCCCGGCGTCGGCCTCGAACTCACTTCACTGCCGGTCCAACCCCGCCGCCCTCATACGTTCGGCATCGCTGGCAAAAGTCTGCGAGCGCAAGGCGGCTATTTGTCGGTCGCGATCTGCTTCGGCAGTGCCAACCTGCTGGCGGATCTGGTCGGCGGCCTGGCGATATTGCGCGTAACGAACCTGCCAGGCCTGCTCTTCTTGCTCCAGCTGATCGAAGCGCTGCGCGGCTGCCGCGCCGAACTGCCGCGCCATCATGTCATGCTGCTCTTTCTGGCTGGCGCCTTGCTGACGCAGCATCCGCAAGCGATCAAAATCTTTTTGACGGGGATCGTCGGCGCCACTGCCAAGTGCGGTCCTGGCGCCACCACGCAATGCCTCCAGCATCCGTTGTGACTCGACCTCCTCATCGCCAAACCAGACCTTTGCGACTTCGATCCCGAGCGTGTCCTGACGCAGCCGCGACAACTGCGCCAGCCAGGCGGCCAATCGTTCGACATCCGGCGTGGCCATCTTGCTGTCAGCCGTGACCACAGGCATCGTCTGGCGCTCCAGCAACGCATCGTGCGCCGTCAGATAAGACAGATAGGAATGGGCAATCCGTTCCGCGTCGGCATACGCGAGCGACGGCAGGCCACCTTTCAGATGCGCCAGCAGTTGCGCCATATGCTCTGCCCTGGTTCCGGGCAAACCGCCCAGCAGGTAGTAATCGAACACGTCGCGCAAGGCACGGTTGATACGCAAATGCTGGTCCGCGCCGACTTGCAATCCGTCGGGCGGACTGGTATCGGCCATCGCCGTTGTGCTTGCCGATGCAGCATCACTCCATTGACCGGGCCAAAACGTGTGTCGCCGCCAGTCGCAGAGCCGGCCTGGGTGCCGGTTGACGCTGGTTCCGCCCAGCGGAACCAGCCCAGCGCATAAGCAAGCAAACCGATGCCGACAACAATCAGCGCCAGTCCCAGCCAGTGTCTGGTTCGCATTTTGCGGCTCCTACAGACCGGCCGTCTTAAGGCGATTGGCCTGGGTCCGGATAGTCACCACCGGATCGGCGCTGAACAGGCCGCGCAGGCCGAACAACTGGTTGACTTCATCCAGATGGTTCCAGCCATAGACGCCCAGTTCGCGCCCGAAACGTGCGCTGCAAACCGGCACCAAGCCATCGTTATCGCCGGCACCGGATGTCTTGATGATGACGCTGCCGAGCACCATGATCGGATCGGTCACATCCAGCAGGTTGGTCCCAGCCTGGTTGCCGGTCCACGAGTACAGCAACTGCGTGTTGCCGTTACGGACTTCGGATACGGCGCCACTCTTGCTGCTGCAGCTGGCAGGTACACCGGCACTTGGATAACGCCGGTTGAAATCGGCCGCGCCAGCCGTGGTCAAGCCGTTCAGTGCCGCCAGCGGATCTTGCGGCTGCGGATTGCCGACAAACAAACTCAGCAACGATCCCAGCACCGACGTGCCATCCGCCAGCAGATTCTTCAATGCCTGCGGCGTCATCGCCACGGTATCGGCTACCGGCGTTCCGGCATGCGGCGTGCCAATCGTAGTGACGGAGGCGATCCATTGCGGCTTGACTGCGGCGGCGTAGCGCGAGGTCGTACCGCCCTGGCTGTGCGCAATCAGGTTGACTTTGGTAGCGCCGGTGGCGGCCAGCACGCTGCTGATCTGCTTCAGTAATTCTTCACCACGCTGTTCGTCGCTGTTGAATGCCGCGACATCTGCGACATAAACCGTGGCGCCATTGGCGCGCAGGTCGTTTGGGATTTGCCACCAGTAGTCGATTACGCCGAAGTACTTGGACGTGCCACTGAGGCCATGTACCAACACAATCGGATATTTGGTCTGGGCGTAGGTTGCGGCAGCAGCGCTGCCGAACAGGCTCGGCAACACACCTTGGGCCGGCCCCATTGTGAAACAACAAAAAAAGACAGAAGCAACTGCGATTCGGCGTAGCGATTTCATAACCACATCTCCTTATATAAACGCACGGTCGTGCTCTTTTGTTGTCTTAATAGTACACAGATAATTTCCTGGATACAATTGATTACATTTGTCGAGAATCAGCGGAAAACAACACTGTTACCTGACCTGAAAACCCTGCGCCATAGGGAAAATATGAAAGACGATGAATACTCCACATATCCGCACAATGTTTGTTTGGCACAACATTTAGCCATTCCGGCTGGTATTGAAATGCGACCTTCGCAAACGTCAGGCGGTACCGGCAAGGCATAATGATGCGGCCCGGCTCGCCGGTAATATAAAAACAGGAGAAAGAATGCCAACTCGTGAAGAAACACAGGCGCAATGGCTGGCTCAGGAAGCTGCCGTCCGCGCCAAACTGACCGCCCCCGGCGTCTCAACGCTGGAACAACTGAAGCAATGCAGCGGCATCGAATTTTTGCAACGCATACTTGATGGTGAATTGCCGCCCCCACCCATCGCGCAAACACTGGATTTCACGCTGATTGAGGCAGAACCGGGCCGCATTGTTTTCCAGGGGACGCCTGGCATGCAGCATTACAATCCGATCGGCAGCGTTCATGGCGGCTATTTCTGCACCTTGCTCGATTCGGCACTCGGTTGCGCGGTGCAATCGACACTGCCCAGAGGCAGCGGCTACACCACGCTCGAATTAAAGGTCAATCTGATACGCGCACTCACCGACAAGACCGGCCCTGTGCGTGCTATCGGCAAGGTGATCCAGGTCGGCGGCCGGGTTGGCGTGGCGGAAGCGGAGATCGTCGATGCTGACGGCAAAATCTATGCGCATGGCACTACCACCTGCCTGGTTTTCCCGCTGCCCTAACTCCCCCTCCTCATAGCAACTGCGGCCAACGGCCGCACGTTCGCCGCAATAAGCGAATCGCATAGTTTCCTACGCTGCAGCGCATCACAATCATAGAAAAAAGCCAACATAAGCCGGCATCTTAACTGTCCCGGCAAGGCCTTTTATCACCAATTTCGATCTTTAGCCACCTGTCACTTCTTATAGCTAGCGAAGCAAAAAGCGAACAGATATATTTATTTCCCAACGGGAATATTTGATTGGACATCAACACGTCGCCCTCGATCATTGCAACGCAACAAATCCGTCGACCTTGGCGGTAGATTCTGCAATGCAACAGGCAGTACGCCGCGACAATCAACAATCCGCTCCATCAGAGGGTGAGCCATGCATTCATCCCGCGCGCAGCCAGCCCATTGCAGTTTCCACTCTTGATATGGAGAAGCGCTTGCATACCGTCGACCACCCTATCGCCATACCACTGACCTCCGGACAGCTGGCCATGTGGCTGGGCGCGAAATTCGCGTCGCCAGACACCAATTTCAACCTTGCCGAAGCAGTTGATATTGACGGCAAGATCAATCCGGCGGCCTTCCTCGCGGCACTGCAAACGGTGGCAAACGAGGCCGAGGCCGCGCGCCTGCATTTTGTGGAAACCGAAGACGGTCCACGACAGATTGTTGCCCCCATCTTTACCGGGTTGCTGCCTTACCTCGACTTCAGTGCCGAGAACGATCCCGCGGCAGCCGCCGACGCCTGGATGCGCGCAGATTTCAGCCGCAATGTCGACCTCACGCATGGCCAGTTGTGGTTGTGCGCGTTGATCCGCATCGCCCCTGCCCGTTTCATCTGGTATCACCGCTGCCACCACATCGTGCTGGACGGTTTCGGCGGCGGCTTGATTGCGCGCCGCCTGGCCGATGTCTACAGTGCCTTGATCAACAACACACAAGCTTCAGAAGACACTGCCTTCGCGCCGATTGCACAACTCGCGCTGGAAGATGCCGCGTATTGCGAATCCGGCCGCTTTCCTCGCGACCGGCAATACTGGACGGAGCATTTCAGCGACACGCCGGATCCGTTGAGCCTGGCCAGCCAGCGTTCAGTCAACGTTGGCGGCCTGCTGCGCCAGACCGTGTATTTGCCAGCGGCCAGCGTCAGTGCATTGCATGACATCGCGCGCGAACTGGGCGCAACCTTGCCGCAGATATTGATTGCAGCGACATCGGCGTACCTGTACCGCGCCACCGGTGCCGAAGATATGGTGATCGGCATCCCGGTGACTGCCCGTCACAACGAACGCATGCGGCGGGTGCCTGCCATGGTGGCAAACGCGCTGCCAGTGCGCCTGGCAATGCATGCCGAACTGCGGGTTGATGAACTGGTTCGCGAAATCGGACGGCAGATGCGGCAACTGTTGCGACATCAATCCTATCGCTATGAAAACCTGCGCAACGACCTGAACATCCTGGGCAACAACCAGCAACTGTTCACCACCGTGGTCAACATCGAACCATTCGATTACGATTTCCGCTTTGGCGGTCACGCCGCCAAGCCGCGCAATCTGTCCAACGGCACTGCCGAAGATCTCGGCATCTTTTTTTACGAGCGCGGCAACGGCCAGGACTTGCAGATCGATTTCGACGCCAATCCGGCGCTCTACAGCGCCGAGGTGCTGGCCGGTCACCAGCGCCGCCTGCTGCGGGTATTCGCGGCGATCATCGAGCAGCCACAGCAGCGCATCGGACACATAGACTTGCTGGACAGCGCCGAGCGCAAACAATTGCTGGATGGCTGGAACGATACCGCACATCCGATGGACGACACCAATTTGGCGGCACTCATCGAAGCACAGGCAGCCCACAGTCAGGATGCCGAGGCATTGCGCTTCGACGGCAGTCTCCTGAGCTACACCGATTTGAATCAACGCGCGAACCAGCTGGCGCGCCTGCTACGCACACACGGCGCTGGTCCCGAGCAGATCGTCGCAATTGCCGTGCCGCGCTCGCTGGAACTGGTGGTAGCGTTGCTGGCAATCCTGAAAACCGGCGCGGCCTACCTGCCGGTCGACCCCGATTATCCGCAAGACCGGATCACGTTCATGCTGGGCGATGCGCAACCGGTCTGTCTGCTCACCACCAACGCCCTGGCGCCTACGCTGCCTGCCAACGTCCCACAATTACTGCTCGACCTCCCGCAGACAGCAGCCGCAATCGACGCCTATGCCGACACCAATCTGCAAGACCATGAGCGCAGCGCAGCGTTGACGCCCCTGCATCCAGCCTACGTGATCTACACCTCCGGTTCGACCGGCAAGCCGAAGGGCGTGGTGGTGTCGCATCGCGCCATCATCAATCGCCTGCGCTGGATGCAAGCGACTTACTGTTTGCAGGCCGACGATAGGGTGTTGCAAAAGACACCATCCAGTTTCGACGTCTCGGTATGGGAGTTTTTCTGGCCCCTGATCGACGGCGCCACATTGGTGCTGGCCAAACCCGGTGGCCACAAGGACGCCGCCCACCTGGTCGGCCTGATCGCGGCGGAACGCATCACGACCATTCATTTCGTGCCGTCAATGCTGGAAGTGTTCCTGCTGGAACCAAATACCTCCGCCTGCAGTTCGCTGCGACGCGTGATCTGCAGCGGCGAAGCCCTCGCGCCAGCGCTGCAGGCGCAATTCCAGCAGCGCCTCGGCTGCGAACTCCATAATCTGTATGGCCCGACCGAAGCCGCTGTCGACGTCACTTACTGGGATTGCCTTGCCGCCGCAGCCAACGAACGCAATCCCGAACGCGTGCCGATCGGCTTCCCGATCTGGAACACCCAGATGTACGTGCTCGACAGCGGCTTGCAACCGGTGCCTGCTGGCGTGACCGGCGAACTGTATATCGCCGGCGCCGGGTTGGCACGCGGCTACCTGAATCGCCCGGTGCTGAGCGCCGAACGCTTCGTCGCCAATCCCTACGGCGCACCCGGCAGCCGCATGTACCGCAGCGGCGACCTGGCCCGCTGGCGCGCCGATGGCTGCCTTGATTTCCTCGGCCGCGCCGACCAGCAAGTGAAGATTCGCGGCTTCCGTATCGAACCAGGCGAGATCGAATCGGCGCTGCTGCAACATCCGCAGGTAGCGCAGGCCGCAGTTGTGGTACGCGAAGATGTGCCGGGCGAAAAGCGCCTGGTGGCATATCTGGTCGCCACTTCCGGCAACGATCCGCAGCCGGCAGAACTACGCGAACACGCTGCGCACATCCTGCCTGATTACATGGTGCCGTCGGCCTTCGTCAACCTGCCCGCCCTGCCGTTAAGCCCAAGCGGAAAACTGGACCGCAAGGCCCTGCCGGCACCGGAACGGCAAGCCGCCACGCCCTATGCCGCGCCACGCACACCAACTGAAAAGATACTTGCCCAGCTATGGGCCGATACTCTGCATCTGGAGCGCGTCGGCATCCACGACAACTTCTTCGAACTGGGCGGACATTCGCTGCTGATCGTGCAACTGATCTCGATGATCCGCCAGCAATTCATGATCGACCTGCCATTGGATACGCTGTTCCAGGTATCGACCATCGCCGGCCTGGCGGAGCGGCTGGATCAAGAGTCGGTAGCGCGTCCAATCCTGTCGCCGATGCCTCGGCCGCAGCGAATTCCGCTGTCGTTTGCCCAGCGCCGGCTATGGCTGATGAATCAGCTGGAAGGCTCAAACCCGGCCTACAATATGCCGCTCGCCTTGCGCCTGGCTGGCAGTCTGAATCGTCATGCACTACAAGCCGCCCTCGGCGATCTGGCGCAACGCCACGAAAGCCTGCGCACAATCTATCCGAATCATGCCGGTGTGCCTTATCAACAAATTCTCGACGCCACGCACGATGCCGCCGCGCACCCGCCATTCATTGAAGTCGACGCCACCGAAGAAACATTGCCGGCCATGCTGCATGCCGCGGCCGGCTATGGTTTCGAACTCAGCAATACGCCGCCATTGCGTGTCTATCTGTTCCGCCTGGACGCCGATGAGCATGTGCTGCTGTTGCTGACCCACCATATCGCCGGCGACGGCGCATCGCTGCTGCCGCTGGGGCGCGACCTCAGCGTCGCTTACGCCGCCCGCTGCCGAGGCATTTCGCCCGGCTGGGCGCCGCTGCCGCTGCAATATGCCGACTATGCGCTGTGGCAGCACGAACTGCTTGGTAGCGAAGATAATCCGGACAGCCTGATCGGCCGTCAGCGCGATTTCTGGCGCGAGGCATTGCGTGATCTGCCGGAACAACTGGCTCTACCGACCGATCATCCGCGCCCTTCGGCACCAAGTCATCGCGGCGATGTGGTGCCGCTGCAGATCGGCGCACAACTGCACGAGCGCTTGCTACAACTCGCGCGCGATGGCCAAGCCAGCGTCTTCATGGTGCTGCAGGCCGCCCTCGCCGGCCTGTTAAGCCGCCTCGGCGCCGGCCACGACATCGCCATCGGTAGCCCAGTGGCGGGCCGCAGCGATCACGCATTGGATGAACTGATCGGCTGCTTCGTCAACACACTCGTACTGCGCACCGACACCTCGGGCCAGCCCAGCCTGCGCGATCTGATCGAGCGCGTGCGGACAACCAACCTGGCGGCTTATGCGAACCAGGAAATGCCGTTCGACCGCCTGGTCGACATGTTGCGACCGGATCGCTCGCGCGCCAGCCATCCGCTATTCCAGGTAATGCTCGGCTTCCAGAACAGCAGCCGGCTGGCGTTCAGCATGCCCGGCCTGTCGGTCACGCCGCAGCCGGTCGCCATCGACACCGCCAAATTCGATCTGTCGTTCATTTTGAGCGAACAACGCAACGCTGACGGCCTGCCGGGAGGAATCAGCGGCGGCATCCAGTACAGCACCGATCTGTTCGAACGTGGCACGATCGACAGCATCGCAGCACGCTTGCTGCACTTGCTGGAAGAGGCATGCGCCGCACCGGATCAACCCATCGCGGCCATCGACATCCTGAGCGCCGCTGAACGGCACCGCCTGCTGGTCGAATGGAGCGGCAGCACGCGCGACCTGCCGCTACACAGCTTCGCCACCATGGTGGAAACCCAGGCATCGGCGCGCCCCGATGCGATCGCTATCGTGCTCGACGATGACACAGTAAGTTATGCCGAGTTGAACGCACGCGCCAATCGTTTGGCACACCTGCTAAGCACTCAGGGTGTTGGCCCAGGCGCCATCGTCGCCACCGTATTGCCGCGTTCGCTCGACCTGGTGCTGACACATCTGGCCATCGTCAAGGCTGGCGCCGCCTACCTGCCGATCGATCCGAACTACCTGGCGGCACGCAGTCCGTTTGTCTTCTATGAGGCCGCACCGGCTTGCGTGATCACCAACATGGCGCTACTGCCGCAATTAATCGATATTCCGCACCGGTTGGCGCTGGACGCCGATATCACGGTAGCTGCGCTGGCAATACAGTCGGAGAACGATCTCGCCAATCAGGGCTGTAACCCTGCGCTTCATGCCGAGGATGCGGCTTATATCATCTACACCTCTGGCTCTACCGGCATGCCGAAAGGCGTGGTGGTGACCCATGCCGGCATCGCCAGCTTGGCCACCGCCATGATCGAACAGCTTGCCATTGACGGTCATTCACGGGTGCTGCAATTTTCCTCCTGCGGCTTCGATGCTTCGATCATGGATCAGATGATGGCCTTCGCGGCCGGCGCCGCGCTGGTGGTGCCGACCGCACAGCAACCGCTCGGCGAAGAGCTCGCAGATGTGCTGACGCGCCACGCAGTCAGCCATGCGCTGATCCGCCGGCAGCCCTGGCAACCTTACCGGCTGGTGAGTTCAAGCAGTTGCACACGCTGGTGGTCGGCGGCGATGTCTGCCCGCCAGCGCTGGCGGCGCAATGGTCGCAAGGACGTTACATGATCAACGCCTACGGCCCGACTGAAATCACCATCTGCGCCAGCTTAAGTTCGCCCATGAGCGGTGACGAACTGCCTTCAATCGGACGGCCGGTCTGGAATACCCGGATGTACGTGCTGGATCACAACCTGCAACCTGTACCTGCCGGCGTGACCGGCGAACTGTATATCGCCGGAGCCGGGTTGGCGCGCGGCTACCTGAATCGCCCGGTGCTGAGCGCCGAACGCTTCGTCGCCAATCCCTACGGCGCACCCGGCAGCCGCATGTACCGCAGCGGCGACCTGGCCCGTTGGCGCGCCGACGGCAGCCTGGATTTCCTTGGACGCGCCGACCAGCAAGTGAAGATTCGCGGCTTCCGCATCGAACCGGGCGAGATCGAATCGGCGCTGCTGCAACATCCGCAGGTAGCGCAGGCCGCAGTTCTGGTACGCGAAGACGTGCCGGGCGAAAAGCGCCTGGTGGCATATCTGGTCGCCACTTCCGGCAACGATCCGCAGCCGGCAGAACTACGCGAACACGCTGCGCACATCCTGCCTGATTATATGGTGCCGTCGGCCTTCGTCAACCTGGCCGCCCTGCCGTTAAGCCCAAGCGGAAAACTGGACCGCAAGGCCCTGCCGGCACCGGAACGGCAAGCCGCCACGCCCTATGCCGCGCCACGCACACCAACTGAAAAGATACTTGCCCAGCTATGGGCCGATACTCTGCATCTGGAGCGCGTCGGCATCCACGACAACTTCTTCGAACTGGGCGGACATTCGCTGCTGGCAATCCAACTTGGCATGCGTATCCGCGAACAGATCCGCGCCGATTTCCCGCACGCCGGGATCTACACACATCCGACCATCTCTGCCCTGGCCGCCCTGATCGATCACTCAGGCGGCGCTGTCGCCACACTCGACCTGGCGCGTGAATTGCACCTACCGGCGCACATCCGCAGCGCTGGCCAGCAACCTTCCCTACAACCAAAGCGGGTGTTCCTGACCGGCGCCAGCGGCTTTGTCGGCAGCCATCTGCTGGCAGCCCTGCTGCGCAACACCGCCGCCAGCGTGATCTGCCACGTGCGCGCCGACAATGCGCAAGCAGCCCGCGTTCGCCTGCAGCGTACGCTGGCCGAACGCCAGCTAGGATCGATCTGGGACGACAGCCGGATTGAGGTAATGGCTGGCGACCTCGGCGCACCGCAACTTGGCCTCAGCGCGGACGCGGCGCAGACGATCCGCGACGATTGCGACGCCATCTACCATTGCGCGGCGCAGGTCGATTTCTTGCATCCGTACGCCAGCCTGAAGGCAGCCAATGTCGATAGCGTGGTAACCCTGCTCGACTGGAGCGCACAAGGGCGGCCGAAGAACATGCACTATATCTCCACGCTAGCGGTGATCGATCCCGGCACCAGCTGCGGGCTGGTAACCGAACGTTCGCCGTTGGCATCCTGGAATGGCCTGCTGGACGGTTACAGCCAGAGTAAATGGGTCGGCGATGCGCTGGCCAGGGAGGCCCAAGCGCGCGGTTTGCCGGTGACCATCTACAGGCTTGGCGCGGTGACCGGCGACCATACGCACGCGATCTGCAACGCCGTTGACCTGATCTGGCGCGTGGCGCATCTATACGCCGAACTGGAAGCAATCCCGGACATGGACCTGCCACTCAACCTGACCCCGGTCGACGATGTTGCCCGCGCCATCCTCGGCCTTGCAGGCCAGCGCGCGGCACAAGGCCAGGTGTACCACCTGATGGGTCAGGCGCCATTGCGGGTGCGCGATATCCCGCCGGTGTTCGAGCGCCTTGGCCTGACACTGGAACCGCTGGGCCTGGAAAGCTGGCTGCAACGCGCCCATCAGCGCCTGGCGGTCACGCAGGACCGCGACCTGGCAGCGGTGTTAGCGATCCTGGATCGCTACGACGCGTCGGCAACGCCACCGAAAGTCTGCGGCGCGGCAACGCATGCGCAACTGGAGGCGCTGGGCGCGGCGATCCGTCCGGTCGACCGCAATCTGCTGGAACGCTACTTCGTCAACCTCGGCATCAAGAAGGCGCGTGCACCGCTCGAAATCAGCATCTAGGAGACAGCATTGCTCTTCTTTACCAACCCACAAACCGGAGCCGCGCCATGGCACGTTACCTGATTGCCGCCACCGCCATGCCCGGCCATGTGTCACCGATGCTGGCCATCGCCCAGCACCTGAGCCAGCTCGGACATCAGGTGCTGGTGCATACAGGGAGCCAGTTCCAGGCACAGGCCGAAGCCGCCGGCGCTACTTTCGTGGCGTTCGAGCACGCCATCGATTTCGATTACCGGCGCATGGAAGAACGTTTTCCCGAACAACGCCGCCTGAACTCCGGCCATGCGCAGTTGTGCTTCGGCCTCAAGCATTTCTTCGCCGATGCCATGATGCCGCAACTGGCCGGAATCAATGCCAACCTGCAGACTTTCCCAGCCGATGCCATCCTGGTCGACACCATGTTCTGCGGCACCATCCCGCTGTTGCTCGGCCCGCGCAAGGCGCGCCCACCAATTGTCGCCATCGGCATCTCGGCATTGCCCTTGTCGAGTTGCGATACGGCGTTCTTCGGCACCGCGCTGCCGCCATCCGCCACGCCGGAGGGACGCCTGCGCAACCAGGCCATGAACAGCAACCTGAAACAAGCCATGTTTGGCGAAGTCCAGCGTTACTTCGACAGTGTGCTGGCGCGTTCGGGACATCCGCCGCTACCGGCCTTTGTCATCGACGCCATGATCACCCTGCCCGACCTGTACCTGCAGCTAACCACCGCCTCCTTCGAGTATCCGCGCAGCGATCTGCCGCCATCGGTACGCTTCGTCGGCCCGCTGCTGGCGCCGACCGGGACTCGCTTTGAGGAGCCGGACTGGTGGCCCGAACTGAATGACGGCCGTTCGGTTGTACTGGTCACGCAAGGCACTCTAGCCAATCAGAATCCACAACAGCTGATCGTCCCCACCTTGGGCGCGCTGGCAGCGTCCAAGGACATCCTGATCATCGCCACCACCGGTGGCCCGGTACCCGCCGATCTGGCCGCAGCTACACCAGCGAATGCACGGGTGCTGCCGTTCCTGCCCTATGCGCAATTGCTGCCCAAGGTACATGCGATGGTCACTAACGGCGGCTATGGCTCGGTCAACCACGCTTTGAGCCTCGGCATACCGCTGGTGGTTGCCGGCAATACCGAGGAAAAGCCTGAGATTGCAGCGCGCGTAGCCTGGTCGGGCGCCGGTATCAACCTCGGCAGCGGCCAGCCCAACGCGCGCCAGATCGGCGATGCGGTGCGCAAGGTCCTGGGGGAACCACGCTATCGTCAACGCGCTGCGGCCCTGCGCGACGATTTCGCGCGTCATCATGCGCTCGATGAAATCACTGAGGCGGTCATGATGCTGCAGCGGACCGGCTACGCTGTCGCAGCCGGCGCCGAATTAGCTTAGCCGCGCTGCCGGCGTGACAGTATCAACGCATTGATCCGATTGAAAAACCTGAGGAGAATAAAGATGAGCCATCCGTTTGACGATAAGCAAGCCCAATTCCTGGTACTGCGCAATGACGAAGGGCAGCATTCGCTGTGGCCGACCTTCATCGACACTCCTGCAGGCTGGACAGTTGTGCTGGCTGCAAGCGACCGCGAATCCTGCAGTGCCTATATCGAGGCAAACTGGACCGATATGCGGCCACGCTCGCTGGCTGCGACAAGCGCCTGATTAGGGCCTGTTTTATCCCTAGCCGGCGATCTCGGCGGCCGCATCGATTGCCTGCGCGCCGTCGTCCGACTCATCAATTGTCTCATCGGTTTCCACCTTCGCCAGCTTGATGTACTCGATATTCAAAGTGATGGCTTCGCTATAGCGCAGCACGAAATAATCTCCCTCGACGCCGTAAAAGCGCGTCGGATCGTCGTCTGCCGGGTCATATGGCTTATCGGCGAGCAACGGGCGCCGCATCACCTGCTGCAGGATCAGCCGATCCAGGCCACCATCGGCATCGACGAAAAAATCGTCAAGGATGCCGATGAACAGAACCGCCTGCCCGGCCACATTAACGATGGCGGACACCGAGATAAAGTCTGGCTGGTTGTCTTCGTCGAAGTCGGCGCCCGTCAGCAGGTAGTACCAGGGCGCCTGGTGAAAGCGAAACAATGGGGCAAACCAGCCGGCATTGAAACGGTCAAGACGGAAGCGGGTTATCAACATGCGGAAACCGGTCGGCACGATCAGCGCGCCGGCATACAGGCTCAGGAAATATGCGCATATCCAGGAAAACTGCGTGGCGATCGCATCCACCGCCCGCGACTGGCTCGTTGGGTCCGCCGACAATATTTTCAACAGCACCGCCGGCTGCAACGCCCGACCGAACAGCATGCCGGATGCGGTCAGCCACAAAAGATGGAAAACACAACTCCACAGCACCGCCTCGGTGACAATCTGGCCGAAGGGGGAGAAATCCAGCGAAGCGCGTTCCGCCCGCTTGAATCGCGAACGGGCAATGAATCCGGGGAGCAGCAGCAGGAAAACGATTAAGGCAGGCAGCGCTACGTTCATCGTTCCGCTCAGGCGGCTTTAGGAACGACTTTAAGCTGGTACAGCACGCTACCTTCTTGCGCGGAATCCAGATTGATTACTGCGCCTGTCGTGATGGAGGAAGAAAGCGACGGCCGCGAATTCTTGTTGGCCAGGTAGGTACGCAACTGCACCTTGGCTCTTGGGTCAGCAAGAACGGTTTTGGCGAGTGCGCTTTTGAGTGCTTTCATAGTGCGGTCACTATGCCATAAAACATCATTTCCTGCATGTCCCTGCACGCAACAGATCACGGATAGGCCACGATCGGTATAGCTGAAACGCCAGGATTGTTATATGCAAATAACTATATATAACTTTGGCGTATATAGAGGCGCTGTTAGACTTGCATGCCTGACAGTTAAAACGAAGTACATCCGTGATTCGCATCGAGCACCTGCATAAAATCTACCCGCTGGAACGCAATGCCAAGAGCGCCGGCACCCCGGTTGCGGCATTGACCGACATCAATCTGCATATCAAAAAAGGCGAAATATTCGGCATCATCGGCCGCTCCGGCGCCGGCAAGAGTACGCTGATCCGCACCCTCAACATGCTGGAACGGCCATCCAGCGGCAGCATATCGATCGAAGGCGAAGACATCACCGCGCTCGACAATAACGGCCTGCACCGGCTGCGCCAGCGGATCGGCATGATCTTCCAGCACTTCAACCTGCTCAACGCCAAAACTGTGGCTGCCAATATCGACTGGCCGCTGAAGATCACCGGTAAATACACACAACAGCAACGCCACGCCCGCGTCACCGAATTGCTCGACCTGGTCGGCCTGAGCGAGCATCGCGACAAGTATCCCTCGCAATTATCCGGCGGCCAGAAACAGCGCGTCGGGATTGCCCGCGCGCTGGCCAATACGCCGCACCTGCTGCTGTGCGACGAAGCCACCTCGGCCCTCGATCCTGAAACCACGCAAGCCATCCTGCGCCTGCTGCTCGACATCAACCGCAAGCTCGGCTTGACGATTGTGCTGATCACGCATGAAATGCAAGTGATCCGCAACATCTGCGACCGCGTCGCGGTGATCGAAGCCGGCCGCATCGTCGAAACTGGCGAGGTGGCTGAAGTATTCCTGCATCCGCAGCACGCGGTAACACAAAGCATGGTCGCAGAAAGCACGCCGTTCTCGGCAGAAACTGCACTACTGTCGTCCAGCACGGCGGGTATCGATCAGCTGCGCGGAAAACTTGTGCGCCTGACCTACGTCGGCGACATCACTTACCAACCGATCCTGAGCAGCATCGCCGCTGCCACGCCGGCCCTGATCACCATCCTGCAAGGCACTATCGCGCGTATCAAGGACACGCCGTATGGCCAGCTGCTTGTTGAATTGCGTGGCGAGCCGGCCGATGTCGCTCAAGTCTTCACGACGCTCGATCAACACAATATCCGCCATGAGGTGCTCGCATAATGGACTTCTCTCTCATCGACTGGAGCGACATCTGGCAAGCCACCTGGGAAACCCTGGCCATGACCGGCTTTTCCCTGCTGTTCACGATCCTGCTCGGCCTGCCGCTCGGGATATTGCTGTTCATCACCGGTAAGCGCCAGTTGCTGGAACAGCGCGGCATCTACCGCGTGCTGTCGCTGATCGTCAACGTACTGCGTTCGGTGCCGTTCCTGATTTTGCTGATCGTGATGATCCCGGTCACGGTGCTGCTGGTTGGCACCTCGCTCGGCGTACTGGGCGCAATTCCGCCGCTGGTGCTAGGCACCGCGCCATTCTTCGCGCGGCTGGTGGAAAACGTCTTGCGTGAAATCGACCGCGGTGTGGTGGAAGCCTGCCAGGCCATGGGCGCGAGCAAACGCCAGATCATTTTCGGCGCGCTGCTGCCGGAAGCCCTGCCCGGCCTGATCGCTGCGACTACCGTGACTGCGATTGCGCTGATGTCATATGCCGCGATGTCCGGCGTGATCGGCGGCGGCGGCCTGGGCGATCTGGCAATTCGTTTCGGCTATCAACGCTTCCAGACCGAAGTGATGGTCACCACCGTTGCCGTACTGGTGGTGCTGGTGCAGGTATTGCAGTTTTCCGGCGACCGGCTGGTGCAGCATTTCACGCGTAAATGAGCCGTATCGCTTAGACATTACGTCACCGTCGTTCCCGCGAACGCGGGGCCCCATTTTACGCTCATCAACATGGATTCCCGCGTTCGCGGGAATGACGGCGATTTTTAATAATTTAGAAAATTTTACTTAAGCAGTCTTTGATTTAACATCCAAAAAAGGGAGTTTATATGTCACGCAAATTTTCACTTTCACTCGGACTGGCAGCAGCCGTATTCTCGACGTTCAGCCTGATCGCTGCCGCACCTGCACAAGCCGCCGACAAGCTGGTGATCGCCGCCACGCCTGTGCCGCACGCTGAAATCCTCGAATTCGTCAAACCGATCCTGGCCAAGGAAGGCGTCGATCTGCAGGTCAAGGTATTCACCGACTACATCCAGCCGGCGGTCCAAACCAACGAAAAGCGCGTCGACGGCAATTTCTTCCTGCACCAGCCATACCTGAACGAATTCAAGAAGAACCACAAGAACGATATCGAAGTTGTGATCACCAAGGTCCACGTCGAGCCGTTCGCCGGCTATTCGACAAAATACAAGAAACTGGCCGACCTGCCTGACGGCGCTACCATCGCTATCCCGAACGACCCATCGAATTCGGGCCGCGCATTGCTGCTATTGTCACGCCAAGGCTTGTTGAAGCTGAAGGATCCGACCAATATCTCGGCGACGCAAAAAGACATCATCGACAACCCGAAGCACCTGAAATTCAAGGAACTGGAAGCAGCAACCCTGCCGCGCGTGCTGAACCAGGTTGACCTGGCCCTGATCAATACCAACTATGCGATCGAAGCCAAACTCAATCCGGTCAAGGATTCGCTGTTCATTGAAGATGCCAACTCGCCATACGCCAACCTGCTGGTGGCACGTCCAGACAACAAGGACAGCGCGGCGGTGAAGAAACTGGCGATCGCTCTGAATTCGCCGGAAGTGAAGAAATTCATCGAAGAAAAATACAAAGGTGCAGTGGTACCGGCGTTCTGATTGCTCTGATGGCTATCCAACAGCCGTCACAAACGAAGCCCTCGCAATTTGCGGGGGCTTTTTGGTTTACACTGGCTCTCTTGCTATTAATGAACTCCCCCAAACACCTTAGAGGCACATCATGGAAGAAAAAGTGGAAACCAATGCATCCCAGCGCGACGCCTTCCTGGAAGAGAAAGCGTTCAAATCACGCACTGTGCTGCTGTTCGGCCAGATCAACGACACTGTGGCGCGCGATATCGTGCGTCAATTGATCGCATTGTCAGGCGAATCCAAGGCGCCGATCAATTTCCTGGTCTGTTCGCCAGGCGGCCATGTGGAATCCGGTGATGTGATCCATGACGTCATCCGCTTCATCGATGCGCCGGTCAACATGATCGGTAGCGGCTGGGTCGGCAGCGCCGCAGTCAATGTATTCCTGTCGGTCCCCAAGGAACGGCGTTTCTGCCTGCAAAACACGCGCTTCCTGATCCATCAGCCAAGCGGCGGCGTCGGCGGCCAGGCTTCGGATATTGCGATCCAGGCGCGCGAAATCATCCGCGTGCGCGAACGTATCGGCGCGCTGATCGCTAAGGAAACCGGGCAGAAACTGGAAAAAGTGACAACCGATATCGACCGCGATTTCTGGATGTCGGCGGCCGAAGCGATCGAGTATGGCCTGGTGTCGAAATCGATCGTTAGCTCGAAAGAAGTCGGGTAATTTCCCTCCGTACCTGAATCAAGAGGTCTGAACAAACGCGGCCCGCAACTAAAGCGACAAAGGGGGCGAGTAATGCATTTACTCGCCCCCTCTCTTTTTACCGATCTTGAATCTTAGGCCGCTTTACGTTCCTGCTCCACGGTCTGACGCAGGCGTTTTGCCGCCAGTACCATGTTCTCCAGCGCCTCATAAGTCTCTGGCCAGGCGCGTGTCTTCAAGCCGCAATCCGGATTGACCCACAAACGCGCATCAGGGATTACACCACGCGCCTTGCGCAGCAGACGCTCCATCTCATCAACCTGCGGCACGCGCGGCGAGTGGATGTCGTAGACGCCTGGACCGATATCGTTCGGGTAGGCGAACTGGCCGAAACCGTCCAACAGTTCCATATCCGAACGCGAGGTCTCGATGGTGATCACATCGGCATCCATGGCAGCGATCCACGGCAGGATGTCGTTGAACTCCGAATAGCACATGTGGGTGTGAATCTGGGTTTCATCGCCAACGCCGGCGGCGCTGATCTTGAAGGCCCGCACCGCCCAATCGAGGTAATGCGGCCAGTCACGCGCTTTCAGCGGCAAGCCTTCGCGGAACGCCGGTTCGTCGATCTGGATCATGCCGATGTTGGCTTTTTCCAGGTCGCAAACTTCATCGCGCAACGCCAGCGCGATTTGCAGCGCGGTGGTTTCGCGTGGCTGGTCGTCGCGCACGAATGACCATTGCAGCATCGTCACCGGCCCGGTCAGCATGCCCTTCATCGGCTTCGCCGTCAGGGTCTGGGCGAACTGACTCCAGCCGACCGTCATCGCTTCAGGACGATATACGTCACCATAGATGATTGGCGGTTTGACGCAACGCGAGCCGTAACTTTGCACCCAGCCGTTGGCGGTGAAGGTGTAGCCCCACAATTGTTCGCCGAAATATTCGACCATATCGTTGCGCTCCGGCTCGCCGTGCACCAGCACGTCCAAGCCTAGTTGTTCCTGCTTTTCCACGACCACACGGATTTCTTCCCGCATTTTATCGAGGTAATCCAGGTGACCGATTTCACCGCGCTTGTAGGCGGCGCGCGCCTGGCGGATTTCCGTGGTCTGCGGGAAAGAACCGATGGTGGTCGTTGGGAAAGCCGGCAACTGCCATTTGGCTTGCTGCTTGGCGATGCGTGTTTCGAAACCCGACGAGCGCTCGGCATCGGCAGCCGTTACTGCAGCCAGGCGTTTTTGCACCAGCGGATTGTGGATGCGGGTCGAGCTGCGGCGGCTGGCCTGGGCCGCGCGTGATGCCACGAATTGCGCTTCGACTTGCGCCGCATTGCCATTCAGCGCTTGCTTGAGCGCGACAATTTCCGCCAGCTTTTGGGTGGCGAACGCCAACCAGCTCTTCAACTCGTCGTCCAGCTTGGTTTCGTTGGCCAGATCAACAGGAACGTGCAACAACGAGCAGCTGGAGCCGACCCACAAGCGATCGCCCAATTGCGCTTGCACAGGCTTGAGTTTGCTCAAGACTTGATCCAGATCGGTACGCCACAGGTTGCGGCCGTCGACCACCCCCAGCGACAACACCTTGTCTTGCGGCCAATCGATGACAAACTGCGCCAGCTGGTCGGCGCCGCGCACCAGATCCAGATGAACGCCGGCCACCGGCAACGAACGCAGCAGCGCCACATGGTCGCTGACTTCACCGAAATAAGTAGTCAGCAGCAAGGCCGGCGCCGAGCCGCTCAATTGCGCGTAAGTCGGAACAAAAGCGTCACGCCAGGCATCATCCAACTCCAGCGCCAGGATCGGCTCATCGATCTGCACCGACTCGATGCCGGCGATCTGCAGCCGCTTCAGCAATTGCTGGTAACCGGCTACAACCTTCGCAGCAGATCCAGCTTGTGCGTGATCCCGGATTTGATCTTGCCTTGGTACAGCAATGTCAGCGGACCGACTAGCGCGACCTTGACCTTGTGGCCCAGGGCGCGCGCTTCGCTGATTTCATCCAGCAACCAATCGACGCCGCCATCGAATTGCACATCGGCGGTCCACTCCGGCACCAGATAGTGATAATTGGTGTCGAACCATTTGGTCATTTCCATCGCGAAGTGCTGCTTGCTGCCGCGCGCCAGTGTGAAGTAATCGGCGAGGGTCAAGCGTTTCGGGTCGAAACCGAAGCGGCTTGGAATCGCACCCAGCAAAGCCAGCGTGCCCAGCACTTGGTCGTACCAGGCGAAATCGCCGACGGTGACGTAATCCAGGCCAGCGTCAGCCTGCGCCTGCCAGTGGCGTGCGCGCAGCGTGGCACCGGTAGCGCGCAATGCCGCCTCATCGGACGCGCCCTTCCAGAACGCTTCCTGAGCAAACTTCAGTTCGCGGTGAGCGCCAATGCGCGGAAACCCTAATACGTGTGCCAAAGCCATCTCTATCTCCATAAAAAACAAGTTCGATGTCTCGCATGTTGGGCCAGCTTGGATTATGATTCAAACGATAAATATTCAGATTCAACTTGAATTTTACTCATACAGAATTTTTACTGATCGTTTCGACAATATTCATGCAATCCATACTCGAATTACGCCACCTGAAAACCCTGCACGCACTGCGTGAAGCCGGCAACCTGTTGCGCGCGGCGACGCTGCTCAACGTCACTCAATCAGCGCTGTCGCATCAGATCAAACAGCTGGAAGATCATCACGGCACAACATTATTCGAACGGAAATCGGTACCGGTGCGCTTCACTCCGGCTGGCGAACGCCTGTTGAAACTGGCCGACGCGGTGTTGCCGCAAGTGGCGGAAAGCGAACGCGACCTGGTGCGCATGGCGCAAGGTGTGGCGGGACAATTACGGATTGCGGTGGAGTGCCATACCTGCTTCGACTGGCTCATGCCAGCGATGGACATCTTCCGCAAACGCTGGCCGGAGGTGGAACTGGATATCGTCTCAGGCTTCCAGGCCGATCCGGTCGGCCTGCTGTATGAGCATCGTGCCGATGTGGCGATCGTGGCTGAAGTCGATCCTGACGAAAAGGTCGACTATCATGCCCTGTTCAGTTTTGAAATTGTCGCACTGGTGGCCCACGATCATCCCTTGGCGGACAGGGAATACCTGATAGCAGAAGATTTCGCCGGCGACACCTTGATTACCTACCCGGTGCCGGACGACATGCTCGACGTGGTACGCCAAGTCTTGAAACCAGCCGGCATCCAGACTGCGCGCCGCACCACCGAACTGACGGTAGCGATGCTACAACTGGTAGCCAGCCGCCGCGGCATCGCCACCCTGCCGATCTGGGCCGCACAAAACTACCTGACCCGCGACTACGTCCTGGCCAAACGCATCACCGCCGGCGGCCTGACCGGTCGGCTGTACGCAGCCTGCCTGCCGGAGGTGTCGCAACAACCGTACCTGGTCGATTTTGTCAGCACTACGCGCGAGAGCTGTTATGTGAATTTGCTGAGTGTGGACTTGTTATAATCGAACGGCATATGGGGAACATTCGCGCACCCAAGAAGTCGTCATGTGCTCGCTACGTGCCATCGCACCTCCAACTGACTAGCTGAAATTTTCAGAGACAAATATATCCGTTATATTTGCTCAAAAGCATCTACGGCAAGTCGGATTTGATTTAGAATTTTACGATTGTTTCGATGTTGGGGCAGATTCAAAAGACTGACTTCCACAAGCTTATTCCACCATTCCATTCGGACTCCAGACGCATGCGACCGTCGCGCCCATGAAGTATCCGCTATCCATTCGAAGCCTCCTCGCCGTCGTGTTTGGCGCCTCTTTATCCCTATCCTTCGCCCCGACCGGGGCGTGGTGGTTTACACCGTATTGCATAGCAGGTTTGTTGATTTTATTGGCGACTCAACCCACGCCGGCCAGATTGTGGTCTGGGCTGACCATCGGCTTCTGCTTTGGTCTCGGCTGGTTTGCCTGCGGCCTTTGGTGGTTGTATCCGGGCCTGCACGATTTTGGCGCCACGGAAGCATACTTTGCCGCCTTGCTGGTTGCTGGCGTCATCGGATACATGAGCTTGTTTCCGGCGCTTGCATCAGGATTGATTGCACATTCCGGATTATTGCTGCGAGACGCCAAGGCGTCTTTCATGTGGCGTGCCATTCGTCTATGCGCGGTCGCCGGCATCTGGGCAATCAGCGAATGGTTGCGCGGACATTTATTCATTGGACTGCCGTGGCTGGAAACCGGTTATGCACACACGACTGCCCCCCTTGCTGGATATGCTCCGCTGATCGGTGTCATTGGCGTCGGCTTCATGAATTCACTGATCGCTATTCTGCTCGCGTACGGCGTGCTGAACTATATCAACAAGGAATTCTCTGTTTCCGGCGCACTTCAGGCGGTCGCTGCGATAGCGATCGTTTTAGCAGGCGGTCAACTACTGCGATCGATCGACTGGACCGAGGACACCGGACGCAACGTCAGCGTGAGACTCATCCAAGGCAATATCGCTCAGGAAGATAAATTTTCAGCAGAAGGATTGCGGCAAGCGGCGAATGTCTATGTCGAATATTCACAAACCAGCTCGGCAAATCTGACAATATGGCCTGAAACGATCTTCTCTCTTGAATGGCATTCCCTACCAGACGGGATCAAACAAGGACTCCAATCAATCGCCAATGCCAGAGCATCGACAATCTTGTTTGGCAGTCCCGTGGTCAGCAAAGATCCTGCACTAGAAAAAACGGTCTCGACTAATAGCGCACTGGCAATTTCTCCCGGCGACGAGGCCGGCAAATATAGCTACCGCTATGACAAAATTCACCTGCTTCCATTGGCAGAATACGTCCCCCCATCCCTAAAGTGGATGGGCGACCAGGTCACTATCGATTTCAACTCCTATAGCGCCGGGGCAGTTGACCAAGCACCACTGATACTAGAGGGTGGCAAATTCGGATTAAACATTTGCTACGAGACACTGTTCGAAGACAACATCGTACGCAAGGCGAGGAATGCCGAAGCACTCCTGAACCTGTCCAATTTCGCTTGGTTTACCGGCACTTGGGCGGCGAATCAGCACCTGCAAGCTGCGCAAATGCGGGCGCTGGAAACCGGGCGTTGGCTGGCACAGGCATCCAATACAGGCAGCACTGCCGTTATCAATCAGCACGGATTCATAGTGGATGTACTACCGCTGGATACGACAGCGGCACTGGATGCCGTCATGCAAATGCGTACCGGAGACACGCCATTCATGCGTAGCCAGAATAAACCGATTTTGATCCTGTCTGCGCTGGCGCTAATCGCCTTGCTGGGCCGGCGCTTGCGCTACAAAGTAAAGCCGACGCGAACTACGAATCTCTGATCGCGAAAATTGCGGCACGCACTGACCTGCCCGCAATCCGAGTCGGGAAGCACTGCCGGCACTAAGCTCCAAGCAGGAATAAGCTTTGGCCCCGGCAGCAAAGCGCCATGCCCGCATGTTTTCAACAATACGAACTACATTTCCGTCTCGATCGATAAACACCACGTCAATCGCAAAGCGCATGAAGAATGTATGAACGCTGCTGCACGGAACTATCAACAAGCCATCCCGTTCAGCCAGCGATCTTTTCCCCAGCAAACCAATGGCGCGGCTCCAAAAATAGCGAGCAATTCGAATGTCGACTTGCATGACTCAGAAGTTTGCCAAAAGCGGTGGCTCGGTCATCCGCACTACGGCTTGTGATTTAACCGGGACGCGATTAGCTGCATAACACGCCCTGTCGGCAATGGATGCCTGGAGATTATCCAATTCAAGCAAGGTTTTTGTAATCATCTTGTCGATGATCGGCATTTTCAGCTCATAGCAATAGCGCACTTCAATCTTCAGCAACAAGGCATCGGCACGAGTCTGTTTCGAGCTCCCTCCCACTCCGGTCATATAGGTGTCAAGACTTGTAGTGGGAATTATGGTGCCCTTTCCTCCTGGGCCGGGACGGCCGAAATCGGTAAAGGAATTGCGAGTCGGATTAAGCGTCGTAATGCTGGAAAACAGAATCATATCCGCACGCGCCTTGATGATGGCCGGGGCCATCACGTTGACATAATTGGATGGGGTGATTTCTTGCGTGCTGTTGATATACAAAGGCACAATCGCCTTGGCAAACGTGTTCGTCATCACGCTTTTGTCGCCACCCGTTGCGGCCCCGGCCCGTGCGGCTGCAAGAGTTGCCATATTGACCGTATTCTTGGCAACGAAAAACAACCCCATCTGGAGCACCGCCATCACCATTGGAATAAACACAAAGAATGAGACAACGTAAAACTCGATGGTTGCCGCGCCGTTTTGCAAAGGCGACCGTCGAAAGCGTTTCGAAGTGCGTTCGCTCATTGCGTATTCCTCAATGCGTTGCCAGCGATTCCGGCTTTGTTGGCTCAGGCGCAGGAGCGATAGCATGGGCGACATCCGCCTGCAATGACTTCAACGTCACACGATTGCTTTCGCTGAGTTGTTTGCTCGCCAACGCCTTGTTCGCGGCGAAACGGAATTGGGACAAATGAGCGATAGCCAAATTTGGCCATGCTTTCTCCATGGTCGGATCTATGCGCAACGCTTCGCGCAAGGCGACCACCGCCAACTCTGCCTGGTCTGCCCGCAAATAAGCGGTACCAATGCGAAACCATACGGAAGCGTCATTCGGATACGCCGCAACAACCTTGGAGTAAAGTTGTTCAGCTGCGCTGATTTGACCGCCGTTGATCGCACTATCCGCTCTGAACATGAGCATCTGCATTTCGGCATCCGTCATCTGGCCGGTCGCTGCCGGAGTCTCAACAACCGTTGCACAACCGGACATCAGAATACATGCCATAAATGCCGAAGCTACCCATATACGTCTACTTAGTACCACAATCCACCTCACCTGTTTTTAGATAGCGTCAATTAAAAGCATTCATCATCTTCATGCCGATCGGGAAGCCAAGTACTAAAAAAGTACATGGGAAAATACAGAAAATCAGTGGTCCGAGCATTTTCACAGGTGCTTCCATAGCGAGCTTTTCGGCACGCGAGAATCGCTCATTGGTTCTTTGTGTTGATTGCGCGCGCAATACCGTACCTAGACTCGCCCCAGTTTTTTCCGCCTGCACTAGCGCGGTAATAAGGGAAGTAATCGGTGGCATATCGATACGTTCTTCCAGGGCACGCAAAGAATCGATCCGCGAACGGCCTGAGCGAATTTCCCGCAGCACACGCGCAAACGCGCGCTTCAAAGGACTGTCAGGCGATTTCTCCACCGCCACGTTAAGTCCCACCGTCAAGTTACAGCCGGATTCGATCGCTAGAGTGAGCATGTCGAGAAAATTTGGCAAGTTCTTTAGTACATGAATTTCCATCAGCTTGACGCGATCCCGCATCCAAATCTCAAGATAGATGTAGCCTGAAAACACTCCCAACGCTGTCCACACCAAACTATGCACTCCCAGCCAAAGTCCCAGCAGAGTCACAGCAGCACCGATCAGCAATGCATAAACGATCTTCGCAGAAACCCATTGTTGCGGACTCATTGCGTAATCGAGCTCGGCCTTGCGCAGGCGTTGAATCGTCTTTTCCCGATACTCGACCGACAAATACTGGCCGACGTAGTGCGAGACAATTTCTATCAGAAACCAGACTCGCCGAATTAACGATGGTGGCTTGTCTGCATAGGTTCGATCCTCCTCCGGTACAGCCGAAACGATCTGATAAACAAACCAAAACAGCAAGACCGCGCAGATTGCAAACAACGCCGGAAACAATAATTCAATCATGGATAGACACTCTGGTTAATTATGCTAAACATCGATCAACACGATTTTCCGAATCAGAACAAATCCCACTAGTTCGAGCAGGAACACAACCACCAGCACGCCATATCCAATCCAGGTATTAAACAGAGGCGCCATTGCTTCCGGCTCCATTTCGTTAAGGACCCACATCAGGAACAACGGCAGACTACCTACGATCAATCCTTGCAACTTTCCCTGCGATGTCAACGCCTGGATTTTGTCTTCCATTGCCAGCTTTTTCCGCATCGTGTCGGCCAGACGCTCCAGCGATTCGGTCAGATTGCCGCCCACCTCGCGTGCAATTCTCATGCTGGTGGTGAACATCGTGTATTCCTGCGAATTGACGCGCTCTTCAAGCTCCGTCAATACCTCATCGACGCCGACTCCCATCCGCAATTTTCGGACGACTAGGGCGAATTCCTGATTAGATGGTTTTGGCAATTGCTCAGCTAACAATCCCATCGATTGAGTTACGCTCATTCCTGAACGCAGCGCACCCACTAACGAGTCGAGACTGTCGGGCAATTGATGAATCAATTTCTTGCGACGCCGTTTCTTGAGATTTTTGTGGGCAAGAGTCGGCCCAAAAAGACAAATAGCGGCAGTAACCACGACAACCAGCATATTGCGGGTAATAACAAAGGCCAGCAGCGGGAACAAAATCGTTGTGACGATACTGATCTGTTGCAGTTTTGCACCGTCCATGAAAATGAACAGATCGGACAATTGCGCGCTGGTTGAGTCCAGCACGCTGTCGCGATAGCGCGCCATCATCTGTCGACCGGCTGCCCAGGATGCGTAGGCGACGAGCACTGCGGCAACCGCAAACCCGAGCGCGAGCGCGATTTGTATGATCGTATTATCCATTTGCACTATGACTTGCCGCTTGCGCCGCGTGAGGATTCTTCTCTTCAAAAATTGAAAAATCGGGGTTGATGCCGTGATCACGCAACTCTTCGTAGAATGTCGGTACATACCCGCAAGGAGTGAAATAGCCTCGAACCTTGCCGGCATCGTTAAAGCCCGCGCGCTGGAAACGGAATATTTCCTGCATCTGGATCACCCCCCTCTCCATCCCGGTCACTTCAGTGATACTGGTGACTTTGCGCGTACCACAGGCAAACCGCGTCTGCTGCACGATAATCTGCACAGCAGAAGCCATTTGCTCGCGAATGGCGGTAATCGGCAAATCCATTCCGGCCATCAGCACCATTACCTCCAAACGGGAAAGCATGTCGCGTGGTGAATTGGCGTGGCCCGTGGTCAATGAGCCGTCATGCCCAGTGTTCATTGCCTGCAGCATGTCCAATGCCTCACCACCCCGACACTCGCCGACGATAATCCGGTCCGGCCGCATCCGCAGTGCATTCTTTACCAGCTCCCGAATCGACACCAAGCCGCGGCCTTCAACGTTAGCCGGACGCGCTTCGAGGGTCACCAGATTGTCGTGATACAGCTTCAGTTCAGCGGCATCCTCAATTGTGACAATCCGCTCGAATGGTGGGATCAGATTGGAAATCACGTTGAGCAACGTCGTTTTTCCAGAACCGGTACCTCCGGAAATAACGATGTTCTTCTTTTGCTCAACACAGATTTTCAGAAATTTCACCATCGCGTCATCAAGCGAATCGTACTTGATCATGTCCTCAACTTGCAGGCGACGCTTGGCAAATTTACGAATCGAGATGGACGGCCCTTTCAACGCAATCGGCGGAATGACGATATTGACCCGCGATCCATCCTTGAGACGCGCATCGCATAACGGCGACGATTCATCGACCCGCCGCCCGATCGGCGACACAATACGCTCGATCACGCCCATCAAGGCTTTTTCGCTACTGAATGCAATGTTCGAGCGACGCGTTTGTCCGGCACGCTCGATAAAAATCTCGTGAGCGCCATTGACCATGATTTCGGTCACGGAATCATCCGCCAGCAGGCTTTCCAGAACCCCCAGACCAACCGCCTCATCCAGAACAAACTTGCTCAGTTCCTTGGTATCGACACTCTTTGGGAAATGCGATTTTTTAATCAGCTCATCGATCAACTTGCTAGCCATCGCACGCAAGTCGAGATCGGCCATCCGCGTCACGTCTTGGCGGCGCAGGTCAAGCGTTTGAATCAAGTCCGCGTGCAACAATTCGGCGTATTTCGACAGTTCCTTCTGATGCTCGCGCTCAACCTCGGATTGCGGCTGGAACGAATGCGACACTGCGGGCGCCGCGCTATCCTGGCCCAACGCGCCAAGAGCAGGCAAGGACGCAGCAACCTTTTGCGGTTCATCGCGAGGCGCAGCAGCCGCTTGACGCATTATGTCACCATGCTGTCCTTTGTTTGCGGTCCGCACTTCGTCAAGACGTGTCGTGTCAACTTGTTGTGGCGTCTTCTCATGTCCAGACTGGCCGTTCAACGATTTCACGCGCAGTATCTGACCGCAAATGCTGATCGTGTCGTCGGTGCGTAAAGGTCCGTAACGCACAATCCGTTCGCCATTGACGAAAATTCCGGACGGACAACCAAGGTCGGTAATCGAGGTCAAACCTTCATCATCGATCAGGATTTTGGCCGCTCGTTTCCCAGCCATCGCCGGCAACAGGATGGGTGAGTCGCTCTGAGCACTCAGAGTGACGGTCTTGCTCAATACGTGATCGAGCAGTTGTCCGTTTGGCGTCTTTGATTCAATAACCAGCATGGTTTAGTCAGTTACAGTTAGTTTTCCAGGAGCGACTGGCATCGGTGTTTTTTCCTGCAATTTTTTATCGAACTGATACAACGCTTCAGCATTGACGTCTTTCGGCCCGCGATCAATGGTGGAAGTAGGAGTCGAAATGCGCGGTGTGATGACCACGGCTAAATCGCGCGTATCGACCCCGGTGGTTTTGTTACGGAACAACCCTCCAAGCAGCGGAACATCGCCGAATCCGGGCACCTTTTGTGCGTCGGTCGTCGTCTGATATGAATACAGGCCACTCAGCACTACAGTTTCACCATCACGAGAATTGAATTCCGTTGTCGTTTGTCTTTTCAGCAAGCCTGGAATGCCCGCGACTGCGACCGATTGATCGATGCTACTGACCTCGATGTCGACTTTCGCGTAAATCGTGCCTGCTTTATCCGTTACAGGATTGACGGTGACAATAATTCCGTACTCCTTGAACGTGACGGTCACATTGCCGAGCCCGTCTCGTACCGGCAGCGGAAGTTCGCCACCGGCGATAAACTTGGCGGTGCCGCCACTACGCGTCGTCAAATTTGGCGCAGCAAGCATGGCTGCTTCGCCATTCTCAACCAGCAGGTTAATTTTTGAGGTAATGATGGAAGCCAGGGAAATGAACCCCTTTGGCGGCCAAACCTTATTCGGAAAGCCTTGCCCCATATTTATGCCAGAAGTTGTAGGATCGGGAATGTAGCGATACAGCGAATTGCCCACCGGATCGGCCAACACTCCTGCAGCAGGGCCGTTGATTTGCGAATCCCAACGAATGCCAAGATCACGCGAGCCTTTGGAGGACAACTCCAAAACCTTGATGTCGAGGTAGACCATTTTTTCCATCCCTACCTTGCCGACAAAATTAGCCACCATATCGCCATACATGGTAGCAATCGCCTGCACGCGTGCCTGATTCTCGTCACTGACCATGTCACCTTCGAGAACGATCTTGGTGCCGGCAATCCGCGCGGTGACATTGTCGACATTGACCAGTAATTTATTGATGTCATCGAGAATTTTTTTCATACTTGCGTCGTTGACATAGACAGTCATGTCACGTTGCGTTCCATCTTTCAGCCATAAATGCAAGGTCGACGATCCAGCCTTGTTGGCCAATACCAGTATCTGCTTGTTATCCATCGTCGATACGGCGATAACGGTGCCGTTGCCCACAGCAATCCTGGTTGCATCAAGGGGAAAGACCCTAGCTTCTCCGGAGAACATTTCGATCTCCGCATCGGAATTAATAGCTGGTTTTGCTAGCACCAAAGCTGGAAGTGCGCAAAGAATGCATAAAAATAATCTGATCACGTCTTGTTTCCGTTCTTATCGGCTGGTGTTACGACTTGAATAGTTGTTCGCGTTTGTGTTGCCATTTGTATTGCCACCTGTATCTGCGCTGATCCCCAGGCGAGATTTAATATCTCCGGCATTGATCGCCTTGCCCGATGAAGCGATACCCAGTGAATTTTTCGCCAGGCTGCTCATTAAGGCTGTACCTACCTGCTCCTGAGTCTTTTCAACGCCGCTACCACCGCCGACATACATTTCGACATAATTCCCGCGTCCCGACGGACCGTCCGCAACCTGCTTAAAGGTCGTCTCATCAAGTGCTGTTGACCGCATCGGCACCGCATCGTCGGCATTGCGCAACACGGCCGTCAGTTGGCCAACCTTTTGCGCGATCAATACCTTTTCCGCCTGGTCCGGGGTGACTTTCAAGGTAACGGTGGAAAATTCCGCATTTTCTTCGTGCTGCGTGCCGTCCTGCGCCTGGACTACCCGCTTCTTGGTAATCTTCCCGGTCGCCATTACGGTCACCGATTGCAGCAGCGGCCGCACATGCGTCAACTCCTTCGGCTTTGCTTGTTCACCGCCGACCACGTTGCCTGAGCTGGCTAGATAAGAATTGTCAGTCAATCCGGGACCGACAAAGAGCAGATCGATCACGTCCCCAGGTACCAGCATTCCGGAAATTGAACTGACCTCATCGACCGGTACCGTAATCGCACGCTCGCCCTTAGCCACCGTAGTAGACAAAGCAGGACGGTCACTGCCCTCAAGCCCGCCCAGATACAGGGGGTCGCCAGGCTTCAGCGAAGTCACCACACGTTGTCCGGTAACCCGGTCCAAATCATCGGGCGAGAGCGTATTGCTGGACAGGTAGCGAGCCGGTATCTTGCGGACGGCTAGGTTGTCGGCAGAAACAACGGTGCCCGATTCGATTTCTGTTGCAGCAACAATCACCGGCCGTGTCTCATACTCGCCCGCCAGTCGCTTTTCCGCGTTAGTCAGGTAATTATGCAAGTAATATTGAGCGCCAAAGAAGCACAGCAGGCCAAGACCGACCGCACCACCCAGCAGCATGGTATTTTTCGATATCTTCAAGAAATTTTGCCAAATAAAATATTAAAGGACGGAAACGAAGAAACTGAATCCACGAAAAAAATTACGGAAGGCGAATGCCAACTGCTCAGATGGCGAAGGCCCGCCATCAAATGGCAAGAACAGCACCAATGCAACTGCAACGGTAATCAACATGTACTCCATCAATCCCTGGCCGCCGATCTTGGAGCGAAATTTGGAAGGCATTCTCATATGTGGGTCATCTACCAGATTGATCAGGGTTTACCGTCAAATACGGTGTTCATCATGACGGCCGTCCCTTTCTGAGCTGCCGTCAGCACAGCATCAAATTCCTGCTTGCCTTTATCCGCTGACAAACGTGCACTGTTTGCATCGCGCTTTGCCACCTTGATATTCCAGCCGGCGGAGCGCAGAGCGTTCTGCATTGACATGCTGATTCCGTCCAGCGACCGCCGCGACATTGCGGTCACCTGTTGCGAACCACGCCCCTGATCGCTTGACTCCATCACCGAAACCACCTGTAGATCGGATGGCAGGCGCACACGTAACTGCGGCTCCCGCGTTAACGTTGGCGAGGTGAGCGCCACATAACCCTCTACACCGCCGTTAGGAGCCGGACGAACCTGCACGCTGCGATGGGTATCTCCCAACGACTGGTTGAGAACTGCCCATGAACCAAGCTTGCTATCAACTACGCTGCCACGAACATGTCCGCGTTCCCAAGCTTGCTTGAATTGAGCGATCACCTCTTCTGTTGAGCTCGGACTGACAAAGTAGCGCATTGACATTGGTGTACCGTTGAAACGAACATCGTCTCCAACGCTCTGCAAATCAATGCTATCCGGCGTATCAAGCCATCCCGACCAAGCCGGATTACTGAACAGCGTCGCGCCGAGAAAAACGAACAGCGCAATACCCTGCCGAACCGCATCAGGAAGAAAGCCTTGCTTGCTGCGCATTGCTATGCTCAGTAACATGGTGAGCTACCGCTATAGACCTTCAAATTCTCGCCGGAACCTACGCGATCGGCGGGAACCACATCTGGACATATCTGACCGAGATGCAAATCCTTAAAACTCGGCTCAATTAGCGACAATCCCACCTCAAGCGGCCTCAAAAGCGGATTGATCTTCTCGAAGATCGCGGCAGGGGAATAATTACGCGTGACCATCGCGACTTCTTTCGGCCCGCTGGCATCCCAGCTGTCGGTGGCCACGGCATGTTTTTCGTTCAGAGTCAGCTTCATGTCATTCAACGGCGCTGGCAAGGAAGAGACGTCCGTAAGACGAACGCTGACCTGGCTTTGATATAAACCTCCAGTATTAAGCGGTGTCCCGCCGGTAAGGCCACCCGCTGCACTAACGGCTTTAATGGCCTTCAGCGCACCGTTCATGAATGTGCCCCCTGGCAGCGCCGACGACGTAGTGCTGACGGTCACATCACCCGGCTTCCCCAGCAGCTTGCCACCGCCTGTGTGATCGAGCCACATGCCATTTTGGGTTGCCCACTTCCCGCCGTTGCTCATGTTCTGCCCGTCGGTACTCTTGAACGGATCGGTATTCCACGAAAACAATCTTCCGCGGGTCTGCGCCTGCAAGGTAGCGTCGCTCATTGCTGTCGGCTTATGCACGACTCTTTCCCAAGCGGCATAACGTGCGGCCTGGATTGTCGTGGCCTGGATATCCTGAAACTTTCCCAGATACCAGATTCCTAGGAACAGCATGATCATCACACCCGATACGACAACCAGTTCGACCATTGCCTGACCGGACTGCCGACGCAAAGAACGAAGTCGATTTTTCATTTTGTATAAGTTGCGGGGTCAAAAATTTTTCCATCAACCTTGTCCAACTGTTTCAAGGAAAGCGGTTCTTTAATTACGACATAAGGAAACCGTGGATCATTGCCCAGCGGCTTGATACGTGAATAGAGGACCATCGCGTTGCCATCGGTGGTGCTCAACGCTTGATCGCTGCCATCCACGCACAACGCCTGAGTTTCATTGGCGCTGATTAGTCCGCTTGAGGCCGGCAGACAACGCAACTTGACGCCATTGACAGCGAACGAATCAGAATATGACGAGAGATCTTCCTTTTTTGCGGCCAAGGAACCGCCTGCCGCAACACCATCCTCGGTCCTCCATTTGCCATTTGCATCGCGACTGACAGTAGTCATTTTCCCGCCATTCAGGATGGCGATATCGACTTGATTGCTCGGCTCAATCCGGTATTCACAACCGGTTTCCGGACTCATCTTGTCGGTATTCTCGTTATACGGGTGTTCGATCTTACGAACGTAGTTGCTGCCGTCCGTAATTATCGTAGTGCGTTCGGACACGTAGTCGCCCGGCGCTTTCGGGAACGGCTTGACAGGAACGTTGAGCGATTGCGCAGCTAGTGCGCACAGGTTATAAGCGGTCTCGCGTATCATCATGCGCGGTCCGTCGATTGGATCGGGGCGTTCAACTTGTACCAGTTCGCGCACAACTCCACCGTTGGCGCCCCCCCCGTAGCCGCAGAGGCCGCATTATCCCGGCAACCAGCCAGTGAACTTGCCGCCACGACCAGAAAAAGGAGCTTGCCAAACATTTTCTTTTCGCATGCGGATGCGACTAAGGTTGCTAACTGCATGAACTATTTCCTTCAAGTAGTGCTGACTCGGGCAGTTTCTTCACAATATCCACCGCGAGACGGTTTATCCGGCTATTGGTCGCCAGCGAGGCGCGCCAATAGGGATTGAAAAGACTTGGATATTCGGTGCGTCCAGATGCGCGCTCCGAGCCGATAGGCCTAGAAAATCTCACGCATCCGGTCGCGAGTGCGTACACGCCCTCATTGCCGTTTGCAAAATTTGGCGATGGATTAACCACCGTGCCGTTGAACAATATGGCCTGTGCCGGCTTGCCATCTTTGCTCAGCATTTCGTCCGACGTTTTGATCTGATTTTTTGGGATGAACACCTCAACCGCAAACGGCACATGGAGATCGGCATTTTGCACTGCAGGCTTAGCGATATCCCTGTAGTTAGGAAAAGGGAAAAGCATTTTCTTCTGGTTATCGTAATTGGCCGTAGTGTTGGCCTTTCGGCCATCGAAGTGATCCCATTCATTAATGCTTCCGTGTGTGCCAACGCGGGTAACCACATTCGGATTGTAGGCTTGCGCGCCTCCCCAGCCCAATGGGACTCCCTTGCCCCATGACATTTTCTTCGGATTCCACCGTTGCAATTCAGCAGAATCCAGCCCCTTCCAGGAGTCGTAATCGATCAGATCTGTCCCGCCCTGTTTTCGGACATTGAATATGAATGGCAGCATAAATGGCCAACGGTCCTTCCATGCACGGGAATAGGTAAAACCGTCACGGGAATTCAGTGCCACTTCGCGCAAACGCCTAAGATCATTGGAACACGCGAAATTGGTCGTACGGCAATAGGAACTGGTGAGACCCAGCCAACTTGCCTCATTTGACAAAAACAATGTTCCTGTCAGGGGTGTATTTGGACCTGTAAGTTGTGCCCCATTTGCCTGCGCAACGCCGCCAGCCAATTCGGTAGCGGCCTTGACGCCAATTACATTGATCGCCTGCTGGCTGCTGGACGCGACAAAATTTACCCCGCGAAGTATCTGCTCTCCAAGGGGCAAACTCGCTTGCACAAACTTGTCGACGCCTTTTATCGCCTTTTGCACCGCAGTGGTCACTTCGCCGACATAAGGAATAAATTGGGTAATGTCATTGATGTTTGTCATAAATGTATCGACATAAGAAACCCAGGAACGCAAACTCACCGATTGCGCAATCGCGACTTCATTGGCTATCATTGCGCGATTCATATATGCCTGAAAATTCAGCGTCCGCGCTTCCCATACGGCGCCGCTGTAAGCGGCGGCGTCGGCGGCATTCATCGCACGCATCTTGGCGTTGGAAGTTTGCCCAGTATTGAATGCAATAAGAAAAGCACTGACCAAAGCCGCGGCAAATCCGAGAAACAATATCAATGTCTGACCGCGACTGCGGTAGCGACGACGTAGCTCGACCATATCAAGCACGCGCCCGATCTGCCTGCGAAAAAGACGAACACCCCGTGATCGTCAAATGCAGTGCATGCGATTCGCTACCGAAATCGAGGCGCGCCATATTACTTACCTGTCGACTCGAAATTCTTCAAAGTCTTAGCTTGACCTTGCGCATCAGCCATGATGCCTGCCTGGTCCGCAGTGGTACGCCCCTTAGTACCGGTACCGCCTGCCAAGGTAGTGGCCGCTGTCGATGTTTGACCACGCACGACGTCGCCAAATGCTTGATAGACACCAATAGCTGCAATCGCAATCAGCGCAACAATGATGATGTACTCAGTCATGCCTTGGCCTTGCTGGCGCAGGCGGAGATTATGTTTGTTCATGAGAACTCTCCTAAAAATTAAAGATGAAATGAGCCGGCAATCCCGCTAATGACAAATGAAATTCCCGGCCCTTGATTGGTGCTAGGACCGACTCAACGCTTACTTCTCAAAGTCGCTCAGCTTCTTCGACTTACCTGCAGCATCGGCAGCTTTACCGCCAGCATCGGTAGTTGTACGGCCCTTGGTGCCGGTCGCACCGGCAAGCGTGGTTGCCGCTGTCGAAGTCTGACCGCGCACTACGTCGCCAAACGCCTGATACACGCCAATCGCAGCAATAGCAATCAGGGCGACGATGATGATGTACTCGGTCATGCCCTGACCTTTTTGACGACGGATAAATTGGAATTTATGCATGTTCGTTCTCCAGAATGGATTTAACAAAAGAATATTTATTGCAAAAACAACCTTAAAAACTGCTAAGAAACAACATTAGAAAATCAAGATATGACGATGAAAAACATTTTCCAAAACTCACAAAATTGCTATTAAGTTAAAAATGCCGACAGGAAAATGTAAATAGTAGTGCTACCACCTTTAATTTCCATTTCGCAACTGAACTGAGCGGAGGTTTTCCTATCGAAAGAAACAACGTCAAAAAACTTGCAATGGGATAATTTAAAGCACCAAAAGAGGACGTTTGTTTACAATTAATTACATTTGAAACAGAGCGAAACAGTAAACTACAAAATTAGTGCCGTCAAGAAAGTTTCATAAAAACAACAAATGTTAAATTTGGTTAATTTTTTCCCGTGTGGAAATTTTTTTGAGCGTGAAAATTCAGTGATAAATTGTTAGATTATTCAGTTACAAATCAACTCATAGGATCAATAGAACATGCGAATGCAGCTTCGAATCAGTTTCCCATTAGTATTTTTTTGTGTATTGGCGCTTTCGGCCTGTAAACAAAAAAAAGAATCTGTCTCCCCCCCGTTGGTGCCGCCTGCAGTTGCAGCTCAAGTTAATCCGCCAGCCGCAGGAGAAAATAAATTTGATGTCAACAGCGTGCCGTTATCCACTGCGGACTTACCGCCATTCCCCTATCTTGATTGGCCAACCGGACTGGAAGACGGCCGGAAAACAGTCAAAAAGTCGGATTTCGACCGGGTTTTCGTCATTGCAGGAAATCAGCTTTTGGCGGTCGAAGGGCGAATCGAAAACAGAAGCTTCATGAATTCGGCCGTGCAGTTATCCGACGTCGCCGCGCAACGTAATTACGAGGACGCAATTACTGCGTTGGGCGGAGTCAAGGTCAGCAGCGTAGCGCCGAACAATCCAGAACTGGTGGCGCATAACGGTGGGGATTTGGGCGATATCATCGTGAACAAAATGCGCGTTGCAATGAGTCCTGACAACTATGACTACTATTTAATCCGCAAACCCGAAGGGAACATCTGGATCGGTCTTCTGACTGGGGGCGGCTACACACAAATCATTACCGTTGCGGAAGGAAAATTGAAAACGGTTGTGGGTTTTGTGAAAGCCGACGAGATGCAGAAAGAATTGGAAACAAAAGGACGGGTAACGCTGTATATCAACTTTGATACAGATAAAGCCAGCATCCGCCAGGACGGGCAACCGATCGTGAGCGAAATCATCAAATTGCTGGAGAAAGACCCGGCTCTCAAACTGTCGATTGAAGGCCATACCGATAACGTCGGTGATGCGAAACACAATCAGCAATTGTCGTTACAACGTGCTCAAGCCGTGGTAGCAGCCCTCATTGCACAGGGTATTGATAAAACACGGCTGCAAGCAACAGGATATGGGGCCGGCAAACCGATTGCGGACAATAACAGCGATGATGGGCGCAGCAAAAATCGTCGAGTTGAATTAGTGCGCCAATAATATTTTCCTACTATTGTTTCACTCAATATATTGCAGACAAATGAAATCAAACAAAATGCTAAAACTCAGTGCGGCAGTTTGCATCGCCGTGCAACCGATCTTCGCTCTTGCGTTGCAGACCGATCTTAAAGTCAATGTCATCGAACAAAAGAAAAACGCCACAGTGACCATCGATCAAGGCATGGTAGGCGCCATCGGCGGGGGAAATATCATGAATGGCATCACGGCCACGACTACGGATTTCAAGGGGCAGGCGCTTCCCGCTTTCATCCTGTTCGACAAGTCAGTGACTGAGGCGCGGTTGGCGCCATTGGCGAGTTTTCAGGGACGTATCTCGGGCACCGTTGATTGCAAGCTGGTCCAACTCGGAAATAGCCCGGACATACCCTACGTCAAACTGGCTGTACTGGCACAGGATTGTACGATCAAGGCTTTAAACCACTGAGCAAGCAAGCCACAACAAGGAATCCAATGTTTCATGTTTCAGCTGGATTCCTTGGCAAACGCTGGCGGCTGCCAGCACGTTCCCAATCCCCCATTCTCGCTGCAATGCATGGATTCCATGCATTGGAATTTGCTCTCGCACGTCTGTCATCCGGCATCCTATGAACGAAATACTCGGTGCACTGTGTGGGCATTAAAGCCCGACACTTGCGCACGAACGAATTGACCGTGACGGAGCGGTCGCTAATCTTCACCGGCCGATCGGGCGTTCGTACCTGGTCGATTTTGTCAGCACTACGCGCGAGAGCTGTTATGTGAATTTGCTGAGTGTGGATCTGCTTTGATTACGCTCAATGCAATTACCTATCGCATTGCAGATAGCCGTTTATATTACTGAAGCTACCACTTCTGCAGGAAGACAACGATGCTGACGATTGCACTCGGCGATTACCTGGTGCGCCGCAGTTGGCTTCAAGCACATCGCGCCTGACGCGAATTTCCGAGCAGGATTGCAGGTAACTTCCCGCGGCACGTCTCTGCTGGACTGGCCGTAATCACGGCCGCCCCCACCCATGCATTGCAGGTTGCCGTTGATGTTTTCAAAACTGCCGCTGCGGCAGGAAGACAGAGGAATCGACGTCCTTCTACCACCATTATTCCCGCCACAAGTGGCTTCCAGCATGCCGCGCCGCACAACTATATCGCGGCAGGAGTCGCGATAGCTGCCGGGCGGCGTCCAATTGTCGCCGCCGCCATAACGATCGCCGTACGACGGGGCATCGCCATAACCGCTATAGCCGCCATAAGCGACCGCCGGAGCATTGCCAAAGTAGCCTTGAGCGGCAGGTTGATATGAGTTATAGCTGTCGCCATAGGGACTCGCGGCGCAGGCGGCGAACACGCCGCAGGCGATGACGGCAAGCACGGATTTAACGGTCATTTTTTTCTCCTTCAACGAAAGCATTGCAATTTCATCATTATACGTCGGTAAAACGGCACTTTCTTTAAGGTTTCCTCATGTTGCATGGCCACGTTATAGCAACACGGCTGGGAACATTCTCTCAGATTCACCCCAACCCTCAGCATCGCCAGGCACTTGCGCAACCAAGGAAAGTTCCCTGTGAGAAATAACAGCTATTTTGACAATAGAAATCCTTGTATGTTGCTGCATGGCATTTCATATTGTAACAATACGTAACTTAAATGGCGTATTCCAATTGATGAAATCCATCGCCGCCGTCCCTGTCGTCAACGGCACTGTGCGCCCACCAAATCGATGAGAGCAATCCAAGTCCCCTAAATGGAGGTGATTGAATTGGCACGGTGGGCGCTCTGGACAGTCGGTCGTGTTTCCCCGCGAAGTACCTGGTCAATCTTATGAAATATCCACGCATCCTTTGAAAGAGAGTGAGATTCCATGAAACCAGCATTACGCCACGTCGAAGCCCCTTTATTTCTATTGCTGCTGCTCGCAACCTCAAGCGCCGTCGCTGCCGATCGGATTGACCTTGAAAGCTACGTCCCGCAATCCTCCCTGGCAAAACAGGCCGGGCCGGTAACGGCGCAAACCTTTCTTGGACTTAGCAGCGACGAACTGAAACCACTGCGCAGCCAGAACTACGCCAACGGCAAAGTCGTCACCCGTTATCAGCAATACTTCCAGGGCGTGCCGCTGTGGGATCAGGCCATCGTCGAACAACGCACTGCGGCCCAGGCACAACCAGCCATGTCCGGCAGCCTGATCCGCAATATCGACAACGACCTGCCTAACGCCAAGCCGGTCTATACAGCCGCAGACGTGCTGCAGCAAGCCAAGTCGATTGCGCGCGCTGCCGTCACCGAGAACGAACAGGCCAAGTTGTACGTCCAGCTGGGCAACAACAACGTAGCCCAACTGATCTATGTGGTGTCATTCGTCGACAAGAGCGCAGCGAAACCCAGCCGTCCATATTTCATCATCGACGCCAACACCGGCGCCGTCCTGAAAAAATGGGAGGGCATCACCCATTATGACGCCAGCGGACCGGGCGGCAATGCCAAGACCGGACAGTATGAATACCAGCCCGGCGGCAAATACGGCCCCTTGGTCGTCGACAGCAACTGCAACATGGTCACGACCAACGTGGTGACAGTCGATCTGCAAAACGGCAGCAGCGGTAGCACGCCATTTCATTTCACCTGCCCGCGCAATACCTACAAGGCGGTCAACGGCGCCTTCTCGCCGCTGAACGACGCCCACTATTTCGGCAACGTCGTCTTCAACATGTACAAGGAATGGCTCAACCTGCGCCCAATCAGCCAGACCCTGTACATGAAAGTCCACTACGGCAATAACTATGAAAATGCGTTCTGGGACGGCAGCGCGATGAACTTCGGCGATGGCGCGACCACGTTCTATCCGCTGGTCGCATTGGACGTATCGGGCCATGAAATCAGCCACGGTTTCACCGAACAGAATTCCGGCCTGGTGTACAGCGGCATGTCAGGCGGCATGAATGAAGCCTTTTCCGACATGGCAGGCGAAGCAGCAGAAAATTACATGAAGGGAAAGAATGATTTTCTGGTCGGCACCGACATCTTCAAGGGTAACGGAGCGCTGCGCTACATGGCAAACCCGACCCAGGATGGCCGCTCAATCGACAATGCCCGAAATTATTCCAGCAGCCTGGATGTGCATTACAGCAGCGGCGTCTACAACAAGGCGTTCTACCTGTTGGCCACCACATCCGGTTGGAGCACCCGCAAAGCATTTGAAGTGATGGCCGATGCCAACCATCTGTACTGGACTGCTAACAGCACCTTCAGCCAGGGCGCTTGCGGTGTCGAGAAAGCCGCCGCCAACCGCGGCTACAAGGTCGCCGATGTCACGGCCGCATTCAATGGCGTCGGCGTCAGTTGCAGCACCAGCAGCGGCAACGTGCTGATCAAGGGCGTACCGATCAACGGCATCACGCTGGCTAGCGGCGGCAGCAACATCTACAGCATCACCGTTCCGGCCGGCGCCAGGAATCTCAACTTCCAGTTATCCGGCGGCAGTGGCGATGGCGATATCTACGTCAAGTTGGGGGCAACGCCCACGACATCTTCATATGACGGCAAATCCGACGGCAGCACCAACGCAGAAAACGTGACTATCGGCGCGCCAGGAGCAGGAACCTATTATCTGCTGCTGAATGCATATCGCGCCGTCAGCGGCGCTTCGCTGGTCGCCAATTATCAGTAATAGGAAACAAAGGACCCGCCCAGTTGCTTGTGCAATTGGGCGGAGCGGCATTTTGCAAACGAACACTCTTTCTACGGCTGCAGCAATAGCTAAAATAGCTAAGATAGAGACGCACGTTGCATGTCGCCGACCACCGTTTTCCGAAATTCCAAAGCGTTTCCGGCCACCGACCTCTGATACCGAGACAAATGCGGCGCCAGCGTTTCCAGCGCCAGGCAAGCTGCTTCGACAGCACGTCCCTGCGCCAGATAGGTGAGCGCCAGGATAGCTCTGGTTTCGTCGTATAGCGCCCTGCCATACCCTGTTTGCGCGTAGCGATCCAGCTGCGCAGCAAGAAGACGCTCGCTTTCATCGAATTGCCCCAGGATGCGCAATGTGCTGCCAAGCTGTACGAGGCGCGCGCCTGGCGATACGGATCCAGCTATCCGGCGGCCAGCGCGGCCCGATAGAAGCCTTCCGCGCCAGACTCGAAGCCGACGCTGCCTCGCGCGCAAGCGCGCTCGAACAAGGCAGCAGCGTCACCAGCCGAGCGCTCCGCCGCCAGTGCATCAATTGCTGCCACGAACTGTGCGGGGGGGCATCGCATCAATCTGATGCCACATCGCGACGATACGCTGCTCCCAATGTATGGTGTCGTCACTCATGCTTTGATTGCTGCCAGCGCATGACGTAAATCGCTTTTCAAGTCCGCGATGTTTTCAACGCCGACCGACAGTCGCACCAACGAATCGCTGATCCCAAGCGTCGCCCGGTGCTCTGCAGGAATAGTCGCGTGGGTCATGATGGCTGGATGTTCAATCAAACTTTCGACACCGCCAAGGCTTTCGGCTAGCGCAAAAATTTCGCAATGTTCGAGGAAACGCCTGGCGCCGGCGAGATCGGTCTTCAGGTCAACCGAGATGATGCCGCCGTAACCTTGCATCTGCCGCTGTGCCAGTTCGTGCTGCGGATGCGAAAGCAGGCCAGGATAATGCACCCGCGCCACCTCCGGCAAGCTCTCCAGCCAACCGGCAAGTTCCATCGCATTTTCACAATGGCGCTCGACCCGCAACGCCAGCGTCTTGACGCCGCGCAGGGCCAGGAAACTGTCGAACGGCCCGGCAATTGCGCCGACCGAATTCTGCAGGAACGCCAACCGCTCACGCCACTCGGCCTGGCGCGCTTCACGCCCAACCACGGCAATGCCGCCGATGATGTCGGAGTGACCGTTCAGGTACTTGGTGGTCGAATGGACTACCACGTCGAAGCCGAAGCTGAGTGGCTGTTGCACCATCGGGCTAGCGAACGTATTGTCAGCCACCGCAATGATGCCGCGCTCGCGACATATCTTGGCGATCGCCGCCAGGTCGGCCAGTTTCAGCATCGGGTTGGTCGGCGTTTCCACCCAGACCATCTTGGTGTCCGGTCGCAACGCCGCCAACAGATTGTCGGGATTGGTCAGGTTGACGAAGCTGAACGACAGCCCGGCGCTGCGCCGGCGCACTCGCTCGAACAGACGGTAAGTGCCGCCATACAGATCGTCGCCGGCGATCACATGGGCGCCGCTATCCAGCAATTCGAGAACCGTCGCAGCAGCAGCCATGCCGGAGGCAAACGCAAATCCTTGCGCGCCCCCCTCCAGGTCGGCCACGCAACGCTCCAATGCCCAACGTGTCGGGTTGTGCGAACGGCCGTAATCGAGGCCCTTATGGACGCCGGGGCTTTGCTGCACGAAGGTCGAGGTGGCATAGATTGGCGGCATGATGGCGCCGGTGGACGGATCGGGCGATTGCCCGGCGTGGATCACGCGCGTGGCGAAATGCAAACCGCTTTCCTGTTCAGTATCGTTGCCTTTGCTCATGACAAACTCCTGCGTAAATGGTTAAGTAGATCGAAACGGGTAATCAAGCCATAAAATTGCTGGCTGTCGGCGACGATGGCGACCAGGCCACGATCGAGCGTGCTGCGCAATGCATCGATACCGGCGTCCGGCGCCAGTTTTTCGATCGCCCGCGTCATCGTGCTGCTGACTGGCTCGGCGAAATGGGCTGTGTCGGCGGCAACCTTGAGAAGCAAATCGGATTCATCGATAATACCGCTCACAAGCTTCCCTTCTATCACCGGCAACTGTGAAACTTCGGCACTGCGCATGCGGTTGAAAGCAGTCATCAAGGTATCATTCGGCGCCACGCTGATGACGCCGCCCTCGGCAAAGCGGCGGCCGATGATATCGCGCAGATCGCCAAACAATTCGCGCTTCAGCAAACCCTGGTCGATCATCCAGTTATCGTTGTAGACCTTTGACAGATACCGCGTTCCGGTATCGCAGACGATGCTCACCACCCGCTTCGGCTCCGTCTGTTCGCGGCAATAGCGCAACGCCGCTGCCAGCAAGGTACCGGTCGACGAGCCGCCGAGAATGCCTTCGGCGCGCACCAGTTCGCGCGCGCTGCGAAAGCTTTCTTCATCGCTGATCGTGTAAGCATGCTTGACGCCAGAGAGATCGGCAATCGACGGGATGAAATCTTCGCCGATACCCTCCACCGCCCAAGAGCCGGGCGGCGTATCCAGGCGGCCGCTCCTGATATATTCGGCAAGGATCGAGCCTTTCGGATCGGCCAGCACGAATTCCAGCTGCGGCTGTACCGTGCGGAAAAAACGGGTTAGCCCGGTCAGCGTGCCGGCCGAGCCGACGCCGCAGACGATGGCATCAAGCCGATGCTGGCATTGGTCCCAAATTTCGGGGCCGGTAGTCCGCTCGTGCGCCAGCGGATTATTCGGATTATTGAATTGATCGGCGTAAAAGGCACCCGGCATCTCACGCGCCAGCCTGGCCGCGTAGTCCTGGTAATACTCTGGATGACCTTTGCCGACATCGGAACGCGTCATGTGGACTTCCGCGCCCAGCGCCTTCAGATGCTGTATCTTTTCCGTCGACATCTTGTCCGGCACCACCAGGATCACCCGATAGCCTTTGGCGCAAGCCACCAGCGCCAGGCCAAGGCCAGTATTACCGGCGGTCGCTTCGATTACTACGCCGCCAGGCTGCAACCGCCCTTCTTTTTCGGCCGCATCAATCATCGACAAACCGATGCGGTCCTTAATCGAACCTCCGGGGTTTTGCGATTCCAGCTTGAGGAACAACTGGCAAGGACCGGTATCGAGACGCGTTACTTCAATCAACGGTGTGTTACCGATCAATTCCAGCACTGCGGGACGGCTAGACAAGTTCATGAGCAGATCTTCCGTTAGAAAATCGACAGCACAATCGCTGCCTGGATGCATCAAACGACATGTCGGGCTATGTTATCAGTTCTACAGGAAAAGATCGCAACGCGCCGATCCGGCAACGATGGATAAAAATCGGAGGGGGCGAATTCGAACGCGATCTTGCGACCGGTTGCGGAAAAATAAAATGATAGCCGGCACGGGCATCCATGACATGCATCAGATGCCCGGCCGGATCAGCGCTGCCGTGCGACGAGCAGCGCGCTCATCTTAGAACGTGTAAGAGCCAGTCAGGTAAAACTGTCGGCCTAGCGGATCGGTATAGCGGGCATCGTAACCAACCTGATTACCACCGCCTGCTGTCACCAGGGAAAGCGGTGGCGTGCGCGCAAACAGATTCTTGATGCCTGCGGTGACTACCAGACCTTTTTGCAGTGTCGCCTTGGTCTGCCAGTCGAACGTAGTGTAAGAAGCCACGTTGTGATTCGGCATGGCGACATACGGGCCGAACGATCCATCCGGATTGACAATGCGGACCGTGGCATCGTCGGCCGTATAGGTTTCGTCGTGATAGCCGGAACGGTAATTCGCTATCAACGTATGCGTAAACTTGTCCGATTGCTTCCACGACGCTGCCAACCTCGATATCACGCGGAACACCACGTTCTGGTCGGCGCCGTATTTGCCAAGGCTGCTCTGCACGCCAGTCCCCGGGAAATCCTGCTCGGCTTTCAGCATGTAGGTACCGGTCCATTGCAAGCTCAAATCACCGATCGGCGATTTGGTCTTGAAAGTGTGATCCCAGTCTATACCCTGATATTTGGCGCTGGCCAGATTGATCGGCACCTCTGAGAAAGCAACGGTTGGCGATCCAGAAATCGGATCGTTGAACAACGTGAACAAATTCGAATACGTTTGTGGATTGTTGAACGCGATGGCTTCTTGGAGGACGCTGATCTGGTTCTTGATGCTGACCTGCCACAGATCGAAACCTATCGAAATGTTGCGCGTCGGCTCAAGACGGAAGCCGATCGTGCTCTGCTTCGATGTTTCCGGCTTCAGGCCGGATGAGCCGGTGAGCGGATTGCCGCCGGTCAGCACATCGTACTGGGTCACGCCTTGGCAACCGGCAGCCCTTGGGTCAGGTGCCGAGAACGGGCAAGCGTAGGTGCCGGCCGTGTTGCCATTAAAGGTAACTGGCGAGGTGATCTGCGCCAGCGTCGGCGCCTTGAAACCGGTGCCGTAGGAACCGCGCAACAGCAGCGAATCCACCGGCTGCCAACGCGCAGAGATCTTGTACGTGGCTTTGCTGGCGGAGTTACCCTGTGTCGACGAGCCGAGCGGATTGCCGGCGTCGTCGAACGTATTATTGTTTTTGGCGGCTTCGTAGCTGTCATAACGCAGCGCTCCGGTGAGGTCTAAGGTCTTCGTCACTGGCACCAGCAATTCCGCGAAGCTGCCATAGTTCATACGGTTTGCAGAAAATGGCAGTGCTCCGGCATTGCCGCCGATAATGGAATCGGTATAGTCCGGCTGAAGCGCATTCGTACTCTGCAAAATCGCACTCGGACTATCAGTGTGCGCCTCTCTGGTCGCCTCCACCCCGAGGCCGATTTGCGCCATGCCGCCTGGCGCCTTGAACAAATCGTGCGAAGCATGGGCATTCAGGATATCGAGCTTGGAAGTTGCCTGATCGAGAGTTTGGTGCAACACGGCCGGCGCCAATACGCTGACCGAAGATCCTGGCGGTTGGAACGGATCATAGGCGCCGGAGGCAACGATGCTTTGAAATGTATTGTTGCTGGCATAGCCGCCCAGGGCATTATCGTAAGTCCTGTTCTGAGAATGAGTGTACGAGGCGTTGTAGTCCCACCCCTTGAAACTCCCGTCCACGCCGAATGCCAAATGCAAGGCGTCGGTCCGGTACTCATCCTGGCGGCCACCGGTATCAAACAGGCGCAAACCCATTGTTGCGCTTGATACATTGGCAGGATCAACGCCGAGCTGGGCCAGATACGGTGTCACATACTTCGCATACAAAGGGCTGCTCAGCGATAACGACAGTGGCTGCGCCGGAGGGGCATATTGCGGGAAAATCGAGTACTTCGACAACATGGCCTCGGCGAACAGCGTGGTGTCGCTATTGAGTTTCCAATTACTCGACACAACAAAACTGTCGCGCGTCGATTTGGGAATCAATTCAACTGTTGATGCATAGTTGTATTTGCAGTAATTCCCTGACTGAAAAGTATTGGCCCCGCAAACACCATTCTTCAGAAAATCCGGCGAGAACTGGGTTGTCGAACCATCCTTGCCAAGCAGCGTAACGCCAGCCGGCGCCGTATTGTTACTCAACTGATACAACGCGTAATTCTGGCCGCCGACGCTGAACGGCACAATGCCGCTGTTGGCAAATCCCCGTTGCGTGGCGTTGAGGGATTGCTGCTCGTCGTGGCTGTATGCCAGCAATACGTTATAGCCGTCTTTTTCCAGATCGCCGAAGCCCTTGGAAATGCCAACGTTGTAGCTCTTGCCGGCCGCCTTGAGCGGTGCATTGAAGTTACCGGTGATCGTGGTTTCGGTTGAATTTTTCTTGAGGATGAAATTGACGACCCCAGCAATGGCGTCAGAACCATATAGCGCCGAAGCGCCATCAGTAAGAATTTCAACACGCTCAACCGCTGATAGCGGAATACTTGCCAGATTCACTGCATAGTCGTTGTTGGCGATAGCCGATTTGGCAATCCGCCGGCCGTTGAGCAGCACCAGTGTGTATCCCGAACCAATGCCGTGAATGGAAGCTGTTTCAACCCCGGCGCCACCGCCATTGACTGAGCTCGATGCGGGAATGAAACCCTGCATCGCGGGCAACGCCTGAATCAGATCGGAAACACTGGTGGCGCCGGTCTTGGCGATATCTTCCTGGGTCAACGTCTGGACGGGCAAGGCGCCTTCCTTGGTGATTCGCTTGATGGATGAGCCGGTAATTTCGACGCGTTGTACCTGTTGTGGTGCATCTTCGGCCGCTGTCTCCTGCGCGTGCACCGATTGGGCCAGCAAACCCAGTCCCACGGCTACGCTGCTGGAAAACATCAGTCGCAGCGAACGATGCAGCACTCTTTCTTTTATCATAACCAAACTCCCTGTAGGTAAGTAATAGAGCGGATATTTAAGTTTTGTAACGGTGGACATCAACTTGTTAATCGCCTTCTGGGCGATGCATGAAAAACCCATTCCAGACATGCTCAGGAGAACGGATTTTCTTTGCAGGTGCAGCCATTTCGCATTGCCGGAAATTTCTCAAATGGCAATTGATAAGCGCCATTCAAAAATATTTCCGCAAACACACTGAGCAACAAACATGCCACGTGGAAATGCGATGTTTCAGCGCATTGCGGCTTGATCAGCCCGTCAAGATTCCGGGCATAGATAGGCTTACGACAACATGTCGCGCACAAATATAGGAACAGGAATGGGAGAAGGAACGGGAGAAGGAAGACTGCCAGCACTTGCAATGCACCGTTTCGGATTCGGCTTGTGCGGGCAAAGCGCAATCGAAGAGAGAGATGCGCAGCAATCTAAGCAAAGACGGATAGTGAGCGATGGCCGAACATCCCCTCCATCAAGACCAGAGGCCGGGGCTTTGCTCAGACAGGGATACTGATCCGCCCTGCTGTCAGGACGGCAATTTCGAAGGAGTGCCGAGAATCGGAAATGGAAAATATACCGAAAAAATCGTGCCGCCAGATGCCGCAGATTCGACGGTTATCCTGGCACCGTGATCCTTGGTGATGTCGCGCACGATCGACAATCCCAAGCCGTTGCCGGCGACATTGTCGTCGAGTCGGTGGAAACGGTCGAAGATCAGTTCCTGCTCAGAAGGTGCTATCCCGGGACCGGAATCCTCCACCGAAAAAATGCCGCCGTCCTTGCCATGCAGCGAACTGACGGTCACCGTGCCGTTGGGCGGAGTGTAGCGAATTGCATTGTCGATCAAATTATCGATCAGGTCGCGCAGCAGAAAGTGATCGCCCATCACCCGTGTCGGCTGCAAATTGAAACCCAGATCGATATTCTTCTTGTGCGCCTCTTCGACAAAATGCTGGACCGACTCCTCGACCAACTTGTTGAGCTCAACCACGCGCAGGCGCTCTTTCTCGAATTTGGCTGGTTCAGCCCGCGCCAGCGTCAGCAGCTGGTTGGTTTGGCGGATCATCCTCTCGGTCGACGACGCCATCAGAGTGATCGAATGCGCACTTTCCGGTTCATCGGCATGTTTCTGCAGCAGCCATTCCAGCTGGGTCCGAAAACCGGCCAGCGGCGTGCGTAATTGATGCGCGACATTGGCAAGAAAACTCTGTTGCACCTTGGCATCCAGCCGCACCTTATCCAGCAAGGCGTTGATGGCGTTGACCACCGGACGGAGTTCCAACGGTACATCTTTCTCATTCAGCGTCGACAAATCGTCACGGTTACGTGCATTCAGGCCAGCTTTCATTTCCTTTAACGGCAACAGTCCCTTGCTGACTGCCAGCCAGATCGCGATAATCAGGGTCAGCGCCAGCACACCTTCCAGCAAAGCCAGCGCCAGGAAAATCACGGAACGGATATGCATGCGCTTACGCAGTGTTTCAGCCACACCGATGAAGACCGGCTGGTTGCCAATCATGGTTCTCAGTGCCACGATACGCACCGGTTCACCGCGCATGACACCGTCGTAAGGGGTCGGATCGTTAAGCTCCTCGCGCTGAGGCAATACCGGAAAATCGCCATCACCAGCCAGCAATTTTCCTTGTCGGTCGCGCACCACCAAAAAAATAGCGTCGAAATGGTCGACCCGCAAGACCTGCTCAGCCTGTTTCGACAGATCGATCTCCACTTCGCCGCCAGCTTCATGCAAGCGCGGGATCATCGCCCAGCCAGCGTCTGCCAGACTCTGGTCGAAGGCAATCTGAGCCGGAATCCAGGCCAGCCAGTAAGTCAGGCCGGCGCCAATGAGATTGACGATCAGCAACGGCACGATCAGCCACTTCAGCAAACTGATGCGGATGCTGGGCATGCTCATGAATCGGCTTTTTCCAGCATGTAGCCAAAGCCGCGGATAGTCCGGATCTCGATTCCGGCATCAGCGATCTTCAGGCGGATTCGGGATATATAGACTTCCACCGCGTTCAACGTCAGTTCCGCCCCCCATGGCAGGATGGCGTCGATGATCTGCTGCCGCGACACCACCCGCGACGCCTGCTGCAGCAAATATTCCAGCACGGCCCACTCGCGCACCGAAAGATCGATGACCTTGCCATTGATTTTTGCGCGGCGTGAAGACGTGTTGAGCGACAATCCGCCCAGATGGATCTCCAACGGTTGTGGCGCACTACGGCGCAACAACGCACGTACGCGCGCCACCAGTTCCTGGGTGGCGAATGGCTTGACCAGATAATCGTCGGCGCCCAGCTCCAGGCCGTACACCCGGTCCTGCACAGAGTCGCGTGCTGTCAACAACAACACCGGCACCTGGCTACCGCGTGCCCGCAGGCGCCGGATCACCTCGAAACCGTCGATGCCAGGCAAGCCGATATCCAGCACCACCACGGAAATCTCCGTGCGCTGCAACAGTGCATCGGCCTCATTGCCGTTCTGCACCACATCGACCACCATCCCATGCCCGCGGAAGATGCGCAAAATCCCGTCTGCCAGCACCGAATCGTCTTCCACCAGAAGAATATGCATTTTTACTTCACCAATCCTGAGAGCTATCGCAAGCCCGACCGCATTTTCCACCGATCGATCTTGCTTTTATTTTAATTTTCAATAAGTTAGCGCTAATTTTAATCGGTCGCCGCAGAGTTGCGTTGACTCAATTGCACCTCGCGGCTCGGCGGACAGGACAATTGGCGAGTTATAAGCGTGGCTAAAAATGACGCCATGAAGATGCAATAGCACTCATGCCTTGAGTCAGCTCCGGATCGCCGCCCCGTTCCCTGAGTTTCAACGCATAATTAATGCTTGACCTAGAGCGCACTCTAACTTTTAAGCTTGATTCCATGACCACTTCCATATCCATTCAACAAGCTGCCGCAGCCACCGGACTGAGCATCCATACTTTGCGCTATTACGAAAAGATCGGTTTGATCGATCCGGTTCCGCGCCAAAGTAATCAGCATCGCTTGTATCGCCAGGAAGATTTGCGCTGGATTGAATTCCTGCTCAAATTGCGCGCTACCGGCATGTCGATCCAGCAGATGCTGCGTTATGCCGAACTGCGCAGGATGGGAGAGCAACTTGGTAGTGTGTCTGAGCGCAAGACGTTGCTGGAACGGCACACCGAAGCGCTCGAAGCAGAGCTTTTGGTACTTCAGGACACGCTGGCGATGCTGCGCGACAAAGTCGCACTGTACGCCGACATGGAAGAAAAGCTGAAAGCGACCCTCAACGCATAACCGGAGAATCGCATGGAACAAAACACAACCAGCACATACGAAAGAGGCTTGAAACGCTTAAAGGAAGTCGACGACATCGCCGGCGAAAAGGTCATTGCCAGCTTGGCCGACATTTCGCCGGATCTCGGGCGTTACGTCATTGAGTTCGGTTTCGGCGAAATCTATTCGCGCCCTGGCTTGACCCTGCAACAACGCGAGCTGGCAACGGTGGCGGCGCTAACCGCAATGGGCACCGCCCAGCCCCAGTTGAAGGTGCATCTGGCTGCGGCGCTGAATGTGGGCCTGTCGCGTCTGGAAATCACTGAAACCATCATGCAGATGGCGCTGTACGCCGGCTTTCCGGCGGCGCTGAACGGCATGTTTGCCGCGAAAGAAGTCTTTGCTGAACACGATCAGCTCGTGCACACGGAAGTAGCCGCGCATTGAGTGAGTGCCAGGCTTCCCGGCCGCTCCGGCTCGCTCCGCTTGATCAGGGCGGAGCCGCAGCGCAGATTCCTCGAGAACGTCCGGCAGCCGATAACGCAGCATGTGCAAATTTTCCTGTCGTCTCAGATGGATAACCTGAAATGCGCCTGCCATGTGAACACCAGATAAGGCGTCCGACTGCCAGACGATGAGGCCATGATGGCGGCCCTTGCAACACGTGCTGAAACCTGCTGTGAATGAAGTCTAAGTGAGTTGCGCGTCGCGCAGGAAATACCGATTCAGGATAGGGATATAAGAAAAAACGATAACCTGATTCTCACAGGAAAATCCCCCCAGTTCCGCACCACCTTGAAAAAGGCGTAAACCACTGGTGCAACCTGGCGCGATCTCCTGCCAGGAATACGTTTTCAATCAGATCAATCAATGCGGAAGCGGCAGGATTGCTGACTTGAGGTGAACGACTGGAAGTACGGCGCAGGCCTGGCAAACCGGTACTGCCACAGCGATCAAGGCCGCGCCAGAATTTTGGCGTGCAGCCACTGCCCGCTGCGGCACAATTCGTCGGTCACCTCCAGCACCAGCCGCTCCACCGCTGCCGCCGCCGTAGTCAGCGGAATATTTTTCGAAGCGCATAATGTCAGCGTGCGCGACAGCTTTTCTCCGCTGATCGAATAGGCGGTCATTTCCCCGCGCTTGATCTCCGGCAGCAACGGCGCCACCGGCAGGATGGTGGCGCCGATGTCTGCCAGGATGGCTGATTTCATGATGGTCACCGAACTGATTTCGATCACGTTGTCGAGCGCGATGCCGGCCGCTCTGGCGACGCTTTCGATACGCGGTCGCACGCCGTGCTGCAAACCCGGCAATATCAACCTGGCCTTGGCTGCGCGGGCGAAAGTGATAGAGCGACGTGCCGTCGCATATTGCGAGCCGGCGCGCGTGATAAACATCATTTCCTCTTCCACCAGCGGCGTGGTGGCAAACGAAGTCAGTTGGCCGTCATCGAACAGAATCGCCAGATTGATGCGGCCAGTCTTCAATTGTTCGATCAGGTTTCCGGTCAACTCCTCCGTCAATTGCAGCGAGATATCGGGATACCTGGCGCGCATCGCCGTCAGCAACGGCAAAGCCAGGATGCCGGAAGCGCTTTGCGGGATGCCCAACGCGACGGTGCCGGTCGGCTTGTCGGTCGATTGCGCAACTGCTGATCTGGCGTCGATCACCTGCTTCAGGATGGCCTGCGCATGTTCGTAAAAGGTCTTGCCGGCATCGGTAGCCAACACGCCCTGCGCCGACCGGTGCAACAGCTGTGCGCCGAGTTCATCTTCCAGTTGCTTGATCTGTTGGGTCAAGGCCGGCTGGGCGATATGCAAAACCTTTGCCGCGCGCGACAGTGAGCCATGATCGACAATGGCGACGAAATAACGCAGTTGACGCAACTCCATATGGAAATAACCTCGACATAGTGAGTGGAACGGCGCTTACCCTGGCGCCTGCCCGACAAGTGTAAACGACGTAGCCATCCGAAGGGCGTGCGGCTACAATGCTTTTCAATTAAAAGGCGAGCCGAGGTTTCCACCGTCGTTTCTTATAACTACACAAAAAGGTAGAGAGACATGTCCGATAATTCAGCCCCATCCAAACCCAGCAGCTTCGAAGCCGCGACCTACGCCAAAGTCACCTGGCGCCTGCTGCCGCTGCTATTCCTGTGCTACGTTGCGTCTTACCTGGACCGCGTCAACGTCGGTTTCGCCAAGCTGCAGATGCTCAACGACCTGAAGTTCAGCGAGACCGTCTACGGCCTCGGCGCCGGGATTTTCTTCCTCGGCTATTTCATCTTTGAAATTCCCAGCAACATGATCCTGCACCGGGTCGGCGCCCGCCTCTGGATCGCGCGCATCATGATCACCTGGGGCATCATCTCGGGCGCAATGATTTTCGTCGATAGCCCGGGCACATTCTATGTGATGCGCTTCCTGCTCGGCGTTGCCGAAGCCGGCTTCTTCCCTGGCGTAATCCTCTACCTGACCTATTGGTATCCGGCCCATCGACGCGGCAAGATGACAGCATTGTTCATGACCGGCGTACCGCTATCGGGCGTCATCGGCGGGCCACTTTCGGGCTGGATCATGAAAGCCATGCCGGGCGTCCACGGGTTAGCCGGCTGGCAATGGATGTTCGTGCTGGAAGCCATTCCTTCGCTGATACTCGGTGTAATCGTGATCTTTTATCTGCAGGACCGGATCCGCGGCGCCAAATGGTTGAGTGAAGAAGAAAAGGTGTTGCTGGAAACGCAGGTACAAGCTGAAACCAACCAGAAACAGGAAGTCTCGCTCGGCCAGATGTTTGCCAATCCAAAAGTATGGCTGATGGCGCTGATCTATTTTTGTTTCGTCATGGGATTGTATGGTGTCAGTTTCTGGCTGCCTACCATCATCAAGACCACTGGCGTCACCGACACCTTCAACATTGGCCTGCTGACCGCCATCCCTTATGCGTCTGCGGCGATCGCCATGATCCTGATCGGCCACAGCGCCGATAAACGGCGCGAACGGCGCTGGCACGTGGCGATCCCGGCGCTGCTGGGCAGCATCGGCCTGGTCATGAGCACGGTCTACGACCACAACACGCTGCTGGCAATGTCGGCGCTGACGCTGGCGACGATCGGCATCATCACCGTGCTGCCTCTGTTCTGGAGCCTGCCGACCGCGTTCCTCGGCGGCGCGGCGGCAGCGGCCGGGATTGCGCTGATCAACTCGTTGGGCAACCTTGCTGGCTTCGTCAGTCCCTATCTGGTCGGCTGGCTCAAGGACCAGACGCACAGCACCAATAGCGGCATGTTCGTGCTGGCGGCGTCGCTGTTGCTCGGCGCGATGCTGACGCTGTCGCTTTCGCCGCGGCTGGTGAATAAATAAATTGAGGAAAACCGGCTGCAACCTTATCGGAAAGGAAACGCATGGCGCCAAACGCACTCGCATTCACGCCAGCGACCGAGGAGGACCTGTCCTTCCTGCTGGCGCTGCGCGATGCCACCATGACCCCACATTTGATACGGGCAGGCGCGGCGATTGACGAAGCCTCTCAATTGGCGCGTATTCGATATCGCTTTGAACACGCGCAGATCGTTTCCCTCAAAGGCCGCAAGATCGGCCTGTTGAAAGCCTGCAAGGAAGAAGCGCAGTGGTACATCGTGCAAATCCAGATCATGCCGGAATGCCAAGGACAAGGATTGGGCCGGCAAATCGTCGAACACATACTGGCGCAGGCCAGCCGTGACCGTTTACCGACGGCACTGAAGGTATTGGAAGGCAATCCGGCGCGGCGCTTGTATGAAAAACTGGGCTTCAAGGAAGCGCGCCAGGAGGGCATCGAATACCTGATGGTCTGCCCTCCCCGATTGGCCATTGTGTAAAAAAATCGCAAAGTGCTTGCATTCGCGTTCTCGATGATTAATAATTTAAATGAGAATCATTACTATTTAAATCAATCGAGCAAGGAGCATCTGATGGACGGTTCGCACCACGCGGCAGCCTCGGTCCCGCCCGGCGCAGAGGAATACCAGACCCCGCCTGAGCTATTGATCTCGGCGGTGCTGCACCTGATCTCCCAATACAATCGTCACCATCTGGCGCACGGTGCCTGTGTGCAGTCGGCCACCGCCATCGAGCGGCATTTGCGCACGCTATCGGACTGGCCTGGATTGGCGCCCGTGCTGCGCGCCACTTGCCAGCAGTTGTCCGATCAATGGACGCTGATGATCGAGCAGGCCCTGCCCAAGCCGAAATCCGAGCGCTCGACCTTTATCACGCGGCTGCTCGTCGGTCCGCACGCAACTTAGCAGATGGTTTAACCGATAACGCAAGCCGTCTTTTACTGCACGCTTTGAGTGAACTCCCTCTGAGCATGCATTTGAATTCCCCGGGAAGGGAGTGAATCCGCCTCGCTAACGACCTGGAAATGATCATCGCCAACGACCTGCCCGTTGCTGACGCTGACCGCAGTATTTCCAGTTCCGCTGCCTGTCGGATAGTGTGTCCTTGTCGGCATTAGCCAGTACCGTTGCAGTATCTCCTCCTGCTGCGGTTGATAGCCAAGCCGTTTTTTTCTGCCCTCAAATCTCGCGATCCGCCCACTTCCTACAGCGCGCAACGAATTTGTCCTACAGCGCGCAACGCCTCCGCCGACGTATCATTAAGCCGGATATACAAGATTCCCTACGGCAAACAAAGGAGCGCACATGTTGACCTACTTACACCTGACTCCCATCGTTTCACTGATCGCTGGCGTGCTGATCCTGGCGATTCCACGGCTGTTGAACTACATCATCGCCTTGTACCTGATTGTCATCGGCATGATCGGTCTGTTTGGCACGAGATAATGATTGCGGCCAATTTGCATCGATTTACAACTATTTTGGCCAATGTCGTCACTCGTGCTTGACAAGCCCGGACTGTATCTCATACATTAAGTGTATGTTTTCCACACGCATCCAATCCTGCTCACTACTACACGTTGCTGGCGCCCTGCCAGCGATGCTGCTAGTGCCGCTACTAGCGCTATCGCTACTACGCGCACTATGATCCTGGCCCCGTTCTGACGGGGCAACCTTGGCAAAGCTTCACAGCAACATCGCCAGCCAGACAAATCAATAGTAGTAAAACTGGGGTTCCGACAACGGATCCCGATGTTTAAAAGCAGAATTTCATGTACACCAAGCCGCTTTCCCGCACCATCCGTGTCACATTCCGCAATCGCACCGCGCTTGCGGCGACCGTTCGCTCCCCTGCTCTACCCCTACTACCGCTAACCACCGGTTGACTGGCCTCGCGTTGATTTTCGAGTGGCAGCCAGCAACCTTCGCGCCGCCACCGAATCCGTTTTCCCTTTTTGTTCATCAGTACATTTCAACAGCTTCAGGAGATCTCTATCATGATGTTGCATAACCCTGCGTCCAAGTACCGCCCGTTCCCGCCAATTCCATTGAGCGACCGCACCTGGCCCAACCAGATCATCAGCGCGCCGCCGATCTGGATGAGCACCGATTTGCGCGACGGTAACCAGGCATTGATCGAACCGATGGACGCCGACCGCAAATTGCGTTTCTTCAAATTGCTGGTGAAAATCGGCCTCAAGGAAATCGAAGTCGGCTTTCCATCCGGCTCGCAAACCGATTTCGATTTCGTGCGCAAGCTGATCGAAGAAAAGCATATTCCTGACGACGTCACCATCATTGTATTGACGCAATCGCGTGAAGACCTGATCCGCCGCACTGTCGATTCGCTCAAGGACGCCAAGCAAGCCATCGTCCACCTGTACAACCCGATCGCTCCGGCCTGGCGCCGCATCGTGTTCGACAAGAGCCGCGATGAAATCAAGGAAATCGCCGTCTCCGGCACCCGCCTGATCAAGGAATTGACCGATGCGCGTCCGGAAACCCAATGGCGCTACGAGTATTCGCCAGAAACCTTCAGCATGGCTGAACTGGATTTCTCCAAGGAAGTCTGCGACGCCGTCGTCGATGCCTGGCAAGCCACGCCAGCACGTAAAGTCATTCTCAATTTACCGACCACGGTCGAATGCAGCACCCCGAACGTGTTCGCCGATCAGATCGAATGGATGCACCGCAACCTGGCCCGTCGCGACGCCGCCATCATCAGTGTCCATCCGCATAACGACCGCGGCACAGGCGTCGCCGCTGCTGAACTGGCCGTAATGGCCGGCGCCGATCGCGTCGAAGGCTGTTTGTTCGGCAACGGTGAACGCACCGGCAACGTCGACTTGGTCACACTGGCCTTGAATTTGTACACCCAGGGCGTCAATCCGGGACTCGATTTTTCCGACATCGATGAGGTACGCCAATGCGTTGAAGACTGCAACCAGATTCCGGTTCATCCGCGCCATCCATATGTCGGCGACCTGGTCTTCACCGCTTTCTCCGGCTCGCACCAGGATGCGATCAAGAAAGGCTTCGCAGCACAAAAGGCCGATGCCATCTGGGAAATCCCTTATCTGCCGATCGACCCGGCCGATCTCGGCCGCAGCTACGATGCTGTGATTCGCGTCAACAGCCAGTCCGGCAAAGGCGGCATGGCATATCTGCTGGAACAGGAATACGGCCTGGCCATGCCGCGCCGCCTGCAGATTGAATTCAGCCGCGCGATTCAGAAAGCCGCCGACGCGACCGGCAAGGAAATCGCCGCCAGCGACATCTATCAGATCTTCAAGCAAGAATATCTGGACAAACAATCGCCCTACGTTTATCGCGGCCATCGCATGAGCGAAGATTCAAACCAGCCGCAACCTGTGAGGATCGACATCGACATCCGGCGCGACGGCCAGGCGCATACGCTGAGCGGCCATGGCAACGGGCCGATCGACGCCTTCGTCAATGCGTTGGGGCTGGATATCAAACTGATGGATTTCCATGAACACGCAATTAGCGCCGGCGCTGATGCGCAAGCCGCAAGCTATATCGAATTGCGTCTCAACGATGCGCCGACCGGGTTCGGCGTCGGCATCGATGCCAATACACTGACGGCGTCGTTCAAGGCGATCCTGAGCGCAGTGAACCGGCAAATTGAAATCGCCGGTGAAGCAGCCAACCAGGAAATCGCCAACAGCGCCGCAGCGGCGTAACGCGTCAACGCTTTGCAGTTGTTACCGTGGCGATCACACGGCGACGACTCCATGCAGCCCAGTATTACCGTACGGCCGGCCAGCATCAGCGTAGCCAGGCACCAGCAACCAGCTAGTGTCTGCGCGCTACAATATTCTGCGATTACCGAATGCATGCAGACGAAAAAAACCGCTACCTGGTAGCGGTTTTTTTCGTTCCAATCCGACTGCAATCAAGCCGCTGCCAATGCGCTCGTCAGGTTGACGATGCTTGCACGGGCGGCGGCAAAGCCGGCGTCCTTGGCGTCAGGGCCGTAGTTCAGGCCATCGGCGCGAATGACTTCGATGTCGGTAATGCCAAGGAAGCCGAACACGACTTTCAGATAGTCTTCGTGGCCAACGCCAGTCGCGCCGCCGGCATGCTTGCCGCCGCTAGTCGAGACGATGATCACTCGCTTGCCCTTGGCCAGACCTTCTGGGCCCTTTTCGCTGTAACGGAAAGTCACGCCAGCGACGCTGATCTGGTCGATCCAGAACTTGAGCTGGGTCGGCACTGAAAAATTGTACATCGGTGCGCCGATCACGATTACGTCGGAGGCCATGAATTCGTTGAGGATCGTTTCGCTCAATTCCACTTCCAGCTTTTGCGCCAGATTGCGCTCTTCCGCCGGCGTGCCTTTGGCAGCGAAAGTACCGCCGCTCAGGTGGGCAGTGACGTCCTTGCTCAGGTCGCGATAGGTCAGTTGCAGGTCGGCATCCGCGACTCGCAGGGTTGCCACGACTTCACGGGTCAATTGGCGGGAGGCCGAAGCGTCGCCGAGAATGCTGGAATCAATATGTAAGAGTTTCATGATGTGTCCGTTCGATAAATTGAGATATTGCTCAAAATCCATAGCGATCCGTATCCATCGATGCCAACAGAGTTTGAGGTAACTGGTTCGTGAACCATTGAAGCGATCATACCCACTTACCGAAAATAGAACTAGACATCAAAATTAAGATATATTGTTCCATACATAGAACAATGGAAGGCAGCCATGCAAGACCTGAACGATCTGTATTTCTTTGCCAGCGTGGTGCAGCAAGGCGGGTTTACCGCTGCCGGACGCAGCCTGGGCATTCCCAAGTCGCGCCTGTCGCGCCGCATCTCCGAGCTGGAAACCCGGCTTGGCGCACGATTACTACAGCGCAATACGCGCGGCATTTCGCTAACCGATCTCGGCAACCGCTACTACCAGCATTGCCAGGTGGTGATTGCCGCGGCCGAAGCAGCAGAGCTGGCCGTCACGAGTTCCCTGGCAGAGCCGAGCGGCACCGTCCGGGTCAGTTGTGTGGTGGCGATTGCGCAATCGGAAGTCACTGCGGCGCTGCCGGCGTTCCTGGAACGCTACCCGAAAGTCAATATCGACCTGATGTTTACCAATCGCCGCGTCAATCTGCTGGAAGAAGGCGTGGACGTCGCGGTGCGGGTCAGGGCCACCGACGACGAAGACCCCAACCTTGCCACCAGACGATTACGCGCCGCATCAGGATACCTGGTTGCCAGCCCTGAACTGATGGCCAGATATCCGACCCCGCAGCATCCGCGCGACCTCGTCAAGTTGCCATTCCTGGGTGCGGCAGAACAAGACCGGCGCGTCCATCTGCCGCTCGATGGCCCGGAGCGAGAACGTTATGAACTGGTGGCGCAGCCGCGACTGGCTGTGGAAGACTTTCCGCTGCGCAAGCGTGCCGCTCTACGCAACCTCGGACTCACCATGCTGCCGACAGAGTATTGCAGCGAAGAGTTAAAACAGGGAACGCTGGTGCGCGTGTTGCCTGAGTGGTCGATGCCGATCGGCCATGTGCAGGTGGTGTATCCGACGCAACGCGGATTGCTGCCCGCAGTGCGGGTCTTCGTCGATTTCCTGATCGAGCATTTGTCCAAGGTACAGCCGGCTGGTTGAAGTCGGGTTAGCCGCCTGAGCGCGCCAATCGGACTCCACTGAACTGCCAGCGTGCGGTGGCCGGGAAGAAGTTGCGATAAGTCAGGCGCGCATGGCCGCCCGGAGTGGCCGATGAGGAACCGCGCAGCACGTACTGGTTCACCATGAACTTGCCGTTATATTCGCCGACCGCGCCCGGTAACGCAAGATAGCCGGGATACGGCGCATAACTGCTGCTGGTCCATTGCCAGGCTACGCCGAAATAATCCTGCCCCAACGTCGCAGCGGCGCACTCCCATTCGGCTTCGGTCGGCAAACGCGCCTGTGCCCAGCGCGCGTAGGCCTCTGCCTCAAAGTAGGAAAGATGCGTGACCGCCTCGTGCAAAACCAGCGGCTGCAATCCATGCAAGGTGAATTCGCGCCATGACGAATCGAATTGTGCGTGCGCCTTTTGCCAGTATAACGGTTGCGTCAGCTTCTGCTGTGTCACCCAATCCCAACCGGCCGACAGCCATAGCAACGGATTCCGGTAGCCACCGTCTTCAATGAATGCCAGGTACTCACCATTGCTGACGAGCCGCGAGGCCATCGAGAACGGCTCGACAAATTGCCGGTGCCGCGGCGTCTCATTATCGAAAAAAAACCCCGGACCGGCATGCCCAATTTCAATCACCCCGGCATCAAATTGCTGCCAGCGCACGGCGGCGGCCGCTCCGCCTATCTCGCTCGCGTCCGATATCGCATTGGACGCCAGGTACGGCGGCTTCAAGGGATTCATCGACAGCAGATGCTTGATATCGGTCAGCAGCAATTCCTGATGCTGCTGCTCGTGCTGCAATCCTAGTTCCACCAGCGCGTACAACTCGCCGACAGCGCTGTCGTCGACTGCCGATGACTGGGCGAGCAAATGCTGCATACGTTGATCGACATTCTGCCGATAAGCCTGCACTTCAGCCAGCGAAGGCCGCGTGATCAAGCCACGCTGCGCCCTTGGGTGCTGCTCGCCGACGCCTTCGTAATAGGAATTGAACAGCACGCGAAAAGCCGGATGAAACGGTTGGAAATCGGGTTCGAAGCGCTCCAGGATGAAGGTCTCGAAAAACCAGGTGGTATGCGCCAGGTGCCATTTTGCCGGGCTCGCATCGGGCATCGATTGCACGCAGCAATCCTCGTCCGACAGCGGTTGCACCAGCCGCACGGTTTCGTCGCGCACGGTGGAAAAGAGGCGGGCCAACTTACGCATCAGATTATCCGTTCTTGCAATTGTTGTTTGTACAGTCTGCATTCTGCATCGGGCTCACGCTGCCTGGGCATGACACACCATGAACCATTTGCGCGGATCGTGCCAGATCTGGACCTGACCGAAGCCGGCCTGATGCAATAATTCGATGAAACCTTGCTCCGTATATTTGTAACTGCTTTCGGTATGAATGCGTTCGCCGCGTGCAAAGCGCCGGATACCGCCGTTCTGCCAATGCACGGTGACATCGTCGCGTGCTTCCAGATGCATCTCGATGCGATGCTGCTCGGGATTGTAGAAACCGCGATGACGCCATTCGGAGGGCCGGAAATCGGCGTCCAGCAAACGGTTGACGTGATGCAGCAGGTTCAGGTTGAAGGCAGCAGTGACGCCCAGCGAATCGTCGTAGGCCGCATTCAGGATCGCATGGTCCTTGATCAGGTCGACCCCGATCAGCAAGCCGCTGTGACTGTCGCCGCCGGGTATCGCTTTGCGGATCCGGCGCAGGAACTTCAGCGCTTCGAGTGGAGAAAAATTGCCGATCGACGATCCCGGATAAAAAAACTGGCGGCGCTGCTCCGCTACGGAAGGCGGCAATTCCAGCTCGGTAGAAAAGTCCATGCCAAGGCAGGTCATCTCGATCTGTGGGAACTGCTGTCGTAGTGCATTGACCGACTCCTGCAGGAATTGCACAGAAATATCGATCGGCACATATTGCCTCGGCTGCAAGGCCGGAAACAAACGCGCCGCCTTTGAACAATTGCCGGCCCCCAGATCAATCAGGATTGCATCGCGCCCCACCGCTGCGGCGATGTGATGTGCATGCTTTCTGAATATCGCCGCCTCAGTGCGAGTCGGATAATACTCTGGCAACTCGCAGATCGCTGCAAACAGCCTAGAGCCGAGCACATCGTAAAGATATTTTGGAGAGGTATGTGCATGTGTCGCCAGCAGGCCAGCGACCAGTTGGTGTTGGATCTCGTCTTCTGCTACGCAATTTTCCGGATGCGCCGATTGCTGCAATTGGGCCAAAGGATTCTCCTGGGGTCATAAGAATTAGAAATCATTGAATTGATTGAATCCACGTCACTCCCATTGAGATCCTGCGTCTTGACGCAACATCCACTACACTAGCAAGCTTCTATCGGCCGCCATGCGATGAGCAAAGTATATCGATATTCGATAAATGGTTGTAGTTTCATGCCAGAAGAATCTGCGTGGCAACGCTGCTCTTACCGCATCGCAATGCAGATACATATAAAATTGCCAAAAAATTAATTTCACAAACTGCCGGTGATACACCTATCGATCGGCGAGAAATTGTCCAACGACCAGCACGCCAACCTAAGCAACATGACAACCATCTCTTCCAAAGAACCTCCAAAGCGCAGTTTGGGCGCACTCGTCGGACTCCTGCCTTTTCTGGCGCCATACAAGCGCCAGTTCGTGATGGCCAGCATCGCGCTGCTGATCGCGGCCGGCGCTACCCTGGCGATCCCGTACGCATTCCGGCAAATGATCGACCTCGGTTTCAGCACCGGCGGCATCCAGGGAGCCAGCCATATCGACCTGTATTTCCTGGCCCTGTTCGGCGTTGCCTGCATATTGGGCGTCGCGACTGCAGCCCGCTTCTACATGGTGTCGTGGCTCGGCGAACGCGTCACCGCCGACTTGCGCAGCGCAGTGTATTCGCATGTGGTAACGCAAAGCCCGCAATTCTTTGAAACCACCAAGACCGGTGAAGTGCTGTCGCGCATTACTACCGACACCACCCTGATCCAGGCGCTGGTCGGCACCAGCATCTCGATGGCACTACGCAATGGCCTGCTGTTCATCGGCGGCCTGGCGATGCTGTTCATCACCAGCGTCAAGTTGAGTTCGATCATCATCGTCATGCTGGCGTTGGTGGTGCTGCCGATCGTATTTTACGGCCGCCGCGTGCGCAAACTCTCGCGCGCTTCGCAGGACCGAGTGGCCGACGCCTCGGCGATGGCTGGTGAAATCCTCAATGCGATGCCGACCGTGCAAGCCTTCACGCACGAGAATATCGAAGCGCAACGTTTCAGCGTTTCAGTGGAAAATGCATTCGGTACGGCGATGGAACGCATCCGCGCTCGTTCGGTACTGACCATGATGGTCATCCTGCTGGTGTTCGGCGCCATCGTGTTCGTGTTGTGGCTGGGTGCGCACGCCGTGGTCCAGGGTCGCATGAGCGGCGGCGAACTCGGTCAGTTCATCCTGTATGCAGCGCTGCTGGCCGGTTCCATCGGCGCCCTGGCTGAAGTGATGGGCGATGCCCAGCGCGCCGCCGGCGCCACGGAAAGGCTCTTGGAACTGCTGTCGGCGCAATCGCCGGTGCAATCGGTGCTGTTGCCGGATACCCTGCCGCCGCGCACCGCGCAAGGCGCGGCGCTGACGCTGGAAAACATCGGCTTCCGCTATCCATCGCGGCCGGAAAGCGCCGCGCTGCATGGCTTGTCGCTGGATATCAGACCTGGGGAAACGGTCGCCGTGGTTGGTCCGTCAGGGGCCGGCAAGACCACCCTGTTCCAGCTGCTGTTGCGCTTCTATGATCCACAGCAAGGCAGCATCAAGCTCGACGGCGTCGATATCAAATATCTGGATTTGCATACCCTGCGCGGGGCGATCGGCATCGTTCCTCAGGACACGGTGATTTTCTCTGCTAACGCAATGGAAAATATCCGTTACGGTCGGGTCGGCGCCAGCGATGATGAAGTGATCGCTGCGGCAAAAATGGCCGCAGCCGATGAATTCATCGTGCGCCTGCCGGAAGGCTATCAATCGTTCCTGGGCGAACGCGGTGTGCGCCTTTCCGGCGGCCAGCGGCAACGCATCGCGATTGCGCGCGCATTGTTGAAGAACCCGCCACTGTTGCTGCTGGATGAAGCCACCAGCGCCCTCGATGCCGAATCGGAGCGCGCGGTACAAGGTGCGCTGGAAGCGGCGATGGTCGGCCGGACTACGCTGGTCATCGCACATCGCCTGGCGACTGTACAACGTGCCGACCGCATCATCGTGCTGGAGCATGGGCATGTCGTCGAATCCGGCACGCACACCGAGTTGGTGGCACAGAATGGGTTGTATGCCAGTCTGGCCGCATTGCAGTTCAACATCAACACCGAATCTTAACCAACCCGTGCAGCAGTTGAGACATGCAAGCTCTCCCGGCTGCGCATCGGCAACAGGAAATAGACATGAGCAAATTATTTTCACCTCTTACCTTGCGCAGCGTGACGCTGGCCAACCGCATCGCCGTCGCGCCGATGTGCCAATACTCGGCGCAAGACGGTTTCGCCAACGACTGGCATCTGGTGCATCTCGGTGGCCGTGCGGTCGGCGGCGCCGGCCTGGTGATTTTTGAAGCCAGCGCTGTCTTGCCGCAAGGCCGCATTTCGCCGCAGGATCTCGGCATCTGGAAAGATGAACACATCGCGCCGTTGCGCCGCATCACGCATTTCATCGAACAGCAAGGCGCAGTCGCCGGTATCCAGTTGGCCCATGCCGGCCGCAAGGCCAGCGTCTGGCGCCCATGGGAAGAGAAACAGGGGCGCGTCGAACCGGAACAAGGTGGCTGGCAAACCGAAGGCCCGTCGGCCATACCATTTGATGCCAGCTACACCATACCAACTGCGTTGACTGCCGATGGCATCAAAATCGTGGTCAAGGCCTTTGCTGATGCTGCCGTTCGTGCACATAAAGCCGGCTTCAAGGTCGTGGAAATCCATGCCGCGCACGGCTATCTGCTGCACCAGTTCTTGTCGCCGATCAGCAATCACCGCACTGACCAATATGGTGGATCATTCGAAAATCGCACGCGCCTGGTGCTGGAAGTGGTGGCTGCCGTGCGTCAGGTCTGGCCGGAAGAATTGCCATTGCTGGTACGGGTATCGGCGACAGACTGGATCGAAGGCGGCTGGAATGCGGATGAAACCGTAGCGCTGAGCCGCTTGCTGAGCAAGGCTGGCGTCGATCTGGTTGACGTGTCGAGCGGCGGCAATATCGCTGCCGACATTCCGGTCGGACCTGGTTATCAAACCCAGTTTGCCGCCCGCGTTCGCAACGAAGCCGACATTCCAAGTGGTGCAGTTGGCATGATTACCGATGCCATCCAGGCCGAGCACGTGTTGCGTACAGAACAGGCCGACTTGGTCCTGCTGGCGCGTGAGCTGTTGCGCGACCCTTACTGGCCGTTACATGCAGCCGAGGCACTGAAGGATGTCACGTCGTGGCCGCCGCAATACATGCGGGCGACCTCGCGCACGTCGCGGCAGCGGCCGACCGTCGATTACAGTGAAAAATAATGTAGTTTTTTGCACTTCCGCCAGGCCAGTACCGACATCACTCAATGATCATCGATGCTGGCCAGGGCCTCCGGCGCAACATCAGCGGCCGGTCGACATACCAAGGCCGGCCGATACTTCGGCAATCAGGCGGCGTAGCCAGACCACATCCGGCGCCACGTGCGAGCGCGCATGCCATAGCATGTAGAAACGCATTTTCGGCATGTCGAAAGGTAGTGGAAACACGCCGATCGGCCACTCTTCAGTGATATGTTCAGCAAACTGCCGGCCGGTAGTGAAGATCAGGTCCGATTTCGCCAGCACGTGCGGCACCAGCGCAAAATATGGAATCGTCACCTGCACGTTGCGCTTCAAACCCTGTTCGGCCAGCGCCGCATCGATACCGCTGCGATGCCCTTCGATGTAAGGTGTCGGCGCCAGATGCGGCATCTCCAGGTAATACTTGAGAGTCAACCCCTTCTTTGCCACCGGATGATCGCGATGCATCATGCACACCACGTCGTCGTCAAACAATTGCGCCAGGTGCAAGTGCTCAGGCGGATCGGGCCAGTTGCCGATCACCAGGTCAAAGCGGCCAGTTTCCAATGCATTCGCATAATCCAGGTTGGCGTCCAGCGCATGCACCATCAGGCTGGCGCCCGGCGCCCGGCGCCGCAATTGCTCGATGATGGATGGAATGAGCAGTACGTTGAGGTAGTCCGGCGTTCCGATATGGAACACGCGCGCCGTGCTGTCAGCCTCGAAAGCGGCCACCGGCGCTGCGATTTTCTCAATCACTTCCAGCCCTTGCTTAGCCAGCGCCAGCAATTCCTGTCCGCGCTCGGTCGGCACCATCCCTGTCTTGCCGCGCACCAGGATCGCATCGCCAGTCAGTTCGCGTAGACGCTTGAGCGTATTACTGATGGTTGGCTGCGACTGTCCCAGCTTGATCGCAGTGCGCGACACGCTTTTTTCCACCAGCAAAGTGTGCAAAACACGCAGCAAGTAAGTATCAAGGTGGTGGTTGGTACGGGATGTCATGGGCGCACTAAAAAATGTGGGGAAATATCAACTTTCGTACAAATATGAAAATTGGATAATAAACCTCACCAGCATAACGGATATGCGTAAACATGAATAGTCGTCGGGAAAGCATGACTGGACAACGCAGAAGTATCGAATCAACCCGGTTTTGCCGAATTTTCATACTAGATTGTCAGTTTTTTATTTTCTAGACGACCGGTCTAATTTTGATTTACAATGATCGACATCATGCGAACCAACTACCACACCACCAAACGCCACATCCTCGACGCAGGGCAGAAAATCATCGCTGTCAAAGGCTTCTCTGGAGTCGGACTGAGCGAGATTCTGAGTGCTGCGGCGATCCCCAAAGGTTCGTTCTATCACTACTTCGGCTCGAAAGAACAATATGGCCGGGCGTTGATGGAACAATATGTTGAAGATTATCTGCAAGCGCTCGAACAGCTCTTGCAGCATGCAGACCACTCGGATCAGCGGGTCCATGATTCCGCACGGGAACGTTTGCTGCGTTACTGGAGCAACTGGCGCGAGACCCAGGCCGGCGCCGAAGCCATGGACAAGTGCCTGGTGGTCAAGCTCAGCGCCGAAGTAGCCGACCTGTCAGACGATATGCGCCTGGTCTTGTGCGAAGGCACCCAACAGGTCATGGCCCGTCTCGCCGACTGTATCGAGGAAGGTATCGGCGATGGTTCCCTGAAACCCGAACTGGAACCCCAAAAAACCGCGCAGATGCTTTATCAGCTATGGTTAGGTGCAAGCCTGCTGGCCAAGCTTCAGCGCGATAGTAGCCCACTCGACAACGCCATGGAAACCACCCTGGACGTGCTTGCGTTACCCTGACTCATCCAGACATCATCACACACGCCTGCGTACTTGCAAGCGCATACATTTTTTACCGCTCGAACTAGTTGAGCGGTCTACTTGCCAAAGGAAATCTCATGTTGAACTTTGAATTCTACAATCCAACCAAAATCGTCTTCGGCCGCGACACCATCGCCAAACTCGACCATCTGGTGCCGCCAACTGCACGCGTACTGATTTTGTTCGGCGGCGCCAGCGCAAAAAAGACCGGCACGCTCGATGAAGTCAAAGCTGCACTCGGCAAGCGTGAAATCCATGAATTTGCCGGCATCGAGCCGAATCCAAGCTATGAAACACTCATGCAAGCGGTTGAGCAAGTGCGCAGCAAGAACATTGATTTCCTGCTCGCAGTGGGCGGCGGCTCGGTAATCGACGGCACCAAGTTTGTCGCCGCAGCCGCAAATTTTGAAGGCGAAGCGTGGGACATCGCGGTCAAGCGCGGCGCCAATATCACGAGCGCCCTGCCCTTCGGCAGCGTGCTGACCTTGCCGGCGACCGGCTCGGAAATGAATAACGGCGGCGTCGTCACCCGCAAGTCAATCCAGGCCAAGCTGGCCTTCCATAGCCCGCTGGTGTTCCCGCAATTTTCGATCCTCGATCCGAGCAAAACTTTCACGCTGCCAACTCGCCAGATCGCCAACGGCGTGGTCGATGCGTTCGTTCATACGGTTGAGCAGTACCTGACCTATCCGGTGCAAGGCATGGTCCAGGATCGCTTCGCCGAAGGCTTGTTGCTGAGTCTGATTGAAACCGGACCGCGCGTATTGGCCGAGCCGAACGACTACGATGCCCGCGCCAACCTGATGTGGGTTGCCACCCTCGCGTTGAACGGCCTGATCGGCGCCGGCGTACCGCAGGACTGGGCCACACACATGTTGGGCCATGAACTGACTGCGCAATACGATATCGACCATGCGCGTACCCTGGCGATCGTCTTGCCATCCTTGCTATCCGTACGCCGTGAGAGCAAACGTGCCAAACTGCTGCAATATGCGGAACGCGTCTGGCAGATTACCGAAGGCAGCGAAGATGCGCGCATCGACCTCGCCATCGAACGCACCCGTGATTTCTTTGAAAGCATGGGCATCAAGACCCGCTTGTCGGACTATGAACTGGGCCAGCCTGCGGTCGAAACGGTGCTGGTGCAACTCGAACAGCACGGCATGACCCGGCTCGGCGAACACCAGGACCACACCCTCGCAGTCAGCCGCAAGATCCTCGAAGCGGCGCTGTAAAACAGACACTTCACCGATTCTGTCCGCGCCGGCAAAGCAATGCCGGCTTTCATCCCACTCAAGGAGTAGCGAACATGTCACAAAGCAAAACCATCAACCGCCGTATCCTGCTGGCCTCGCGCCCGAACGGCGCCCCGACTGTAGAGAATTTCAAGCTGGACCAAAGTCCAGTACCTGTACCCGCTGCCGGCCAGGTGTTGCTGCGCACGGTTTATCTTTCGCTCGATCCGTATATGCGCGGCCGCATGAGCGATGCGCCTTCGTATGCGGCCCCGGTTGAAGTCGGCGGCGTCATGGTCGGCGGCACGGTAGCGCGGGTAGAGGCCTCGGAAAATCCAGCCTACAAGGTCGGCGACCTGGTGCTGAGCTACAGCGGCTGGCAGGACTATGCGCTGTCCGACGGCAAAGACCTGGCCAAGCTTGATCCCAAGCTGGGCAAACCATCCTACGCGCTGGGCCTGCTCGGCATGCCCGGCTTCACCGCCTACATGGGCTTGCTCGACATCGGCCAGCCCAAGGCCGGTGAAACCGTGGTGGTGGCAGCAGCCACTGGCGCAGTCGGCTCGGTGGTTGGGCAGATTGCCAAGCTCAAGGGTTGTCGCGTAGTCGGCATCGCTGGCGGCGCCGACAAGTGCAAGTATGCAGTGGCAGAATTGGGCTTCGATGCCTGCATAGATCACCGCGCCACAGACTTTCCGCAACAGCTCGCGGCCGCCTGCGACAAGGGTATCGACGTGTATTTTGAAAACGTCGGCGGCGCCGTATTCGACGCCGTTCTGCCTTTGCTGAACCTGCACGCTCGAGTACCGGTGTGCGGCCTGATCGCCAACTACAACGCTACCGGCAAACCGGAGGGCCCTGACCATCTACCGGGGTTGATGGGCAGATTGCTGGTACGCCGCATCAAGATGCAAGGCTTCATCATCTTTGACTACCAACCGCGCTACATGGAATTTTTCAAAGAGATGAGCAGCTGGGTCGCCGCCGGAAAATTCAAATACCGCGAAGATGTGGTCGACGGCCTTGAGAATGCACCGCAAGCCTTTATCGGCCTGCTGGAAGGAAAAAATTTCGGCAAGCTGGTGATACGCGCCGGCGAAGAATGAACGATCTTAGTATCGCTTATCGCTAAACCAAAAGGAATCCGCATGAACATATTATTGGTACTAACCTCGCATGACAAACTGGGCAACACAGGCAAGAAAACCGGCTTCTGGCTGGAAGAATTCGCCGCCCCCTATTATGCTTTCCTGGACGCCGGCGCCAAACTGACCTTGGCCTCTCCGCAAGGCGGCCAACCGCCGCTCGACCCGAAGAGCGACGAACCCGATGCCCAGACCGAAGCCACCGAACGCTTCCGCAAAGACAGCGCCGCACAAGCCGCGCTGGCCTCAACCATCAAGCTGTCGACGGTGCAGGCGAAAGACTACGACGCCGTGTTTTACCCTGGTGGACACGGCCCACTTTGGGACCTGGCGGAAGACAAGGATTCGATCGCACTGATCGAAGCCATGTACGCCGCAGGAAAACCAGTATCCGCCGTATGCCACGCCCCAGGCGTATTGCGCCATGTCCGCGCAACTGACGGCACACCGCTGGTCAAAGGAAAAAAGGTCACCGGTTTTTCAGACAGCGAAGAAGCAGCGGTACAACTGACCGATATCGTGCCGTTCCTGGTGGAAGCTGAATTGAAACGACTTGGCGGCGATTACAGCAAAGGCGCGGATTGGGGCAGTTATGCGGTAGTTGATGGCAACCTGATTACCGGACAAAATCCGGCGTCTTCAGTTGCAGTGGCTGAGCTGGTGTTGAAAATGTTGGCTTAAGGTTGCTGCAGGCAAGGTATCGACCACAATCTGATGTACTCCGTGGTCCGTTAAATGGGGTCAGAGTAATTTTCGCAAAAGACCGCGAAAAAAAACTCTGACCCCATTTAACTGCTCGGGGTTGGTTTTGATGTTGCTGTTGGTTTTGATGTTGCTGTTGGTTTTGATGTTGGTTTTGATGTTGCTTTTGACTTCTCGCATGCTGACGTTGCCTTCCCTTCGGTCCCCGACGGGTGACAGTCGGGAATGATGGGACACATGTTTGAGCGAAGCGAGTTTGTGTCCCATCCGACTGGCGCACGGCTCATTTGGGGACCCGCCGAAGGCGGGCAACGGCTGTGCGATCGCCTTTCTTTGCTTACTTTCGGGCGCCCGGCTAGGGGCGAAGCAAAGAAAGTGAGTAGCTGCCGGGCTACCCCGGCTAGCATCCACGGAGTAGCAACCGCTTTAATTAGAATCAGACAAACAAAGCTGATGCACCACAGCACTCACTCCGTGGCCCGTTAAAAGGGGTCAGAGTAATTTTCGGCAAAACCCCGCCGAAAAAAAACTCCGACCCCATTTAACTTCGTTTCAGATGGTATCAAGCGCAATCGATCGCAAGTCTGTGGCGCCTACGCCGCCAGCGCCATCTCGCTACCGCAAAAAATTACTTTGTCCCGAAAATACGATCACCCGCATCACCCAGGCCCGGCACAATGTACGCATGCTCGTCAAGATGCGAATCCAGGCTAGCCACATACAACTTGACCCCAGGATGCGCATCCTGGAACACCTGAACACCCTCCGGCGCAGCCACCAGCGCCAGGAAAATGATCTGCTCGTCGCCGACGCCACGCTTCTTCAGCACATCCACCGCATGCACTGCGGAATTACCGGTCGCCACCATCGGATCGCAGACAATAAAAATCCGTTCCGCCAGATCAGGCAAACGTACCAGATACTCCACCGGCTGATGCGTATCCGGATCGCGATACACGCCAATGTGTCCAACCCGCGCCGACGGCACCAGATCCAGCAAACCATCGCTCATGCCGATCCCGGCCCGCAACACCGGCACCACCGCCAGCTTGCGCCCCGCGATCACCGGCGCGTCCATGCTCTGCATCGGCGTTTCAATCAACTGTGTGGTCAACGGCAGGTCACGCGTGATTTCATAGCCCATCAGCAGCGTGATCTCGCGCAGCAACTGGCGGAACGTGCGCGTCGAGGTTTCCTTGCTCCGCATGTGCGTCAGCTTGTGCTGGATCAAAGGATGGTTAAGGATGAAAAGATTCGGGAAGCGTGGGTCGTTAAGCATAAGTAATTTTTGGTGTGACAAAATTCAAAGCCGCTGCAGCCTGTCGAATTGCCTGTTCCTTGCGGCACTCTCTTCAATCGGCTCGGCAAGAAAAGGAAGGCATTGAACGAAACTGACAGCGCTCGGTATTTCAAATAAAAAAGGGGAGATTTCTCTCCCCCGCTTGTTCAGCATCTATTCAACAGCCTGCACCTGCTCTGTCTTGGGTTTCAGCAGCGCCAATATTTGCTCCAGTTCATGGCGCACTTCAACCAGGTTGACTTCGTTTTTCCTGGCCTCCGGCGCAGCTTCAATCTCGGCACCAAGGCGGCCATCGAGCTTGTTGCGCGCGCCGCTGATGGTGAAGCCATGCTCGTACAACAGCTCGCGGATACGGCGAATCAACAGCACTTCATGGTGCTGGTAATAGCGACGGTTACCGCGACGCTTGACGGGCTTGAGCTGAGTAAACTCCTGCTCCCAATAACGCAGCACGTGTGGCTTGACGCCGCACAGTTCGCTGACTTCGCCGATGGTGAAATAACGCTTGGCCGGAATCGGCGGCAATACGACCAGTTCGGACTTACTAATGCGATCGTTCATGAATTAGCTTGAAGGGCGGTAGTAAATTGTTGGATCGGCTGCAGGCTTGCAGCATCGACCATGCCTTTGAGTTTTTGGCTGGCGTGGAAAGTGACCACGCGACGAGCGGTGATCGGAATTTCTTCCCCGGTCTTCGGATTACGGCCCGGACGCTGCGGCTTGTCGCGCAACTGGAAGTTGCCGAAACCCGACAACTTCACCGATTCACCACGTTCCAACGCATTGCGGATTTCATCGAAAAACGTCTCGACCATGTCCTTCGCTTCGCGCTTGTTGAGGCCGACCTGTTCAAACAGGAGCTCGGCCAATTCCGCCTTGGTCAAGGTCGGCAAATTCTTTTCTGCCTGCGAACGGGCTTGCGCTTCGCGCATGGCCCGGTTCAGGTCGGCGTCCAGAACGGATTCAAATTCTACAGTCTGCATATTGTTCATTCTATGGCTACGCCCCTGTCTTTTTGGAATTGCTGCTGCCGGAGCGCAACGCGCACCGGCATTTTGCTGCAGGTTTTTATCATCAATTAGCGCTGCTCAAATGCAGATCAAGCTCGCAATTTTGCTGTTGGCACCTTGCTGACAGCAGCGATTAAAGCTGACATTGCGGCGTCCACTGTGTCATCTTGAAGGGTATTTTCAGTATCTTGCAAGGTAAAACGGAAAGCAAGACTTTTTTCGTCATTTTCCAGTCCCTTGCCATGATATTCATCAAATAAAACAATGGCTTGCAGAATTCGGCACGCAGGATTTTGTTGCTGCTCAGCAGCAAAAACGTCCATTAAATCCTGTGCATTGACCACTTGTTTGACCACCACTGCTAGGTCACGCACAACTGCCGGGAACTTGGAAATCTCGACGTAAGCAGGTACTTGCCTTTGCTGCAACGCCAGCGCATCGACTTCAAACAAGACCGGCGCCAACGGCAGATCGTACTTCTGCTGCAGACGCGGATGCAGTTCGCCGATAAAGCCGACTACCTGATCGCCCAACAGCACTTGCGCCGAACGCCCAGGGTGCAAGGCCGGATGCTCCAATTTGGCAAAGCGCAATGCTGCCGGCGCAAACAGCGCTTCCAGGTCGGCCTTGACGTCGAAGAAATCGACATTGCGGCTGGCCTGCCCCCACTGCTCTTCCGCTTGCGGACCATAGGCCAGCACAGCTACACGCTTCGGCTGTTCGAAACAGGCCACTGCCAGCGGACCGTTCTGCACGTCCGGATTACGCGAATAGACCGCACCGGTTTCAAAGATCCGGACCCGGTTCAGCTTGCGATTCAGGTTGTACTTGACGTTGGCTACCAGGCTGCCAACCAGCGACGAACGCATCACGCTCATCTGGCTGGCGATCGGGTTGAGCAACTTGATCGGCTGCAGGTTGCCGGCGAAATCGGCTTCCCAGGCTTCTTCGACAAAGCTGAAGTTGATCACTTCCTGATAATCCAGATCGGCCAGCTGGCGGCGAATCGTGAACAGCGAACGCTGCTGTTCCGGCGCGATATACATCGCGTTCGGCGCCACCGGCGGCAACGCCGGAATATTTTCAAAGCCATAGACGCGAGCGATTTCCTCGATCAGGTCTTCTTCGATTTCGATATCGAAACGGTAGGAAGGCGGCGTCACCGAAAACACGCCATTCTCTTGCGTGAATGCCAGGCCCAGGCGCGTGAAGATATCGGCGATCTGGCTGTCCGACAAAGGCACGCCGATGACCTTGATGGCGCGCGCGGTGCGCACGCTGACCGGATCGCGCTTCGGCAGGTTGACACTTTGATCGTCAATCGGACCGACCTTGGTTTCCGGCGTACCGCAAATTTCCAGCAGCAATGCGGTGATGCGTTCGATGTGCTCGACCGTGGTAGCAAAATCGACGCCACGTTCGAAGCGATGTCCGGCATCGGTCGAGAAATTGAAGCGACGGGCGCGGCCCTGGATCGCCTGCGGCCACCAGAACGCTGCTTCCAGATAGATGTTTTGCGTCTCCAGCGACACTGCAGTGGCGTCACCACCCATGATGCCGGCCAGCGATTCGATCTGGCGCTCATCGGAGATCACGCCGATCCAATCGTCGACCGCAACTGTATTGCCGTTCAACAGTTTCAGCGATTCGCCCGGCTTGCCCCAACGTACATCAAGGCTGCCATGGATTTTATCGAGATCGAACACGTGGGTCGGACGACCCAATTCCAGCATCACGTAGTTGGAAATATCCACCAGCGCCGAAATCGGCCGCTGGCCGCTGCGCTCCAGGCGCTGCTTCATCCATTGCGGTGTCGCAGCCTTGGCGTTCAAGCCGCGGATCACGCGTCCGGAAAAACGGCCGCACAGGTCCGGTGCCGAAATCTTGACCGGCAATTTCTCGTCGATCGTGGCGCTGACTTTCTTGAATGTCGGTTGCTTCAACGGCGTACCAGTCAAAGCTGAAACTTCACGTGCGACACCCAGCACCGACAGGCAGTCAGCCTTGTTTGGCGTCAGCTTGATGGTGAACTTGAGGTCATTCAGTTGGTAGTAGTCGCGGAAATTCTGGCCGACCGGCGCATCTTCTGGCAATTCCAGCAAACCGCCATGGTCTTCCGACAATTTCAATTCACGCGCGGAGCACAACATCCCTTGCGATTCAACACCACGCAATTGGCCGAGCTTGATCTCGAACGGCTTGCCGTCTGCGCCCGGCGGCAATACTGCACCGACCATTGCGCAAGGCACTTTCAGGCCCGGGCGCACATTCGGCGCACCGCAAACGATATTCAGCAAAGCGCCGGTGCCGACATCAACCTGACAGACATTCAGGCGATCGGCATTCGGATGCTTGGCGGTCTCGACCACCAGGCCGACCACGATATTGGTAAAAGGCGGCGCAACCGGCTCGACCTCTTCCACTTCAAGACCCGACATCGTCAGCAAATGGGACAATTCGTCCGAAGTCATCTTCGGATCGACCATGGAACGCAGCCAGCTTTCAGAGAATTGCATAGGTAAAACCTTCAAAAACCTGTATCAGGATTTTAGGTGACCATTCAGCGCACAGAGAGAGCTACACCTTCTGTATCACTCCCGCACACGCGAGGATGACGAAGTCGATGCTCCTGCGAATGCTGAACGGCGACAGTTTAGTTAAATTGTTTCAGGAATCGCAGATCGCCTTCGTAGAACAGGCGCAGATCGTTGATGCCATAACGCAGCATCGTCAAGCGTTCGATACCGGAGCCGAACGCGAAACCGATGAACTGCTCCGGATCGAGGCCCATATTGCGCACCACGTTCGGATGCACCTGGCCGGCGCCCGACACTTCCAGCCAGCGGCCTTTCAGCGGACCACTGCCGAAGGCAATGTCGATCTCGGCCGATGGCTCGGTGAATGGGAAGTACGACGGACGGAAGCGCACTTGCAGATCGTCGGTTTCAAAGAACGCCTTGACGAAATTCAGGTACACACCCTTGAGGTCGGCAAAACTGATGTCTTCGGCAATCCACAGACCTTCGACCTGGTGGAACATCGGCGAGTGCGTAGCATCGCTGTCGACGCGATAAGTGCGGCCCGGCGCGATCACCTTGATCGGCGGTTTGTTCATGCGCGCATAACGGACTTGCATCGGGCTGGTATGGGTACGCAGCAGCAGTTGCTTGCCTTCGCTGTCCTTGCCGTCGATGTAGAAAGTATCCTGCATCGAACGCGCCGGATGGTTTTCCGGGCTGTTCAGTGCGGTAAAGTTGGTCCAGTCGGTCTCGATTTCAGGGCCGTCGGCCACATCGAAACCGATCGAGCGGAAAATTTCTTCGATACGCTGCCACGAGCGCATCACCGGATGGATGCCGCCGACACTGCGGCCGCGGCCCGGCAAGGTGACATCAATCGCTTCTGCGTTCAAACGCTCTTGCATCTGCGCGTTAGCCAAGGCGTCACGGCGCGCATTCAGCGCAGCTTCGATCTGTTCCTTGGCCTGATTGATGACTGCGCCTGCGTCTTGCGCTCATCAGCAGCCAGCTTGCCCAGTCCCTTCATTTGCTCGGTGATCTGGCCGGTCTTGCCCAGATATTTGGCTTTCGCATTTTCCAGCGCGGCGGCATCAACTGCGGCGGCAAAATCGGCTTGGGCTTGCGTTACTAGTTGTTCTAGGGAGTTCATGCAGTTTTCCTGCTAGTTTTTTAGTACTGAGAATAGAGTTTAAAAGCCAGCGAAGCGTGGCGAATTACACGGTCTGTGCGGCTCTGTCCCCAACTGACTAAATAAAACAGAATATTAAAAACAGAAACGGGGCACAAGGTATTGACCTCTGCCCCGCTCGGGATTGCCACGCTGCAAAATTCCGCAGCGTAGGCAAAACTACGCAAATAATTTACGCAGCGATTTTGGCCTTGACTTGATTGACAATCGCAGCAAACGCTGGCTTGTCCATCACTGCCATGTCAGCCAGAACCTTACGGTCCAGCTCGATCGAAGCACGCTTCAGGCCATTCATGAATACGCTGTATGTCACGCCATGCTCACGGGAAGCAGCGTTGATACGGGCGATCCACAATGCACGGAATACGCGCTTCTTGTTACGACGGTCACGGTACGCGTATTGACCAGCGCGCATGACTGCTTGCTTGGCAACACGGTAGACTTTACTGCGGCGACCGCGGTAACCCTTGGCAAGGGCTAGAACTTTTTTATGACGGGCACGAGCTGTAACCCCACGTTTTACTCTAGGCATAATAACTCCTTAATAGTGTGAGGTTAAGCGGTTGGCATCATGCGGGTAACGGATGCCATGTTTGTTTCATGGACACCGACGGAACCGCGCAATTGACGTTTGTTCTTGGTAGTTTTCTTGGTCAGGATGTGACGTTTGAACGCTTGACCGCGTTTAACAGTACCACCTGGACGCACACGAAAGCGCTTTTTGGCGCTGCTCTTCGTTTTCATTTTTGGCATGACACTATCTGTCCTCTGAGGACAGCTCCTTTTTTAACATGATTGCAGGTGGCAACAATTCGTTGCGCTTGGATGCCTGCTCTCACTTGTTTAAACCCAGCTGCACAGCAGCCACAACTGGATTTCGCAGCGGGATCTGGCCTGCTGCTCTTTGGATGTTTTGCCAAGGTAACTTGGCATCCACCACAAAACTTGATCAGTTGAGGACAGAGTAATTCGCCACGCTGCGGTGGCTCTTAAACTCTGTCCCCAAATTATTATTTTTTCTTCTTAGGCCCAATGATCATGATCATCTGGCGCCCTTCCATCTTCGGCCACTGCTCGACCTGGCCGTACGGCTCCAGATCTGCCTTCAGACGTTCCAACATGCGCATGCCGATGTCCTGGTGGGCCATTTCACGACCGCGGAAACGCAGCGTGATCTTGACCTTGTCGCCGTCTTCGTCCAGGAAGCGAGTCAAATTGCGCAGCTTGATGTTGTAATCGCCATCATCGGTACCCGGACGGAATTTGACTTCCTTGACCAGAATGACCTTCTGCTTCAATTTGGCTTCGTGCGCCTTCTTCTGCTCCTGGTACTTGAACTTGCCGTAGTCCATCAAGCGGGCTACCGGTGGCTGCGCCGTCGGTGCGATTTCCACCAGATCAACGTTTGCCTCTTCCGCCAAGCGGAAGGCCTCAGCCAGACTGACGATACCGAGTGCTTCGTTCTCGACACCGGTTAAGCGCAATTCTGGCGCAGTAATTTCGCCGTTGATGCGATGTGACTTGTCCGTAGCTATTGCAGTTTCCTTTAAAAATCAAATAATTAAGCCGTGCTCTTGCGCTCCGGGTCTCCCCGTTCAGGCTTTGGTTTCAACCTCATTCTTGAGGCGCTCCACCAGTACGTCGATAGGCATCACACCCAGATCGACATTGCCCCGCGCTCGCACGGCCACTGTGTTTGCATCACGCTCTTTATCACCGACAACCAGTATATAAGGCGGCTTCTGCAAAGAATGCTGCCGTATTTTATAGGTAATCTTCTCATTACGCAAATCGGTCTCTACTCTAAACCCTTGTTTCTTCAGCGTTTGTGCAACATTTTGAACATATTCGGCTTGCGCGTCGGAAATATTCAAAATAACAACTTGCACAGGAGCAAGCCACAACGGCATCGCACCAGCGTGGTTTTCAATCAACATGCCAATAAAACGCTCCAGCGAGCCGACAATAGCACGATGCAGCATGACCGGTACTTTACGGCCATTATCTTCAGTCACATATTCCGAGCCGAGGCGGCCCGGCATCGAAAAGTCGACTTGCATGGTGCCGCACTGCCAGGAGCGGCCGATCGAATCCTTCAGGTGATACTCGATTTTCGGACCATAGAAGGCGCCCTCGCCCGGCAACTCTTCCCACTCAGCGCCGGAAGCGCGAATGGCTTCACGCAAGGCATTTTCCGCCTTGTCCCAAACCTCTTCCTCGCCAACCCGCTTTTCTGGACGCAGGGCCAGCTTGACCGCCACTTCAGTAAAGCCGAAATCGAGATATACCTTGCGCACCAGCTTATCGAAGATGGCAACCTCTTCCTGAATTTGCTCTTCTGTACAGAAAATATGGCCGTCATCCTGGGTAAAGCCGCGCACCCGCATCATGCCGTGCAAAGCGCCGGACGGCTCGTTGCGGTGGCATTGGCCAAATTCACCGAAACGCAAAGGCAGGTCGCGATAGCTGTGCAGGCTGGAATTGAAAATCTGGATATGACCAGGGCAATTCATCGGCTTCAACGCGTAGCTGCGGTTTTCCGATTCAGTGGTGAACATGCTTTCGCGATAGTTCTCCCAGTGACCAGTCTTTTCCCACAGGGAACGATCGAGAATCTGCGGCGCCTTGACTTCCTGATAACCATTGTCGTTATAGACACGGCGCATGAACTGTTCGACCTGCTGCCAGATCGTCCAGCCCTTGGCATGCCAGAAAATCAAGCCCGGCGCTTCGTCTTGGAAGTGGAACAGATCCAGCGCACGACCCAGTTTGCGGTGGTCGCGTTTTTCCGCTTCTTCCAGCATATGCAGGTAAGCTTCCTGCTCATCCTTCTTGGCCCAGGCAGTGCCGTACACGCGCTGCAGCATTTCATTCTTGGCATCGCCGCGCCAGTAGGCGCCGGCCAGCTTCATCAGCTTGAACACTTTCAGCTTGCCGGTCGACGGTACGTGCGGGCCGCGGCACAGGTCAGTAAATTTACCTTCGGTGTAGAGCGAGACTTCCTGGTCTTGCGGAATCGAGCCGATCAGCTCCGCCTTGTAGGCTTCGCCAATCGATTCAAAATAGGCAATCGCTTCATCGCGCGCCACGACTTTACGTGTGACAGGCTCATCCTTCTTGGCCAGCTCAGCCATCTTCTTTTCAATTCCAGCAGGTCTTCCGGAGTGAAAGGACGCTTGTAGGAAAAATCGTAGTAAAAGCCGTTTTCAATCACCGGACCGATCGTCACCTGCGCATCGGGAACAGTTCCTTGACCGCATAAGCCAGCAAGTGGGCAGTCGAGTGGCGGATGACTTCCAGGCCATCGGCATCCTTGTCGGTCACGATCGCCAGATCGACATCCTTCTCGATCAGGTAGGAAGTATCCACCAGCTTGCCATCGACCTTGCCGGCCAGAGCCGCCTTGGCCAGACCGGCACCAATGCTGGCGGCGACCTGTGCCACTGTCAGTGGCGCATCGAATTGACGCTGTGAACCATCAGGAAGTTTGACTGCTATCATTTTGAGCCCCATATCGGCGGTCACCTGGACCACGCCGGATTAAATTGAATGAACGTGTACTTTACAAAAACGCGGACGAAAAAAAACGCGGACCAGCCGCGCTTTTTTCATCATGCAGGTAGAAAAAGGCCTCGACTAGTGTCGCTCACAGATTGTGGTGGTAGTTCGCGGTGTCATAACCGGGATGCCTTTCTCGCTCTTACAGATGTTGAATTCGTTTTAGTTGACCGGCCGTGAACAGCGGCAACAGGATGCTATCGATCATACCAGAAAATCCTGTAAATATGGCGGCAGCGCAACCTGCCGTGTTGCTAATTTGCCTAACCGCAGCGCCGACATTGTTGTCATTGAGGTGCAACGAACGATGATTCTCGGCGCGACTTCCCACAGCAAGCAAGCGATCTCCATATAGATGTAATTGATTGCATCTTCGTTTGTCATAATGGCAATGACATGTATAGTTCATGCCACCAACCAAACAACAGCGAGAAATGAACATGAAACGTATTTTCTGCGCGGCGGCACTCGTCGCAGCCAGCGCTGCAATCTTCATTCCCACCCAGGCCATGGCGCAAGTCGGCGTGAGCATTTCGATTGGCGTACCGCCACCGCCACCAAGATATGAACCAATGCCGCCGCCACGCTATGGCTATGTCTGGGCCCCTGGTTACTGGAACTGGGTCGGCGGCCGCCATGTTTGGGCAGGCGGCCACTGGGAACGCGCGCGCAGCGGCTATATGTATAACCGTCCAGAATGGCGCCAAGGACCGCGCGGCTGGGAGCTCCGACGCGGCGGCTGGCAGCGCGGCGGCGGTCGAGGAGGATATGATCATCGCCGCGACGACCACCGTCACCATGGTCGCGGTCACGACGATAGATATCGCCGCTGATTCAATGCGGGCCAACCAGCGGTTGGCCTCCTCACCAATTCCCTGCACTTCCATTGATGAAATTACGTCCCGCGCATATCGACGATGCCGCAGCCATCAATGAGCTGATTCTACAGTTTCTAAGCGAATTCATGATCAGCCCTGATGACAGCGGTGCCGAGCGTTTTCTGGATTCCGTGTCAGTCAGCGCGAAAGCCGCCTACATGTCGGATTCACGCTATCGCTACATCGTAGCAACCGAAGACACGGTGCTGGCGGGGTTCATCGCGCTTCGCGACGACAGTCATATATTCCATCTGTTTGTCGCCAGAGAATTCCAGCGCCAAGGTTTGGCCAGGCAGCTTTGGAATGCGGCAACGGCGGCTGCCGAATCAACTAAAAGCCGCACTGAATTTACGGTCAACTCATCACCTTCCGCATCGCCGATTTATGAACGCTTCGGCTTCAAAAAAAATGGCCCGCCGGTTGAAAAGCACGGCATCCGTTTTGTGCCCATGCATCGGCCATGCACATCTTCCGGTTCCGTCGATAGCGACGCACAAACACCACTCGCTTAGTCAGCTCGGCGCACCTTGTCGCGCAACATACGGATGAAGCGTTCGCGCTCTATCGGCGAAACCAATTGATATGCATCGCCAAAAGACACCTTCACCCGCTGCAGCGACAAGGCCGGTGCGGAACGAGGATTGGAACTGATATCTATATGAGTAATCTGCCGATAAGGGATGCACTGACGGATGAAACCCGCCTGAATCAACAGATGATCCGCTTCCAGCACATATTTGCAGGGTACGCAAAACGCCCAGACGATCAGCGCCATCAGTGCGGCCACGCCAAAGCAAATAAATTTTGCGGCCGGCACCGTATGCGCCACGGAAAAACCGATGCTGATAACGAAGGCGACGGTGCCCGCCAATACCAGCACCAGCCACAAATCAATTTTCGATGGAAATTCTTGACTCACTCCCCCGCCCCTCCCTTGTAACCAATTTAAAAGCTGCCACCTTCCGGCCACACTTTAACGGCGCGAAAAAACTACAGGCTGCAGCATAAGGCGAAACTAATTATCCATTGTTAGCGCTAACCTGGCATAGGCGGCGTTGTTTCTTTCTCAAAATCAGTCAAATAACCCAATCCTGTCAAATTTGGCACTAGTGTAAATCCATGGATTGTCTAAACTGGTGAGTGGTTGAATGGGTCGCCAACCGGCATGAGGCCAGGTAAGAACATTCGCCTGGATGGCTCGCAGTAACAAGGTAAGCAAGTAGATTGGCGATCTGCGTTTCTCGCTTCTACGGCTAGTTCAATGTGCATTTACTAGAAAGAACATCATGGCAACAGGTACCGTCAAATGGTTCAACGACTCCAAAGGCTTTGGCTTCATTACTCCGGATGACGGTAGTGAAGATTTATTCGCCCATTTTTCTGCTATTCAGATGGGTGGTTTCAAGACTCTCAAGGAAGGTCAAAAAGTCAAATTCGATGTCACCGAAGGCCCCAAGGGTAAACAGGCTTCAAATATTCAGGAGGCCACCTGATCGGCGATTGGGAAAGCCTGGATAAGCGGCAGTGAATTTGCGCTGTGGCGTCCAGGCATTGAAAGACTCAGCAAAGCTCGCAGCCTGTTACGGTCCGCGAGCTTTTTTATTGCGGCATTTCCGCACGATGAGCCCGCGGGAAAATCACAGGCTTTCCGGGAAACCGAAAGCCGCCATTAATCCGAAGCCGGTACGTTGCCGCAAAATTTCAGGCAGCTCCGCGATAAGACGCCAGATCAGGAGCAGGACGCAACGGGTGCTGTATCGCAGTAGGCAATTGTGGTCTTTGACTCTCAGCAACACTCTCCACACCATCCGCCGATATGGCCTCCAGGAAGGCCAGTACATTACGATGGTAGTCAACCCGCATCTCCGCTTCCAGTAACTGCCTTTCCGCTTGGAACAATGCAAGGCGCGTATCGCGTAATTCATTTTCAGCCAGTTTTTCCGGCGTCAAAATATACTTCGTCGCCAATCTGTTAAGCCATCCCATGTCAGCACCTCTTTTGTCAGGAGACGATTTGATATTAAATCTTTCCACGCGACAGAATCGATATTTGACATCATTTAATTATATTGTTGCAAATATCCTACGACCCGCTATTCAAATGAAAAAAGCGGATTTATGATGGTGAATCAGTCGGCGCCACCACAGCAATTCCACCTGGCAACTATCACCAAATTTTCCAAATCAACGTGCTCGCCAACAGCTAAGCGAGGGTGATCGTTATGCCCATTTTCCGATACGGCGCAATCAAGGTTTCCGCAACGGCGGCGTTGACCACGATCCCGTTCACCTGACTCAGCGGTGCGATCTGGTATGGCGAGGCCGTATTCAGTTTCTCCGGCGACGCCAGCACCACTGTTTGCAGCGCCGCCTCGCTCAACGCACGCTTGACGCATGCCTCTTCAAAATCGCCGGTGCTGATACCCGCTTCCGGATGCAAACTGCACACCCCCATGAAGTACAGGTCGGCACGGACGCGTCCTATCGCCTCAATGGTTGCGGCGCCGACGCCAACGATGGAATGCTTGAACAAGCGGCCACCGATCATGATTACGTCGACATGCGGGTGCTCAACCAACTCAACAGCGATGGAAGGACTGTGCGTAATCACAGTTGCCTTCAGCGTCCGCGGCAAATGCCGCGCCAGTTGCACCGCAGTTGTACCGCCGTCGACGAACACCACCTGCCCTGGCTGGATCATGGCGGCAGCGGCGCGCCCGATGGCTGGCTTGGCGTCGCTGGAAATCTGTTGGCGCTCGGCGAAAGTGCCGATTGCCGGAGAGACCGGCAATGCGCCGCCGTGCACGCGTTGCAATAATCCCTCTTCAGCAAGTTGACGGAGATCGCGCCGGATCGTGTCCTCCGACAGGCCAAGCTGTTCGCTGAGCGACTTGGCGACGATCTGGCCATCTTGCTTCAGGACTTCCAATAGATGTTGCTTGCGTTGCCGAGTTAGCATGGCCTTCCTTTTGCACGTTTTTTCTTGATATTTCACGATATTGCATGATAAATTAAGAAAACACAATCCCGCCTAACCAATCCCAGAAGGGCCGCTATGCACGATGACAGAGTCAGAATTCACAATGTCGAGATATTGTCGGATGACTGGTACCTGCTGAAGAAAACCACGTTCGACTACTTGCGCGCCGACGGCGCCTGGCAAACATTGACGCGTGAAACCTACGATCGCGGCAATGGTGCCACGGTGTTGTTGTATAACCGTGAACGCCGCAGCGTAATCCTGATTCGGCAGTTTCGCTTCCCGACCTACGGCAACGGGCACGACGGATTCTTGATTGAAACCGCCGCTGGATTGCTGGACCAGGCCAGTCCTGAAGAACGCATCAAGGCAGAAGCGGAAGAAGAAACCGGCTATCGCGTAACCGATGTGCGCAAGATATTCGAGGCCTTCATGAGTCCAGGTTCAGTCACGGAAAAACTGTACTTTTTCATTGCCGAGTACGAGCCTAAATTGCGTGCAGGCGACGGCGGTGGATTGGAAGAAGAAGGAGAAGATATCGAAGTGCTGGAACTGCCGTTGGAGCAGGCACTGCAAATGATCGCCGATGGTCGGATTGCTGATGGCAAGACCATCATGCTGCTGCAATACGCTCAACTGTATTTATTTCCTGGAGCCGGCACCAGCACCGATGCGAGCATGTCGGGGAAATAAAAAAATACATGATGCTACCGGCCCCTTGCGGCCAGTAACATCATCTTATCCACTGCGTCGTGGAAGCTGTCGTCACTTCTGATGGATAGCCTGTCCGAAACGCCCGTTATTGAAATCCAGTATGGCCTGGGCAATTTCCTCCTTGCTGTTCATCACGAACGGGCCGTGACCGACGATCGGTTCGTCAATCGGCTCGCCACTAAGCAGAAGTATGACCGCATCGTTGTTGGCTTCAATCGATACCTTGTTGCCGTCTCGATCCAGCAAAACCATTTGCGCATCGCGTGCGATGGTTTCCCCATTGACCAATACCGTGCCATGCAACACCACGACCGCACCAGTCCAGCCTTGCGGCAGCGCCAAATCGGCAATGCCGCCCTGGTTCAGACGCAGGTCCCAAACGTTCATGGCGCTGAAGGTGTGCGCCGGTCCTGCGTGGCCATCGAAATTGCCGGCGATCACGCGCACCGAACCAGCACCTTCCGGCAAGGCGACGGACGGGATATCGCGGTCACGAATCGCCTGATAACCAGGTTCCGCCATCTTGTCCTTGGCCGGCAGATTGACCCACAGTTGCACCATTTCCAATGCACCGCCGGAACGCGTGAACTGCTCGGAGTGAAACTCTTCGTGCAGGATACCTGCGCCTGCCGTCATCCATTGCACGTCACCCGGACCGATCACGCCGCCCTGCCCGGTCGAGTCGCGATGCGCCACCTCGCCTTTATAGACGATCGTCACGGTTTCGAAGCCGCGATGCGGATGCTGGCCGACGCCGCGTGGCCGCTCGGCAGGGCCGAATTCAGCCGGGCCTGCGTAGTCAAGTAACAGAAATGGGCTGAGTTGCTTGCCGTGGCTTTGATAAGAAAACATCGAACGAACCGGAAAGCCATCGCCAACCCAATGTGGGCGGGGTGCGCTATAGACGCCAAGAACTCTTTTCATTTCCTTCTCCTTGCCAAAATTCGAAATATGCTGCAGGAATAAGAATACGACAGGAACAATAAGCTCGGCAGATAGTAAAATTGGCATTCAGCGTTCTATTTTGTGAACGATAGGAGTTGCCATGCAGGATTTGAACGATCTCTACTATTACGTCCAGGTGGTCGATCAAGGCGGCTTCGCGCCCGCGGGACGCGCGCTCGGCATGCCCAAATCCAAACTGAGCCGGCGCATTGCATTGCTGGAAGAGCGGCTCGGAGTACGGCTGTTGCAACGCACTACCAGGCATTTCTCCGTGACCGAGGTTGGACAGACTTATTACGAGCACTGTAAGGCCATGCTGGTGGAAGCCGACGCCGCGCAAGAAGCGATTGAAGTGACCCGTGCAGAACCGCGCGGCATCGTTCGCATCAGTTGTCCGATTGCACTGCTACACGCGAATGTCAGCACAATGCTGGCCGATTTCATGATCGATTATCCGCACGTCAATGTGCAGCTGGAAGCCAGCAACCGGCGTGTCGATCTGGTCGGCGAAGGCTTCGACATCGCCATTCGCGTGCGGCCGCCGCCACTGCCAGACAGCGACCTGGTCATGCGTGTGCTGGCCGAGCGCGGCCAATGCCTGGTCGCCAGCCCGCGCTTTTTTCCGGGCGCGACCAGCCGCAGATGCCGGCCGATCTGGCGGATTGGCCGAGCCTGGCGCTGGGCGCTTCACAACAAAGCCATGCCTGGAATCTGTACGGGCCGAATGGCGCTCAAGTCATGCTGCCACACACTCCGCGCTTCATCACAGGCGACATGATCGGCTTGCGTGATGCCGCCGTGGCCGGTGTCGGCGTCGTGCAGTTGCCGACCATGATGATCCAGGATCAACTCGCCCAAGGCCAGTTGATACGCTTGCTACCGGACTGGCGACCGCGGCCAGAGATTATTCACGCCGTATTTCCATCGCGGCGCGGCCTGTTACCGTCGGTCCGTACCTTGATCGACTATTTCGCGCAGCGCTTCAAGGTATTGAACGAAGACTGCCCGCCAGCTTAGCGTGCGAGAACGCCAGCGCAAAACTGCGCTCCATCGACACCTTGTTTGCCGCTGCGCTTACGTGATGTGATAAATTCGGCCACTGTATTTCGCTTTTTTCACCTTATTTATTCAAAAATCCGCGGATTGATTCAATGACCAAACCCAAGCCTTTTTCAATGATTCGCGAGTTCCATCTCGCCGATTGGTTCACACTCAGCAACGCCTTTTGCGGCGTCGGCTCCTTGTTTTCCGTGATGACCTATCTGCAAACACGCGAAGTGCTGCATATTTTCCTGGCATGCGGCCTGATTCCGATAGCACTGATATTTGACGTGCTCGACGGCCGCATTGCACGCTGGCGCGCACAAAGTTCGGCCATGGGACGCGAACTGGATTCGCTGGCCGACGTCATTTCCTTCGGCGTGGCGCCCGCCATCATCGCTTACGGCTGCGGCATGCAAGGCCTGGTGGATCGGATCATTCTGGTGTTTTTTGTCGCCTGCGGTGTGTCGCGCCTGGCGCGCTATAACGTCACGTCCGAGAAATTGTCGGATGGCGGCGACAAGGTAAAATATTTTGAAGGTACGCCAATCCCGACATCGCTGGCGCTGGTGATGGTACTGGCCGCCGCCGCATGGCATGACGCATTGGGCCAGCAACTATGGTTTGGCGTGGTGTATGTCGCGGGCTTTCAATTTCACCCATTGGTCTTGATGTTTGCCGCGTCGGGAGCCTTGATGGTGAGTCGCATCCGCATCCCAAAACTGTAACGTTCAAGGAAAGGGGATCACGCATGAGATGGTTACGGACGCAATCCAAAGATTAGGCGTAAAGCGCGTTGAGTTGACCGTTGAAAGAAAGGTGCAACGCGCGCTCCCCCCGCTCTCATGAACCAACCGCTGTGCCGACGCCCGTCAATTTCGTCCCAAGCGCGTGATATATCCCCTTCAAGCCGCTGGCATTATCGGAACCAGTAAGGAATCCGACTGCGACAAACAGCGCCACCACGATCAGCCCTCCGATGATGCCGTATTCGATTGCAGTAATGCCATCTTCGTCCCGCAGAAATTGCATCAACTTGGCGTTCATTGTGATCTCCCCAAAAAAGAAATCGTCGAATTGAAGCAGTAGCCGTACCAGCATAGCCCCACTGAAAAATTAGCTCAAGACAATTTTTTCAGGCGCACAACTAGTCCACCACAAACAACTTTGCTCCGGTCGCCGTAAACGATCGATGCGGCTCGGCCCCGTCGGCAACCTGATAGCTCATGCCAGGTTTGAGCACGAACTTGCGGCCATCCTCCAGCTCCGTGTGCAGCTCGCCCTCCGTGCAAAACAGGATATGCCCTTTGCTGCACCAGTGATCCGCAAGATAACCGGGGGTGTACTCGACAACTCTTACCCGAATGGCGCCGAAATGCCGGGTCTGCCAGTAGGCAATGCCATTCTCCCCTTTGTGCTCGGTGCGTTCAACCGTTGCCCAATCCGTCGTGCCAAACGGTATATCCGCCATCTGCATAGTCTGTCCTCTGTTGATTATGATTGGATGGATCAAACTCCGGCTCGCTGCAAGGCAGCCCGGGCCAGCAAACGTGTGGAATCGAGCGTCTTCAGCGGCGAATTCGCTTCGTTGATGATCAACGGTATCTCGGTACAACCCAGCACCACGGCATCGCAGCCTGCATCCTTCAGTCGGCCGATTACCTGCTGGAAGTAAGCTACCGCTTCGGGCTTGAATTCACCGTAGACCAGCTCGTCCATGATGATGCGGTTGATCCCGTCCCGATCGGCGACCTCGGGCCGCACATACTCCAAACCGAGCGCTGCCAGTTTCTCCGGATACGTCTCGCTGTCGACCAGATAACGCGTCCCGGTCAAACCAAGACGCTTGTATCCTCGCTGTGCCGCATGCGCCGCGACAACTTCGGCAATGTGTAGCCAAGGCAACGGGGAGCGCGACGCAATGTAAGGCAGCGCCTGGTGAATGGTGTTATCCGGACAAATCAGAAAATCGGCGCCGATTTTCGCGAGCTTTTCAGCAGATGCGAGCATTAGCTCGCTCACACCCTGCCAATCGTCACGGTAGATGCAATCCATGTAATCGGAAAGCGATGGCGTATGCATCGAAATTTCAGGATGCGCATGGGCGCCGAAACGTTGCGCGCCTTCGGCGCAGATGGTCCGATAGCACAATGCTGCGCCTTCGGCTGAACAAGCAACAATACCTATATGTAGAGGCATGATTTGAATATTGAAATAAATCTCATACTGATTGATATCAAACAGGCTGAACCAGCAGCAAACCAATCTTGCGATTCTTGAACAATGTCCCTAGATGGGATTCTGATCAATCCAGTCGCCCGAAAAATCCAGAATGTAGCCAAGCGCCTCATCTTCGGAATCGAACTCGATGGTCGGCACGCCACGCGCGTAACGAATTTCACCAGTTCTATCTTTACCGGCATGAATCGTAAAACATGCGGCGTACTTGCCGTTGGCCTGTTTTTCCAACCGCGGAATCACCGCTTGCCCTTATACGGATAACTCTTTTCCTCACCCACAGCACATCTCCTTCACGAGAGGAACAATCCTACCACCATGTGCGAAACCTGCACTGACTGTATCTTGTACGACTCTTGCACGTCCCTCATCCGACGCAAAAACTGTTGTTCGGCAAACCCGGAGACTGATAGAGTGACACGTCAATCAGCAAGGGATACGCTATGTTCGATATTTGGTCCACGCCGGCAAAACTGCTGGCGCCGCTCGCACTCGCTGCGTCCGGGTTCTGCCCATCCGTCCACGCGACCGACAGTTCGCCATGCCCTCCTGACTGGGAGCCACAAATCTGCGAACTCAAATCAGTGGTGGACGTGCTCAAGAAAGATCACATCACCGAAATTGATGTACCCGCCTTTCTCGACGAAACCATACGTCTTGGCGTCAAGACGCTACCTTACGCCACTTTTCGCAACGCGAAAGAGCAGCAGGAGCGCGCCAAGGAAGACGAGCGCACGCGCAACGGCACCCCGGGGATCGGCATCATCTTTGAGAACCGGCCAGACGGCTTGCAAATCATTGACGTAGTGCCAGACGCGCCGGCGGCGCAAGCCGGAGTGCGCAGCGGCGACCTGGTGATCGCCATGGATGGCAACAACTTGGTCGGCGTAGACAATACAGAGGTTGCCAAGTACGCCAAAGGTGAAACCGGTGCGCCACTCAAGATCACGCTACTGCGCGGCAAACCGCAGCAACGGCTGGAGCTCACACTGGTGCGCGCCATCATCAAGCCGCGTCCGGCAACTGCCAGGCGGCTAGATGGCGACGTGCTGTACACCCGGCTCGCCAGCTTTCCCGAACCGGCCATCGGCGACTATATCGATGCAGTACAGGCAGAGCGCAAAAAGGGAGCATCCATCAAGGCGGTCATTCTCGATTTGCGTGTCAACGGCGGCGGAGCGCTGAACGCCGCGATCGGCATCACGGCGCTCTTCACAGGCCGCGACAAGACGGCCATGGTAACGCTGCAACGCGATGACAAGATGCAGCATCGCATCACCACCAATTGGCCCGACTACGAACTACCGGTAATGCGCGGCCAGGATCCTCTCGCTCCACTGCAGGCGGACGACTGGTGGCGCAGGGTGCCGCTCGTCGTGCTGGTCGACGGTCAAAGCGCCTCGGCTGCCGAAGCCACCGCCGCCGCACTGAAAGACCTGGGCCGCGCCAAACTGCTTGGCACGCCTACTTATGGCAAGGGCATGGCGCAAACCGGCATCGCTACGCGCGACGACACCTACCTGGTCTGGAGCAATGCACGTAACCTGCGTCCGAACGGCTGTCCGATGGAGGGTTACGGCGTAGTGCCTGACTGGATCGTGCCGCCGCGTAAAAACGCCGACATGGATGGCATTCTGCTCGGTTACCGCGAGGTGGATATTCCGCGCCCTGCCTATGCCAGCAAGATGTCGCCCGATCCCTTTGCCGATCTACGGAAAGAGCGCCAACGCCTGCGCGACCAGCGCACCCAAGCCAAACTGGATACGGCCAGGAGCGCGCCGCTACCGCAGAAAGAATTTGGCAGTGACAAGGATTGGCAGTTGAAGCAGGCGCTCAACGCACTGGCGGGAAAACCTGTGCAGCAAATGACCGTGAGTCCAAAGCTCATGCCGACGCAACCTATGTGCGTAAAACTCGACCAATCGTAAAAACATCGATGATCGATCGATGTGCGCGAAAAATTCCGTATCGACAAGCAGGTCACGTACGTATGAATGCAATAATTCCTACAAAACAAATACCAATGACCTGTGAATTTTCCTGCTGTTTAGCAGGCTTCAAACCGTGACCTGCTCGGCGCTTGTTACCATTAGCCTAGCGCTCGCTCTAAGCACTTCAGTATGCGATGCGCAGGCCACAGATACTGTCGCCCCGGCTCCCTGTGACGCCGTTGACCTTTCAATAGCTTGCCTCGTGTTTGATCTCGACGCCTCAGTGAGGCGTCCATGACAATACTGCCCTGACAACCAGGTAGCGGGAAACACCTTCCCAGCACTAGTTAAATCCGTATGTAGTAAGCTGGTAGAGCACAGCGCTGCCAATCCGCGGCTGAACGCGACTCCAGTTCAAATCGCTGGAATTGCGCCAACAATCGGCGGTCAAGGCTGGCGCAAACGTCCACACTGACATGGATTGCGGGATGAACAGCCTGAACATTCGAGCACTTCGATCAAGTCTTCTTGGCACTGTCGCCTTGGCGGCCCTTCTTTTCATTCCGGCCGGAACCGTCGACTACTGGCAAGGATGGTTGTTCACGCTCGTCTTTATCGGCTCCTCCGCCTCCATCACCGCCTACCTCGCCATCAAAGATCCCAAACTGCTCGAACGCCGCATGAACGCCGGACCGCGAGCAGAAAAGGAGCCGACTCAAAAGGTCGTTATTTTTATCGCGATAGCGGGCTTCATTGCCATGCTGGTTTTTCCTGCATTGGATCACCGCTTCGGCTGGTCTCCAGTACCAACCTATATATCCCTGGCAGGAGATGCACTCATCATCGTCAGCTTTCTCGCATTCTTTGTCGTGCTCAAGACCAATACCTACGCCGCCTCCACGATTCAAATCGCCGAAGATCAACAGGTCATCTCGACCGGACCGTATGCGCTGGTAAGACATCCTATGTATGCCGGAGCGTTCCCACTCCTCGCAGGTATTCCGCTGGCGCTTGGCGCATGGTGGGGTTTATTCATGCTCGTGCCGGTCATGCCCGTGCTTGTATGGCGGCTTGTGGATGAAGAAAGGTTCTTGCGGAAGAACTTGCCCGGCTATGCGGAGTATTGCCAAAAGGTGCACTACCGCCTGCTGCCTTTCATTTGGTAGGTCTTTTACAATCAGAAGGCGTAGCATGGGAGTTCCGACAGGACAAAAAGAGGCAGACATGAAATCGTCACTTTGGAACGTGATAGCAATCGCCTTATTGCTTGCTGCGACTGCAAGTTCTTACGTTCAATATCAACATGGGGAGCTGCGCAACGATGCCCCATCTGCTCACTGGAGCAGGCCAGATTGACCAGATGCTTGCCTCGGCAATCAACACATTTTCCGATGTGACGCCCTCAAATTCGATGCCTGCCAAATGGTTTCCATCGCGCTCGATATCCGGCAAATCCTGCGACGGATCAAAAATGACACAGCGCCCCACCGTCGCAAACGAAGAACCACACTCCCAACCCGCAAATTCCTTGCTATCCGCACAACCAAGCAACGATAATGCAGGGCAATATTGTCGATGTAGGGGACTTCTCTCCACTTGAACATCATTTGATCATGCGGAGACTCATCATTCTCGGAGCTAACCAGCCCAGGTTCTAACTGCCGAACACGTCATAGCTTATTCACGATAGGCGTACGTACAATATCCGTGCCAAGTACCCAGAGCCACTAAAAAATATACAAGATTGGACCGAACGCACACACCCGCTTTCACCGGTCTCAGGGGATGTACCGCTCGTCACGCGTTCTAAGCTTTGATGAAGTATCGCGACGCGGCCTGTGCAAGCTCCTCCTGGTCAGGCGCGACCTCACAGGCCCAAGCAACGATACCGTCTGGACGCACCAGCACTGCGCTCAAGCCGAGCTTGTCCCTGGCATCACTGGCGACATACGACACCCCGCCACTCCAGCCGCTTGCCAGCGCTTGAAGTGGTCCGGCGGGATCAAAGCCCAGCAAAAGGCCTTTGCCATTTCTGAGGCGTTCGCCGAGCCTGGTCCCGTCGGCCAGTTCAAAGTCGGGAGCACTGCGACCGACCAGCGGATGACAGCCGCCCAGATCGTAGCGCAGGGACAGGCCCCAGACACGCTCGGCGAAGTATGTCGCACCGTCGCGTGTCTCGATGAGATCACGCATGATGGCTTCGAGTGCGCGTGAACTCCGGCTCGGCCGCATGACCGCAACCTGGGCGCGAGACCAATCGAGTATCTGCGATCCCAGTGGATACCGTTCGGTGCAGTAACTGTCGAGCAAACCCTCAGGTGCATCGCCGCGGATAGTCGCCGCCAGCTTCCATCCTAGATTCATCGCATCACCCAACCCGAGATTGAGCCCCTGGCCGCCAAGCGGGGAATGGATGTGCGCAGCATCGCCGGCGAGTAGCACGCGTCCGTTGCGATAAGTCGTCGCCTGAAAGGCACGATCCGTCCAGGTAGTGGCAAGCTTGAGAGTGGTCACGGTCACATCGGCGCCGGAAATATGCCGTAATACCGACTGCACATGCTCCAGCGTAATCGGCCTTGTGCGGTGAAAAGCGCCGCCGTCAAAATCGACCATCGCGACAGTGCCAGGCTGTTGGTAGGTATACATGCCGGTAGGCGTGTAGTGCCGGCCTGGAACGAGTTTATCCGGATCGGCCATTTCGACTTCAACGGAATAACCGGTGAATTCGGGTTCAGTGCCGACAAACTCAACGCCACCAGCCTTGCGCACGATGCTGCGGCCGCCATCGCATCCGACCAGCCAGCGCCCATGAAAAGTTTCGCCACCAGCGCGTATGGTCACGCCACTATCCGACTGGTCTAAGCCTTCTACGCTATAGCCGCGCATGATCTCAACCCCCATCGCGTGTGCGCGAACAGCCAGGACGGATTCGATGTGCTCCATGGTGGTCGCCATGCTGGCGCCGGCCGGACTTTGCAGGCGATATGGCCACTTCGCAGTGTCGATATTGTCTTCATAGAACTGGATGCCGGCAAAATGGCCACCCGGACGGCGCGGCTGTTGCATCCAATGTGCAGTCGAAGCACCACCATGGCCCAATGCATTTTTCATGCGTTGCGGTGCCGTGAGATCGTCCAGCAACCCGCGCCGGTATAAGGCTTCAACGGTGGGAACAGAAAGGCCGCGCATCCCGAACGGGACCTGCTTCAAGGGTGAATGTGGATCTTCGGCTTGCTCCAGCACCAACACCGAGATATCTGCGAGGCGTAACTCACAGGCGAGAAACAAACCAACCGGGCCGGCACCGGCAATGACAACATCATGCATAAACTACTCCTATGTGGTCGTTCGACCGGAGCGGTTCGTCGATTTTGAGAACCACACGGACGAACGATGGATGCTTGGACAGCATCCGACGTTCGTCGTGGGACTCATGCACGAGGCAGGGACAGAGCTTCCATTTCTGGAAGGACTTGGGCTTACCAAACCAAGTCTGCCTTTTCCGACATACGTAATATAGCGTCAGGGCGATCAACCTGCAACTACAGATGTGATCGTCTCCTGAAGTCTGCAATTGGTTGAATTGATCCGATCATAATCGACTCAAATTCCCTCTCGGCGATCGACGCCCAATCTATCACCGAGCGCCAGAACAACGATTAATGAACTCCACGATTAGTTTCGTAACTTCTGCCGGCTGTGCCAGGCTGGGCAAATGCGCGGCGCCGCTCAACGCATGGTACGACGCGTTCAACATGGCATCCACGGCATGACGGCATCGTTCTTGAATGTGAGGAAAATCACGGTCACCGCAAATCACCAGCGACGGTGCCGATATCTCTCCCAAACGATCGAAAGCGGCCCCGGAATCAAGATTCACCCCGACCGTCGGGGAGCGAAGCGCAATGGCATGCATGTCCAAGAACAGCTGGCGAACCGCTCCGGTCACGCGTCCCTCCGGTTCTAGCGGGCCATCCAACAAAAGACGCGCTTTCATCGCGCTCACTAGATCCAGATCGCCGACCACTTCAGCTTTCTTTAGTTGATCCATCAAATCATTGATTTCAGGCGGATAGACTGCCTCGGGTGCACCGGATATATTGGGCGCAATGACAATCAGGGCACGGACACGAGACGGATATTGAAGGGCGAAGTCGAGCGCGATTTGCCCACCCAGCGAGCATCCGACAAGAACCGCAGGCCCGCCATCCGCCATCGCATCAATCACAGCCTTCAAGTCTGCGACAGCAGAAAAATGCTCCTCCTCGTATCGCGTCTCACCAAAACCTCGCCGATCATAGGCGATAGCTTTATGGTCAGTGGCGACACCATCCATTTGCCCACGCCACATACGGCTATCGCAAACGTTGGCATGCAAAAAGACGACAGGTTCGCCAATGCCGATGACTTCTATCGCAAGAGTAGCGCGGCCAGATACGATTCGATGATTGGCGCTCATGGTTCATCCTCACTAGCGTTAGTCGCAAGGCAATTCTAATGTTGATATTATGCAATAATTAATAAAGTTTGCATGGCATGCACCAAGCCCCCCTCCTCACAGGTGATCCACTGCAGGCGAGTCCTCCCTAAACAATATCCGGATGAATTATCAATCAGAGAGAACAATGAAAAAACTATTCGTCGCAGCACTCGCACTGTCGCTTGCCTTTCCTGCCCTCGCCCGCAGCAACAGTCACGCAACTAGTCACGGAGCAGACTCGCCGCTTACGTCGGTTGGCCCCAGTGGCACAGGGACCAATTCGAAAATCACTCACGTCAGGGGATATACAAAACGGGATGGGACGCACGTGAAGGCTTATGATCGGACAAGCAAAGATGGCACTACGGCCGACAACTGGTCAACTAAGGGAAATGTGAATCCTGAGACTGGCAAACCTGGTTCGAAATAGCCAGCACCTGGACGCATGAGAAATGAGTAAAAGCGGCCAGCGCTGCTTGAGTGACGAATGGAAAACGCCGCCATCACCTTGGCGATGCAGCAAGTTGAGAGACGCAATCGCAAAGAAACTATTGAAGTGGACTCTGATTCCGCGAACGCGGGAGGAAGAAAGCAAAAATGGAAGCCATACTGCGCTTCCATTCATGATTTGCTGCTAACGATTTTCATAAAATAAATTCGGGCTCAACCCCAATTTATCCCAGCATTCCACAAACCTGAGAATACTGGTAGGCACGATTGGACTCGAACCAACGACCCCTACCATGTCAAGGTAGTGCTCTAACCAGCTGAGCTACGCGCCTAAAGAAGCGAAATTATAAGGGCATTTTCTAATTATGGCTAGTGTCTTGTCGAAATTTTTTACAAGATTAGTTTTGCGCCGGATTTTCAGTCGCCTCTACAGGGACTTGGCGCCATATGCAGGTGCCCTTTGCGTCCTTGTCCAAGCCGTTCAATACGAGTTCATGCTCGGCAAGTTCTTCGGCGCTGGCTGCGCGAACCGTGATTTCGGCCAGCGGTAGCAATTCCAGGGTGACGCCCTCGCTGTCGGCGTCATTATGACTGCCGCCATGGTCGATGCTGAAGCTGTTCTGGCCGCGGGTCATGGCGAGATACACTTCGGCCAGCAATTCCGAGTCAAGTAGCGCGCCGTGCAGGGTCCGGTGCGCGTTGGAGATGCCATAGCGATCGCACAGGGCGTCAAGGGAGTTGCGCTTGCCGGGGTACATTTCCTTGGCTTGGACCAGGGTGTCGATAACGCCGCTGATGTCGCTGCTAAACGGTCCATGTCCCAACAGCTTGTATTCGGCGTCGAGGAAGCCCAAATCGAATGGTGCGTTGTGGATGATGACTTGGGCGCCGCGGATGTATTCGCGCAGCTCTTCGAATATTTCGGCGAACTTCGGCTTGTCGCTGAGGAATGCGGTGGTCAGGCCGTGGACTGCCAGCGCGCCCTCTTCCGAATCGCGCTCAGGATTGATGTAGCGATGAAAGTTATTGCCGGTCAAGCGTCGATTTATCAACTCGACACAACCGATCTCGATGACGCGGTCGCCAGTGCGCGGGTTCAGACCGGTGGTTTCGGTATCCAGAACTACCATCCGATCCCCTGTATTTTGCAACCTCATTCGCCTTACTCCCTATGTGTTTTCACTCCAAATTGTAGCAAATAAGGTAGTCGCCCAATCCAAAAAACCATGGGAGGCCGCAAACACTTGATTCATGCTACCGAACTGCAGGACGATGCGAAAAGCGAGCTCCGCTCTTTATGCACCAAAATTTATTACCCAAAGACAACAAACCAGTGCCACCCTCAAGAGCGATTTCCGGCTATTGAAAAGGGCAAACGGCGCAAAAAATACACGAGCGGGACACACAGCAGAATCGCGAAAGCGCTGCTACCCAAGCTCCATGCGAGGCCATAGATGTAGTCGTTGGAAATCAAATGCAACGAGATCATGACGCCACGTATCAGGCTCAAGAAAATGAAATGCACTGGAAAAATTGTCAGTGTATTTTGCGAAATCCAAGAGGCTATTCTAGACACTGGAAACAGTGCGGATACAGCAAATGTAGCGATAATTCCCAGTAATGCGGTCAGCAAATACAGCGAAGGCAATCGACCGAAATGCATGTTAGCGAGATCGACCTTGTTGTTGATTCCCACCGCACAAAAAAACAACGCCGTCGCAATCAACAAAATAACGAACAGATAGCTTGGCTTTATATTGTTGAAAAAATTCTTTTCACGAACGTATTGTCCGATCGCATAGAACGATAGCGCGATCCACATGCTATCCAGACCCAGGGGAAGTCTGTATGGCGAATATTTCCAGAACAGTGTAATGGCAAAGGCGAGCGCTACAAATATGCAGGTCGCCGCCGTCAATGTGAGGAATTTTCGTGCAGCGTGATAGCTTATCGCCGTCATGATCAGACAAGGAAAAAACCAGAGTGGCGGATCGACAAAGAGATCAGATTCCAGCCCCGTAAACAGGCCGACAATGGGGATATACCATGCCTGACCGGCAGACAACAAAGCCTTCACGCCAATGTTGCGCGTAGCGAGCCAGTACAAAAAAGCAAGCAGGAAAAACAGAAGATAAGGGATGGTCAAGGTTCGCAATACCTTTTTTGTATTGCGGAACATGCTCACGTCCAGCTTGCTTGATTTGATCAGGAATCCGGAAATGAAAAAAAATAACGGAACGTGAAAGCTGAATATCAGCGTCACAAGATAATCCGGCAACCCTCTGCTATGACCGAGAACAACCAGGACCATGCCGATGGCCTTGGCGTTATCGATAAAACCGTAGTGATCGAAAGAATCCTGATTGCTTGGTGAACGATAGATCGACAAAAATTTGACCTTTATTTAGGGCGTGTTACCACTCATGTTTTTGCTGCTGAACAGTAAGCCGGTTCTCCAACAAGATACTGCTCAATGGAAGATGCCACCTTGTCCCTGATTTCATTTTTAAAAGCACGTTTTTTTGCGTCCTTTTGCGATGACGTGCATGAATTAAATCGAGCGCGCTTTCTGCGTAAGGCAGTGGAATTCTGTAAAAATTCTTTTGCGGGACAAGATCGCCGTATTTTCCAAAGAACTCGTCATACGAAAAGTAAAATTTTTCGCTCTGACAAATCTGACTTTTGGTGGCAATCCCCACTATCGTAGTGAAACCGAGGGCCTGCCCAACGCCATTCAATGCGGCCATCAGCAACTGAGCCGGTTGAATGTCATGGCAAAGTTTTGTTGCCTGCTGAATACCCTGAAAACCATGTATTCCCTGGACACTGGATACGCACATCACATGTGCGTCGGGAAGCTCAAACAAACTCCCATCGGCTATGACAAAAATCACGCGATAGATACTCACCAGATCGCTCTTGAAGATCAGGCATAGATCTCCCTCATGGTCGACTGTGTGCGGAAAATCCATCACTATTTCAAATGATATACCTTCGATATATTGTCCCCAAAGCACGACGGGGGTAGTTGAAATGTTTTCCAAGAAATCAATTTTGAAATTCTTCTGAAGATATGAATAGTGCGAAATCAGTATCAACAAGCCGGTTCTTGCAGAAATATTAAAGGAAATGTAGTTTCTCAAATACTTGTAGGTCAACTCCGGCTTACTGATAATCAATTGTTTGGTTTGCGGGTGACTAAGGATGCGGATGAACTTCAGATGCTGCCGGATATTCAATATAAGCAGCATCCCTCTATGCCATGTCTTCAGTTTCAGCATCGACCCTCGCATCACAATATTGCGTGTAATTCTTGATGTGTTTGCGAAGAAAAATTTTAATGGCAGTTTTGAGATAGAGTTCATGTGGGTCTCCGCTTCGAAATTTTTATTGATCTAAAGAAGTACTTGAAAAGGTAAGAGCGCTTCCGGCTTCGCCGCCAGAATCACTCGCTTGAACTCCGACTGTATGCGCGCCAAGGCGGCGTCCGATTCGGCCTCGAAACGCATTACCACCACCGGTGTAGTATTGGACGAGCGCGCCAGCCCAAATCCATCCACATATTCGACGCGCAGGCCGTCGATCTTGATGATTTTCTCGGCTCCTGGAAATTCTGCATCTTCCTGCAGTTTCTCTATTAGTGAGAAATTTTCGCCTTCAACCAACTGCAGTTGCAGCTCGGGTGTGCTGATGGACTGGGGTAATGCGTTCAACGCTGCTGACGGATCATTTTCGCGGCTCAGCAGTTCCAGCAAACGGACGCCCGCATACAAGCCGTCGTCAAAGCCGTACCAGCGATCCTTGAAAAACACGTGGCCACTCATCTCGCCGCCAAGTGGAGCTCCCGTCTCGCGCATCTTGGCTTTCACCAGCGAATGCCCGGTCTTCCACATCAATGGCGTACCGCCGTGTCTTGCGATCCACGGCGCCAAATGGCGCGTGCATTTGACGTCGTACAGAATGCTCTGACCAGGATGACGCGTCAGCACGTCGGCGGCAAACAGCATTAGCTGGCGATCCGGATAGATGATCTGACCGTCTTTCGTGACGACACCGAGACGATCGCCATCGCCGTCGAAAGCCAAACCGAGTTCTGCGTCGCCGCTTTGCAAGGCACGAATCACATCCTGCAAATTCTCAGGATGGGCTGGATCGGGATGATGGTTGGGGAAAGTGCCGTCCACCTCACAGAACAACTCTTGCACCTCACACCCGAGTGCGCGATACAACTCGCCGGCAAAGGCGCCCGCGACCCCATTGCCACAGTCCACCACTATCTTCATGGGGCGCGCCAATTTGACATCGCTGAGGATGCGTTGCAGATAAGCTTCCTTGATATCATGCGTGCGGTAATCTCCAATCCTGCCAACCTGCGGCGGCACCGCACTGCCGACGGCGCGGACGATCTCCCTATACAGCGCCTGTATCGTTTCGCCATATATCGCCTCACCGGCCAACACCATCTTGAAGCCGTTGTAGTCAGGCGGGTTATGGCTACCAGTTATCATTACGCCGGATTGGGCGCCAAGGACGTGGGTGGCGAAATACACCATCGGGGTGACGACCATTCCTAAATCAATCACATCCACGCCGGCTTCCTGTAACCCGATTGCCAGTGCAGCGGTCAATTCGCGGCCGGACAAACGGCCGTCCCGACCGATAACAACCGTCTTTTCGCCCAAGGCGCGGGCAGCACCGCCAAAAGCCAGACCGATATGATGCGCAATACCTGCATCTAACGTTTTTCCGACAACACCGCGGATGTCGTAAGCTTTAAATATCGATTTTTCGAGTGGGAGCATAGCCTCAATCTCACTGTGATAAAAATTGGTTTGTAGCGCTGCGGGACGCCACAGCAAGAATCGCTCAGCTGTTGATCCATCCAGCCGACGGATTGAATATATTCAGCACGTGTATGCGATTGCGTTTTCAGCTGCGTTTATATATATCGTCGAAGCGAACGATGTCATCCTCTCCCAGATAGCCTCCGGATTGCACTTCGATAAGATGCAAGGGCATCTTTCCGGGGTTTTCCAGGCGGTGCCTGACACCGATCGGGATGTAGGTGGATTCATTCTCGGTAAGCAGCTTTTCCTCCTCACCGCAAACAATCCGCGCCGTTCCCGTGACGACCACCCAATGCTCGGCGCGGTGATGATGCATTTGAAGGGACAGTTTCCCGCCGGGATTGACGGTAATGCGCTTGACCTGGAAGCGCTCGCCGGCGTCGATACCTTCGTAATGCCCCCAAGGCCGATAGACGCGCGTGTGATTCATGTGCTCGGTGCGGCTATTTTTCTTGAGGTCATCGACGATTTTCTTGACACTCTGAACCTGATCCTTGTGCACCACCAGTACCGCATCCTTGGTTTCCACCACTACCAGGTCCTGGACACCGATCACCGCGACAAAGCGATTCTCCGCACGAATCATCGAGTTCTGCACATCGTCCATATACACGTCACCGCGCAGCACATTACCTTCGGAATCACCCTCTTTTTCTGCCAGTATTTCCCACAGCGCAGACCATGAACCGACATCGCTCCAGCCAATTTCAGCCGGAACCACTACGGCGTGACGCGTATTCTCCATCACGGCGTAATCAATCGATTCCGCTGGACAAACGGCAAAAGAAGCTTCATCCAAACGACAAAAATCGAGATCGTGGTAAGCACCATCGAAAGCCTTTTTGCAGCTCTCTGCGATGGCTGGCCGAAATTCCCGCAGCTCGTCGAGATAGCGGTCTGCTTTGAACAAAAACATGCCGCTGTTCCAGCTATAGGCCTTATCGGCGACAAACACCTCGGCTGTAGCGCGGTCTGGCTTTTCGACAAACTTTTCGACGGCATAACAACCTTCGCCCCCTTGCGACGCAGCTTTACCTCGACGAATATAGCCATAGCCAGTTTCAGGGCCGGACGGCACGATGCCGAATGTCACCAACGCACCGCTTTCGGCGGCAGATATCGCGCGCTGGACCGCCATATGGAAAGCCTCGACATCGCCAATCACGTGATCGGCAGGCAGCACCAGCATCGCCGCATCTTTATCCTTTTGCAGCAGATAATGCGCCGCCACCGCGACTGATGGCGCGGTATTTTTGCTTTGTGGCTCCAGCAAAATATCGAGCGGCACAATGCCGATTGCGCGCATTTGTTCAGCCACCAGAAACCGGTGCTCATCGCCGCAGGTCAGCAGCGGCGGCATCAATTCCGGCCACTCAGACAGGCGCAACAATGCTTCCTGCAACATAGAGCGATCCGAACATAACGGCAGCAATTGCTTCGGCAATGCCTCGCGAGACAAAGGCCACAAGCGCGTTCCGGAGCCTCCGGCAAGGATGACGGGATAGATGTTCATAGATCACTCAACGATAAAGAGGCTTTATCTTCCGCGTATTTTTCCGGCAACCTGTCACGTGCGTCGCCCCAATTATCAGTGCCTGCGTCCGGCAACTTGCGCATATTGCCGGCACGGTCAACGCTGTATTCCTTGACCACAATGACCTCGTCCAGATGCGCGTTATCAAGTATGCGGGTGTATTCAAACAACACACTCCGCACTACCTCCGCTCCGGAACACAGATGGCTGCCATGGCCGATCCAGGTCGGGCCGATGATCTTGCAACCGGCCTCGATCTTGCATCCTGAACCGATATAGACCGGCCCTTCGATGGTCGTCCCATCCCAGTCTATGCTGGTGTTGAGACCGACCCATAGACCGTCGGCAATTTGCGTTCCCGGAACTTCCAGCTGCGCCACTTCGCCCTGCAATACGCTTTGCAGCACACTCCAGAAATCGGTCACTGTGCCGATATCGATCCAGTTGAAAAAGCGCTGCTGCGCATAAAACGGCATACCTTTTTGCGCCATCAGCGGGAACAGCTCGGAGCCGATGTCAAACGTTGTGTTCGCAGGGATCAGATCGATGACTTCCGGTTCGAAGATATATATGCCGGTGCTGGCGAAATTGGATAAGGCATCGTCCTTGCGTGGTTTTTCCTGGAACGACTGTACCCGGCCCTCCTGATCTACCACCACCACACCATAGTTGTGCACTTTGTCCCAAGGCACTTCCTTGGTAATGACACTGGCCAATGCACCCTTCTGCTTGTGCTCGAACAACGCGGAGGTCAGATCGAGATCAATCAAGGCATCGCCGCAAATCACGATGGTGGTTTCGTCAAAGAAATTTGCAAACTCCTGAATCTTCTTGATGCCGCCAGCCGAGCCCAAAGGTTCAGGCACCACTTCGCCGCTGCTGTTGACATAGCCTTCGAAGGAATAGCCGATCTGTACCCCGAACTGATTTCCGTCGCCGAAATATTCTTCTATCTTTTGGTGCAAGTAACTGACGTTCACCATGATGTCACGTACACCGTAACTTGCGAGGTACTCGACCAGGTAAGCCATGACAGGTTTGCCCAGGATCGGAATCATCGGTTTGGGGAGATCGTAGGTCAACGGTTGAACTCGCGTGCCTTTACCGGCAGCTAAAATCATTGCTTTCATGTTTCCTACCTCATCAAATGGAATAAGTTAATAAGATTCGACGGCGTCGGCTTCTATCGATCTGCCGGCAAGCGCCTGACCAGTCATTTCAAGCCTGTCGTTTTCCTTCGCGATATTTGCGGCACAAAATCAGGAATCTCATGATGTCGACGGTATAACGGCGCAGCAATCGACGTGGCTCAAGACACAGTCGATACAGCCATTCGAGTCGGGTACGTTGCACCAGACGCGGTGCGCGCGGCTTATCGCCGCTCCAGAAATCGAACAGAGCGCCAACACCGATAACCACATTGGCAGTCAGGGCCTGACGATTGGCGAGAATCCATTCTTCCTGAATCGGATTGCCAAGCGCCACCAAGACAATTTCCGCCCGCGATTTGTTGATCGAGTCCACCAGCATTGCGTGATTGCTTGCCATGCCGTCGTAACCGTCGCAGCTGCCAACTACCTCCTGATTCAACATATTGTTGACGTGCTCAACCGATCTTTTGAGTATCTCCGGCTTACCGCCCAGCATGAACACGCGCAAGGGTTTTCTCGCAGCGGAAAATAAGTGCGGTACAAAATCAGTGCCATTCAAATTCTCCGAGAACGCTTCTCGGAGAAACAGATATGCCGCGATATCCATGCCGACACCGTCGTTGACAATCGTCACGGAGCCCCTCTTGATCTTGTCAAGCAGATAGCGGCATTGAACAATGAAATTCGTGTTGGCGAACAGTAGTGTCGCCTTTTTATTGGCACGCACTGTGCGCAACAAATATCTGCTCAATGCCGGTGACGTCGTGTTAACGACGGGGAACCCGGCGATCGGAATGATCTTTTCGACACTCATCGACAACTCCTTCCTAACTGCAATATCCGAAACAAACAAATGCAAAATCCTCGTCGTCGCATTTCCCTTGCCTGATCATCGCTCGACAGATGCACGCATCTACCGCGCGCAAAACCAACGCAGCCGAATCACCGACAGAGATAATTCATGCCAGGAACCGTTGACCGCCCTGATATGCCATCCGGTGGCAATCACCATCAACGGATACAGCAAACAGGCGACAAGAACCCCTCCTCCAACCACGATCACATTGGTAAAATGCTGCTGCATCAGCAATAGATAAGCGCCCAATCCAAGAAGTAGAATGAGGCTTCCCACCAAAGGCGGCGCCAGCGCGTACCAGGTCATGCGCAAATCCAAGCCGAGCTCTCGGCTCAACAGCGATTGCGACACCGGAAATACCATGAGATAGGCAGCGCAGAAGGACAGACTCATGCCCAGCAGACCGAAACGGTAAAAGATGGCCGCCAGGCCGGTCGCGAGCGTCAATTGGGCGATGCCAAGCAACACTGGGACGCGGTTTTTTCCCAGTGCGAAGAACAAGTAGTCATTCAGTTGCACAATCGACGAGATCAGATATAGCAACGCCAAGGCACCAATGATCGGCGCCGCCGGCAGCCATTTTTGGCCGAAAACCGTGACCACCAGAGGTGTCGCCAGTACGGCCTGGAAACACAGCAAGGGCGCTACGCAAAACAGCGTAATACCGAGAATCTTCAAATAGCCACGACGCAGTGCCGCCAGATCCATCCCCGCATCGGAAAACACCGGCAGTGCGACCCTGTGCATCGAACTGGAGATGACCAGATATACGGACGAGGTCACCCGCTTTGCCAGGTTGTACAGACCGGTGGCATACGGTCCCAGGAAAATCCCCACCAAAAGCGAATCGCCATTGGTGTTGGCGAATCCCAGCACGCCGGTCAGCCCCACCTGCCGAATATCATGCCAATATTTGCGCGTCAGCGCGACATCAAACACCATGCTCGGCAACCAGCGGCTCTGCAGCACCACCAGCACCAGCGCCAAACCGGACGCTGTCACCTGTTGCACCACCAGCGACATCGCCCCCCAACCGCTGGCGGCGAGTGCGATTCCGATAGCGCCGCCGATCGTTACTGAAAAAATCGAACGGATTGCAAGCTGACGGAACATCATGTTGCGCACAAGCCGCGCCTCATAAGCACGTACCAGGCCGAAGAACAGGATCGAAAGGCTCATCCCCTGCAACACCGTTTTCAGTTCCGGCGCTCGAAACATGGAAGACACCACGCCGGCCGAAAAAAACATCGCGCCGGCAAGCAACAGGCCAACCGTAGCGCAACACGTAAACACCCATGAATAAAGCCTGTCGTTCGGGATGGCAGTACGCACGATAGGCATGGCAATCGCGTCGAAGACCACCAATCGGGTAAACAAGATGAACAAATGCGCAATAGTCAGCAAGCCAAAAGCATCCGGCGCCAGAAAGCGCGCAAGAACCGCAAAAACGGCAAATGACAGCACCTGCTGCGCGAGGTTATCCACGATCGACCAGATCGATCCCGATGCCAAGCCGCCGCTGATCCTCTTCTGATTCATGCTGCCCTTGATCTGGTAGAAAATTCAAACATGATTACGCGCTCCGTCGGCTTAACCACGCCAACCCTGCATACGCGCCAGTACGCTGACGTACTTGAATCGGGCTTTTGGAAAATCCCCCTTCGCCATGGCCAATACAATGCCTGCGCATGTCCGCAGGCAGGTGCCTGGGAAATACCAGGGCGGATAGTCGTTGATGCGCATCACATGGCCGATTCCAGTTTCATATTTCTTCTGCCTGCTGCAAGCGCCGTCGTCGAAATTGGTGGTCTTGACTGGATGATGCAAAGTCAAATCGACCAGAAATTTCAATTTGAAGCCGTGCCGCAGACTGCGCAAGAGATAATCGGTGCCCTCCGCAGCGCCCCAAGCCGTTCCAGCGCCAACGCCTAGCGATTCGTTGAATTTTCCCACCGCATCAACCACGCGGCGGCGCAAGAAGATACTGAATTCGATCGCTCCGCGCCACACATTAAAGCGATTCAGCAGCGTGCTGCTTTCTAGCCAACGCCCCTCGGTGAGGCCGTCGCCGTCGGTAAAACGCCCGGTAATTCCGTCCAACTCAGGATGAGTGTTCAATATAGTGACGACCTTTTGCAACAGGCCCTCCGGATACCAGCAATCATCGTCCGGAAAAGCAATTACGTCTCCATCCGCCAATTCCAGACCAACATTGCGCGCACGCGACACGCCATGCGCAGCCGATCGCACATGTCGAATTGCAAATTTCTCGCGATACGATGCGAGCATCGACACCAGCCTGTCGTCTTGATTTTGATCAACCACGATCAATTCGAAGTTGCGATAGTCCTGCGCATCCAGCGAGGCCAATAACCGTGCAACTTCTTCCGAGCGCCCTACCGTTGCCAATATCAATGAAATTTTCATTCGAATCCCTCTTTGTTATCTGCTACAACGAATGCATAAAAACAAAATCTGCGCCCTGCCTCGCATCTCACTAAGGCATGTAATTTTTCAAAATCGCCATTTGCGGCTTGTCACCGTTATCATCTGGTTCGATACTGAACGGATAGCTCCCTAGCCACTTGCCAGCGGACCAGTAGGTCCAGCCGCCCCAGGCAGAACTGCCTTTCATGCCTTCCATGATTGCCATCAACGCCTTTAAGCAGGGACCATTGACGGCAACGCCGAATTCACCGAGAAACAATTTCTGCTTGGTCGAATTGGCCCATACCGTGACGTTTGCCATCACCGCACTCAAGCGAACGGGATCGACACAAGTGTTGCTGGTACCGGAGGAATCGGCGTCAGCGTACTGATGCATTTCAATCATGTAATTGTTTTCGGGATCGCGAAATGACCGGAAAGCATCGGCATTCGACACGCCGATATCTTTCGTATCCCAGGAATGCGCGCCACTCCAGCCACCGCCCGGAATCATGATCAAATGCTTGGAACCGCGTTTACGCAAAACGTTAAGCGTCTCCTGCGCGGTCGATGCCCAGGCCGCCACTGACATTTTTGCAGGTTCATTCATCAAATCGAACGCAGTGTTGGCAGGATCCTTGAACGTTGTCAGCAGACGCGCCCACAAATCGATAAAGGCAGCACGCGGCACGCCGGACGAACCAATAGGATTGCCGCGATACTGTCCGAAATTATGTACGTCGAGAATAATGCACACTCCGAGCGATTGCGCAGTCGCGACAGTGTCTTTTATCCGTTGCAATTCTCCCGGATCAAGCGCGCCGAATAATTGTGGCTGTATCCGCTCCCACAGAAAAGGCAGGCGAAAGGTATTCATGCCCAGCGATTGGAAATGACGCATGTCGGCCGGATCGGGATAAACGTAATCCTTAAAGACTGTTCCCGGCAATTTTTCCGCAGCGAACTCGGCGCCGCTCAGGTTGACGCCGACCCTGCGCTTATCATCGAGGCAACCGGCAACCGCCAGATTGCAAAACAAGACGCATCCGACAGTCACCACGACGGCCAGCGCCCGCCGCCACATGTCGGAGGACGGACTGGCGTCGCCACGCGCTCTCATTGGCAGGATCTTGATCATCTGGTTTCACTTTCAACGGAGAGGGATTGAGGGCGGGACGCCAGCGGATAGATCGGAATGAGTTTCTGTTTAACTGCATTTCCCACAAACCTGATTAGCCGCGCCCCCGGCTTTTCAACCAGCTGATAGTTGAGCCACGAAAACGCCAGGATAAGAACCATAAAAGGAATGAGGAACACCATCTGAAACGGCGATGGAAGAAATTTATGAAATAGATAAATGATCGGCATATGCAGCAAATAGATCGAGAAACTGCATTCCCCGCATAAAACGATGAACTTGTTTTCAAAGAAAAATTTTCCGGGCACGGATGGGAAAGAAAACCCGAAGACAAGGAAGGAGCCGAAAACGGCGGTCAAGATGCTGTTATAGAATTCCTTGTTGCTCGAAAAAGGAAAGGCCACCCATCCGCTTTCCATCAACACCATCGACGCAATCAGCAGCGCATGCAAGACGGTGAGTGATTTTTCACTCTGGTTCTCCGTCCTGATTCTCGAACGAATTATTCCGGCAATCACCCCAAACACGAAATAGTGAAGCTTTGAGCCAACAAAAGTTCCAGGAAAGATATCCCGATACGACAGCACAATCAAGGCGCCGAATGTCAGGAATGCGAGGCCGACCATATCGTGACGTGTGGTATAGCGACTGGCTGCGGCCCAGACCAGAACGAATAGAAAATAGAATTCGACTTCAGGTGTGATGCTCCAGAACACTGACACGTTGCCGGAGAAAAAAATGTGGCGAAGGATGTTGTTGCTGGAAATGCCGTACACGAAATTCGGGTCCAGGTATGTGTAGATCAGGAATGAGAACAACAGAATGACCAGATAAGCAGGCGCGATGCGTGAGAATCTAGCTATCGCATAGTCGGCCACGCTCTGGACCGAAAATGTCTTTCCAAGATAGAGATAGGCCATGAGAAAGCCGCTCAACGAAAAGAAATCATCACGCCGATTTCTCCGGAAGAATTGATCTTCCAGGGAAGAGAAAACCAGTCCACCGAATGGCCGTACACAACCAGCAGTGCCGCCAATCCGCGCAAACCCGTGATTGCGTCAATTCGCGTCTTATTCATGGCTGGCACCAGATAATTTCAAAGCAATCCTCATGATCCGAATCCATCCATTCAGTCGGGTTCAATCCGTCAGGTCTCTGTAAACGTCAACATATTTGTCTGCAATACGCCGCCAGTTATAGCGATCCGCGAACTGCTGGACCTGTATCCGTCTTTGTGCATATGCCGCCTGCGTCTCTTCGTGCAATTTCAACAGACCGACCATGTTGTCTGCGCCGTTCCCTGCCGAAAGCAGAAGCCCGATCCCTGATTGCTCGATCAAATGGCGAAATGGTGGAATGTCGCTCAACACCGGCGTCAATCCGGCGCTCATCGCTTCAATTGGCGCAATGCCGAAGCCTTCATGCCGCGACAGGCATATGAAATAGCTGGATTGTCCGATCAGGCAGGCCAGTTCGTGATCGGTGGGATTTGGCACTATCTGCACAGATCTCGTCAGATGCTGCTGTTCCACCGCAACTCTGAGTTCGATTGCGGTGTGATCGTATTCACGGCCGGCGATGATCAGTTTCCAGTCTGGCTCGCGTGCGACCAGGTGTTTGAACAGAGCCAGCGTTTCCAGCAGGCCTTTATTGACAGACCAGCGGCCGAAATAAATCATCGTTTTCGAGGACACAGACGCAGCCTGGCCACTGTACTTTTCCACATTGACGCCGTTTTCAATGACAGCCAATTTCGGCGGGCTGACGATCTTGGTGAAAATGTCGCCATCGTTATCGCTGGTGGCAATGATCTTGTCGTAAGCCATGGAAGAAGCGCGCGTTACCGTATTAAAGTAGATCTTCTTTAATTTCGACGCGAACTTGGTGTGAAAAAAGCCGCCATGGGTGGAGGCAACCAGGGGGCGTCGATGCAGTGGTTTGGTGACCGCCAGATAGTCGAAAAAGAAATCAATCCCATGCACATGAATTACGTCGGCGTCCGCCACGTGCTGTAGCACCTGCGGACAAAGTGGGTATCTGCTGGTGCCGTGAAACGGTAACCGGACTACGCCGATGCCGTTGATCTGCGCTTCAGGAGCAAGAAATTCGTCGGAATTTCTGAACAGGCGGTTGAGCGTGACGATCTTGGGAATCTGATCGTGGTGCTCGCGCTGTTGCCTGGCGATGTTCTGGACCACATCTTCCATGCCTCCTATCGAAGGAGAATACTGACGCACAATGTGCACAACTTTAATAGGCATTTTTGGATTCCTTTTTCATTTCAGATGCTGGACGGCTGCGATACGTTTGCGGATGACGCCGCCTGCATTTCTTTCGGACGGCCCACGGTGCAGCCCACCAGGAACCACAGAATTCCGGCTGTTTTCAAGGCAAAGAGAGAGGTCCCGCTCACACACAGGATCAGGGACATGTACAGCGTGATATACGTGCGGAATCGATTGCCTCTCTCGTCCGCCATTTTCAGCATCCAGAACGCGCTCCATAGGAAAATGCACAGCAGCAGACCGAGCCGCGTAAACAAGGATGGATATCCCATGTCGCCGAAACTGGTATTGAATCCGTCCAGACCGAATATCATTCCCAGGTCCAGATTCAGCAATGTTTTTCCGCTCACAAAAAGCCGGCCGAGAACACTGTCGCTATATTGGCGCCAAAGAACGCCGCAAGAAACAGCAACAGCAACACGCTAATCAATGGCAGAGCAATCATCCAGATATTCGCTTTGTGCAGCGGCAGGCAACGCATTACGACCAGCGCGGCGACGGTGATCATGCCGTAGCGGGAATCGCTCAAGGTAATCATGATGGCGGCCGCCAACAGGAAAAAAACCATCTCCTTGATCTCGTCTCTGCGCTTCGACAAGCCCCATGCCGCGATAATGACGGCGAAATTTCCTAGCGAAACAGGTTCCAGAAAGATCGATGAGATCCGGTGGTTGCCAATCAGTGAAGGCAAAATCGTGCGGCCAATCCCTTCCGGCCGCATCCCGTTCAGCCCTAACACACTATCTTTCGCCCAGTTGGAGCCGGCGGCAAGATTGCCTTGGCTGACGTAGTAGGAAAAATATTGAAGATCCGCGAAAACGCATCAAGAAAGAACAACTCGAAAAATCCGAATGCAAGCACGACCAAGACCATCAGCTTAAGCAAGCTGTCTGCGTATTTGACGTTGCCGATTTCCCGTCCCACTCCGTAGAACAAGATGGGAATCATCACGTCTCTGAATCCCTTCGGGTCCAATTGATTGCGAAAAATCGCCATCAGGAACAGGTACGCGGCCACCAAAGTTGCAAAGGCCACAAACTCAAGCCGGATGCGTTTGATCAGGACCGTAATGCATGCGATGTAGATGACGGCTTCCGTCAGCCCTACGCCGGCAACCGAAATGGCATGAACATTGGTGTGAATTGCGCATAGCACCGCCTGATAGATCAACGCGACCATCAGGATCCAAAACACCATTCTTCCGGCTGGCAGTGAAACACCGGCTTGTCGCGGAAAAATGAAATTCTTCATCTCAGAAACTCACCATTACCGAGCCGACCACTTCAGTACCGCTACGGCGTAGTTGATCGCTAAAAGCGCTGAGATCAGCCATCCGGGTATGATCCTTGCGGACCACCAGCAACACGCCTCCAGCGCGTGCAGCGATCGTCAAGGCATCCGCTGCGCTTGAGAACGCCGGAGTGTCATACAAAATGATGTCAAAGCGCTCGCACAACGTTTTGTTCGTTGCGACGAAGCTTGCGCGGCTGATCAATTCCTGGGGATTGGGCACCGGCGATCCGGCCGGTAACAACGACAGGTCGACGAACGATTCAGCCATCTCCAGCATGTCCAAACCGGCACGTCCAGCCAAGACATCGGCCAGTCCACGACCGGCATCCAGATTGAATATCTTGTGCTGACTTGGATTACGCAGATTTGCATCGACCAGCAACGTCTGCTCGCCGAGCTGCGAAATCACAACGGCGAGATTGGCCGCCAGCAGGCTGGCGCCGTCGCCGGGGTTGGCGCTGGCAATCGCCAGGCTCTTGCGCCCCGGTCGGAACCAACGCAGCATCAACTCGCTGCGTACTGAACGCAGCATTTCGACTTCCGCACTGAACGGCTGGTAAGCAGCCATGAGCTCCGGCGAATAGTTTCCTCCGCCAGCCTGCAGATAGGGATAATCGAACTGGTGCGCCAGCACCTGTTGAATATCCGCCTCGGTAACCAGGCCAAGCCGTTGCGCCGCTTCGCCGAAGCGCAGTCCCTCGGCCTTCTGCAGGCGACGCACGCTTTCCACTTCGTCCGAAGTCATCTTTCCCTGCTCAACCAGCATGAGCCCCATGTTGGCGTCTTTCCGAGACGCCGTAGGAACGCCGACGATAGAACTTACCGGATTACTCATTTGCTTGACCTTTCCAGTTTGCGCGCGATCATCGCGTTAAAAGTAGATTAAAGAAGGGAAATCTGCGGACGGGCTTGCCCCACTCGATGGTGCCAAGCACCGGCGCTTTCAGTACATTGACCAGATCGACACTGGATCTCACGCGACGATTCGCCAACTCAGTCAATATCGCCAAAGCCAGTCCCAGCATGCAGCCGAACAGTATCGACAGCACCACGTTCAGCGGTATATTGGGACTTGCAGGAAACATCGGCGCCGCTGCCGGATTGAGGACCGAGACATCCGATTGATGCGACTGCCCCTCGAGCTCTGTTTGCGTCAAGCGCAAAGCAGCGGCATCGTATGCATGCTGCGCACTTTCCACATCCTTGACGAGCACCGACATCTCGTCGCGAGCGCGGTTGAGTTGCAACACTTTGGCCGTCTGCGCCGTCAACGCGGCGCGCACTTCCGCCTCGCGCTGACGCAAGATACGGCCGTTATTGGCGGCGCCGTTATTGGTCGCACTGATGTTGCTGTTCAACTCGGAACGCAACCTGTCCACTTCGGCTTTTGCGGCCTGGTACTGTGGATGATTTACGTCCAGGTTCTGGGACAGCAGCGCAAATTTTCCTTCCGCCTGCGCCAACGACGCTTTCAGATTCTGAATCAGCGTGTTCGATATCACGTCCGGCGAATCCCTGCCGCCGCTGCCCATCGCCTGACCGCCGCGCGAAGATGCTTCCATCGCTTGTCCCTGCGCCTGCACCAACTGGCTGGACAGTTCGCTCAAGCGTGTCGTTTCAACGTCGAGATGGCTGTCTGTACTGACTATTCCCTTGTCCTGCTGATACTTTGATAGTTTTCCTTGCGCCTCTTCCAGGTTGGCGCGCAAGGTCTTTACTTGATCGGTGAAGTAAGTGGCAGCCTGCTGTAAAGGCTCGACCTTGATTTGCAGGTTGAGCTGTTGGTAGGCGGTGGCAAAACCATTCGCTACTGTTGCGACGAACGCAGGGTCGCGTCCCTTGGCGGTGATTTCGATCATGCTGCTTTCGCGTGACGGCGACACCTCAACCATTTTCAGCAAAGAGTCGGCCAGCCATTCCCGAATCGAACCATTGCCATTCGTGAGCTTCTGGAAGCGCTGCTTGAACTCGGGCTGGTTCGCCAACCCGAGATTGTCGACCGCCTTCAAGGCTACTCGTCTGCTGGTGACAATATCGACCTGCGTGGCCATATAGCCGGACACCAGTTGGGCCGGCAAGACATTGCCAGATACAGGATCGGTGCCTTTGTAGTTGAGCAGCAGCGTGGTAGAGGTTTTATACATTTTTGGTAAGGCCAGACTGACCGCTGTCGTGGCAACTACGGCGACAAGCAGTGTCCATACAATGACCTTGTAACGGGCCTGCAGAATGCTTAAGAGCTGAGAAAAATTCATGGAAACTCCTCTCGGGCAAGAGCATCAAAAGACAACGGAAAATGGGATAGAAAAAAATCAGGCTGCAATCCATCGGCTTGAATGAAACAGATCAAAAGAAACTCTCTTTCACATACACGACATCGTCAGCCTGCAGCAGCTCCTCGTGTTTCGCGTCTATCTCCACCAGGTTGCCTTTGGCGTCGCGGCGCTTGATGCGTACCCCGCGTTCAGTTCCGCGCGGAGTAAGGCCGCCACCAATCGATAACGCCTGGATCACGGTCATGTTGTGCTCCAGCTTGTAACCGCCCGGATGCTGCACTTCACCGTAGATATAAAATTTGGGCGCCCTATCCACGTAAACCACATCGCCGTTGGCCAGGTCAAGATTCGATTTCATGTCAGCAGACTGAATCATCTCAACCAGATTAACGACTTGCTTGGTAGTTTTTCCATTTCGCGTGCGGACAACGGTGGCGGTATCACCGCCTTCAGGTCCAACCCCACCTGCCACGGCCAGCATGTCGGTCACGCTGCGCTTGCCGCCTACGGGATAGCGACCGGGATGCAATACCTGGCCGAGCACCGACACCTGCTGGCTCTGCAACTCGGTGACCAGTATGTTGACCTCCGCTTTGCGCAGGAATCCGCCTCCAGTCAACAGACCGGAAATTTTCTTTTCAGCGTCCGCCGCGGATAGACCGCCGATATTGACATCACCGATGAGCGGGAACGTGATGCTTCCCGCTTCGCTTATCTTTGTTTCAAGGCTCAAATCCGGGTTTCCGAATACGGAGATTTTCAACCCATCTCCTGGCCCGAGCGGCGTGTCGGCCGCCAGGGAGGAAATGCCGTAAATTGCGAACATCATCGCCAGCAAACAAGCGCAGATTCGTTTCATCATTTTCGTCATCCTGTTAAATTGCATATCTCGGTCTTGCTCATTTGATTTCAGCCAGCTCGTGCCTGCCGCTTCGGTTCTGCGCAGATGGCGACGCATCTTCCACAATCAGGTTTTCACTCTTATCGATGTATTCAAGTTTTGCCAAAGAACGCAAGCGTGCGATTTCTGCAGTAGCAACTTCCTGTATCTTTTTATTGAGCAGATAACGCTCAATCTGGGCTGTGGCGACCTCTCTCGAAATCGGACTCTCTCTTAATTCAGTCAGCGCGCACAGCAAATCCTGTTGGCCGTCTTCCAAGACAAATAAATGATTCTTTCCCAATTTCCTGATTTGCCCGACAATTTCAGCCGGCAGATCAGCACTGGTGTAGGTATGCTGCGTCCTCGCATACCCCACCCTTTTTTTCTTGAGCCATGTCGTCATTTGACTCAACGATGTCGCAGAGTCCATCTCTGACCTGAGCGGCCCATCAAAATCGTGTGCGGCGATGATCAACTGCTCGACATCCAGAATCTGGCGATGCGCGAATAATTCCGGATGTTCTTCAAAGTAAGCATCAATTTCAGATTTGCTTGGCTTGCTTAAATTGCCTTCTTTCGACTCCAGATAAGCTTGCACAATCGCCTGCGTCTTGAACCGCTCGACGATCTGAATCAGTTTCGGGTCGCGATCGATTTTGTTGCGCACCGCTTCCTTCAGCAAAATCTGCCGGTTGATCAACGCATCCAGGGCCTGCTTGCGCAGCGTTTTTTTCTGCACACTATTTTCTTCCGTCGCGCCATTTACATGCTGCAACTCCGCATCGAGCTGAAGCGCTGTGATCTCATTGCCATCGACCGTGGCAAGCACCTTGTTGGTCTTCTTTTTCTGATCCCCACAAGCCGATAGAGTCATGGCTGCCAACAACATTAAAATGCCGACACCTTTTATGCGCGATGCGCCGCCGATGGCGCGCATGCGGTCGAACCGTTCAAAGCAATTCAAAATCCGACTCCCAGAAATAGTGCAAATTCCATAGATACGCTTTCGATGCTTACGGCTACCGAGAACGGCGACCCGGCGGAACATCAGCTACCAAATTGCCAGGCCGGCCTTGACGTCGAAAAGAAGCCGATAGATGCCCGCATGGGGCGACGACGCACCTGATACAGAACGAAGCAGAGCCCCACCAGGAGTAGCGCCCAACGCCCGGGCTTCTGCTGTGGTTTCGCTTCGAAATCCCTGAGAAAATAAAACAGCATGTCGTCCGAATTGTTCACAATGGAAGACACCTTCTGCGAAAGATGAGCAGTAGGTAGATTTGATGAAAAACTCACAGGAACAACATTTCCCACGCTCCAGGATGCAAGCGACTCTCCCGCTTGACTGACGCCAGGCGGGACTGCCGAAACAGTCGCGGCCTGACGAGATACGAGCGTCGTTAGCAGCGCCTGATCCGAATCGGTGCCCCCTGCGCTTGACGGATAGGCATCGATTGCCAGCGGACGCTGGGCGTCGCTTTCGGATGTATTGAGTTGAAAAATCGGTGTAGCCGCTACAGCTGCGCCACAATAAACTGCAAATGAAAGACTAATTAGTAAGGCAGCTCTTCGCATGATCTTTCTCCTAAAAAACTCATCGGTCAGACATTGACTTGTGTTGTAGGACACCAATGAAAATGAGGGTTCGCCACTGAAACACTTGTTACATCTGGTCGTGCAGGCCGTACAACATCTACCCATCAGTAGGCACTGTCTTTTTTCAACACTTCCTTGACGGTGCGAACGATAATCCACAAGTCAAGCGCCAATGACCAGTTACGCAGATACTCCAGATCGAACTCAATCCGCGAGCGCATTTTGTCCAGGGTATCGGTCTCGCCACGGTAGCCATTCACCTGCGCCCATCCGGTGATTCCCGGCTTCACTTTGTGACGCAACATGTACCCTTGAATCAACTTGCGATATTGCTCGTTATGAGCGACAGCGTGCGGCCGCGGTCCGACGATGCTCATGCGGCCTTGCAGTACGTTGAAAAACTGGGGCAATTCGTCAAGCGAGGTACGGCGCAGAAAGCCGCCGAATCGCGTCACTCTCGCATCGTTCTTTTTCGCTTGATTGACGACTGCGCCATCTTCGGTGACAGCCATCGACCGAAATTTGTAGACGATGATTTCCTCTCCGTTCAATCCATATCGACGTTGGGCAAAAATGATCCGGCCAGGAGAGGAGAGTTTTACCCCTATTGCAATCGCCAACATGATCGGCAGCAAAAGGATCTGGATCAGCAGTGCCAGAACAATGTCGCTGCCGCGCTTCACCACGCCACGCAAACCGGTGAACGGCGTTTCACAAATCCCAATTACCGGGACGCCGCCAACATGATCCAGACGCGCCTGAATCAATCCGAAGGTATAGATGTCGGGCACGAAATAGACTGAAGCCGTGGTATCCCGCAATTCCTCCATTAAAGCCAGCACTCTCGGCTGTGCCGACATCGGCAAACAGATAAAGATTGTCTTGATTTTGTGTTCGCGCACATAGGACCGACATCTGCAATGGCGCCGAGATGCGGCCCCTGAAGCTCCGCAGGCCTGCTGGCTTGATCGCGATCATCGAAGAATCCGCGCATATCCATGCCGGTGCTGCTGTCGGATTCGAGTCGCTTGAGAATATCAATCCCCGGCTCGTTGCAACCTACGATGACTGCGGAGCGTACTTCAGGTGTTTTTCCGAGATTGAATGCCAGCATGTGTGCCGTCAGGCGGCTCAGCAAAAGCGCGAACGGCGCCAGCGCAAACCAGGTCCATATAACGCCATCGGAAAACTCGTAACGCAATCCGGTAACCTGCCCCACCAAAGCCAGAATAACCACGACAATCATCCATCCAAAGAAAATGTCGCCGGCGTACCCGAGATGTTTCCCGATGTGCAAGGTGCGATACAGGTCTATTTGCTCGTAGACATAAGAGGAAATGAAGAATGCGATAATCATCAAAACCAGATAATCGCCGGTGAACACTTCATCCTTTGCCATGATGACCAGATACAAAGAGCCGAGAATAATGGCCGGATCAAGCAGGCGCTTGAAGAAGGAAACTAGGGGGATGTCATTCTCGGTCATTTTGACTTGCCTCAATATGCATAGCGTGCATTGAGCATCACGCCATTGTTCACAAAGCCGCCGGGTGAACTGGTCAAGGTTTGCGTACTGCGGATGGCGGCCAATTGAATCCGCCAATGCAATGTCGGGTCGTACACCAGCGTCAGCGCCGCATTGCGCAGCACATCGTTTTGATTTGGAGAGCCGGGAGCGACCGACGCCAGCGACTGGCTGAAATCTCTTTTCTGATATTTGAATTGCGCCACCATCCGAATTTTTTCTGAGTACTTCCACGCCGAAGCAATGCTGGCGCCATGATTCAGGGAATAGATGGTAGACAAATCATCAACGGCGCCAATCTCACGCCACGCAGCGACGGTGACATCGATTTTCCCGGTAGGTGACCAGTCTGCGGAGATGCGTGAATTCAAGCCGCTAAAATCCCGAGCAGAAAATTCATCCTGCTTTCTGCTGACCCATCCACCCAGAAAGTGCAGCTGCGTCTTTCCAGTCAGCAGCCAGTCAATCTTGGCTTTTACTTCGTCCTGGTTATAACCATTGAATATCGACGAGCCGGTATCCAACTCCGGATTGGGAAAATCGGCGCGCGTGTGGCGTAATTGGACGCCGATCTTGCTGCCACTGGCAGCGAGATAATCGAGCCCTACTTCGCTTTGATTCTGCGAGTTGTTGCCCGGCTGTTGCGATACCAGGTCGTACCATAATTTGCTGTGCACCAGACCGGCATGTATGCGCCAGCTCGGATGAAACAGCCACGAGCCATCGACATAGGCACTTTCCTGGGTGCGTATATTTCGTTCCAGCAAATGGAAATCGATGAACGGAGTAAGTCCTTGAGAGTAAGTGACGCCTACATTGCCTTCAACATGTGGCCCAGCGTGCCAATTCCAATTGGCGGCCAGATTTTTATCCATATGATCGAGTTGCTGGAATCTATCGTATTCGACGTTTGTGAAATTCAAATTCGCCGTCAGATGCTGTTGGCTGATTGTCTTGTCGGCTGCCAGTCCCACCTGCAGCCTGCGCGTGAAATCCGACAGATTGCTGCCAATCCCCATGGCATCCGCAGCTGCGGAATTTTGCAATCCAAGCAAATTGCTATCGTAATTGATTCCATAACTCGCATACGGCGTGAAGGAATCGGGCGCCGGCACAATCACATCAGGTGGCGGCATGACGTCTGTTGGAACCAGATCGTTGGCGACGGCGAATGCCGGCACGCATGAGCACATTGGAATCAAGAAAAAGCTCCTCCATCGCTGTCGGAAGACCTCTCCACGATGTGTCGGTCGTCTGTTCATTACAAGCCTTTTCCAGCGCATCGATTTGCACAATAATTGATAGATCCAATTTCAATGAATGCTTGATTAACTTCTTTCTCTTGCCTGAATCGCGACAGAAATAATCGTTTAATCAGATGAGTTCATTTTTTTGGAGGGTTGGTAACGGACAACATCACCGGATAACGTCATGCCTCTTTTAAAAGAGGTAGACAGGCGTCGAGCACAGTAAGCAAGGTAAACTAATAAATCAATGGGTTCAGTACGCTAACGCACTTAACATCAAATACCGGTATTGCTATTTGCCTTCGCAAGACTGAAATTGCGTAAAATCCATGCTCCCTTTTCCATCAAAATGTGCCAAAGGAAACTAAAGAAATGGAAAGAAAATGGTGGGCATGATGCAAGAATTTTTACAAGATCTCTTGCGCGACGTTTGTCACACGAGCATCTGTTTTCCAGGAACGCCCAGCGTTCGTCCATGGACTACAGGCATGTGCTTTTTGCTCTAACAGAGCTGCAATCAAAATTTGACGGATGGCGCACTAAGGCGGCACTTTTCTTGCATGTTCCTCCTCCTCGGCGAAGCACTTGCCAACCCCAAAACTGGTCGATATCGGCAATCTGAGTAAGGCCGCGTTCCTGACGAATAAAAAAAGAGAAAGTGATCCGATTTCTCGGCATCAAAGGGACTAAAAGAGGTCCAAAATATGCGCGCTGCAATGCAACATAAATTCACTAAAAGAGACTTCAATTTATGTCACGAATTGAATCAGGGCCAAATTTTTTACATCCTGTAGCACTTCGGTGTTCACATTGACAACGCCGGCACCGATTCTTTGAAATTGTATAAATAAAAAAAATTTCGTAAAAAAAATGCGCGACTTGACACCGTCACAACCAGATTATTTAACTATCTACCTTGTCAAACCCATATAAAACGCTGGTTACAAAGGGATCACATAATTTGAATAAAAAACATGAATTAGAAGAATCAGTAAAATGTGTGCAATATTCTTTGTCCAACTTCAACATATCTGGGTCATGATGATTTACAAAAATGATGCGACGTCGATATTTTTGAGCGATTTGGACCATTGCCATTAGTCCTTAGTATTGCCCAAATATTTAATTGTGCAAGGCACAAATTAACAATTTTCAACAATTGATGCGCAATGTTTTCATGCGGCAACCAAAACATATTTTACTGTTGCCTTGCAGCACTTAAAAAGCAGGGAAAGATCAAGTCGAATGGTGAAATTTCCAGCCTTTTTGCACCCAATCAATCTGCTTTTTTCTTGTGATTTTTTCTGACGAAATTGGCGTGGCGATAGCCGCATGAATTGTGGCCATCCCCAACCCGACAAGACTAGCTGTTGACGAAAAAACGCGAAGAAAAACGCGTTATGCAACCAATGCATTCGGGCCCGATAACCAAACAGTGTGATCAAAGAGAGGCGGTATCATGTGGAAAAATATTGTGGACATTTCCGTGATGAATTGGCTAGGACAATTCACATTAATGTCAGCACCTTTCAACCAGATCGTTCACTATATTTCCGGCTCGGATCTATTCAAAGGCCTGCCCATCATGGGCGTACTTTGGTACTTTTGGTTCAGAGATACGGAGCCGAAATCAAACACCAGAAAGACCATAATCGCGACGCTGATCGGCTGCGTAGTTGCTGTCTTCATTGCCAGGGCAGCGAACAATATGGGGGCGTATCAGCCACGTCCATTTGCAAACGCTGCGCTGGCGCATCACACGTACATTGGCTTACCGATACCGGAGAGCCAGGCTTTATATATCTGGAATTCTTTTCCCAGCGATCACGCCGCTTTGTTTTTCAGTCTCGCCACCGGCATCTTTCTGATTTCAAGAAACGCCGGCGCCCTGCTCTATCTCTATGTTCTGGTTTTTATTGCCTTGCCGCGGGTGTATCTCGGTTTGCATTACCCCACCGATATTCTGGCCGGCGGAATGTTAGGGATCGCATGTGTCGTTCTCAGCACCCGGGCGGGCGTGATCAAGCTATATGGGAATCGCTTCGACGTGCTGTTGGCTCGATACCCGGCTGCCTTTCAGGCAGCACTGTTCATCATCACCGTTGAAATAGGAACGTTGTTCTACGACGTTCGACTGCTTCTTGAGGGAATAGTGAAATACTTTCCCCGATAGGATTGCGTGCGAGTTCTGCTCAACTTTGGCCCAGCCCGAAGGCATGAGTCCATGGCGGATCAGTTTTCACGCAAATTAAAATAGCCAACAAAAGTAATTCGAAATGGCCGCAAACACGCGGCCAGCAATGCGGGTGGCTTTACAGGACGGTCGTCACGCCACGGTTGGCGAGCTGATCGGCGCGTTCGTTGCCGACGTGGCCGGCGTGTCCCTTGACCCAGCGCCATTCGATTTTGTGCTGTGCCTGGGCGGCATCGAGTGCCTGCCACAGGTCGACATTCTTTACCGGTTCACGCGCCGCGGTTTTCCAGCCACGCGCTTTCCAGCCGTGTATCCATTCGCTGATGCCCTTTTGTACGTACTGGCTGTCGGTGAACACTGTGACTTCGCAAGGCCGGGTCAACGCTGTCAGCGCCTCGATCACTGCTTTCAATTCCATCCGGTTATTGGTCGTATTGCGCTCGCCGCCAAACATTTCCTTTTCCTTGCCGTCGGCAACCAATAACGCACCCCAGCCGCCAGTGCCGGGATTGCCCTTGCATGCGCCATCGGCGAATATTTCCACTTTACTCATGCTTGTATGACTCGCTTTCACTACTGAATTGATATGACCGGCCAGACACGACTTGCTGTCCGACGGGCTAAATTATAAGTCTTGGGAGAGCATCGGTTTTTCCCTGCACCTTGCCGACTACTGCTCCACGCCGTTCCGGTCTGCCTTGTGAATCTTGTTGGTAGCCGGGACGCCTCGCCCCGCCTTGATGACCTGCTTGCTGAACGCCGGGCCGATCAGATGCATGCCCTTGACGCGCTTGATTGCCTGCACCATGTACACCGCACCGAAATATGGCCACCAGCGGTTACCGGCTTTTTCCATGAAGGCAAAGCGATGCAGCCATTTGCTACTGGTAAAAGGCGGAGCATAACAGCCGAAGTGGCCGCGATTGACTTCCATGTTGAGCAGCTTCAGCCAATCCTTCAGGCGCAGCAAACTGATGAACTCGGCATTCTGCGGCAGGAAATGCACGCCAGACATGCGCCCAGCCGTTTGCCGGATGCCCCATAGGCTGGCCGGATTGAAGCCGCAAATGATGACTTGACCTTCCGGAATCAGCACGCGCTCGACTTCCCGCAAAATCTGGTGAGGCTCTGCGGCAAACTCAAGCACATGCGGCAACACCACGAGATCCAGGCTCTGCGACGCAAACGGCAGCTCAGCAAAATCATGCGTCACGACCACGCTGGTTTGCGTATCGGCGGCATCCGGCACACGACTGTCGGTCAGCCATTTGTGGCGCATGCGGTTTGCCTGCAACGCCTTGATCTGCGGCACGCCGATCTGCATCGCATGGAAGCCGAATATATCAGCTGTCATTGCGTCCAGACGCGCCTGCTCCCACTCCAGCATATAACTGCCTGTGGGCGTCTGCAGCCAAGGGCCGAGCGCTATAATGGACTTTTGTGACGACGGATATTCCATGCCTGCCTTAATAGATAAATCACTGGGTCAATCATTCAATACGTCGTTGAACGTATTGGCGGTGCCGGCATTTAACGACAACTATCTCTGGCTGATTCATGACGGCATCCATGCGGCAGTTGTCGATCCCGGCGATGCCCAGCCGATCCTGGCTGCGCTTGATGCACATGACCTGGTACTTGTCGCTATTTTACTGACACATCACCATGCTGACCATGCGGGCGGCGTACAAACTTTGCTCCAGCACTTCAACGTGCCGGTATTCGGCCCCGCCGGCGAGGCGATCGCCGGCGTCGACATGCCCCTCAGCGAGGGCGATCTCGCCAGTATCCCGCAACTCGGGCTGACCCTTTCCGTGCTCGATGTCCCTGGTCACACCAGCGGTCATATCGCATATGTGGCGTCGGAACAGCACTGGCTGTTTTGCGGCGACACGTTGTTTGCCGGCGGTTGCGGCCGCCTGTTCGAAGGGACGCCACAGCAGATGGTGAATTCGCTGGCTAAACTCAGTCAGCTGCCGGATGACACACTGGTGTACTGCGCACATGAATACACGATGTCCAACCTGCGCTTTGCGCTGGCCGCCGAGCCGGACAATACCGCGCTGATCGAGCGCATTGCTACGGAACAGGCCAAACGCGACCGCCAACAACCGACAGTGCCGTCCACCATCGGCCTGGAAAATGCCACCAACCCCTTCTTGCGTTACCGCCAGCCAACTATTCTTGCCACCTTGCATGCCCATGGTCGCCTGCAGCAAGCCGATCCCGTTGCTGCATTCGCCGCGCTGCGGGAATGGAAAAACAATTTCAAGTGATGCCGCAGGTCAGGAAATGGCAATGACGGTTGATTGTAAATGGCCGTCAGATAGCTTGTGCATATCGATTTATTGAAAGTAATATCCAATAAATCAAACACTTACCCCTTGTATTAGTGCAATTTCCGCTTGACGCGGGAAAACTGCGTTACGTACACTGCGTCTATTCCTTTATTACCGGTTTATGACAGCCGGTCACGCAAATCGAACCCATGTATCAGCTAAAACTCAAGACATTAGCCATTGCCGCGCTCGCTTTTTTCGGCACCCCGCTCTTGGCCCAGGCCAACGACATTACGATGTACACCCCCACTTTCAGCTTGATCGACCCGAACGACCCCAGTGCAGGCATGCTCGGCATGGAACAGGTCGATATCTGGGCGCGCATCCGCAAGGGCTTTGGCATCCCAGACCTGGACAACGCACAGGTGGTCAGCCAAACCGAGTTTTACAGCGCCCGCCCGGAGTATTTCGAGCGCACCACGGTGCGCGCTTCGCGCTATTTGTTTCACGTAGTGCAAGAACTGGAAAAGCGCGGCATGCCGACCGAACTGGCGCTGCTGCCATTCATTGAGTCAGCGTTCAATCCGCAAGCCCTTTCCAGCGCAAAAGCCGCCGGCATGTGGCAGTTCGTACCTTCTACCGGACGCGACTTCAACCTCAAGCAAAACATGTTCAAGGATGAACGCCGCGATGTTCTTGCCTCGACCGATGCTGCGCTGACTTACCTGCAAAAACTGTATGGCATGTTTGGCGACTGGCAATTGGCGCTGGCAGCTTACAACTGGGGCGAAGGCTCGGTACAGCGCGCCATCAACAAGAACCAGGCCGCTGGCCTGCCGATCGACTTCAATAGCCTGGCGCCGCTGATGCCGGCGGAAACCCGCAACTACGTGCCGAAGTTGCAAGCGGTCAAGAACATCATCTCTGCGCCGGACATGTACAACATTGCGTTGCCGAAGGTGGACAACCAACCGTACTTCGTCACGATCGGCAAGACTCGTGATATCGATGTCAAGGTTGCCGCCCAACTGGCCGAATTGTCGCTCGACGAATTCAAGGCTCTGAACCCGCAATTCAACCGCCCGGTCATCATTGGCAGCGCCGACACCAAGATCCTGCTGCCGGAAAGCAATGCGGAAAAATTCAAGAACAACCTGACCAAATGGACACAAACGCTATCGTCCTGGACCTCGCACACCGTCAGCGGTGCGCGTGAACGGATCGAAACCATTGCCGCCCGCTTCGGCACAACGCCGGCAGTGATCCGGGAAGTCAACCACATCCCGCCAAAAATGCTGCTCAAGGCTGGCTCGACCATCCTGGTGCCGAAGACCGAGGAAGCCAATAGCGATATCACCGCCGAAGTGGCAGACAATGCAACCATGGCGGTCACCCCGGATGCCCCGGAAACCCGCCGCATCTATGTCAAGGTCGGCAAACGCGACACCCTGGCGTCGATTGCCGCGCGCTACAGGGTCAGCGTGTCGCAGGTCAAGGCATGGAACGGTTTGCATCACGATGGCGTCAGCCGCGGCCAGAGCCTGCAATTGCAGGTGCCTAACCGCTTGGTGGCATCAAGCGCCGGCGCCAAATCAGGTCATAACGTCCGCTATCACAAAGCCAGCGCGACGGCCAGCCGCAACACCGGCAACAAAAACAAGGTGGCCGCCAAGAAAAACAGCCGCCCGGTAGTCCTGGCCTCGTCCAGGGGATCGCACAACTAAGGCTTTTGCAGCCTTGCTGCACAGGCCAAGTGTGATGAATGGGGGTTGATGCTGCCGGGCTGTTGGTGTCTTCTAGCACATGCAAAATTACCGCGATATCAAAAAGGCATGAACACCGCAGAATCAGCCTAGTTGCCCTCGCCGCGGCGAACCCCTACAATCTTGCCCTGTTCAGACAGAACTTCAAACAGAACATCCGGTGCAAAAACATCGCACTAGCAACCCTCGCCGCCTGCAATACACACGGCGTGCACATCTGGAGTCAATATGGCATTCCTGCAAGGCAAAAAAATTCTGATCACCGGCTTGCTGTCCAATCGCTCGATCGCCTACGGCATCGCCCAGGCTTGCAAGCGCGAAGGCGCCGAGCTGGCCTTTACGTATGTCGGTGAGCGCTTCAAGGAACGCATCACCAATTTTGCGAAAGAATTCGACAGCGAACTGATTTTCGACTGCGACGTCGGCAGCGACGAGCAAATCAACGCGTTGTTTGCCGACCTCGGCAAGTCCTGGGATCACCTGGACGGCTTGGTGCACGCGATCGGCTTCGCGCCAAGCGAAGCGATTGCCGGCGACTTCCTGGACGGCTTGTCGCGCGAAGGTTTCAAAATCGCACATGACATCTCTGCCTACAGCTTCCCGGCAATGGCCAAGGCCGCCCTGCCGCTGCTGCGGCCGAATTCGGCACTGCTGACCTTGACGTATCTCGGCTCCGAGCGCGTAGTACCAAATTACAACACGATGGGGCTGGCCAAGGCCTCGCTCGAAGCCAGCGTGCGCTACCTGGCCGGCTCGCTCGGCCCAAAGGGCGTTCGCGTCAACGGCATTTCGGCCGGTCCGATCAAGACCTTGGCCGCCAGCGGCATCAAGGGCTTTGGCAAGATCCTCGGCTTCGTCGCCGAACATGCGCCGCTGCGCCGTAATGTGACGGTGGAAGATGTCGGCAATGCCGCTGCATTCCTGCTGTCCGACCTGTCGAGTGGCATTACCGGTGAAATCACTTACGTCGATGGCGGCTTTTCACATGTCGTTGGCGGCATCGCCGAATAAAGCGGCTGTCGCATTCCTGCATACAGCCTGAATTCAAGTAAAAAAAGCCCGGTACGTCGCCCGGGTTTTTTTATTGCTTCGGCAATATTAACGACTTACTGGTGAACAGTAACCTCTACCCGGCGCGCATCGGCGTCGTTACCGCCCAGCGATACCTGCGGTTTATCGAGCGTCACCCGGGCTTCCTCTACGCCGGACATAACCAGCAGGGCACGCACCGATTTGGCACGCTCCTTCGACACTTCTGCATTCACGTCTGCATTGCCGCTGGCATCGTGGTAACCGGAAATTGCCACTGTCGCAGCCGGATTGGCTTTCAGGAAAGCCACCACTGCCGACACGTCGGCAGCAGCGTTGGCCGGCACTTCGGATTTACCGGTTTCAAAGAAAATCTTGACTGTGGGCGGTACGGCCGGCTGCGCGGCAACGGCAGCCTGCGAAGCCGCAGCTTCCTGCACCACCGGCGCAGCCAATGCTGGCTGCTTGACGCCCTTGCCTGCCGTGATGCCGAAGTAACCCGCCAGGAACAGCATGGCAATCACCACCACACCGACAATGGTCCAAATGATGCCTAGAGCTGCCTTCTGTTCGCTGTCGTTATTATCCATACACCTCTCCTGTTGTTGAATAGTAAATATTAAATTGTATCCGAATCCCTGGCAGTCTCGAATGTTGCACCAACAAACAACGCCCGAACAGCAATCAGTAGCGCTATTTGCATGAAGCTGGTGCATCAAATGCAAAACTCATGTATTATTCTGTGCTGCGTTGCAATAACGAACGCAGACAGCGAATTACCGGATACCGATCATATCGATTTCCACGCTCGCTGTAAAAAACAATAAGTAGCTGCGCAAGCCTAAGCATGTTCTGGCCTCAAATTGGGACATTGCATTGTAAAAGCCCTCCCGCCTTGTGTGTCGATCCTGACACCGTCCCGGCGCAAAGCTTTTGTGCCGAAATTTCTTTGTATTTGTTTCTTAGTCATTTCGTTGGTTGGCGTTGCTTTTTTGCGTTCACTGCATTTGTCGCGTGTCGACTATTTGCAGTATATGACGCTGCACTTTACGAAAGAAAATAATGACTTTTGAATCACTAGGCCTCCACTCGTCCATCATCAAAGCACTGACCGACGCTGGCTACACAAAACCGACAGGCGTTCAAGAACAAGCTATCCCCGCAGCCATCGAAGGCCGCGACCTGCTGGTTTCCTCGCAAACCGGTTCCGGCAAGACCGCAGCATTCATGCTGCCGGCGCTGCACAAATTCGCTTCCGAGCAGCCAGTTGCTGCTGCCAGCAAGACACCTAACCAGGAAATGCAGGCTTCCCGCGCACGCGGTGAGCGTCCACGCTTCAAGCCTGCACAACCGAAGATGCTGGTCCTGACCCCGACCCGCGAACTGGCCCTGCAAGTGACTACTGCAACCGACAAATACGGTTCGCAAATGAAGCGCATCAAGGCCATCTCGATTCTGGGCGGCATGCCTTACCCTAAGCAAATGCAATTGCTGTCGAAGAATCCTGAAATTCTGGTTGCTACCCCAGGCCGTTTGATCGACCACATGGAATCGGGCAAGATCGACTTCTCGCAACTGCAAATCCTGGTGCTCGACGAAGCTGACCGCATGCTCGACATGGGTTTCATCGACGACATCGAAAAGATCGTTGATGCAACACCTGAGTCGCGTCAAACCATGCTGTTCTCGGCGACGCTGGATGGCGTTGTCGGCAACATGGCAAAGCGCATCACCAAAAACCCGATGATCATCCAGATCGCCGGTTCGGCCACCAAGCACGAAAACATTCAACAGAAGGTTCACTTCGTCGACGACCTGTCGCACAAGAACCGCCTGCTGGATCACCTGCTGCGCGATGTCACCATGGACCAGGCAGTCGTTTTCACTGCAACCAAGCGTGACGCCGACACCATTGCTGACCGCCTGAACATCGCCGGTTTCGCTGCTGCAGCACTGCATGGCGACATGCATCAAGGTGCGCGTAACCGTACCCTGGACAGCCTGCGCCGCGGTCAAGTTCGCGTTCTGGTTGCAACCGACGTTGCCGCCCGCGGTATCGACGTTCCAGGTATCACGCACGTATTCAATTACGATCTGCCGAAATTCCCGGAAGACTACGTCCACCGTATCGGCCGTACCGGTCGTGCCGGCCGTAACGGCGTGGCGGTATCGCTGGTGAACCATGCTGAAGGCATCAACGTCAAGCGTATCGAACGCTTCACCAAGCAATTGATCCCGGTCGACGTCATTGAAGGCTTCGAACCAAAGCGCAGCGCATCGGCGCCACGCTCGAACCACAAGCCAGGCGGCTGGAAGCCAGGCGACAACCGCGGCGGCCCGAACAAGCCAGGCCGTAGCTTCAGCAAGCCAGGTGCTCCACGCAAAGAAGGCGGCGCTGGCGGCGGCTACAAGGGCAATCGTTCGAACGACAGCGGTGCACGTCGCTCGTTTGGCGATCGCTAAGCAAACCCGGCGCTCAGCATGAGCGTCACGTAACAAAAAAAGGCCGCTGGAATTCTCCAGCGGCCTTTTTCATTGCGACATGCGAACAGCGTGTAACGCCTCACTCACATTCATTACTCGCCTTACCTGCTGATTCAATGCATCTCGGCTACGCAGCCCAGCCGAGCATCACAGCGCCTCCTGCGATGACCAAACAGGACAGCAGCCTGCGCGGCGTCAGCGACTCACCCAGGAACATGCGGGCAATCAGGGCGGCAAACAAAACCGATGTCTCACGCAACGCAGATACCGGCCCCATCGGCGCCAACGTAATCGCCCAGATCACAATCCCATAGGCCAGTAGCGACATCGCACCGCCCCCCAATGCATTCCAGGTCGCCCGCTCGCGCAGTGAAATCCGCAAACGCCCGTGCAGCGACAGATAAATCACCAGCAACGGCACCCCGTCAAGCAGGAACATCCAGCCCGAATAGGCCGCCGCGCTACCTGCAAGACGTGAGCCAAGGCCGTCGACCACGGTATACCCGGCGATGAATACCCCGGTAGTGAACGCCGACAACGGCGCATCCCAGCTGCGCTCGCTGCTCGATTTTTTACTTTTGCCAAAGCTAATCTGCGCCAGGCTGATAATGCCGGCGGAAATCAAGGCAACTCCGGCCAGTGTCAGGGTACCCAGCTGCTCGCCGGCAAACAGCGCCGCGCCCAACGAAACCAGCAACGGCGAAGAACCACGTGCGATCGGATAGGACTGACCGAAATCACCAGCTCGATAAGCGCGGACAAGGAACAGGTTGTAGCCGGCATGCAATACCACCGACGTCAGGATATAAGGCCAACTGGCAAGCGCCGGAAGCGGCGCCCAGATGACGATCGGGATCGCGGCGACGGCCGAACCAATGGTCATCAATGTGATGGCCCACAAATGGTCGCCGCTACTTTTCAACATCGCGTTCCAGGATGCATGCAGCAATGCCGCACACAACACCAAAGCAATCACGCCAGCCGTCATACGGAGGCTTTCTGGTACCGCCTTGGGTGCTCAATCATAAATATACGGTCAATGTTGCTTCTGGAAAACCGTACATTGTAGAGGAATGGGCGAAAATCGGTGCAACGTCCACTGACGCAAAGAAGTGAGCGGCGGATGGACTCTCTGTTACTGGCGGCGCGTGCGGCCGGAACTCAGGTAGTCGGCAATGGAATCCTGCGTGACCTCCCCCAGGTAGCTTTCGTCCTGGTCGATCACCGGCATCCAGCTGGTGCTGTGCTTGTACATTTTCGATAGTACGACGCGCAGGTTTTCATCTGGCGCCGCGCTAACGGAGAACCGCCGCAGCTTTTCGATGCACGCGCCCTGTGCACCACGCGCATCGCGTCGCGCCACGTAACCCAACGCACGATTATCGGCGTCAGTGACCGTGACGTAACGGTAATCGTTTTCATCCATCACGCCATATGCCGCCGCCAGACTGGCATCTTCCTGCACAGTTGCCGAATTGGCCGCCGCATCGCCAGCCCGCACCAGCAACAAACGTTTCAAGGTCGCGTCCTGACCGACAAATGAACCAACGAACTCATCCTTCGGGCGCGCCAGCAAGGTATCCGGATGATCAACTTGGACCAGCTTGCCGGCACGGAAGATGGCGATCTTGTCGCCCAGCTTGATCGCTTCGTCGATGTCATGACTGACCATGATGACGGTCTTATTGAGGGCTCGCTGCATCTGGAAGAACTCATTCTGGATCGATTCGCGATTGATAGGATCGACCGCGCCAAACGGTTCATCCATCAGCAGTACCGGCGGATCTGCTGCCAGCGCGCGGATCACGCCGATACGTTGCTGCTGACCGCCAGACATCTCACGCGGATAGCGACTCAGGAAACGCTTCGGATCGAGCGCCACCATCGCCATCAGCTCGGTAGCGCGCTCATGGCAACGCTTCTTGTCCCAGCCTAGCAAACGCGGCACCACGGTAATGTTTTCTTCGATGGTCATGTTGGGAAACAGACCCACTTGCTGAATCACATAGCCGATTTTCCGGCGCAAGGTAACTTCGTCGATACCGGTGGTATCTTCGCCATTGAGCAGCACACGGCCAGAGGTCGGCGCGATCAAGCGATTGATCATTTTCAGGGTGGTCGTCTTGCCGCAACCCGAAGGCCCGAGGAACACACAGATTTCGCCTTCCGCAACCGTCAGGTTGATGCCATCCACCGCCTTTACTTTGCTGCCGTCTTTTTGGGTGAATACTTTACTGAGTTGGTCGAGTTGAATCATGATTTTTGCATTCCTTTCGGTGTAAGCAGTCGTTGCAGCCATTGCAGCAGCATGTCGGCAGCAATCGCCAGCACGCTGATCAAGACCGCTCCAACCACCAGTTTTTGCAGGTTACTTTGACTGATCGCGTGCAAAATCAGCACGCCCAGACCGCCGGCGCCGATAATTGCCGCCACGGCCATCACCCCAATGTTCATTACCACGGCGGTACGCACGCCGCCCAATATCACCGGCACTGACAACGGCAAATCGACCAGGCGCAAGCGCTGCCAGAAGGTCATGCCGATGCCGATGCCAGCCTCCTTGATGCCGCTCTCGATGCCATCGAGAGCCAGATAGGTATTGCGCATGATCGGTAGCAGCGAGTATAGAAATACCGCAGTAATCGCCGGCAATGGCCCCAGCCCCTCGCCGAAGCGCGAGAACAGCGGAATCATCAAGCCGAACAGGGCGATCGACGGCAGCGTCAGGATGACGGTCGCCAATCCCATCATCGGACCGGCCAGCCAGCGATGCCGGACCATGACGACACCCAGCGGTACGCCGATCAAAATGGCCAGGCCAACTGCAATACCAACCAGCATCAGATGCTGCATGGTCAGATGCAGGATTTCCGGCCACGCGCTTAACAGATAGTCATACAGTGTCATTTAGCTCTCCCGTTTTTCACAGCAAGCCTTCGGCCCGAAGGAAATCGGCGGCAACTTGCGCAATCGGCTGCTGATCGATATCAACCTTCTTGTTCATCTCGGTCATCTTGGCGGTATCGATCTTGGCAGACAGCGTATTCAACTGATCCGCAAGCTGTGGATTGGCATCGAGGATCTCTTTGCGCACCACCGGCGTCGCACTATAGAACGGGAAGAAATGCTTGCTGTCTTCGAGCAGCTTGAGATTGAAACCCTGGATCCGGCCATCGGACGAGTAAGTCAGCCCGACATTCAATTGATCATTGTGCAAAGCGGTGTAGATCAACCCCGAATCCATCTGCTTGATTTCACTGCGGTCGAGCGTAAAACCATACAACGCCATCAGCGGCTCCAGACCATCCGGACGCGAAGCAAATTCAAAGTCGACCCCCATCGGGTATTTTTGCGGCGGATTCTGCTGGTGGGCCTGGTTGATTTTGTTGGCCAGGTCTTCGATCGTGTTCAAGCCATCTTCGTCTGCGCGCTTTTGTGGCACCGCCAGCGCATAGGTGTTGTTCAGCGCCGACGGATTGAGCCAGATCAGATTGCGCGCAGCGTCCAGTTCCTTGACTCGTTGGTACGACTCATCCATGTCCAGCTTCTCATCGATCTTGTTGTATACGATCAGCGCAGTGCCGGTGTAATCCCAGACGATATCGAGCTGGCCGCTTTCCTGGGCCTGGCGCATGATGGTGGTGCCAAGCCCATTCTTGAGATCGACGGTGTAGCCCTTGGCGCTCAGGTACTGCGCGGTCATCGAGGACAGGATCAGTTGTTCAGTGAAATTCTTGCCGCCGACGACCAGGTTGGTCGCCCGGCCTGCGACGTGCCCAGCAAGCCGACTGCAAATGCCAGTAGCGCGGCGATACGTAAATTTTTCATGCATGTTCTCCTTCGAAGAAGATGGGATATCAGCGCAGCAGGCCGCGTTTGCTCAGGTAGGCATTGCTGCCCAACGAGACGATCGCATCCAGCGCCAATGCCAGCACCGCGGTGGCAGTGGCACCGAGCAGCAGCAGATCCTGGTTATTCAGATAGATGCCGGGGAAGATCAGGCCGCCCAGGCTTTCGCCGCCGATCAGGACTGCCAGCGGCGCCGTACCGACATTGATGGCCAACGCAGTGCGCACGCCGCCGACAATGATCGGCAACGCATTCGGCAATTCGACCCGGAACAGCACCTGCAACGGCTTCAAGCCAATACCCTTGGCCGCCTCTTTCATCGATGGCGACACCTGCTTCAGACCCTCATAGGTATTGCGCACGATCGGCAGCAGCGACGCTAGCCACAAGGCAATGATGGCCGGCTTGTCGCCGATACCGAACAAGGCCAGCGCCAGCGCCAGCACTGCCATCGAAGGAATCGTGTTGCCGATGTTGAAGAGTTGCATCCATTTTTCGGCATGCCGCGTGAAATACGGACGGCTTAACAGGATGCCGGCAGGAATGCCGCATAGCAGCGCCAGCGACATCGAACAGCCGACCAGATACAAATGGCGTTCGGTGTAATAGATCAGGTCGCCCTGATAATGATGGATAACCGCGGGGCCAATCGACCAGCCAATTGCGACAACGACCAAAATGGTAATGGCTGCGCCGACGATGGCGTTGCGATAGCGATTCGTCATGCTTACTCCCTTTTGTTCCATGAACATCGGCGGCAAGACGCTGGTTGCGTAATCACGGGCGCATGAATGCCCGCGATTACGCAACCGACTGCTTTGCCGATGCTTAATTGAATGCCCGCCAAGCACGAACCGACACAGCCGGGACCTGCCAGGGCGACACACAAACTGTCAATTTTTTATGATCCCGTCCGGCCTTCCCGCTGGGATGGCATTGAACGAGCCGACTACCGCATGGGGCGGTAACTGAATGCGAGGAATTCCTCGGCGTTTGATGAAACTCCGGCGTAGCCGAAGCATGAGACAACCCGCTGACGCGAGTTACGAAACCCAAAAATGTGCCGTTGAGGCAGCACTATGTTGTTGAGAGCCTGCCATTCTAACAAGTTTCCTTGATGACGTCCAGTAATGGGATTATCAAAAGCTATTACCGCAATATCTGAAGGCTAGAATAACATGCGTTTTTACTAACGAATATAGGAATATTCCGAGGTAAAAATAAGATGAATGGAAGGGTTAGCAGACAGGAAGGAGTGCGTGGAAGCGCCACGAAAAAAAGCGCCGGAGTGGTTCAAAAACCATTCCGGCGCCTTGGCAAAGAAGGACGTTGAAGCGAAGAGAGATCAGAGTGCCTTGCGCAACTTGCTGGCGGCGGCAGCCAATGCCGTGATGCGAGCCCAGTCACCGGACTTCAGCACGTCTTTTGGCGTCAGCCAGGAACCGCCGACACAGGCGACGTTCTTGCAAGCCAGGAAATCCGGCGCCGTTTCCAGCGAAATACCGCCTGTCGGGCAGAAAGTGACATCGCCCAGCGGGCCGGCAATCGCGTTCAGCATGCCGACGCCACCCGCCGGCACCGCCGGGAACAGCTTCAATTGACGGAAACCGGCTTCACGCGCCGCCATCACCTCCGAAGGCGTCATCACGCCCGGCAGCAATGGCAAACCGCTCGACTTGGCTGCAGCGATCAAGGCCGGCGTCAAACCTGGCGACACGCCGAACACTGCGCCAGCGTCGCGAGCGGCGACGAATTCATCAGCCTGGGTCAAGGTGCCGACACCGACAATCGCGCCTGGCACCTGCTCTGCTATGGCGCGAATCGCCGGCAAACCATGCACCGTGCGCAAGGTCACTTCGAGGACGCGAATCCCACCAGCGACCAGAGCCTTGGCCAGCGGCACCGCATGGTCGATGTCATCGATGGCGATCACAGGGATCACCGCCGATGCACGCATGATGTCCAGTAGTTGGTTGCCGTAAAGAAGATTTGCTGATGTCATATCGTAGCTTTCTGTGGTTGTTCAGAATGATTGGCTTGCTCCTGCGTCGGCAGCACCGGCGGCAAGGCGAAACTGGTAGCGCCCTCTTCCGCTGCGCTCACTGTGTTGCGGAACATCGCAAACAGTTCGCGGCCCATGCCGACCTGGTTCGCCGACAGGTCAATCGCCAGCGGCTGGCGCTGCGCCCACTCCGCGGCAGGCACCAATGCTTCCAGTATACCTTTCTCGGCATCCAGGCGGATCATGTCGCCAGTGCGCACCAGCCCCAGCGGTCCGCCGGCCAGCACTTCCGGCGTGATGTGGATCGCCGCCGGCACCTTGCCGGAAGCGCCCGACATGCGACCATCGGTGACCAGCGCAACATGGCGGCCGGCATCCTGCAGAATGCCCAGCGCTGGCGTCAATGCATGCAATTCCGGCATGCCGTTGGCGCGTGGCCCTTGATGGCTCAGGACCGCAATGAAATCGCGATCCAGTTCGCCGGCACGGAATGCCTTCATGAATTCGTCCTGTGAATGGAACACCACGGCAGGCGCTTCTACCACCCAGTGCTGCTGCTTGACAGCGGAAATCTTGATTACCGAACGTCCCAGGTTGCCGCTCAACAGGCGCAAGCCGCCATCGGCAGAGAATGGTTCGCTCGCGGTGCGCAGCACCGAGTCGTCGCCGCTTTTTGCCGGAGCCGGCTTGAACACCACTGCCTCGCCTTCCAGGAACGGTTCGGCGCAATGCGCGCGCAGGCTGTCGCCGAGGATGGTCTTGACATCTTCGTGCATCAGGCCGGCATCCAGCAGTTCACGGATCACGAAACCGGTACCGCCGGCAGCATGGAAATGATTGACGTCGGCATCGCCGTTCGGATAGATGCGGGTGACCAGCGGCACTACGGCCGACAGTGCGTCGAAATCATTCCAGTCGATGACGATGCCGGCAGCCTTGGCGATTGCCACCAGATGCAACGTGTGGTTGGTCGAGCCACCGGTCGCCAGCAAAGTGACGATAGCGTTGACGATACTCTTTTCGCTGACCACATGACCAACCGGCAGATACTTGTCGCCGCGGTCGGTGATTTTCAGGGCCTGGCGTGCCGCTTCAGCAGTCAGCGCATCACGCAGTGGCGTGTTCGGAGTAATGAAAGCCGAGCCAGGCAAGTGCAGGCCCATCGCCTCCATCAACATCTGGTTGCTGTTGGCGGTGCCGTAGAAGGTGCAGGTGCCGGCGCTATGATAGGACTTGGCTTCCGCTTCCAGCAATTCGGCGCGGCCGATCTTGCCCTCAGCATACAACTGGCGAATCTTGACCTTTTCCTTGTTGGTCATGCCGCTGGTCATCGGCCGCCGGGGATGAACACGGCCGGCAGATGGCCGAAATGCAAGGCGCCGATCAACAGCCCTGGGACGATCTTGTCGCAAATCCCGAGGTAGACCGCAGCATCAAACATATTGTGCGATAACGCAATCGCCGTAGCCATGGCAATCGCATCGCGCGAAAACAGCGACAACTCCATGCCCGGCTGCCCTTGGGTAACGCCATCGCACATGGCCGGCGTGCCGCCTGCAAACTGGGCGACGCCGCCAGCAGCATGGACTGCATCCTTGATGATCTGCGGATAGCGCTCGAACGGCTGGTGCGCCGACAGCATGTCGTTGTACGAAGAAACAATGGCGACAGATGAACTTTTATCCTGCTTCAGCCTCAACTTGTCATTCACCGGAAATGCTGCGAAACCGTGTGCGAGATTGGTACATGACAATGCCCGCGCTGCACATCCTGGCGGCGTGCATGCTCCAGGCGCGCCAGGTAGGCGCTACGGTATGGCTGGCTGCGGGCAACGATTCTCTCGGTGACCTTGGCAACGCTGGCATGTATGGAGACAGGTGCTGACATGATTGGCTTTCCTTGAAACAGTAGACGAAATGAAATTTTACTACAAAAATAAACCGAGAACGCTAATTTATGCACTTCTCCCGGCATCACCAGGGCAATTTTCGAAACAGCGCAGCATCGTCACCAAATAACAACATTACGCATACGACAAGCCAGGACAGCACAAACAAGAGGGAAAAAGTCATGTTTCACCACCGCGACACCCAAGCCTGACGCCAAGCACTTCAACGCAAAAAGATCGCAAAATAATTTGTAGTGAAATTACCTTCAAGTGTTGTATAGTCGTATAAATTCCCGACCGCCAATAAAGACCAGGATATGTCGCAACCATCGTTCAATACTACCGCCGCCTTTCAGGCTTTGCATGCCCATCACGCAGCAATCAAGGATAAATCGTTGCGCGAACTGTTTGCGGCCGATCCGTCCCGTTTCGAACAATTCTCGATCAAGGCCGCTGGCCTGTTCCTTGATTACGCAAAAAACAATGTCACCGCCGACACCATGGCGCAGCTCTTCGCTTTGGCGCGCGAACGCCAACTTGAAGCGCGGCGCGAAGCGATGTTTCGCGGCGAAAAAATCAACACCACCGAACATCGCGCCGTGCTGCACACTGCCCTGCGTGCGCCAAGCCTGCCGGCGCTGGAAGTCGACGGTCAGCAAGTCAGCGTCGATGTGCATGCAGTGTTGCAACGGATTCAGGCCTTCACCACCGCAATCCGTTCCGGAGAATGGCTGGGCACAGCGGCAAACCAATCACCGATATCGTGAACATCGGCATCGGCGGCTCCGACCTCGGCCCTAAAATGGTATGCCAGGCGCTGCGCCCTTACCAGCATGCCCACCTGAACATGCATTTCGTCTCCAACGTCGATGGCGACGACCTCGACGCCGTGCTGACGCAGGTCGATCCGCAAAGCACGCTGTTCGTGATTGCCTCGAAAACCTTCACGACCGCGGAAACCATGATGAACGCCCATTCGGCGCGCAACTGGTTCCTGCGCACCGGCAACGACGTTCAGGAAAGCGATCTGCGCAAGCACTTCGTCGCAGTATCAACCAATCTCGAAGGCGTCACAGCGTTCGGCATCGATCCAGCGAATATGTTCCCGTTTTGGGACTGGGTTGGCGGCCGCTATTCAGTATGGTCGTCAATCGGCCTATCGGTAGCGCTGGCAATCGGCTTTGAACGGTTCACGGAATTCCTGGCCGGCGCCCACGCGATGGACACGCATTTCCGCAATGCGCCGCTGGAACAGAACATGCCGGTGATCCTGGCTTTGCTGGGCGTCTGGTACCGCAACTTCTTTGACTATCGCTCGCTGTCGATTGCTCCTTATCACCAGGACCTGAGCAATTTCCCGTCCTACCTGCAACAGCTGGAAATGGAAAGCAACGGCAAGCGCGTCAGCCTAGACGGCAGTATGCTGGATGTCGCATCTTGCCCGATCATCTGGGGCAATGTCGGCACCAACGGTCAGCATGCATATTTCCAATTACTGCATCAGGGCAGCGACATTACCCCGGTCGACTTTATCGCGACGCTGACCGCCAGCAATCAGTTGCCAGGTCACCAAGCTGCGCTGCTGGCCAATTGCTTCGCTCAATCGGAAGCATTCATGCGCGGCAAAAGCGCCGAAGAAGTGCGGGCCGAAATGCAGGCCAAGAACGTGCCGACCGAGGAAATCGACGCCCTGCTGCCGCACCGCACCTTCCCCGGCAACCGCCCCAGCAACACCATCCTGATGACGGCGTTGACGCCGGCCAGCCTGGCGCACTGATTGCCTTGTATGAACACAAAGTGTTCGTCCAGGGTGTGATCTGGGACGTCAACAGCTTCGATCAGTGGGGCGTGGAGCTGGGCAAGGTATTGGCGAGCAACATCCTGGGCGAACTGACCAGCACACCCGCGCCACTCAGCCACGATAGCTCGACCAACGGTCTGATTGAAATGGCCCGCGCAGCTTTATAGGTTCAGCTTACCCGAAAAAAATCAGGAAATTGGGCGATTGCAGTGGCGACGGGTGTTGTCTCGCAATTTTTTCATGGCAGTTTAAACATCTTATTCAATTAGTTGGAGACAGGACATCACTCCTCCTGTCTTGCAAAGGAAACTCATGGCTCTTGCAGAATTCGATTTGGCAATTTTGGCGGCACCGGTGATCTGGCGATGCGCAAGCTGCTGCCGGCAATGTATGCGCGCGACCGCGCCAACGACCTGCCGCCGGATGCGCGCATCCTGTGCATCGGCCGGCACGACAGCAGCGACGAGGATTTCATCAAGATCGTCGAAAAGGATTCCAAACCGCACATCGGCAAGGATGCCATGGACGCTACCATCTGGAAGCGCTTCTGCAAACGCATCAAGTATGTCGGCATGGATGCCACCGACGGCGCCACCTATAAGGCGCTGGTCGCCGCCATGCGGCCGGACCCGGCAATTACCAATGTATTTTATCTGGCGACGCCACCCAGCCTGTTCTCGCAGATTTGCAACAACCTTTCCGCCAGCGGCCTGGCAACCCCGAACTCGCGCGTCGTGCTGGAAAAACCGTTGGGCCGCGACCTGGCCAGCGCTAAGCAGATCAACGCCGAAGTCGCACAGGTATTCTCCGAATCGCAGATTTTCCGCATTGACCATTACCTCGGCAAGGAAACTGTACAGAACCTGCTGGCGCTGCGCTTCGGCAACGTGCTGTTCGAACCGCTGTGGCGCCGCGAGTGGATCTCTGACGTGCAGATCACAATTGCCGAAGAACTCGGTGTCGGCAACCGCATGGGTTACTACGAAAACTCAGGCGCCTTGCGCGACATGCTGCAAAACCACCTGCTGCAACTGCTGTGTATCGTTGCGATGGAGCCACCGGCATCGATCACCCCCGATGCAGTACGCGATGAAAAACTCAAAGTATTGCGCTCGCTGAAACGCTTCACGCCAGTGTCGCTGGCACAAGATGTGGTGCGCGGCCAGTACCGCTCCGGTCACGTCGAAGGCGTCGCCGTGCCGGGCTATCGCAAGGAAGCCGGGGCCAATCCGCATTCGCGCACTGAAACCTTTGTCGCAGTCAAAGCCGAAGTCGATACCTGGCGCTGGGCCGGCGTGCCATTCTACCTGCGCACCGGCAAGCGCATGGCCGATCAACTGGCCGAAATCGTGGTGCGCTTCAAACCGATTCCGCACTCGATCTTTGCCCAGCCGAACAGCAGCTTCGAACCCAACTGCCTGGTGATCCGCCTGCAACCCGACGAAGGTCTGCATCTGAACCTGATGGCAAAAACGCCTGGCGACGGCATGCGCCTGAAACCGGTTGAACTGGAGCTGGATTTCCGCGAAAGCTTCAAATCGCCGCGCATGGAAGCCTATGAACGGCTGCTGCTGGACGTCTTGCGTGGCCAACTGACATTGTTCATGCGCAGCGATGAACTCGAAGCGGCATGGGAGTGGGTTGAACCTATCCTGGAATACTGGGACCGGGAAGAAGATGATCCAATTCCGTACACGGCCGGCACTTGGGGCCGGCTGCAGCCAGCGCACTAATCGCACGCGACGGTTTGCAGTGGCGCGAAGAAGCGTTGCCCGAGCTGTGAACGGACCTATCAACTTGACGTGGCAGGATACCGAATGACCATGCTGCTGGATTCGATCAAGACCCAGATCGACTTGCTGTCAAAGTCGGAGAAAAAGGTCGCGCTGACGATTCTCGACAATCCGCAACTGGCGCTGGCCGAAAACATCACGGCGCTGGCCAAGAATGCGCAGGTATCGGAGCCGACGGTAGTGCGTTTCTGCCGCGCCATCGGCTATGAAGGCTGGCACGACTTCAAGTTGAAATTGGCGCAAAGCCTGGCGGTCGCGCTGCCGGGCGCCAATGAAATGCTGGCGCAGGACGACATTGCGGCAGACCTGGTCAACAAGATTTGCAGCCGCTCGATCAACACCTTGCTCGATTTGCGCAATCACCTGAGTGCGGACGCTATCCAACAGGCGCTGGATGTCCTTCTCAAGGCCAACAAGATCGAGTTCTATGGTCAAGGTACTTCAGGTATCGTGGCCGCCGATGCGCAGCATAAATTCTTCCGTTCCGGTGTGCCGACCGTGGCTTACTCAGATCCGCATATCCACAGCATCGCCGCCTCACTGCTACAGCCGGGCGATTGCGTGGTCGCCATTTCCCAACGCGGCGGCAACGCCGCATTGCTGCGCAGCGTGCAGTTGGCCAAGAAAGGCGGTGCCGACATCATCGTGCTCGGCCCGAGCGGCACACCGCTGGCAGAGCTGGCAACGGTGCTGGTACCGATCGATTTGAGTTTCAACATCGACCCTTACACGCCGATCTCGGCGCGCCTGGCACATCTGGTAGTGATCGATATCCTGGCGGTCGGGCTGGCACTCAAGCGCGGCCCGGAATTCCGCAAGAAGATGCAGAACGCCCAAAAAGCCTTGCAGCAGTTCGATATGCAATTCGATTCATTCTTTCGTTGACGGTACGCGCTAGCGGCAGCGCCTTGATAAAAAAGACAAACATGAGACCAGACAACTCCTCTATCGATTATCGAGATCCCGAATTTTTGCGCGACCGGATGCGGCGCGACATTGCCTTTTTCCACCCTCGCGCATTCGATCCCGATGGTGGATTTTTCCACTATCTGAACGACGACGGCAGCATCTATGATGCCGCCAGCCGGCATCTGGTCAACAGCACTCGCATGGTGTTCTGCTACGCCTTGGCTTGGCGCCTCGACGGCAAGGAAGAATATCGTGAAGCGGCGCGGCACGGCTTGCGCTTCCTGCAGCAAAAGCACTGGCAGCCATCCTACGGCGGTTATGCCTGGGTGCTCGAAAACGGCGTAGCGGTTGACCGCACCCAGCATTGCTACGGCCTGGCGTTCGTACTGCTGGCACATGCCCATGCACTGCGTATCGGCATCAGCGAAGCCGCTGACGGCATCGCCAGCACCTTCGATTTGATGGAAAAATTGTTCTGGTCGGAACAGGACGGCCTGTATGCCGACGAAGCCACACCGGAAGGCCTCGTCTCGTCGTATCGCGGACAGAACGCCAACATGCACAGCTGCGAGGCATTGATCGCCGCATTTGAAGCTACCGGCGAGACGCGCTACCTGCACCGCGCCGAACGTCTTGCACGCAACATCACCGTGCGCCAGGCGGCGCTGGCGACCGGATGGATCTGGGAGCACTATCACGCCGACTGGAGCGTCGACTGGGACTACAACCGCCACGACAGCAGCAACATGTTCCGTCCATGGGGATTCCAGCCCGGCCACATGACAGAGTGGGCCAAGCTGCTGCTACTGCTGGAGCGTCATGCCCAACATCTGCAGGGAGACGCCGACTGGCTGCTGCCACGCGCCTGCGCGCTGTTCGAAGTCACCATCCCGGCAGCCTGGGATCGCGAACACGGCGGCCTGGTGTACGGCCTGGCGCCGGACGGCGGCGTCTGCGACGGCGACAAATACTTCTGGGTCCAGGCGGAATCGCTGGCGACCTCAGCGCTGCTGGCGCAACGCACCGGCGACCAGCGCTATTGGGACAGCTATCAGGGGCTATGGGAATACAGCAGCGCACATCTGATCGACCAAGAGCGTGGCGGCTGGTATCGCATCCTGCATCAGGACAACCGCCGTTACGGGCCGGAAAAGCCGCCGCATGGCAAGACCGATTTCTACCATCCGATGGGCGCCTATCTGGAATGCCTGGCCGCGGTCGGCAGCCCGCTGCCGTAACTAATCGGCCACCCACAGTTGAAGCAACAACAAGTTTGACGCAAGAAAATCATTGAGCAAGGACGCAGTCATGTCAGCAAGCACACCAATCGACCAAGCCGTTTCATTCCCTCAATTCGTCAGCGCCGGCGAAGCGCTGACCGACATGATACGAGTCGGCGGCGACCAATGGCTGAGCAAGACCGGCGGCTCAACCTGGAACGTCGCCCGCGCCGCCGCCAGCCTTGGCGTACCGTCAGCCTTTGCCGGCGCCATCAGCCAGGACTGGTTTGGCGACGAACTGTACAACGCCAGCCGCGATGGCGGACTTGACCTGCGCTTCCTGCAGCGTGCAGCACGCTCGCCGCTACTGGCCATTGTCTACGAGACCGCACCGCCACAATACAATTTCGTCGGCGACAACAGCGCCGACCTCACCTTCGATCCGACCGCCTTGCCGGATGGCTGGCAGCAGACCGCACAATGGGCACACTTCGGCGGCATCAGCCTGACGCGCGCGCCGCTGGCGGAGCGCCTGATCGAGCTGGCACAGGATCTGCACCGGCGTGGCGTCAAGATCAGCTACGACCCCAATTTCCGCAACGTGATGGACCAACGCTATGACCAGGTGCTGAAAAAGATGGCGCAACTGGCCGATGTGATCAAGGTATCGGACGAGGATCTGGTTGGTCTGTTTCGCACCGAAGACACCGCTGCAGCACTGGCGACGCTACGCAATTTCAATCCGGACGCGACCGTGTTGCTGACCCTCGGCTCCGAAGGTGCGGCAATTCACGCCGGCCAGCGCCAGTGGCAGGTGATGCCGCCGCCGATTGAGATCGTCGATACGGTCGGCGCCGGCGACGCCGGCATTGCCGGGCTGATTTACTCACTGATCCAGGAAGCGGCTGCTGCACCGCAATCAATTAACTGGGAGCAACATTTGCGCTTCTCAGTCGCCTGCGGCTCAGCTGCTTGCCTGAATGCCGGGCCAAACCGCCGCAATTACATCAAGTAAAAATGCTGCTGGAAAAAACTGGAATTTGACGCCAGATTGCGGCAGTGCGCCATGCGATATCAAATAGTATGTAATGTGATATCCAAAAATGTATCTAAATTACTTGTAGTAAAAATACAGATAAAAAGACCATCAAACTAAAATAAATACAAAAACCGTCCTGTAGCCCTATCTTTGCTAGCAAACCACCTGCCATAACTACTACAAACACGTATAGAAAATCTACCAGTGCTGTAAATTAGCAACAGAAATATAGTAAAACTACACAAATAAAACAAAAAAGTCACAAACAGGTTTACCATCATCAACAACAAAGAAATCGGCAATACAACAAGTAATTACGAAAGTCCGGTTCAAGAATTTCGAGCTACCAAAGACTCGGAAAGCAGTGGTCAACGCCACATTTTTACTTAGGAGATGAAATGAGAAAAACAGTTTTGAAAGCCATGCCGTTGGCAAAACCACTCGCGGTTGCAGCTGTTCTGGCTTGCGCCTTCGCTAGCCAAGCCCAAGCGCAAACCAACGTGACCATCTATGGTCGCGTTGACGCCGGCATCAACTACCAAAGCAATCAAAACGGCGGCAAAGACGCAAACGGCAACACCATTCGTGGCGGCCAATGGGGCGTCGGCGGCAATGAATGGGGCACCAGCATGTTCGGTATCAAGGGTACCGAAGATCTGGGCGGCGGTTTGAAAGCAATTTTCACTTTGGAAAACGGTTTTGACGCCAGCAATGGCCGCGTCAATGGCGGTTCAGGCTTGTGGACTCGTCGTTCGTGGGTTGGTCTGACCGGCGGTTTCGGTACGATCAAGGCTGGTCGCGACCTGACTCTGCCAAGCGATATCGTCTGGAGCCTGGATCCAACCGGCCAACAGGCACTGGGTTCGGCAACATTGGTTAACGGACGCAACTGGCCACAAACCAGCAATCAAGTCCAATACATCACACCTAACATGGGCGGCTTTGTAGCCCAAGGCGCATACGGCGCCGGCGAACAAGCCGGCTCGGCCAAGAAAGGCAACAGCGGCGGTCTGGCACTGGCTTTCATCCAGCCGAACTATGAATTGCGTGCGATGTATGACGTTGCAAACGATCCAGCAAACGGCCAGTACGACTCGCTGTGGCAATACTCGAAGGAGTTGACAGTCGGCGGTACAGCCACTTTCAACAACCTGAAACTGTTTGCTGCTTACCAGAACCTGTCGGCGCCAGCAGTCCTGACCGGCCGGACAAGGCAAACCACTTCTGGCTCGGCGCGAACTACCAGCTGACACCAGCCCTGACACTGATCGGCGCGGCATATCACGTCAAACTGAATCATGACAGCGGCAGCGCCAACCTGTTCATGGTCGGCTCCAACTACAGTCTGTCGAAGCGCACTCTGCTGTACGTCAGCGTCGGTACGCTGCGTAACGGTTCGCAAACCGACTTCCAAGTTGAAACCGGCGGCCCTAACGGCAACGGTCTGACTGGACAGAACCAAACTGCGTTCTACACTGGTATCAGCCACTCGTTCTAAAGATAGCAAGCACTGATGGGCGCGCCGCTTGAGCTCGGCGCGTCAGTCGGTCTTGTTAAGTACTATGTTGTGCTTGCTGCGTGAGTGGCATTAGTGAGAGACGTCCCTGGGTAACTCCCAGATTTTGCCCATTCGCGTGCGAATGGGCATTTTTTATGGCGCGCCGTTTGCAATCACACCCCGCAATCGCGCATATCCCAGACGAACGCTGGCGAACAACGTTGTTTTTGCTGTACCCCTGTGACAGAATCGCAGGATTCAAACCCATACCGGCTGAAAAAATGGTCCGACTTTCTTCCCAAGAACGATTTTCCCGGCCAGCGGTCTGGCTTCACTGGGCCATTTTCCTGCTGGTTGCCTTGGCCTACCTGGCGATCGAGATACGCGGCCCCAAGGGGAGCGAATCACGTGCATTCTGGTCTGCCACCCACTTCTGGGCCGGCTTTGGCGTACTGATACTATCCGTCGTGCGCGTCGCGTGGCGTAGCTACCAAACCCCGCCGCCGCCTGAACCTGACCTGCCGTTCCTGCAGTTTCTCTCGAAGGCCGCGCATCTACTGCTCTACATCTTCATCATCGCGCAACCGATACTCGGCATCCTGACAATCAACTTCGGCGGACATCCAGTCACTTTGGCCGGACTGGGGTCGTTCACCATCGTCGGCCCCGATCATGATCTAAGTAAACTCATGAAGCAAATCCACGAAACGCTGGGCAATATCTTCTATTGGGTGATCGGCCTGCACGCGCTGGCCGCACTCTGGCATCACTTCGTCAAGCGCGACAATACCTTGCGCCGGATGTTCTGATTGCATCGCCGATACGGGCAGGATTGAAATGAGAAAGGGCGCCAAAGCGCCCTTTCCGTTTTAACGGCCTAAACCTAAATGGCCAAAAACCGCCTACTTGATATGCGAAATCACATTCGGCGACAAAGTCACCTCATGATCGCCATGCGCCGAGCGCTCCGCCTTGCTGCCGTCTTCAGCCGTGATCTTGTCACTGGCCGACTCACCGTGCAACGAAGCGATGTGGGTCAGGATGCCGCGTTTCGCCTGGCGCTGCAATTCCGCAAACGGGCTGGAGCGGTTGAGTGAAACCCCCACCGCCAGCACGTCAATCAACAGCAGCAACAGAATTCGCGACACCATCGGGATGTGCATCATGCTGCTTTCGTCGTGCTCGACCGCCAGCGTGTAGTGAGCGCGCTTGGCCAACTGCGAATTACTCGGCGCCAGTGCAATGATGGTGGCGCCGGAATGGACCGCCACCTCAACCGCAGGCGCCAGATGGCGCAAGCGCCCGGAATTCGAGATGACCACCACGACGTCGCTGCTCTTCAGCATGGCAGCGGATACTTCCTGCAGTTGCGGATCGGTATAGGCTGATGAAGGAATGCCTAGCCGGAAGAATTTTGCTGCGCATCTTCCGCCACCAGGCCGCAACTGCCGAAACCGTAGAACTCGATGCGGCTGGCCTGGCTCAATACCTCGATCACGCGCGACAACGTATCGGCATTGAGGTTGTCGCGCACTTCCATCATCGCCGATATGGTGTTGTCAACGACCTTGACGCCGACATCCAACGACGAATCGCCAACGTGTACCTGACTGTGGGTTACCGGCACGGTGCCGGTAACACCGGAAGCCAGCTTCAATTTAAAATCGGCCAAACCCTGGCATCCCATGGTGCGGCAGAAACGAATCACCGTCGGCTGACTGACGTCGGCACGCCGCGCGATCTCCGAAATCGGTTCGCTCATTACGACGCGCGGATGTGCGAGGATCAAGCTGGCAACCTTTTGCTCGGCCGGTGAAAACTGATCGCGCGCCTTGCGAATTCTTTCCAGGATAGGCACCGCATTGCCGCCACCAAGATGCTCGGAGAGAATCGCCGCGACACCAACAAAGGCCGGATACGGCGCGGTGATCACGAAGGTCGGAATTTTGGCAAGATAGCTGCCGAAACGCCCCTTGCTCTCAAAACGGGCGCGGAATGGCGACCGGGCAAAATACTCGCCCAGGCGAGGCACAACGCCGCCGCCGATGTACAAACCGCCCAGCGTTCCCAGCGTGACCGCGACATCGGCTGCGACCGTTCCCAGCATCGCGCAAAAACACTCAACCACTTCCATGCACAAAGGATCATCGCCCTGCATGGCGCGTTCGACGATTTGCGCGGTGTGCAACGGCTCCGGCTTGGCAATTCCCTTCAGATCGGCCAAGGCCTGATAAATCATTTCGATACCGGGACCGGACACCAGACGCTCCGCCGACACATGTGAATAGGTGCGCCAGCAAAAAGCCAGCACCGCCGCTTCGCGCGCATCACCCGGAGCAAAAGTGACGTGACCGCCTTCGCTGCCCAACGCAATCCAGCGTCCTTCAGTAGGAATCAAGCCGCCGACGCCGAGACCCGTGCCGGCGCCGACCAGGCCGATCACGCTCCCGCTGAGCGCCCTACCGCCACCGACCTGAACGCAATGCGATTGCTCCAGATGCGGCAATGACATAGACAGAGCCGTAAAGTCGTTGACCACCAGCAAGGTATCCAGATTCAGGCGTCGCCGGGTTGTCTCAATCGAAAATTCCCAATGGTGATTGGTCATCTTGATATCGTCGCCCTGCACCGGATTGGCAATCGCAATCGCGGCGTGGCGCACCGGCGGACGGCCGCTGGCGGTCAGGTAGGCTTCGACCGCCAGCGCGAATTCGGCATAATCGGCGCAGCGCAAGGTCTGGATCGTATCGATCTGTCCCGGTGCGCGTTCCAGCGCAAAACGGGCATTGGTGCCGCCTACGTCTGCGAGCAGGCGCGGACCATCCAGATAGCTAGTTGCTGAATTCTCACTAGCGTTCATGATCGTGGATGAAGACATGGTGTAAAACTTTCACTTGAATACAGTTAGTAGGATAGGCTCCGGCGATTGACCTGGCCATGCCTTGCTTCTCAAAAATCTCAAATACCGGACTGCTCAGCGGTCTTCCGGCCATTGCGCTCCGGCCCGCTCCATCATCGCAAACGATGCGGTCGGCCCCCAGCTTCCTGCCATATAAGGTTTCGGCGGCGTCGACGTCGCCTGCAGTGGCGCAATAGCGGCTCGACCCAGCGCCAAGCAGCCTCTTGTTCGTCACGCCGGACAAATAACGACAAATTGCCGCGTATCGCATCCAGCAGCAGGCGTTCATAGGCCTCCGCCCGACGCTGCTTGAAGGCCTGGTCAAACGCCAGGTCAAGCGCAACCGGTTGCACCGTCATGCCGTCGCCGGGCTGCTTGGCCAGGCAATGCAATTGGATCGATTCATCCGGCTGCAAACGGATCACCAGGCGATTGCTGCTGCTTCCCGACTGACCGAACGGCATCGGCAGAATGGCGTGAGGAATCGGCCGAAAAGTGATCACGATTTCGGCGGTACGCTGCGCCAGACGCTTGCCAGTGCGCAAGAAAAATGGCACGCCGGCCCAGCGCCAGTTGTTGATCTCGGCATGCAGCGCGACAAAGGTCTCGGTCTGCGACTGCTCGGAAACGCCGGCTTCCTGGCGGTAGGCGACAACCGACTTGCCGTCGACGGCGCCCGACACATACTGGCCGCGCACCGCCCTGAGCTCCATGTCTTCGGCCGAAAACGGCTTCAGCGCGCGCAGCACGCGCAATTTCTCGTCGCGCACGGCATTCGCATCCAGCGAAGTCGGCGGCTCCATGGCCACCATGCACAGCAATTGCAGCAGATGGTTCTGCACCATGTCGCGCATGGCGCCGGTGCCATCGTAGAATTCGCCGCGCCCCTCGACGCCAATCTGCTCGGCAATCGTAAGTTGCACATGCGCCACCGATTCGCGCCGCCAGAGCGGCTCAAACAACGAATTGGCAAAGCGCAAGGCCAGCAGGTTCTGCACAGCTTCCTTGCCGAGATAATGGTCGATGCGATAAATCTGGTCTTCGGCAAATACGCGCGCCACCGCATCGTTGATCGCATGCGAAGACAGCAGATCATGGCCGAGCGGTTTCTCCAGCACTACGCGCGCCTGTGACAAATCGATGTTGCTTGCGGCAAGATTGGCGCAAATCGGCTCGAATAACGAAGGCGAGGTCGCCAGGTAAAACACCGAGACCGCCTTGCTGGCCGCCAGTGCACTGGCCAAAGCCTGATAGCCGGCGGCATCAAGCAGATCCATCGGCAAATAATTGATGCGCGCCAGGAAGCTTTGCCAGAGCGCTTCGTCCGCCTGGCCCACAATTCCGCCCTTGACATAGTGAATAGCACTTTTGCTGACCCAGGCCAGGTAATCATCGCGGCTGAAATCCTGTTTGGCGACGCAAATGATCCGGCCGTCCTGATGCAGTTTCCCTTCACGATGCGCAACAAACAACGCAGGAAGAATCTTCCGCATCGACAAGTCGCCGGTTGCGCCAAACAACGTAAAGGTGAAAGGAATATGTGGAGGCATCAAAATTTTGTAATAAATAAAAAACTTATATTGCAATATTAATGTAGCATTACTACAATTACAAGCGGCGAAGGGATCAAAACCTTCATATTTACAGTGAAATCCAAGATAACATGTAGTTTTACTAGTTTTCACATGATACACAGGAGCGATGGGGGACGTGCGTCGCTTAGCAATTTCCCTCGGCTACGGTGCAATAACAGTTGCAACAGCATCGCAGCGGGTTTGAAAGCTGAAGTAGGAAGGTAGAAGTCCGGCAGGCCGGCAAATGCATCATGTTGCCGGCCACCATCAAGAAGCGTTTTCATCACAGGCAATTTCTCAACACAGGAGACAAGAATGAAACTGAGTCAAATAATAAAATCGGTATTCGCAACCACTGCATTGCTGTCCAGCGCTGCGGCAGTCCACGCCGCTGAAGTTGAAGTGCTTCACTACTGGACTTCCGGCGGCGAAGCGAAATCGGTCGCCGAACTGAAGAAGATCATGGAAGCCAAAGGCGTTACCTGGAAAGACTTCGCCGTCGCCGGCGGTGCCGGTGAAAACGCCACGACTGCATTGAAAGCCCGCGTCATCGCCGGCAGCCCTCCGACAGCGGCCCAGATCAAGGGTCCATCGATTCAGGAATGGGGCCAAGAAGGCGTGCTGGCGAATATCGATGCTGCCGCTACCGCAGGTAAGTGGGATTCGTTGCTGCCTAAAGTCGTTTCCAACACCATGAAGTACCAAGGTCACTACGTCGCTGCGCCGGTCAACGTGCACCGCGTCAACTGGCTCTGGATCAACCCGGAAGTCCTGAAAAAAGCCGGCGCAAAAGTGCCGACCAACTGGCCTGAATTCTTCGACGCAGCGGACAAGATCCAGAAAGCCGGCTTCGTTGCTATCGCTCACGGTGGCCAACCTTGGCAAGATGCGACCGTATTTGAAACCGTGGCGCTGGGCGTCGGCGGTGCCGACTTCTACAACAAGGCCCTAGTCAAGCTCGATCCAGCCACCCTGACCAGCCCAACCATGATCAAGACCTTCGATACATTGGGCAAGATCAAGGGCTACATCGACAAGAACGCTGCAGGCCGCGACTGGAACCTGGCGACCGCCATGGTCATCAACGGCAAGGCCGGCATGCAGTTCATGGGCGACTGGGCCAAGGGCGAGTTCACTGCCGCTGGCAAGGTACCGGGCAAGGATTTCCTGTGCGTAGCAGCGCCTGGCACCGACAAATCGTATACCTATAACATCGACTCGATCGCCATGTTCAAGGTCAAGAACCCTGATTCGCAAAAAGCGCAGCTGACGCTGGCAACCGCGATCATGAGCCCGGAATTCCAGGAAATCTTCAATCTGAACAAGGGTTCGATCCCGGTTCGCCCTGATATCCCGCGCACAAAATTCGACAGCTGCGCCATCAAGTCTATGGATGACATGGCGGCTTCCAGCAAGGCTGGCACGCTGGAGCCAAGCATGGCGCACGGCATGGCTGTCAATTCGGCAGTGCAAGGCGCGATTCTTGACGTGGTATCCAAGTTCATGAATTCGAACATGACCTCGCAGGCCGCAGTTCAAGCGCTGGCAAAGGCAGCGAAGACGCAATAAGCTGGTCGTAGCTTATCTATATCATTTGTTTAAATAGCGTAATGAGAGCAGGGGCCGAAGGGAGTAAGATCAACTTCGGCGCCCGCCGCGTCTGGCAACAGCTGCGGTGCCACAATGCAACGATTGCGGCACCGCAGCTTCTCTCGCCACACCGGCTCTGATCCTGCTTCAGGAGACTTGCATGTCCGATCACACCCTCCCCTATACAGCAGCCGCTGTCGGGAGTCCAAGCCACACGCCCAAGCAGCAAGGGCGAATTGCGGCAATCGCCGATGCCTGGCTGCCACGCCTGGTATTGTCACCCACTATCATCCTGTCACTGGTCTTCGTATACGGCTTCATCGGCGTCACCGCCTGGCTGTCGCTGACCAATTCACGGATGCTGCCGAATTACGAAATTTCCGGCTTCAATCAATATGTCGAGCTGTTTGGCCTGGATCGCTGGTGGGTTGCTGCCGCCAACCTGGGCATCTTCGGCGGCTTGTTTATCCTGTTCTGCCTGACCATCGGTCTCATCATGGCAATTCTTCTGGACCAGAAAATCCGGCGGAAGGTGCGCTGCGCGCGATCTACCTGTATCCGATGGCGTTGTCGTTCATCGTTACCGGCGCCGCCTGGAAATGGATCTTGAATCCTGGTCTCGGCCTGGAAAAGATGATGCACGACTGGGGCTTCGCCAATTTCCATTTCGATTGGCTGGTGAATTCCGATTTCTCGATCTATACCGTGGTGATCGCCGGCGTCTGGCAGTCATCCGGCTTCGTGATGGCCTTGTTCCTGGCCGGCCTGCGCGGCATCGACGACAGCATCATCAAGGCTGCCATGGTTGATGGCGCCAGCCTGCCGACCATCTATCGCCGCATCGTCATTCCGGCGCTGCGCCCGGTATTCTTCAGCGTATTGCTGGTCTTGGCGCATATTGCCATCAAGAGCTTCGACTTGGTGATGGCCCTGACTGCAGGCGGTCCGGGCACCTCTTCGGACTTGCCGGCAATTTTCATGTATCAATTTTCTTTCTCACGTGGTCAGCTTGGATTGGGTGCGGCGTCGGCAATGATGATGTTGGCAACCGTACTGGCAGTGCTGGTGCCCATGATGTACCTGGAAACCAAAGGAGCACGCAATGGCCGCTGACAGCACTAGCAATACCATCTATAACGAAGGCAGCAAGCTGACCGCTGGTCGCGTGGTGATTTACGCGCTGCTGGTGCTGTGTGCGCTGTACTACCTGGCGCCGCTGTATGTCATGCTGAGCACTTCGGTGAAAACGCTGGATGAAATCCGCTCCGGTAATTTGCTGTCGCTGCCGATGTCGCCCACCGGCGCCGCCTGGAGCAAGGCCTGGAGCAATGCCTGTACCGGCGTTGATTGCAACGGCCTGCAGCCGTTCTTCTGGAACTCGATCAAGATGGCGGTGCCGGCGGTGCTGATTTCCACTCTGATCGGGTCACTCAACGGTTACGTGCTGGCGCACTGGCGTTTCCGCGGTTCCGAGATCCTGTTCACCGCGCTGATGGTCGGCTGCTTCATTCCGTTCCAGGTAGTGATCCTGCCGATGGCCCGTTTGCTGGGCTTGGTCGGCATGGCCAATACCACGCCCGGTCTGGTGTTTGTGCACGTGGTCTACGGCATTGCCTTCACCACTTTGTTCTTCCGTAACTATTATGTGACGGTGCCGGAAGAACTGGTCAAGGCAGCCCGCATCGACGGTGCTGGTTTCTTCATGACCTATCGCAAGATCATCTTCCCGCTGTCGCTGCCGATTTTCATGGTCTGCTTCATCTGGCAGTTCACGCAGATCTGGAATGATTTCCTGTTCGGCGTGGTATTCGGCGGTTCCGATGCCAAGCCGGTGACAGTGGCCCTGAACAATCTGGTGAACACCTCGACCGGCGTCACCGAATACAACGTCAACATGGCGGCCGCCATTATCGCCGCGCTGCCGACCTTGGTGGTGTATCTGCTGGCAGGAAAATATTTTGTGCGCGGGCTGACTGCGGGTGCGGTCAAAGGCTAAATTGAAGCGACTGGCCGCTGCCTTGGGCGCGGCCACGTGATGAATAAAATTTAAGGAATCAGTTAAAGATGGCAAGCTTATCAATTCGCAATGTGCGCAAGGTCTACCCGAACGGCAACGAAGTCTTGAAGGGTATCGATCTCGAAATCGAAGACGGCCAGTTCCTGATCCTGGTGGGCGGTTCCGGTTGCGGCAAATCGACCCTGCTGAACATGATCGCAGGGCTGGAAACAGTTTCCGAGGGGCAGGTCATGATTGGTGACCGTTGCGTCAACGACGTCGCGCCGAAAGAGCGCGACATCGCCATGGTGTTCCAGTCCTACGCGCTGTACCCGACCATGACAGTCCGTGAAAACATTTCGTTCGGCCTCGGCATCCGCAAGGTACCGAAAGCCGAGCAGCAAAAGATCGTCGACCGCGTCGCCACCACGCTGCAGATCACCCACCTGCTGGACCGCAAGCCGGCCCTGCTGTCGGGCGGCCAACGTCAGCGTGTCGCCATGGGCCGCGCTATCGCACGCGATCCTGCGCTGTTCCTGTTCGATGAACCGCTGTCCAACCTGGATGCCAAGCTGCGCGTCGAAATGCGCGCGGAAATCAAGCTGATGCATCAGCGTCTCGGCAGCACCATCGTCTACGTGACGCATGACCAGATCGAAGCGATGACGCTGGGCGACCGCATCGCCGTGATGAAGGATGGCGTCGTACAGCAGTTCGGCAGCCCACAGGAAATCTACGACAATCCGAGCAACCTGTTCGTAGCTGGCTTCATCGGCTCACCATCAATGAATTTCATGCGCGGCAACCTGGTGGCCAATGGCCATGGCCCGGCATTCGAGCTGGAACATGGCGGTCAGAAAACACTGTTGCCACTGGCCCCAGTGCAAGCGCAAAGCCCATCGATCGGCAGCTGGATCGGCAAGGAAGTGATCCTCGGCATCCGTCCGGAACACGTCACTGACGCCCAGAGCGCACGCATCTCGGACGCCAACGGCGCGCATGACGACTATCATCCGACCGAAGTCGGCTGCACCGTCGAACTGACCGAACCTACCGGCCCCGATACTCTGGTATTCACCACCTTCAACAATGCTCGCGTAACCTGCCGCACCCACCCGCGCGCAGCGGCCAAGCCGAAGGACCAGATGCAACTGGCGTTCGACCTGTCGAAGGCTGTACTGTTCGATGCCAAGACCGAAGAACGGATTGGCTAAACACCAACTCGACAACTTATAACGCTGCCCGGCGACGTTGGTGCTGCCAACAATGGCACGCACCGATAAATTGCGTAGAATGGCGGGAAGGCATTTCCGATTAACAGTTCCTGCTTTTCTACGCTGCCATGAACCAACTCGAACAACTCAAGCAATTCACCACCATCGTCGCGGACACCGGCGACTTCCAATCTATCAAGGCGTTCGCGCCACGCGACGCCACCACCAATCCGTCGCTCATCCTGAAGGCGGTGCAGAAACCCGAGTACGCGCCGTTACTGAGCCAGACTGTCAAGGAACATGCCGGCCTCGCCACCGGCGACATCATCGATCGCCTGCTAATTACTTTTGGCCAGGAAATCCTGAAAATCATTCCGGGCCGCGTCTCGACCGAAACCGATGCACGTCTGTCATTCGATACCCAAGGCACCATCGACAAGGGACATGCGCTGATCAAGCTGTATGAAGCCGCTGGCATCGACCGCGAGCGTGTGCTGATCAAGATCGCCTCGACCTGGGAAGGCATCCGCGCTGCCGAGGTCCTGCAAAAGGCCGGCGTACATTGCAACCTGACCTTGCTGTTTTCGCTGCCACAGGCGATTGCCTGCGCCGAAGCCAAGGTACAACTGATCTCGCCGTTTGTCGGCCGTATCTACGACTGGTACAAGAAATCGACCGGTCAGGAGTACACTGGCGCCGACGATCCCGGCGTGCAATCGGTCAAACAGATCTACAGCTACTTCCGCAAATACGGCTACGCCACCGAAGTGATGGGCGCCAGCTTCCGCAACACCTCGCAAATCATCGAACTGGCCGGCTGCGACCTGCTCACCATCAGCCCTGATTTGCTGCAGAAACTGGCTGAAAGCGATACGGCCGTTACCCGCAAACTGAGCCTGGAAGATGCGCAACAGAGTGATATCAAAAAATCAATCTCGACGAAACCACATTCCGCACCATGCTCAACGATGACGCGATGGCTACCGAAAAATTAGCCGAAGGAATCCGCCAGTTCAGCGCCGATGCGGTCAAGCTGGAGAAGATGGTCGACGCACTGCGCTAGAACCTGACTCACCACACCGGCGCTGGACGCAAGTTAAAAAAATGGCCCCAACGAAATGGGGCCATTTTTTATTTCCGGGTGAAACATTTGAACGCTTCAGATTGCCTTATTTGAACACCACGGTCTTGTGGCCATTGAGCAGGATCCGATGTTCGATGAAACACTTCACCGCCCGCGCCAGCACCACGCATTCGACATCGCGCCCTATTGCCGTCAAGGTTTCAGGATCCATCGCATGATCAACCCGTGCCACGTCCTGTTCAATGATCGGACCTTCGTCCAGATCGCCCGTGACGAAATGCGCGGTGGCGCCGATCAGCTTGACGCCTCGGTCGTGCGCCTGATAGTAGGGCTTGGCGCCCTTGAAGCTCGGCAAGAATGAGTGATGAATATTGATCGCGCGGCCGGTCAGCGCCGTGCACATCGAAGGTGACAAAATCTGCATGTAACGCGCCAGCACCACCAGATCGATATTGTTGGCTTCAACGATCTCCATGACCCGCGCCTCTTGCGCCTGCTTGGCCTGCGCCGATGCGCCGGCTGCCAATGGCAGATGATGGAACGGAATGTTGTAACTCGCTGCCAACTGGTAGAAATCGGTATGGTTGGAGACGATGGCCGGAATCTCTACCGGTAACAGGCCGCTCTTGTAGCGGAACAACAGATCGTTGAGGCAGTGGCCGATCTTCGAGACCATCAGCATCATGCGCGGCTTCTTGCCGGCGTCATGCAATTGCCAATGCATTTGCATCGTATCGGCCAGTGTCGAGAACTGCGCTCGCAAGTCCTGATCGCTGATCGAGGCGTCGTCGGACGAAAAATGCACGCGCATGAAGAACAGCTGCGACTGGGCATCGCCAAACTGCGCGGAATCGATAATGTTGCAACCGTGATCGGCCAGAAAGCCCGAAACGCGGTGAACGATTCCACGCTGATCGAGGCAGGACAAGGTGAGGATGTATTCTGGATAGCTCATGTGATATGTTGTGTAGGCGATAATCTGGCGCTGCAGCCGCAGGCTAAAGGCGCTATTGTCGCATGCCTGCATGCACAACATACAAGATAGACAAAAAACCGGGATGGGCATGAATGCCGTCCCGGCTGGCAGCAACAAACGGCACTCCGACCAAACCCCACTGCCGGGCAGGCCGGAATACCGCCGTGCAGCGGTTATGACTTACACAACAGCGGTAGCTGGCGCGGTTGAGCTGGCCGTAGCCGGCTTGACGCTGGCAGCCGTGCCAACCTGAACTTCGCCTGTCAGTTGGCCACCTTCTTCGATCACCACTTTGCCGTAACGAATCTTGCCGGAAACCTTGCCGGTCGAATAAATCACCAGTTTTTCGCGGACGGTCAGGTCGCCGTCGAACTCACCATAGATTTCAGCCAAGTCGATTTCTGCCGAACCCTTGAAGGCGCCCTTTTCCGCGATATGGATCACGCGCGAATTCATTGTTGCTTCAACACGTCCTTCAACCACCAGTGTGTCGCAATCGGTGATCTCGACGCCCTTCAACTTGATGTTTGGGCCGACAATCAGTTTGCTGCCGACTTCATTGGTGCTGGATGACGAAACATGACTGGCAGGAGTGCTCACAGGATTGCTCGCCTTCGGAATGGAGGAAGTACTGCCGGAAGTCAGGTTGCTGCCGGTGCTGAAAGGAGAATTAGGGGTCGGTGTCTCGCGCTTGCCGCCGAAAAATGTATCTGATTTAAGCATGTGATCTCCTGGAAAATGCTGTCTAGCTAATGACAACCCTATGGGCTGATTCAGTAATGAAAACATCGCCGGCGCTACGCTTTACACACCAGAACTCAAGTGGTGTTCGCAACGACAACGATATGAATAACAAGTGTGCCTGAGAGATGAAAGTCTCCAGCTTTCGAGGATTCCCCTCCGGAAAAGTTCAGGGCAAAAATCATTAATTTGTAACCGCGCTCAAAACAACGGAAGGCTAGGACAACCTGCTATTGACTTTCGATTGTCAATCATTCATCTTGTTGTCCAACAACAATGTCAAATATCACACAGGGAGAAAACTGGAATGAGCATACCACCTGCAGATGCGCAGTCGTTAGACTTTGCGGCAAGCCCAGCGCCATCGCAACCGACAATCGCGCCATTTTCTTTTACGGGACGGGGCGGCGAATATTTCCGCATATGGATAGTCAATCTCTTGCTTTCCATCGTTACGCTCGGCATCTACTCGGCCTGGGCCAAGGTCCGTCGCACCAAGTACTTCTACGACAACACCAATATCCACGGTAGCAGCTTCGAATATCACGGCAATCCGATTGCGATCCTGAAAGGACGCATCATCGCTGTGGTGCTGATCGGCGCCTACAATATCGCATTCAAACTTTCGCCAGTAATTGGCCTGCTGGCGCTGCTCCTGATGATGGGGGGCATGCCATGGCTGATCTGGAAAAGTTACCAATTCAAGTTATACAACTCAAGCTACCGCGGCATCCGCTTCGGTTTTCGCGGCAGCGCGGGACAGTCCTACGTCAAATACCTGCTGCTACCGATCTTGGCCGGCATCACCTTCGGGCTGCTGTTGCCGTTCGCACATCAACGCAGCAAGAAGTACCTGCATGAGGAAAGCAAATTCGGCACGACGCATTTCTCGTTCGATGCCGGCGCCGGTTCCTTTTACAAAGCCTATCTGATCGCCGCCGCTGTCGCCTGGCTTGGCTACGCTGCCATCCTGGTGATGTTCGGTGGCACACTGATGGCGATGTTGGCTGGCCTGAAGCATGCGGGTGCTGCTACCTTGATCAACCTCAGCCTGATGTTCTTCTGCATGTATGCGTGGACATTCCTGATCGTGCCGCTGTTCCTGACGATGATCCAGAATCTGATCTGGAGCCATACCAAGCTGGGACCGCATCAGTTCCACAGCAATCTTAAATGGTCGAAAATGGCGTTCATCATGATCACCAACCTGCTTGGCATTGTTTTCACGCTGGGGCTATTCACTCCCTTTGCCCAGATTCGCGCGCTCAAGTATCGGGTCGAATCGGTCACCCTGCACGCTGCGGATTCGCTCGACAACTTCGTCGCCGATGAAGAGGCTCATGGCTCTGCAACCAGCGAAGGGATGTCGGATCTGCTGGATTTCGATCTGTCGCTGTAAAACGCATCTGGCAAAAGCACACACTATGCAATCCAGGACGGTGTCCGCCTTTTATTTCGATGGCAAGACTTCACGCAGATATGCGGTAGAGCTGACAGTCGATGCGGGCATCGCCTATCTCTCCGGAGAGGTGCAAAGGCAGGCGCCGATTACCGAGCTGCGTGTCTCTGAACGCGTATCAAGGGCCGCGCGCAAGGTAACGTTCCCCGACGGCGCCTATCTCGAAATCGCCGACGTCGATGCATTTGCCGAGTTACTGGCCAGTACCGGATACCAGGATTCGCTGGTAGTACGCATGCAGCAAAGCTGGCGCACTACCCTGCAAGCAACCGCAGCGTTGATCGTGATCCTGGTGCTCGGCTATGTATATCTGCTGCCGGCCGCCTCGGGCGTGATTGCCAACGCGTTGCCTGAGTCGGTGGAAAGACGGATTGGCGCCGACACACTGGAATTTCTCGACCAGCGCATGTTAAGCGCCTCCACGCTGCCCAAGTCAGAGCAAGATGCAATCATCAGCCGCTTCCGCGCTCTGCGGCCGCCGGCACAAGATGCTCCTGACTACCAGATCATTTTCCGCAAAAGCAAAATCGGCCCCAACGCGTTTGCCCTGCCTTCCGGCGAGATTGTCGTGACCGATGAACTGGTGCGCCGACTGGATGATGACGACGCGTTGATGGGTGTGCTGGCGCATGAGCTGGGACATTTGCATCGACGTCACTTGATGCGACGCCTGATCCAGGCATCGGCGGTTGGTACTGCTGCTGCCGTGCTGTTCGGCGATGCCTCGACATTGATCGCCACTATTCCGCCGCTGGTGCTGGATCTGAAATACTCGCGCGATATCGAACTGGAAGCGGACGACTATGCCATCGCCATGTTCAAGGCAAATGGCATCAGCTTGAAAAAACTGGCTTATACCTTCGAAAAACTCGATAGCGAGCCAACCGGCTTCTCGCCTTACCTGTCGACCCATCCGCCCAGCAAGGAACGCATTGATCGCATATTGAAGGCGCAGGCGGAATAAGAGTGGCGGGCAGATGCGTTACAATCTTGCCATCCGCCTAGCAATTACGACAAAAATGCAACAATACCTCGATCTCATGCGCCATGTGCAGCAACATGGCAGCGTCAAAACCGACCGCACCGGCACCGGCACCCGTTCGGTGTTCGGCTATCAGATGCGTTTCAACCTGCAAGACGGCTTCCCGCTGCTGACCACGAAGAAACTGCATCTGCGCTCAATCATCCACGAACTGATCTGGTTCCTCAACGGCTCGACCAACATCAAGTATCTAAAAGACAACGATGTCAAGATCTGGGACGAATGGGCTGACAGCGACGGTAACCTGGGACCGATCTACGGTTATCAGTGGCGCTCCTGGCCGGCGCCGAACGGTGAGCATATCGACCAGATCAAGCAAGTCGTCGAGCAGATCAAGAACAATCCGGATTCGCGCCGCCTGATCGTCTCCGCCTGGAATGTGGCCGACATCCGCAGATGAAACTACCGCCCTGCCACGCCTTCTTCCAGTTCTATGTGGCCGACGGCAAGCTGTCCTGCCAGTTGTACCAGCGTAGCGCGGACATTTTCCTTGGAGTGCCGTTCAATATCGCATCCTATGCGCTGCTGACGCACATGATGGCGCAGCAGTGCAACCTGGATGTCGGCGATTTCATTTGGACCGGCGGTGATTGCCATCTCTATTCCAACCATGCGGAACAGGTCGAATTGCAACTATCGCGCACTCCAGGTCCGTTGCCGAAGCTGAATATCACGCGCCGGCCGGAGTCGATCTTCGATTATCGTTTCGAGGATTTTGAGATCAACGACTATCACCGCAAGCCCATATCAAGGCGCCTGTCGCGGTATAACAGCGTGGGGTGGGCACCTCCGTGCCGCCTACGATTTCTCCGTGGCGGGGGTGCCAACAGGTACATCCTGCCAGCCACCACCCAAGGCTTTGTACAGCGAGACTGTCGCCTTCAGGCGCTTCAGCTTGAGCTGGCCCAATTCATTCTGGACTTCCGACAAGGTGCGCTGGGTATCAAGCACCGTCATCAAATCCTCGGCGCCGACGCGATACCGGATTTCCGATAATTCGAAAGCAAAACGCGCCTGCTCCATTTCGGTGTTCTTCAATTTGCTCTGCTCATCCAGGCTGCGAATTTGTCCCAGCGCTGTATCGACCTCGGACAATGCGTTGATCACGGTAGAACGATAGACCTGTACCAGCTCCTGCTTCTGGGCGATCGCCAGATCGCGTTCGCTGTTCAGCCGCCCAGCGTCGAAAATCGGCGCCACCAGCCCGGCCCCCAGGTTCGCCAACATGTTCGGGCCGTTAAACAGGGACAGCAACGCATTGCTCTGGCCTCCGGCAGATCCGGTCAGGCGAATACTCGGAAACAGAGCAGCACGCGCTACGGCAACATTGGCATTGGCAGCAGCGAGTTGCGCTTCGGCGTGACGGATATCCGGTCGCCGCGACAGCAACTCTGATGGCAAGCCCGGTGTCACCTGCGGCAACAGAATCTTGGCCAGACCTGGCTCGTTGACGGTGAATGTCTGCGGCGGACGCCCCAGCAGAATCGCCAGCGCCGTCTGCGCCTCGCGTTCTTGTTGCATCAGATCTGGAATCACCGCTTTCTGGCCAGCGACAGCAGACCGCTGGCGCGCCAGATCAAGCGGCGACGCCGCACCGGCACGACTTTGCGCGGCCACCAGGTTAAGCACGCGCTCCGCATTGGCGACGTTCTGCTGGGCGATTTCCAGGCGATCGCGCAACGACAGCACCTGCAAATACGTCGACACGATACCGCTGGTGACAGTCAGCGCGACTGTCTCGCGGTCATAACGATTGGCCTGCAGTGAAGCTTCCGCCGCCACCAGGCCGGCCTTGTTTTTCCCCCAAAAATCAACTTCGTAGCCGATCTCCAGCAGTCCGCTGGTGGATGTCACGGCGCTGCCGCTGGACGCCAGCGGCAGCGCACGATTGATGCTGGTGGAAAAATCTGCATTCGGCAGCAATGGCGCACCAGCGATACGCGCCTGCGCTTCGGCCTGATGCACGCGCGAAATAGCGGCGGCGATTTCCAGGTTACTGGCTTGCCCTGTGCCACCAACTGGCTCAGTTCATCACTACCGAAACGTTTCCACCAGCTGCTGTCCGGCCAATCCTGCTCACCGTTATTGGCAGATAGATCCCAGCCGGACGGTATCTCCACGCTGGGCGTTGCCTCCTTGGTCTCGATCTGTTGACTGGCGCAACCGGACAGCAGCAACAGCAGCAATGCGCTGGAACACAGTGCCAGCGGCGAAAAAAAACGAACGGGGCTTCGGCTCATACGCATCTTCATCAGTGCACCTTGACCGCTGCCGACACTGCTGATGCAGACGCTGCTGCCGATGCCGCTGCGTTTGGCGCGCTGGCAACCGGGGTCGCGACTTTACTCAACGTTGCCGGTGCCGCTGCTGCACCCGGCACCACCACTTGATCGCCTGGCGCCAACCCGGCCAGGACCTGCACCATTTTCTGGTTGCGAATACCAATCTTTATATTGCGTGCTACAGGCTGCTGATTGGCGCCGAGCACCTTCACGTTGTAGCTGCCGTCAACCTCCGGCTTACCCAGCACGGCAACCGGCACGACGACTGCATCATGTGCCTGCGCCAGCACGAAACTAACCTGAGTGCTCATCCCACTCATCAGCTCCTGTTGCGGATTGTCGACTTCAAACAAGACGTTATAGAAAGTTTGCTTGCCCTGCTCTCCCGAGCCGTCGGCAGGAACCGGGATGACTTGCCGCAACTTGCCTGACCAGCGCTTGCCGGGATAACCCGGGGTGCTGAAGTACGCGGTCATGCCCTTGTGCAGCAGCGGCACGTCAATTTCTGCAACACGTGCCTGCACTGTCAGACGGCTCAGGTCCGCGATGCGCATCAGCGATGCGGTCGGCTGGCCAGCATTCACCGTCTGGCCTGTGCGCGCCGCTACCGACACCACGGTGCCGCTGATGGGCGCCACCACCTGGGTATGGTTACGAGTTTCCTCGTCGTCCTTCAAGGTCGATTCGGTTTGGCGAATCTGGGCATTGATCGCCTCGACCCGGGCGGCGGCGGAATACATGCCCATCCGGCTCGATTCAAACGATTCTTCACGTGTGGCGTTCTCCGCTTTCAACTGCGTCTGACGCTTGAACTGCAGTTCTGCAAAATCCAGTTGCGCGCGCTGGTCGGCCAATTCCGCCTGCAGTCTCGCCAGCTGGGCGCGATTGCTTTCCACGCGCGCCACCGGTAGGGTCGGTGTAATTTCGACCACCATCTTGCCTGATTTGACCTCATCGCCCACCATCACCAGCACATCCTTGATCTGTCCCGAGACTTGGGCCACCACGTCACTGTATTTATGTAATTGCAATTTACCGTTGGCAAATACAGCCTGTTCGATGTCGCCGCGCCCGACAGGAACAGTCTGCAGGCGCACCGGCGCAACAACAGGCGCAGGCGGCGGCCGGTGCCAAAAGGTCTTCCAAAGCAGAAGCCCTGCTCCCAACGCGATCAACAACGCCAGGACAGCGATCAACCAGCGTCGGCCCGTGTGGCCGAAGGTTGTTGCAGAAGTGGAAATATCAGTCGATTCAACAGTCATTGGTGCGAAATCAGGAATGGTCAAATATCGGTCGTTACGGGCAATTGCCCATAGGAGAAAAGGACGCACACTGCCGTATGGCAACGGCAGTGCAACGTATGAACAAGCTCGGTCAATGCATTCAGTCGCTATAAGGTCAATTATGCCAGCACGGCTTGCGTGTCCCCTTCTTGCACGTCGTCATCGTCGATTTCTTCACCAAGAAAACCGCCACTCTGATGCGCCCACAACCGCGCATACAAGCCACCGCGCTGCAGTAAGCTGTGATGATCGCCTTCTTCAACGATGCGGCCTCTATCGAGCACCACCAGCCGATCCATCGCAGCGATGGTCGACAAGCGATGCGCGATCGCCACCACGGTCTTGCCTTCCATCAGGCGATACAGGCTAGCCTGGATCGCTGCTTCGACTTCCGAATCGAGCGCGCTGGTAGCTTCGTCCAGCAACAGGATCGGCGCATCTTTCAACATGACGCGAGCGATTGCAATGCGCTGCCGCTGACCGCCAGAAAGCTTGACGCCGCGTTCGCCGACATGCGCGTCGTAGCCGGTCCGTCCCTTGGGATCAGTCAGGGTCAGGATGAAATCGTGCGCTTCGGCGCGCTTGGCGGCAGCCAGCATATCGGCATCGGTTGCATCTGGGCGTCCGTACAGCAGGTTGTCGCGGACTGAACGATGCAACAGCGAGGTATCCTGGGTCACCATGCCAACCTGAGCGCGCAAGCTGTTCTGCGTCACCTGCGAAATGTCTTGGCCGTCGATCAGGATGCGGCCTTGTTCAACATCGTAGAAACGCAACAGCAAATTGACGATGGTCGACTTGCCGGCGCCGGAACGACCGACCAACCCAATCTTTTCACCGGGACGGATATTTAGCGACAGCTGCTCGATCACCGGACGCTGGCCTCCATAGGCAAAGCTGACACGATCGAAGGCCAGTTCGCCACGCGTCACCTGCAACGGCTTGGCATCGGGCTGGTCCAGTACGGCGTGCGGACGCGCCAACGTGTTGATGCCGTCCTGCACCGTACCAACTTGCTCGAACAGCGAAGCCATTTCCCACATGACCCAATGCGAGATGCCATTCAGACGCAAGGCCATTGCCGTCGCCGCCGCCACCGCGCCGATGCCGACCTGGCCCTGGGTCCATAACCAGAGCGCGGCACCTGCGGTGCTCAGGATCAGCAGCATGCTCAACGTGTGATTGACGATTTCAAAACCAGTCACCAGACGCATCTGGCCATGCACGGTCTGCAGGAACTCCTGCATCGCCGAGCGCGCATAACCGGCTTCTCGACCGGCGTGCGAGAACAGCTTGACTGTCGCGATATTGGTATAGGCATCGGTGATGCGGCCGGTCATCAGCGAACGCGCATCGGCCTGGGCCTTGGCGACCTGGCTCAGGCGCGGTACAAAGAACCACAGCGCCAGGCAATACAGCAGCAGCCAACCGAGGAACGGCACCAGCATCCAGCCACTGAAACTGCCGACCACCGCTACCATGGTGACGAAGTAGATCACCACGAACACCAGGATGTCGCACAGGATCATGCAGACATCGCGCACCGCCAGCGAAGTCTGCATGACTTTGGTGGCAACGCGACCGGCGAATTCATCCTGATAAAAATGCATGCTCTGGTTCAGCATGAGGCGATGGAATTTCCAGCGCAGCATCATGGGGAAGTTGCCCGCCAGCGCCTGTTGCTTGAACATGCTCTGCAAGGCGACGACGATCGGGCTGGCCAGCAATATACCGACCAGCAGTAGCAAATTGCCGCTTTCATGGGTCCACAAGGTCGACGGCTGGACATGTCCCAGCCAATCGACAATCCGTCCCATCATGGCAAACAGCAAAGCCTCGAACGCACCGGTAACCGCGGTCAGCAAGGTCATCGCAACGATGTAGGGACGCAAACCCTTGGTGCAACTCCAGACAAAGGCAAAAAAGCCGCGCGGCGGCGGCGTCACGGCGGTGTCCGGATACGGATGCACCAGCCTTTCAAACCAACCAAACATGGGAATACTCCAAAAATAAGCAGTGCGCAAGGCGCAACCAAGCTACACAGTATATTGCAAATGTGTAAAAAACCTGAGGCCCCGCCGGCTTTTTGGACCACGTCGACAACCAGAGTAGCCAAGACCAGAATTGCCCGGCCCAGCCACTAGTTGTAGCGGCGGTTTGTCAGTCAGCGATGCCGGGCCGATTGCGGTCGGCATATCGCTGCCGCAACCAGCTAGAAAGTACGCTGCGCCGGCGCTGGCGGCGTCCATTGATACAGCCAGGTCTCGCTCAACGGCTGGCCGTCGGCCGCCAGGTACACGCGTATGTCCATCGGTTCGACGCTATCGTCGACGGGCTTCAAGTCAAACATGGCGCGATAACCCTGAATTGCATCGAGTGGACGAGCCGACGTGATCTCGACCTTGCCGCGAGAAGCGCTGATCATGACCTGCACCTTGGCGTCCTTGCCCAACAAGGCCAGATCGCCGCCGGCAAAGTCGATGACAAAGCGGCGCGAATAATAAGCGCGCTTCTGGCCGATCACGCCGCCCATGCCGGTGCGGGTGGCAACCACCTGCGCCAGCGGCGATGAGAACGGCATCTTGCTGCCCCAGTGCAGGCGATAGGCAAACAAGCGCTCCTGCCCTGGCTGCGGCTTCTCGGCAGGATTCCAGAATGCCACGATGTTGTCGAAGGTTTCATCGAGCGTCGGAATTTCCACCAGTTGCACTGCACCTTTGCCCCACCCTGCTTTCGGTTCGACCCAAAGGCTGGGACGGCGATCGTAGAACACGCCGTCGTCCTGGTAGTGGTCGAAATTCCGGTCACGTTGCAGCAGACCGAAGCCGCGCGGATTTTCATCCTGATAGGCATTGAAACGCAGATGTTCGGGATTGACCAGCGGGCGCCAAACCCATTCGCCATTACCGCGCTGCAGGGACAAGCCATCCGAATCGTGGATTTCCGGACGCCAGTCATCGCTGGCGTTCAGGCGGCGATCATTCTCGCCGTACTGGAACATGCTGGTCAGTGGGGCGATCCCCAATCGCTCAATCGTCTTGCGCGGATACAGTGCGACATCGACATCCATCACCATCGTCGCCGACGGCTGAATCTCGAAGCGGTAAGCGCCAGACACGCTGGGCGAATCGAGCAGCGCATACACCACCAGCTTGCCCGAATCCTTGGCCGGACGTTCCAGCCAGAAGCTGGTGAACAACGGGAATTCTTCCGGCCGATCCATACCGCAATCGATTGCCAGGCCACGCGCCGACAAGCCGTATTGCCACTCGGCGCCGACAGCGCGGAAATAACTGGCGCCGAGGAAAGCGGTAATGTCACGCTCCAGGTCGGTATGGAAATTCACCCGGAATCCGGCAAAGCCAAGATCCTTTGGCATATGATCGGCCTTCAAGCCGCTCTTGCCGTAATTGAACATGGCCGGATCGTAGGCCAGTTCCTGTGCCTGGCCGTCCTTCAACTCATAGATCTGCACCGGGCTCTTGAAAAACAGGCCGAGATGGAAGAACTTGACCTGGAAACGCAACTGATCCTTGGCCCACAACGCATGGTCGCCACGATAACCGATGGCTTGATACTGATCCCAGTCGAGCGCCTTGACCTCGGGCGGGATATGATTTTCCGGCAGCCTATATGGCTGGCTGGCCAGTTGCCTGGCGTGCCCTTGAGCCAGGCGTAATCGAAAGCCTGTGGCTGTCCGAGGAATTTCAAATGCTCCGGCGCAGCCGCTGCCGCCAACAGCGAACTTGCAGGAAACCCGGCGGCGGCAAGCGCCGCCGACGCTTTCAGAAAATCACGTCGTAACATGCTACTCCTTGTTTGATTGTTTCAGTGAATCGGGTCAGGTGCGGCCAGCAATGCCTGCCAGCGGCGATTGACTTGTTCCGAGTTCCAGATATCGAAATGCAGCTGTGACAGCATCAGCGGATCGTCCAGCAGCGCATTTTTTTGCCGCGATGTCAGGCTGTCGGGACCGCCCTTCAATGCACTCTGAACCAATGCGTTCCGCGCTGCCACAGTCGCCGCGGGCACACCCGGGCGCGCCGTCACGGCGGCGCACAGCAAAGCATTGAATACCGGATCGATCACCGCGTCATTAAAATTCGCCAGCGCCTTGCCGTTGTCGTTATAAGCGGTAGTCGCCGCCAGTTCAGGCGGCAAATCAACCTCTTCCGGAATCACGAACAAACGCGCGTGACGGAAGCTGCGACCGAGCGTGACGCGGCTGGAAAACACCGACAATGGAATCGACAGCACCAGCGAACCCACGATCGGCAACAGCCACCACAAGAAACCCGGCTCAAGCCAATACACGGCGCCGCCCCAAACCAATCCCAGCAAGGTATGGCCGCCATGACGTCGGCAGGCTTCGCCCCAACTGGTCTCGGCATCCTCACGCGGCGGCGATTTCCAGCTAATGGTCCAGCCAAGAAAGGCGCCGATCACGAAACGCGTGTGAAACAGCATGCGCACCGGCGCCAGCATGACCGAGAACAGCAATTCCATGACCATGCTGGCAGCTAGCCGCAGTGCGCCGCCAAACTCACGTGCGCCCTTGACCCAGATCAGCACGACACTCAACACCTTTGGCAGGAACAGCAAGGTCGCCGTCGCGGTGAAGAGCGCCAGCGCGCGTTCCGGATGCCATTCCGGCCAGAGCGGAAACAACTGCCCGGTGCAGAAAAATATTCCGGCGCCACCAGCGTATGTACAGCCAGCAGCACCGTTGACAACAATAGCGACAAGAACCATAGCGGCGCCGACAGGTAGGCCATGACACCAGTCACGAACACAGCCCGATGCACGGCATGCATGCCGCGCGCCAAGAATAGGCGGAAATTCATCAGGTTGCCCTGGCACCAGCGGCGATCACGCTTCAGTTCATCCAACAGATTAGGTGGCATTTCCTCATAGCTACCGGCCAGGTCATAGGCAATCCACACACCCCAGCCGGCGCGCCGCATCAGCGCCGCCTCGACAAAATCGTGCGACAGGATTTCACCAGCCAATGCGCCTTCTCCGGGTAGCGGCGCCAGTGCGCAATGCTGCATGAACGGCTGCAAGCGGATGATCGCATTGTGTCCCCAGTAGTGCGATTCGCCCAGCTGCCAGTAGTGCAATCCGGCGGTAAAAAGCGGGCCGTACACGCGCGTTGAAAACTGCTGTATACGCGCATACAAGGTGTCGCGGCCAGCCGCGCGCGGCGCGGTCTGGATGATGCCTGCGGTAGGATTGGCCTGCATCAGGCGCACCAGCGTGGTCAGGCAAGTGCCGCTCATGACGCTGTCGGCGTCGAGCACAATCATGTAGCTGTACTGCGATCCCCAACGGCGGCAGAAGTCATCGATATTACCGCTTTTGCGCTTGACCCGGCGTCGCCGATGCCGGTAGAAAATCCGGCCGAAGCCGCCAACCTTGCGGCACAGCGTCGACCAGGCATCCAGTTCGGCAGTACAGATATCGCTGTCGCCACTGTCGCTCAGTACGAAGAAATCGAAACGATCCAGTTCGCCGCTGGCCTGAACCGATTCGTAAGTCGCGCGCAATCCGGCAAACACCCTGGTCACGTCCTCGTTACAGATCGGCATCACGATCGCCGTCCTGGCTTCAGCCGGAATCGGTCCGGGTGCAGCATCTTCGCGCGAAATCACGTAACGGTCGGTGCCACGCATCAGCACTAGAAACCCAGCCATCGCGGTCCAGAAACCGGCCGACACCCAGCAAAACAAAAGGGCGAACAAGCCCAGCGTCACCATTTCGAGCGGCTTGGCGCCGTGATACGGTAATACCGCGCTCATGAAATAGGTTGCCAGTGCGGTCTGCGCCAACATCAGCATCAACAACACGATGCGGCGCAGATTGCCGCGCGACGTGCTGCGGTGCTGATCCTGGCTGTCGACGGTGGGAACTGCTTGCGGCTCCGGCTGCGGCAGCGCGGTCGAGCGAGCGGCCTTTTTATGGCGCCGCTGCTTGGCGCGCGGACGCAGATCGAATTTGCGATTGGCGCTTTCGATCCAGCGCACCAGCGGATTCAGGGTTCCCCACGGATGGGCGACTATCGGCGTACGCTTCAGCGGCGGCGCGATCTCAATTCGGGTTCGACCGCTGGCATCGGTACAAATGGCTGGCGTATGCTGCGGCATCGCTGCCTTGACCGGCTGGCCTGACGGCGGCTGGCCGAACGCCAGTTGGAGCCGGGCAGCGATAGAAGCATAGGCAGGATTGGCGGCCGCGGGCAGCGCTGTGCCAGCACCTATGCTACCGGCCAGTGCCTGGTGCAACGCAGCCATCGGCGCCTTGTCATTCTCTCCAAGGCGCTCCGACAAGGCGGCACGTCGCTCGGCCGACAAAGGCAAGCGATCAAGGTAGCGTTCGCATATGTCCGGCACGGCCGACGGCGATTGCAATTCGCGTTCTAGTTGGGCGGTAATATGTAACTCCAGGTTTCCGATAAAGTGGTGCTGCCGCCGCGCAGGAAGCCGCGCAGCTCAACCGGCTTGTTGTCTTCATTACGACGCACACGCAGTATCATGCGCCAGCCTCCGGTGGCATCGTTGCGGATCACCTTGGTGTCCAGCAGCTTGCCATTGTCGTCGACACTGACCACGCCTTCCGGCTGGACCTTGTCCGACAGTTTCTTGAATACCGGCCCTTCAAAGTCGACGATCAGGCCGACGCTGTTATCGTCATTCTTCTTTTGATAACCTTGGCCGCGCCTGGTCTGCGTCACCCACGAAAGCGGCGGCCTCTTTTCCGCATCCTTCTGCCAAAGCAAGGTGTATTCCAGGTTGAACGGCTGGCCAACCTTAGGCGGCGTTTCCGGCACCCAGAATGCAACGATGTTGTCGTTGGTCTCGTCGGGCGTTGGAATCTGCACCAGTTCTACCCTGCCGTTACCCCAGTTGCCTTTCGGTTGGATCCAGGCGCTCGGGTGTTTTTCAAACCTCGCATCGAGATCCTGATAGCTGGCGAAATTACGATCACGCTGCATCAAGCCGAATCCGGCCGGATTACTGAGCGCATAGGAAGTGACCAGCAGGCGCTTCGGGTTGACCAGCGGACGCCAGATCCATTCGCCGGTGCCGGAAGCCACCGACAGGCCATCAGAATCGTGCACTTCGGGGCGGAAATCTTCGTTCGCCGAGCGCTGGTTGTCGCCATGCAGGTACATGCTGGTCAGCGGCGCCAGCCCCAGTTTGCTGACATTTTCACGCAAATACAGCTGCGCCTTGACATCGATTGCGGTATCCACGCCGGGCTTCAACACGAAGCGATAGGCGCCGGTGACGCGCCGCGAATTCAGCAACGCGTAGATGGTCAGCTCTTTGGCGCTCGTGGTTGGCCGTTCAACCCAGAATTCCGTAAAGCGCGGAAATTCCTCGCCCGAACTCAAGCCGGTATCGATCGCTAGGCCGCGCGCCGACAGACCATAGGACTGATCCTTGCCAAGTCCGCGGAAATAGCTGGCGCCGAGAAACGACAGCACCTCATCCTTGTATTTGGGGGTATTCACCGGGTAGTGCACACGGAAACCGGCAAAACCAAGGGAGCGCAGCTTGCGCAGATCGACCTTGTTATCGCCAAATTCGAAATCGTTCGCATCGAAGCGGATTTCACGTACGCTCTGACCGTTGATCTCATTGATCTTGACCGGTTGATCGAACGCATATCCTTCATGAAAAAAGGCCAGTTCAAACGGCAGTTTCTGGCTGCGCCAGAGCGATTTCTCTGGCTTGAAGCGGATGTCCTTGTACTGCTCGTAGCTGAGATTGCCGATATCCTTCGGCAAAGTGGTGTCCGGCTTACTGTATGAGGTGTCGGCCAGTTCCTTGGCGCGCCTGGCGACGGTATTGAAATCGAACGCAAATGCATTGTTGCCGATGCACGGCAGTAACAAGGCAAGCGAAATAGGTAAGGCCGCTAGGCGCACCCGCGCGGGGATGCAAGACGGCGTCCGCTGAGACAAATTTAAATGCATTGGATTCCCATCTGACACTGCTGAGATTGACCTGCTCAACCCTGCCGCGTTGGCAGTGCCGAGAGTAGGCGGTAGTTTATCAGTGTTCTATAATTTTTTATGTCCATCAAGCAATGATTTGGCGGCAATTTGCGCGCTTTCAACAATCAACAAACAAGGCTGCACGTGGCTTGGGGCATAGGATCGGCATAAACTTGCCAAGTTGGCAGCACTATTTCGCCATTGAATGCCCCAGGAAAAGAATTCCTCGCCAAGATATCAGGCCATGGCGGTTAAGAGCCACGACGAGCCGACAAAGTTCCATCTGAAACTTTATAGTAAGATCAGCGTTTTTTAACCAAGCTGAATTTAAGCTGAACAATTCAGGCCAAGCCGCCAGCGCCCATGACATCTCGCCTTACCATTATCGTCGCCACCGACGCCCGCAACGGCATTGGCATCAACAACACGCTGCCCTGGCATTTGCCGGAAGACCTGGCGCATTTCAAGCGCACCACGTCGGGCCATCCCATCATCATGGGCCGCAAGACATTTGAATCGATCGGTCGGCCGTTGCCGGCGCGGCGCAATATCGTCATCACCCGCAATCCCGACTGGCGCCATGACGGCGTCGAGAGCGCTTCCTCGTTGGCCGCCGCAGCGGCCCTGGTGGGCGATGCCGAAGCGTTCATTATCGGCGGCGCCGAGATCTACGCCGCAGCACAGCCGCTGACACAGCGCCTGATCGTGACCGAAATCCAGCAAAGCTTTGATTGCGATGCATTTTTCCCCGCACGCGACCCGCAGCAATGGCAGGAAATTTCACGCGAGACCCATCATTCCGACGCCAACAGCTTTGACTACGCTTTTGTGGTCTACCAGCGCCGCTCGCCCGCTTCGAGCGAGGCCAACAGCTAACCCGATCAGATGACGGAATGACATCTGTTGTTTTCTGCAGGAATTCCCTCATCTTTATCCCCAATTTCGTGCATATCTGCGAAAATTCGACTTTCTTTTTTTGAGTGGCTGCTACCGGCTGCCACGCAAAAAGCAGCAGGCTGCATGCCCTACCCAGGCAACGCCCGGCAGCACTTCCAGTGCCAACCGGGATAACGACTTTTTTTAATCGCCACTTCGATTGGCCCGACACTTGTCCGCAGCCTTGTTATCAACAACCGTCTCTTGGAGACCTCAATGAAATTCCGTTTCCCGATCGTCATCATTGACGAAGACTTCCGCTCCGAAAACACTTCCGGCCTTGGCATCCGCGCGCTTGCCGACGCCATGGAAAACGAAGGCATGGAGGTCTTGGGCGTCACCAGTTACGGCGACCTGTCGCAGTTCGCCCAGCAGCAATCGCGGGCGTCAGCCTTTATCTTGTCGATTGACGATGAGGAATTCGGCGGCGGCTCGTTCGAAGAAACCGACCACGCGCTGAAGTCGCTACGCGCCTTCGTCGAAGAAATCCGCCATAAGAACGCCGACATCCCGATCTATCTGTACGGCGAAACCCGCACCTCGCGTCACATTCCGAACGACATCCTGCGCGAACTGCACGGCTTCATCCACATGTTTGAAGACACCCCGGAGTTCGTCGCGCGCCACATCATCCGCGAAGCGAAATCCTATCTGGACGGCCTGTCGCCGCCGTTTTTCCGGGCGCTGGTGCATTACGCGCAAGATGGCTCCTACTCGTGGCACTGCCCAGGACACTCGGGTGGCGTGGCTTTCCTGAAATCGCCGATCGGCCAGATGTTCCACCAATTCTTTGGTGAAAACATGCTGCGTGCCGACGTCTGCAATGCGGTGGAAGAACTAGGCCAGCTGCTTGATCACACCGGCCCGGTGGCCGATTCGGAACGCAATGCGGCACGCATCTTCAACGCCGACCACTGCTACTTCGTCACCAACGGCACCAGCACCAGCAACAAGATGGTGTGGCACTCGACCGTCGCTCCCGGCGACATCGTGGTTGTCGACCGCAACTGCCATAAATCGATCCTGCACTCGATCATCATGACCGGTGCGATTCCTGTGTTCCTGATGCCGACTCGCAATCATCTCGGCATCATCGGCCCGATCCCGCTGGAAGAATTCACGCTGGAAAGCATCCAGAAGAAAATCGAAGCGAATCCGTTCGCGCGCGAAGCCCTCAACAAGAAGCCGCGCATCCTGACCATCACGCAATCGACCTACGACGGCGTGATCTATAACGTCGAAACGCTGAAGAACATGCTGGACGGCGAAATCGATACCCTGCACTTCGACGAAGCGTGGCTGCCGCATGCGACTTTCCACGATTTCTACAAAGACATGCACGCCATCGGCAAGGACCGTCCGCGCGCCAAGAAATCGATGATCTTCTCGACCCAGTCGACCCACAAGCTGCTGGCCGGCCTGTCGCAGGCATCGCAGATCCTGGTGCGCGAATCGGAAAGCGTACAATTGGACCAGGACGCCTTCAATGAAGCCTACCTGATGCACACCTCGACATCGCCGCAGTATTCGATCATCGCCTCCTGCGACGTCGCCGCTGCCATGATGGAAGCGCCGGGCGGCACCGCACTGGTGGAAGAAAGCATCCTGGAAGCGCTGGACTTCCGCCGCGCGATGAAGAAGATCGACGAAGAATGGGGCAAGGATTGGTGGTTCCAGGTGTGGGGCCGAACAGTTTCTCGGAAGACGGTATCGGTAGCCGCGAGGATTGGGTCATCCGTGCTGAAGACGACTGGCACGGTTTCGGCAACCTGGCGCCGAACTTCAACATGCTCGATCCGATCAAGGCCACCATCGTTACCCCCGGCCTGTCGCTGGAAGGCAAGTTCGGCGAAAGCGGAATCCCTGCTTCGATTGTCACCAAGTACCTGGCCGAACACGGCGTTATCGTCGAGAAGTGCGGCCTGTACTCGTTCTTCATCATGTTCACCATCGGCATCACCAAGGGCCGCTGGAACACGCTGCTGACTGCACTGCAGCAGTTCAAGGACGATTACGACAAGAACCAGCCGATCTGGCGCATCCTGCCCGAATTCGCCGCAGCTAACCACGGCAAGAATGCACGTTACGAGCGCCTCGGCCTGCGCGACCTGTGCCAGCAGATCCATGAAACCTACAAGGCCTACGACGTGGCGCGCCTGACCACCGAAATGTACTTGTCCGACATGCAGCCGGCGATGAAGCCATCCGATGCATTTGCCAAGATGGCGCACCGCGAAATCGACCGGGTGCCAATCGACCAGTTGGAAGGCCGCGTCACCTCGATCCTGCTGACGCCTTACCCACCAGGCATTCCGTTGCTGATCCCGGGCGAGCGCTTCAACAAGACCATCGTCGACTACCTGAAGTTCGCGCGCGATTTCAACGAGAAATTCCCGGGCTTCGAAACCGACGTGCATGGGCTGGTGAAACGTGAAGTGAATGGCAAGCGCGATTACTTCGTTGATTGCGTACGGCAGTAAATTGCGCAGCAGGCATGGCTAATAAAAAACCGGGAGGCTCGATCGAGCTTCCCGGTTTTTTTATGCCACTGATTTTGGCTTTACAGCGGTGCGAAGCGCCGTGCACCGTTCTCCAGCAAGCCGTTGAACAGCTCTGCCGGCCGCACCCACAAGCCTGGCGTATGCGGCCACAAATGTTCGTACACCACCATCGCTTCATCGGTTTCCGAATGGCGAGCGATGCCGATGTAGCGATACAGGCCGCCCTTGTAATGGCGATGAGTCGCGATTTTTTGTGCGTCTTCTTCAGTCATTGCATTTTCCAGAATACAAATAGCCGGCCAGGTTATATCAAACCGGGTACGCTTGCACGTCAAGCGGCTGGCCGTCTGCATCGAACTTCATGGCGACCGCCAGCGACGTGATGCCGATGGTGGTCAGCGCGTCATACACATCGTCGATCTCGGCCTGCAAATCGCCTGTAGCGCCCAGCGGCTTTTCCGCTGAGACCAACAGTACGCCATCATGGCCATACAGGCTGACGCGCAACAGCATCTCGCCGCGCACATCGGCCGGGCCGACCACTGCCCTGGCGTCGTATGGCGCGCAACCCTTCTGCTCCAGGCCGTGGTTCAGCTCGGACATCATCAGCAGCATGAAGTATTCAGCCATGCCGCGCTCCTTGCCGCCATGGAACAGGTCCTGGTACAGGAAATGGATCGCGATTTCACTGCCGTCGGTCACCAGGCAACGCTGTACCAGTGGCGCGACTCGCTCGGCCCACTGCTGAAAACGCTCCTGGCGCGCCGCGAAATAGGCATCGGCAGCAGCCTCGTCGGCAGGCACCAGGTAAAACGGATCGTCGGCGCTCTTGAGCGCGAAACCGAGCAGGAAGCGCAACTCCAGCGCCTCGTCGTCGGCAGCAAACTGGTTGTCCGGCCAGGTCCCGAAACTGCGCTCAATTGCTGTTGCCGGCGCCAGCTTCTTGTCGGCCATCGCGGCGAATGCGTCGCGATTCATTTCAAACAGATCGCTGTAGCGGATGCTGTCTATCTCGTCCATGTGGTAAGCATGGCTGACCAGAACCACGCTCGCGTCCGGGCTCTCCAGTTGCGCTTCCTTGATGCTGGCGCTTAACGCTGCGAATGCCTCGTCGTCCTGGAAGCATTGCTCACGCTTGAGGCCGCCGGCGACACGGGCGAACAACGGGATGACGAATACATTCAATTCCAGCGCCTTGCCGTTATCGCGTCGCACCAGCAACACTTCCGAGGCTTCTTCGATGGTGGTTTTCAGGAACTGAAAGGCATCGCTGTCGGCATACCTGGTGCGCTCGATGGCGTCGTACAGGATCTCGTCCTTCTTCTGCTGCAGGCTTTTCCGGATGACCTTGTGCAGATCGGCATGAGATTGCCGCCGCGCTTCAATCTCGGCGGCGTCTTCGCTGTCATCCTGTTCGGCCAGGACAATCGCCAGGTCGCACAGCGCCTGGGTCTGGATTTCATCCTTGTCGTCCGCCCATTCGTTCGACTTGTTCGATTCGCTTGCTTTGCGCGGGACCGGCCGCTTGTTCTTTGGCATGTCTGGTCTTCAGGTCTTTGGAAGGGTGACGCCGTGCTGGCCCTGGTACTTGCCGCCGCGGTCCTTGTAGGAAGTCTCGCAGATTTCGTCGCTCTCGAAAAACAGCACCTGGGCACAACCTTCACCTGCATAAATCTTGGCTGGCAGCGGCGTGGTGTTGGAGAATTCCAGCGTCACATAGCCTTCCCATTCCGGCTCGAACGGCGTGACGTTGACGATGATGCCGCAACGCGCATAGGTCGATTTGCCGAGGCAGATGGTCAGTACGCTGCGCGGGATGCGGAAATATTCCATGGTGCGCGCCAGCGCAAACGAGTTGGGCGGGATGATGCACACATCGCCGGTGAAATCGACGAACGATTTCTCATCGAAATTCTTTGGATCGACAATGGTCGAGTTGATGTTTGTGAAAATCTTGAATTCATTGGCGCAGCGGATATCGTAACCGTACGACGAAGTGCCGTAAGACACGATCTTCTGGCCGTTAGCCTCGCGCACCTGGCCCGGCTCGAACGGCTCGATCATGCCGGTTTCCTGCGCCATGCGGCGTATCCATTTGTCGGATTTGATGGTCATTGTTTTCTATCAGAAATAGTTTGTGGTCGGTATTTGGCGCAATTTTACGCGAAAACCCCTTTAAATCCGCGACTTCAGGCGTTGGTAACGTTCTGCCAACACCACTCCAGCCATCCTTATCGCTGCATCGACTCCCATACCTTTTGCAGGCGCTTGACCGATACCGGCATCGGTGTGCGCAACTCCTGCGCAAACAGCGACACCCTCAGCTCCTCCAGCAACCAGCGGAACTCGGCCTGCTTCGGATCGGCCTTGCCGCCCCGATCCTTCTGCGCGCGCTGCCACGGTGTGCCGACCTGCGCCCATTCCGCCATCAACTTGGCGTCACGAGCCGGATCGGCGCGCAGTTTTTCAAGCCGTACATTGATCGCCTTCAGGTAACGCGGGAAATGCGTCAGGTTGGCATAATCGTTGTCGGCAATGAAACGCTTGCTGACCAACGACTGCATCTGCGCCTGGATATCGGCGACCGATTGCGGATGTCCCTTGGCGCCTTGCAGCTTCTTCGGCAAGCCGTAATACTCGGCCAGGATCAGCGCGGCTAGCCGGGCAATTTCATTGCACAGCAAACCCAGGCGCGATTTGCCTTCATCCTTGCGCTGGTTGAACTCAGTAGCATTCTTCGGCAGGGGCTGCTGCAGGCAGGCGCGCTCCAGACCGGCGTGGATGATCTGGTCGCGCAGTTCTTCCTGCGAACCGAGCGCCAGGAATTGCATGCCCATCTGCTGCAAGCCGGGAATATTTTTCTCAAGGAATTTCAATTGCTCCTTGAGTTGCAACGCAAACAGCCGGCGCAGGCCAAGATGATGGACACGCGCCGCCTCGTTCGGATCGTCGAATACTTCCAGGTCGCAGTGACTCTGGCGATCCACCAACGCAGGGAAACCGATCAGGGTCTGTTTGCCCTGCTGGATTTCCAGCAACTCCGGCAGTTCGCCGAAGGTCCAGCCGGTCAGATTGGTGAATTGCGCGTTGGCGTTGTCGCCGGCTTTGGATGGCGCCTGCTGCGCGGCGCGGACAGCCTGCGCCGGCGCGGCTTTGGCGGTTGATGCCGTGCCACCGCCCGGAGCCGCAGGTGCGTCCGCAACGGCAGTCGCCACCGCCAGCTTCTGGAAACTCTCACGCGCCTGGCCGCCGAACTCAGCCTGCAAGGCAGGCAGATTACGCCCCATATCGAGCTGGCGACCGTGCTCATCGACAATCTTGAAATTCATCGAATGATGCGCAGGCAGCGTTTCCAGTTTGAAATCGGTGCTGCGCGTGGCGACGCTGGTTTCATTGCGGATATCCGCCATCAACGCATCCAGCAGATTGCCATGACCGAAGACGTGGCGTGACTGGATACGTTCGCAAAATCCGGCGGCATAGTCTGGCAGTGGCACGCAGTTGCGGCGGATCTTTTGCGGCAATGACTTCAGCAGCAAATGCACCTTTTCTTTCAGCATGCCAGCCACCAGCCAATCGCAGCGGTCGACATAGACCTGGTTCAGCGCGAACAACGGCACCGTCAGCGTCACGCCGTCACGCGGCGTACCCGGCTCGAAGTGATACGACAGCGCCATTTCGATGCCGGCCACGCGCATCACTTTTGGAAACAGTTCGGTGGTAATACCGGCTGCTTCATGACGCATCAAATCGTCGCGGTTCAAGAACAGCAGCTTGGGCGTCTGAACACTGACATCCTTGTGCCATTTTTCAAACGTGATGCCGTTGCAGATATCGGCTGGAATCAGCTTGTCGTAGAACGCCGCGATCAGGTCATCGTCGACCAGCACGTCAAGTCGGCGCGACTTGTGCTCCAGGTTCTCGATCTCGCGGATCAGCTTCAGGTTATGTGCGAAGAACGGTGCTCTCGTTTCGAACTCTCCACCGACCAGCGCGTCTCGAATGAAAATCTCGCGTGCTTCCTGCGGATTGATCAAGCCGAAATTGATGCGACGCTGGCTGTACACCACCAGCCCGTACAAGGTGGCCCGTTCCGACGCCGATACTTGCGCCGTGCGCTTTTCCCAGCGCGGTTCGCCATACGACTTCTTCAGCAGATGAGCACCAACCTTCTCCAGCCATTCCGGCTGGATCTGGGCGATGCAGCGCGCATACAAACGGCTGGTGTCGACCAGTTCGGCCGCCATCACCCATTTTCCGGCCTTTTTCGACAAGTGCGAACCAGGCCACAGATGGAACTTGATGCCGCGTGCTCCCAGGTAATGCGGATCGTCGTCGGCCTTGAAGCCAACGTTGCCGAGCAAGCCGGTCAGCAATGCGCAATGCAACTGTTCGTAGGTAGCCGGCGCTTCGTTCAGGCGCCAGCCCTGCTCGCGCACGATCGTCAGCAACTGCGAATGGACATCGCGCCATTCGCGCAGGCGCAGCTGCGACAGGAAATTGGCGCGGCAGTTATCCATCAGCTGGCGATTGGTTTTCTTGTGCTCGATGGCTTCCTCGAACCATTTCCAAATCTTCAGGTAACTCAGGAATTCCGATTTTTCATCGGCGAATTTCTTGTGTGCCTGGTCGGCAGCGCCCTGCGCTTCCATTGGCCGGTCGCGCGGATCCTGCACCGACAAGGCGGCAGCGATGATCAGCATTTCGCTCAGGCAGACATTATCCAGCGCCGCCAAAATCATGCGGCCGACGCGTGGATCCAGCGGCAGCTTGGCCAACTGACGACCGGTCTTGGTCAGCTGATTATTGTCGTCGACCGCACCCAGCTCCTGCAGCAGCTGGTAACCGTCGGCAATCGCCCGGCCTGGCGGCGGCTCGATGAACGGGAAAGTCTCGACATCGGTCAGATGCAACGACTTCATCCGCAAGATGACCGAAGCTAGCGACGAGCGCAGGATTTCCGGCTCGGTGAATTTCGGCCGCTGCAGATAATCCTGTTCTTCGTACAAGCGGATGCAAACGCCGGCAGCAACCCGGCCGCAACGGCCGGCGCGCTGATTAGCGGCCGACTGTGCAATAGGCTCGATCTGCAGCTGTTCAACCTTGTTGCGGTAGCTGTAGCGTTTTACCCGTGCCAGGCCGGCATCGACCACGTAGCGGATGCCCGGTACCGTCAGCGATGTTTCGGCGACATTGGTGGCCAGCACGATGCGGCGCGCATTCGACGACTTGAATACCCGTTCTTGCTCCTGCGCCGACAGCCGCGCGAACAGCGGCAATATCTCGACATGCGCCGGATGATGCTTGCGCAGCGCTTCCGCGGCGTCGCGGATTTCGCGTTCGCCCGGCAAGAACACCAGCACATCACCGGAACCGATGCGCGCCAGTTCGTCGACCGCATCGACCACCGCGTCCATCAGGTCGCGTTGTTCGCGGTCGCGCTGGGCTGCACTTTGCGGCGCATTCGGCTTGGCGGCAGCAGTCCCGGCCGCAGGATTGACGCCGCTGCGGTCGGCATTATCGACCGGCCGATAGCGCACTTCGACGTCATACAGACGACCAGAAACTTCGATGACAGGCGCCGGCTTTTCTGGCGTGCCGAAATGGCGGGCGAAACGGTCGGCATCGATGGTTGCCGACGTAATGATGACCTTCAGGTCGGGACGTTTCGGCAGCAACTGCTTCAGGTACCCCAGCAGGAAATCAATGTTCAGGCTGCGCTCGTGCGCTTCGTCGATGATGATGGTGTCGTACTGGCGCAGCAGCGGATCGGTCTGCGTCTCGGCCAGCAGGATGCCGTCGGTCATCAGCTTGATCCAGGCGCCCTTGGTCAGGGTGTCGTTGAAACGCACCTTGTAACCGACGTGTTCGCCCAGCGGCGAGTTAAGTTCCTGCGCGATGCGCTTGGCAGTCGAGGAGGCGGCAATCCGGCGCGGCTGGGTATGGCCGATCATGCCGTTCAGGCCACGGCCTAACTCTAGGCAGATCTTCGGTAACTGAGTGGTCTTGCCGGAGCCGGTTTCGCCGCAAACGATGATGACCTGATTGGCAGCAAGCGCCGCTGATATTTCCGCGCGCTTGCCTGATACCGGCAACTCTTCAGGGAAAATAATAGGCGGCAGCGGATTGCGTTCCGGCACCTGCCGCGCAGGCTCGGGACGTGACGACCCGGAGCGCGGCTGAGATGGGCGGCTGGCAGTGCTCTGGGGCTTGGGCGATCAGTGGATCGCGGTGGTTTGTTGGATTCGGATACGGACATGAGGAAGGAATTATACAGAGCGCCACCCACAAATCTGTTGCTAATTCCACTGCTAATTTCATTCCCGATTTTGAAACGCCTGACGCCGATGTGGAGTAATCGACCCAGACAGCGCAAAAAACATGGGGATATTAATAAATTAATATCGAATTTCTTACATTGACCAGCCAGGCAACAGCCACTCCTTCATCTTCGGCGTCCGCCTGCATTTTAGTGATTCATATAGGCGACAACCATGGTCGACAACGCCACATACGTTATAATCGCGGGTTATCGAAACTGCCCACATGCCAACAAGCCATCGCAACAACGGCCGCCGCAGGCAGGTTTCCCGTTTTCCTCGCATTCACGCATTCATTATTCTCAAGGCAGGCGACCGAGATCGCCTGAACCACGCATCATGCAAGAGCCTATTTCCGAGCAGCCGAACGCCATTGGCGAAGATGCCGACATCGTTGCCAACACCGTTTCCAGCGAGCAAATCGCCAGCGAAGTGGCGCGCCGCCGCACTTTCGGCATCATTTCCCACCCCGACGCCGGTAAAACCACGCTGACCGAAAAACTGCTGCTGTTCTCGGGCGCGATCCAGCTGGCCGGCACCGTCAAGGGCCGCAAGAGCGGCCGTCACGCGACCTCGGACTGGATGGACATCGAAAAGCAGCGCGGCATTTCGGTCGCCAGCTCGGTCATGCAGTTCGAATACCGCGACCACGTGGTCAACCTGCTCGACACACCGGGCCACCAGGACTTCTCGGAAGATACCTATCGCGTGCTGACGGCCGTTGACTCGGCGTTGATGGTGATCGACGCCGCCAAAGGTGTGGAAACGCAGACCATCAAGCTGCTCAACGTCTGCCGCATGCGCAATACGCCGATCATCACCCTGATGAACAAGATGGACCGCGAAACCCGCGATCCGCTGGAATTGCTCGATGAGCTGGAATCGGTACTGAAGATCCAGTGCGCGCCGGTGACCTGGCCGATCGGCATGGGCAAGACCTTCCGCGGCGTGTATCACCTGCTGCGCGATGAAATCCTGCTGTTTGCCGCCGGTAACGACAAAGCTGACCAGGACTTTGAAGTCATCAAGGGCATCGACAATCCGCGCCTGGACGAAATGTTCCCGCGTGAAATCGAACAACTGCGGATGGAAGTCGAACTGGTGCACGGCGCCTCGCATCCGTTCGACCAGGAGGCATTCCTGGCCGGCGTGCAAACCCCGGTGTTCTTCGGCTCCGCCATCAACAACTTCGGTATCCGCGAAATCCTCAATGCACTGATCGACTGGGCGCAGCCGCCCGGCGCACGCGACGCGACCGTGCGTACCGTGCAGCCGAAGGAAGCGGCCTTCACCGGCTTCGTGTTCAAGATCCAGGCCAATATGGACCCGGCGCACCGCGACCGCATTGCTTTCCTGCGCGTCTGCTCCGGCCACTTCCAGCGCGGCATGAAAATCAAGCATCTGCGCCTGAACCGCGAGATCAAGGTATCGAGCGTGGTGACCTTCATGGCATCGAGCCGCGAACAGGTCGAAGAGGCTTACGCCGGCGACATCATCGGCTTGCCGAATCACGGCAACATGCAGATCGGCGACAGTTTCTCGGAAGGCGAACTGCTGCAGTTCACCGGCATTCCCTACTTCGCGCCGGACTTCTTCCGCTCGGTGCGCATCCGCAATCCGCTCAAGATCAAGCAACTGCACAAAGGTCTGCAACAGCTGGGGGAAGAAGGTGCGATCCAGGTGTTCAAACCGGTCACCAGCAGCGACCTGGTGCTGGGCGGCGTCGGCGTGCTGCAGTTTGAAGTGGTGGCCAGCCGCTTGCTCAACGAGTATGGCGTCGATGCCGTGTTCGAAGGCACCAGCATCAGCAGCGCGCGCTGGATCACTTGCGACGACAAGAAGATCCTGGCCGATTTCGAGAAATCCTCCGCCGGCCACAACGTCGCCTATGATGCCGCTGGCAACATGGCCTATCTGGCGACCTCAGGCGTCAACCTGCGCCTGACGCAAGAGCGCTGGCCGCAGGTGGTGTTCCATGAGACACGGGAGCATGCTGCCAAGCTAAGCTAATAAGCTAAGCGGCGATTTCAGCAAGCCAGACATAAAAAAAGGGGATGCACTTTGCATCCCCTTTTTCATTTGCGCCCTACATCGCGTGGGCACGCATGCCCACCCGATAAATTAAGCGTGATCGCGCTGATCAGCCTGAGCAACTGCTGCGTCGTGCATTGCCAGCTCCTGCTCGGCATCAATCGCCTTGCCATCCAGTTGGTTGTGCAAGCGCTGCTCGTCCAGCTCACCGGTCCATTTCGCCACGATCAGAGTCGCCACGCCATTGCCGATGGTGTTGGTCAGCGCGCGGGCTTCCGACATGAAGCGGTCGATACCCAGGATCAGCGCCAATCCGGCTACCGGCACATGGCCGACTGCCGACAAGGTCGCCGCCAGCACGATAAAACCACTGCCGGTCACGCCTGCAGCGCCTTTGGAAGTCAGCAGCAGGACCGCCAGCAAGGTCAGCTGTTGCATCAGCGACATCGGCGTATCGGTGGCTTGGGCGATGAATATCGCGGCCATGGTCAGGTAGATCGAGGTGCCGTCCAGGTTGAAGGAATAACCGGTCGGAATCACCAGGCCGACCACAGACTTCTTGGCGCCGAGGTTTTCCAGCTTGCCCATCAGGCGCGGCAGCACCGATTCCGAGGACGAGGTGCCCAGCACGATCAGCAGCTCTTCCTTGATGTACTTGACGAACTTCCAGACGCTGAAGCCGTGTATCCGGGCGACCACACCCAACACGCCGAAAATGAACAACAGGCAGGTCAGGTAGAACGCACCCATCAATTGGCCCAGCGACAACAAGGAACTGATGCCGTATTTGCCGATGGTGAAAGCCATCGCGCCGAAGGCGCCGATCGGTGCGACCTTCATGATCAGGCCAACCATGCCGAACAGCACATGCGAGAACTTCTCGATGAAATCGAACACCAGCGTACCGCGGCCACCGAATTTATGCAGCGAGAAACCAAACAGGATCGCGATCAGCAGCACCTGCAGGATTTCGTTCTTGGCAAACGCATCGACAAAGCTGCCTGGAATGATGTGGAAGAAGAAATCGACCGTCGACTCCATTTTGCCTGGCCCCGTATAGGCAGCGATGCTCTTGGTGTCGAGCGTGGTCAGATCGATATGCATGCCGGTACCCGGATGCCAGACGTTGACCACGATCATGCCGAGGATAAGGGCCACGGTGCTCATGATTTCAAAGTACAGCAACGCCAGACCGCCGGTCTTGCCAACTTTCTTCATGTCTTCCATGCCGGCGATGCCGATCACGACGGTACAGAAAATGACCGGCGCGATGATCATCTTGATCAGTTTGATGAAGCCGTCGCCGAGCGGCTTCATTGCAGCCCCGGTTTCCGGATAGAGATGTCCAAGCACGACACCGATCACGATGGCGGTCAATACTTGCACATAGAGCGATTTGTACAGCGCTGGTTTTGCCATTTGTCCTCTCCGTTTTTACTACGTTCTTTTTAGAATATCGTCACGACTCGCTACCCTCACAAGCGCAGTAGAGCCCGCTCTGATCATAACAGGTTGCTTTTTTTATCTCTATCGATTCAGCTGCCGATTCCTCCCCGAATCCTGAAGATGAAAAGATATAAAAAAGAGCGCAACTTTAGCTGATAACGCTACCATGACTCAAGTAAATTACAACAAACAACAAAGAATTGCATTTTATGCAATCATTGTAAATACGGCTGCCTTGGATTATCGACAGCCGTATTAAAACTCAGCTACGGTGCACTGCCAGTATCGATCCTTTGATAAATCTGTCAGGAGATATTTTTATCGAACGGGATTTGAGATGGTCTTGTCACAATTGTTATGTATCGTTAAAGATGCCGGACATGTATCTTTATCTGCCGACGCATTCGTGCACCTGGCATTCGTTACTCGATAAAGTTAAAAATGGACGGCCGGTTCTCTAATGCATGTTGAAAAATATTAAACCTTTGATAGTCTCCGCGGTCCCAAACAAGCGATGCATGCAGCCTCAGTTGCCGCATTGCCACCAGCAAGTCTTTTCATGAAGGAAGATATATGACTGAAAACGATGTACGCCGCAATGCCTTTGCGATGCCGCTCCACAATCCGGCCTTTCCTCCCGGCCCTTATCGTTTCGTCGATCGTGAATTCCTGATCATCACCTATCGCACCGATCCGGAAGCACTCAAGAAAATTATCCCTGCCCCGTTGCAGTTTGTCGAACCCATCGTCAAATTCGAATTCATCAAGATGCCCGATTCCACCGGTTTCGGCCATTACTGCGAATCGGGACAAGTTATTCCTGTGACGCTGGACGGCGTGGCTGGCGGCTACGTACACAGCATGTACCTGAACGATCATCCACCGATCGCCGGCGGCCGAGAACTGTGGGGCTTCCCCAAGAAACTCGGCAATCCGGAACTACAGGTTCATACCGATACCCTGATGGGCACACTGGACTACAGCGACTTCCGTGTCGCCACCGGCACCATGGGCTACAAGCACAAGACGCTCGACAACGACACCATCAAGAAGTCACTGGAAACGCCGGCCTTCCTGCTGAAGATCATTCCGCACGTCGACGGCACTCCGCGCATCTGCGAACTGGTACAGTACAGCCTGACCGATATCACCGTCAAAGGCGCCTGGAGCGGCCCCGGTGCGCTCGACCTGCATCCACATGCGCTGGCGCCTATCGCCGACCTGCCGGTGCTGGAAGTCATTTCCGCAGTACATATTTTGTCTGACCTGACTTTGCCATTAGGCAAGGTCGCTTACGATTATCTTGCCAAGTAACCAAAAAAGGAAATGCCATGTCACTCAAAGATAAAGTTGCACTGATTACCGGTTCCGCCAGCGGCATCGGCAAAGAAATCGCCATTGAATACGCACGCGCCGGCGCCAAGGTCGTGATCGCCGACCTGCAGCTCGATGCCGCCACCGCTACCGCCAATGAAATCACCCAGTCCGGCGGTATTGCGATGGCCGTCGCGATGAACGTCACCGACGAAACCCAGGTAGACAAGGGCATCGCCGACACTGTCGCCGCCTATGGCAGCATCGACGTACTGATCAGTAATGCGGGGATCCAGATCATCGCCCCAATCGTCGACTCGACGCTGGACAACTGGAAGAAGATGCTGGCAATCCATCTGGACGGCGCCTACCTGACTACTCGCGCTGCAATGCGCGAGATGATCAAGAAGGGCAATGGCGGCTCCATCATTTACATGGGCTCGGTCCACTCGCACGAAGCGTCGCCACTGAAAGCGCCGTATGTGACCGCCAAACATGGCCTGATCGGCCTGGCCAAGGTGGTTGCAAAGGAAGGCGCAAAAAACAAGATTCGCGCCAACGTCATCTGCCCTGGTTTCGTGCGCACACCGCTGGTGGAGAAACAGATTCCGGAACAAGCCAAGGAACTGGGCATCACTGAGGATCAGGTCGTCAAGAACGTGATGCTGAAGGATACCGTGGACGGCGAATTCACCACTACCCACGACGTCGCGCAGACCGCGATCTTCCTCGGCGGCTTCGAATCCAACGCGCTGACCGGCCAGTCCATCGTGGTCAGCCACGGCTGGTTCATGCAATAAGCGACGCCACGCAATAGCGGGTAGCCGAGAACATCGGTACAAGGGCAGGAAGCCATTCCTGCCCTTTTTGTTACTTGGCGCATTGCTATTCGTTACCCGCGACACTCTTGTCTTATCCGATCCAGGACATCATCTTGAAGCAAACTCTCCCGATCACTAAGCCAGCGCGGCGCTTCGGCTTGAAACATTGGCTGGCGTGCGCGTTGCTGCTCGCCGGCAGCAACGATATCCTTGCCGGGAACGTCGATGTACCGACATCAATGACGACGACGGCGCCATTCGCCAGCCGCCAAGCGGCGCTGGCGGCGCTGCCGCCGCTGATGCTATGGGTATGGGAACGGCCCGACGATGTCCGCACCTGGCTCAACAGTAATGACATCACCGCAAAAGCAGCGGAATCGCCGGCCAAATCGATCCCTTCCTTGCAAGACCAACGCATCGGCATTGCCGTGCTCGACACCACCGTCATGCTGCGCGATGGCGTCGCCAATGTACGTCGGCGCCAGCAACCCCTACAGCTGCCGGCTGCCTGGTATTCGAAAACGGGTTTGCAGCACAAGGCGCCGGTGGTGCCTATCGTACATATCGACTTGGCACGCGGCAAACACAAACCAGCCTTGAATGAAAAGCAGAAAAAGACGATCGTCGGCGCGGTGCTTGCCGCCGCCGCACGCAGTCCGAGTCAGGTAGTACAGCTCGACTTCGAGGTCATGCATAGCCAGAAGCCGTTCCTTGCCGATGTCGTCAGAAGTACCCGCGCAGCACTGCCGGCAAATGTGGCGCTGTCGATCACCGCCCTGGCGTCCTGGTGCGTCGGCGATGCCTGGCTGAGCGACCTGCCGGCAGATGAAGTGGTGCCGATGGCGTTTCGCATGGCCGGCGATACGCCGCACATGCGCAACATACTCGAAGAAGACGGCCGGTTCCCGCGCCCGGAATGCCAACCAAGCCTGGGCCTGTCGCTCGACGAGCAACCATGGCCCGGCAAGCTGCGTAGCCAACGGCTGTACCTGTTCAACCGCGAGGCCTGGTCGGCCACGCCAATGGCTAGCTGGTCCGTGCGCCTGGGGTCGCTTCTGCCGTAAAATCTGCTGCTGTCGATTCTCTGTCCTTTGCCATTTGACGAATATGAAAATACTTCCGCCGACGCAGTCTCAATTAAGCCCACCATCGCTCCACCGCAGGCTAAGCGCATGCGTACTGCTGGCGCTGGCGCCGCTGTTGGCGCACGCCAGCGGCGGCGATGAAGACAGCTACAATCGTTTTGCGCCTGACAACTTTGTTTCGCAACCGGAATTGGGGCGCTATGCCGCTGGCACACTAGGCATCGTCGGCAACGGCTATTGGCGGGTCTACCTGTTCATGGCCTACCGTGCTTTACACAACCAGCCGATCGGCGCCGCCGCGCCGGAAGCGCTCGGCATCGCCGGCTGGGGCACCGCGCTGCTGCAAGACCGGATGTATAGTCACGACGGCGTCGATGCGTGGCTGCAGGCACGCCAGCCATATGCAGACGCCGCCATCACCACGCTCGATCCGTGGCGCGCCGTGGGGCCAAAGGACAGCTTTCAAAGCTACCTGAACTGCCCGAAAGATGCGTTCGACAATGCCACCCAGACACTGGAGGCCCGCAAGAAATCGGATGGCGCTCAATGGCTCAAGACATGGGTGAAGAATCAGGATGTCGTGTTCAGCCAATGCGCCGGCGGCAACGCCACGGTGCTGGCGCCGCTACCAGACGCCGCCCCGGCCTGGCTGAAGGCCGACTACGCTTATCAAAGCGCGGCCGCCCTGTTCTATAAGCAAGACTTCATCACGGCACGCAAGCTGTTCCAGGCAATCGCCGCCGACAGTAAATCGCCGTGGCAGCGCATCGCCCCCTATCTCGCCGCCAGATCGCTGATTCGCCAAGCCGAATTGAATGAAAGCGCCGGCTCGCCAGCCTACATCAGCAACTTGCAGACCGCGCGCAACGAGCTGCGTACCATCGCCGGCAAATATGCACCGGCACAAGGCATGCTGGCGCGCCTGGAGATCCGGCTGAATCCGGAGCAGCGCCTGCCGGAACTCGGCAAGAAGCTGGCGAACGCTTCGTTCAACCCGCCTAGCGGCCAGACAGCCCAGGACCTGTCTGACTACCTGAGCCTGCTCGACCGATTTGAGAATGCAGATAGCACCTTGTGGTCCAGGTTCGATCCGATGACGCTGTGGATCCTGACCATGCAGCAACGCAGTCCCGCCATGCCGGCAAGCGCCGGCAAGCCGAGCGCCGAAGACATCAAGCATGCTGCATCGGTGGCTGAAGCCTACACACAGGCGCAAAGCCGCTGGCAAAAGGAAAAGAGCCCAGAATGGCTAATCGCGGCGCTGAGCAGCGCACCGCTCGGCAAGGCAGCGCCGGATTTGATGAAAGCCGCCGACAGTTTGCCGGCCGACTCGCCGGCCTATCAAAGCGCACGCTATTACACGAGCCGCCATCTGCAGGCGCAGAAACAGGATGCCGCGGTCTGGCGTAGTTCAGCGCCGGAAATAAAGGGCAATGACAAGACACTGGCGAGCAGCGTCAATCTGTGGCGCGCATTGGCCTTGCCGGTAGCGCCGAAGCGCAGCGACTTCATCGCAGCCCTGTGGCGCCATCCAGTTGACCAATCGGAAAGTTACGTCAAAAGCTATGCCATCGAGGCGCGCAAGAACGCCGCCGCAAAACCGAACGATGCCGCCGCAGCGGCGGAAGCCGATGCCGCTCAACGGCGCTGGTTGGAAGTCAGCAGCGACGGCCTCGACGATGACGGCTTCGCCGCACTCAACAACGCTTTGCCGCTCAGCGAATGGATGATGCTGGCGCAGGACGCCAACACGCCGAAAGTCTGGAAAACCCGCTTGGCGGAAAGTATCTGGATGCGCGGGCTGGTGCTGGGCGATTACGCTAGCGTCGATCAGGTCAGCGCTACCATCGCCCAGGACAAGAAAACCACCGCCAACCTGTGGCAACGCTACCAGCAAGCGCGCACGCCCGCCGACAAGGAAAATGCGGCGCTGATAATCTGGGCCAATAGCCCGGAATTGCAGCCGGAAGTGGCGAACTGGCAGAACTTCGGTGACTGGTGCGCACGTCCCGCCACCACCCCTACGAGCCTGTCATACCTGAACAGCGACGAGCAACAGCGGGCGCGCAGGGAATCCCAGCAAATCGCCAAGGCCGGCGGCGGCGTCAATTACTTCGGCGACAAACTGTTGAGCTACGCCAAAAAGAATCCGGCCGACGCTGACGTACCGAAGGCGCTGTACTTCCTGATCCAGCGCACCCGCGGCGCCTGCAGCAGCAACGCCAGCCGGGTCTCGAAAGCGGCATACCAGTTACTTAAGAGCCAGCACCCCAACGAACCGTGGGCGCAAAAGGCCAAATACTGGTACTAGCAATAATGCGGAAATAGTCCTATTCGGCGTCAGCCACACGCTGCGCCGGATAGACTTTCACCAACACGATCCGCGGTCCGTTCATTTTCTTGACGACGATATCGAAGCCGTCGAACGCTATCTTCTGGCCTTCGTGCGGCAGATCGCCCAACTTGGCCATGATCAGCCCGCCGACCGAATCGACATCCTCATCACCATCAATCACGACGTCGATACCGAGGATGCGTTCAAGGCTAAAGATCGGCAGGCTACCCTTGCCGAGCAAGGTGCCGTCATCCAGGCGGCTCCATTCGTTGTCGTTGCGACGGAATTCGTCGCGAATCTCACCCACCATCGCTCCCAGCAGGTTATCGAGCGTGATGAAGCCTTCCGGCTTCGTGCCCTTCTTGCCAATGATCGCGAAGTGCGGCGCGCCGGTACGGAAGCGACGGAACAGCTCCAACGCGGCCATGCGCGGTGAAACGTATTCTACCGGCCGCAAATAGGCGTTCAGGCTTTCAATCGACTTGCCTTCCTGCTGCGCGATGAACAAATCTTTCAAATGGATGATACCCAGTACGTTGACGCCGCTCTGGTCGAAATAGGGATAACGGCTGAAACGATGGCGATAGATGGTTTCCAGGTTTTCCGCCAGGCTGCGCGACTGGTGCAGCGCCGTGATCTCATTGATCGGACGCATCAGGTCGGAAACTTCGAGCTCGCTGAAGTCGAGCGACTGCGCCAGAACGTTCCATTCGTCGCGATTGAACTTCTGGCCGGCGCGGCTGCTGCCGCGCAAGATCAGCTTCAATTCGTCCGCCGAATAATGCGCGTCATGGCCGTGCGCGCCAGCCAGGCCAAGCAGGCGCAACAACCAGTTGGCGCTCGCATTGAGGGCCCAGATGGCCGGATACATGGCCCAGTAGAAGCCATACAACGGCACCGCACACCACAAACCGATCACTTCGGGATTACGGATGGCGACAGTCTTTGGCGCCAGCTCGCCTACCACGATGTGCAAAAATGAAATCAGGAAAAAGGCAAAGAAGAATGAGATGCCGTGGATCAGTTCAGGGGTGCCGATACCGAGCAGATCGAACACGGGATGCAACAGGTTGGCAAACGCCGGTTCGCCGATCCAGCCGAGTCCCAGCGAAGCAAGCGTGATACCGAGTTGACATGCGGACAGATAGGCGTCCAACTGGCGATGCACTGTGGCTAGAATCCGGCCGCGCAGGCCTTGAGTCTTGGCGATGGCACGGATGCGGGTCTGGCGTAATTTGACTAAACCGAATTCGGCAGCAACAAAAAAACCATTGAGTGCTACCAAAAATAATGCTGCGATAACCAATAACAGGTTGTTCAACGAATCTCTTCCATGATAAAGACGGACGATAAGTATAGGGTAGGATTGGCATTTTTTACAAAGCCGCCGCAAATTGAGGCAGTTACGCTCTCCATCTGCGATGTCATTGGCATAAAAACGGGGCCGGGATTGACGCGCAAACACCGCGTCAATCCCGGCCCCGTTTTATTCCCTGTCGCAGGCAACGAGAGGAATTTGCTGCCCTACAACATCGTCGCCAACGCACACTGCCGATAATGTTCAGCAGCCAGTTCCGGTTGCTCGATGGCTTCGTGCAATTGCGCCAGCTTCAGATGTGCTTCGCGCACCGTGCCTGGCGATTCGGCATCCGACAGGGCCTGCTCCAGATGACGCTGCGCCTTGCCCATAATTTCTGCTTGAAGCAGAATGTTCCCAAGGTCAAAGCCAGTTCAGCATTATTCGGCGCCTTAGCCATCCAATGTTCGCAATGCTCGATTTGCGCCAGCAGCTCAGGCGAGGCTTCTGCCGCTGCCGCGTCGCGGTAGACCGGCAACAGACGCACATCCCATTCCGCCGCCAGGGATTTCTCGACAATGGCTCGGGCTTCGTCGTGCAAACCACGTTTGTTGAACGCGCTGGCACCACGCATCGCGATGAACGGCTTGATCCGGTCTTCATTCGGCACGGTAGCCCACAGACGGGCGATCGACTCGGCATCGTGCGAATCGTCCGACAGCAAACCATCGTAGGCCAGTTCGCGCAAACGCGTCGACAGCGCAGGATGCAAGGCATCATGCTTGTTCAGCGTGCGCACCAGGCGCAACACTTCCGGCCAGTTCTTGGCTTGCTGATTGGCTTTCAGCGCCAGCCGCAACGCATGGATATGGCGCGTGCCGCTGGCATTCAACTCATTGACGGCTTCCAGCGCCGCCTGCGATTTATGCTCATCAACCAACAGATCCAGCGTAGTGATCAGTCGCGCGGTTTTCAACGGTTCATTATCTTCGATGCTGGCCAGCCAGATATCACGCCGCTCAGGTTGCCCCATGCGGTGTGCGGCGCGAGCGCCGATCAATGCCGCCACGCCAAGGTTATCAGGCAATTCCGCAGCGCGCGTAGCGGCCTTTTCAGCCTGGCCGAAACGCCCTTCGAACAGCGATTTCAGGGAGTCGCGCAGCGCATTGTTGGACGTTGTTTCGCGCTTGTGGCGGCGATAGCCGATCACGCGCGCAGGCAATTTCTGCGTCACACGAATCGCCCGGATCACCACATACAGGAGTATGAACAGGATCAGCAGCAATACGACAAAGAAATTCAGCGACAGGTCAATCCGGTATGGCGGGAAAAACAGCACCACGTTACCGGGGTTATAACGCGCCACCACAGCCAGACCGATGGCGACCGCGAACAGGGCAACAAGCCGGAGAAAGAATCGCATATGACTATGGCTTGCCTTTATAAGTACGGATCGCCACGGGGCTATCCAGCGCCGGCATGGTGATCGAGAGATTGCTGTTCTGCACCTGTTTCAGCATTGTTTGCACAGTCTGGGTCTGCTTGGCACGGGTATCGAAATATTTGGTGATGGTTTCCTGTGCGGCGATCAGGTCGCTACGGAAAGCCGATTCGTTACGCGACAGCAGGCCAAGGCGCGCGTTGAGCAAACGCAGTTTCAGGTTTTCCCGGGCGTAATAGGCCTGGGTTGGCGACAGCAGCAAAGCATCCGGATTGTCGACGCTGCGCACACGAATCAGTTGGCTGATCTCGGTCCACATCTCGGTGCTCCAGCTTTGCCAGGTATTTTTCAGGCTGATCTTCCAGTCGCTTGCGGTTGTATCGGCTGCGGCCGACGCTGACGCACCGCTTGTTGCCGCAGACTTGCCAGGCTTGGATTTGACAAGCGCCTGGTTGTTCGGCTGGCTGACGCCGACGATCGGCTTTTCATCCGACAATAGCGGCATGCTGTCGACCTGGCTGATCACGCTATCCAGGCGTACTGCAATCCCGGTGACATCCAGTGTCGGCAAAGCCTTCAACTTCTCGATGTCATGCGCAATCGCGCGGCGGACGATAATGAATTGCGGCTTGTCGGAACGCGACAGGCTCTTGTCGGCATTCTGCAATGCAATCAGCGCGCCTTGGACGTTGCCGGCCAACTGCAATTGCTGACTGGCAGTCGACAAGACATTCTCGACTTCCGAGAGCGCCTGCTCGTCGCTGTTCTGCGACAAATCCTTGTACAGCTGTTCCAGCGCCAGTTGCTGACTCTGCGCCTCGACCTGCTTGTTCTCCAACACGCTAACCTTGCCTTGCAGTTCCTTGGTATTGTCCTGCACCGACTTCACCAGCACCTTGGTTTCGGTATTGGTGCTGTCGCCGACCTGCAGACGGTGTGCGATTTCCTGGCGCAGGCGGGTATTCTCAGTGTGCATCGACCACCATTGCGCGGCCAGCAACAAGGCCAGCAGCAACAGGATCAGATAGACCAGGCCAAGCTGTCGCCCCGGACTCTTGGCCTCATTGACCTTAAATGGCGGCAGCACAGGTTGCGGCGCCGCAGACGCCGAAGCCGTCGCACTGACGGCAGGACCAGCTTGCTGGCTCGATTCTGGAATAGGTTGCGTTTCGTTCATAGCGGGAATTGTAACGCGTCGAGTAGTCGTTCGTCGCCTGAGCCGGTGAGTGTGACGTCGGTAAATCCAAGCGCATATGCTGTTTCGGCAATACGGGCATGTGGGACAACGAGTTTCTGCTGTTGGATTTTTGCAACATCGCCACCGTTTTCGACTTGCCGGACCAAGTCAATCAGATGCCTGAGCGCTTCCGAACTGGTCACGATCCAGTCGTTGCGGCTGTCCAGCAGCAACTGCAGCTGTGCTTTCAGCGCAGTATCGAGCCGCGGCGCCCGACGTCGGTAGGCGGCGATCGGCATCACCTCGATATCGGCGGCACGCAAAGCATCGGCCAGCAGTTCGCGGCCGCTTTCGCCGCGTACCAGCAATACCCGGCGGCCACGCAGGGCAGCCAGGTCAAGCGCTTGCAGTAAACCCTCGGAATCTGACCTGGTCGGATCGGGCGGATTGAAGATCGTGACGTTCTGAGCTGTCAGCCCATGCCGGGCCAGCGCAGCCCGACTGCCTTCGCCGACAATGCCGATCGGCAGTTGCGACGGCCATTGGGAGATATGGCGAAACGCGGCGTCGACCGCGTTGGGACTGACAAAAACTGCCAACGCGTAGTCGTCGAGCCGGGCCAGCGCGGCTTGCAGCGCCGTATCGTCATCCAGCGGCAAGATTTCCAGTAGCGGAAAAATGACCGGCTGGCGGCCGCGGGCCGCAATTTGCCGAGCCAATGCGGCAGCTTGCGCCGCAGGCCGGGTAATGACGATGGGAGGCAGAGATGGATCAGGCTGCATGGCCGCCTTGTAGAACTAGTAATGGTATGGGACTCGCAACATCTTTGCGCGAGGACACTAACTATCCTCTTTACACAGCGTCAGGATCGCCGCGGCGCCCTGAGTTTCCAGCGCTTCCGCAATCTTCCGGCCCAGCGCATCCGGCGCATCCGCCGCACCACTGGCATCAGCAGTTACAACTTGTTTGCCATCCGGCGTGCCGATCATCGCGCGCAAACGCATCTGATCGCCAGCGATCGTCGCAAACGCCGCCAGCGGAATCTGGCAGCTACCACCGAAGGCGCGCGACAAGGTGCGCTCGGCGGTAACTGCCTGCGCGGTCGGCAGATGGTTCAACGGCGCCAGTATTTGCTGCAGGTCAGTACGGTCAGCGCGAATCTCGATAGCCATCGCACCTTGCCCTGGCGCCGGCAAACTCTGTTCGGGTTCGATCAACGCCTTGATGCGATCGGCCAGACCGAGCCGTTTCAAGCCGGCCGCGGCCAGGATGATGGCGGCATATTCGCCGCGATCGAGCTTGGCCAGACGGGTGTCGAGATTGCCGCGCAACGGCTTGATTTGCAACTGTGGAAAACGCGCCGCAATCAGCGCCTGGCGGCGCAGGCTGCTGGTGCCGACCACGGCGCCGGCGGGCAGCGCATCCAACGACGCATAGTCATTCGAGACGAAAGCATCGCGCGGGTCTTCGCGTTCCAGCACGGCGGTCAGCGCAAACCCCGACGGCAACTCCATCGGCATGTCCTTGAGCGAGTGCACCGCCAGGTCGGCACGGCCTTCTGCCATCGCCACTTCCAATTCCTTGACGAACAAACCCTTGCCGCCGACCTTCGATAAGGTACGATCAAGAATTTGATCGCCGCGGGTGGTCATGCCGAGGATTTCTATATTACAGTCTGGATATAATGCAACTAACCGGGCGCGCACGTGTTCCGCTTGCCACATGGCCAGCCGACTTTCACGCGACGCAATGACTAACTTTGACGGGGAGGATATTTTCGACACAGGTTCTTTCAGATATTAGCCATGCCCCTGACGCAGCAGATGTCGCCGGAACGGAGTTATCCGAACGCCAACAAGCCATACCAGAACGCACAGCGAAACGCATCATTTTCGCGGCGGATTTTACCATGCGCTCCCTGCAGCCTCAGTTGTACATCCTATATCGAAATAGTTATATCGCAAGCGTTTAATCTCTTGCTAACTCTTGGTAACTCTGTTTCACGCCCTCTTCCCTCACCCCAGAAAAGCTGATTGCACTCGTTAAAATGGCAAAACAATTGAATTCTGCTGTCCAGGTTAAAAAATCCCCTCCCAACAAAGATGCGCCGCTGAAAGAAGATATTCGTCTTCTGGGCCGTTTGCTGGGCGACGTGTTGCGCGAACAAGAGGGCGATGCGGTATTTGAAGTGGTAGAAACCATTCGCCAGACAGCGGTTCGCTTCCGCCGCGAGTCGGACCCCCAAGCCGGCGCAGATCTCGATAAGCTGCTCAAGAAACTGACCCGCGATCAGACCAATTCGGTGGTGCGTGCGTTTTCCTATTTTTCGCATTTGGCCAATATCGCCGAAGACCAGCACCATAACCGCCGCCGCCGCGCCCATTTACTGGCAGGTTCGGCACCGCAAGCCGGCAGCGTTGCCCATGCACTGAGCAAGCTGGACGATGCCGGCGTCTCCGGCGCAACAGTGCGCAACTTCCTCAAGGATGCGCTGATTTCACCAGTGTTGACTGCCCATCCGACCGAAGTGCAACGCAAGAGCATCCTCGACGCGGAACGCGAAATCGCTCGCCTGCTGGCCGAGCGCGACCGCCCGCTGACCGCCAAGGAGCTGCGCGACAACACCGAGCTGCTGCGCGGCCGTATCGCCACCTTGTGGCAAACCCGCATGCTGCGCTATACCAAGCTGACCGTCGCCGACGAAATCGAAAACGCGCTGTCCTATTACCGCATCACTTTCCTGCGCGAACTACCGGCGCTGTATGACGACATCGAAGGCGAAATCGCCACCCAATTTCCAACGCGCGCCCGTCAAGGTAGCGCCAATGCCGAACTGGCACCGTTCGTGCAGATGGGAAGCTGGATCGGCGGCGACCGCGACGGTAATCCCAACGTCAACGCCAGCACCATGCAACGCGCATTGACTCGGCAATCGACCACCATCTTTGATTTCTACCTGGAAGAAGTACATGCATTGGGCGCCGAATTATCGGTGTCGACCTTGATGGTCAGCGTCAACCAGGAGCTGCTGGCATTGGCAGAAAGTTCGCCGGATACGTCGGATCACCGCTCCGACGAGCCGTACCGACGAGCATTGATCGGGATCTACGCCCGCCTGGCTTCGACCGCACGTGAACTTGGCGCGACCAACATCCTGCGCCAGGAAGTCGGCGCCGCTGCACATTACGCAACACCGCAGGAATTCACGCAGGAATTGCAAATCGTCGAAGATTCGCTGCGCGCCCACCATGGCAGCGCATTGATCAAACCGCGCCTGGCGACACTCAAGCGCGCGTCCGAAATTTTCGGCTTCCACCTGGCATCGCTCGACATGCGCCAGAGTTCCGACGTGCACGAGCGCGTTCTGACCGAACTGTTTGCGCAGGCACAGGTAGAGGGTGCATATGACAAGCTTAGCGAAGAACAGAAGATCGAGCTGCTGCTTGCCGAACTGGCCAAGCCACGCCTGCTGTACTCGCCATATATCGACTACTCCGACGAGACCGTTTCAGAGCTGTCGATCCTGCGCGCTGCGGGTGAAATGCGCCAACGGTACGGCGCCCGCTCGATCCGCAACTACATCATCTCGCACACCGAAACCGTCTCTGACCTGCTGGAAGTCTTGTTGCTGCAACAGGAAACCGGTCTGCTACGTCCGGAAGCCAAGGGCGGCAAAGACACGGGCGCCCTAGAAGTGATGGTGATCCCGCTGTTTGAAACCATTCCCGACTTGCGCCGCGCCGCCGCCATCATGGAGCAGTTCATGGCGCTGCCGCCGGTGGCGCGCCTGATCGCCAAGCAAGGCAAGTTGCAGGAAGTGATGCTCGGCTATTCGGACTCCAACAAGGATGGCGGCTTCCTGACCTCCAACTGGGAACTGTATAAAGCTGAAATCCAGCTGGTGCGCGTGTTCGACCGCGCCGGCGTCAAACTGCGCCTGTTCCATGGCCGCGGCGGCACCGTCGGTCGCGGCGGCGGCCCGAGCTACCAGGCGATCCTGGCGCAGCCGCCAGGCACTGTCAACGGCCAGATCCGCCTGACTGAGCAAGGCGAGATCATCGCCTCGAAATTCTCCAATCCGGAGATTGGCCGCCGCAACCTGGAGCTGCTGGTGGCGGCAACACTGGAAGCGAGCCTGATGCCGAACGACGCCGACGCCAAGCAAAGCAAAAAGTTGGGGGAATTCGAGGAGTTGATGGATGGCCTGTCGGAACGCGCCTACCAGTCGTACCGCAACCTGGTCTATGAAACCCCAGGCTTCACCGATTACTTCTTCGCCGCAACGCCGATTGCCGAAATCGCCGAATTGAACATCGGCTCGCGCCCTGCTTCACGCAAGGCAACCCGCCGCATCGAAGACTTGCGCGCAATTCCGTGGGGCTTTTCATGGGGTCAATGCCGCTTGCTGCTGCCAGGCTGGTACGGTTTCGGCAGCGCCATAGAAAGCTGGCTGCAGGAAGGCAAGGACAGCAAGCTGAAAGCGCAAAAACTGGCGACCCTGCGCGCGATGTACAAGGAATGGCCGTTCTTCGCCACCCTGCTGTCGAACATGGACATGGTGCTCTCGAAGACCGACCTGGCAGTGGCTTCGCGCTACGCCGGACTGGTCACCGACCGCAAGTTGCGCAACAGCATCTTCAAGCGCATCGTCGATGAACATGAACGCACCAGCAACGTCCTGTCGGCCATCACCGGCGCCAAGGATCGTCTGTCAGGCAACCCGCTGCTGGCGCGTTCGATCAAGAACCGCTTCGCTTACCTCGATCCGCTGAATCACTTGCAGGTTGAACTGATCAAGCGCCATCGCAGCGTGACCGCGGCAGGACGAACCACAGAGGAAAGGGTCAAGCGCGGCATTCACCTGAGCATCAACGGCATCGCTGCGGGCTTGCGCAATACCGGGTAAGCTTCGCGTCCCCTTCTGCGATCAACCTCGCCGTGCAATGAAAAAGACCGGACGGATCAACGATCTGTCCGGTCTTTTTTAATCCGCTTATGAAACCTTACAGCTTCTTCTGCAGCAGCACCGCCTGCCCCATCGCCGGATTCAGCTCGTAGCCGACAAACCCGGTCGACTGATACAAGGCACGCGCCGGCTGATTGCCGCTCAGGACTTCCAGCGTGATTTTGCAACATCCAAGGCCGAGCGCGACTTGTTCGACCTGTCGGATCAACAAGCGTGAAATGCCGCGGCCACGAAATTTCCCTGCCACCGTCAGATCGTGGATATTCAACAGCGGCTGGCAGGCGAACGTCGAGAAACCTTCGATGCAGATCGCCAGGCCGGCAGGCTCATCGTCGACAAAGGCCAGCACCACATGAATATCGCTGCGCCTGGCTAGTGTAGCCACCAAATTTTCCTTCGCGAACGCCGACAGCGGCTGTCCGCCGCCCATCGGGTCCATCGCGTAACCATTCAACAGCGAGACAATCGCTTCGGCGTGCTGCGGATGAGATAAATCGGCATTGCATATCTGAGTCATGTCTTCGATCTTCATCATGTTCATGTGTATCGGCGGATGAAACGATCCGGCCGCTGGCAATTCTATCCCACGCGCCTGTCCAAGCCTGTTGCCGATATGCCAAAAAAGTGCATCACCGCCCCTTTTTAGTGACAATTATCGGCACCGCCAAACCAATTTGGTGAACTGGTACATCAAACTTGTATATCAGATTGGTCCACCAGTCCCAACAGACATGCTGGCATACGACTTGCTGATACACCTGCATGACAGCCCAGACCAAATCATCGACCCAGATTGCCGAACGCATCACAGAAGCGATGCTGGCGCGCAAATTAGCACCTGGCACGCGGCTGGGAGAACAGCAATTGGCGGAACTGTTTGGCGTCAGCCGTACCCAGATCCGCGAAGCCTTGACCCGGCTGGTGACGCGCGGCATCGTCACGGTCAGCGCACGGCGTGGCTGGTACGTGATCGAGCCGACCCCGGAAGATGCGCGCGATGCGTTCGAAGCGCGCCGGGTGCTGGAACTGGGCTTGCTGCGCCACGCGCGGCCGATCAGCGACGACGCCATCCGCAAATTGCGCCAGCATGTGGAGCGTGAGCAAGCGTCGCTTGAGGATGAAGATGTGGCGACCCGCAGTTTTTTACTGGGCGACTTCCATGTCTGCCTGTGCGAATCGTTCGGCAATGCCTTGCTGGCCGATACCCTGCGCGACCTCACTACGCGCACCACGCTGACCGCGATGCAATACCAATCTTCGCATCACGCCAAGCAGTCCTGCGCCGAACATGTCGGTATCGTCGCCGCGCTGGAAAGCGGCGACCTGGCGCAAGCCGAACAACTGATGCATGAGCATCTGTGCAATGTCGAAGCCGGCCTCAACCGTTCCGTCCGCAGCGATCCCCTGTCGCTGCTGCAAAAAGCGCTGGCGCCACTGAACGACAGCGCCACCCAGATTCATCAACCGTTATTTCCAACATCACCCCAGCTGAAGGAGTCTTAACATGAAATTCCCGAAAATCCTGTTCGCCATGTTCGCCGCAGCAACCCTGTTCAGCACGACTGCGCGCGCCGACGCACTGGATGATATCGTCAAGAGCGGCGTGCTGAAAGTGGCAGTGCCGCAAGACTTCCCGCCGTTCGGCTCAGTCACCGCCGATCTCAAGCCGCAAGGCCTGGATATCGATGTGGCGACGCTGATCGCCAAGAAAATGGGCGTCAAGATCGAACTGGTGCCAGTCACCAGCGCCAACCGCGTGCCTTACCTGCAAACCAAGAAGGTAGACCTGATCATTTCCAGTCTCGGCAAGAATCCGGAACGTGAAAAAGTCATCGCGTTCAGCGACGCCTACGCACCGTTCTATAACGGCGTGTTCGGCGGCGCCGATCAACAGGTTCACAGCGCAGCCGACCTGGCCGGCAAGACCGTGGGCGTGACCCGCGGTGCCGTGGAAGATCTGGAGCTGACGAAGATCGCGCCGGCCAGCGCCACCATCAAGCGCTACGAAGACAACAACGGCACCATCAGCGCCTTCCTGTCCGGCCAGGTGCAACTGGTTGCAACCGGCAATGTGGTTGCTGCCGCGATCATCGCCAAGAATCCGCCGAAAAAACCTGAAACGAAATTCCTGATCAAGAATTCGCCATGCTCGATCGGCCTCAATCAGGATGAGCCAAAACTGCTCGCCAAGGTCAACGCCATTCTGGCGCAAACCAAGAAGGATGGCGAACTCAACGCGATCAGCGTGAAATGGCTGGGAATGCCGCTGCCTGCCAACCTGTAATCCGTCCCCCATTCCGGACAGAAAGCAGCACATGAGCTACCACTTCGATTTCCTGGCGCCGTTCGACTACCCTGCCGTGCTGATCAAGGGCGTGCTGGTCACGATCGAACTGATCGCGATCGGCGGCGTGCTCGGCATCGCTGTCGGCATTTTCGCCGCCTGGGCCAAGACCCAGGGGCCGCGCTGGCTGCGGCCCTTGATCAACGCCTATGTTGAATTGATCCGCAACACGCCGTTCCTGATCCAGCTGTTCTTCATTTTCTTCGGTTTGCCCGGCATCGGCCTGCAGATCACCGAAATGGAAGCGGCAATATTGGCGATGGTGATCAATCTTGGCGCCTACAGCTGCGAAATCATCCGCGCCGGCATTGCCGCCGTCGCCCGCGGCCAGATCGAAGCCGGTCTGAGCCTGGCCATGACGCGGCTGCAGATCTTCCGCCACGTGATCCTGCCGCCGGCCTTGCAGAAAATCTGGCCGGCACTATCGAGCCAGGTGGTGATCGTGATGGTGGGTTCGGCGGTCTGCTCGCAGATTGCAGTGGAAGAACTGGCGTATGCCGCCAATTTCATCCAGGGCCGCAATTTCCGCTCGTTTGAATCGTACCTGTTGTCTACCGCAATCTATCTGGTACTGGCGATCGGCCTGCGCCAATTGTTGCGCATGCTCGGCAACTGGCTGTTTGGTCGTCCTGTCGCCAAGGAGGCTGCATGATTTCATTCTCGCTTTGGGATATCGTCCGCAACCTGTTGCTGGCGCTGCGCTGGACTGTGCTGCTGTCGCTGGCCTCGTTTGCCTTGGGTGGCCTATTGGGATTGATCGTACTATTCCTGAGAACGTCAAAGCACGCGTGGTTGCGCACCATTACCAAGATGTACATCGAACTGTTCCAGGGCACGCCGCTGCTGATGCAATTGTTCCTGGCCTTTTTCGGGCTGGCGCTGTTCGGTTTGGAAGTACCGGCCTGGCTTGCCGCCGGATTGGCGCTGACTTGCTGGAGCAGCGCATACCTGGCTGAAATCTGGCGTGGCTGCGTCGAAGCGATCCCGCGCGGTCAGTGGGAAGCGTCGTCCTGCCTGGCGATGAGCTACATGCAACAGATGCGCCACGTGATCCTGCCGCAGGCGCTGCGAATCGCCATTCCGCCGACGGTTGGCTTCAGCGTGCAGATCGTCAAGGGCACCGCAGTCACCTCCATCATCGGCTTCGTCGAACTATCGAAAGCCGGCACCATGATCACCAACGCCACATTCCAGCCGTTCACCGTGTACGCGCTGGTCGCCCTCATGTATTTTGCGCTGTGCTGGCCGTTGTCCAAATACAGCCAGTCTCTGGAAAGGAAATTCAATGCCTCTCATCGCCATTGATAACGTCAAGAAAAGCTTCGGCGACAACCAGGTGCTGAAAGGTATCCGGCTCGACGTCGAACCCGGCGAAGTGATTGCCATCATCGGCAAGAGCGGTTCCGGCAAGAGCACCCTGCTGCGCTGTATCAACGGCCTGGAAAGCATCGACGAAGGCAACATCAGCGTCGCCGGTTCGCACCTGGGCAAGACCGAACTGGAATTGCGCGCATTGCGGCTCAAGGTCGGCATGATCTTCCAGCAGTTCAACCTGTTCCCGCACTTGACGGTTGGACGCAACGTGATGCTGTCGCCAATGATCGTCAAGGGCACCAGCGAGAGCGAAGCACGCAAGTCGGCGCAGGAAAACCTGGCGCGCGTCGGCCTGGCGGAGAAATTCGACGCCTACCCTGATCAACTATCCGGCGGCCAGCAGCAACGGGTAGCGATAGCCCGTGCATTGACGATGCAGCCGCAGGCGCTGTTATGCGATGAAATCACCTCGGCGCTCGATCCGGAACTGGTGAATGAAGTGCTGACGGTGGTGCGCGGCCTGGCGGAAGAAGGCATGACGCTGCTGATGGTGACGCACGAGATGCGCTTTGCGCGTGAAGTGTGCGATCGTGTAGTGTTCATGCATCAGGGAAAAGTGCATGAAATCGGACCGCCGGAAGACATTTTTGCCAATCCAAAAACACTGGAACTGCAACAGTTTCTCGGCGCCTCGCACTGACGCATCACGGATGCATAAATCGGCAAACGGGGGCATGCGATTGCAATTCTGTAAAATTGCGGATTAGTTTCAATAAATGGAAGCATACATGAATTCAATCAGCACCACCCCGCCGCTCGCTGCCGACCTGGTCTCATTCATCGAAGGTTTGCCGAAGGCGGAACTGCACCTCCATATCGAAGGCACACTGGAACCTGAATTGCTGTTTGCGTTGGCCCAGCGCAACAATGTCGCACTGCCCTACGCGTCGGTGGAAGAACTGCGCGCCGCCTATGCCTTCACCGACCTGCAATCCTTCCTCGACCTGTACTATGCGGGCGCCGCTGTGCTACAGACCGAACAGGATTTCTATGAAATGACGATGGCCTACATCGTGCGTTCACGCGCCGATAATGTGCGCCACGCCGAAATTTTCTTCGACCCGCAAACCCACACCGAACGCGGTATCGGCATCGATGTCGTGTTCTCCGGCATCGCCCGCGCCTTGCGCGAAGCGCGCGACAAGCATGGCTTCAGCAGCGCCATGATCATGTCGTTCCTGCGCCACATGTCGGAAGAAGAAGCGTTCGCCACCTTGGAACAAGCCTTGCCGCTGCGCGCCGAATATCGCGACCTGTGGATAGGCATCGGCCTCGATTCCGCCGAGCGCGGCAACCCGCCGGAAAAATTCGCCCGTGTCTTTGCCCGTTGTCGCGAACTCGGTTTCCACCTGGTGGCGCACGCTGGCGAAGAAGGCCCGCCGGAATATGTCCGCGACGCATTGGATGTACTGCATGTGGAGCGCATCGACCATGGCGTGCGCAGCGAGGAAGATCCGGTCCTGATGAAACGGCTGGCGGCAGAACGCATTCCGCTGACTGTGTGTCCGCTATCCAACCTGAAGCTGTGCGTGGTCGACGACATGCGCAAGCACAACTTGGCGCGCCTGCTGCACGCCGGCCTGGCGGTGACCGTCAACTCCGACGATCCCGCCTACTTCGGCGGCTACATGAATGCCAACTTCCTGGCGGTAGCGGCATCGCTACGCTTGAGCCGTACCGAACTGGTGATGCTGGCGCGGAACAGTTTCGAGGCGACTTTCCTGCCGGCCGCCGCCAAGCAGCAGTTGCTGTTGGAGCTGGATGGCTACTGCATGGCGCACTAAGCCAGCGATCCGCCAGCAGCCTCTTTGCAAAATCCGTCTCATCGTTTCGGTGAGACGGGTTTTTCATATTTAATCCAATAAACAAAAAAAAGCCCGCAGAACCTTACGGTTGCGGGCTGAATCCAAACCTAGGAGGTGTTGGAGGAGACAGGGCGAACTATAGCAACCTAGCCGTTGCCTGTATGCTTTATTGTTCGCATACCTGATATTCGACAGATGTATATCAAGTCCCGACGCCATGGTGGCGCGGTATTCTCCTTGCCAGCCAGCGTGTTTCCGTGCAACATGGGGAGGCAGCCAGATAGCCTGCTCTATCGATCCCGTCTGACTCTGCGCAACCGTATTATCGTGGAGACCATGATGGACAACGTACTTGCCGCACCTCGCCTGACCAACGCCGGCATCCTGTTTTCGGTAGTAGTCGAATTCCAGCAATACCAGTGCCTGGTGCCCCGAGCCACTCTCTCGGATCTGTCGCATTCGAAGGACCCGAAACTCGACCTGCTCGGCACCTACCGGGCATTCCAGACCAAGATCGAAGGCGTCGCACGACGACTGATCGGCGCCGGTATTGTCGGCAAGCCGCTGGTGATCGGCAGCGGCTACTTCCAATAATCCCCTAACTGGGTCTACTGTTGAATCGCATCGCGTGCCCAACGGCACGCGATGTCGGCTTACGCGTTGAGCAATCCGCGCCGCTTCAGCATTGCATCGCGCAATTTGTCGTACACGAGGTTGAACACGAAGGTGTAAGGCAAGAAGAAAAGGACCAAGCCGATATCGAGAATCAAAGCGTCGAGCAGGCTCATGTCTAGCCACCATGCGACAAGCGGCACCACGGTCGCCACCAGGCCGGCTTCAAATGCTATTGCGTGCACCACCCGCATGCTCATGGTGCGGACCAGGCGCCAATGCCGCTCGACGCGGTCGAACAGCGCATTGAAAATCATGTTCCAGGTCATCGCGACCGATGAAATCATCAAAGTCAGCAGGCCCGCGTGCGCCATCGGCACCTTCATGACCCAGGCCAGTACAGGAGCGGTCATCGCCACTGCCAGCACTTCAAAAATCAGCGCGTGGGTAGCGCGCTCGATCCAGGTTTTCTTGGTATTCATATTGCCTCCATTGTTTAGCTTGTATTCAATGAGGCTATTTTCTTCGTTTATTCTGATACTATCAAAGCAATAACCATCGGATAAACCGATGCATTCGAGCGAAATCGCCATGCGCCACTCCCTGGAAACCCTGTTCATGTTCGTCGAAGCCGCCACCCAAGGCTCGTTTTCGGCGGCGGCACGCAAACTCGGCAAACAGCAATCTACCGTCAGCGAAGCAATTGCCAATTTGGAGATTGACCTCGGCCTGCCCCTGTTCGATCGCAGCACTCGCCGTCCCACCCTGACCGAACAAGGGAGGGCGATGCTGGTGCATGCGCAGCAGGTAATCGAAGCTAGCGACCGCCTGGAACGTTCGGCACACCGGCTGGCCGGCGGACTGGAGCCACAACTGACGCTGGTACTGTCCGACACTTACCAATCGGATCGCTTCGAACTGATACTCACCAGTTTCGAACAGCGTTACCCCGAACTGGAGCTGGAATGCATGATTGCAGAGCGCAACGACGTCGTCTCACTGGTGCAGAAAGGCCGCGCCAACCTCGGGCTGGTTGCCGCACAGCCGGACTACCCGCCGGATATTGGTTTCGAATCAGTGCCCGATCGCTCCGCCATCGGCTTGTATGTTGGCAAGCAGCACCCGCTCGCCAAGGCCGAGCACATCACCACTGACATGCTGCACAGCGCACGTGAATTACGACTAAGTACTTATGTCGACGATGTCGTCCAGCGCCGCCGCGGCAAATGCTGGACGGCCTCCAGCTACCTTCTGCTGCTGGAAATGACGGAACTGGGCTTCGGCTGGGCCGAACTGCCGTACTGGCTGGCCAAGCGCTTTGCTGCCAACAGCCTACTGGAACTGCAGGTGCGCGGCTGGCCGAAAAGCATACAGGTTGATGCAGTGTGGTCACGCCAGCGCGGACTGGGACCGGCCGGCAGCTGGCTACTGGATACCTTGATGGCGCGCTGAAACCACAGGCCCGCAGAAAAAGGGATATCTGGCGCGAATTTTGCTGATATCGGATAACCCTTTTGAAAGCGACAAAAAATGTTAGTTATCCTCACCTCCGTCAGCTTCGCCACCGTGCTTGCCATTTTCCTGTTGCGCAAGGAACTCAAGGCGCGCGGCTTCCTGTCTAGCTACAACCGGAATGCGCGCTCGAATGCCAGGCTGCAACGCGGCCGGACCACCAAATCGCACCTGTAGCACGGTTGCGCAGCATCGGCAGCAAATACGCGCCACTTTGCGGCGCTGATTGAGAGCGCTCGCCAAGCGCGATCACGCAATCAGACAGTCTCGCGCCCTTGCTATGGACAAAAAAAAGCCCACTGGACCTTACGGCGCGGGCTGAATCCAAACCATAGGGGTTGGAGGAGACGAATCAACTATATGCCAGAGTATGATGCACTGCAATATAGTAAAAATACGGTACCAGAAACAAAAAAACCTGCGACCGTGAGGTAGGCAGGTTTTTATATTCATCAATACAGGAGAAGATTCCCGAAACCCAGTCCTATCTGGAAAGTGGCCCCGACGTGTAACGAATCCACTCTTATATTGATGCCTTTCGCACAAGAAACACCTTATGCGATTCGTGAATTATACGCCGACTGAGTTATAACGCAAGACATATCGTAGCTGTTGCTACATATTTACAACACATGCCGCAATTCCCCAACCTCGCCGCCTAAGCCTGGATGTTCAACAGGACAAAAAAAAGCCCGCTGAACCTTACGGTGCGGGCTTGAATCCAAACCTTAGGAGGTGTTGGAGGAGACAGGTGTAACTATATAGAGCCGGTCACTGATCGACTACTTTATTTAACGCATATCAGTTATTCACATAAATGATAGCGCTATCACACAATCTCCGTTCCATGCTGCATGGTGCGCGAATCCTTTGCCACGGTAAAGGCCAAACGGTGCCCTTCAACGGCGCTCCGGCGCGCCAGATCCAGGATTTCCAGTACGGTTACCGCCTCGCTCGCCGCGACAGGAGGAGGTAGACCATCCTTGATAGATGCCGCCGCCATCCGATAAAACTCCTGGTAAGCGCCATCCAAAGTCGCCAGTTCGCCACGCACATCGAGTTCGCCGTCGACCTGCCGAAGTACGCCCGGCAAGTTTTTACCCCATCCCTGTTGTCCTGGACGCAAGCCGGCCTTGAGCTGATCTTCCTGAACATCCAGTCCAGCCTTTTGATAGCTGCCACGGGTCCCGTGCATCGTAAAGCGCGGCACATCCAGCGCACTTAACGCGCTTGCGTGCAATACGACCTGCTTGTCGGCGTAACCGAGTTGCAAGTGCACATAATCGTCCGCCTGGGCGCCATCGCGATAGGCACCGACGGTCGCATTGACGGTTTCCGGCACGCCGAACAATACCAGCGCCTGATCGACCAGGTGCGGTCCAAGGTCAAACAGCAACCCACCACCACTATCGGCATTTTCCCGCCAACGCTGCCGCACTTCAGGCCGAAATCGATCGAAATGCGACTCGAAATGCGTGATACGACCAAGCCGGCCACTGGCTACCAGCGCCTGCACGGTACGGAAATCACCGTCCCAACGACGGTTATGGAATGGCGCCAACAGCAGTTGGCGCTGACTTGCCAAAGCAGTCAAAGCGCGCGCGTCGGCCGCATTCAAAGTAATAGGCTTGTCGACGACGACATGCTTGCCAGCTTCGAGCGCGCGGCGTGCAAACGCGAAATGGGTGTCGTTCGGCGTGGCGATGACCACGCATTCGATACCGGGATTAGCCAGCATCGCATCGAGATCCGCATAGATCCGCGCTGTCGGCCAGTCGCCGACAGCGCGCTCGGCCTGGCTGCTGACAATCGCTGCGACCGCAGTGCGCCCTGAATGCCCGATCAACGGTGCGTGAAAGGTGGCGCCGGCAAAGCCATAACCGACCAGGCCGACTTGCAATAAAGAACTCGTTTTTTCCATGGATCACTTCGCAGGTTGTTAGCCGTCAATCACGCCGCAAATTAGCATTTCACAAAAAGTTACCCACAGAAATTGTGGACAGTCCTGTGGATAACCCTCAAGAATTTTAATCAAGTCATTGATTTATATGCGTTTTTACCGACCGCCTAAGGTTAATACCAGGCGCGTAACTTGATCAGGCAGTTGAAGAATCAATGTCGGCCAGCGATTCGCGGCCTTTTTCGGTGATATCGAAACCATCTCCGCCTGCCCTGACGCTTATGTGGCCTTTCTTTCCAAGGAACATGGCAACATCAGCAGCCAGCTTCGCTCCCGGGTCATTCGCCACGGCACGCAAGCCGTCTATGCAACTCCTGATGAACAAGGTCTGCTTACCCTTGTCGGTCAGCACCAGGGTTCCGTTGCGTTCATGTGAGATGTACTTCAAGCCAATCAGGCGTTTGGTATTGCGCGCAACACATGCGCTCACCCGCCCATGTTGCGGCCCGCTGCCGATTTGCCCCAAAGCGTCGAATTCATCTCTTGTTAAACCGTCGTTCATTGCTGCTTCCTCTGAAAATACTGCCAATACCGGCGTCGGCCCCCATGGTACGCGCCGCAACCGTTCGCAGCAAGGCAGGCGTACCCAGCCCTAGCCATCCACTGCCAACGCGAAATCGACCGCCGCTTGTGCATGGAGCGCCGTCGTGTCGATCAAAGGCAGCGCACTGTCCTGCGGTTTGACCAGCAGACTGATCTCGGTGCAACCAAGGATGACCGCCTCGGCGCCGCGCTCGGCCAAGGAGGCGATGACCTGTTGATAGACTTTTCGGGAGGAATCCCGCACCACACCAACACACAATTCATCGTAGATGATTTGATGAACGGCTTCACGCTCCGTCGGCGATGGCACCAGTACAGTCAAACCGTACCGGCCCGCCAGCCGTTCCCGCAGAAACGGCTGCGTCATGGTAAAGCCGGTCCCGAGCAATCCCACCGTGCGCGCGCCGATCTGTACCGCGGCACGCCCCGCCGGATCGGCGATGTGCAAAAACGGAATCGGCACCGCAGCCTGGACACGGTCGGCCACCAGATGCATCGTATTCGTACACAGCACGATGCACTCAGCACCACCCGCGTGCAGTCGCCGCGCGGCATCTTCCAGCACGCGCGCCGCATCATCCCAGCGCTCTTCATGCTGCGCGCGCTCAATCGGGCCGAAATCAACGCTGTACATCAACAGCTGCGCCGACCGCAAAGGCCCCAGCCTGTCACGCACCATTTGATTGATGATCCTGTAGTACTCAACGCTGGATTCCCAGCTCATGCCACCGATCAGTCCTATAGTTCTCATCACATGTTCCTCGCGCAATCTTGCGCATATTGTTGCAAGTATCCCACGTCGTTTGCGGCTGCTCACCAACGAGCAACCGGCTTGTACTATTTTCCAATGAAGAAGTGTATAGGCAAGTTTGGTGGTTCTCACACTTCTGGATGCCAGACGGGGGAGCAACGTCATTAGCGCCCACCAACTCCATGATTGCCCCTTGCGCGAAAAGCGAGAAGAGATTGCTCGCCACATGCATACCCGGCCGTCGCATTACCCTCTCCAACGATCACTTTGCGAAAGCACAAAATTCAACAGGCATCAAAAAATTAAGACACCCCCTATATCTCTCAATGCCAATGACGACAAAAATCGAGTGATTGAAATTTGACAAATCGGTCAGAGTCGCAGAGCAAAAACATCTGGCGACAGTGGAACAGTCAGGGACAGAGATTGAAAAAGCAACCTACAACCATATCCGGCAACGCCATCAAGATACTTCTTTCTCTACTCATTGCTACGCAACAGTTCGGGTTCGTGGGAATCACAGCGCAGGCCGCGTCGTTGCCGACGGCAAAAAACAAACAGGTCAAGATTACTGCCCACAACCAGAATTTACCCGACTTTCTCAGGGCCGTTTTTGGCAATAATCAGATACCTGTAATTGTCAGTCCGCTGGTCACCGGAAATATCAGCGGGAGCTTCAATCAACCGCTCGAATCGCTGCTGAACGACTTCGCGTCCAGCTTTGGCTTCACCTGGTTCTACGACGACCATACCCTGTACATAAACTCACTGTCCGAAATCAGCAGCCGGACGATCAACTTATCCTCTGACAAATTCGACCGCATGCAGATGTTGTTGAAGGATTTTCATTTGGAAGAGCCGCGTTTTTCAATTAGCTGGATGGCCTCTGAAAATAGCCTTCTGGTTGTTGGCCCACCCCGCTATCTGAGCGCGGTAGAGGAACTGGCGCAACTGCTTGATTCAGCGCAGGAGGACACGCAATCACCGACGAAAACCAAGGTCTATCGCCTGCGCCATGCCTGGGCCAAGGATATCAAAAACGGCCCGGCTGGAAGCGTGATTCCCGGCGTAGCAAGCTTACTGAAAAATATCATGAAAGTGCGTCAGCAAACGCGGCTTCCGGAAAGGACTACTGCACCAGTAAAAATACAAGAAGTGGCACAAATTGACAGCGATGCAATCACTCTTCCTGTTGATAAACATGGACTGGCAGACGCCACCTGTCAACTACCAGAAGAAGGCTCCACTCAAGGCACTGAACCGCGCATTGAAGCCAACCCACACATCAACGCCGTCGTAGTGCGCGACACCTGCGCCAGGATGGCTATGTACGACAAACTGATCAAACAACTTGACGTCAAAAACGATCTGGTAGAGATCGAGGCGACGGTCATTGACCGGGATGCGGAGAACGCGGAAAAAATTGACATCGACTTGCGTTCGTTCACCGAGGTGCATCACGACCTGAGTAGCGGATCGGCCACAACTAGCAACAATGCCGCTATCAACCTGGGCGCCATCTCCAACACCTTCATGGACAACCGGGCCGGACTGATGACGTCAATTGTATTCGACGACCGCCACCACCATTTCTCGGCCACGCTGGACGCTCTGATACGCCAAGGCGTCGCAAGAATCGATACGCGCTCACGCGTGATAACTCTGAACAATACTCAAGCAGTGTTGGAAAACCAGCAGGATGACGCTGTGCGAACCGCCAGCCAATACAATGTCACCCCGTACCGGTTGAAGGCTGGACCGACCTTGTTGGTCACCCCGAAAATCATCAAAGAAGACGGATCAGACAAGATCAAGCTATTTGTGACAATTGAAGACGAGGCGATTTCCGATGTTGCACAGGTCAATCCGCCCCGCATCGTTTCCCGCAAAAGAATCGACACCCGGGCCATCATCAACGGTGGCGACAGCCTACTGATTGGCGGCTACATCGTCGACGAAACCACGATCGACAATTCGAAAATTCCTCTGCTCGGAGATATGCCATTTCTGGGTTGGCTGTTCCAGCATAAATCCGAAAAAAAACACCAGATTGAACGCATGATCGTGATCACGGCACGCCTGCTCAATCCCTAAGAAGATGCACTCGCCATCAATCAGCGACATTTGAGAAAATGGAACAAGACCTTGAAACCTTTGCTGAACCTGGAAAGTCGACGCCACCTGTGGTGGCATGCCCTGATTGCGATCAATCAGCAGCACTGGGAGCGCGCCGAACTGATCTTGTCGGCGCTGTCTCCTGAGCCTGATCCCTCGCTCAATAAAAAAATCGCCGCAGCGCGCTGGTTTCTTCTGTGGCGCCGCGATGGCTCAACACTCGCCATCGAGAAAATTACGGCGTTGAATCTTGACTGCCAATGTCTCGAAGCCGACATCATCATCGCTTATTTGCTTACCCAGATTGACATTGATCGCAGTTTGACGGGACGCGCTACGGATAAAATCAATGCACTGCCAGACATTTCCAACCCGCACGCCTTCTGGTTTGGCCACTCGCTCGGACATTGATCGCAACCCACATTATTCGATTAAAGATTCTCGTCGATATGGTATTGTTACTTCCGGCATGCCAACCTCAATCATAAGGAGACTCATATGGACTTGATAGAAAAGTTCGATGCGAAAGACAAATCAGGAAATGGCTATCATGTCGAGGGATATGAAAGCCCGATTGAAATTGCCGCGGCTGGCGGCGTCATCAGTTCCATGCCGGGACCGAGGACCTACCGGCTGGCCGATGGACGGGCGCTGACACAGATTACCGATGGGAAATTCGTGATCGTCCAGACCGGCGACAAGATTTATAGAATATAAACTGCAGCCATCAAGATAAGCACACAAGCGCAAAAAGCCTGCCTCCAGATGGAGGCAGGCTTTTTTATTAATACAATTTTAATTATTGATATTTTGTGAACGGATTGCCAGGGGATTCGCTGTCAGGCCCGCCCACCTTCTCGCAGAGTCCTGATCAACAGATCGGCCATGCTATTGCTGTCAAATTCGCGGAAGCCGCGCTGATACACCAATGCGCCGACTGCGATCAGCCGATACAGCTCTTCTTCCGTGAGCTTGTATGACAATTTTGCAATCTCGTTGGCAAACATCTGCACTATTTCGTCGTCACTGGTGAGCGGTACCTGGCAACTGGCCCTGCCCCACATCTCGATAATCTTCGATGCTTTCATAAACACCTCCCGGGGAGTTTCAGTATAGATGCCGATCAGCAAATATCCAGCCCGCAGGCGCATCTTTTCGCTATCGTAAAACTCAACCTGACGTGGCCACCAGTGTCAGACCGGATGGTGCTAGCAAGCATAGTGTCACAATATTATTGTCAAAATAATTAATGCGAATCGGATAGCGACTTCCCTTGATGCACTGCGGCGAAAGCGTCGTCGCCAGTTGCAGCGTAAGACCGTCGCCACCAGGCTGGAGCGCGCGCACTTCTGCATCAAGGAAATCGAAATATCTGCCGACATAGGGATAGAGCGCCTTGAACAGGCTTTCCTTGGCGGAGAAAACCACCGTCAGCCAACGTTCGAGAGACATTCCGGCGGCGCTGCCGATGAGGAGTTCCGCAGTTGTCATCAGATAGGGCACTAATGGCCGAGCCGCGTCATGATCGAGGAGGCGTTCGACATCGATGCCAATACCGTCCCAATCCCGACTTGCCGCCGCCACAGCGAGCGCCTGGCCGTCGCCGTGGCTGATCGAACCGACGAAGCCATCGGGCCAGAGCGGCGCCCTATGCTGGCCGATAGGCAGGGTTTCCCGACCGCCGTAGCCGAGCGCCTTCAAAGCCTGCATTGCACAATATCTACCGGCGGCGAACTCCACCTTGCGCTTCAACACCGCGTTCGCCAAACCGGGCGGCAGCACGACGCCATTCTGTTCCAGTAGCGCCAGTTGCCCCGGATTGATCCCATAGCGTAGGCCGGCCTGGTGAATCGATGCCGGCAGATCCAAAAAAAACAATGGGGGAACGGCTTGTGGAGAGGAAATCGGCATATTCAACTGGATGGACGACGCCAGGTAAGCCCCGCAGCAGCAGGATCACGCCTTTATGGCTACAGGAAAGAGCCATTATAGCGTTCATGCTATTGCATCAGCGACAAGCGTTTGCAACGCAAAAAAACAAAACCCGCTCACCTTGCGGTTGCGGGTCATTCAATGGGCATGAATCTGGTGCCGGTGATCGAGGCTACCGGCCAACCTGTCGATGCGCTGGCCACTCACGGACCAGCCAATTCCCGAACGGGTTGCAGCTGAATCGAGTGCGCGATAAATCAACATTGCGGATATTACACAGCGAACATGACAATAGTATGACCGCCGCATGACGCTGCAAAAATCGATGTGCATGCCATATTCCAGTCCCAAGTCGAAAAAAAACCCGCAAACCTTGCGGTTGCGGGCTAAGTCCAAACTCGGGGAGAGTTGTAGAAGACGGATTCATTGTAGCTCGTTGGCAATTCTTGCACAGCTGTCACAAATAACAGGCTGTGTCGGGAGATACGTTATTGACGACTGCCACGCGTACTCACGTCTACCCATACTGCCAGCATCAAAATGCTGCCCTTGACGATCATTTGCCAGTAGGTATCCACATCCAGCATCGACATGCCATTATCCAGGCTGGCCATCACCAGCGCCCCGATCAAGGCGCCGTAGACCGTGCCCGAGCCGCCGCGCATCGAGGTGCCGCCGATAAAACAGGCAGCGATGGCATCGAGCTCACCCATGTTGCCGGCCGATGGCGAGCCGGCCGCCAGGCGCGCGGTATTGACGAGGCCGGCCAGTGCGCACATCACACCCATGATGCCGAAGATCCACAACTTGACCGCTTGCACATTGACGCCGGAAAGACGGGTCGCCTCCATATTGCTACCAACCGAGTAGACGCGGCGGCCGAACACGGTTTGGGTGGTGACATAGCTGAAGACGCCGAGGAGTGCCAGCAACAGCAGCACCGGCACCGGAATCCCGTCATAGTTGTTGAGCGTGCGGACAAAAGCGAACAGCACCGCGCCGATAGCCAGCACACGTACGGCGTCGCGCCACAGTGGCGGCACCGTCAGCGCATGGCTGAGACGGTTGCTGCGCTGACGCCAGGTCAGGAACACGGTAAGCACAAACAAACCCGCGCCGAGCAGCAAGCCGAACTGTGTCGGCAGATATCCCTGCCCCAGATACACCAGGTCGCTCGACACTGGAGCGATGGTCAGGCCACCGGTCACGCCCAGCAATATGCCGCGAAACGCCAGCATCCCACCAAGACCGACGATGAACGACGGAATCTTCATATAGGCAGTCAGATAACCGTTGAACAGGCCGATCAGCAGACCGCAGAGCAGTACCAGCACCAGATTGAGCGGCAGCGGCAGATGGTAGGTGACGTTGAGCACCGCCGCAATCCCGCCCAGCAGGCCGAGCAGCGAGCCAACCGACAGATCGATTTCGCCACCGATGATGACCAGCACCATGCCGCAGGCCAGGATGCCGGTAATCGACATCTGCCGCAGCAGGTTCGAGAGATTGCGCGGCGTCAGGAAGCCACCCTCCGTTTTCCAGCTGAAAAAGGCCCAGATGATGGCGATGGCGATCAGCAACGCGAGGATTTTGTAGCGACTGAATAGTTGTTTGAGATTGATGGATGTCATGCGAATTCCCGATGAATGTTGTCGCTCTGCGGCGACTGGCTGATGGCGGCGGCCAGCACGGTTTCCTGCGTCAGGCCCTGGTTGACGAAATCGCCACGCAGCTTGCCTTCGCCGATCACCAGGACACGGTCCGACACGCCCAATACCTCGGCCAGTTCGGAGGACACCATGATGATGGCCACACCCTGCTCTGCCAGGTCGAACATCAATTTATAGATCTCATACTTGGCGCCGACATCGACGCCGCGCGTCGGCTCGTCGAGGATCAGCACCCGCGGCTTGGCCAGCAGCATTTTGGCGAGCACCGCCTTTTGCTGATTGCCACCGGAGAGGCTGGTGATCGGCAGGAAAGGACTGGCCGTCTTCAGGCGCAGCTTGCCGATCTGCTGCTGGATGGTTTGCAGTTCGGCCTCGGCATCGATGCGGCCAAACCGCGAAAATTCCTGCAATACAGTCAGCGTGATGTTCTGGCCGACGTTGAGATCGGCGACGATGCCGTGGCGCTTGCGATCTTCCGGCACCATGCACAAGCCGAGCCGCAGCGATTTCATCGGCGAGCCGGTGTCGACTTGCTTGCCGTCGAGCCAGACTTCGCCTTCCTGGCGGCCCGGATAAGCGCCGTACAGTGCGGACACCAACTCGGTGCGCCCTGCTCCGACCAGCCCGGCGACGCCAAGGATTTCTCCCTTGCGCAACGAGAACGAAATATCGTCGACTTTTTTTCTGGCAGGGTTGTCGACATCGTAGCAACTGATATGGCGCGCCTCGAACACCACTTCGCCGATCGCATGCTCCTGCTTCGGATACAGATTGTTCATTTCGCGCCCCACCATCTGGGCGATGATGTACTCCACGTTCAACTCCTGCATCGGCGTGGTGGCGATATGCTGGCCGTCGCGAATCACCGAAACGGTGTCGCAGATCGCCGCGACTTCGTCGAGCTTGTGCGAGATGTAAACGCAAGCCACACCCTTGGCCTTGAGGTCGCGGATGATATCGAGCAGCACCGCAATTTCTGACGTGGTCAGCGACGACGATGGCTCATCCAGGATCAGCAATCTGGCTTTCTTGTTGAGCGCCTTGGCGATCTCCACCAGTTGCTGGTGGCCGCCACCATATTGCATGACAGGCAGCGCGACGTTCATTTCCGGCATCTTCAATTCGCGTACCAGTTCATCGGCGCGGCGATACATGGCGGGATAATTCATGCGCCCGCCCGGCAGCGTCAGTTCGTGGCCCATGAAGATGTTTTCAGCCACTGACAGCTCCGGCACCAGCATCAGTTCCTGATGGATGATGACGATGCCGGCGGCTTCCGTATCGCGAATCGACTGCGCTTTCAACGGCTGGCCATCCCACAGGATTTCGCCTTCCCAGCTGCCATGCGGATAGACACCCGACAACACCTTCATCAGCGTCGATTTACCGGCACCGTTTTCACCGCACAGACCAACACACTCTCCAGCACGAACCTTCAGCGCGATACCATCGAGCGCCCGCACCGCGCCGAACTGCTTGACGATGCCTTTCATTTCCAGCAAATAATCGGACATGCTTGTTCCTGTTGAAACGATTGAGGAAAAAGATCAGGGGACGTGACAGTAATGCCGGATTCCCGGCTTGCCGCCACGCCCGCCCGCGTCGCGATTATTTGCCGGAGATCTGCGCCTGAGTATAGAAACCGTCTTGCACTAGCAGCCCGACGTTATCCTTGGTCAAGGTGGTCGGCTTCAGCAACACCGTGTCGACCTTCTTGATGCCGTTGTCATATTGCGAGTTGTAATCCGGCTTTTCATTGCGGACCAGTTGCACCGTCAACTTGGCGGCTTCCGACGCAATCAGCTTAAGCGGCTTGTAGACGGTCATTACCTGGGTTCCTGCAACCACGCGCTTGACTGCCGCCAGATCGGCGTCCTGGCCGGATACCGGTACCTTGCCGGCCATCTTTTGTGCAGCCAGGGCCTGGATGGCGCCGCCCGCAGTACCATCATTGGACGCGACGATGGCGTCGATCTTGTTATTGTTGGCCGTCAGCGCGTTCTCCACGATCGTCAGTGCTTCGGTCGGACTCCAGTCCTTGACCCATTGCTGGCCGACGATCTTGATGTCGCCCTTGTCGATGGATGGCTTGAGTATCTTCAGTTGCCCCTCTCGCAGCATCTTGGCGTTGTTGTCGGTTGGCGAGCCACCCAACAGGTAGTAATTGCCTTTCGGCTGGGCCTTGAGCACGCCCTCGGCCTGCATTTCGCCGACCTTTTCATTATCGAAAGAGATGTAGGCATCGATATCGGCGTTCAGGATCAGGCGGTCGTAAGACAGCACCTTGATGCCGGCTTTCTTGGCTTCCTTGACGGCATTGTTCAGCACTGTCGCATTGAAAGGCACGATTACGATAGCGTCGACGCCGCGTGAAATCAGGTTTTCAATTTGCGAAATCTGGCGCTGCTCGCTGGCGTCGGCTGACTGGACGTACACCTTGGCGCCCAGTTTTTCTGCCGCAGCGGTGAAGAAATCACGGTCGCGCGCCCAGCGCTCGACGCGCAGATCATCAATCGAAAAACCGATCTTCGGATTCTTGGCATCGGCCATTGCTGCATTGCTGATGACGGTCAATGCAGCCGCGATCAGCGTCGTTTTCAGATACTTGTTCATGCTTGTGTCTCCTTCGTTGTTATTAAGTTTGGACTGTTGACTTCGGGCTTTAAAACAAGGATTTCAACTGCTGGTAAACCTGCTTGAATTTTTCTCTACGCACCGCATAACGCGCATGACGTTGCGGGTCAGGCTGATAGACGGCGATCGTTTCCGGCACTGCGCAAATCTGTTCCAGCGTCGCCTGGTCGCCGCTTTCCTCCGCGACGCCAAGCCGCGCCAGTCGTGCTGCACCGAGCGCCGGACCGACATCGCCGCCGTGGCGTCGGGTCAGCGTACAGCCACTGATGTCGGCCAGCATTTGCGCCCAGAAAACACTGCGCGAACCGCCACCGATCAAGGTGACATCGGTCGGTACCAAGCCGGTCGATTGCAAGGCATCGATACCGTCGGCCAGGCCGAAGCCGACGCCTTCCAGCGTTGCATAGGCCAGGTCGGCAGGCAGTGTTGTCGCCTGCAAGCCAAAGAACACGCCTTTTGCCGCCGGGTCGTTGTGCGGCGTGCGCTCGCCGTTCAGGTAAGGCAGGAACAGCGGCGCATCGTCATCCAGCTGTCTGGTGGTGCGTTCTTCTGCAGCGGCCAGCAATGCCGCCACATCCGAATAACCGGTCAGGCGCGCCGTGAAATCAAGACAGGATGCCGCCGACAACATCACCGACATCAGGTGCCAGGTGTCCGGCAGCGCATGGCAGAAGCTGTGCACCGCTTTTTCCGGATTGGCATGAAAGCCGTCGCTAGCGGCAAAGAAAACACCGGATGTCCCAAGCGACAACATGGCCTGCCCGGCGTGCGCCACACCGACGCCGATTGCACCGGCTGCGTTATCGCCCGCACCGGCCACAACGGGAATCGATTTCAAACCCCAGCGCTGCGCCAGTTCAGGTTTCAGATGTCCGGTGATTTGCGTTCCCTCGTAAAGCGCCGGCATTTTCCTGCGATGCAAACCGGTGGCATTCAACAACTCGTCACTCCAGTCGCGACGGGCGACATCGAGCCACATGGTGCCGGCGGCGTCCGACATGTCGCTGGCGTAGCGACCGGTCAACCGGTAGCGCAGCCAATCCTTGGGCAGCAGCACCATGGCGATGCGCTCAAATACTTGCGCTTCATGGCGCGCCAGCCACAACAGCTTGGGTGCGGTAAAGCCCGGCATCATCAGGTTGCCGGTGATACGACGCGATGCCGGCACACGTTTTTCCAGTTCGGCGCATTCGGCAAAGCTGCGGCCGTCATTCCACAAAATGGCCGGGCGCAGCACTTCACCATCTTTATCCAATACGGTAGCGCCATGCATTTGCCCGGTCAGGCCGATTGCTTCGATGTCGTCAGTGCGAATGCCCTCTTTGGCGGCTGCCGCCAGCAAAGCTTCCAACGCCTTCTCGCAGGCCGCCCACCAGTCGGCCGGATCCTGCTCGCGCCACATGGCTTGCGGCTGCGTGACCGCAAGCGGCATGGTGACGCTGGCGCGAACCTGGTCCTGGCGATCCAGCAAGATCGCCTTGAGGCCGGAAGTGCCGAGATCTATTCCTATGAACATGGGTGCGCCCGAGTCATTTGTAGATGGCGCGATTGACCAGGTTTTCCAGCATCTCCTGGCGGCCGCTGACAGCTTGCGGATTCAACTGCTTGCTGAATGCATACTCGGCGACATCGGCCAGACTGAAGTTACCAGCCAGGACATCGCGGCCGAACTGGCCGTCCCAACCGGCATAACGTTCGGTCTTGAACTTCGCCAGAAAATCATTTTCAATCATGCCGGCGGCACGCTCCAGCGATAGCGCAAGCACATCCATTGCGCCCACATGGCCATGAAACAGGTCGATCTCGTCCATACTTTGGCGGCGCACCTTAGAGTCGAAGTTATAGCCACCGGTGGTGAAGCCGCCAGCCTTGAGGATTTCATAGGTGGCCAGCGTCATCTCTTCAATGCTGTTCGGGAACTGATCGGTGTCCCAGCCGTTTTGCGGGTCGCCGCGATTGGCGTCAATGCTGCCAAGGATGCCGAGCGATGCCGCCGTAGCGATTTCATGCTGGAAGCTGTGGCCAGCCAGGGTTGCATGATTGGCTTCAATATTCACCTTGATCTCTTGCTCCAGGCCGTATTGCTTGAGAAAGCCGTAGACTGTGGCGCTGTCATAATCGTATTGATGCTTGGTCGGCTCCTGCGGCTTCGGCTCTATCAGGATCGTGCCCTTGAAGCCGATCTTGTATTTATGATCGACCACCATGCGCATGAAGCGCGCCAGTTGTTCGCGCTCGCGCTTGAGATCGGTGTTTAGCAAAGTCTCGTAACCTTCGCGGCCGCCCCACAATACATAATTGGCGCCGCCCAAGCGATGCGTCGCATTCATCGCGCTGAACACCTGCGCTGCGGCATAGGCAAACAATTCAGGATTCGGGTTGCTGGCGGCGCCGGCGGCATAGCGCGGATTGCTGAAGCAGTTTGCGGTCCCCCACAACAAGCGCACACCCGTCTGCTCCTGCTTGCGTTCGAGCACATCGATCATCTCGGCAAAGTTGTTGCGGTATTCGGCCAGGCTGGCGCCTTCCGGCGCGACATCGGTATCGTGGAAGGTGTAATAGTCGATGCCCAGTTTTGAGAAAAATTCAAAGGCAGCATCGGCTTTCTTGTGCGCCATCGCCAGCGGCTCTCCGCTTGCATGCCAGGGACGTTTGAAGGTACCGGCGCCAAACACGTCGGAGCCAGGCCAGACAAAGGTGTGCCAGTAGCAGGCCCCCATCCGCAAGTGCTCGCGCATCGGCTTGCCGAGGATGATTTTATCGGCATCGTAATGGCGGAATGCCAGAGGCGATGCGCTTTCAGGGCCTTCAAAACGTATCGGTTCGACATTCGGGAAATAGGACATGCTGGTCTCCTGTGTTGATTCGGTTGGACTTGCCTGGCTCGGCAATATCGCTGCAAGGGGTTAAAGATATGAGTGACATGGCTGAATAAGCGTGGCTGAATACTAGCAACCAGTGCCCTCGCCGAACAATTACGAAATCCACCAACGCCGATAGCGATTCTTTCTATTGCAACCGCACATAAGACGATTTGGCCTGACGCCGGGGCGCATGCTGGGTACAATCTGCTGACCGGATTTCGCTAATACGGCAATAGAATTGCGCCACAGCGAAAATAACGAAAAAACAAGAGAATCCTCGTGCATGCCATCAGGAGACGCCGATGAAAAAACTGCCGACCACGCATCGTATTGCGTTGCTGTTCAACGCCAACAAGATCTACGATCGCGGCATCATCACGGGCATCGGCAATTACCTGAGTAGCACCCGGGCGTCCTGGGACCTGTTCCTGGAAGAGGATTTCCGCTGCCGCCTGCCGGGCATCGAACGCTGGCATGGGGATGGGATCATCGCCGACTTCGATGATCCGGCAGTCTGCGAGGCGCTCTCGGGCAGTCGCCTGCCAGTGGTTGCAGTGGGCGGTTCGTATCAGGACGAGGCCGACTATCCGCAGCATATTCCGTATGTCGCAACCGACAATTTCAAGCTGATCAAACTGGCCTACGATCATCTGATCGAAGCAGGACTGACGCGCTTTGCCTGTTTTAGCCTGCCGGAGGCGCCAGTCAACCGCTGGGCGCAGGAACGCGAAAGAGCCTTTCAGCGGCTGATGCAAAGAGATGGCATGGCGGCTGAAATTTATCGCGGCGTCAGCACCAGCGCACCGGCCTGGGATACCGCAGTGGAACAGCAGATCGCGTGGCTGCACAGCCTACCCAAGCCAATCGGCATTATTGCCGTCAGCGACGCGCGCGCGCGGCAATTGCTGCAGGCTTGTCTGAGCGCCGGCATCGCGGTGCCGGAGCAAGTAGCGCTGATCGGCATCGACAACGATCCGCTGGCGCGCACGCTGACGCGGGTGCCGCTCAGTTCAGTAATCCAGGGCACCGAAGAAATGGGACGCACCGCTGCCCACTTGCTGCATCAGATGCTGCATGGCGTGCAGCTCGGCGGCAGCTGCATCCTGGTGCCTCCGATCGGCATCAATGTGCTCGCCTCAAGCCAGCATGAACCGCTCAGCCATCCGCACGTGATGCAAGCTCTGCATTTCATCCGCCAATACGCCTGCCAGGGAATCAAGACCGAGCAGGTAGCCGACTATGTCGGCGTCTCGCGCTCATCGCTCGAATCGTATTTCCGACGCGAACTCGGGCGCAGCGTACACGATGAAATCCTGCGCTTCAAACTTGACGCGGCGAAGACCATCCTCGAGCACGAAACCCGCAGCATTGCCGAGATCGCCGTCAGTTGCGGCTTCACCTCTGTGCAGTACATGCACGCGGTATTCAAGCGCGAACTCGGCTGCACCCCCCGCGAATACCAGGAGCGCGCTGCACAGGCTTCATTACAGGCCGTCAAGCAGCTGCAATCATGATCAACCAATCGGCCACCACCTCATCTTTCCAGCCATGATCCAATTTCCCATTACCAGCAGCGACACCGACAACGGCGATACTTTGTACACGCTGCAAAATGCGCAAGACATGCGTATTACCATCAGCAATCGCGGAGCGACGCTGATCTCGTGGTTCGCTCCTGATCGCTACGGCCGCATGGCCGATATCCTGCTCGGGTATCCCGACGCCCAAGCCTACGTCGGCAACAAGGAGTACTTCGGCGCACTGGTCGGGCGCTGGGCCAACCGCATTGCCGGCGGCCGCTTCGCGGTCGATGGCGCCGATTACCTGGTTGACCGCAATGAAGCCGGCAACCACCTGCACGGCGGTGACAGCGGCTTCCACCTGGCGCGCTGGCAGGCCCGTCCGGAAGAAGACGGTTTGCGCCTGACGCTGATGTCGCCCGAAGGCGAAGCCGGATTTCCCGGCAACCTGCAGGTTACAGTTCTGTACCGGCTGGACGATCAGGGAAGCCTGTCGATCGACTACCAGGCCATCACGGATGCACCGACGCCGGTCAACCTGACTTCTCATGGCTATTTCAATTTGAATGGCGGCAGCAGCGGCATAGGCGATCATCTGCTAACGATCGATGCCGATCATTTCCTGAAGATAGACAAGCAACTGATTCCGGTGGAAGCAGCCGAAGTCGCCGGCACTGCCTTCGATTTCCGCCAACCGGCCCCGATCGGCCCGCGACTGTCCTGGCCGGACGCACAAATTGCGCTGGCCGGCGGCTTCGATCATTGTTATTGCCTGGATTGGGACGACGACAAACAGCGTGGCAACTTGCGCACAGTGGCCAATGTCTATGACCCTGGCTCGGGACGCGAGCTGTCGCTCGCCACGACCGAAACCGGCTTGCAGTTCTATAGCGGGAATTTCCTGGGCGGCGTACAGGGGCGCGGCGCCACACCGTATGCCACCCACGACGGCTTCTGCCTCGAAGCGCAGGCCTACCCCAACCAGGTCAACGGCCCCGACGCCGAAGCAGTCATACTGCGGCCGGGCCAGGTCTATCGACAAACCACCGTCTACAGCCTGGGAGTGAGGCGCTGAGCCGATCTTTATGTAAGTTTCCCGTAAGTTTCAAGCAAGTCCTGCGTAAGGTTTCAATTGCACACTCCAGTAGAACCCATTTCATCAATATCCGGATTTGCACCTACGAGCATTGATTAAATGGGTTCTGGCAATACAAATATAAATAATCTAGGAGACAGGCATGGCCACATTACAACCGACCGCAGGTGGGCTTAAACCGGCCGCACGCGGCATTACTCCAGAGGAACGCAAAGTCATTTTTGCGTCATCCCTCGGCACCGTTTTCGAATGGTACGACTTCTACCTGTACGGTTCGCTGGCGGCAATTATCGCCAAGCAGTTCTTTTCCGGCACCGATCCGAATACCGGCTTCATCTTTGCCCTGCTGGCATTTGCGGCGGGCTTTATCGTGCGGCCGTTCGGCGCACTGGTGTTCGGCCGCCTGGGCGACATGATCGGCCGCAAATTCACGTTCCTGGTGACGATCCTGATCATGGGGCATCGACCTTCATCGTCGGCATCCTGCCGAACTATGCAAGCATCGGCATTGCCGCGCCAATCATCCTGATTACCCTGCGCATCTTGCAGGGCCTGGCCCTGGGCGGTGAGTATGGCGGCGCTGCCACTTATGTGGCCGAGCATGCTCCGGATGACAAGCGCGGCGCGTTCACTTCCTGGATCCAGACCACTGCAACAATGGGCCTGTTCCTGTCGCTGCTGGTGATCCTGGGAGTGCGCAGCGCAGTTGGCGAAGAAGCGTTTTCGTCGTGGGGTTGGCGCATTCCGTTCCTGGTTTCGGTGATCTTGCTGGCGGTGTCGGTCTGGATCCGTCTGTCGATGAATGAATCGCCTGCGTTCGCCAAGATGAAAGCAGAAGGCAAGACCTCCAAAGCGCCGCTGACCGAAGCCTTTGGCCAATGGAAAAACCTGAAACTGGTGATCCTGGCCCTGATCGGCCTGACCGCCGGCCAGGCTGTGGTTTGGTACACAGGCCAGTTCTACGCGCTGTTCTTCCTGACCCAGTCGCTCAAGGTCGACATGTCGACCGCCAACATCCTGATCGCGCTGGCCCTGCTGCTGGGGACACCGTTTTTCGTGATCTTCGGCTCGCTGTCGGACAAGATCGGCCGTAAGCCAATCATCATGGCCGGCTGCCTGATTGCAGCGCTGACCTACTTCCCGATCTTTTCCGGCCTGACCCACTACGCCAATCCGGCGCTGGAAGCCGCACTGAAAAACGCTCCGGTGATCGTGACTGCCGATCCGGCTACCTGCCAGTTCCAGTTCAACCCGACCGGCACCAAGAAATTCACGTCATCCTGCGATATCGCCAAGGCCAAGCTGTCGGCTGCTTCGGTGAATTATGAGAATGTGGCTGGTGCGCCAGGTTCAGCCGCCACCATCAAGATCGGCGACAAGATTCTGACATCGTACGATGCCAGCGGTCTGTCGAAGGAAGACGCTGCGGCCAAGGACAAGGCCTTCTCGGCTGAACTGTCGGCCGACATCAAGGGTGCAGGCTATCCGACCAAGGCCGATCCAGATCAGATGAACAAGCCGATGGTATTGCTGCTGTTGTTCATCCTGGTGATCTACGTGACCATGGTGTACGGTCCGATTGCGGCGATGCTGGTGGAAATGTTCCCGACCCGCATCCGCTACACTTCGATGTCGATGCCTTACCACATCGGTAACGGCTGGTTCGGCGGTTTGCTGCCAACCACGGCGTTTGCGCTGGTGGCGTTCAAGGGCGATATTTACTACGGCCTGTGGTATCCGATCGTGATCGCTGCCGCCACTTTCGTGATCGGCATGCTGTTCGTCAAGGAAACCAAGGACTACGATATTTACCAGGCCGAGCGCTAATGAAATAAATGGCATATGCTTACGGCTGTGCCTGAGCTGCAAGACAAGCCGCCAGATGGTTCTGGCGGCTTTTTTCATTGTCCGGCGGTAAAGAGGATCCGACAGACCGTAGCGGACCTTGCATGGCCGGCAGAAGAGGCGTAACCGTACGAAAATACGGCACGCATCGTAGCGTCGACATTGTGGCGTGTAGCAGGTTTTTCGCGGCCCCTGTCCATGACCCGCATTATTTGGTATTGTCAGCCCCCTGGCCGCGAATACCGGTGGCGAGTTCCATGGCCAATTGAAATTAACAAAACAACATCAACCATTACGTACTGCCGCTGCCATCATCCTTCTCATCTATCAACGATTATTGCGATGCATCCATCGTCGCAGCCCCTTTCCACTATGAAGACACCAATCAGACTCGGTACCCCGCTCTCTCCTTCCGCCACCAAAGTCATGCTGCTGGGTTCCGGCGAACTCGGCAAGGAAGTCATTATTTCGCTGCAACGGCTTGGTGTCGAAGTGATTGCCGTCGACCGTTATCCGAATGCCCCGGGCCATCAGGTTGCACATCGTTCGCACGTCATCAACATGGCCGATGGCGCCGCGCTGGAGGCATTGATTGCGCAAGAGAAACCGGACCTGATCGTGCCGGAAATCGAAGCCATTGCCACCGAAACCCTGGTCGCTCTGGAGGCTGCCGGCAAAGTCACCGTGATTCCGACCGCTCGCGCCGCGTGGCTGACCATGAATCGCGAAGGGATCCGCCGCCTCGCTGGCGAGACGCTGGCCTTGGCGACCTCGCCTTACCGTTTTGCCAATAACCTGGCAGAACTGAAAGCAGCTTGCGCCGAAATCGGCTTTCCCTGCGTCATCAAGCCGGTCATGTCTTCATCCGGCAAGGGCCAGTCGAAGATTGACGGCGCCGACGAAGTGGAAGCCGCCTGGGCCTATGCCGCTGCCGGCGGCCGGGTCGATTCGGGCCGGGTCATTGTTGAAGGCTTCATTGATTTCGATTATGAAATCACCTTGTTGACCGTACGCGCGCTGGAACAGGACGGCAGCATCGCCACCCATTTCTGCGAGCCGATCGGCCACGTCCAGGTGCAGGGCGACTATGTCGAATCCTGGCAGCCGCATCCGATGCATCCCGACGCGCTGTTGAAAGCGCGCGATATCGCCAAGAAAGTGACCGACAACCTGGGTGGCCTGGGCTTGTTTGGGGTTGAATTATTCGTCAAGAACGACATGGTCTGGTTCTCCGAAGTCAGCCCACGTCCACACGACACCGGCATGGTGACCATGGCCAGCCAGCAGCAAAGTGAGTTCGAACTGCATGCCAAGGCGATCCTCGGCTTGCCGGTCAACGTCGCTTTGCGTAGCCCGGCAGCGTCGGCGGTGATCTACGGTCAGCACGATGCCAAAGGGATTGCGTTTGAGGGCGTGGCGGATGCCATGCGCGGGCCGGGCGTCGATATCCGCCTGTTCGGCAAGCCGGAATCGTTCGCACGCCGACGCATGGGCGTTGCGTTGGCCACCGCGGATGACGTCGAGACTGCACGCACGCGGGCGAAACAGGCTGCCGCCAAGGTCAAACCGGTGGTGGTCGGCTAATCACCAAGACAGAAGCATTTGCAGCAAATGAAAGAGACATCGCCCCGAGCGGGGCGATCCCAATAGAAAAACAACCAACAACTTGCCATGAAATTCGATGTCGCCATTATCGGTAGCGGGCTAGCCGGCCTTTCAGTCGCACTGCACCTTGCGGAAAACAACAAGGTCGCGGTGATTTCCAAACGCGCGCTGCTCGACGGCGCCAGCAACTGGGCCCAAGGAGGGATTGCCGCCGTGCTGGATTCGGGCGACAGCCACCAGCAGCACATTGACGACACGCTCATTGCCGGCGCCGGCCTGTGTGACGAAAGCGCGACCCGCTTCATCGTCGAAAACGGCCGCGCCGCGATCGAATGGCTAATCGAACAAGGCGTGCCGTTTACACCCGACGCCAGCGCCGAACTGGGTTTCCACCTGACCCGCGAGGGCGGCCACAGCCAGCGCCGCATCATCCACGCTGCCGATGCTACCGGTCATGCGGTGCAGGTCACGCTGGAACAGAAGGTACGCGCCCATCCGAACATCACGCTGCTCGAAGATCATTACGCCATCGACCTGATTACGTCGAAAAAGGTCGCCACCGGCGATACCGAACCGCGTTGCCTTGGCCTGTACGCCAAGAACGTCAAGACCGGCAAGGTGCTGACCCTGGCGGCCGATCATACGGTGCTCGCCACCGGCGGTGCCGGCAAGGTCTATCTGTACACCACCAACCCGGACAGTGCTACCGGCGACGGCATCGCCATGGCCTGGCGCGCCGGCTGCCGCATCGCCAACATGGAATTCATCCAGTTCCATCCGACCTGCCTGTATCACCCGTATGCCAAATCCTTCCTGATTACCGAAGCCATCCGTGGCGAAGGCGGCGTGCTCAAGTTGCCGGATACCGAAGGCGCCGACGCCGGCCAGCGTTTCATGCCAGCCCACGATGAGCGCGCCGAACTGGCGCCGCGCGACGTGGTCGCCCGAGCCATCGACTTCGAGATGAAGAAGCGCGGCCTGGATCATGTCGACCTCGACATCACCCACAAATCGCCGGAATTCCTCAAAGAACATTTCCCGACCATCTACGCACGCTGCCTGGAACTCGGCATCGATATCACCAAGCAGGCAATTCCGGTGGTGCCCGCGGTCCACTTCACCTGCGGCGGCATCGTCACTGACCTCAACGGCCGTACCGACCTGCCGGGCTTGTATGCGGTCGGCGAGACCGCTTACACTGGCCTGCACGGCGCCAACCGCCTGGCCAGCAATTCGCTGCTGGAATGCGTAGTGGTCGGCCGCGCCGCCGCCAAGTACATCGAACAGCAGGAAAAGCCGAAAGCCGTGCCGCTGCCAGCCTGGGATGAAAGCCGGGTGACCGACGCCGACGAGGAAGTGGTGATTTCCCACAACTGGGATGAGCTGCGCCGCTTCATGTGGAACTACGTTGGCATCGTCCGCACCAACAAGCGCCTGGAACGTGCACAGCATCGCATCCGTCTGCTCAAGGAAGAGATCGACGAGTACTACGCCCACTTCCGCATAAGCCGCGATCTGCTGGAGTTGCGCAACCTGGTGCAGGTGGCGTCGCTGATCGTCGAAAGTGCGCTGTCGCGCCATGAAAGCCGCGGTTTGCATTACAGCCAAGACTATCCTGAAACCCTGGCAAAGGCACTGCCGACCGTATTGACCCCGCAACGCCGGTAATTCAATCCACCTATCACACCACGCCGGAGCGCCGTCCCCGGCGTGTCTCCCGCCTCGCAAGCATCCTCTGCCGCCACTCAATCGTCAGCACAAGTCATTCCATCCCATTGCTCAAAGTAAGCGTTCTTATCGCGTATCTTCACGCGATTGAATAGCGGTTGCCAATGAGAGCATTCAAAACCATGGGGAAATCCCATGGTTTTTTGCTTTTCGCCATCAGCAAGGGCTCAGCTTCTTGCCGGCACATCAACCCTCATTTGGAACTACCTGGACAATATGACTGCGTCTTCCGCGCCACAGCATTTAGCTGATGCCTCTCAACGCAAGCAGAGGCCCATCGCCGTCGGCGCCGGGCCGTCCGCCAAGCAAATCGACAAAGTTCAATTGCTGCTTGGCCGCCAGCGCCTCGATGAAGCAGAATCGGCCATCCGCTCGCTGCTTGTACATTTTCCGCGCAATGGATTCTGCTGGAAATTGCTTGGGGTAGCACTATGGAATCAGCAGCGGCCGGCCGATGCATTGCTGCCGATGCAGGAAGCGCTCAGGTTGATGCCAACAGATGCCGAAGCGCATAAAAACCTCGGCGTCGCGCTCCTGGAATTGCGTCGCTACCCCGAGGCGGAAACGTGCCTGCGTGAAGCCCTCAGACTGGCGCCCAACTCCGCTGAAATCCACATGAGTCTGGGCAGCGTCTTGCAGCAAAGCGGAAGGCCGGACGAAGCGGAAGCGATCTATCGCAGTGCGCTGAAGTGTCATACGGTGCTGGCAATTCCAGCCGGCTCACTAGGCGACATTTACAACAACCTGGGCAATACACTACGTGTCAAAGGCTGCTTGACAGAAGCCGAAGCGAGCTATCTGCGTTCGCTGGAACTACGACCTAACGTTGCGCAGGTATACGACAATCTTGGCAGTGCGTTGCTGGAACTGGGAAAATTTTCGGCGTCGCAGGCGAGCTTTCGCCAGGCGCTGCAGATTGCACCGGCCATGGCATCTGCCCACAGCAACCTGCTGTTCTGCGCCAGCAACAACGCCGATGTCTCTCCGGCAGAATTGTTTACCGAACACCTGCGCTTCGCCGAACAATTCGAGGCACCTCTGCGCCCGCACTGGCCCGCGCACACCAATTCGCGCGAGCCAGAACGCCGCCTGCAAATCGGCCTGGTCTCCGGCGACTTGCGCAACCATGCCGTCGCCTTCTTCCTGGAACCGATACTGGCCAAGCTGGCTTCGAACACCGCATTGTCGATCCATGCCTATTCGAACCACGTCATCCACGATGCCGTCAGCCAGCGCCTGCAAAGCCACGTCGCACACTGGCACGCTATTGCCGACCTCAGCGATGCCGCACTCGCAGAAAAAATCATTGCCGATCGCATCGATATCCTGATCGACCTGTCCGGCCATACCGGCTCCAACCGCCTGCTGACATTCGCTCGCAAGCCCGCACCCGTGCAGGCCAGCTGGATCGGCTATCCGGGCAGCACCGGCTTGCGTGCCATGGATTATTTCTTCAGCGATTCCTGTCTGCTGCCGCCCGGACAATTCGACGATCAATTCACCGAGAAACTTGCCTATTTACCGGCCAGCGCGACGTTTCTGCCCAATCCCGACGCACCACCGGTCAATGCCCTGCCCGCACTCGGCAACGGTTACCTGACCTTTGGCAGCTTCAACCGCCCCAGCAAACTCAATCCCGGCGTCATCGCCCTCTGGTCGCAATTGCTACGCGCCATACCGAATGCCCGCATGCTGCTCGGCGCCATGCCGACCGATGGCGATAACACGCAATTGATCTCCTGGTTCGCGGCTGAAGGGATTGCAGTTGACCGCCTCGATTTCCATCCACGTGCCGGTATGGCTGACTACCTGGCTCTGCATCAACAAGTCGATTTCTGTCTCGATACCTTTCCCTATGCCGGCGGCACCACTACCCTGCACGCATTATGGATGGGTGTACCAACCTTGACGCTGGCCGGTAACACCGTAGCAGGACGGTCTGGCGCAGGCATCCTGGCGCAGGTTGGACTGGATCAATTCATCGCACAAAGTGCAGAGGAATTCGTACGCAACGGCTTGACGTGGGCCGGCAACCCGGCAGCACTGGCCGAGATCCGCAGCAGTTTGCGTGAACGCTTCATCAGTTCACCATACAGTCAACCAGCAACCGTCGCCAATGGTCTGGCTGCTGCTTTGCGCACCATGTGGCGGCGCTGGTGTAACGGGCAACCGGCCGAAAGCTTTCACGCCGAAACATCACATTCCCCGAATATCGAACAAGAACTGCAAAACACACTGGAAACTGTTTTGCAACAAGCGATGCAACTGCATCAGGCGGGGCATGCGCAGGAAGCTGAAATGGTTTGCCGCGCCATACTGGAATCGCAACCCGCTCATGCAAAAACCAATCATCTGCTGGGATTACTGGTCGCCCAAAGTGGCGACATTGCTCATGCACTTCGGCACTTCCAGGCGGCCTTGGAGGCTGACCCGGTACAGGGCCAATACTGGTTGAATTTTATCGATGCGTTAATCCTGGATGGTCAGATTGAAAAAGCTGAACAGTACTTCCGCCTGGGTCGCGACAATGGACTGGAGGGCGAAGAAATCGATAAGCTGGAGCAACGCATTTCAGCCGCCGATATCTCGACACATAGCTTGACAGAATTGATACCCCCGTTACAACTACCGCGGTTGTCGACAGCGCAACAATATATCGAGCACGTCCAGCGCCTGCTTTCTGAAGAGCGTCACGCCGAAGCAGAAAAAATCATTCATTGGTTGCCGTCGCAATTTCCGCAGGACGGATCCTGCTGGAAGCTGCTGGGCTTAACACTATGGCAGCAGCGCCGCTTTGAACAAGCGCTACCGCCGATGCTGAAGGCGGTCAAACTACTGCCCCGCGATGCTGAATCGCAACGCAATCTGGGCATTACGCAGTTGGCATTGAAACGCTATGGTGAGGCCGAAGCCAGCCTACGCTCATCCATAGAAATTTCACCTACTTACGCCGAGGCACACAATAGCCTGGGTATCACCTTGTATGAAACAGGCCGACTGGATGAAGCGCAAGCCTGTTATCGCCGCGTACTGCAGCTACGGCCCGATTTTGCCGATAGTTATAACAACCTGGCCAATATTTTGAAGGAAACTGGGCATCTCAGCGAAGCTGCCGAGATGTACAGCCGCTTTCTGCAGACGCATCCGGATCATGCTGGCGTGCATGACCATGTCGGCTGCATTCTGTTCGAACTGGGTCGCTTCGACGAGGCGGAAGTGAGTTTTCGTCAGGCACTCGACATTGCACCTGGCTATGCCTGTGCCCACAGCAACTTGCTGTTCTGCACCAGTAACAACGCCGATGTCTCTCCGGCAGAACTGTTTGCCGAGCACCTGCGCTTCGCCGAACAATTCGAGGCACCTCTGCGCCCGCACTGGCCCGCGCACACCAATTCGCGCGAGCCAGAACGCCGCCTGCAAATCGGCCTGGTCTCCGGTGACTTGCGCAACCATGCCGTCGCCTTCTTCCTGGAACCGATACTGGCCAAGCTGGCTTCGAACACCGCATTGTCGATCCATGCCTATTCGAACCACGTCATCCACGATGCCGTCAGCCAGCGCCTGCAAAGCCACGTCGCCCACTGGCACGCTATTGCCGACCTCAGCGATGCCGCACTCGCAGAAAAAATCATTGCCGATCGCATCGATATCCTGATCGACCTGTCCGGCCATACCGGCTCCAACCGCCTGCTGACATTCGCTCGCAAACCCGCACCTGTGCAGGCCAGCTGGATCGGCTATCCGGGCAGCACCGGCTTGCGCGCCATGGATTATTTCTTCAGCGATTCCTGTCTGCTGCCGCCCGGACAATTCGACGATCAATTCACCGAGAAACTTGCCTATTTACCGGCCAGCGCGACGTTTCTGCCCAATCCCGACGCACCACCGGTCAATGCCCTGCCCGCACTCGACAACGGTTACCTGACCTTTGGCAGCTTCAACCGCCCCAGCAAACTCAATCCCGGCGTCATCGCCCTCTGGTCGCAATTGCTACGCGCCATACCGAATGCCCGCATGCTGCTCGGCGCCATGCCGACCGATGGCGATAACACGCAATTGATCTCCTGGTTCGCGGCTGAAGGGATTGCAGTTGACCGCCTCGATTTCCATCCACGTGCCGGTATGGCTGACTACCTGACTCTGCATCAACAAGTCGATTTCTGTCTCGACACCTTTCCCTATGCCGGCGGCACCACTACCCTGCACGCATTATGGATGGGTGTACCAACCTTGACGCTGGCCGGTAACACCGTAGCAGGACGGTCTGGCGCAGGCATCCTGGCGCAGGTTGGACTGGATCAATTCATCGCACAAAGTGCAGAGGAATTCGTACGCAACGGCTTGACGTGGGCCGGCAACCCGGCAGCACTGGCCGAGATCCGCAGCAGTTTGCGTGAACGCTTCATCAGTTCACCATACAGTCAACCAGCAACCGTCGCCAATGGTCTGGCTGCTGCTTTGCGCACCATGTGGCAGCGCTGGTGCAAGGATGAGGCAGCTACCGTGATTCCATCAATCCCGCCAGACAACCGTCGTCCAACCGGGGGCAACCCATGAACAGCCTCACAAAGCCGCCACAGATATATGTGACGCAGCCGCTGCTACCGCCTTTGGCAGAGTTCATGCCCTATCTGGAACGGATATGGGGCAACAAGATCCTGACCAACGGCGGCCCATTCCACAAGCAGCTGGAACAAGCCCTATGTGAATACCTTGGCATCAAGCATATTTCGCTGTTCACCAATGGCACACTGGCCCTGATCACTGCCTTGCAAGTACTGCGCATCACCGGAGAAGTCATTACCACTCCCTATTCATTCGTGGCAACCGCGCACTCGCTGCTTTGGAACGGCATCAAGCCGGTCTTTGTCGATATCGATCCGGTGACGCTGAATCTGGACCCGGCAAAAATCGAAGCCGCGATTACTCCGCAAACAACTGCAATCATGCCAGTACATTGCTACGGCAATCCCTGTGACGTCGAGCGTATACAAAACATCGCAGACATCTATGGCTTGAAAGTGATCTACGACGCTGCCCATGCCTTTGGCGTGAAATCTGGCGATCAAAGCACGCTCAACCATGGCGATCTATCGGTGTTGAGTTTCCATGCCACCAAGGTATTCAATACCTTCGAAGGCGGCGCCATCGTTTCACAGGACGCCAAAACCAAACAGCGCGTCGATCATTTGAAAAATTTCGGCTTTGTCGATGAAGTCACCGTGGTAGCACCAGGTATCAACGGCAAGATGAGTGAAATCAACGCGGCATTCGGCATGCTGCAATTGCAAGGCATCGACCTCGCCCTGCAGCAGCGTCGAGCAATCGACCTCCGTTACCGGGACGGCCTGGCGCGTGTGCCTGGTATTTCTTGCCTGCCGCTGATGGAAAACCTGCAGCCAAATCACGCTTATTTCCCGATCTTCGTACAGAATGATTTTCCGCTGAGCCGCGATGCCCTGTATCTCAAACTGAAAAACCACGACGTCTATGCGCGTCGCTATTTCTATCCGCTGATTACCGATTTTCCGATGTACCGCGGGCTACCTTCCGCAGCGCACGAAAATTTACCGGTCGCACGAAAAATATCGGGCCAGGTCATCTGCCTGCCTATCTATCCGGGATTGGCCGAAGAGCATGTCGACTTCATCGTTGAACTGATCGCTGACGAGCGTGGCTGATGCGTAGCCTGGCGATCATGCAACCCTATTTTTTCCCGTATATCGGCTATTGGCAGCTGATACGGGCAGTCGATCGCTTCGTGATCTACGACGACGTGAACTACATCAAGAGCGGCTGGATCAATCGCAATCGCATCCTGATCAACGGTGCGCCAGCCTATTTGACGCTACCGCTGGAGCAGGCATCGTCCCATCGACGCATATGCGACATCAACCTTCAACAATCCGGAATATGGCGAAGCAAGCTGCTCAAGACATTGGAACTTACCTATCGGCGAGCCACCTGTTTCGATGAAGTCTTTCCTGTTCTGGCAGAGATCATCGGCAATCAAACAGATAATCTTGCCGAATTCCTGACGCATCAACTGCAAGCCCTTTCTGCTTTCATGGGCATCACAACGCAATTCATCGTCGCCAGCAGGGATCATCAAAAAGCCAATCATGAAGGCCAGGCGCGCGTTATCGATATCTGCCGCCGCGAGAAAACAAGCATCTACATCAATCCACAGGGCGGCCAGAATCTATACGATACCGCAATGTTTCTCAAGCAAGGCATCGATCTGCACTTCATCATCATGCAAGCGCTACCGTACCGGCAGGCTTCGCCAGAATTCTTGCCTTACTTGTCCATTGTCGACGCCTTGATGGCACTTGGCCCAGATGCCATCAAAACGCATCTTGATGCCTATCATCTGATCAGTCGCGAGCCGTCCAACACCTCTCAGGTTGCCTGCCATGCTTAATACAAACCAAGATGCCATAGGCGGCTATCTCGAACTTGAGCTGCCGCAAGCGGTTCATCAATTACATCGCGATGCGATTAAATTTCAGTCGGCCCGCGCAGCACTTCATGCGCTGCTGCTGGCGGGAAGACCCAAGCGCGTCTGGTTGCCGAAATACATTTGCAATGCGATTCCGGAAGTACTGTTCACGTTGGACATCGAATGCTGTTTCTATGATCTGGATCCGCAAATGGGCGTCGCCGCTTCGGTCAACATTGCTGACAATGACTGGCTGTTGCACGTCAACTATTTCGGCATCTGCGGGCAGCAGCAACAGCTACTTGCAAGCCGCTTCGATCCTTCGCAACTGATATTCGATCACTCCCAGGCTTATTTCTCACCACCAGGGAACGGCTTGGCGACGATCTATTCACCGCGAAAATTTTTTGGCATGCCGGATGGCGGATTATTGCTAACGTCGTTAGCTGTGGCAGAACCTGAGCAGTTGGATACACATTCACTGACACGTTGCGCCCACCTTCTGGCGCGGCTGCACTCCGTTCCTGAAGCCGGTTACGCCGCATTCCAGCAAGCTGAGCGTACGCTCAGCGATAGCCGGCCGCTCGGCATGTCTCCCTTGTCGCGCCGCCTGCTCGATAGCATCGACGGCGAAACAGTGCGACATCGTCGCAACAGCAATTTCCAATTTCTGCATAGCCGTCTGAAACACCTCAATCGCCTGCCCATCGAGCCAAAAAATATCGATGGTCCATTGTGTTATCCACTCCTTTGCAGCGCTACCGGCGTGCGCGAAACGTTGCTCGCCAAGCGAATTTTTGTTCCTTCGTACTGGCCGGAAGTAGCGGAGAGAACTGTGGCTGGTTCGATTGAACAGGATCTACTCGCAAACTGCTTACCGCTTCCCTGCGATCAGCGTTACGACCAGACAGAACTGCTGAGAGTGGTTGATACCTTGCTCGATCAGCTGAGAGAAAATTGACATGACACCCTATTTCAGAGAACTAGGCCATTCCGACCTGATACAGATCAACCGCTGGCGCAACACCCCGGAAACGGTGGCGCAATTGGGTTCGGCGTTTCGATTCGTCGGCATGGCCATCGACGAAAAATGGATGGAACACTATCTTTCATCCAGAAGCAACAACGTCCGTTTGGCAATTTGCGACAGCACCACTCAGCAGTTGGTTGGCGCGATGTACTTACTGAATATCGACTGGCTGCACCGCAACGCCGAATGCGCCATCTGGATTGGTGAAACTGAAGCGCAGGGGAAAGGAATCGGCCAACAGGCGATGCGGCGTCTGCTGGCCCATGCATTTGACGATCTCAACTTGCACCGTATCTATCTCAGTGTCTTATCCAACAACATCCGGGCGCTCAATCTATACAAGAAAATCGGCTTCAGCGAAGAAGGCAAGTCGCGCGACGCAATATTCAAAAACGGCAGCTATGACGATCTTATCCAGATGGCGATTCTGTCGAACGAATACCACGATCTGGGGACGATATGAAGCTTAGCATCATCGATTTCGAGCGGCAGATCGCAGAAACCGGCTTTGTCATTTTTGATCAAGTTGTTGCTCCCGATCTGGTCAAACGGCTACGCGCCGACATTCCGAGGAAACAAGATATTTGCCGTCATTGGCAACGAAAAAACGGTTTGGAAAGCGGCATGGACGGCGCCGCCCATCATATCGTCGGTGGCGCAGACGGCCTGGATGAGTATCTGTCCCATTTCTATCTCGATGTCTATATTCGCGCCTATTTCGACGGTGAATACATACTCAACTCATACGGTGCACTGAATAATATGCCGCGTTCAGAAAACGCCTATAGGCACGGGCAAAATTTCCATCGCGACGTCAGGACCTATTCGCGTGATTTTCGCCTGATGCTCAACATGCTGGTCATGGTGGACGACTTTACCGTCGAAAACGGCGCAACCAAGCTGCTTCCCGGTAGCCACCTGAAAAAGGAAAGACCGGAAGAAGAACATCTGTTTGCCAACGCCGTACGCGCGATCGGCAAGGCCGGTAGCATCCTGTTGTTCGATTCCAATTTGTGGCATTCCGCAGCGCCCAACTTCACCTCACTGCCGCGCATGGCACTCACCTTGACATTCACCCGTCCATTCTTCAAGCAGCAAATGGACTATCCACGCATGTTGGGTGAAACATTTCCCGTCAACGAGAAAATGCGCCAGCTGTTGGGCTACAACGCGCGCGTGCCGAGCAGTTACGACGAGTGGTATCAACCACCGGAAAAACGCATGTACAAACCAGGTCAAGGTTAATTATGGAAAACATTTCAAGAGATCACAGCAACGAATATCAAGATAACGACGCTAGGCTATACGCCTACGATTTCGATTATGTAGTGCGCCGCTACATGATGCGCACGCTCTCGCCCTACTTCACCAAGGGCAAGGCGCTGGAACTGGGTTGCTTCGAAGGCGAGACGACCAAGCTGTACACCGAACATTTCGATGACCTGAGCGTGGTCGAAGCTGTCGATAGCCTGATTGCGGTGGCAAAGCGCAAGGTGCCAGCGACGGTCCGTTTTATCCATTCAACCATCGAGACGGCAGAATTGGAACCGGTCTACGACGCCATTTTCCTGGTGCACACGCTGGAGCATCTGGATCACCCTGTGAGCGCGCTGACGCGCATGCGCCAATGGCTGAGCCCGAACGGCCGCCTGTTTGTCGTCGTTCCCAACGCCAATGCGGCATCGCGCCAGATCGCTGTGAAAATGGGGCTAATCGATAGCAACAGCGCAGTCACCGCCGGAGAGCTGGCACACGGCCACCGCTGTACCTATAGCTTGGATACGCTGGAACGCGACGTCCGGCAGGCCGGCTTGCACATTCAGGCTCGAGGCGGCGTATTTTTTAAACCATTCGCGAATTTCCAGTTCGACCAGTTGCTGGAGCATAAAATCGTCGACCAGGCTTATCTTGACGGCTGCTATGCTCTCGGCATGCAGTATCCTGATCTGTCGGCCAGCATTTACATGGTGTGTGGCCGCTCATGAAAATCACCACAATCCCCCCTCGCTCCACCGCCAAGCCAGTTCTGATTTTCCCGGCGGGCATGCCTCGCTCGCTGGAGTATCTGCGCAAGTCTCTCTCTGACGGCCGCGCGGTGATCGGCGCTTCCTCGCTGAACCTGGATCCGTCGCAAGACAAGTACCCCGCATGGTTAACCCTGCCCTATATCACCGAGCCCAATTTTCCCGCTGAACTGCAGCAGGCAATTGCGCAATTCGATATCGGCGGCATTTATACACCTAACCTTGTGGCCTGGGATTTCCTGAATCGAACGCTGCAAGAATTGGCGCCGGGAGTCACACTGGTGAACGCGTCACCTTCGGATACCGAGTTGCACGGCTACCGCGCCGCCTTCCAACAAGCAGGACAGTTATTGGAAACAACATTGACTCTAGCTTCCAATTTGCCCGCCAAGCAAGCAGCAACAAAGATCGAGCTGGCGGCATTATTGCGCCACGCCGATGTCATCCCCGGCATGTGCGATCATGAGAAATTGCGCGCCCTGTGTGAAATTGCCCGCCACAGCCGGGGCGGCGACATCGTCGAAATCGGCAGCTGGTGGGGCAAGTCTGCCTTCATCCTGGCACGGCTCGCGCGCTTGTACCAGATCGGCAAGTTGCTGTGCGTTGATCCGTGGTCCAATCAGCATCTGGTGCAAAACGATGAACAAGGCATGGTGGATATCGTCTCGGCGCAAGTCGATGCCGACGAAGCGCTGGCCGTATTCGAGATGAATATTCTTCCGTATAACGCCAACCACGTCAATTATCTGCGCCTGCCATCGGTGGATGCGGCAACTCGATATCGTTCCGATACCACCGTCAACACCGCGACTTTTGGCTGTACCGATTACAGCGGCCGGATCGCCATCCTGCATATCGACGGCAATCACAGCTATCATGCCGCAAGCGCCGATATCGCCGCCTGGAGCGGCTTGGTGCTGGCCGGCGGCTGGATCATCGTCGACGACTATATCTGGCCATACGGCGACGGTCCGCAAAGAGCCGGTGACGAATTCATGGCAGCGCATCAGGACAAGATCGACAGTGCTTTCGTCATGGGCAGCGCGCTGTTCATTCAATTGTCGTCGCCGCCGGACGGCAACGCCTAGGGCGTCAGGAACTTGACCATCGGCTGATGGTCAAGCCGGCCCAACTCACTCGATAATCCGCAAGGAATAATCGGTTGCCCGGATATCCTTGGTCAAGCTGCCGATCGAAATCCGGTCGACCCCGGTTTCGGCAATGGCGCGAACGGTGTCCATATTGATGCCGCCGGAAGCTTCCAGCAATGCCCGGCCCGCATTCAGATCGACTGCGTCGCGCATGGAGTCGAGGCTGAAGTTGTCCAGCAGGATCGACGTAGCGCCGGCGCGCAGCGCTTCATCGAGCTGCACCAGGCTTTCCACTTCAATCTGGATCGTAACGCCGGCATCGAGGCTGAGTGCGGCCTTCATGGCGGCAGAAATGCCGCCTGCGGCGGCGATATGATTTTCCTTGATCAGGATGCCGTCGTACAAGGCCAGCCGCTGGTTGTGGCCGCCGCCGACGCGCACCGCGTATTTCTGCGCCAGACGCAAGCCCGGCAAGGTCTTGCGCGTATCGAGGATATGCGCCTTGGTGTGGGCAATCGCGTTGACGTATACACGAGTAGCACTGGCTACGCCGGACAACAGCTGCAGGAAATTCAAAGCGCCGCGCTCGCCGGTCAGCAAAGCCCGGGCCGGGCCGTCGATGATGCAAACTTCACTGTCGGCGCTCATCAGGTCGCCCTCGGCATAACGCCACTCGATGCGGATGCCGGCGTCGAGTTGCTGCATCACGGCTTCAAACCAGGGCGCGCCGCATAGCACGGCTTGTTCACGTACGATCACCCTCGCCCGCACTTGCTCCTGCGCAGGAACCAGCTTGCCGGTCAGGTCGCCGCTGCCGACATCTTCAGCCAATGCAGCGCGGATATTGTTGTCGAAGGCCGCTTGCAATGCAGCGTCAAAAGGTGCGAAACGATTTTCCAAGTTGCTGATAGATGTACTCATGCTGGGCCGATTCCTGAAAACAGTTTTTGTTCTTGCGCCAGATCGCTGGACGGGCGCACATTGGCTTTGCGTTGCGCTGCAAAGTCGAGCATGCGGTCGATACAGACGACAGCCTTGCGGCCAATCTCTGCGTCAACATGGATTTCATTGCTGCCGGATTCCAGTACATCGGCCAGGTTCTGCAAGCCGTTCATCGCCATCCACGGGCAATGCGCGCAGCTCTTGCAGGTGGCGCTGTTGCCGGCAGTCGGCGCATCGATGAAACGCTTGCGGGGCGCCGCCATCCGCATCTTGTGCAGAATGCCATTGTCGGTCGCAACGATGAATTCGTCGGCATCGAGGTTTTGCGCCGCAGTGATCAGTTGCGTGGTCGAACCAACCACATCGGCTTGCGCCACCACTGCTTCCGGCGACTCCGGATGAACCAGGACCTTGGCGTTAGGATGCTGTTGACGCAGCAGTTCCAGTTCAACGCCCTTGAATTCGTCATGCACCAGGCAAGAGCCTTGCCACAACAGCATGTCGGCGCCGGTCTGTTTCTGGATGTAGCCGCCGAGGTGTTTGTCCGGCGCCCACAGGATCTTCTTGCCCTGCGCGTGCAGGTGGGCGACGATGTCGAGCCCGATTGAGGAAGTGACCATCCAGTCGGCACGCGCTTTGACTGCAGCGCTGGTATTGGCGTACACCACTACGGTGCGATCCGGATGGGCATCGCAAAAAGCGGAAAACTCATCGGCCGGGCAACCCAGGTCAAGTGAACAGGTGGCGTCAAGATCGGGCATCAGCACGCGTTTGTGCGGGCTGAGGATTTTCGAGGTCTCGCCCATGAACTTGACGCCGGCCACCACCAGCGTCTTGGCTGGATGGTCGCGGCCGAAACGCGCCATTTCCAGCGAATCGGAAACGCAACCGCCGGTCTCCTCCGCCAGGTCCTGCAGATCGGCATCGACATAGTAGTGCGCCACCAGCACGGCTTGCTGTTCTTTCAACAAGCGCTTGATGCGCTCTTTAAGCGCGATTTTCTGTTCTGGCGAAGGGACGTCAGGGACGCGAGCCCAGGCATGAGCGGTACAGCTATTGCCTAGGTCCATTTGCGGCCGCTCGAATTCAACGGTTTTGATGGCTTGGGTTTGCATGACAGTGATGGCTACTGTAGGTAAATGAATGTGGTGCGCTAAGAGCGCAATGATACGACAGAAGGCAGGACAAGATATTTGAGGCGCGCTTTATCCTGTTTGGACTCGGACCGGAATTTTACCGTCATCTTTGGAAGCAGGTGTCAACATTACCTTATTGCAAGCTGGAATGAACTCCCGTACTATCATTTAACAATTGTCATAAAAGGCTGTAACTGAAAAGCCGCCGGGCAACTGATTGGAAAAGCTCCGGCATTTTCAGGGCAAAGATAAGAACACAGGGACATCATGATCATTTTTGACAAGACCGAACAAGGCCGCGCTGAAATCGCCACCCGTGGCCAAACTGTCGGACCGCGCCTGCGCACATTGCTGCTGCTGGTAGACGGGAAGACTGCCGATGATGAACTGCTGAGGAAGGTGGCGGGCCTGGGTCTTGGGCAAGAGCATCTGGATGAGCTGCTGCAGGCCGGCCTGATCCAGATCAGCAGCAGTCCCGCTACACATGCCGCAGCGCCCATAGCAACAGCCAGCATTACCACGACAACGCCCCCGCTGCGCCTGCTGCGACAGCAAGCACACCAAAAACAGCAGCAGTGGGTACAGCGCTTTCTGCAGAACAGATTTTGCCGCCAGGGCAAACCCAGTTCGAAGCGATTTATCATTTTTACAACGATACAATCAAAAGCATGATCGGCCTGCGCGGCTACGGCCTGCAACTGAAAGTCGAACGCGCCAGCAGCGTCCAGGATTTCCGTGAACTGCGTCAGGCCTACCTGGAAGCCGTGCTCAAGTCCAAGGGTGAAGAAATTGCCCGTAGCCTGCGTGGCCGGCTCGATCAGTTGCTATACCTCGGCGAGCGCGGACCGACCGGCGTGTAGACCGAACCCATCGAATATGCAACGGTGGGCAGCACCAGCGGACATAAAAAAAGCGTGGCGGAAAATCTCCGGCACGCTTTTTTTCACACTGTGCGCTAACCTTTTGCGCCGTGCTCCGACTTATTCAATACCCTGGCTGCTCAGGTAATCCTCATAGCTGCCCTGGAAATCGACCACTTCGTTTTCCTTGACTTCCAGCACCCGGGTCGCCAGCGACGATACGAATTCGCGGTCATGCGAAACGAAGATCAGCGTGCCGGCATATTTTTCCAGCGCGATGTTGAGCGATTCGATCGATTCCATATCCATGTGATTGGTCGGTTCGTCGAGCAGCAACACATTATGGCGGCCCAGCATCAGCTTGCCGTACATCATGCGCCCCTTCTCGCCACCAGACAGCACCTTGACCGACTTCTTGACATCGTCGCCGCTGAACAGCAGGCGGCCCAGGCTGGAACGCACGGCTTGGTCATCGTCGCCTTCCTGGGTCCACTGGCCCATCCAGTCGGTCAGTGTCTTGTCGGTCGCGAAATCTTCGGTTGGATCCTGCGGCATGTAGCCGACGTTGGCGTTTTCCGCCCACTTGACCAAACCGCTGTCGGCTTCGAGGCCGGCGATATCGGCGCCGCCGATGCTGCGCAACAGCGTGGTCTTACCGGCGCCGTTGGCGCCGATGATCGCGATCTTCTCGCCAGCTTCAACCATGATGTTGAAATTCTTGAAAATCGGCCGGTCGTAAGTCTTGCTGATGCTTTGCACTTCAACCGCCAGACGATGCAACTTCTTCTCGCCGTCGAAACGCACGAAAGGATTGGCACGGCTGGATGGCTTGACATCCTCGACCTTGATTTTTTCGATCTGCTTGGCACGCGAAGTCGCCTGGCGCGCCTTCGATTTGTTGGCCGAGAAGCGGCGCACGAAATCCTGCAGTTCCGCGACCTTGTCCTTGGCCTTGGCATTCGCCGACAACTGCTGCGCCCGCGCTTGCGAGGAAGCCAGCATGTAGTCGTCGTAATTGCCCGGATAAACCTTCAATGTGCCGTAGTCCATGTCGGCCATGTGGGTACAGACCTGGTTCAGGAAGTGGCGATCATGGGAAATGATGATCATCGTGGAGTTGCGCTGGTTCAGCACATCTTCCAGCCAGCGGATGGTATTGATGTCGAGGTTGTTGGTCGGTTCGTCGAGCAACAGGATATCCGGATTTGAGAACAGCGCCTGCGCCAGCAACACGCGCAGCTTCCAGCCCGGCGCAACATTGCTCATCGGCCCCTGGTGCTGTTCGATCGCCACACCCACACCCAGCAACAGCTCGCCAGCGCGCGCTTCAGCTGTATAGCCGTCGTATTCGGCAAAGCGTGCTTCCAGGTCGGCGGCCTTCATGTAGTCGTCGTCGGTTGCATCCGGATTAGCGTAGATTGCATCGCGCTCGGACATCGCAGCCCACATTTCGGTATGCCCATCATCACCACATCCAGCACGCGCATCTCTTCGAATGCAAACTGGTCTTGGCGCAATTTACCCAGGCGTTCGTTCGGATCGAGCATCACGTTGCCAGCCGACGGCTCCAGGTCGCCGCCCAGAATCTTCATGAACGTGGACTTGCCGCAGCCGTTCGCGCCGATCAAACCGTAGCGATTGCCGTCGCCGAATTTGACGGAAATGTTTTCAAACAGCGGCTTGGGGCCGAACTGCATCGTGATATTTGCGGTGGAGAGCATCTTAAAATTAAACTTTTCTTAATTAAATCAGTAGTTTATGGTGCAGCCCAGCATTATACACCACAGACAAATATCCACTGAATAGCTCTATATAAAACAACGACTTACCACTGCATATCCCATAAAATCAGTCACCCGGAAGATTGGTAAAAGTACCGAAATACTGTCACCAAGGCAGAACAGATACCCGGCTCTCTGTCCTGCCTGCGGGCTTTGGCGCATCGTTTAGCGCATCATTTTGCTCATCAATTGCCGGCGATCATCGACGCCGTCAGATGACCTACTTCCGCCAGCGCCACCTCGCGCGTCGCAGCGTTGGCCTTGGTTCCGGTCAGATAGCTGGCCACCAGCACCGGCGCACGGTTCGGCGGAAACAGGACGCCGATATCGTTGGTTGAGCCATGGGAGCCTGAACCGGTCTTGTCCGCCACGCGCCAGCCGGACGGCAGCAATGCGCGCAGGCGCTTGTCGCCTGTTTTATTAGCGAGCAACCAATTTGTCAGTTGCTCGCGCGAGCCTGGGGCCAAAGCCGTTCCCAGCACCAGTTGGCGCATCGTGGACAACATCGCCTTAGGCGATGTCGTATCGCGCGGATCACCCGGCGTCGACTCGTTCAAGTCCGGCTCGATGCGGTCGAGGCGGGTTACCTTATCGTCCAGTGAACGAAGATAAGCCGTCAGCAAAGATGGGCCGCCGAAGCTGTGCAGCAACAGGTTGGCAGCTGTGTTGTCGCTCAGCGTGATGGCAGCCTCGCACAGTTCTGCCACCGACATGCCATCGCCACCGACATGTTTCTCGGTAACAGGGGAATAAGACATCAGGTCAGCAGCATTGAAACGGATGCGCCGCGTCAGTTGCTCCTGGCCCAGGTCTACGCGTTTTAGCGTGAACCCCGCCGCCAGCAGCTTGAAAGTGCTGCACATCGGAAACCGTTCGTCGCCGCGATAAGAGTGCGCCAGCCCAGTTTGGGTATCGAGGATAGCGACACCAAGCCGGCCACCGCTTTGCGCTTCTATCTGACGCATTTTTTTAACGAATGAATCGGAATCGGATTTGACCTGACCTACCGAAGAGGCCCAGGATTTCTGTATATGCCCGCCCACGAGCAATGCTCCGATGCCCGCTGCCAGGTTTCCCGCAAACTGACGTCTTTTCATACTTTACCTCTGAGGTTGATGAACAAGGCATCGACGATAACTTCGTTAAAGTTATCTTTCAAGCTACAATATCCAAGTGCACCAATAAGAAAAACTATCCCATCTGGAGTAACTGCATGCATCTGCCCTTGAACGCATTGCGCGCTTTCGAAGTCTCGGCGCGCTTCCTTAGCTTTACCCGCGCCGCCGCCGAGCTGAATGTCACGCAGGCGGCGATCAGCCAACAGGTCAAGAATCTTGAGGAGAGAATGGGCGTCCAGCTGTTCCGCAGGCTGCCGCGCGGGCTGGTGCTAACTGATGAAGGCATTGCCTTGCTGCCGGTGCTGGCTGAATCGTTCGGCCGCATCGCCGCCGTCCTGCAGCAGTTCGAAGACGGCCGTTTCCGTGAAGTACTGACGGTGGGCGCGGTCGGCACATTTGCGGTCGGCTGGCTGATCCCGCGCCTGCGCGATTTCCAGCAAGCCCACCCGTTCGTTGATTTGCGCCTGCTGACCAACAATAACCGGGTCGACATTGCCGGCGAAGGCCTCGACTACGCGATCCGCTTCGGCGATGGCGCCTGGCACGGCACCGAAGCGGAAGCCCTGCTGGTCGCCCCGCTATCGCCAATGTGCTCGCCGGCCATCGCCGCCTGCCTGCGCGATCCGGCCGACCTCGCCGGACAAGTGCTGCTGCGCTCATACCGGGCCGACGAATGGGCCAGCTGGTTCGCCGCCGCCAACCAACCCTGCCCTTGCTGAGAGGCAGCGTGTTCGATTCGTCGCTGACGATGGCGGAAGCCGCCGCCCAAGGCGCCGGCGTAGCCCTGCTGCCAACCCTGATGTTCACCCGCGAACTCCAGCAAGGCCGCCTGGTACAGCCATTCAACATCGAAATCGCCAGCGGCAACTACTGGCTCACGCGTCTCAAGTCAAAGCAGATGACACCAGCCATGCAGGTGTTCCGGGAATGGCTGCTCAAGACGACCAGCATCTAAACCCAAAATTAGCAAAATTAGGGTCAGAGCAAAATTAGAGAAATTAGGGTCAGAGTCAAATTAATTGCAAGCTGCCGGCACGCGCGTAACCGGCAGAGCAATGCAATCAGGATATCAAGGTGAGGGGGTGCTGAAAACTCAGCTGAAACCCGTTCGACTCCGAACGCAGCTCAGCCTGTACGCCAACCGGCAGCGTTACCTTGTCGCGGATATGGCCGAATGGCAGGCCGGTGAGGACCGGCACCGATACATGGGCGCGCAAAAAAGCCAGCATGGCGTCGAAGTCGTAGCCATTGTCATGCGGCGCCAAGCGATACTCGGAAAAATCGCCCAGTACGACCGCCTGCTGGCGGCCCAGGATACCGGCATACTGCAGCTGCAGCATCATCCGCTCAATGCGGTAGGGATGTTCGCCGATATCTTCCAGGAACAGAATGCCGTCTTCGATTTGCGGCAAATAAGGCGTGCCAAGCAGATGCGTCAGCATCGCCAGGTTGCCGCCCCAGAGCGTGCCGCTGACGCGCACATCGGGATTGTTGGCAGCCGCAAATTGCAATACTTGATCCGGTTGGCGCACGCATTGCCAGAAATGCCACATCGTGAACTCGCTCAGCTCGGCAGCGCCAAAATCGCTGCACAACATCGGGCCAGCCAGGCTTGGCGCTCCGGTCTGCGCGAGCAGTGCCAGGTGCAACGCCGTGACATCGCTATGGCCGACGAAGATTTTCTTGCTGGCGGCAAGGCGGCGCATGTCCAGCAGCGGCAACAACCGCGACATGCCGTAACTGCCGCGCAACGCCAGCACGATCTGCACTTGCGGATTATCGATCGCCTCGTAAATCTGCCCTACGCGCGCCGCATCGGTGCCGCCGAAGCGTTGATATTTTGCCGCTGGATCGTAGTAGTCGTAGACCACGCAACCCTGACGCTGCAGAGCCAGGATGCCGCGCGCCAGCGCCTGTTCGTCGGGGGCGTAACCACCAGGGGCAATCAGCGCCACGCCGATGGATTGTTTTGGTTGTGCTTGAATGGATTCGGTCACGATTGTTTTTGTTGGGCTTGCCGACGTTCGGCGAAAAATTCCTTGAGTAGTGTGCCACACTCGTCGGCCAGCACGCCAGCGGTCAGCTCGGTGTGATGATTCAATTTTTCCTGTTCGAACAAGTTCAGCACCGAACCGCAAGCACCGGTCTTCGGATCGCTGGCGCCGTAGATCACGCGCGCTAGACGCGCATGCATCATGGCGCCGGCGCACATCGCGCAGGGCTCCAATGTCACATACAGTTCACAACCAGGGAGGCGATAGTTGCCGAGAATGGTCGAAGCTGCGCGCAACGCCATGATTTCGGCGTGCGCAGTCGGATCGTGGTTGCCGATCGGCTGGTTGAAGCCAGTCGCGATGACCTGGCCATCTTTCACCACTAGTGCGCCTACCGGCACCTCCCCCAGGGCCCACGCATTACGGGCTTGGGAAATGGCTTGTTGCATATAAATCGCGTCACGCATGGGCAGTGTAAAAATAATCAGCTATCAACGGTCTTCGGAAATCTCGGCCCAGCAATTCGGGGTTTCGTGCAGCACCAGTTTTTGCAGGTGCAGGCCGGTGCCGTAGTGATCCTTGTACGCGGCCTTGAGGATATCGTATGCAGTGCGCGCCAGGTTTTCGACGGTCGGTATGCGATCGATAATGACGGTTTTGTGATTCGGCAGCGTCGCCAGGAAATCGCGCACTGCCGTGTCTTTTTCGTAGACCAGGAAAGCATGGTCCCAGACATCCACCAGATGCTGCTTGGCCAGTGTCTTGATGTCCGAGAAATCCATGATCATGCCGTTGTCGGAACTGCCCTCGACTTCGATGACGGCGCCGACCAGCGTGATTTCCAGCGTATAGCGATGGCCGTGCAGATTGCGGCACTGGCTCTTGTGATCGGGAATCCGGTGGCCGGCGTCAAATTCGAGTTTGCGGGTGATGGTAAGCATAAATAATGGGTTCTCAATAAAATCTGAAATCGGTTCAAGGAATCTGCAGCAGCTTGTGGGTCTGCAAGCTCAACTTCCATTTCGGATTGCGCTTGCAGGTTTCGATCGCCAACTCCAGATTGTGCGCCAGTTGCGGGCCATCCATTGCCTGCACATAGAAATGTTCGAAATCAAGCGATTCGTATGCAGCCAGCGATTGGCCGATTTGCGGAATCACCACTTTCAACTCATTGCCCTTGCGCAGCTTCAACACCGAACCCATCTTCGGACTGACGCAAATCCAATCAATACCAGACGGCGGCTCCAGCGTGCCATTGGTCTCGATCGCAATCTCGAAACCTGCTGCATGCATGCTGTCGATCAGCGCAGCATCCAGCTGCAGCAAGGGTTCACCGCCGGTGAACACGACGAATTTGCTGGCAGCGTAGGTAGCCGGCCACAATGCATTGATCGTTTGCGCCAGCGATTCGCCATCCTTGAACTTGCCGCCGCCCTCGCCGTCTGTACCAACAAAATCGGTATCGCAAAATTGGCACACCGCGCTGCTGCGATCTTCTTCGCGGCCAGTCCACAGATTGCAGCCGCTGAAGCGGCAAAACACTGCAGGACGGCCGGCGTGGGTGCCCTCGCCTTGCAATGTGTAAAAAATTTCCTTGATGCTGTAGGTCACGGCGCTTCTCGCATAGTTTCGTCAGCCTCGGCTATCCGCCTGGATATCGGGTTAGACACAGTCAATACTCGCAGTTTTTCGTCGTTTTCACTATCAAAAACAACGTTTTTTGCTGGTGTGGGAGATAGGTCGAGTAGCAGGAAAGCCGCTTTTCTGCCAAAAATCCTCGGCAATTTTCGACCCAACCCTCAATTTTAGCGCAAAACGGCTATTTCCGCGTTACCAAGACCGGATCCGAAATCTCAGGACTGTAGCGGCCAGCGTGCCAGTGTCACGTGGCGGCTACGTCCAAGCAGGCTGTGCACCAGCGCAAATTCTTGCACCGTCCAACGGATAGACTCGACGACACGTGGCGGAACCCTATACTTGTTGTACAACAAAGTGATGTGAGGCGTGTAATGCGAATTTGCGCTTCTGATGCCCGCTTTTTGCAAGACTTTGACGAGCGTCCGCTGGAACGCTGTCAACGTTGCATTGCTATCGCTATCCCCATCGCCGCCCACCAGAACCAAAGGGTAATTGCGCGGCCGGCCATGGAAACTCACCACACGTTCAAACACCACATCGAACGGCTCCGCCCTGACGTTTGCCGCTGCGCTCATCGCGGTAGCAACGACATCCTGAGGCAACTCTAGGTAATCGCCCAGGTGGCTCAAGGTGACATGCACGCGGTCGACGCCGATCAAGCGGCCTGTGAGTCCCAACTCCTCCCGCAGCAGCCGGCCCTGCCTGACGATGGCAGTCCCTGCGTCGGCAGCGGGGATCAGCGCAAAGAACAGGCGATCTGTCGGCCGCGGCGGCGCATCGAAACCTGGCAAAAAAACTGTTCATGCATATGGCGTACGCCTTCGCGAAACAGACGACATGAAAGAAAAGGAATATTAGTTTACGCTTTTCTCGCGCAGCGACGGCAGGCATCAGAAATCCTACTTACACAAGATCGGCCATATGCAACCCCGCATACTAGAAATCGATCAGGAAACCCGCTCCAATGGATTTTTGTGAATAGTTGTAATCGATCAGGCTTTCGCCATAACCGGAAAACAGGTGCACGTACCCCTTCAGGTTAGTCGTAACCGGAAATGCCCAGCTCGCGTCAAGCGCACCGTGTCCAGTCTGGAAATTGCGCCGCGCAAGCAATGAGTACTCGTAACCGTCCTGACGATATGTGGCGCGCACATCACCGTGCCCCATGTAGTCAACAATGTCGATATTGTCGTTGTTCGCTACCGCATTATCCAGCCGCTTCCAGATTCTGGCCGACAGGGCCAGGTTGCCGTATTCGGCGCCCAGCTCAGTATAGAAGCGGTTCCAGCTGCGCGATAACGTCGAGGATTGGCCGTTGGACTGATGCACCAGTCCAACATTGAGATAGCGCAAATTGAAATCGCCGATACCGGCATGCAATGGCAGCACCGCGATCAGTTCGGGCTGGTAATTGGTTTCGCGAAACGGGCTGGAATTGGCGCGGTTGTAGGCTTGCCAAAAGCTTTGCTGGGTATAGGCTAGCCACAGGTCAACCGGACTATTGGCGATATCTTCCGCCATCTTCATCTTGAAACTGAGTTGATATGTCAGCTCAGTGCGCTGCGGCTTGAGCCCATTGGCCTCACCATTGGCGAACGGCGCGTCATTGGTCGACGTGCTGTAATTCGCCAGCAGCACATAATTGTTCAAATAGGATTTCAGCGCGAACACGCCGCGCTTGGAATCCGGATCAAGCTCCCAACGTTGCACCGTCTGCGAAATCGGTGATGCACTCGGCTTTGCTGCGACAACCGCCGATGGCGGCACAATTGGCGCAACGTTGGCTTCGACGGCAGGAACCGGCGCTTCCGCCGTTGCCTTGGCCAAGGCATCAAAGCATCCCAGGCGCGCACTGGCGTCTGCCAAAGCTGAGCAATGCGCCAACTGCTGCTCCAACTCGCCTGCATGCGATAATGCCGAGGAAACGCAAGCTAGGGAAAACAGGATTTTTTTTATGTTCTTTGTCATGGTAATTTCAAAAAAACTACGCGACCATCGGCACGACAGTCGCATTCCAAGAAACCAATAAAAAGCCCGCATTCACGCGGGCTTTCAGAAACTTTTTACTTTTTTTCCATTGGAAATATCAAGCACCCAGCATTTAATTAGCCTTTACGCTCGGCGCTATCGCAAATACCGTCGCCAGTTTTTTGAACGTTGATCCCAAGCGATAGCATTGACTTAGCCCTCTTTGACTTCAGAACCAAGAACCTCCGTGGAACAGAGCGAAGAAAAACAAAAAAATCCGCCAAGTGAAATGAGGCCAAATGCTTTCGCAGTAAAACTCGGCATCAAAAAATACCAAGTAACCGCAACCAGCAATGTGACGACAAATACAGCAATCGCACAATTTGTATCGCGCTGCTTCTGTCCGCCGCCCATTTTTCCTCTTTCATGAGGCGTGTTGAGCAAGCACGATACACCAATTACATATGATTCGAAAGAATGGGATGTGAGATCGCGATGTATTCTGGCTCAGAATAGTACTGCTTCCCTCTGGCTGAACCATAGCCAAAGGGCTCGCCTCCAAACTGGGGCAGTTTTCGGCGTGAATCAATAATAGACAACGATAACGAACGAGGAAAAGCAATCAAATGGCCAGCATTGAACGCCGGTTAGAGCGTAGACAATTAAAAAACGACGTCCCGAATGTATAGCTAACCCACACGCGACATAAAAACGTCTCGATATCAACGTCGAGCATTAGTAAACGCCACCGAGATGTGCCATTGGCAGCCCGCGGCAAGAAGCGTGACGCACGAATTTTCGCTTGTATCGCGCCAAATGCCCGTGCTATATTTCAAACCGCTGCACCGCAGCCGTAAGCGTTTACGTCAACCAACGCCCATAGGACCATTCCCATTCACCAATGGAGGGATGCGTTCCGGGGCTTGCGTTCGTACTTCGCTTGCAACGGTTTTGCCGCAATCACCTCGCGGCGCGCTCCTCGCCCCCATCGTTCGGGCATGGCTCCTCATTTATCAGAGGTCAATCATGTTTTCCGTAAATCAGACGATGAAATTCAATCACATCAGTTTCCCATCCTCGGACGTGGACGCGACGGCCAAGTTCTTCGAACAGCATCTCGGCTGCACCATTTCTTCATTCGGCGGCTCCAGGATTGTCAAGCGGCACGACTTCGACATCGTCGTTGACGGCAGCGGCATGCGCGCCGTCGAATGGCCCGAGAATTTCCACATCGGGTTCGAAGTGCCAACAGCGCAGGACGTTGTTGATCTTTACGAGCAGTTCCGTGCTGCCGGTGCGGAGCTCGCTACCGGCGTGTTACGGCACGCCAGGGGTTCGCGGTTCTTCTGCGTGATCCCCGGCGGCGTGCAGGTTGAAATCAATACGAGGGAGGATGCTGCCGAACAGTATCGTGCTTCGTTCGGTCGCTATCAAACGGCAGAGGGCAGCGATCTTTCAGAAAATCAGGCGGCAGAAAAGTCTTAAAATCGAGCAAGGCGAAACCAGCCATCCGCCGGCTTCTTTGGACGTGTAGCGCAAATTGCCTGCGTACATCAAGAGGGAAAGATCGGCCGGTGTATCACTACACGGCCCGGCCTCTGCTTGGTTTTAGTGTGGCCGATCAAACATTGATTCGCGCCTCATTGCTGCGTCATTTGAACACGTTCTGATGACCGAATCAAACCGTCTCGACGGTCTTAATACTCGCACCGTCGAGTCCCTCAATTTCTGCCATGCAAATGTAATTGACTTCGGAAATTCAACTGTTTGATGCGGCTATTTATTAACGTATGCCCAACGGTTAGATATATTGAGCGGCTTATTATGCGATAAAGCTCTTGTACGAATGGCAGCGTAGCGCACTGCGTTTTTATAGCTGATACAAACATTCGGCGAACTATCGATTAGTGTCAGCAGACTCTTTCGAAATGCTCGCAAACTAACAAAAGAATCATTGTCGTCAAGAACGATCAACGTCTCAAATGCTTCATTTACGATGTTGTTGATTTGGACGGTAGTCTCAATGCCGTTGAGTGCCATAACTGCGGCCCTGTGAATTTCCACCGTATACCTATGGATTAAATTCCTGTTTAAATGTTTCATTACGAAATCCCCCCAAATATGGCAACAAACCGTCAAGAAACTTTTGCTTTTATTGAGTGATATCGTAGGAGATGAGATTTACTTCGCATAGCAAAAAATTGCTCATTTTTCAATAGTTATCAATTCCCGCTTGGCAACAATTCATATCTTTCCATCAAGGAAGACTAGGGTCAGGTTTTGCAATGACACATCACCACAACTCCGCGTCAAAAATTGAGCGCTGATTGTTCACTCTGAAACATAAAATGTGTGATTGCAAAACCCGACCTCTCAGGACGTTGCTCCGCAGCGCCTACTACCTAAGCCGGCGGCCGTAAACAACGCCTGATCAGCCATTTGAATACCCCCACGTAGGCGCCACTGCGAATGCCGAACAAAAGCAAAAAAGCCCGCATTTACGCGGGCTTTCAAGCATTTTCTACTTTTGAGTGCTAGCGAGTGCTAGACATCCGATCATTCCCACTCAATCGTCGCAGGCGGCTTCCCGGAAATATCGTAAACCACACGATTGATGCCACGTACTTCATTGATGATGCGGTTCGATACACGACCCAGCAACTCGTGCGGCAGATGCGCCCAGTGTGCTGTCATGAAATCCTGGGTCTGCACTGCGCGCAGCGCCACTACGTATTCGTAGGTGCGGCCGTCGCCCATCACGCCGACTGATTTGACCGGCAGGAAAACCGCGAAGGCCTGACTGGTCTTGTCGTACCAGGATTGGTCGTTGTCGTCCTTGGTGTTGCGCAACTCTTCGATGAAGATGGCATCGGCACGGCGCAGCAGGTCAGCGAATTCCTTTTTGACTTCACCCAGGATGCGCACACCCAGGCCTGGGCCTGGAAATGGATGGCGATATACCATCGCGTGCGGCAGGCCGAGCGCGACGCCCAGCTTGCGCACTTCGTCCTTGAACAGTTCGCGCAACGGCTCCAGCAGCTTCAGGTTCAGGGTTTCCGGCAAGCCGCCTACGTTGTGGTGGCTCTTGATGGTGTGTGCGGCGTTCTTGCCCTTGCCGGCGCTTTCGATCACGTCGGGATAAATCGTGCCTTGCGCCAGCCATTTGGCATTCTTCAGCTTGGCCGATTCGACCTGGAACACTTCGACAAACTCGCGGCCGATGATCTTGCGCTTGGCTTCCGGATCGGTCACGCCGGCCAGGTGGCCCATGAACTGTGCGGTAGCGTCGACGTGGATCACTTTGACGCCGAGATTCTGGGCGAACATCTCCATGACCATCTTGCCTTCATCGAGGCGCAGCAGGCCGTGGTCGACGAATACGCAGGTCAGCTGGTCGCCGATGGCACGATGGATCAATGCTGCGGCAACGCTGCTGTCGACGCCGCCGGACAAGCCCAGGATCACTTCGTCGCTGCCAACCTGCTTGCGGATCGACTCCACCGCTTCAGCGATGTAGTCAGGCATGTTCCAGTCTGGCTTACAGCCGCAGATATCGACCACGAAGCGCTTCAGGATCGCTTCGCCTTGCTCGGTGTGGGTCACTTCCGGATGGAACTGCACCGCATAGAATTTGCGCTCTTCGTCAGCCATGCCGGCGATCGGGCAATTCGGGGTTGAGGCCATCAACTTGAAGCCTGGCGGCATGTCGTTGACCTTGTCGCCATGGCTCATCCAGACCTTCAGCATTGCATGCGAATCCGGTGTGACGAAGTCGCTGATATCCTTCAGCAGCGCGGTGTGACCACGTGCCCGTACTTCGGCGTAGCCGAATTCCCGGACCTTACCCATCTCGACCTTGCCGCCCAATTGCTCAGCCATGGTCTGCATGCCGTAGCAGATGCCGAATACCGGCACGCCCAGCTCGAATACCGCCTGCGGCGCGCGCGGCGTGTCGCCATCGGTGACGCTGTTGGGACCACCCGACAAAATCACGCCGGCAGCACCGTAGCTGCGGATGAATTCGTCGGACACATCGTAAGGATAGACCTCAGAAAATACGCCAGCTTCGCGCACGCGGCGTGCGATCAGTTGGGTTACCTGGGAGCCGAAATCGAGGATGAGGATTTTTGAGTGCATGGTGGCTGATTTAGCAAAAAATGAGAATCTTTAAAGTGCTCGCGCCACCGGCGGTATTCCCGCAGGTGGCGCGTTCCTGGACTAGATCAAGGCGCAAATCCAACTATCAATCGGTCCGATAGTTAGGTGCTTCCTTGGTAATCTGGACGTCATGGACATGCGATTCGCGCATGCCGGCCGAGGTGATTTCCACGAACTCGGCTTTTTCGCGCAACTCGTCGATCGTCGCGCAACCGCAGTAACCCATGGAAGAGCGCACGCCACCGATCAATTGATACAGGATCGTCAGGACGCTGCCTTTGTAGGGAACCCGGCCTTCGATACCCTCAGGAACGAACTTGTCAGCCTTGTTGGCGGAGTCCTGGAAATAGCGGTCAGCCGAACCATCCGACATCGCGCCCAGGCTGCCCATGCCGCGATACGACTTGTAGCTGCGGCCCTGGAACAGGATCACTTCGCCTGGCGCTTCTTCAGTGCCCGCGAACATGCTGCCCATCATCACGGTCGATGCGCCGGCGGCCAACGCCTTGGCGATGTCGCCCGAGAAACGGATACCGCCGTCGGCGATACATGGAATACCAGTGCCCTTAAGCGCTTGCGCCACGTTGGAGATCGCAGAAATCTGCGGCACGCCTACACCGGCGACGATGCGCGTGGTGCAGATCGAACCAGGACCGATACCGACCTTGACGCCGTCGGCGCCGTGGTCTGCCAACGCCTTGGCGGCAGCAGCGGTAGCGATATTGCCGCCGATGACTTCAACCTGCGGGAAATTCTGCTTGACCCACTTGACGCGATCCAGCACGCCCTTGGAGTGGCCATGCGCGGTATCAACCACGATGACGTCGACGCCGGCTTTCACCAGCAGTTCGATGCGTTCTTCGTTATCAGCGCCGACACCAACTGCCGCGCCTACGCGCAGCTTGCCCTGGCTGTCCTTGGAGGCCAGCGGATGCGATGTCGATTTCTGGATATCCTTCACCGTGATCAGGCCGCGCAGCTCGAAAGCATCGTTGACCACCATTACGCGTTCCAGGCGGTGCTTGTTCATCAGGCGCTTGGCTTCCGATAGATCGGCGCCGTCCTTGACGTAGACCAGCTTATCGCGCGGGGTCATCTTGGCGCTGACTTCGGCGTCCAGTTCTTCTTCAAAACGCAGGTCGCGGTTGGTGATGATGCCGACCAGACGATTGCCTTCGACCACCGGGAAACCGCTGATGCCATGCAATTCAGACAATGCCATCACTTCGCGGATGCGCATATTAGGCGGGATCGTGATCGGATCGCGCACCACGCCGGATTCGAAACGCTTGACCTTGGAAACTTCGCGCGCCTGTTCCTGCGCGGTCAGATTCTTGTGGATGATGCCGATGCCGCCCTCTTGCGCCATGGCGATAGCCAGCCGCGCTTCAGTCACGGTATCCATCGCAGCCGACAACAACGGAATGTTGATATCGATATTGCGGGACAGACGTGTTTTGAGGGTAGTGTCTTTGGGGAGGACGTCCGAATAAGCCGGAACCAACAGCACGTCATCGAACGTGAGTGCTTTTTGAAGTAGACGCATAGTTTTTCCTATAGGCGCAAAACCGAATTATACAGAAATCTGCGCAAGTCGCCTAACGCCACGCAAAACTGGCAAAATATTTCCACAAAGCACTATCGTTTGATTGACATGGGGTGCAAAACATGGCGAAATCTCCGCTCTGTCAATCTCCTGCCAATGCGCCCAAGGACAAGCAATGAAAGTGATCCGCCTGAAACAGGTTTTTTCCACCGCTGCAGCGCTGGCCTTGCTCGGCATCGCAACTTCTGCCCTGGCGCAATTCGTGTGGCTGGATGAAAAAGGCGTGAAACAGTATTCGGACATGCCGCCACCGGCCTCGGTGCCGAACAAACGCATCCTGAAATCGCCAGGCCACAGCCTGCCGCGTGGCAATGACGCCGAACAGGCCGACGCCGGCACCGACAGCAAGTCCGACGCAAAAGCGCCGCCTACCATTGCCGATCAAAATGCAGCATTCCAGAAACGCAAGGTTGAACAAGCGGAAAAAGACAAGAAAGCCGCCCAGGAAGCCAAGCAGAAAGCCGACAAGACCGCCAATTGCGCCAATGCGCGTGCAAACCAGCGCACGCTGGACTCCGGCGCACGCATCGCCCAGACTGACGCCAACGGCCAGCGTTCATACATCAATGACGAGCAACGCGCGCAACAAACCCAGGAAAACAGACGGATCCTGGACGATTGCCAATAAATCGGGATACTTGCAGCTTGCGAAGAAGCCCGCTTGTCAGCGGGATTTTTTGTCGGCGCGCTTGCGGCGCGACTCCATCGGATCGGCAATCAGCGGCCGGTAAATTTCGATGCGGTCGCGATCCCTCAGCACCGTATCGAGCGTTTTCAGCTTGCCATAGATGCCAACCCGCCAGCAGGTCAAATCGATTTCCCGCATTTCCTGCAGCAAGCCGCTGCGCTTGATGCCCTCATGCAGCAACGTCCCCGCCGGCACTTCCAGCTCACGCAGCACCTGCAGCTCAGGCGTGGCGTAACAGACCTGTATCCGAATCGCGGAGAGGGTGGTGACACCACCATCGTTGTTTGCAGCCGCCTCAGTCATGATGACCGTAGACCGCATCGGCGCGCTTGCAGAATGAATCGACAAAGCTGTTGGCGATCATGCTGAACACCGGGCCGATCAGCTTTTCAAGGATCCGGTTGGAAAATTCGTAGTGCAGATCGAACTCGATTTTGCAGGCATCGGCGCGCAGCGCCTTGAAACTCCAGTTGCCGTCGAGGTGCTTGAACGGCCCCTCCAGCAAGCGCATCTGCATCGCCACCGGCGGCGTATTGCTGTTTTCCGTCGTAAACGATTGCTTGATACCGTGGTAATGTATGTTCAGCGTCGCCACCAACCTGCCCTCGGCACGTTCACGGACCTCAACACCGCCGCACCACGGCAGGAATTGCGGGTAATCCTCGACCCGATCGACCAACGCGAACATCTGTTCGGCGCTGTATCCCAAAAGTACCGTTTTATGCACTACTGCCATTGAATATCAACCGTTTGATAGAATCACAACTTGAAATTTTAACCGACCTGCGCGATTTTCCTAATACATGAGCATTATTGATAATAAAAAAGCCTTCCACGACTACTTCATCGAAGAGCGTTACGAAGCAGGCATGGAGCTGCACGGCTGGGAAGTCAAGGCAATCCGCGCCGGGCGCGCCCAGCTGAAAGAAGCCTACGTGATCGTCCGCAACGGCGAAGTATTCCTGTTCGGCGCCCATATCAGCGCCCTCCTCAGCGCCTCCACCCACGTCCATCCGGAAGCGGTACGGACCCGCAAGCTATTGCTGCACGCCGAAGAAATCAAGAAACTGATTGGCAAGGTTGAACGTTCCGGCTATACGCTGGTGCCAATCAACCTGCATTACCTGCGCGGCCGTATCAAATGCGAGATCGGGCTGGCGAAGGGCAAGAAGCAACATGACAAGCGTGCCACAGAGCGCGAACGTGATGGCCAGCGCGAAGTCGCCGCAGCAATGAAACAGCATCGCCGTTAAATCATTTCCTTAAAAAAACAGCCCCGGCGCAACTGACGTTGGCCGGGCTGTTTTTTTTACCATCTTGGCTTAAGACTTGCCACCCTGCGATTTCACCACTTGCATGGCGGTTGCAATCAATCCGCTCATGTCGCCCAGGTTAGCCGGCACGATGATCGAATTATTGGTTTTCGCCAGTTGGCCGAACGCCGCCACATACTGCTCCGCCACTTTCAGGTTGACTGCATCTGAACCGCCCGGCGACTGGATTGCTGCCGCCGTTTTACGGATCGCCTCAGCGCTCGCCTCCGCAATTGACAGGATCGCAGCCGCCTGACCTTGTGCGCGGTTGATGGAAGCCTGCTTTTCACCTTCCGACTTGGCGATCGACGCTTCGCGTTCGCCAGTGGCGATATTGATCTGTTCCTGTTTGCGGCCTTCCGACGCCGCGATCAGCGCCCGCTTCTCACGCTCTGCAGTGATCTGCGCCTGCATCGCATGCAATATTTCCTTCGGTGGAGTCAGGTCCTTGATTTCATAACGCAGCACCTTGACGCCCCAGTTGGCAGCCGATTCATCGATCGCACTGACAATCGTGGTGTTGATGTGGTCGCGCTCTTCAAATGTCTTGTCGAGTTCCATCTTGCCGATCACAGAACGCAAGGTGGTTTGCGCCAGCTGCGTGATTGCGGAAATATAGTTGGACGAGCCATACGAAGCGCGCATCGGATCAGTGATCTGAAAATACAAAATGCCGTCAACTTGCAATTGCGTATTGTCGCGGGTGATACAAACCTGCGGCGGCACATCCAACGGAATTTCCTTCAACACGTGCTTGTAGGCGACGCGATCGATAAACGGCACCACGATGTTCAAGCCAGGCCCCAGTGTCGCGTGATATTTGCCGAGCCGCTCCACCACCCATGCATGCTGTTGCGGCACCACTTTGATCGTCTTGGCGATAAATATGATGGCAATGACCAACAGGATTAACGATACGCTTCCGAACATGATTTTTCCTTATGAATTGAAGACAGGACCATTTGCCAATCCATGGCAAATGATGATGAACATTGGAAAACCGATTAATGCTTGATTAATGCTTATCTGGGGCATTGCCGACGATCAGCCGGCTGCCACGCACTTCGTGAATGACGTAGAGCCCGATTGCGCAACAGCGGACGGCACCAGTTCAACATCCCACATCGCGCCGCGATACTTGACGCGCGCCGTGTACAGGTCTGCAACGCCGGCAGTGCCGCCTTCATGCTGCCATTGGTCGACCATGAGCGATTGGCCGATATCCAGATTGACATTGGGGTCGCGCTCCGCTCGCACCCTCACACGCCGGCCGAACCTGCTGCGCCGCAGAATGTATGTAGCAATGACTGCCACTATCGCAGCAATCAGCAACTGCCACTCGATATCCAGACCTGCCAGCGCAGCAATGCCGCCGGCCGCAAGGCCGATCGCCACCATCAACAAATAAAAGGTGGTGCTGAACAGTTCGAGTACGACCAGCACACCAGCAGCCAACATCCACATCACCCATCCGGCCATATGTCGTTCTCCGTTATGTTGAGTGCACACAGTGTAATCCATTTGACAATGAAAGCGTAGCTATATGCCCGATGCACGATATCCGAATACTGATGCAGCCTTGATGAAGTGCTATGCTCCCATTTTACCCAGCGGAGGATTTCCAGCCGCGGGCCGCTTTCAGCCAGATATCAATGAACTCGATCAATCCTATCCAGCAAGCCTACAAGGATTTCCAGAATGGAAACGCCGATCGCGCCGAGCGGTCGCTGAAGAATATATTAAGCACCCAGCCCGAAAATTTTGACGCCCTGCACATCCTCGGCGTGATATCCGCTGCCACCGGAAAACGCGACGAAGCGATCAGGCTGTTCAAGAAAGCGATCGGACTGGCTGCGAACGATGCTTCGCTGTCCGTACCCCTGCAGTACAAACTGGCCAGGGTACAGTTCGAATCAGGCCGTTTCGACGAGGCGTTGCTGGCTTATGAACACATCCTCTCGACAGGCTACGTCAAGCCGGAAATCCTGTTGGCCAAGACGGTGACGCTGGCCAGCCTTGAACGTTATCAGGAAGCCTTGCATTGCATAGGACAAGCGTTGGCGCACTGGCCAGACTACGCCGATGGCTGGTCGCACCAGGCAGGCATCCTGTACAAGCTAGGGCATTTTGACGAGGCGCTGGGCGACTTTGATCGGGCCATCGCGTTGCAACCGACGATGCCGTATAACTGGTATCAGAAAGGCCTGGCGCTGGACAAGCTGGAGCGCTATGCGGATGCCCTGGACTGCCTCGACCGCGCCGTCACGCTCGATCCTAAGAATCCGGCTCACTGGCTGGACCGCGGCGTCGTCCGCCACAAGCTCGGGCGTTATGTGGAAGCGCTGAGCGATCACGAAACCGGCCTGGCGCTAACACCTCGGAATGCTGAAGCATGGGGTGATCATGGCCTGACGCTGAGCCGCATGCGACGCCACGAAGAAGCCCTCAGCAGCTATGGCAAGGCACTCGGCCTGAAGCGTGACTACCCAGATGTGCTGTCGAATCAATCGCTGTCGCAACTGGTCCTGGGACAATTCGAGCAAGGCTGGCGCAGCTACGAGTATCGCTGGAAAAAAGGCAATGCCGACACCCCGCGCCACACCGATATTCCGCTGTGGCTCGGCGAGCAGCCAATCAGCGGCAAACGCATCCTGCTGTGGTCGGAACAAGGCTTGGGCGACACCATCCATTTTTGCCGGTATGCGCCAATGGTGGCTGCGCTAGGCGCCGACGTGGTACTGGAAGTGGATCCATCGCTCAAGACGATTGCCCAGACCATGGGCAACGGCATCAAGGTGATCGGCATCGGCGAAACGGTGCCGCAAGTCGATTACCAGACACCGTTGATGAGCCTGCCGTTGGTCTTCAAGACCAATCTCGACACGATCCCAGCAACCATTCCGAATGGACACGCCTATTTTCATAGCGATGACGCGAAAGCGCAACGTTGGAAAACGCAACAGAATCTGGCGGAAGGAAAACTGCGGATCGGTCTGGTCTGTTCCGGCAATCCGGGCAACACCAATGACCAGCGCCGTTCGATGGCTCTGGCGGAATTTGCGCCACTGCTGCAATCGGAATCAGCCGATTTCTTCCTGATTCAAAAGGAAGTTCGGGAAGCCGACCTGGCATTCCTGCAACGCACACCCAAACTGCGGCTGTCGGCTGCCGATATCGACGGCTTCGACGACACTGCCGCCATCATCGCCAATCTGGATCTGGTGATCAGCGTAGATACGTCGATCGCCCATCTGGCCGGCGCACTGGGCAAGCCGGTATGGATACTGCTGCCGTGGGTGCCTGACTGGCGCTGGCTGCTGGAGCGCGACGACAGTCCCTGGTATCCCAGCGTCCGGTTGTTCCGGCAGCAACAGGCTGGCGACTGGCAAGACGTGGTTCAGCGCGTGGCAGATGCATTGCAGGTTTGGCAGTCCGTTACAGCGCTTCGCACCAGTTCAAATTTTCAGCCTGACTAAACCGTCATCCGGCGATTCTCCTGCCCAAAAAAAACGCGAGCACATGGCTCGCGTTTTTTACGCAGGGCCAGTACCCTGCCTTTGGCAAACCGTTATTGCGCGGCTGCCAGCTTCTGCCAGGTATCGATCACCGAATCAGGATTCAGCGAAATTGATTCGATGCCCTGCTTCATCAGCCATTCCGCAAAATCCGGATGATCCGATGGGCCCTGGCCGCAGATACCGACGTACTTGCCCTTGGCGATACAGGTCGCAATCACCTTTTCCAGCAACGCCAGGATAGCTGGATCGCGCTCATCGAAATCAGCTGCCAGCAATTCCATACCGGAATCGCGGTCCAGGCCAAGCGTGAGCTGGGTCAGGTCGTTGGAGCCGATCGAGAAACCGTCGAAGTAATCCAGGAACTGCTCGGCCAGGATCGCATTCGATGGCACTTCGCACATCATGATCACGCGCAAATCGTTCTCGCCGCGCACCAGGCCGTTCTTGGCCAGCAAACCGATGACTTTTTCGGCTTGTCCAAGCGTACGAACGAAAGGCACCATGATCTCGACGTTGGTCAGGCCCATGTCATTACGCACCCGCTTCATGGCCTGGCATTCCATTTCGAATGCTTCGGCAAAGTCGCTGGCCAGGTAACGGGCGGCGCCACGGAAACCCAGCATCGGATTTTCTTCATCAGGTTCGTAACGCGAACCGCCGATCAGTTTCTTGTACTCGTTCGACTTGAAGTCGGACAGGCGCACAATGACTTTCTTTGGCCAGAAAGCGGCGGCGATGGTGGCGATACCTTCAGCCAGCTTGTCGACATAGAATGCCTTCGGCGAAGCATGGCCACGCGCGACCGATTCAACCGCCTTCTTCAGATCGGCATCGATGTTCGGATATTCCAGGATCGCACGCGGATGCACGCCGATGTTGTTGTTGATGATGAATTCCAGGCGCGCGAGGCCGACACCGCCATTCGGAATCGACTGGAAGTCGAAAGCCAGCTGCGGGTTACCAACGTTCATCATGATCTTCAACGGCAGCGCCGGCAGCTCGCCGCGCGCCACTTCGGACACCTCAGTTTCCAGCAGGCCGTCATAAATCTTGCCTTCGTCGCCTTCGGCGCAAGAGACGGTGACCAGCGTGCCGTCCTTCAGCACGTCGGTAGCGTCGCCGCAACCGACCACTGCCGGCACGCCCAGTTCGCGCGCGATAATCGCCGCGTGACAGGTACGGCCGCCACGGTTGGTGACGATCGCCGAAGCACGCTTCATCACCGGTTCCCAGTTAGGGTCGGTCATGTCAGCAACCAGCACGTCGCCTGGTTGAACCCGTTCCATTTCAGACGCGTCATGAATCACGCGCACTGGACCGGCACCGATCTTCTGGCCGATAGCACGGCCATGAGTCAGTACGGTACCAACGCCCTTGAGCTTGAAACGCTGCTGCGCGTCGGTGGATTTTTCCTGCGACTTCACGGTTTCCGGACGCGCCTGCAAAATGTACAACTTGCCATCGCGGCCATCCTTGCCCCACTCGATATCCATCGGACGCTGATAGTGCTTCTCAATGATGGTGGCGTATTTGGCCAGTTCGACGATTTCAGTATCGTTCAGCGAATAGCGGTTACGCAGCTCAATCGGCACATCAACGGTGCGAACCGAACGGCCGGCCTTGGCTTCGCCGGTGAATTCCATCTTGATCAGCTTGGAGCCGATGTTGCGGCGGATGATCGGCAGCTTGCCTTGTTCCAGCATTGGCTTGTGGACGTAGAATTCGTCCGGATTCACCGCGCCCTGCACTACTGTCTCACCCAGGCCGTAGCTCGACGTGATGAACACCACATCCTTGAAACCGGATTCGGTATCCAGCGTGAACATGACGCCGGCAGCGCCGACGTCGGAACGCACCATACGCTGCACACCGGCCGACAACGCAACTTCGGCGTGGGTAAAGCCTTTGTGCACGCGATAGGAGATCGCGCGGTCGTTATACAAGGAGGCGAACACGTGTTTCATCGCTTCCAGCACGTTGTCGATGCCGACCACGTTGAGGAAAGTTTCCTGCTGACCAGCGAAAGAAGCGTCCGGCAAATCTTCCGCGGTTGCGGAAGAACGCACGGCAAACGACATTTCGCTGGAAGAATCTGCTACCAGGCGTTTGTAGAAATCATTGATTTCCTGTTCCAGGCGCGGCTGGAACGGGGTTTCAATGATCCATTGACGAATCTCGGCGCCGGCTTGCGCCAGTGCCCGCACGTCTTCGATATTCAAGGTTGCCAGGCGTTCTGCGATGCGGTCGGCCAAGGCCGGTCCACCGTCGACACTATGCGACAGAAAGTCGCGGAATGCCTGCGCAGTCGTAGCAAAGCCGCCCGGCACCCGCACTCCGGCGCCGGCCAGCTGGCTGATCATTTCACCCAGTGATGCATTTTTGCCTCCGACGGAATCGACATCCGTCATCCGCAGATTTTCAAAGGAGATGACGTAAGCCGCCCCCTGGGTAGCACCCATCTGTATTGCATTGGACATAACAACCTCTAGTTTGATGATAAGAAATCTTCACAATTGCCTTCGCCGCCCTTGGCTTTTTGTTATTCTTCGTCAGGTAGCTCGAAATAATCAGTTGGTCGTCATTTTATGCCAATTTACGTTCAAAAGGCGTACAAGGCGAAACCCGACAACTACGGGCTAGAGCCCAAGGTCTATTTCCTGCTGCCGCAAGCGATAAACTTTCGCGGCACAATGCCGGGCCCTGGTCGCCTCGGGCCTTGTTTAATTTATATTATTCTTTTAATAACATCATGCTAGATGCCGCTCCAGCCCCACTGACCCCAGCCAATCGTACAGTGTTCTTTGTTTCCGATGGCACCGGCATCACGGCGGAAACCTTCGGCCACTCGGTGCTGACCCAGTTCGAGCTACGTTTCAAGCAAGTACGCCTGCCGTTCATCGACACGCTCGACAAAGCCTATGACGCCACCCGAAAAATTAATGAAGCCTATGCCGCGGACGGCAAGCTGCCTATCGTTTTTTCGACTCTGGTGAAAGCCGACTTATCGAAAGTGATCCAGCACGCCAAGGCGATGCACATGGATTTGATCCAGACCTTTGTCGAGCCGCTGGAAAAGGAGTTAGGCGTCAAATCGACTCACACTATTGGCCGCAGCCACAATACCGCCAACACCGACGAATACAAGAACCGGATCGAAGCCATCAATTTCTCGCTGGCGCACGACGACGGCCAGTCGCACAAAAATCTGGCCGATGCCGATGTGATCCTGGTCGGCGTGTCGCGTTCTGGCAAGACCCCGACCAGTCTCTATCTGGCGATGCAGTTTGGCGTGAAGGCGGCCAATTACCCGTTGATTCCCGAAGATTTCGAAAGAGACAAGTTACCGAGCGGACTGTTGCCGTTCAAGCAAAAGATTTTCGGTCTGACCATCGCCCCTGATCGCCTGTCGGAAATCCGCAATGAGCGACGCCCTGGAAGTAAATACGCGGCGCTGACAAATTGCCGCTATGAAGTCAACGAGGCCGAAAAAATCATGCGCCGCGAGGGGATACGCTGGATGTCGTCCACCACCAAGTCGATCGAAGAAATCGCCGCGACGATCCTGCAGGATATCAAGCCGGACATACGGACCTTCTAAGCCAATGCCGAAGGCAGCGTAAGGTAGGCAAGCATTTTGCCACCTTACAAAACCGCAAAGCAGGCGAATCAGCTTTGCCGCAACTGCTCAAAAAAACACACCGCCGCAGCCGCAGCCACATTCAGTGACTCCATCTGCCCGCGATGCGGAATCACGACTTGCTGGCTCGCCAATTGCAGCAAATCCTCGGCAACCCCCTGCCCTTCATGGCCGAACAGCCAAGCCAGCGCGCCGCTCAAATCGGCCTGGTAGATGCTTTGGGTAGCATAGGAGCTGGTCGCCAGCACCGGTACCTGCGCGCTGGCCATCAAGGCGGCCAGGTCAACGCCTTCAAAAATCTCCAGGATGAAATGCGCGCCCATCCCGGCCCGCAGCACCTTCGGCGACCATGCCGAAGCCGTGCCTTCCGAACAGTAGATCTGTTTGATGCCCGCCGCCGCCGCACTGCGCAGGATCGAACCGAGATTGCCCGGATCCTGCAGATTGTCGAGCAGCACCGCCGATTGCGTCAGCGCGGCAGGCACGACCACATGCGGCGTTTCAATCACGAATAGCAGGCCGACGCCATGTTCGACCTGGCTCAGCGCCTGGTACTGCGAATCCGGCAAGACAATGCCCGACACAGCGCCCGCCTGGCACTGCGCAATCAAGGGAGCGGCTTCATGGTGCTCCAGCGCGCTCTGGCTCACCACGCACAATGCCGGCAAACCGACATGCTGCAGATAGGCTTCGCACAGATGGATGCCATCCAGCAGGCTGCGCCCGGCCTTGCGCCGCGCATGGGCGTTGGTGGCGAGATGCTTGAGTTCCTTGTACAGTGGATTGGCCGTGGATGTGATGGTTTTCATTGCGCTCCCATTGCGATCATGCTGTTGCCGGCTTGACGCCCAGCAAGGCGCGCACCGGCGCGTAGGATTTACGATGCACCGGCGACACGCCATGCAGCCGTAACCGCTCCATGTGCAATGCGGTCGGATAGCCCTTGTGCTGGTCGAAAGCGTAGTGTGGATATTGTTCGTGCAATACCTGCAGCGCTGCATCGCGCGCGGTCTTGGCCAGGATCGATGCGGCCGAAATGGCCTGTACCTTGTCATCGCCTTTGACGATAGCCTCGGAGCGAATGCTGAGTGTTGGACAACGGTTGCCGTCGATCAGCGCCAGCGTCGGCAATGTCGACAAGCCCTCCACCGCGCGCCGCATCGCTAGCATGGTGGCCTGCAAAATATTGAGCGAATCGATTTCCTCTTCAGAACATTCGGCAATTGCCCAGGCTAAAGCATTGGCCTTGATCTGTTCAGCCAGCGCCTCGCGCCGCTCGGCAGTCAATTTTTTTGAATCGCGTACGCCGATCAGCGGCCGTTGCGGATCGAGAATCACCGCCGCCGCGAATACCGGCCCTGCCAACGGGCCGCGACCGGCTTCGTCGACACCGCAGATGATCTCGCCTTCGTAGTCGTCGTAATTAAAAAGAGAAAGATTGGAATCGGACATGGTCACGGCTGCCGCAGCAAAATAAGAGGTAGAAAAGACAGCGCCAGATCAGCCGCGCAGAATGCTGGACGAACGCTTGTTCTGTTGTTGTTCGATGATATTCAATACGGCCTGCGCACTCTCGCTGGCGGTGTCGCGCAGCAAGCTGTGATGCATGTCGGTGAATCGTTGCCGCAGCATGGCCTTGTGCGGCTCATCTTCGAGCTGCTTCCATAAAGCATCGGCCAGCGCCTGAGGTGTGGCGGCGTTCTGCAACAGTTCCGGCACCAGGAATTCGCGCGCCAGGATATTCGGCAAGCCGATCCACGGCTGATAACTCATGTGGCGCAGAATTTCCCAGGTAGCGCGCATCATTTTGTAGGCGATCACCATCGGCTTCTTGTACAGCGCCACTTCGAGCGACGCGGTGCCCGATGCCACCAGCACAGCGTCAGCAGCGGCCATCGCCGCGTGCGACTGGCCATCCAGCAACTGGATCGGCACATCCTGCAAACCGGCCTGCGCCACCAACTCGCTGAAAAATCTACTCTGACGCGCACCCGCCATCGGCGCAATGAAGCGCATACCGGGATCGCGCTGCGCCAGTATCTTCGCCGCTTGCACAAATGCGATCGCGTTGTACTTCAGTTCACCCATGCGGCTGCCCGGCATGATCGCCACCACGCGGCTGTCAACGGGCAAGCCCAACGTACTGCGTGCTGCGGCGACATCGGGCACCATTGGAATCACCTGCGCCAGCGGATGGCCGACATAAGTGACAGGAATCCCGGCCTTGCGGTAAATCTCTTCTTCAAACGGAAAGATCACCAGCATGTGCGAAGCCGCCCGGGCGATCTTCGTGATACGGCTGCCACGCCAGGCCCAGATAGAAGGCCCAATGAAATGCACGGTGGGAATCCCGGCCTGGCGCAATTGCGCCTCCAGGCCGAAGTTGAAGTCGGGCGCATCGACACCGATGAACACATTCGGCTTATCCGCCAGCAAGCGATCGCGCAGTGTGTTTTGGATGCCCTTGAGTTCGCGGTAGTGAGCGAGCACTTCGAACAAGCCGTTAACCGACAGCTTTTCCATCGGCCAGTCGCTGACAAAGCCGTATTCCGCCATCTTGGCGCCGCCGATGCCGTACATCCGCGCATCCGGCAGGTGCGGCCGCAAGCCGGACAGCAGGCGGCTGGCCAGCAAGTCGCCGGAAGCTTCACCCGCGACCATTGCTACAGCTACGTTGGAATCGTTCTCCGCCATGTCAGCGGATGATGCCGCGCGTCGAGGATGCGATGAATTCGCGCATCAGTTTCAAATATTCAGCTGAGTCCGGCACTTTGGCCTCTTCTTGGGCCAGCGCCGCCAGCGCATCTTCCTGCGCCAGGCCGGAACGATAGACAGTCCGGTAGGCACGCTTGACCGCCATGATCTGCTCGCTGCTGAAACCACGGCGGCGCAAGCCTTCGCTGTTGATGCCGACCGGTTCGGCGCGATTGCCGGCTGCGGTCACGAACGGCGGCACATCCTGGCTGACGGCAGCAGTAAATGCGGTCATCGCATGGGCACCGATGCGGCAAAACTGGTGCACGGTGGTAAATCCACCCAGCAGCACCCAATCGCCGATATGCACGTGGCCAGCCAATGTTGCATTGTTGGCAATGGTAGTGTTGCTGCCGATCTGGCAGTCATGCGCAACGTGTACATAGGCCATCACCCAGTTATCGTCGCCGATACGAGTGACACTGCCATCCTGGACCGTGCCAAGATTAAGCGTGACGAATTCGCGGATGGTGTTGCGGTCGCCGATTTCCAGACGCGTCGGTTCGCCAGCGTATTTCTTGTCCTGCGGTGCAGCGCCGATCGAGCCGAACTGGAAAATCGCATTGTCGCGACCGATCGTCGTATGCCCCTCAATCACTACGTGCGGGCCGATCTTGGTGTTGGGACCAATCGAAACATGAGGACCGATTACCGAGTAAGCGCCGACTTCCACTGTACTATCGAGCGCCGCCTTCGGATCGATGAGGGCGGTAGGATGAATGCGCGTCATCGGTTCACGCAGCAGGTGTAGCAGCGGCTGCGGCGCCGATGGTTGGGCTGACCGCAGTGCGCATGGTGCACATGAATTCGGCTTCGACCGCCAGTTCGCCATCGACGCTGGCAATCGCCTTGTACTTCCAGATGCCGCGGACTACGCGGACGATTTCAACGTCCAGCTTGATCTGGTCGCCCGGTTCAACCGGACGACGGAAGCGCGCATTGTCGATGCCGAGGAAGTACACCACGGTGTTCTCGTCCGGCGTACGGCCTTCAGTCAGGAACGACAGCAGTGCGGCGGTTTGCGCCAGCGCTTCGATCGTCAAGACACCCGGCATCACCGGTTTGTTAGGGAAATGGCCGTTGAAAAACTCTTCGTTGATCGTGACATTCTTGATTGCCGTGATCGACTTGCCGCTTTCCCAGTTCAATACGCGATCAACCAGCAGCAGCGGATAGCGATGCGGCAGGTATTTTTTGATCTGATTGATGTCGAGTGTGTTGGTTGCGCTATTCATTATCTTTTTCGGTAAGCTGTTTGACAGATTTTTCCAGAGCCCGGATTTTCTCACGCATTCCGTTCAGATTGCGTACCAAGGCTGCAGATTTTTCCCAATCGCCGTGCTTGGCAATCGGGTAAAAGCCAGTGTACTGGCCAGGTTCGGAGATCGAGCGCAGCGCCAGCGTACCCGCTGACACATGCACGTGATCGACGATGGTAATGTGACCGTGGATCATCGCGGCGCCGCCGATCGAGCAATATTTGCCGATCCGGGCGCTGCCGGCAATCCCTGCACAGGCGGCAATCGCAGTATGCGCGCCGATATGGCAGTTGTGGGCGATCTGGATCTGATTATCCAGTTTCACGCCCTCCTCAATCACCGTATCGGCCAACGCACCGCGATCGATGGTGGTATTGGCGCCGATTTCAACATCGTCGCCGATCAGCACCCGGCCGGTTTGCGGAATCTTCACCCAAGTCCCGCCTTCATTGGCAAAGCCAAAGCCATCGGCGCCGATCACAACGCCGGAGTGAATGATCACCCGCGCACCGATCTCGCAGGCTGCGTACACAGTGACATTGGGATAAAGACAACTATCAGAACCGATCTTTACGCCCCGCCCGATCACACATCCGGCTTCGATCCTGGCCTTTTCACCGATCACGGCGCCATCCTCAATCACCACATTCGGTCCAATATGGGCACTAGCCGCTACGTGTGCGCCCGGATCGACAGTGGCCGCCGGATGAATGCCGGGAACGACAGGGATCGCATTGCGCGCCGCGAAAAACTGCGCGGCCTTGGCAAAATACGCGTACGGATTAGCGGCGACAATACGCGCGCCATGGTAATCGGCGCCGACCACGGCATCATCCGCAGCAGACAGGATAATAGCAGCCGCTTGCGTTTGCGCTACCTGGGGTCGAAACTTGGGATTGGAGAGAAAGGTGATCTGGGAGGCGGTTGCGTCGCTCAGTGGCGCAATGCCGGAAACTTGCGTATCCGCATCACCGATCAATTGGCCACCCAAGCTTTCGACCAATTCTTTCAGCCGAGTGCTCATCGTGGCCTTTTTAATCAGTTGAGGACGGGGTAATTCATTGGTTTGCTGCTAACGGGCAAAGCACCATGCTGATACGCCGGCCTGGTGCTTCGCCTCTTGTCCTGAAAACAAGCAAATTACTTGTTGAGGATCTTCAATACTTTGTCGGTGATATCGATACGTGGGCTGACATAGACGCCGCCTTCCTGGAACACAATATCGTACTTTTCCGCTTCAGCAATCTGCTTGATGGCCTTGGTCGAACGCTCCAGCACAATCGCCAATTCCTCGTTACGGCGCTGGTTCAGGTCTTCGCGGAATTCACGTTGCTTGCGTTGGAAATCCTTATCCATATCGCTCAGTTCACGCTGGCGGCGGATCCGCTCCGACTCCGAAATCACCGCCGAATCCTTGTCCAGCTTGTCTGCAGTTGCCTTCAGACGAGCTGCCAGATCCTGCAAGTCTTTGTCGCGCTTGGAAAATTCAGCTTCGATCTTGGATTGAGCGGCCTTGGCAGGTGCCGCTTCGCGCAGGATACGTTCACTGCTGACAAAAGCAATTTTTGAACCGTCGTCAGCATGTGCCGGCGCCACCGACAATAAACACATCGCCAGCAAGCTGGCCGAGGGCAATGATGTTAAAGATTTAATTAGCGATTTCAAAACAATTCTCCGCAATTCAAATGATGCACAACTTGTGCATTATGCCATTCTTGCCAGGGTCTGCAATCATGCAGCTCATCCCCCCGTTTAGAAGCCTGTGCCCAACTGGAACTGGAACGCCTGCTGCTTGTCGGTCGGCTTCGCATTCAGAGGTTTGCCGTAACTGATTTTCAATGGGCCGATCGGCGATACCCAGCTCAAACCGATACCCGTAGAATAACGCAACTCGCTCAGCTGCATAGGCGCCTTGTCGGCATAAACCTGGCCGCTGTCGAGGAAGGTGAACCAGCGTAATGTACGGTCGCTACCGGAACCTGGGAACGGGAATTGCAGTTCCAGATTGCCGAACAGACGCGATGCACCACCCATCGAATCGCCATATTGGTCAACGTTGGTGCCGACGCCAAGGGTCGAACCCTCGAAGCCGCGCACGGTGCCGATACCACCGGCATAGTAGTTCTTGAACACTGGGAACGGCTTGCCGCCGATACCGCGGCCATAGTCAATCTCACCATTCAGAGCCAGAGTCACAGCGTTGCTGAACATCGGCTGGAAGTACTGATGCTGGTAGCTGGCGCGATAGTACTGCAAGCTGCCGACTGCCGACACTTCCAGGCTGGCGCGCTGATAGCGGCCTTTGGTCGGTACCAGTGCGCTGTCGCGGCTATCGCGCTGCCATGCAGCGGTCAGCGGGAAACTGTTGGTGGTTGCCGACGCCGGGTTGGCCAGCCAGTTATAACCCAGTCCGCTAGGTACCAGTACGCCATTACCGAAGTCATTCACGTATTGCTGATACAGCAGTGGGCTGGTGTTATCGGCCTGCACGTTGGTGTTTTCGATACCGACACCGAAGAACACCGTGTCCAGCTCCGAAAACGGCACGCCGAACTTGATATCGCTACCGATGGTGCGCACGCGGTAGTCACCAGTCGTGTACGGCGATGGACGCACGGTACGCAGATAAACGTCATAGGTGCGGCTGATACCGTCGTCGGTAAAGTACGGATTGGTCTGGGACAGCGCAATCACCCGCGAGTAACTGCTGGTATTGATGTCGAGACCGATGGTATTACCGCTGCCGAAAGCATTCTGCTGCTGGATCGAACCGGACAGGCTCAATTTGTCGGTCTGGGAGAAACCAGCGCCGACCTGAATATTGCCGGTTGGCTTCTCGGTGACGGACATGTTGATATCGACCTGGTCGGACGTGTTAGCCACTTCCGGGGTCTCGATGGCGACATCCTTGAAGTAGCCAAGGCGGTCGACGCGATCACGCGACAGCTTGATCTTCGAGCCGTCGTACCAGGAATCCTCGAACTGGCGGAATTCGCGACGCACCACTTCATCGCGTGTCTTGGTGTTGCCAGCCACATTGATGTGGCGCACATAGACGCGCTTGCCCGGATCAACCAGGATCGTAAACGCCACTTCCTTCTTGTCGTGATCCAGTTCGGGATTGGCATTCACGTTGGCGAACGCATAGCCGAAATTGCCCAGTCGCTCGGACATCTTCTTGGTGCTGTTGTTGAGTTTTTCACCGTTGAAGACGTCGCCCTTCTTGAGCTCCAGCAGCGACGCCAGTTCGTCGTTGCGTCCGAACATCTCGCCTTCCAGCTTGATATCCGATACTTTGTACTTGTCACCTTCATTGATATTGACGGTGATGTAGATGTCTTTCTTGTCCGGCGTGATCGACACCTGGGTCGACTCGACCTGCATCTCGATATAGCCACGGTTCAGGTAGTACGAACGCAGCGTCTCGATGTCACCCGACAATTTTTCTTTCGAATATTGGTCAGCCTTGGTGTACCAGGTGAACCAGCCCGGCGAACGCAGCTTGATCTGGTCGCGCAAGGTGCCATCCGAGAATGCCTTGTTGCCGACGAAACGGATTTCCTTGATGCGGGACACTTCGCCTTCATCGACGGCAAACGTGACATTGACCCGATTACGCTCGATCGGCGTCACGGTGGTCGTCACTTTCATGCCGTACAGGCCGCGCGACAGATATTGTTTCTTCAGTTCCTGTTCAGCGCGGTCAACCTGCGCCTTGTCAAAGATGCGCGACTCGCCAACGCCGATTTCCTTGAGCGCCTTGGTCAGCTGATCCTTGTCGAATTCCTTGATGCCGGAGAAATCAACGCCTGCGATCGATGGCCGTTCTTCCACCATGACCACCAGCACGTCGCCTTCGGCCTCAACTCGGACATCCTTGTAGAAACCGGTTGCATACAATGCCTTGATCGCCGCAGTACCCTTTTCGTCGGTGAATGTCTCACCCACGCGCACCGGCAAGTAGCTGAAAACGGTACCGGCTTCGGTACGCTGGATGCCTTCGATGCGGATATCCTTGACCACGAACGGCTGCACGGCCATAGCTTGCCCTGAGCACACGGCAAAGGCGGCGGCGGCAATCAAACGACGGGGAAGAATCGACAAAGGGGAATGCTCGGAATGTAATTTCATTAGCGATCGTTTTTTATCAATGTCCTTGTCCGCCACGATTGTCAGACAAGAAAGCGGAACTTAAAATATGAGCCTGACGACGTCGTTAAACACGGCAACCATCATCAATGTCATCAGAATACCGATACCTGCGCGCTGGGCAATTGCACCAACCCGCTCAGAAATCGGCCGTCCAGTCAAAACTTCCAGCGAATAATACAGCAAATGGCCGCCATCTAGAACCGGAATGGGGAGCAAATTCATGACCCCAAACTGATACTGATCAAGGCAATAAAGCTCAGATAGCTGATTGCACCGATGCGCGCCGTCTGGCCGGCATAATCGGCAATCGTGATCGGACCGGTGATATTTTTCCAGGAAACCTCACCGATCACCATCTTGCCAAGCATCTTGAGAGTCAAAATACTGCTGTCCCAGGTCCTCTTGGCGCCCTTGGCAAGGGCTTGCAATGGCGGGCTGCTGGCAACAATCATTTCCGGCGCCAGCGGTACCTCGACCTTGATCAAGCCGATCTGCGCGCCATTGGCGTCTTGCGCCTCCGGCGTAACATTCACAGCCAGAGTATTGCCATTTCGCAAAACCGACAGATTCACTGGTTTGCCAGGAGAAGCACGTACCCGCTCGACGAAAGCCAGGCCGTCGGCAACCGGCTGGCCGTCAATTGCTGTCACCAGATCGCCTTCGCGCAAGCCGGCCTTCATCGCAGGACCGTCCGGCATCACCTTGCCCAACACGGCTTTTGGACGAGCCAGGCCGATGCCGAGCTTGCCGAGATAGTCGCCTTCCAGGTCTTTGGTGTTCAGGCTGTCGACCGGCAAGCTGACCGTATCGAGCAGATGGCCGTCTGCAACCGCCGGGTCCTGCCGCTGGATATCCAGCTTGACCGGCGTCTTGTCGACCGCGCCCTGCAGCACTTTCCAACGCAATTCGGACCAGATCTGGACCGGTTCGCCGTTCACGGCCGTAATCAGGTCACCGCCGCGCAAGCCGGCCTTATAGGCCACCGATTGCTCGGACATTGCCCGGACTTTGGTAGTCGGCTCAGGCACACCGTACGTGTACAATCCGGCAAATAACAAAATGGCAAGAGCAAAATTCGCCAGCGGCCCTGCCGCCACGATCGCCATGCGCTTCCAGACCGACTGGCTGGTGAATTCGCGCTTCAATTCCTGCGGCGACAAGCCGCTCACATCCTGCTCGCGCGCATCCAGCATTTTGACGTAACCGCCCAGAGGCAGGATGGAAAGCGCCCACTCAGTCTGATCTGGACCAAAGCGTCGCGAAAAAACGATTTTTCCCATACCGACCGAAAAGCGCAGCACCTTGACGCCGCACAGCCGTGCGACCCAATAGTGGCCAAGCTCGTGGATGACAACCAGAGAGCCAAGCGCAACAATAAATGCCAGGATAGTTTGCAGGAAGGCCATGAGATGGATGGTCGCGTTCAGGAAATCAAGGATTGTACTGTTTCCCGGGCAAGCTGATCCTGTTCGAGCAGCGCATCGATATCCGTAACCGCGCAAAGCGGCAATTTATCCATGGTGCGGGCAATCAGTTGGTCGATCATGCGAAACCCGATTTTTTCATCTAGAAAAGCTTGGACAGCGACTTCATTCGCCGCGTTCAATATTGTTGCCGCCGAACCGCCGGCAAGCAATGCATCATACGCGAGTTTCAGACAGGGAAAGCGTAGCAGATCGGGACGGGTAAATTGTAACTGGCCGATGACTGTCAAATCCAGCGGGCCAACGCCGGACGCAATCCGCTCAGGATAGGCCAAGGCATTGGCAATCGGCGTACGCATATCAGGATTGCCGAGCTGCGCCAGCACCGAGCCATCAATATATGACACCATCGAATGGATAACGCTCTGCGGGTGGATCACGACTTCGATCTGGCTAGCCGAAGCGCCGAACAGCCAATGCGCCTCGATCACTTCCAGGCCCTTGTTCATCATGGTCGCAGAGTCGACTGAAATCTTGCGGCCCATGACCCAGTTTGGATGGGCAATCGCCTCCGCCGGGGTAACCGCGCCCAAGGTTTCTACGGCGCGATGCAGGAACGGCCCGCCGGATGCGGTCAATAGAATCTTCTCGACGCCGACAGCCGCCGGCTGACGTTGATAACCATGCGGCAAACACTGGAAAATCGCGTTGTGTTCGCTGTCGATCGGCAGCAATACCGCCCCACTCTTGCTAACTGCATCAATGAACAACTGGCCCGACATGACCAGTGCTTCCTTGTTGGCCAGCAGGATTTTCTTGCCGGCGCGCGCAGCTGCCAGCGAAGGCGCCAGGCCCGCCGCGCCGACAATCGCAGCCATCACGACGTCGCAGGCATCGGCGCCGGCAACCTCGCACAGCGCCGCCTCGCCATATGCCACTTCGGTATGCAAGCCTTTCGCGCGCAACAGTTTGCTCAACTGTTGCGCCGCGGCTGCGCTGCCGACGACTGCCAGCTTGGGTTTAAATTGCAGGCACTGCTCCGCCAGTTGCTCAACCCGGCTGTGCGCTGTCAGCGCATAGACCGAATAACGCTCGGGATGGCGCGCCAGCACGTCCAACGTCGACATGCCGATTGAACCGGTGGAGCCGAGAATCGTAATATTTTGCATGTTCAAACTAAAACCAGAAACTTAACAAAGCCGCCAGGGGCAGCACCGGGATCAGCGCGTCGACGCGATCCAGCACACCGCCATGACCAGGCAACAGATTGCTGCTGTCCTTGACGCCTGCACGACGCTTCAGCATCGACTCGAACAGGTCGCCGACCACACTGGCGGCCACCAGCACCGTCATCACGGCCAGCGCGCCAGGCCAACCCCAGGTCGCCAACAGGCGCACCGGGAAAGTATCCGTCAGCGCAGGCGTGACGCTAAAGCCAGCCAGCATCAGCAGTACCAGCAGCCAGCCACCGATCGCGCCTTCCCAGGACTTTCCGGGAGAAATCGAAGGCGCCAGCTTGTGCCGGCCAAAGGCCTTGCCGGCAAAATATGCGCCGATATCCGCCGCCCACACTATCACCAACACCGACAGCAGATACATCGGCGAGTGATGGAACAATACGACTATCGCCAGGAAACAGCCAAAAACCGCTATCGCGTAGCTGCCTGCCACCAAGCGGTTACCGAGGCTGGTAAGTGCCGGCAAACCAAGCGCCAGCGACGGTACGAAGCGCAAACACCAGATTGCCACGCATAGAGCGAACAGCAGACGGATATTCGGGCCACTGCCAACATAGAGAACTGCCGCGAATAGCAGCAGCGCCGCTCCGCCCCACATCAGGGCGGAACCGCCGGCGCCACCGAACAGCCTGGCGCTTTCCCAGATGGCGGCAGCAAAGAACAGCGCCGATACGACGGCAAACGCAGGGTAATAATTGAAATAAAGAATCGGCAGCAGGACTGCCAGTAACAATAACGCAGTGATGACACGCGTTCTAAGCATCAGGAAGCCTTTTTCTGTTCAACCAGTTGTTCGCTGGTACGCCCAAAGCGCCGCTCCCGTTGTTGATAGGAGGCGATCGCCTTGTCGAGTTCGGCTGCGCCGAAGTCAGGCCAATAGGTATCGGTGAAATAAAGTTCGCTGTAGGCAAGCTGCCATAACAGGAAATTGGAAATACGCTGTTCGCCACCGGTGCGGATAAACAGGTCGGGCTCAGGCGCATAGGCCATCGCCAAGTGCTGCGCCAGTTCCTCTTCGGTGAATGCTGTGACATCCTGTCCGGCGCCAGCTTGTTGCGGGTTGCTTGCAGCGCGTGCTGCGACCATTTTCTGCACAGCCTGCATCACATCCCAGCGACCGCCGTAGTTTGCACATATCGTGACGGTCATGGCGGTATTGCCGGCTGTCTTGCGTTCGGCGTTATCGATCATCTGTTGCAGTTTGTCGTCGAAACGCCCCAGATCGCCAACCACCTTGAGACGAATCCCATTGGCGTGCATCTTGCCGACTTCGCGCTCCAGCGCCGCCATGAACAAGCGCATCAGCAACGATACCTCTTCGGCAGGACGCCGCCAGTTCTCGGAACTGAACGCAAATAAAGTCAGATATTCAACGCCGCGTACGGCACACGCTTCCACGATCTCGCGTACCGCCTCGACACCCTTGCCATGACCAGCAACGCGTGGCAAAAAGCGGCCCGTCGCCCAGCGACCATTACCGTCCATGATGATGGCAACGTGCCGTGGCACCGTGGAGCTCGATGGTACCGATTGCGTAGAACTTGAATGAGCCATAAATATTGAAATAAGAAAAAATGAGACGGTAGGACGGGCTATCAGCTGCGGGGTGGAGATGCGTACCCGGGTGAAATTCAGTATCCGCTCACCTCAAGCAGCCTCGCGATACGCGGGCGATGCGCGGGCACGCATTGCCCACCCTACGTACTAAATACTGCCCGGCAATGATTAAACCGTCAGGATTTCTTTTTCTTTGTCGATCACTTGCTTATCAATTTCGGCCACGAATTTGTCGGTCAGTTTCTGAATCTCGTCCTGTGCACGACGTTCGTCGTCTTCCGAACATTCCTTGTCCTTGACCAACTTCTTCAAACCTTCGTTGGCATCACGACGGATATTGCGAATCGCAATTTTCGCATCTTCCGCTTCGCCCTTGACCAGCTTTACCATTTCCTTGCGGCGCTCTTCGGTCAGCGGTGGCGTCGGCACACGAATCATTTCGCCCTGTGTTGACGGATTCAGACCCAGATCAGCTTCACGGATAGCCTTCTCCACCACCGCGATCATTTTCTTTTCCCACGGCTGGACACCGATGGTACGCGCATCGATCAGGGTCACATTGGCAATCTGGCTCAAATTGGTCTGGCTACCGTAGTAATCGACCATGACATGGTCGAGAATCCCGGTGTGGGCACGGCCGGTACGTACTTTCGCCAGATCGGCGCGCAGTGTCTCCAGCGACTTCTGCATTCTTTGATCAGTATTCTTCTTAACGTCAGCAACGCTCATGCTGCTCTCCTCTACAAAAACAATCTATCCGGCTACCGCCAGAAACCTGTTACGCGAGCCAATCTCGGGACTAGGACTTCCAACGACAACCTTTCATTAGAAAAACTGCGCAATTATTGCAAAATATATTGCAAATTGCACATGGAAAACTTAAACGTGTACCAAAGTTCCTTCATCTTCGCCCATGATGACGCGTTTCAACGCTCCAGGCTTGACGATGGAAAACACCTTGATTGGCAGTTTCTGGTCGCGACACAGGGCAAATGCAGTGGCATCCATGACTTGCAGATGCTTGGTAATTGCCTCATCGAAAGTGATGTGCGAATAACGCGTTGCCGATGGATCCTTGTTTGGATCGGCGCTGTACACGCCATCGACCTTGGTCGCCTTCAAAACAATTTCGGCGCCGATTTCCGAACCACGCAATGCAGCGGCAGTATCGGTGGTAAAGAATGGATTGCCGGTACCTGCTGCAAAAATGACAATTTTATCTTCTTCCAGATATTGCAGCGCTTTCGGCCGCACATAGGGCTCTACTACCTGTTCGATACTGATTGCCGACATCACACGGGCGGTCAGGCCGATCTGACGCATTGCATCGGCCAGCGCCAGCGAATTCATCACTGTCGCCAACATGCCCATGTAGTCAGCGGTTGCGCGATCCATACCCTGCGCTCCCGGCGCTACGCCGCGGAAGATATTACCGCCACCGATAACGATAGCCAACTCGACACCCAGTTTAGCGACTTCGGCGACATCGGCAACCATCCGCTCGATCGTCGCGCGATTGATGCCATAGGCATCATCGCCCATCAGGGCCTCACCGGAGAGTTTCAGGAGAACACGCTTATAAGCTGGTTTTGTCATGGTCTGGGCCCCTTGTGGCTTTCCGATTGATTCACACTTGTTTTGGTCATTTGCCTAGCTGGAGGACTGCAGCGCCATTGTCAGGCCAAACTGCAGCAAAATCCACTAGAAGGTTCCTGAGCCGCTTTTCAGGGCTACGGAACCATTTCTTCGATATGCTCGCCGCTCATTGAGAAACAGCGGCCTTAAGGCAATTCCTTAGTCCTTGGCCCGGGAAGAAAATTCCATAGAGCCAAAAAAACGGGCCTTTCGGCCCGTTTTTTTTGCTTACGCCTGCTTGGCCGCAGCAACAGTTGCTGCAACTTCCGCAGCGAAGTCATCTTGTTTCTTCTCGATGCCTTCACCGACAACAAACATGGTGAACGATTTAACACTGGTGTTGGTAGCCTTCAGCATTTGTTCAACAGTTTGCTTGTCGTTCTTGACGAAAGTCTGGTTCAGCAAGGAAACTTCCTTCAGGAATTTCTGCACAGAACCTTCAATCATCTTGGCAGCGATATCTGCAGGCTTGCCGGATTCGGCCGCCTTCAGGGTTGCTACCGAACGCTCTTTCTCGATCAGGTCGGCTGGCACTTGATCCGACGACAACGAGACTGGCTTCATCGCAGCGATGTGCATTGCTACGTCCTTGCCGACTTGCTCTTCAGCGCCATCAAACTCAACCATGACGCCGATACGGGTGCCGTGCAAGTAGGAAACCAACTTGCCTGCTGTGTCGAAACGCACGAAACGACGGATCGACATGTTTTCACCGATACGGCCGATCAGGGCTGCACGAGTTGCTTCAACGGTGCTATCGCCTAATGGCAAAGCCGACAGGGCTGCCACGTCGGCTGGATTTTTTTCTGCAACCAGCTTGGCGCAGGCGTTAGCCAAGGCCAGGAAGTCGTCGTTCTTGGTAACGAAGTCGGTTTCGCAGTTGACTTCAACCAGCGCGCCAACGCCGCCAGCGATGTATGCTGCCACAACGCCTTCAGCGGTCACGCGGGAAGCGGCCTTGGAAGCCTTGCCGCCCAATTTGACGCGCAGGATTTCTTCTGCTTTGTCCATATCGCCACCGGCTTCAGTCAATGCCTTCTTGCATTCCATCATCGGCGCGTCGGTCTTTGCGCGCAGTTCGCCTACCAGTGCTGCTGTAATTGCGGCCATACTATTCTCCTAGCTCAATTGGTGCCATGTCGCCGGCGCGGCCGGCATATCGTCGGGCAGCAAGCTCAACGGCTGACATCCCGGCACCATCGTTCAAAATAAATTCGGGTAAAAATAAGCTTGCTTAATGCATAAGCGGGTGATGCAAAAAAGGAGCAAACACGCTCCCTTTTATCAGCTTGCGTGTTTTGCAAACTTATCTAGTTGCTTCAGATTTTCCTACTTCGCTTACAAAACTTTTCAACTTGCCTGAAGCTTCCTGCCTACTCAGTTGGGGACAGAGTAATTTGCCGCGCTAGCGCGGCTACCAAACCCTGTCCCGCAATGATTAAACTTGGAAACTCAATTAAGCCTGATCGTTGACTTCGACGAACTCGTCGCCAGCTGCGCCCTTGATCGACTCAACCACGTCGTTCACTGCATTGGCACGGCCTTCCAGGATTGCATCTGCAACGCCACGGGCGTACAGAGCGATAGCCTTGGAGGAGTCATCGTTACCAGGAATGACGTAAGTCACGCCTTCTGGCGAGTGGTTGGTATCAACCACGCCGATAACTGGAATGCCCAGCTTTGCAGCTTCGGTGATTGCGCCTTTGTGGTAACCAACGTCGATCACGAAAATTGCGTCAGGAATGCCGCCCATGTCCTTGATGCCGCCGATGGCTTTTTGCAGCTTGATCAGTTCACGCTGGAACATCAGGGCTTCTTTTTTGCTCAGCTTTTCGACCGAACCGTCTTCGATCGACGCTTCCATTTCTTTCAGGCGCTTGATCGAGGTCTTGATGGTCTTGAAGTTGGTCAGCATGCCGCCCAACCAGCGCTGGTCAACGAAAGGCGAGCCCGAACGCGCTGCTTCTGCAGCAACGATTTCACGTGCTTGGCGCTTGGTGCCGACGAACAGGATGTTGCCGCGGTTGGACGACAATTGACGGATGTACTTCATCGCCTCCTGGTACATGCCCAGGGTCTTTTCCAGGTTGACGATATGAATCTTGTTGCGGTGACCGAAGATGAACGGCGCCATCTTTGGGTTCCAGAAACGGGTTTGGTGACCAAAGTGGACACCGGCTTCCAGCATTTCACGCATTGTTACGGACATAATTTTCTCCAGGGTTAGGTCTGGAATCTGCTCAGTCACCGAAATTGCCTTATAGCAAAACAGCACCCTTTTCGAGCAGATTCGCGCTTAAAAAACATAATATAACTACAGGGAACTTCCATATCAGCCGAATAGCAATTCGAGCTAACCCAAGATTGTACCCCAGAACCCGCATTTTCTTCAAGCGCTGCGGGGCATATCTTTCTGCGAATCTTGTTACGGTCGTTTATAATCCTTAATTGAACGAATCCAGGCGGCGAAACCATTGATTTCGCACCTTTTTCTGCACATTTCAGAATTTTCTCATACGAATTCCCCAAATTTATGACTTCTATCTCAATCAAAACTGCCGAGGATATCGCCGGCATGCGCGTCGCTGGCAGGCTTGCCTCGGAAGTACTCGACTACATCACGCCTTTCGTCAAGGTCGGTGTGACCACCGGTGAGCTTGACCGCCTGTGTCACGAATACATGACAAATGTACAAGGCACCATCCCCGCCCCATTGAATTACTGCCCGCCTGGCTACACGCCTTATCCGAAGGCGATCTGCACTTCGGTCAACGACGTGATCTGCCATGGCATTCCGGGTGACAAGGTCTTGAAGAACGGCGACGTGGTCAATCTCGACATCACCGTCATCAAGGATGGCTACCATGGCGACACCAGCCGCATGTTCTATGTCGGCGAGCCGTCGATCATGGCCAAGCGCCTGGGCGACATCACTTATGAATGCATGTGGCTGGGAATCGCCAAAATCAAACCCGGCGCGCATCTGGGCGATATCGGCCATGTAATCCAGCAGCACGCCGAGAAAGCCGGCTACAGCGTGGTTCGCGAATTCTGCGGCCACGGCATCGGCAAAGTATTCCACGAAGAACCGCAAGTGTTGCATTATGGCCGTCCCGGTACTCTGGAACGGCTGGAAGCAGGCATGATTTTCACGGTCGAACCGATGATCAACGCCGGCCGCCGTGACATTCGCGAAATGGGCGACGGCTGGACCATCAGGACCAAGGATCGCAGCCTGTCGGCGCAATGGGAACATACCGTTCTGGTGACTGAAACTGGTTACGAAGTACTGACCGTATCCGCGGGTACCCCACCGCCGCCAGCCTTCATTCAACAAGCAGCCAGCGCCTCAGCAGCGTAGTCGTCCCCGCCCTCTACTTACATGACAACACTTGCCGCAACCCTCAAGAAACAGCTTAGAACCGAGCGGCAAACTATCATCTCTGCATTTCTTGCCGACGGCAAACCCGGCGAGTTGCTGACGGCGCTGCGACGCAGCGTCGATATCGCCCTGACGCAAGCCTGGAAAATGCTGGAACTGCCGCCGAGCGCGGCGCTAGTCGCGGTCGGCGGGTATGGGCGCGGTGAATTGTTTCCGCACTCCGATGTCGATGTATTGATTCTGCTAGGCGCTGCGCCTGACGCCGAATTGAAAGGCCGACTGGAGCAACTGGTGCAGCTGTTCTGGGACATCGGCCTGGAGATCGGCCACAGCATCCGCACCGTCGACGAATGCATGACCGAATCGGCGGCCGACATCACCGTGCAGACCAGCTTGCTGGAAGCGCGGCTGGTGACCGGCAACCAGCCGCTGTTCCAGCAATTGCAGGAACGCTGCAACGCGGCGATGGATCCGTGCGCCTTTTTCCAGGAAAAAATCCTGGAAATGCGACAACGCCATGTCAAGTATGAAGATACGCCTTACAGCCTGGAGCCGAACTGCAAGGAAAGCCCGGGTGGCCTGCGCGATCTGCAAGTGATCCTATGGGTGGCGAAAGCCGCCGGCCTCGGCGATTCCTGGTCCAAGCTGGCCAAGCACGGCCTGATCACAGCCACCGAAGCGCGCCAGTTGACGCGCCAGGAACGCGCGTTCAAGGACATCCGGATTCGCCTGCACATCTATACCAATCGGCGCGAAGACCGGCTGGTGTTCGACGTTCAGACCCCGATCGCAGAAGCATTGGGCTTCCAGACCACGGAAACCCGGCGCGCCAGCGAGTACCTGATGCAACGCTACTACTGGGCCGCGAAGGCGGTCACCCAGCTCAACACGATCCTGTTGCAGAACATCGAAGTGCAATTGTTTCCGCAACCGATGGTGCCGCAACGTATCAACGACCGCTTCAACCACGTCAACCGGCTGATCGACATCGCCTACGACGATCTGTTCAAGACCACACCGTCGGCGATACTGGAGCTGTTCCTGCTGTTGGCCCAGCACAGTGAATTGAAGGACATGACGGCGCGCACCCGGCGTGCGCTGTGGCATGCACGCGCCAAGATCGACAACAGCTTCCGCCGCGATCCGCTGAACCGCTCACTGTTCCTGCAGATCATCCAGGCGCCGCAAGGCATCACCCATGCGCTGCGCGGCATGAACCAGACCAGCATCCTGGGTCGCTACCTGCCGAATTTCCGGCGCATCGTCGGCCAGATGCAGCATGACCTGTTCCACGTCTACACGGTCGACCAGCACATCCTGATGGTGGTGCGCAACGTGCGCCGCTTCACGATGAGCGAACATGCCCACGAATACCCGTTCTGCAGTCAGTTGATCGCCAATTTCCCGCGCCCCTGGCTGCTCTATATTGCAGCGCTGTTCCACGACATCGCCAAGGGCCGCGGCGGCGACCACTCCAAGCTGGGCATGGCCGACGCCCTGCACTTCTGTCACCAGCACGGCCTGCCGGCCCAAGATACCGAGCTGGTGGTATTCCTGGTCGAGCATCACCTGACCATGTCGCAAGTCGCGCAAAAGCAGGATTTGTCGGACCCGGACGTGATCCTGCATTTTGCCGGCGTGGTCAAGGACGAACGCCACCTGACCGCACTCTACCTGCTGACGGTGGCCGACATCCGCGGCACCAGCCCGAAAGTGTGGAACGCCTGGAAAGGCAAGCTGCTGGAAGACTTGTACCGGATGACGTTGCGCGTGCTGGGCGGCGAAACGCCGTCGGCCGACCGCGAACTGAAGAACCGCCAAGAAGAAGCATTGAAAACGCTACGCCTGTATGGCCTGCCGGAAAACGCCCATGAACACCTGTGGCAGCAACTCGACGTCGCTTACTTCCTGCGCCACGATTCTTCCGACATCGCCTGGCAGACGCGCTCGTTCTATAACCAGACCGACAGCGCCACGCCGATCGTCAAATGCCGCCTGGCGCCGATTGGCGAAGGCTTGCAAGTTGCCGTTTATACCAAGGATCAGAGCGACCTGTTCATTCGCATTTGCAGCTATTTCGATAGCAAGAACTTCAGCATTCTCGACGCCAAGATCCACACCACGCGGCATGGCTATGCGCTCGACTCGTTCCTGATCAGCGCACCGCTGTTTGCCAAACATTATCGCGACATCATCAACCTGATCGAGCATGAGCTGACCGAACTGCTGCAAAACCACCACCCGTTACCGACACCATCCAAGGGCCGCCTGTCGCGGCTGTCACGCACCTTCCCGGTGACGCCAACGGTCGACCTGCGGCCGGACGAACGCGGTCAGTATTATTTGCTGTCGATCACCGCCAACGACCGCACCGGGTTGCTGTATTCGGTTGCCAGCGTGCTGGCCAAGCACAAGATCAACCTGCACACCGCCAAGATCATGACACTCGGCGAACGGGTCGAAGACGTGTTCCTGGTTGATGGCAGTGCCCTCAACCATGCGCGCCTGCAGATTCAGCTTGAAACTGATTTGCTGGATGCATTGCATATCTAGCCTGCCTTGCAGTTTTTTATACTTTTCCTATTTTTTGTACTCCATGACCGAACCACTACGCCTCTCCAAACGCATGTCAGAACTCGGGCTATGCTCGCGCCGTGAAGCCGACGAATGGATCGCGCGCGGCTGGGTCCGTGTCGACGGCGTCGTCGTTTCGGAACTCGGCAGCAAGGTATTGCCAAGCCAGCGCATCAGCGTCGAACGCCAGGCCGCTGCGGAACAATCCAAACGCGTCACCATCCTGATCAACAAACCGGTCGGCTACGTCAGTGGCCAGGCCGAAGACGGCTACCAACCGGCGGTGGCGCTGATCAAGGAAGCCAACCGCTGGAGCGAAGATCGTTCGCCCACCATGTTCCACCCAACCCAGCTGCGCAGCCTGGTGCCGGCCGGCCGCCTTGATATCGACTCGGTTGGCCTACTGGTGTTGACGCAGGATGGCCGCATCGCCAAGCACCTGATTGGCGAAGAAACCAGTGTTGACAAGGAATACCTGGTGCGCGTGCGTTATACAAAAGGCGACAAATTGCCCGATGCCGATCTGCGCCGCCTCAATCATGGCCTGACGCTGGACGGCAAGCGGCTCAAGCCGGCCATCGTCAAATGGCAGAACGAGGATCAATTGAGTTTCACGTTGCGCGAGGGGAAAAAGCGCCAGATTCGCCGCATGTGCGATATGGTCGGCCTCAAGGTGCTGGGCTTGAAGCGGGTGCGGATTGGCGGCGTCAAGCTGGGTAATTTGCCCGAGGGGCAATGGCGCTATCTGGGAGCTGACGAACAGTTCTAGGCTGTTTGGAAGACCGCGTGGGCAGAATAACCTGCCCACGCCCAATAGCAATTACAGGAAACGATCCAGTATCTTGCGGCTGCCTTTGTCCAGCGCTTGCGTATCGCGGATCAGGAACTGCACGCCGTGGTTGTCGGCAATCAGCAGGCTGGTCGAGGCAATACGGCGGATATCTTCTTCGCCTTTCAGCGTAAAAGAGGCATCGCCGCGATTGGTTTCTACAAACCAGGTGCACGGCGCGTTGTAGTTGGAGACGCGCTGGATGCGCTGAATTTCCGGCATGAATTCGCGGCTGGCCAACTCCTGTTCGACCATAGCCCGGGTGTCATCGGCCAGATCGCTCAATCGCATGATCCAGGCCAGCTCCTGGCCATCGGCATTGACCAGCGCGATGCCATCGTCCGGTGCGCCAATCGGAAAAGCCCGCACCGGCACTACGCCCTCAAAGCGATCGCCATTCGCTGCTGTAAACACCAGCTTGCCGAACGCATTGCGGCTCAGTGTGAAATCATGTGTTGTCATGCCACGCTCTCATCGTTTTCTTCGCTATCTTCATCAACCAGCTGCGGCGCCCCTTCGGCGCCATCGGCATTACGTAACTGCGCCTGGTAGAGACGATAGTAGGCGCCTTCGCGCAGCATCAGCTCGTCGTGATTGCCGACCTCGACAATCTGGCCACGATCCAGCACCACCAGCCGGTCGGCCTTGCGCAAGGTCGACAAGCGATGGGCAATCGCGATCGTGGTGCGGCCCTGCACCAGGTTGTCGAGTGCTTTCTGGATTTCTTTTTCTGTCGTGGTGTCGACCGACGATGTCGCTTCATCCATGATCAGGATGCGCGGATCGATCAGCAGCGCACGCGCAATCGAAATACGCTGGCGCTCGCCGCCGGACAAGGCCTGGCCGCGCTCGCCAACCAGCGAGTCGTAGCCCTGCGGCAGGCGCAGGATAAATTCGTGCGCATGCGCTGCCCGTGCTGCCGCGACGATTTCCTCGCGTGTGGCGTCCGGTTTGCCATAGCAGATATTCTCGGCAATCGTGCCGAAGAACAGGAACGGCTCCTGCAGCACCAGGCCGATATTGCGGCGGTATTCGGAAATCGGCATCGAACGGATATCGACACCGTCGAGCCGGATCGATCCCTCCGACACATCATAAAAACGGCAGATCAGATTGACCAAGGTACTCTTGCCGGAACCGCTGTGGCCCACCAGGCCGATCATCTCACCCGGCTTGATCGACAAGCTGACACCGCGCATCACGGCGCGGTTGCCGTAACGGAAACCGATGTCGCGCAATTCGATGGCGCCTTTGACATGCTCCAGATGCACCGGATTGGCCGGCTCCGGCACGCTCGATACGTGATCCAGGATTTCGAAGATACGCTTGGCGCCGACCGCCGCTTTTTGCGTTACCGAGACGATCCGGCTCATGGAATCGAGACGGGTATAAAAGCGGCTGATGTAAGCCAGGAATGAAGCCAGCACACCGACCGTGATTTCGTTCTTGGAAACCTGCCAGATGCCGAATACCCACACCACCAGCAAGCCGACTTCCGTCAGCAAGGTCACCGTCGGCGAGAACAGCGACCAGATCTTGTTGACCCGGTCGTTGACCAGCAGATTGTGCTGGTTAGCCTCGCGGAAACGGCCAGCTTCGCGCTTTTCCTGGGCAAAAGCCTTGACCACGCGAATGCCGGGAATGGTGTCGGCCAGCACATTCGTGACTTCTGCCCAGATGCGGTCGATCTTTTCAAAACCGTGCTTGAGGCGATCACGCACCACATGGATCATCCAGGCGATGAACGGCAGTGGGATCAGCGTTACCAGCGCCAGCCACGGATTGATCGAGAACAGGATCACCGCGGTCATGATGATCATCAGCACATCGATGGCGAAGTCCAGCAGATGCAACGACAGGAACACGCAGATACGGTCGCTCTCGGAGCCGATACGCGCCATCAGATCGCCAGTGCGCTTGCCGCCGAAATACTCCTGCGACAGGCGCAGCAGGTGTTCATAGGTAGTGGTGCGCAAATTGGCGCCGATCCGTTCGCTGACCAGCGCCAGGATATAGGTACGGGCCCAACCCAGGCTCCAGGCCACCAGCGCCGACGCCAGCAGGCCGGACAAATAGAGTTTGACCAGATAGACATTGATCGGCTTGCCGTTCTGATAAGGGATTAGCACGTTATCCATCAGTGGCCCCATCAGATAAGGCGGCACCAGCGTGGCGGCAGTGGAAATCAGCATCAGGATGAAACCGAGCAACAGCATGCCCTTGTACGGCTTGGCAAAACGCGCCAGGCGGAACAGCGCCCAAGTCGACGACGGCGCCCTAGCTTTCTCCGGGCAGATCAGGCATTCATCGCTGCCGGCCGGCAGCGGCGCCTGGCATTCAGGACAAACGGCTTGCGCCTGACGCTGCGCAGAGCGCCCTGCCAGATGATCCTCGCGTTGCTGCTCAAATACCTTGATCAGGCGCAACGCGTCGATGTTGAGTCCGAGCGTGTAGCGCCAGCAGGCCAGCTGCCGTTGTTCATCCTGCAACTCCAGGCTGCCGACGCCGGCATGGTCGTGATGCTTGAGCTTCAGCTGCGGGCCGTAAGGCCAGGCGCGCCAGGCGTTTTCTTTCGCCATCCTGGCCAGCACGCGGTGGTTCGTCACAATGACCAAACCACGCGTAAAATGAAGCGACGCGTCGAGATCGACTTCCAGGAAAGCCAGGATTTCCTCTTGCGGCGCGAGTTGTGATGTCACATCGGCGCGCAAGGATTCGGGCAATGTATTGGACAAATAATTGCCAGTATGAGAATTAAGGGATAAAGGATTGCTTTTCATCTAAACGGCATGGTGTGTCCGCAAGCATGGTGACCAGCGGACCGGATGGAATTTTGTGTGAAATCGCCACAATGGCGCACATCGTCTGCCGCAAGTATTATATCCTATCGGGTTTTTCTGAAACGTTACTATTCGTTACCATTTAACACTATCTTTTTTACGAATTGGAGTTTTGTTGTAAACCAATTCGCAAGTGGTGCGTTACAAGTTCTTGCAGCATGTTGAAAAGAGCATAAATAGATATAAATAGTATTTTTTCAACATTCGCCAAGGCCGTCTTGGCCGCTGCCCCTAGCCTCATTGCTGACCCATGAAAAACATAGAAATTCTCCGTATCATGTCGCTGCGCGGACCAAATATCTGGACGTATCGATCAACCCTTGAGGCGTGGATCGACATCGGCGAGCTGGAAGATTTCCCGTCCAACACCCTGCCCGGCTTCAATCAGCGCCTGACCACCTGGCTCCCTTCCCTGATCGAGCATCGTTGCAGCTACGGTGAACGCGGCGGCTTTGTGCAGCGCCTGGAAGACGGCACCTGGCCGGGCCATATCCTCGAACACGTTACCCTTGAACTGCAAAACCTGGCGGGCATGCCGGGCGGTTTCGGCAAGGCGCGCAGCACGTCGGTGCGCGGCGTCTACAAGGTCGCGGTCCGTGCTCGCCATGAACAAGTCACGCGTGCTGCCCTGTACGCCGCGCGCGACCTGGTGATGGCGGCGATTGAAGACAAGCCTTTTGATGTCCCTGCCGCGATCGGCACGCTACGTGAAATGGTCGATTCCCGTTGCCTGGGACCAAGCACCGCCTGCATCGTCGAAGCAGCGGACGAGCGCCGCATCCCGTCTTTCCGCCTGACCGAAGGCAATCTGGTGCAGTTGGGCCACGGCATTCGCCAGCGCCGCATCTGGACCGCCGAAACCGACCAGACCAGCGCCATCGCCGAAAGCATCTCCAGCGACAAAGACCTGACCAAGAGCCTGCTGCAGGCCTGCGGCGTTCCGGTGCCGGAAGGACAACTTGTAGAAAGCGCAGCGGAAGCCTGGGAAGCAGCCGAAGATATCGGCCTGCCGGTAGTGGTCAAGCCATCCGATGCCAACCATGGCCGCGGCGTCTGCATCGACCTGACTACCCGCGCCGAAATCGAAGCCGCCTATGAGATCGCCCTGCGAGAAGGCAGCAGCGTGATCGTTGAACGCTTTATCCGCGGCAACGAACACCGGTTACTGATCGTCGGCGGCCGACTGGCCGCGGCGGCACGTGGCGAACCGGTATCGATTACCGGCGATGGCAAATCGACAATCTTGCAATTGATCGATGCACAACTCAATTCCGATCCGCGCCGCGGCGAACTCGAAGAATGTCCGCTGAGCCTTGTGCTGCTGGACCAGGAACCGGCCGCGCGGCTGGAGCTGGAACGTCAAGGTTACAACGGCGATTCCGTGCCGGCCGCAGGCAAGGTGGTACTGATCCAGCGTAACGGCAATGTCGCCATTGATGTCACCGACCTGGTGCATCCGAGCGTAGCCGCCGCTGCATCCCTCGCCGCGCGCGTAGTGGGACTGGATATCGCCGGGGTCGACCTGGTGACGGAAGATATTTCGCGGCCGCTGGAAGAGCAACGTGGCGCCATCGTCGAAGTCAATGCCGGACCTGGCCTGCTGATGCATCTGAAGCCGGCTGAAGGCAGCCCGCGCCCTGTCGGCAAGGCGATCGTCGAACACCTGTTCGCGGCAGCTGACAATGGTCGTATCCCGATCGTCGGCGTCACCGGCACGCACGGCAAGACTACCGTTGCGCGCCTGATTGCCTGGCAGCTGCACCTGAGCGGGAACCATGTCGGCCTGGCCTGCGGCAATGGTTTGTACTTTGCCCAGCGCCAGGTGGAAACCGGCGATTGCGCCAATTGGGAGTCGGCACAACGCGTGCTGATCAATCGCGCGGTCGAAGCTGCGGTGTTCGAAAACAGTCACGACACCATCCTGTCTGAAGGCTTGGTCTACGATCGTTGCCAGGTCGGCGTTGTAACCAATATCGCGACAAGCGACAGCCTGCCGCAGTACTACATCGCTGATGCTGAAGAAATGGTGAAAGTGACCCGCACCCAGGTCGATGTGGTGCTGCCGACCGGCGTCGCCGTACTGAACGCCGCCGATCCGCTGGTGGCGCCAATGGCTTCACTGTGCGACGGCGAAGTCATTTTCTTTGGCATCGATCCGGCACTGCCCGTGATTGCCGAACATATTGCGCAAGACAAACGCGCCGTGTTCATCCGCAACGAACAGATCATGCTGGCGATCGGCAAGAATGAAATGCTGCTGGCGGACATCACGACGGTGCCGCTGCTTGTGCATCGCAAGGAACAATTCCAGATTGAAAACGTGCTGGCAGCGGTTGCAGCCGCCTGGGCACTGGATATTTCCCACGATTTGATACGTGCAGGAATCGAGACTTTTGAGCTGGCTTGACGGATTTGAATAAAAATTGCGTGAGCGTCATGTCCACGCGTGCGGAAATATGCAATGTGAGTGGACCGGGAATGACGCGTGGGCGCTGGTGCCCGCCCCGCCCGGTCTCACAATGACTAAGTAAGAGCAAATAGGAAAACTTGTTGATGGACGTTTCACGTATCCGAGTACTTCGCGGCCCCAATCTGTGGAGTCGACATACCGCTATCGAAGCCATTGTTTCCTGCAACGAAGCCGAGCGAGCAATTGCCGGCATCGCCGGCTTCGAGACAAAGTTGCGTGAACGCTTCCCGCAGATGGGCTTCCTGGAGCCCAGCAGCAAGAAAGAAGTCGTGTCGATGGCACACGCGCTGGAAGCAGCCGCGCTTGGGTTGCAATCGGAAGCCGGTTGCCCGGTAACCTTCAGCCGCACCGTGCCGACACTGGAAGCCGGCGTCTATCAGGTGATCGTTGAATACAGCGAGGAAGATGTCGGCAAGCTGGCATTCGAGATAGCACAGGAACTTTGCCTGGCGGCACAACAAGACAAACCATTCGACCTGGCCGGCGCATTGGCGCGGCTGCAGGAACTGGATGAAGACATCCGTCTCGGACCGAGCACCGGCTCGATCGTGCAGGCCGCCGTCACGCGCGGCATCCCGTTCCGCCGGCTGACGGCGGCAGCATGGTGCAGTTCGGCTGGGGCAGCCGGCAACGTCGCATCCAGGCTGCAGAAACCAATCACACCAGCGCCATCGCCGAATCGATCGCACAAGACAAGGACCTGACCAAGAAGCTGTTGAATGCTGCCGGCGTTCCAGTGCCGATGGGTCGAGTCGTGTCGAGCGCAGAAGACGCTTGGGCAGCAGCACAGGAAATCGCCAGCCCGGTTGTCCTCAAGCCACGCGACGGCAATCAGGGCAAGGGGGTAGCAGTCAACATCACGGCTCGCGAGCAGGTCATGGCGGCTTTCGAAGTTGCGTCGAAAATCTGTTCTGAAGTGATCGTCGAGCGTTACTTGCCGGGGCACGATTTCCGCCTGCTGGTGGTCGGCAATCAATTGGTGGCAGCTGCGCGCCGCGATCCGCCGCAAGTCATTGGCGATGGCGTGCACACCATCAGGCAGCTGGTCGATCAGGTCAACAGCGATCCCCTGCGCGGTGAAGGACATGCGACTTCGTTGACCAAGATCCGCTTCGATGCAATCGCACTGGCAACGTTGGTCGGACAGAATTACACTGCGGACTCGATTCCGCAGCAAGGTGTACGGGTTGTCTTGCGCAATAATGCCAACCTCAGCACTGGCGGCACCGCTACCGATGTCACCGAGGATGTTCATCCCGAACTGGCGGCGCGCGCAGTCGCTGCGGCGCAAATGGTCGGGCTCGACATTTGCGGCGTCGATGTGGTTTGCAATAACGTCCATCAGTCGCTGGAAGAACAGGAAGGCGGCGTGGTTGAAGTCAATGCCGCACCCGGCTTGCGCATGCATATCAGCCCTTCTTATGGCAAGGGACGCGCAGTCGGCGCAGCCATCATGTCGACCATGTTCGACGACGGCGACAACGGCCGCATTCCACTGGTTGCAGTAGCCGGCACCAACGGCAAGACCACGACCGTGCGCCTGATCGCCCATCTGCTGGGACGCAAGGGCCTGCGCGTCGGCATGACCAATTCCGATGGGGTCTACATTGAGAAACAACGCATCGATACCGGCGATTGCAGCGGCCCGCGTAGCGCCCGCAATGTACTGATGCACCCGGATGTCGACGCTGCAGTATTTGAAACTGCACGCGGCGGCATCTTGCGCGAAGGCCTCGGCTTCGATCGTTGCGATGTCGCCGTCGTTACCAATATCGGCATGGGCGACCACCTCGGCCTGAGCTATATCAGCACCGTTGAAGACTTGAGCGTAGTGAAACGCGTGATCGTCGAAAACGTCTCCCCTACCGGTCACGCGGTCCTCAACGCCGCTGACCCGATGGTTGCCAGCATGGCTAAATCCTGCCCTGGTTCGGTGACGTTTTTTGCGCACGACTTCCATCATCCGCTGATGACTACGCACCGTGCTCAAGGACACCGCGTGGTATACCAGGACGGCAATTTCATTGTCGCCGCCAAGGGCAAGCAGGAGCATCGTCTGGCGCTGCAGGAAATTCCACTGACCCGCAACGGCACCATTCCGTTCCAGATCGAAAACGCCATGGCATCGATCGCCGCAGCTTGGGCCTTGAATCTGGATTGGGATGTGATTCGCGCCGGCCTCGGCAGCTTTGTCAATGATGCAGACACCGCGCCCGGCCGCTTCAATGTGTTCGACTACCGCGGCGCCACCCTGATTGCCGACTATGGTCACAATCCTGATGCCATCCAGGCCCTGGTGCGCGCCATCGACACCATGCCTGCCAAGCGCCGTTCAGTCGTGATCAGCGGCGCCGGCGACCGCCGCGATATCGATATCCGTCACCAGACAGAAATTCTCGGCGATGCATTCGACGAAGTGGTCCTGTATCAGGATCAATGCCAGCGCGGCCGTGCCGACGGCGAAGTACTCGGATTATTGCGCGAAGGCTTGAAAAACGCGCGCCGCACGACGGCTATCGAGGAAATCAATGGCGAATTCATCGCTATCGACACCGCGTTGTCGCACCTGTCGCCAGGCGATTTGTGTCTGATCCTGGTCGACCAGGTGGAAGAAGCTTTGGCACATATTGCCACGCGGATTGCGGAAGTCTGATTGCTCCGCTCTTTCGTCGCACGTCACAGGCTTAGTTAAGTCGGGTCAGAGTGAAGTTCCTGCGTGCTTTTTTGCAGGAACTTCACTCTGACCTCAGATGACTGGTGCTCAGATGACTGGTGTTATCTCAAGCAATCTGAGGCCACCCTACGCCGGCTTATGTCCAGTCAGTGCTGCGCCGGCATTCAAGGGCAGGCGCCGAGTGACTGGAATCGATGCCATCGAGAACAGACCGATCACAACGAAAGCCGGCCAGAAGTCTGCAGCCACGATCGTCTCGTGGCCTTGCAGGCGACTCGACAGATGCACCGCCAGGCCGCCGATGGTCACTCCCAATCCCAACGAAATCTGCTGCACCACGCTGGCCAGGCTGGTCGCCCGGCTCACGTCTGCGCTATCGAGGTCGGCATACGCCATCGTGTTGAGACAAGTGAATTGCATCGATGGGAAAAAGCCACCCAGCAGGACTACCGCCATCATGACCAGGTACGGCGTGGTCGGCGTGAACAAGCCGTAGGAAGCCAATGCCAGGCCGGCCAGCACCGCATTCCAGATCAGCACCGAACGGAAGCCGTAGCGCCGCAGCACCGAAGTGCCGATGGCTTTCATGAAGATCGCGCCGAAAGCCGAAGCGCAAGTGATGGTGCCGGCATGAAACGCGTTCATGCCGAAACCAACCTGCAACGCCAACGGCAACAGGAACGGCACCGCTCCCAGGCCGATACGGAACAGCGAACCGCCCAGTACGCTGGCGCGGAAAGTCGGGATGCGCAACAGGCGCAGGTCAAGCAACGGAAATGGTTCGCGCCGCGCATGGCGCAGATAGATATACAGGGTCAGGCCGCCCAGCAGGCACATGCAGAATGCCCATTCGGTCGACAATAGTTCGCCGTCGATCAGCGATAAGCCCAGCATCACCAGCGTGCTGCCGACCGCCGACAACACAAAACCCTTCATGTCCAACGGCTGCAGATCGTCTGATTTGTAGTTTTCGATGTAGCGGCTAGCCAGGTACATGCCGAGCAGGCTGATCGGCAGGTTAATCAGGAAGATCCAGCGCCAATGAAAATAAGTGGTGATGAAGCCGCCCAGCGGCGGTCCGATGACCGGTCCCAGCTGGGATGGTATGGTGAGATAGCTGATGGCCTTGACCAGCTCGGTGCGCGGCACCGAACGGAAAATCACGATACGTCCGACCGGCACCATCATGGCGCCGCCGATGCCTTGCAGGAAGCGCGCAGCGACGAATGCTGCGAGCGAGCTTGAGGCTGCACACATCAGGGAACCGCACAAGAAGACCAGGATTGCAGAACGGAACACGGTACGCGCGCCAAAACGGTCGGCGACCCAACCGCTGATCGGGATGAATACACCGAGGCCGACCACGTATGAGGTGAGAGCCAGTTTCAGGGTAAGGGGATCTTGCCCGAGATCGTGTGCCAGCACCGGCAGCGAGGTGGCGATCACCGTCGCGTCCATGTTCTCCATGAACAGCGCGCAAGCGACAATTAGCGGGATGAGAAGAGTACGTTGCACTGCTGGCGACCGTTGGGTAAACAAAAAGACAGATGCAAGCAGTGTTGCATCTGTCTGGCGCTAGTTTACACCCAATCCCGAAAGTTGGCAGGATGTATGCGGCCGCATTCCGTCACATCGTCTGCGACATACAATCAGGCCAGCTTGCGTTGCCCCGGATCGTAGTAAAAACGTTCCTCTGCGATCTTGTCGCCACGCCACAGCTGATAAGCGATTTCTTCCAGCTGGAAACTGCGGCCGTCGTGAGCCACCAGTTCGAACAGCCAGTTGATCGCAACCCGGTCACCGTCGATCAGGAATGATTTGGCCCCAGCGTGCGAATTTCCTTGAGGGCAGCCAGCGCCTTCTGTTCTCCCGCCACCAGCAAGGCACGGCCTTTGCGCGGCGGCTCCTGATTTTCCTGCATACTGGCGTCCTCGGCATAGAACTCCTCGATCGCCTCCACATATTTACCCTGTACTACCAGCGCAATGAAACTTTCAACCAGCTCTCGGTGTGGCATGACATGTTTCCTTTGTGATGAAAAACCTAAAATGGCCCATTCGATTGCCTCAGCCTATCCGGCAGACCATCGTGCGGACCAAGCGGGACCTGTGGGACATCGGCCCAATACTGATCGCCGATGCGGGCGTTACGGTCGGGATGCAATGGATAGCGCACCTGGTTGTCGCACGAAAGCACTCACCCACCACCAGCATGCGCACATCGCTGTCGGTATTGTTGATGAAGGTGTGAGCGATGCCTGTCCCGGCAGGAAATCCGACAGCGTCGCCGGGCGCCAACCGATGCAGGTAGCCATCCAGCCACACATCGGGCGTGCCTTCGATCACATAGGCAAATTCCTCTTCGGTTTTTTCGGCGTGCGGCCAGGAAGTGCGGCGTCCCGGCTTCAGCAATTCATGATGGATGCCGATCCGGGTCAAGCCGAATGTCCGACCAAACGGCGAACCGATCGACATCAGTTCGGCACTGTCTGGATAGCTGGAATCATCGGCGCCACGAATTTCCTGCCAGTTCTTGATACACGCGGGTCGCGTCATGATGCCTCCCATTTGCCTCGATTGATTCTGACTCGCCCCCCTTTAATGGGAAAGCATGATCCGATATCCTACCGCAGTCTCGGTCAGCAGGTATTTAGGTTGCGCCGGGTCGTCTTCCAGCTTTTGCCGCAAATGTCCCATGTAAATTCGCAGATAGTGCCCACTCTCCGAATGCGACGGTCCCCACACCTCCTTGAGTAACTGCGGATTGGTGACGACGCGTCCGGCATTCGCCACCAGCACCGTCAGCAACCGATATTCGGTCGGCGTCAGGTGCACTTGCTGCTGTGCCTTGGTGACTAACCGTGCCTGCAGATCGAGCGTGACGTCGCCGAACCGGATCAAGCCATCCTCGCCGGCCAGCGGCTGATGCTGGCGGCGCAACGTGGCGCGCACCCGCGCCAGCAACTCGCCGACGCCGAACGGCTTGCTCAGGTAATCGTCGGCGCCGGCATCCAGCGCCCTGATCTTGTCGGCTTCGTTAACACGCGCCGACAATACGATGATCGGCACGCGCGACCATTTGCGCACATCCAGGATGAAATCAACGCCGTCGCCGTCCGGCAAGCCGAGATCGAGGATCACCAGATTCGGCTTGCGGGTGCCGCAATCGATCAAGCCGCGTTGCATGGTTTCGGCCTCGAAAATCTGCCAGCCTTCGCTCTCCAGGGCCGCGCGCACAAAACGCCGGATCTGCGGCTCGTCTTCCACCAGCAGTGCTATTGGTGTTGGTTGCATTGTCATGCTTTCTCCATGTTGCCGTCCTCGCCGGCATCGTCGCCGCCATCCGTTTCAGCCGCTGCCGGCGCGAAATCGCCTTCTTCCGGATCAGGCATGCTCGGCGGTGCGCCAAGAGGAATGGTAAAGACAAATTCGGCGCCCTTGCGTTGCTCTGCGTTGCCGCCTTTTTGATGACCGCTGTGAGCGTGGATGGTGCCGCCGTGGGCCTCGACGATGGCCCGACAAATGGCCAATCCCAGTCCCACTCCGGGCTTGGCCGATTCGCGCTCGCCGCGGGTGAATTTTTCAAATATCGCGTCTTCCATGCCGACCGGCAGACCTGGCCCGTCGTCGGCCACCGTCACCGCCAAAAATCGTCCGTTGACAACGGCGGCCAACACGATGTGAGAACCCGGCGCTGTGTACTTGGCGGCGTTTTCCAGCAAGTTGCATAGCACGCGTTCAATCAGCACCGCATCAAAACGAATCAGCGGCAGTTCATGCGCCACGCGTATTTCCACCGGGTGCCCAACCAACGCCGAGGCGCTGGCGCGCATCGCGCTGCCGACCACTTCCTCGAATGGCTGCCATTGCAAATTCAGCTTGACCTCGCCGCTCTGGATGCGCGCCATGTCCAACAGATTGGTCACCAGCGCACTCATGCGCAGCATCTCGCTGTGCAGCGCGGCAGCCAGCACCTCCTGGTTTTGCTGCAACGGCGGCTTCGACAGCAGCAGCGACTCCGACAAGCCGACCAGCGCCGTCAACGGCGTGCGCAAGTCATGCGACAGCGCTGACAACAACGAGTTGCGCAAACGCTCCGATTCCATCCGCACCAGCGCATCCTGCGCCACCTCGACATAATGCACGCGCTCAAGCGCGATGGCGGTCAGCGTGGCAAACGTGTATAGCTGTTGCTGCTGTTCCGGGATCAATATCCAGCGGCGACTGTGTGGCAGGATCGCCAGCACGCCGCGCGTACGCATCGGCGCCACCAGCGGCACATATAGGTAATTGCTGGCTGGTAGCGTGTCGGTGCCGATGCCGGCGCTGCTGGCATTGTCGAACGCCCATTGTGCGATGCCCATGTCGAGTGCTGCCGCCATGTTGGCCGCATCCCCCGGAATCACCGGCGGCATTTGCAGACGGCCGGCGTCATCCGGCACCAGCAGCAAGGTCTTGGCCTGGAAACTGCGTTGCAGGAAGCGCCGGCTGGTCTCGAATATCTGTTCAGTCTGCAGCACCGCCGACAGTTCCCGTGCGAACTCGAACAAGGCGCGCGAGCGCGCCTCGCGATCGGATGCGATCCTGGCCTGGTAACGCAAACCGGTGGTCAGATGCGTAATGGTCAGGCCTACCGCCAGCATCACGCCGAAGGTCAGCAGGTATTGGAAATCGCTGACGGCGAACGAAAACCGTGGCGGCACAAAAAAGAAATCGAACGATGCGATGCTCAGCAATGCCACAAAAATCGCTGGGCCTCGGCCGTAGCGTATGGCGATCAGCACCTCCGCCAGCAAATACAGCATGACGATATTGGCCAGGTCGAAAAACGGCAAGATCGGCGTCGCCAGCAATGTCACCAGCACACAAACACCCAGCGCCCAAGCATAGCCCCACCACTCGATCCGGCTCTGCATCGGCAGGTAACGCGGCGTGGCACGGCCCGCCTCGTCGTCATCTTTTGCTGATGTGGTCGACGGCGGTACGCCGATTTCAATCACATCGATATCGTTGGCCAGCCTTGCGATGCGGGCCGAATGGTTGGCTTGCCATGGATAGCGGCGTTGGCTGCGGCCAATGATGATCTTCGAAAAATTGTGGCTGCGCGCGTAACTCGCCATGACCGCCGCCACCTCGTTACCGGCCAGCACCGCGGTGGTTGCACCCAGGTCTTGCGCCAGCTTGAGGGTTTTCAGGATGCGCTCGCGCTTGACCGACGGCAGGCGCTGCAAGCTCGGCGTCTCGACATAGATCGCATGCCATTCGGCATTGAGCTGGGTCGCCAGCCGGGCTGTGCTGCGGATCACGTGCTCGGCGCTGGGCGACGGTCCGACGCAAGCCAGCAACGCGGCGTCGGTTTGCCACACGGCGCCGATGGATTTCTCGATGCGATAGGCCTGGACATCGCCCTGCAGGCGATCGGCGGTACGGCGCAGGGCCAGTTCGCGCAATGCGATTAGATTGCCTTTGCGGAAAAAATTGCGGGAAGCGCGTTCTGCTTGCGGCAGCTTGTAGACCTTGCCGAGCTTGAGCCGGGTCAGTAATTCATCGGCCGGCAAATCCACCAGCACCACTTCATCGGCGGCATCGAAGACAGTATCAGGCAGGGTTTCCGCCACCCGGATGCCGGTAATTCCGCCTACCACGTCGTTCAGGCTTTCCAGATGCTGGACGTTCAGCGTGGTGAATACATCGATGCCGGCATTGAGCAATTCTTCGACATCCTGCCAGCGCTTCGGATGACGCGAACCCGGCGCGTTGGAATGCGCCAGCTCATCGACCAGGATCAGCGAGGGTTTGCGTTGCAAAGCGGCGTCCAGATCGAATTCCGGCAGTTGCTTGTCGCGATACTCAATCTGCTTCAGCGGCAGCAGCTCCAGACCGTTCAACATGGCGGCAGTTTCGGCACGGCCATGGCTTTCGATCACGCCGGCCAGCACCTCGCGCCCTTCACTATGCAATTTGTGCGCGGCGCCGAGCATCGCATAGGTTTTTCCGACGCCGGCCGATGCGCCAAAATAGATGCGCAGCTTGCCGCGCCCGGCCAGGCTCTCCTGCACCTGCAACTGGGCCAGCAAGGCATCCGGATCAGGGCGCAAATCGCCGTTTGAGTTGGGTGAAGACATGTCAGTGTTCTGGTTGCCTGATGAGTTCCGCCAGCCAGGCGGTCATGTGAATCTATAAGCCAATTGTAGATGGAATTCATCCACCGCTACGACATCCTATAAGCTATTTGCCTTCCCCGCCAGCCGCCTGCTACAAAGGCGAACAGGCCGGAATGCCTTATGCATTCCGGCCCATGCTTGGAAAGCAGCTTACTGACAATAATCAGAAGGTTTTTGTCGCGCCAATCACCAACGAGGTTTTACCCAGGTTCTTGCGATCTGGCGCCGGTCCGACGTAATTATTGGTGTCGGTGCCAATCACAGCGATGCTACCCGACAGGAAGCCGAAATCCTTGGTCAACCCGACTTTCCAGTCGCTGTAGCTGGAGGCCGAATTATTCTTTACCGTTTGATGGCCGGCATGCAAATTGACCGTGTAACCGTTGGTGACATCGATATTGGCGCCGATATCCAGATAACCGCTGTTCTTGCTGTTGGCAAAACCGAACAGATTGGTCACCGATTGCGAATATTTGATATAGGCAGGACCATAACCGAGCTGGCCGTAGAGTTCCGTCGTGTCGGCGCTAGGATTCAAGCCGTTGGATGGATAGACATACGACAAGACACCGAAGTCGTAGCTCAAATCCTGAGTGAAGTTACCCTTTTTGCCGGCGTAGATATCCCACTCGATGTTGCCGCTGCCGCCGCTATCCTTGATCCACTTCAGTGTCGACAACCAGGTTCCAACATACAGGCCGGTTGGATTGTTGCTGTAGTCAGCTCCGCCTTGCAGCGCTGGCTCCAGACGTGTCTGCGAAATGCCGCGGAAGCGGTAATCCGATACCAGGCTGGCATTGAAAGTCAGGGAATTATCGGGAACGGCCTCTTCCGCTTGCGAGCAATTTGCAGTGAAAGCAGTAACGCCGATGACGGTAACCAGGCCAGCAAAATAGATAATTTTCTTCATATACTCTAAGTGGAATAAAAATGGTGTGCTACTTGTTTATTCAAAGCAGCGGTAATAGGGACGTGTAGAAGCTGACCGTACGATGTACGGTCAGCCCTGCAAGCACGACTACCTCTGGAATGAAATTGGGTGGGTAAAACTCAATGGGCTGCCGGAGCCTGTCGATCCAGCGCAAGATTCAACGCCAGGACGTTGACACGCGGCTCGCCAAGAAAGCCCAGGCTGGGCTGCAGCTTCAGGCTGTCGATGATGCCGCGCACGGTATCGACGTTCAATTTACGTTCGCGCGCCACGCGGCCGGCCTGGTAATAAGCGGCGGCCAGGCTGATTTCCGGATCGAGGCCGCTGCCGGAAGCAGTCACCAGATCAACCGGGATCGGCAAGGTATTGCCAGGGTCGGCAGCTTTCAGCGCATCAATGCGGCCTTTGACGGCGTCGATCAGGGCCGGATTGCTCGGTCCGAAGTTGGAGCCGCCAGACGCCTGCGGGTTGTAGGGCATCGGACTGGTAGCCGACAAACGCCCCCAGAAATAATTCGGCGCTGAGAACTCCTGACCGATCAAGCGTGAACCGATCAGCTTGCCGTTTTGCACAATCAGGCTGCCCGAGGCCTGGTCGGGAAAGGCGACCTTGCCGATGCCAGTGATGGCCAGCGGATAAATCACGCCACATAGCAGGGTCAATCCTGCGAACAGCACCAGCGCCGGACGCATTACGCCTTGCGACGCCACTTTTTCCTTGGTAGCCGACTGCGCTGGAGATAATGTTGTTGTAGATGCTGATTTCATTTCTAGACTCCCAATTACACCAAGTGCATGACCGCCAGGATCATGTCGATCAATTTGATGCCGATGAATGGCAGGATGATGCCGCCCAGACCATAGATCAGCAGGTTACGGCGCAACAGCGACGCAGCCCCGACCGCCCGATAACGAACGCCCTTCAATGCCAGCGGAATCAGCACAACGATGATCAGCGCATTGAAAATCACCGCCGACATGATGGCCGAAGACGGGCTTGCCAGACGCATCACGTTCAGCGCCGCCAGTTGCGGATAAGTGGTGATGAAAGCGGCCGGGATGATCGCAAAATATTTGGCGATATCGTTGGCGATCGAGAAGGTCGACAAGGCACCGCGCGTCATCAGCATCTGCTTGCCGATCTCGACGATCTCCAGCAGCTTGGTCGGATTCGAATCGAGGTCGACCATGTTGCCGGCTTCCTTCGCCGCCTGTGTACCGCTGTTCATCGCCACCGCCACGTCAGCCTGAGCCAATGCCGGAGCATCGTTGGTGCCGTCGCCGGTCATCGCCACCAGGCGGCCTTCCGATTGGTAACTGCGGATCAGTTTCAGCTTGTCTTCTGGCGTCGCTTCCGCCAGGAAGTCATCGACCCCTGCTTCGGCCGCGATCGAGGCCGCAGTCAGGCGATTATCGCCGGTGATCATGACCGTCTTGATACCCATCCGGCGCAACTCGGCAAAGCGTTCCTTGATGCCGCCTTTGACGATGTCCTTCAGTTCCACCACGCCCATCACCACGCCGTCGTCAACCACCACCAGCGGCGTGCTGCCGCGGCGGGCAACATCGTCGACGTTATGTGCGACTTCGGTCGGGAATGGCTGTCCCAATTCCTGCAGATAGTTTTTCAACGCCTCGGACGAACCCTTGCGGATTGCACGGTTGCCGATATCAATGCCGCTCATGCGGGTCTGCGCGGTGAACGGCACAAAGGTGGCATGCAGCGAAGTCATCTCGCGTTCGCGGATATTGAAGCGTTGCTTGGCCAATACCACAATGCTGCGGCCTTCCGGCGTTTCGTCAGCCAGCGAGGCCAGTTGTGCGACATCAGCCAGTTGCTGCTCGGTGACGCCGGGAGCCGGAATGAAGGCCGAAGCCTGGCGATTGCCGAGCGTGATGGTGCCGGTCTTGTCCAGCAGCAGCACGTCAACGTCGCCGGCGGCTTCCACTGCACGGCCAGAGGTGGCGATCACATTGGCTTGCATCATGCGGCTCATGCCGGCCACACCGATGGCAGACAACAAGGCGCCGATAGTAGTTGGGATCAGACACACCAGCAAAGCTACCAATACCGTGATGGTGATTGGCGTGCCGAACTTGGCGGCGGTCACGCTGAACAGCGAGAATGGCAGCAGAGTCACAGTCACCAGCAGGAACACGATAGTCAGTGCCACCAGCAGGATGGTCAAGGCGATTTCATTCGGCGTCTTTTGGCGCTTGGCGCTCTCCACCATCGAGATCATCCGATCGAGAAAGGCTTCGCCCGGATTGACCGAAACGCGCACCACCAGCCAGTCGGACAGGATGCGGGTACCGCCGGTGACGGCAGAAAAGTCGCCGCCGGATTCACGGATCACAGGCGCCGATTCACCGGTGATCGCACTTTCGTCGACCGAGGCCACGCCTTCGATGACTTCACCATCGACCGGGATAACGTCGCCGGCTTCCACCAGCACGACGTCGCCCTTGCGCAGGTTGCTGGCTGGAGTCGAAGTCCAGTTGCTTTGCTGGCCCTTGGACTTGCTGTTGGCTTCCAGCTTCTTGGCTGAAACGGTTTGCTTCAATGCGCGTAACGATTCGGCTTGCGCCTTGCTGCGGCCTTCCGCCAGGGCTTCGGCGAAATTGGCGAACAGGACGGTGAACCAGAGCCATACCGAAATCGCCAGGATGAAAGCCGGGCTGGCTTCACCCTTGCCGGTCAAGGCCTGGAAATACAACAGTGTGGTCAGGATGCTGCCGACATAAACCACGAACATGACTGGGTTGCGCAATTGCGTTTGCGGCGCCAGTTTTTTGAACGATGCGACGATGGCCGGGCCCATGAGCGCGGAATCGAAGAGCGTCAGATTGGTGCGAGACATGATGATCCTTCTTCTTGATTGGCTGGGGAGGAGCCGTTCGTCGTACTGCGACGCTTCGTGGACTCCGTCCCCAAAATGTTTTTATTTCGGCGCGAACATTTGCAAATGCTCAACCACAGGACCCAACGCCAGGGCCGGTACGTAGTTCAATACACCAACCAGAACCACCACACCGATCAGCAATACGATGAACAGCGGACCATGGGTCGGCATCGTTCCCGAATTAGGTTCCAAGCGCTTCTTGGCGGCAAACGAACCAGCCATCGCCAGGATCGTGATAATGATGATGAAGCGTCCGAACCACATCGCGATTGCCAGCATGACGTTATAGAACGGCGTATTGGCCGACAATCCACCAAACGCGCTGCCGTTGTTGTTGGCGGCCGACGAGAAGGCATACAGTATTTCGCTGAATCCATGTGCGCCAGGGTTGAGGATGCCCGCCACACCGGCGGTTGCCATCACTGCGATCGCGGTGCCGCCCAATACCAGCATCGGCGTTGCCAGGATCGCAATCGAAGTCATCTTCATTTCGAACGACTGAATTTTCTTGCCGAGATACTCTGGGGTGCGGCCGATCATCAGGCCGGCGATGAACACCGCCATGATGGCGAACACCAGCATGCCGTACAGGCCGGAACCGACGCCACCGAACACCACTTCACCCATCTGGATCAGGGCCATCGGCACCAGGCCACCCAAGGCTGTGAACGAATCGTGCATGGCATTCACTGCGCCGCACGAAGCTGCTGTGGTCACCGCTGCAAACAAAGCTGAAGCGCTGACGCCGAAACGGGTTTCCTTGCCTTCCATGTTGCCGCCGGATTGCAGCAGGCTATGCGCCTGGTCTACGCCCAGTGCGCCGATTCCAGGATGCGATTGCTGCTCGGCGTACATCACCACTGCCGTCATGACGACAAAGATGAGAGTCATCGCCGCCAGCACCGCCCAGCCCTGGCGGATGTCGCCGACCATGAAGCCGAAGGTAAAGCACAGCGCGGCAGGGATCAGGAAGATCGCCAGCATCTGCATGAAATTCGACAGCGGTGTCGGATTTTCATACGGGTGCGCCGAGTTCGCATTGAAGAAACCGCCACCGTTGGTGCCGATCATCTTGATAGCTTCCTGTGACGCTACCGGACCCATAGCCAGGGTCTGCACCTTGGTGTTCATGGTTTCCATTACCGGCTTGCCGGCTGCATCGTTGACAGGTTGGCCATCGGCACCGACTTTCGGCTGCTGATAGGTCAGCGGCTGCACGATGTTGGCGTCCTTATAGGAGTCGAAATTCTGGATCACGCCTTGGCTGATCAAAAATACCGAAAAGATCACCGCCAGCGGCAACAGGAGGTACACGGTGCTGCGCGTGATGTCGGTCCAGAAATTACCGATCGAGTTTGCAGAATGGCGCGAAAAGCCGCGAATCAAGGCAAAGGCAACCGCAATGCCGGTCGCTGCGGAAAAGAAGTTCTGCACGGCCAGCACCAGCATCTGGGTCAGATAGCTCATCGCGCTTTCACCCGAATAACCCTGCCAGTTGGTGTTGCTGATAAAGCTGACAGCCGTGTTGAATGCAGAATCCGAGCTCAGATTGGCAAAGTGTTGCGGATTCAGCGGCAACCAGAGCTGGAAGCGTTGCAATGCATAAGTGGCCAATGCGCCGATGGTATTAAAAATCAGCAACGCCAGCGCATAGGTCTTCCAGTTCATTTCCGACTTGGCCTGGATCCCGGCGCAACGATACAGCCATTGCTCGACCCGGTTAAACCAGCCAAAACCGGTTACCGGAGCATGATCGGAGGAGCCTGCGGCTACCTGCACGATATATTTCCCGAGCGGGTAGCTCAATACCAGCAGCACCGCCAGGAAAGCGATCAACAACATGGTGGATTGGGAGGTCATGTCAGAAATCCTCCGCTTTGATCAAGGCCACGACCAGATACACCAGCAGCGCGACTGTCACCACGGCGCCAAGCACATAAAACGGGTTCATTGCCGATCCTCCAGCTTCTTGCAGCCGACCGCCAGCGCCCAGGTCACGACAAACATCGCGACGATTGCGCCAACATAAATTCCATCCATTACCAGGTCCATCATCACCCTCATTACAGATTAGTTACGGTAACGACAGGCTATAGATAAGTTTCTAAAAATGTCGTAAAGAGTCTTGGCGGGGGTGTAAACAAAGTGTAAAAAAACCGTAAAAATCGGGGAATCTGCAGAATGAAGGACACGCCGCAAGTGAATGTGCCCTTGCCGCTCTCCATCAAGTATGGAGCGGATCGCATGGATGCGCCTGAGAGCAATCGAGCGGCAAAAAAATTTCATGTTTTTTTTACCATTCCCGACCCAATTTCCCTGGGCAAACGGGTTACACTTTCAGCCTTGCCAGCCAACGCTTAAGACCGGACATGCATTACGCTCTAGATCTGCGCACCTTTATATTTAGTCATTATTTCTATACTGGTTTGCGGATCGCTACTGGCGTGGTGGGCCTGACCATGCTGGTCCTGCAATTCTCAGACCTGCCGACCGCGATGACGGTCTGTATCGGCGCCCTCTCCACCAGCCTGATGGATTTGCCGAGTACCTTGCGTCACAAATTCAATGAAATGCTGTCGAGCGTGCTGCTGTGCACCGCCGTCACGCTCATCATCAGCCTGTGCGCGCCGTTCCACTGGCTGTTGAGCTTCATGCTGGTGATAGTGACGTTCTTCGCCTGCATGATGGTGGTATATGGCAAAAAAGCCATGCCGCTGCAGTTTTCCGCGCTGTTCGTGATGACCTTGTCGATGGAAAACGCCACGAATGTGCAGCAGTCGTTCTTCCACACCGGACTGTTCCTGGCCGGCGGCCTGTCCTATCTGGCCTATTCGATGGCCGTTTCATGGTTCCTGCGCAGCCGTATCAAGCAGCAGGTGCTGGCTGAAGCGCTGTTTGAGCTGGCGCGCTACATCAACATCAAGGCTGATTTCTACGACATGCATGTCGATCTCAACAGCCAGTTCAATCTCCTGGTGCGCCAGCAGATCGTGCTGGCGGAAAAGCAGCAGGCATCGCGCGACCTGATTCTGCGCGATCCGAAGAACCAGGAAGATGCGATCCTGGTACAAGTCCATTTCGGCATGTTTGACCTGTATGAACACATCCTCTCCACCCATACCGACTACGCAATCCTGCGCCAGCACCTGGCCGATGCAGAAGTCCTGACCTATCTGCGCGACCTCGTCAACAAGGCCGCCAAGGATATTGAATCCATCGCCTACGCCGTCACACGCAAGCGCGCCTCGTTCGCCAGCATCAGCTACAAAGCGGAGCTGCGCTCGATCGAGGCGGAACTGCAGCAACTGCAACAGGACGCACTGGCCGGCAAGGTTTCCGAGGAAGCACTGGACATCCTGCGCGCCACCTACGGCAAGATTTGCGATGCGATCGACATGATCGGCCAGCTGCACCACGCCACCCAAAGCGTGCAAGGTCCGCTGCCGGTGTTGCTGGGCAAGGACATGACGCCGTTCCTCACGCAGCAAAAGTACCAGTTGGGCGTATTGGTGGCCAATCTGCGCTGGCAATCGCCGACCTTCCGCTTTGCGGTACGGGCGGCATTGGCAATCTCCTGTGGTCTGCTGGCGGCGGATGCTTTGCCGTATGCCGGACACGGCTACTGGGTGGTGCTGACGATAGCTATCATCCTCAAGCCCAGTTTCAGCCAGACCAAGCAGCGCCGTACCGATCGCCTGGTCGGCACCCTGATCGGCTGTGTCGCGACCGCGCTGATTCTGCGCTTCGTGCATGAACCGGTGGCCCTGCTCGGCTTCTTGTTCATGGCGACTGTCGCCGCGCCGGCCTTCATCTATGTCAAATACCGCTACACCGCGATCGCCGCCAGTATGCAAATCCTGCTGCAGATCAACCTGGTCATCCCGAGCAGCGGCCATGTGATCGGCGAACGCCTCATCGATACCTTGATCGGCGCCGCTATTGCCACCGCATTCAGCTTCGTCTTGCCGAGTTGGGAATACCGTACCTTGCCGCAATTGATCCGTAACGTATTGAAAAGCAACCAGCGTTATCTCGAAGCCAGCAATAACCTGTTGCAGGGCAAGGCGGTCGATGATTTCATTTATCGGATATCCCGCAAGCGTTTTCTGGACAACATTTCGGAACTGGTATCGACCTTGGTGCGCATGCTTGACGAACCGGTCAGCAAGCATCGCGCAGTAGAAAACCTGAACCAGTTCATCGTGCAGAACTATCTGGTCATGGCGCACGTGGCGGCGTTGCGCATGCTGCTGCGGCGCAATGCCGAAGACATGCCGCATGAAGCGGTAAATGCGCAACTCGATGCCGCTACTACGCATGTCTGCAGGACATTGGGGCTGGCTGAGCAAGTGCTCAATCCGCATCTCTCGCCTGTAGCTTCAGACAAGAACGATATGGAGCAACTTCCCGGATATGCCGCCGGTGGTGCAGCGCAGGCAAGCAACTGGCCGGCCTGGCATGCGTTGCAGCAACGGGTCGAGTTGCTGTATGAAGATACGGAAAAAATCGCAGTCAACAGCGCCGCCATCGGCCGTATTTTGACTGCGTGAACGATGCGCCCAGCACTCAGTAGGCCCAACGCTCCTGTGGCAGCCCCCTCCGTTGAACATCGATAAAGCCGTTGCATCGATATGGAGATCGATGTTGCGTTAAGTTGAGTATTGTTTTCCCGGCAATTCAGTCAAATTTCATGCATTGCAATTTATTGTTTCCCTCATAAAAGCCAACGAAATTCCAGCAAGAAAAATTTCCTCGTAGTATTATTTCTACATGGAAATTCATTTGGAATTTCATCAGCACAAGAGGGAAATGAGATGACATGTACGCCACTGAAATTAGCCGCAGCTTTGGTTTTGCTGCCCCTCGCTTCGGCGGCAATGGCGGCTACCAATGGCGGCACTATCCATTTTGTCGGTAGCATTGTCGAACCACCTTGCACCACCAGCATGGCCGATAGTTCCGGATCGGCTGCGGTGCAAGTGAGCATTCATTGCGAAAAGCGTAGCGCTTTCGACGTCGCGTTTCAACGCGTCGGACCTAACGCCAATTCCCCAACAACAATCTCCCTGACACGAGACGGCAAGCTACTTGGAAGCGAAGAAGCGGCGCAATACCGAATCGCATTGCAAGGACAAACCAGCCTGAGTCTGGCGGCTAAAAAAGCGGCGGCAGGAACGCCGCTCGGCCCGCTCGTCATGACGATCACTTACCAGTAGCAGTTGTCAAATAGTCCGGAAGCTGGCAAACCTCGCCTCTCACGCGCCGAATCTGCTTTCCGGCAAGCCGCCGCCATCGCTCAAGCGCAATTGAAATATCCCGCCTGCACTCGGTTCAGCCAATAAAGCCTCTGTCGACAGAGATTCACGTGCAGTGGTCACATACAAGGTATCCAGCAACGCCCCGCCCAACGCGACGCAACTAGGCTGCGCCACCGGAATCTCGACCATCCGGTCGATGTCGCCGCTCGGCGCCAGTCTCAGCACGCGGTATCCTCCCCATTGTGCATTCCACAGGTAACCGTCGCGATCGACGGTCGAGCCGTCCGGCACGCCCGGCTGCTGCCGCAAATCGGCGAACAAGCGATCATTACTGACAGCTCCGTCGCCGGTTTCATAATCGCAGCAACGAATCGTGCCGGTCGGTGAATCACAGTAGTACATGATATGACCATCGGGACTGAATCCAATGCTGTTGCTGATCGCTACCGACGGCAACGGCAGCTTCTCCAGTGTCAGGTTAGTGTTGAGCCGGTAGAAACTGCAGCAAGGCGCCAGATCAGGCGCATCGTTCTTGGTCCCGAATACAAAACGCCCGAAGCGGTCACAGCGGCCATCGTTCAGGCGGGTATGCGGCAAGTCCGCTTCGACCGCACAGATCGGCGTCACGACATGCGTGGAAAAAGTGAACCATGCCAGTTGCGAAGCCAGCCCCAACAACAGACGGTCGTCGTCGTTGGTCAATGCAAATGTCGCCAGTCGCTCAGGCATCGCCCAGCTATGCGTTTTGCCGCTGGCTGGCGTGTGGCACCACAAGGTCGCGCCGAGAATATCAGTCCAGAACAGCCGTTGCGTACGATCGCACCACAGCACGCCCTCACCCAGCATATGTTTACCATCAACCAACATGCTTGCGCCGGTGCTTGTCATCGTCCCGTCCTGCTGTCATGCCGCGCGACCTGCGTGGCACATGCTTGATCGATCATTCCTTTAACTCCTTTAGTTTGACGGTAGCGAACGGTCGCAACCGGCGAAGATGCCAGCGAGGCCTTCCAGACCTGATTTGACCAGCATATTAAATCAAATGCCATCAGTGCCACCGATGACGACAGATCCGTGTGAATGTGCATCCATGGTAAGGATTGCACCGATATCAATCTAATGAATTATTGCCCACATTAATACGAAATTTGATATCATTTTCAAACTCCAATGAAGCCGTCAACTGCGCAAATTGAAGAGTCTACAAATAAAAATCAACCAATGAGACAACCATGCCTGCCAACGACACCAACTGGTTCCTACGCGCCCGCCTGAAAACCCGGCAACTGCTGCTGCTGATTGCACTTGATGAAGAACGCAATATCCATCGCGCGGCAGAAGAACTCAACATGACGCAACCGGCCGCGTCAAAGCAATTGAAAGATCTTGAAGACATGCTGGATGTGCAGCTGTTCGAGCGACTGCCGCGCGGCATGCGGCCGACCATCTATGGCGAGGCCATGATCCGCCATTCGCGGATGGCGCTGACCAGCTTGTCGCAAGCGCACGACGACATCACAGCGCTCAAATCGGGCTTATCGGGACAGGTGAATGTCGGCGCGATCCTGTCGCCCGGGATGGTGCTGCTGCCGCCAGCAATTGCACGCCTGAAGCAGCATGCGCCGATGCTGCGGATCGGCGTCGAAGTAGAGAGCAGCAACATCCTGCTGGAACGTCTGCAGCGCGGCTCGCTAGATTTCCTGGTAGCGCGCATCCTGGATCAGGAAGACAACAGCAATCTCGAATATGAAGAGTTGTCGGACGAACCGGTGTGCGCGGTCGCCCGCGTCGATCATCCGTTGCGCAATGTCTCGAACCTGGAATTGAAGGACATCGCCGACGCCGGCTGGATCTTGCCGCCAAAGGGTAGCGTATTGCGGCACCGGGTCGACATGATGTTCCACAAGGACGGCCTGACGCCACCGGCCAATGTGGTCGATACCACTGCCATCCTGGTGATCGGCAGCCTATTGCAACAAACCGATTTCCTGCATGTGATGCCGGCCGAGGTTGCACGTTTCTACGCCCAGGTGAATGTGCTGGCGATCTTGCCGATCGAATTGCCTTGCAAGATGGACGGCTTCGGCATCATCACCCGCCGCCATCAAATTCTTTCGCCAGCCGCCACCATGTTGCGGCAAACCATACGCGACGTCGCTGCGCAAATCTATTAAGGTCTGCGACAACCTCACGCCCAGCCGGCGTCGACGATAAATTCCTGTGCGGTGCACATCACGCTGTCGTCGGCGGCCAGGAACAGCACCATGCGCGCCAGATGCCAAGGCTGCAACTTGCCCGGCAAGCACTGGTTACGCTTAATGTCTTCCTCGCCGGCGGCGTCTAGCCATAACGCGATCTGCCTCTCAGTCATCACCCATCCCGGCGAAACGGTATTGACGCGGATATTGTGAGGCCCGAGATCGCGCGCCAGGCCGCGCGTCAAACCAATGACGGCTGACTTCGCCGTGGTGTACACCGGGTAGCCGCCGTTCGACAGATGCCAACTGATCGAACTCAGATTGATGATCGATCCTCCGCCTTTTTTCTGCATGCCGGGAGCTACCGCCTGACAGGTGAAAAACAGCGGTCGCTGGTTAATGGCGATGCCGTTGTCATAAAATTCTACGGTGACGTCTTCCAGCTGATGGCGCTGGTCGTTTGCTGCATTGTTGACCAGCACATCGAAATCGCCCAATTCCTGCGCCAGATCCCTTATGGTCGATTGCAGGGCCGCGATGTCGCGGATATCGCAGTGACGGAACAAGGGCTTGACGAAGCCCGCCGCCTGTAGCCGGTCGCACAATGCTACGCTGGCCTCCACAGCAATATCGACAAAAGCCACGCGCGCACCCTGTTCGGCAAACGCGCTGACAATCGCCTCACCAATGCCACTGCCGCCGCCAGTGACAAAAACACTCTTCCCTTTCAAACTGGGAAAATGCGCCAACTGGGCAACAGAGACTTCATTTGCTACGGACATATCCACTCCTGTTCAATGTGACGCATGCGAAGCATGTCGTGATTCTAGCGGTAACTCAGCTGACCGTTGATGCGTTGCCAGATACCGAGAGGATTATCGTCCTGCAACGCAGCCGGCAGTAAATCCTGGGGCAGGTTCTGATATGACACCGGCCGCAGGAAGCGCTCGATAGATGTGGCACCGACCGAGGTAACTCGGCTGTCGGATGTCGCCGGGAACGGTCCACCATGCACCATGGAGTATGACACCTCAACCCCGGTCGGAAAACCATTCGCCAAAATCCGCCCGACCTTGCGTTCCAGGATCGGCAGCAGATCGCGCACCGTGCCATGGTCGCCATCCGCCATCTGCAAGGTTGCCGTCAATTGTCCTTCCAGATGCTCTGCCACTTCGCGCATCTCGGCGACATCACGGCAACTGATCAGCAATGAGGCCGGACCAAATACTTCTTCCGACAACTGCGGATCATTCAGAAAATCGCGGGCGCTGGTCGCAAACAGGGTTGGCACACCTTTGCAGCCGGCATCGGCAGCGACGCCCTGGCTGAGCTGATGTACCTTAGTGTTTGCGGCAAGACGGCCGACACCTTTTTGATAGGCTTGATGAATGCCGGCAGTCAGCATGGTGGCAGCATTGCGCTGCGCCAGCTGATCAGCGGCCGCAGATTGGAAACGCTCCAGATCAGGGCCTGCCAGCCCCAGCACCAGGCCGGGATTGGTGCAGAACTGGCCAACACCCAGCACCAGCGAATCGACAAAACCGCTCGCCAGCGCTTCGGCCCTTTCAGCCAGCGCGTGCGGCAACAGGAAAACCGGGTTGATGCTGCTCATTTCGGCATACACCGGAATCGGCTGTGGTCGTGCGGCGGCAACCGCCATCAACGCCAGACCGCCGTGGCGCGAACCGGTAAAACCGACTGCCTGAATGGCCGGATGACGCACCAATTCTGTACCCAGTTCGTTACCGATGCCGGTCAACAGCGAAAACACGCCTTCCGGTAAACCCGCCGTCGCAACTGCCTTTTGAATCGCCCGGCCAACCAGTTCGGAAGTGCCAGGATGTGCCGGATGCGCTTTCACCACAACCGGACAACCGGCCGCCAGCGCTGCCGCCGTGTCGCCGCCGGCGACTGAAAACGCCAACGGGAAATTGCTGGCGCCGAACACCGCGACCGGCCCCAGCGCAATCATGCGCAGGCGCAGGTCGACACGCGGCAGAGGCTGGCGCTCCGGCAGCGCCGGGTCGATGCGCGCTTCCTGCCATGAACCTTCGCGCAGCACCTCGGCAAACAGCTTGAGCTGGCCAACAGTGCGGCCGCGCTCACCTTCCAGCCTTGCCTTCGGCAAACCACTTTCACTCATGGCCCGTTCTATCAATTGGTCGCCGAGATCGAGGATGTTCTGAGCGATGGTCTCCAGGAAGCGAGCGCGCTCCTCCTGACTGGTAGCACGATAAGGATCGAAAGCAATTCGCGCAAGATCGCAGGCACAGTCAATCTCAGCTTTGCCAGCAGTATGGAATGCCGGCTCGATATCTTTTGCGGTACTCGGGTCAAACGCAAAAAAATCCGCGCCGCCGCCTTTGATGCTCGATGCGCCGATCAGCGATTCGCCTGTAATGTTCATGGTTTTCCTGACTAAATATCTATCTACAGCATAAAGTTGATGAATTTAAAGCTGCGAATTTAAAGCTGATGAATCACCGGCACCGGCAACTGCTGAACCGCAAGACGATTGCGCAATGGTGGACCGAAAGCGGCGACATCGATTTCAAATGTCTCGCCAGGAGCGACCTGGATGCCGTCGGAACAGCTCAGCGTCGCCGTGCCGAAGAAATGGATATGCACATCGCCCGGGCGCTGGAACAACGGATATTTGAAATGGTGATACTCCAGATTAGCTACCGTATGCGACATGTTCTGTTCGCCGCTGACAAACGGCTTTTCCCAGCGCACCTGTCCATCCTTGTCGCGAATGCGCGACATGCCCTCCACATGCGGCGGCAAATCGCCCACCAGCAAAGCCGGGCCAACCGCGCACACCCGCAGCTTGGAATGCGCCAGGTAAAGATAATTCTGGCGCTCGGTGACATGATCGGAAAACTCATTGCCGATCGCAAAGCCGAGCCGGTACGGCGCGCCATCCGGGCCGATCACATAAAGCGCAGCAATCTCCGGTTCCTCGCCACCGTCCAATGCGAAATGCGGCATCGTCAACGGCTGTTCGCCGGCGCAGACGATGCTGCCGTCGCCCTTGTAAAACCATTCCGGCTGCACGCCGATTTCACCCGCTGCCGGCTTGCCGCCTTCGAGTCCCATGCGGAACATCCTCATGCTGTCGGTCAGGTTGTCGACATCATTGACTTTCTTATGCATCGCATCGCGACCGTCGGCGCTGCCTAGGTGCGTCAGGCCGGTGCCGGTGACGTAGCAATGCGCAGCATCGCTGTGATCGAGCGGCGCCAGCAGGCGGCCGGCACGCGCAACCGTCGCATATTCCAACACGGTGGTGCCGAGTGCTGTCTCGACCAGGCTGGACAGTGAACTACGGCGAGAAATTGCAGCTTGCGCCAGATCATAAGTGGTAGCAAAGCCTTCAACGACGCGGATCTGTCGTCCCTCGTCCTCCAGCACTCCCACCCGACGCGCCCGTCGGCCTGCTTGAATTGCACCAGCAACATGTGTTTCTCCAGTCTGCGTAACTACTTAATGTGAATGCTTGGGAACTGCCGAACCGCGGCAGCCAACCAGGAAATCGAAATCGCAGCCTTCATCGGCTTGCAACACCCGATCTATATACAGGCTTTGGTAGCCGCCTTTCATCGCGGTCGCCTCGGTATTTGCCGCATTAACCTCTGTCCTTGCCGCCTGACGCTGCACCATCTCGCTGTCGCTGATATCCAGGTGTAAACGCCCGGCTTCGCAGTCGAGCTCGATCCAGTCGCCATCCTCGACGATTCCCAGCGGGCCGCCGGCGGCAGCCTCCGGCGCCACATGCAAAACCACGGTGCCGTAAGCGGTGCCGCTCATACGGGCATCGGAAATCCGCACCATGTCCTTGACCCCTTGCGCCAGCAATTTCGGCGGCAATCCCATATTGCCAACCTCAGCCATGCCGGGATAGCCCTTGGGGCCGCAATTCTTCATCACCAGCACAGAACTGGCATCGACATCCAGTTCCGGATCGTTGATGCGCGCCTTGTAATGCGCAAAATCTTCGAACACGACCGCCTTGCCACGATGCTTCATCAGTTCCGGCGATGCAGCCGAGGGCTTGAGCACCGCGCCGCGCGGCGCCAGGTTGCCGCGCAGGATGCAGATACCGCCATCGGCGATCAGCGGCTTGTCGATCACGCGGATCACTTCATCGTTGTAAATTGGCGCATCCAGGTTGTTGTCCCAGATCGATTTGCCGTTGACTGTCAATGCATCCTTGTGCGGCAACAGGCCGGCTTCGCCCAGACGGCGCAGCACACCAGGCAGACCGCCGGCATAGTAAAACTCCTCCATCAGGAAACGGCCGGATGGTTGCAGATCGACCAGCGTCGGCGTGCCGCGGCCGATACGGGTCCAGTCTTCTAGCTCCAGCGGCACACCGATGCGTGCGGCAATCGCTTTCAAATGGATCACGGCATTGGTTGAACCGCCAATCGCGGCATTGACCCGGATTGCATTTTCGAATGCTTCACGAGTCAGGATTTTCGACAGGCGCAGATCTTCCCAAACCATGTCGACAATCCGCATGCCCGACATGTGCGCCAGCACGTAACGTCGCGCGTCGACGGCTGGAATCGCCGCATTGTGCGGCAACGACGTGCCGAGCGCTTCGGCCATGCACGCCATGGTCGAAGCGGTACCCATCGTGTTGCACGTGCCGGCCGAGCGCGACATGCCGCTTCCGCAGAAAGGAATTGATGCATGCTGATCTGGCCGCCCTTGACCGCTTCGCTCAGTTGCCACACTGCTGTCCCGGAACCGAGATCCTTGCCTTCGTGCTTACCGTTCAACATCGGCCCGCCGGTCACCACAATCGCGGGAATGTCGCAACTGGCGGCACCCATCAACAGCGCCGGGGTGGTCTTGTCGCAGCCTACCAGCAGCACCACCGCATCCATCGGATTGCCGCGAATCGACTCTTCGACATCCATGCTCGCCAGGTTACGAGTCAGCATCGCGGTTGGCCGCAGGTTCGATTCGCCGTTGGAGAATACCGGGAACTCCACCGGGAAGCCGCCGGCTTCGGAAATGCCGCGTTTGACGTGTTCAGCAATCTTGCGAAAGTGCGCATTACAAGGCGTCAATTCCGACCAGGTGTTGCAGATGCCGATGATCGGCTTGCCCTGGAATTCATGATCGGGGATTCCCTGATTCTTCATCCAGCTGCGGTACATCATGCCGTTTTTGTCGTTGCTGCCAAACCATTCGGCGGAACGCAATGGACGTTTTTATCGACAGTCATCTGTGGTTTCCTCTTGAAATCCTGAAATTGGACGGCATCCGGCCGCACCGTGATGGATGCCAGCTTTTGTATTGGAAAATCGCTGCTGCGGACGCATGCTCCGCAGCGATAGCGCTATTTGTTCTTGTTGTAGACGTCGACAAATACCGCGGCCAGCAAGACCAGGCCCTTGATCACCTGCTGATAATCGATGCCGATACCCATGATCGACATGCCATTGTTCATCACGCCCATCACGAACGCGCCGATCACTGCGCCCATCACCTTGCCGACGCCGCCAGACGCTGAAGCGCCGCCGATGAAGCAGGCTGCGATCACATCCAGTTCGAAGCCGGTACCTGCTTTCGGTGTGGCGGTATTCAGGCGCGCCGCAAAGATCAAGCCGGCCAGCGCCGCCAGCATGCCCATGTTGATGAAGGTATAGAAAGACACGCGTGAGGTCTTGATGCCTGACAGCTTGGCCGCCTTTTCGTTACCGCCAACCGCATAAATGCGGCGGCCAATAGTGGTGCGATTGGCGATGAAGGTATAAGCCACCATCAGCAAGAACATGACGATCAGCACGTTCGGCATCCCTTTATAGGAAGCCAGCAGGTAGCTGAAGAAAATAATGACCGCAGCAAATACACCGTTTTTCAGTACGAAGAACAACTGCGGTTCGTCTTCCATTCCATGCTTGACCTGCTTGGCGCGATGACGCACTTTGACTACGATCATGACGGCGGCAACCAGCACGCCGACCAGCAGCGAGGTAATGCGCAAATCAGCTCCGCCGAAAAAATCCGGGATGAAACCTGAACTCAACATCTGGAAATCGTCCGGAAACGGACCAACCGACTGTCCCTGCAACAGCGCCAGCGTCAATCCCTTGAACACCAGCATGCCTGCCAGCGTGACGATAAATGACGGAATCTTGAAAAACGCCACCCAATAGCCTTGGGCAGCGCCGATCGCGCCACCGGCCAGGAGGCACAGGATGCTGGCCAGTACGAAATTCATGTGCAGGTTGACGATCAGCACTGCCGCCAGCGCGCCGATGAAGCCGACCACCGAGCCAACCGACAGGTCGATATGACCAGCCACGATGACCATCAGCATGCCGAGCGCCATGATGACGATGTAGCTGTTCTGCAGCACCAGGTTGGTCAGGTTCAGCGGCTGCATCAGGGTGCCGTCTGTCATGTACTGGAAGAATGCCATGATCGCGATCAACGACATCAGCATGCCGTATTCGCGCATGTTGTTCTTCAGGAAGCCAGCGTAATCCTTCTTGTCTGCCAGAGCCGGCGGCTGGGTCTCTGCAGTTGCAACTTTATGGTTCATTTTAATTGTCTCCGTTCTTCACATTCCGCACGATTGCGCGCATGATTTTTTCCTGAGATGCTTCCGCCGCTGTCAGTTCACCGACGAAATTTCCTTCGTTCATCACATAGACGCGGTCGCACATGCCAAGCAGTTCCGGCATTTCCGATGAAATCATGATGATGCATTTTCCTTCGCTCGCCAGCTGGCTGATGATGGTGTAAATCTCGTACTTGGCGCCGACATCGATGCCGCGCGTGGGTTCATCCAGTATCAGTACATCCGGATTGGAGAACAGCCATTTGCTGAGCACCACCTTCTGCTGGTTGCCGCCGACAGGTTCAACACTTTCTGAAACACGTTGGCGCAACGGATTTTCAACTTGCGGCGATAATCCGCCGCTACCGAATATTCACGCCCTTCGTCGATCACTGAGTTATCCGCCACGCCATCGAGATTGGCCAGCGAGATGTTCTTCTTGATATCCTGGTCAAGGATCAGGCCGTAGCCTTTGCGATCTTCGGTGACATAGGCAATGCCATTGTCGATGGCTTTCTGCACGGTGCTGACATCGATCTCCTTGCCGCGCAAGAAAACCTTGCCGCTGATGCGCTGGCCGTAAGCACGTCCGAAAATGCTCATCGCCAACTCGGTGCGTCCGGCGCCCATCAAGCCGGCGATGCCAACGATCTCGCCCTTCTTGACATGAAAATCGACGCCCTTGATCACCTGGCGCTCCGGATGGATCGGGTGATGCACGTACCATTGCTTGACTTCGAAAATGGTCTCGCCAATCTGCGGGCTGCGTTTGGGATAGCGGTCAGCCATCTCGCGGCCAACCATGTTCTGGATGATGCGGTCTTCGCTGATCACCTCTTTGTGGCAATCCAGCGTATCGACGGTGCTGCCGTCGCGCAGAATCGTGATCGAGTCGGCGACTTTGGAAATTTCGTTGAGTTTGTGCGAAATCAGGATCGAGGAAATACCCTGCGCCTTGAGTTCCAGCAGCAACGCCAGCAAGGCATCGCTGTCGCTTTCATTCAGGCTGGCGGTCGGCTCGTCCAGAATCAGCAGTTTGACTTGCTTGGACAGCGCCTTGGCGATTTCAATCAGTTGCTGCTTGCCGACGCCGAGATTGGTGATCAGCGCGTTCGGCGATTCCTTGAGGCCGACTTTTGCCAGCAGCTCCTTGGTCTTGGCATATGAACCGGCCCAGTCAATCACGCCGTGCTTAGCTTGTTCATTACCGAGGAAAATATTTTCGGTTATCGACAGCAGAGGAACCAAGGCCAGTTCCTGATGGATGATGATGATGCCGCACTCTTCGCTGTCGGCAATGCCTTCGAACTTCCGTGTCTGCCCCTGATAGTGGATATCGCCGGTGTAAGAGCCATGCGGATAGACCCCGCTCAGCACCTTCATCAAGGTTGATTTTCCTGCGCCATTTTCGCCGACCACAGCGTGGATCTCGCCGTTGCGCACCTTCAGATTGACATTGTCTAATGCTTTGACTCCCGGGAATGTCTTCCCGATCCCGCGCATCTCCAGGATGGTTTCCATCTGTGTTACCTCACTTACCTCATACTGCGCACAATGACGCCGGCGCCTGACAAACGGAGGTTGCAGCAGCGCCAGGCGTACTGCAACCTCCGGCCAAACAAGATATTCCTTTCAATCGTTTTGAAACGACTGACTTGATTCTTATTTAATCTGGCTTTCAGTGTAATAACCGCTGCCGATCAGCACCTGCTTCCAGTTGGAAGCATCAACGCTGACTGGCTTCAGCAGGTAGGAAGGCACGACCTTGACGCCATTGTTATAGGTCTTGGTATCGTTAATGGCCGGTGTCTTGCCGCTCAACTCCGCGTCGACCATCCCAGCCGTTACCTTGGCCAATTCACGCGTGTCCTTGAACACGGTTTGACGCTGCTCGCCGCGCAAGATCGATTTGACCGAAGGAATCTCGGCGTCCTGGCCTGTCACGACAGGCATAGGTTGCTTAGGAGTGCCGTAGCCGACGCCTTTGAGCGACGACAGAATGCCGATACTGATGCCGTCATACGGCGACAGCACCGCATCCACGTGAGCATTGCCGTAGTAAGCGCTGAGCAGGTTATCCATGCGCGCCTGGGCGACCGCACCATCCCAGCGCAAAGTAGAAACCTTGTCCATGCCGGTCTGCTTGCTACGCACTACCAGCTTGCCTTTGTCGATGTACGGCTGCAGCACCGACATCGCGCCGTTGTAGAAGAAGAACGCGTTGTTGTCATCAGCCGAACCGCCGAACAGTTCGATATTGAACGGACCTTTGCCGCCCTTCAGATCCAACGCCTTTTCGATGTAGCTGGCCTGCAGTACGCCGACCTGGAAGTTATCGAAGGTAGCGTAGTAATCGACGTTCTTGGAGTTACGGATCAGGCGATCATAAGCAATGATCTTGACGCCCTTGTCGGCCGCCTTTTGCAAGGCATTGGTCAGTGTGGTGCCGTCGATTGCGGCAATCACCAGGACTTTCACGCCCTTGGTCACCATGTTCTCAATCTGCGCCAATTGATTCGGAATGTCGTCTTCGGCGTATTGCAGGTCAGTCTTGTAACCTTTTTCCTTGAACACCTTGACCATATTGTCGCCATCGGCGATCCAGCGCGCTGAAGATTTGGTTGGCATCGAGATGCCGATCAGACCCTTGTCTTGGGCACTTGCCTGGGATACCAGGCCGAACGCGCCAATCAACAATCCAACAATCGTCGTTTTAATCATTCTCACAGCTTGTCTCCTTTAGTTATTGTGGCCTTGCTTTGGAATCTCCGGCAAAGCGCATCTGTTACGGAATTCCTGCCCCTGCTACTTTCTTTGCAACTTGAATCCTGCCGCCTGACTTGTGCGCCAGAATGATGTCAGGTTTCCAGAAAGCAATCGCTAATCTATCAATATAGACCTTTCCCAATCAAATTTCCCGCTAAATTCCTCGCTATATTACGAATTTGATCGATATCAAACAAATGATTTTTTTAATATAAGTGATATCTTTTTCGATATCACACACCAGAAAATCAAATACCCCCTATGAACACTTCCAACCCGCTTGCAATAGAATAAATACCGCCCCCCAGTGTAAAAACACTTGGACAGTCTTACTAATCACTTTTTTCTCTTATTTGATATCCATATTGATATCAGTAAAAATCAGATAGCTGCCAACTGCCTTGAAGGGAGAGCTCTCAGGACCAACTGCGACAGAAGGCCAGGAACTGCATCAGCCGCAGAGAGAGGATCTTGTGCTTGCTATGGATCAGGTAGAAATGCCGATGCAGGCGCGGCAACGTGGTATTCAGAACAACCAATCGCCCGCTTTGCAGGAAATCCTCGACCACCGCATGCGACAGGCAACTGATGCCAAGGCCGGCGGCGGCAGCATGCTTGATCGCCTCAGAATTGCCGAACTCGCAGCTCTGCTGTAAATGATGCAGATGCGGCAACAGCGCCTGCTCGACCGCTTCGCGGGTGCCGGAGCCCGGCTCGCGCAACAGCCACTCGGCAGCGCGCAATTGCGCCACGCTGACCTTCTTGTCGCCAGCGGCAATCGGATGTTGCGGCGAACTGACGATCAGCAGTTCGTCGACCATCCACGGTTCGACCTGTAAATCCGACGCGTGGCAAGGCCCCTCGATCAAGCCGACATCGACTTCGAAATTGACCACCGCGGCAACGATATCCGCAGTATTGGCAATCGTCACGCGCACTTGCAGCTCGCTGTGCTGCTGACGGTAGGACGCGATCAGCGACGGCAGCAGGTAGCTGCCGATGGTGGTGCTGGAGCCGATTTGCAGACCGCCGCCCTGCGCCATGTCGGGCATCAGGAACTGCTGTTCAATGGTCTTGGCGGCATCCACGACCTGCCCCGCCTGCGGCAACAGCACGCGGCCGTTGTCGTTCAAGACAAGACGCTTGCCGACCCGGTCAAACAACCGACAATCCAGCAGATTCTCCAGTTCATTCAACGCCGCGCTGGTCGCCGATTGTGACAATGCCAGCTGCTCGGAAGCCGCGGTGGTGCTGCCGGATTGGGCCACGGCCAGGAAAATCTGCAACTGTCTGATGGTGAGGCGCATTATGTGCAAGCCTTTACAGTGAAGGCAAAGTCAGGAAGTGGTGTAGCTGGATCTAAATCTACCTGAAAAACAGGTTAATTATACAAAATTAATCCGTTTTTCTTTTAGATACGTAATCGCTATAGTGACTTCCATGGCGCCATATCCCGGCGCCGCATCCTGATTGGAAGTCATTGTGAGTACCTCGACCCTAGCCGGCGCAACCCGCCCATCCAAGAGCAACACCAAAATCCAACCGTCGCTGCTGGCCGGATTAACCCTCAGCGCATTGATTGCCGCTGCGGCCATCTATGCCGCCAGGAACCCATGGCTGCAGGCGCATGGCTTCAGCGCACTAACACTGGCCATCGTACTTGGCATGCTGGTAGGCAACCTGGGATACCAGCGCATGGCCCCATCCTGCGCGCCCGGCGTCAATTTTTCAAAGCAGAATCTGCTGCGCCTCGGCATCATCCTGTACGGCTTCCGTCTGACGTTCCAGGATATCGGCCATGTCGGCCTGAGCGGCGTCCTGATCGACGCGTTGGTCTTGTGCTCGACTTTCGGCATGGCGCTGCTGCTCGGCACACGCTTGTTCAAGCTTGATCGCGATACCGCCATACTGATCGGCGCCGGCAGTTCAATCTGCGGCGCCGCGGCTGTGATGGCTACAGAACCGGTGCTGCGCGCGCAACCGGCGCAGGTGACGGTCGCCGTAGCAACCGTGGTCGTATTCGGTTCGCTGGCGATCTTCCTCTACCCGCTGCTGTACCAGCTCAACCTGCACTGGCACTTCCTGGCCGCCTCACCGCTGGCCTACGGCATCTACACCGGTTCGACCGTGCACGAAGTCGCCCAGGTAGTAGCCGCCGCCCGCGCCATCAGTCCCGACGCCGCCAACACTGCGGTGATTACCAAGATGGTGCGCGTAATGATGCTGGCGCCATTCCTGATGCTGCTGTCGGCCTACGTAGCAAATCGTGACACAGCAAAAGCCAACGGCACCGGCAAACCAGGTAAAACCCGCCTCGCCATCCCCTGGTTCGCCTTCGGCTTCGTCGCAGTAGTCGCCCTCAACTCCTTCGCCCACCTGCCAACGACGCTGGTGGCGCACGTCAACGATGCCGACAACATCCTGCTGGCAATGGCCATGGCTGCCTTAGGCATCTCGACACATTTCTCCTCGATCCGCGTTGCCGGAGTCAAGCCTCTATTGTTCGCAGCGATGCTGTTCGGCTGGTTGATTGTTGGTGGAGCGATGATCAATGCGCTGGTGTTGCGGGTATTCGCCTGAGGCCAATCCAAAGAAGCCTTCGTGGAAACGCGAGCGCATGTGCTCCGTGGTTCGTTCGTTAAATGGGGTCAGAGCTGCGCGGGAAGTGTAATTTTCGCAAAGAACCGCGAAAAAAAACTCCGACCCCATTTAACTTCGATTGGTTGGTTTTGACGTTGCTTTTGAATTGGTTTTTGACGTTGCCGTTGCAGTCGCAGTTGCAGTTGTTTTTGACTTTTCGCATGCTGACGTTGCCAAATGGGACGGGTGACAGTCGGGAATGATGGGACACATGTTTGAGCGCAGCGAGTTTGTGTCCCATCCGACTGGCGCACGGCTCATTTGGGAACCGCCAACGGCGGGCAACGGCTGTGCGATCGCCTTTTTGCTTACTTTTTGGCGAAGCAAAAAGTGAGCGGCTGCCGGGCCGCCCCCGGCAAGCCTCTACGGAGTAGTAACCGTTTTAAGTAAAGTCGGACGAACAAGACTGATGCACCACCGCACGTACTCCGTGGTCCGTTAAATGGGGTCAGAGTAATTTTCGCAAAAGGCCGCGAAAAAAAACTCTGACCCCATTTAACTACGTGCCAGGTACGCACCGAATTCTCAGGACATACGGCAGATGTTGAACCGGCCGAACTAATCCCTTAGAACGTCAGCGTCTTCACACCATCAGGCGTACCCAGCAAACAGATATCCGCCCCCTGCTGCGCAAACAAGCCAACTGTCACCACACCAGTAATCTGGTTGATCTGCCGCTCCAACTCCACCGGATCGGTAATCTTCAGATCATGCATATCGATAATCACGCAACCGTTATCGGTAATCAACGGCTTGCCATCCTTGAAACGCAAACGCGGCTCGCCACCCAACTTGATCAGCTTGCGCGCCACCACCGCCTGCGCCATCGGAATCACCTCGATCGGCAACGGGAACTTGCCCAACACCTTCACCAGCTTCGAACCATCCGCGATACAGATGAACTTCTCCGCCACCGACGCCACGATCTTCTCGCGCGTCAGCGCTGCACCGCCGCCCTTGATCATCGCGCCGTCGGCATTGATCTCGTCCGCGCCATCGATATAAACCGGCATGGTCGCAACCTGGTTCAGGTCGTACACCTCGATGTCATGCGCACGCAAACGCGCCGCGGTTGCCTCGGAAGAAGCCACCGCGCCTTTGATGCGATGCTTGATCTTGGCCAGTTCATCGATGAAGAAATTGGCGGTGGAACCGGTGCCGACACCGACAATTTGGCCGTCGACCACATATTTGATTGCTTCGCGGGCAACAGCCAGCTTGAGTTCGTCCTGGGTCATGGCAGTCATGGCTTGATCTTGAAAAAGAAGTAAAGACGCTATTTTAACCAAAGCCGAGCGCCGATTTTAAAATCCTCCCTCGCTTCAGCATGAATTTCAATGATTTTCGTCCGGCGTTTCGGCCAATGTTTCCCGCAACGCAATTTGCAGGCGCGAATGCAGCTTCACAAACCGTTGCCACAACACCAGCACCAGCACAGCGGCGGCAACCAGCACCAGCGCCAGCAGATTGGTCGGCGGCAAGATACGGCTACTGAGAGCCGTAATCATCAACATGATGCCGATGATCGACACCACCGGAATCACCTCGGCGATCACCCGCCGCACCGCATGGTTGTAGGATCCCGCCCACTCCGGCTTGACGCTGATTTCAGCGAGTAACATGCTCAGCGCATGCAGTTTGCGATAAGTGGCGATCAGGAAAGGCAGCGATATCAGCAACGCCCGCCCCACACGATCGCATCCTGCACCTGTGCATCGGCAACCCAGGCCGACATGAACGTCCCGAGCTTCTCGGCGAAATAGCTGCTGACGATGAAAATCGCCGCCACCAGTGCCAGGTTGACCACCACCTGCATCAGGATGCGGCGAATGATGCGCGACAGTTCGGCGCGATCGCCCTGCGGCTGCAGGCTGTCCAGCCAGATCGAATACATGCCGAATACCGACGCCACCTTTTCCGGCATCGCCTTCGCCAGCCGCGTCGACAACGGATCGGCCAGCTTGATCAGGTACGGCGTCAGCAATGTCGTCACGGCCGACACCGCAACCACGGTCGGGTACAGGAAATCGCTGGTCACCTTCAGGCTAACGCCCAGTGCCGCGATGATGAAAGAGAATTCACCGATCTGCGACAAACCCATGCCGACCCGCATCGATGTGCGGCCATCATGCCCGACAGGAAGGTCGCCAAGCCGCAACTGACCACCTTGCCCAGCACCACCGCCACCGTAATCACGGCAATCGGCAACCAGTACTGCGCCAGTATCGACGGATTGAACAACAGACCGATGGCAACGAAAAAGATCGCGCTGAACATGTCGCGCACCGGTTCGATCAAACGTTCTATCTGGTGCAAGTGACGCGACTCGGCCATCACGGCGCCGATCAGGAAGGCGCCCAAGGCCACGCTGTATTCCATTTTCATGACCAGCAGGCAGAAGCCGAAACACAGGCCAAGTACCGTCACCAGCAACATTTCCTTGCTCTTGAACTTGGCGACATAGTCGAGCAAGCGCGGGATGATCAAAATCCCCGCCACCAGCGAGACGATCATGAACAGCAGCAGCTTGCCGATCGTGACCACGGCATCGCCGGCATCCACAGAACCGCTGGTGGCTACGCCAGACAACAACGCGATCATGCCGATCGCCAACACATCCTCGACGATCAGGATGCCGAAAATCAGTTGCGCAAATTTCTCGCGCTTCATGCCCAGCTCATTGAGGGCCTTGACGATGATGGTGGTTGACGACACCGACAACATCGCGCCGAGGAACACCGCATCCATCTTCTTCCAACCGAAAAAGATACCGATTTCATAGCCGATCCACAGCATCAGCGTAATCTCCGCCAGCGCCGCAACGAACGCAGTGGCACCAACCTTGCCAAGCTTCTTCAGGCTAAATTCCAGGCCCAGCGAAAATAGCAGGAAAATCACGCCTAGTTCCGCCAGGATCTGGATCGTGCGCTCATCCGTGATCAGCGAAAATGGCGGCGTATGCGGACCGATGATGACGCCAGCGACAATGTAGCCGAGCACTACCGGTTGCTTGAAACGGTTGAATAACACCGTCACGACGCCAGCGATCAACATGATCACGGCCAGATCCTGGATAAACGTTTCGACTGCATGATGCATGGGCAGGCTTTCCTTATGAAAATGGACAGTTATCGGGGATTTGCACGAACAAGAAGAGATGCCAGAATGCGCGCGGCAAGGCAACGCACAGCCGACTTGCGGCCGCTCAGACAATGGGCGGCCAGGCGGCAAGCATGCGTTGCAGTTATAGTACGCTATCGAAGTTATGTTTCCAATAGCTTAATAATTGCGTGTATTGAAAATTGCCCAGAACGCGTTCCCGGTCGGGTAAAACCGGTTTCCGCCGCAATCGTCGGCAACGCCGGAGCAGCAATGCACGGCCGGTTCAATCGTCGTGATTTGGGTCCAGCTCAGGGAACAATATTTCGGTATAACCGAAACGAGTAAAATCCTTGATCCGCATCGGGTACAAAATGCCATTCAGGTGATCGCACTCATGCTGCACCACGCGCGCATGAAAGCCGTCAACGTCGCGGCTGATAGGAGCGCCGAACTGGTCGAAACCCTCGTAATGCAGCTGGGTCCAGCGCGGCACCACGCCGCGCAGGCCGGGTACCGACAGACAACCTTCCCAGCCGTCTTCAAGTTCTTCCGACAACGGCCGCAAGGTCGGATTGACCAACACGGTCTCCGGCACCGCAGGCGCATCCGGATAACGGACGTTATTGCTGAAACCAAAGATCACCAGTTGCAGGTTGACGCCGATCTGCGGCGCCGCCAGGCCGGCGCCATTGACCGCGTGCATGGTCTCGAACATGTCGGCGACCAGCGCGTCCAGCTCGGCCGTACCAAAAGCGGTGACAGGCTCGGCTTGCCGCAGCAAACGCGGGTCGCCCATCTTCAGGATTTCACGAACGGTCATGGCGTGCTCTTTGGTCAGGGTGCTTACAGAGTAGGAAAATTGAAAACCGATTTAAACCAATGTAAAACCAATCAGCTGAATTTCTTCAGGTACTCGGCAAACTCGGCGCCGGTTTCGGGATGCTTCAGCCCCATCTCCAATGTAGCCTTCAAATAACCCAGCTTGGAACCGCAATCATAACGCTGTCCGGCATAGCGATAAGCCAGCACGCGTTCCTCTTGCATCAATGCGGCAATGCCGTCGGTCAGCTGAATCTCGCCGCCGGCGCCCTTGCCCAGACCTTCCAGGTGATCGAAAATGCGGTTGGTCAGCACATAACGCCCCACCACCGCCAGCGTCGACGGTGCCTGATCCGGTTGTGGCTTTTCGACGATGCTGTTGACCTTTTCCAGATTCGGTTTATAAGGATCGATGCTGACGATACCGTATTGCTTGGTGTCGGCGCGCGGCACATCCTGTACGGCCAGCATGCTCGATTGTTCAACGGCGAAGATATCCGTCATCTGCGCCAGCACAGGCTTCTGGCCCGGCGCGACATCCATGAAATCGTCCGCCAGCAACACTGCGAACGGATCGTTGCCCACTACGGGCCGTGCGCACAACACGGCATGGCCGAGGCCGAGCATTTCCGATTGGCGAATGAAAATGCAATTGATGTGTTTGGGGATGACGTTCTGCACCAGTTCCAGAAGACGCGCCTTGCCGGCTGCTTCCAGTTCGGTTTCCAGTTCGTATGCCTTGTCGAAATGATCTTCGATCGCGCGCTTGTTGCGGCCAGTGATGAACACCATGTCGGTGATGCCGGCTGCGACTGCCTCTTCCACCGCGTACTGGATCAGTGGTTTGTCGACGATCGGCAGCATCTCTTTCGGCTGCGCCTTGGTGGCAGGCAGAAATCGGCTGCCCAGGCCGGCAACGGGGAATACGGCTTTCTTAATGATGCTCATGTACGTTTCCTTGTTCACTTTCTAAAAGAGCGCGGAGTCCATCTTCATCCAGAATCGGGATATTCAACTCTTCCGCCTTGGTAAGTTTGCTACCGGCTTCTGCCCCCGCAACGACGTAGCTGGTCTTCTTGGAAACCGAACCTGTCACCTTGCCGCCGGCAGCCTCGATCATGGCTGCGGCGGCATCGCGCGTCAGGGTCGGCAGACTGCCGGTCAGCACAAAGGTCTTGCCAGTCATGAGCTTGGACGCGCTTTCAGCCGGCAAGTTCTCCGGCCAATGGATACCGGCGGCGCGCAACTGCTCTATCAATTCACGATTCAGCGGATCGGCCAGGAACGTGAGCAATGAACGTGCCACCACCGGACCAATGTCGGCCACTTCCAACAGCTGTTCCTCGCCAGCTTGCAACAAGGCGTCAATATTGCCGAAGTGGGTTGCCAGCTCCTTCGCCGTCGCCTCGCCGACATGGCGGATGCCAAGGGCATAAATGAAGCGCCCCAAGGTCGTCGATTTCGACTTCTCCAGTGCACTCAACACATTCTGGGCCGATTTGTCGGCCATCCGATCCAGCTCGGCCAGCTTCACCAATCCCAGTTTATACAAGTCGGCGGCGGTTGTAATGACATGGCGGTCCACCAGTTGCTCGATCAATTGATCGCCCAGCCCTTCGATATCCATCGCCCGGCGCGATGCAAAATGCTGCAGCCCGCCCTTGCGCTGCGCTGCGCATTTCACCCACCCGCCGGAACAACGCGCGATGGCTTCGTCCTCCGGCTTGATGATCGGCGAGCCGCAAACCGGGCACTCAACAGGCATCACGAATGCCGGTGCATCGACCGGCCGCAACTCCGGCACAAACGACACCACTTCCGGGATCACATCGCCAGCGCGGCGCACGATGACGGTGTCGCCGATGTGGATATCCTTGCGCCGCACCTCATCTTCATTATGCAACGTGGCATTGGTCACCGTGACACCGCCGACAAATACCGGCGCCAGTCGCGCAACCGGCGTCACAGCGCCAGTACGGCCGATCTGCACCTCGATATCCAGCACCTGTGTGGTGGCTTCTTCGGCCGGGAATTTGTGGGCTAACGCAAAACGTGGCGCGCGCGAGACGAAACCCAAAGTCTGCTGCTGCAACAGGCGATTTACCTTGTACACCACACCATCGATTTCATAAGGCAGCTGCGCGCGTTTGGCGCCGATGCCACGGAAAAAATCCAGCAGTCCGGCAGCGCCCTTGACTACGCCGCGCTCATTGCAAACCGGCAGCCCAAGTTGGCTGTACCAATCCAGCAGAGCCGAGTGCGACGCCGGCATCTCCGCGCCTTCCAGCATGCCGATGCCGTAGGCAAAGAAACGCAAGGTGCGCTGCGCAGTGATGCGCGAATCGAGTTGGCGCAGGCTACCCGCGGCGGCATTGCGCGGGTTGGCGAATTCCTTCAATCCGGCATCACGCTGGCGCGCATTGAGCTTGGCGAAATCGGCCTTGAACATCAGCACTTCGCCGCGCACATCAAGCACTTTGGGTGGACGCTCTGTGTGAAGACGCAGCGGGATCGCCCGCACCGTGCGGATATTGCTGGTGACATTCTCACCAGTGGTGCCGTCGCCGCGGGTGGCGGCCTGGACCAGGACACCATCTTCATAACGCAGGTTGATGGCCAGGCCATCGAATTTCAGTTCGGCGGCATACTCGATCTCGGTATCGACCTGCGTGTCAAGACCGTCTCGGACACGGCGATCAAATTCGACAATATCGTTATCCTCGAAGCCGTTACCGAGAGACAGCATCGGGATCGAATGCGTGACCTGCTCGAACTGTGGCAGCGGCGCAGCGCCGACGCGCTGGGTCGGCGAATCAGGTGTATTCAGCTCAGGATGAGCCTGTTCCAGCGCTTGCAGTTCGCGGAATAGCTGGTCGTATTCGGCATCAGGAATCGACGGATTGTCGAGCACGTAATATGAATAGTTGTGGCGGTTTAATTCGGCAGCCAGCCAGGCGGCGCGAGCGCGCCAGTCAGCGGTGTCCAATGAAGAAGATGGCATGTGTGATATCCGTTGAGTACAAAGCAAGAGGCCGCACTAAGGCGGCTCTATCTACTCTATGCTGCAAATATTGTTCTTTGTAGTGACGCTCTGCAAGCAAGGTGGGTAACCGTACCCACCCTACAATGGCGCATGCAGGTTGTCCTGCAATCAGCTGAAGAGACGCAAAGCCCGCACCGAACCGGCAGGAATTTCAGCCGCATCCATTTCCCGGTAAAAGGCATCGACCTGACCGGCAATTTCGGCCAGCTGGACGTCCGCCAGCGGCTGGTTGCTGTCATCCACCAGCACGCCGCCAAGGCGCGCCGCCAGCGAGCGGCCGCAGGCCACCATGGCGCCATAGCCATCACGCGACGGCGCCACGCGCGGCACATCAAGCAGCAAGGTCAGGCGGCTGGTGGTCTCCGCTACGGCACTGGCGTTGGTCGACAGAGAAAACAGCAGGCCTCCGTCACCATCGGACATGACCATGCGGCCTTCCGGACGCGCATCGAACCCCTGCCTCGCCAAAGCCGCCAGCAACGTGCTGATCGCCCATGGCGCGCCGTTCGACTGGATGTTCACGCCCAGCTGGGCATCGTGCTCGATGACGAACTGATGCAGCGAGCGCGCAGTATTGATTACCTCCGGCATATCTGGCAGATCCGGTTCGGCGCCGAGGTCATCGGCGATCTGGCGCAAGCGCATAACCAGTTCGGAATATTCGATTTCGTTAAGCGGGTTGCTGCGGTTGGCCAGTTGCACACCAGCCAGCAAAGTGCTGTAGACGCCGCCATGCGCCACCGGCTCCCAATCGCCATTGGCGTCTTCACCGATGAAATGGATCGGTTTGTTGCCGACGTGACGCAGGGTCTGCAAGGCGGGCAGTGCCTTGTCGCCGCGTATTGGCGTTTCCAGCACCAGCGGGATCGCGCAATCGATCAGATCATCCACCGGCAAATCCTTGCGTAGCGCCGGTGCTGGTACCTCATGCCCGGCTGCAGCCGTTGAGGCCGGATTGCCGAACTGCGGCTCCAGTGCATGTTGCTCCGCAGTTTGCTCGATATCGTCGTGCGACGGTTCTACCATGGCGGCCTGATCGGCATCGCCCTCGGCGTCGAACAGCTTGGGTTCGTGCCGCACCTGCGGCTCGCCGTTGTCCTTGCCAGGCGTCATCAGGACATCGTCATGCGATCCGGAAAATGCCCGCTCAACGCTCTTCTTGGCCTTGTATTCCTGCCATTTGTTGTAGGAAATGACGCCAACAAGAAACGCGCCTCCAATGATAAACAGGCTTGTTTGTAGATCTGTCATTCTGCTGATGCCTTATTAATTGCTGCCGTGTCGCTCGGATACGCGCTTGACGCGCGAATTTTCGACTGAAATTGTGGACTGGTCATTGATTGGATCCGAGGTAAAAACACTTCAAAAATGGTTGTCGGTGACCGCGTAAAAGATTCAAATTCGTTGTAATGCATGGCTGGCATGCCATCTTTTTCCATAAAAAAAAAGCCGGATTTAATGTATATACAGGCAACATAAATTACCGAGATATTTTTTTACAAAATATTGCATTAAAAAATATTGCATTAAGACTAGCAAAATCAGCCTGTTGCCGCCATAAAAAAATCGTCAGGCGGCCACCGGGTCGGCGGCAAAACTGCGTGCCGCCTCCATGTCGACCGCCACGATCCGCGATACGCCCTGCTCCTGCATCGTCACACCGATTAGCTGCTGCGCCATTTCCATCGCAATCTTGTTATGCGAAATGAACAGGAATTGGGTATGGCTCGACATCCGTTTCACCATATTGCAGAAGCGCTCGGTGTTGGCGTCGTCCAGCGGTGCGTCGACCTCGTCCAGCAAGCAGAATGGCGCCGGATTCAGCTGGAACATCGAGAACACCAGCGCGGTCGCGGTCAGCGCCTTTTCGCCACCTGACAGCAGATGGATGGTCGCATTCTTCTTGCCCGGCGGCTGCGCCATGACCTGCACACCGGAGTCCAGGATCTCGTCGCCGGTCATGATCAGCTTGGCCTGGCCGCCACCGAACAGGATCGGGAACAGCTCGGCAAAATGATGGTTGACCTTGTCGAACGTATCCTGCAGCAGATCGCGGGTTTCCTTGTCGATCTTGTGGATCGCATCCTGCAAGGTATTGATGGCCTCGGTCAGGTCGGCATTCTGCGCATCCAGGAAGTTCTTGCGTTCGGATGCCTGCGCCAGTTCGTCCAGCGCCGCCAGATTGACCGCGCCCAGGCCGGCAATCGCATTGGTCAGACGCGTGACTTCGCCTTGCAGATAGGAAGGCCGCATGTCAGCGGTCAACTTCTCGCTCAACGCAGCTTCATCGGCTTGCGCCTCAAGCAATTGTTGCACGTATTGTTCTTGATTCAGGCGCGCCGCCTGCTCCTTCAACTGCAGCTCCATGATGCGATCACGCTGTGGCTGCAGGCTACGCTCCGCTTGCAGCCGGGTTTCCTCATGCTGACGCAGATTCTGCGATACCTGGTCCAGTTCGTGACGGGTATCGGCCAGTGCGCGCTCCTGCTCACTGCGCTTGTCGAGCAAATCTTGCAAGCCCGCCTGCGCCGCCTGATCGTCCAGGCTTTCCAGTTCAAGGTGGCCCTGCTGCATGTTGGCAAACAACTGCGCCGCCTGCTCCAGCGCGGTAGCGATGCTGCGCTTGAGTTCTTCGATCTTGTTGCGATGGGATTTCTCGGCAAATTCTGCTTCCTGCGCTGCGCGCTCCATCTCGCGCAAACGTTGCCGGGCATCGTTCAGTTGCTGTTCCTTGCCCAGATAATCGGTTTGCCCATCCTCATGTTTCTCTTGCAGCTCGGCCAACTCCATATCCAGTTGTTCGAACTTGGCTTCCGATTCCATCTTGGTCTGCTGCTGCTCGCTTTCCTGCGCAGCGATTTCTGCCAGATCCGAAGAAATCTGCGCGCTGCGCTGGTTGAAGCGATCCTGCAGCTCAGACAGTTTCATTACATCGATCTGCAAACCATGCACTGCCTGCGTCAAGCCATTATGACGTTGACGCATTTCCTGCAGGCGCTGGGTAGCCTGCGACAAGGCAGCTTCAGCGCGCACCGAACGTGAACGGGCTTCGTCGGCCAGCATTTGCTGGGCACGCAACTGCTTGGTGATATTTTCGATTTCCTGCTGGCGCGCCAGCATGCCGTCCTGCTCTGAATCGGAAGCATAGAAACGCACGCCGGTCTTGCTGATCACATGGCCCTGGCGCGTCACGAAGCTGGCGCCTAGCGGCAGCTTGTTGCGTTCCGCGAAGGCTGTCGTGGTGTCGTCGGCAGCATAGAAATTGTGCAGCCAATCCTGCATCAGCGCCCGCAAACCGGGATCGTTCAATTGCAGAAGATTCAGGAAAGGCTTGAGGCCGGCCGGGGTGTCAACCGCACTTGCCGGCGCCACGCCATTCGGCGTGAACAAGGCCAGCTTAGCCGGCGGCGCATCGTTGAAGAAAGCCTTGGCCCATTCCAGATTAGACATTTCAAGCGCCGAAGTGCGCTCGCGCAGCACCGATTCCAGCGCAGTTTCCCAACCGCCGTCGATATGCAATTTTTGCCACAGGCGCGGCAAACCGGCGAGTTCGTGCTTCTGCAACCAGGGTTGCACCTTGCCTTCGGTCTGCACGCTTTCCTGCAATTGCTTGAGCGCGGTCAGGCGCGCTTCCAGCTGGGCGTTATTGGCGCTTTCAGTGTTGACCTGCTGCTGCGCATCACGGCGTTCTTCTTCCAATCGCGGCTGCTGTTCCTGCGCCTCCTCCAGCTGCATCGCCAACTCTTCCAGGCCAGCCTGCTTTTCCTCCAGCTGCATACGCAGATTGGTGAGGTGGGCATTATCCGGCAGGTTGAGTCCATTCTTTTCTTGCGACAGCCGCTCGCGCCGCGCGCTCAAGCCGTTGAGGATGTTCGAGGCGTTGCGCTGGTGGGTCGATTCCAGTTCGATCTGCTGCTGGATCTGCATGATCTTGCCGCGCGACTCCGTGCTCTTCAGTTGCGCTTCGCGCCAGCTCTGCTCCAGCGCCGGCAATTGATCGTTCTGCTGTTGCGACGCCACTTGCGATTGCTCGACGCGCGCCATCAGCTCTTCCAGATGCATCTCGGCCTCGACCAGGTCATCCTGGTACTGGCTGCCCTGGCGTTGCCACTGGTCGCGCTGCGCGGTCAGCGAATTGAGTTGCGACTGCAGGCGGTTACGCGATTCGATGACGAACTTGATTTGCGCTTCCAGGCTGCCGATCTCGGAATTGGTTTGGTACAAATGGCCTTGCGCCTGGTGCATACGATCACCGGCGGCATAGTGCGCCTGACGCATGTGCTCCAGCTCGGTTTCGACGTGACGCAACTTGGCGGTCTGTTCTTCCAGATCGGTTTGCGCCTTCTCGATATCGCGGAAGTATTTTTCCTGTTCGGTCTTGGCTTCGTTCTTGCGCAGTAGCCACAGCAATTTCTGCTTTTCTTCCTGGTCGCCTTGCAGCTCATGGAATTTTTGTGCGACTGCCGCCTGCGCCTGCAGCTTTTCCAGGTTGGCGTTGAGTTCGCGCAGGATATCTTCGACCCGCAGCAAATTGTCGCGCGTGTCGTTCAAGCGGTTTTCAGTTTCGCGACGACGCTCCTTGTACTTGGAAACGCCGGCTGCCTCTTCCAGGAAAATCCGCAGTTCTTCCGGACGCGCTTCGATGATGCGCGAAATCATCCCCTGGCCAATGATCGCATACGCGCGCGGGCCGAGGCCGGTGCCCAGGAAGATGTCCTGGATGTCGCGCCGTCGCACAGCCTGGTTGTTGATGTAATAGGTCGAAGTGCCGTCGCGCGTCAGTGTGCGCTTGACCGCGATTTCGGCATACTGGCTCCACTGCCCTGCCGCCTTGCCAAGGCTGTTGTCGAACACCAGTTCGACCGACGAGCGCCCAGCCGGCTTACGGTGCGACGAGCCGTTGAAAATGACGTCCTGCATCGATTCGCCGCGCAATTCGGAGGCCTTGGATTCGCCCAGCACCCAGCGCACCGCGTCGATGATGTTGGACTTGCCGCAACCGTTCGGTCCCACGACGCCGACCAGCTGGCCGGGGACCTGAAAATTGGTAGGGTCAACGAAAGACTTGAATCCCGATAATTTAATGGAAGTTAAACGCACGTTATCGACTGTTCTTATCAAAGTCGGCGAAAAAGCAGCCGTCACTCTTAAAATTCATGAAAACGAGAAAAAAACCTCGCGGGAGGTCGACATCATAACATTCCGACCTGCCATATATGCGATCTGAATGGCCGTCAAAAATTGAAAATGTGATTATTAATTCAACCCCAAGCAAGTGGAAGACGAACAGTGCACAGACATCGGCGCGGTACGCCAACCAACGACTGCTCCCGGCAAAACAATCCGAGCCGGCAACGAAAAGCAAAAAAATCTCTCAATATCGGCCTTGCGGCGCCCTTTTCAGAGCGCCAGGCGCAGCATTCCCAGCGATCAAACCCGCATTCTGTATATAATGCAAACAGCAGAATCACAGCCGCCGCCTTTCATTCCACCTTTGTTATTCATCCGTTACTAACCACGTGAATCCATTACTAGACCGGTTGCAACCGTATCCGTTTGAAAAACTGCGCGCACTATTTGCCGATGTCACGCCGAATCCGGCTTACGCGCCGATCAGTCTCGGTATCGGCGAACCGAAGCACCCTACCCCGCCATTCATTCAACAGGCGCTGACCGACAATCTGAGCGGCCTGGCCAGTTATCCCAGCACGCTCGGCGCGGAGCCGCTGCGCAAGGCGATCGCAGGTTGGCTGGAACGCCGTTACGGCTTGCCAGCGCTGAATCCGTCAACCCAGATCCTGCCGGTCAATGGTTCGCGCGAAGCATTGTTTGCGCTGGCGCAGACCGTAGTTGATCCATCGCAATCGGATGCGCTGGTGATGTGCCCCAATCCGTTCTACCAGATCTATGAAGGCGCGGCCTACCTGTCGGGCGCCCAGCCGTATTTCGTCAACTCGGATCCGGCCCGCAACTTTGCCCCTGATTACCGCAGTGTGCCGGACGATGTCTGGCCGCGCGTCAAGCTGCTGTACCTGTGCTCGCCGGGCAATCCGACCGGCGCCGTGCTGTCGCTGGAAGACTGGAAAGAATTGTTTGCATTGTCGGATCGGCATGGTTTCGTGATCGCCGCCGACGAATGTTATTCAGAAATTTACTTCAAGCCGGAAGCGCCGCTGGGCGGACTGCAAGCGGCGCACATGCTGGGCCGCGACGGCTATCCGCGCCTGATCGCCTTCTCCAGCCTGTCGAAACGCTCCAACGTGCCCGGCATGCGCTCCGGCTTCGTGGCTGGCGATGCCGCCATTCTGAAGAAATTCCTGCTGTATCGTACCTACCACGGCGGCGCCATGAGCCCGCCGGTGCAAGCGGCTTCGGTCGCCGCCTGGAACGACGAAACCCATGTCGTCGAGAACCGCGCCAAATACATGGCGAAATTTCAACAAGTGACGCCGGTGCTGCAAACCGTGCTGGATGTCGCACTGCCGGACGCCGGCTTTTACCTGTGGGCCAAGGTAGACAAACTGGCATCGATCACAGACACCGACTTCGCCAAGCAGCTGTATGCCGAATATAATGTAACCGTATTGCCCGGCAGCTACCTGGCGCGCGACGCCCACGGCAGCAATCCGGGCCGGCAACGCATCCGGATGGCGCTGGTGGCGGAAGTCGACGAATGCCTGGAGGCGGCGCAGCGGATTGCCGCTTTTTGCCAAAGACTCTAGCCCACGGCCTCAGGCTTCCAGCCACAGCCTGATCCAACGTATTGCATCATGACGATGTATTTCATCTGTCGTCATGGTCAAATTCATATTTTTAACCTTTCAATCAGTGACCTATCATGACTCAATCTCTGCAAGCATTTATCGACCAAGCCTGGGAACAGCGCGCCGATTTCTCACCTAAGACTGCTCCGGCCGATGTCCGCGAAGCGGTTGCCAAAGTGATCGCCGAACTTAATCAAGGTACGTTGCGCGTCGCCCAGAAAACCGACGGCAACTGGGTCGTCAATCAATGGATCAAGAAGGCTGTGCTGCTGTCGTTCCGCCTGGAAGACAACCTGCCGATGCCGGCCGGTGACAACATGCAGTTCTACGACAAGGTGCCGACCAAGTTCGCCAACTACACCGCTGAAGATTTCGCCAAGGGCGGCTTCCGCGTAGTGCCGCCTGCCGTCGCGCGCCACGGCAGCTTCATTGGCAAAAACGTGGTGCTGATGCCGTCCTACGTCAACATCGGCGCTTACGTCGATGAAGGCACCATGGTCGACACCTGGGCCACCGTCGGTTCCTGCGCCCAGATCGGCAAGAACGTCCACCTGTCCGGCGGCGTCGGCATCGGCGGTGTGCTGGAGCCAATGCAAGCCAACCCGACCATCATCGAAGACAACTGCTTCATCGGCGCCCGTTCGGAAATCGTCGAAGGCGTGATCGTTGAAGAAAATTCGGTGATCTCGATGGGCGTCTACATCGGCCAGTCGACCAAGATCTATGACCGCGCCACCGGCGAAGTCACCTACGGCCGCATCCCGGCGGGTTCGGTCGTGGTGTCGGGCAGCCTGCCATCGGCCGACGGCAAGTACAGCCTGTACTGCGCGGTCATCGTCAAGCGCGTCGACGCCAAGACCCGCGCCAAGACCGGCATCAACGAACTGCTGCGCGAAGCTTAATCATTGCGGCAAGAAGTTTAAGAACGTAGGGTGGGCAAATTCTTTTGCCCATGCGCAACTATAATAATGAGTACTTTTCCTGCACTGAGGAGTTTTTGATGGCAATGGATCGCTTGTTTCGTCTGATGCGGGAGAAGGAAGCATCGGACATGTTCCTGGCACCCGGCTCGCCATTCATTTGAAGATCAAGGGCCAGATGATTCCTGTCAATCAGCAGAACATGGATGCACATTCCATCCAGATGCTGTTGAAAGAAGTGGTGCCGTCGGAGCGCCTGCAGGAGCTGGACCGTGACAACGAATTGAATATCGGCTTGCCGATCCCCGATGTCGGCAGTTTCCGGCTGTCGGCATTCCGCCAGCGCGGCAGCATCTCGGCTGTGATCCGCTATATCCCGATCGACATTCCTGCGTTTGAGGAATTGCGGCTGCCGCCGGCCCTGATCGAACTGATCGGCCGCAAGCGTGGCTTGCTGCTGGTGGTCGGCTCCACCGGCTCGGGCAAATCGACCACCATCGCCTCAATGCTCGATTACCGCAACAAGACCCAGACCGGCCACATCCTGACACTGGAAGATCCGATCGAATTCCTGTTCCACAATCATCGCTCGATCGTCAACCAGCGTGAAATCGGCAGCGATACCAACGACCTCAACGGGGCGCTGAAGAACGCATTGCGGCAGGCGCCGGACTGCATCCTGATCGGTGAAATCCGCGACAAGGCAACCATGTCGGCTGCCCTCGCCTATGCGCAATCGGGCCATTTGGTGGTATCGACGCTGCATGCCAACAATACCTACCGCGCACTGAACCGGGTCATCAGTTTCTATCCTCTGGAAAATCGTCCGGCACTGCTGGAAGACCTGGCATCTACCCTGGCGGCGATCGTTTCGCAACGCCTGGTGACAACGGTCGATGGCGACCGCACGCCGGCAGTCGAGATCATGCTCAATACCCGCCACGTGTCCGAATTGATCGAGGAAGACAATATCAGCCAGATCAAGGAAGCGATGGAAAAAAGTCTGGCGCCCGGCTCGCAGACTTTCGAACAGGCCCTGATGGAGTTGATCGAGGAAGGCGTAATTACCCAGGATGAAGCCCTGGCTCATGCGGATTCGCCGAGCAACCTGTACTGGCTGATCAACAACCATACACCGAACTCCAAGAAGAATGCAGCGCCGGTGGCGCCGGAGCCAGAAAAGGTGGAAGGCGCTACTTTCACTGAATTTACACTCGACCTGTAAACACATTATTCGAATCTCGGCGCCCTGGTCCCAAACCAGGTGCGCCATCTGACCCACGGTCCCAACGACCGGCAGCTACTACTTTTTTCATATGGCAATTACCCTTTACGGCATCCCCAACTGCGACACAGTCAAGAAAGCCCGTACCTGGCTGGAAGAACAAGAGATCGCCTACACCTTTCACAATTTCAAGAAGGACGGCGTCAGCGCCGAACTGATCACTACCTGGCTGGCCGATGTTCCTTGGGACACGCTGGTCAACCGCAAAGGCACTACCTGGCGCGGCCTGTCGGAACAGCGCCGCAACAGCATCACGGACGGCATCAGCGCCACGCCGCTGATGATGGAACTGCCATCGATCATCAAGCGTCCGGTGCTGTTTACCGGAAAGAATACTTACGTCGGTTTTTCGGATGCGTTGTATCAAGAGATATTCAGCCAATAATCGTCACGATAATCGTCGCAAAACAGAATCACTGAACAAAAGCACCTGACATGAAAAACCCTACCGAGAGCAAAACCCTGGCGCTGGCCGAACAATTGATCGCGCTGTCGTCCGTCACGCCGCAAGACAAGGGCTGCCAGGCGATGCTGATCGATTTGCTGGAGCCGCTCGGCTTCGTATGCGAAACCATCCAGTCCGGCGATGTCACCAATCTGTGGGCGCGCAAAGGGACACAACGGCCGCTGCTGGTGTTCGCCGGCCACACCGACGTGGTGCCGACCGGTCCGCGCGAGCAATGGCAATCCGATCCGTTCCTGCCTAGCCATCGCGATGGCAAACTGTATGGGCGTGGCGCGGCCGACATGAAAACCTCAATCGCGGCGATGGTTGTCGCTGTCGAAGAATTCACTCAGGCCCATCCTGACCACGCAGGTTCGATCGGCTTCCTGATCACCAGCGACGAGGAAGGCCCTGCCACCGACGGCACAGTGGTGGTCTGCGACAAATTGAAAGCCCGTGGTGAACAGCTCGATTACTGCATCGTCGGCGAACCGACTTCCAGTTCGACCTTGGGCGACATGATCAAGAACGGCCGGCGCGGCACCATGTCGGGCAAGCTGACCGTCAAGGGCGTGCAGGGCCACATCGCCTATCCGCATCTGGCCAAGAACCCGATTCACCTGGCAGCGCCGGCGCTGGCCGAACTGGCTGCTGAAAAATGGGATGAAGCCAATGAATACTATCTGCCGACCTCCTGGCAAATGTCGAACATCCACGGTGGCACCGGCGCATCCAACGTGATCCCGGGTGAAGTGGTGATCGATTTCAACTTCCGCTTTTCAACCGCCAGCACCGTCGAAGGTTTGCAACAACGCGTGCACGCGATCCTCGACAAGCACGGCCTCGAATACACGTTGGCCTGGACGGTCGGCGGCCGGCCGTTCCTGACGCCCCGCGGCAGCTTGAGCGACGCCATCTCTTCTGCGATCAGGGAAGAAACCGGCATCAACACTGAGCTGTCGACCACCGGCGGCACGTCAGACGGCCGCTTCATTGCCCAGATCTGTCCGCAAGTGATCGAATTCGGACCGCCGAACGCCAGCATTCACAAGATCGACGAGCATGTCGAAGTGCAATTCATCGATCCGCTGAAGAACATCTATCGCCGCACGCTAGAAAACCTGCTGACGTCGCCTGCGGCTTGATCAACATCTGCGCCGCCATGGCCGCCCGCTGGGGCGGCCTTATTTGCTAACAATTTGGCAAATAACAACAAAATCAAGGCCTTAGCCGCTTAGTTTCTCGGCCAAGGCACATCCGGACAGGCATTTCCGATAAAATCCGCCTGACACTTTTGCGACTGCAACTGAACCGCTCGTTCGAACAGTTGCCGCATTCCCCTATTTTGATAATCCGCACCATGACTCCAAATTCATTCACTACCATCCGCGACCTGCTGCGCTATGCGGTTACCCGTTTCAATACTGCCGGCCTGTTCTTCGGTCACGGCAGCAGTAACGCGCTGGATGAAGCCGCCTACCTGATCCTGCACACGCTGCGTCTGCCGCTCGACAAGATTGAACCGTTCTTCGATGCGCGCCTGCTGCCGCAAGAAGTCGAAGCTGTGTTGCAAGTCATCGAAAAACGCAGTACCGACCGCGTGCCCGCCGCCTACATCACCAATGAAGCATGGCTCGGTGAATATCGTTTCTACGTCGACCAGCGCGTGATCGTGCCGCGTTCGTTCATTGCCGAACTGATTCCCGACCACTTCTCGCCATGGCTACAGGACCCTGCCGAGGTCAGCAACATCCTGGAGCTGTGCACCGGCTCCGGCTGCCTGCCGATCATGCTGGCAGATGCCTTCCCGCTAGCGCATGTCGATACCGCCGACATCTCGGCCGACGCCCTCGCCGTGGCAAAGCGCAATGTCGACGATTACGAATTGCAGGATCGCATCACGCTGATCGAATCCGACCTGTACAGCAAAGTGCCGAACAAGAAATACGACCTGATCGTTACCAACCCGCCATACGTCAACTCGGGTTCAATGGGCAAGCTGCCGCCGGAATACCTGCGCGAACCGCAGATCGCCCTGGCTGGCGGCGACGACGGCATGGATCTGGTGCGCAAGATCGTGGCCGGCGCCAAACAGCGCCTGACCGCCAACGGCATCCTCATCGTCGAAATCGGCAATGAGCGCGCATTTGCCGAAGCCGCGTTCCCTGACCTGGAAATGACCTGGGTCTCAACCAGCGCCGGCGACGACATGGTGTTCCTGCTGACCGCAGATCAATTGCCGTAAGCGCGTCGTCTTGGCCCAAACCTTTTTTCGTATGTTGTGTGCAGTCGTTGTGTCCAGTACATGCAGCTCCATCTCTACCGCCCATTTGGCACCTTTAGCAGATAGTTATTAATGATACGTTTCCAACAAGTTTCCCTGATGCGCGGCATCAAGCCTTTGCTCGATAATGTCGACGTCACCCTCAACCCGGGCGACAAGATCGGCCTTATCGGCGCCAACGGCGCCGGCAAATCAAGCCTGTTCGGCCTGCTGCGCGGGGAATTGCACGCCGACCAGGGCGAAATCGACTTTCCGTCGAAATGGCGCATGGCCTACGTAGCCCAGGAAACGCCTGCGCTGGATCGTCCCGCAATTGAATACGCGATTGACGGCGATGTCACGCTGCGTCGCCTGGAAGAAGAACTGGCGTTTCTGGAAAGCGAACCGGAAAGCAGTTCCAACGGCATCCTGATCGGCGAACTGTACAGCGCACTGGCCGACGCCGACGCCTACACCGTGCGCTCGCGCGCGGAACAGCTGCTGACCGGTCTCGGCTTTTCGCTGGCGCAGATGGATCAACCGGTAGCCAGCTTCTCCGGCGGCTGGCGCATGCGCCTGAACCTGGCGCAAGCGCTGATGTGCCCTTCCGACCTGCTGCTGCTCGACGAACCAACCAACCACTTGGACCTGGACGCCATCATCTGGCTGGAAGACTGGCTCAAGCGTTATCCCGGCACCCTGATCATCATCTCCCATGATCGCGATTTCCTGGACGGCGTGGTGAACGTCATCGTGCATATCGATGAGCGCAAGCTAAAACGCTACTCGGGCAACTATTCGTCGTTCGAACGCCAACGCTCGGCGCAGCTGGAACTGGCCGCCGGTACACTGGAAAAGCAGATGCGCCAGCGCGCCCATCTGGAATCCTTCATCAACCGCTTCAAGGCTCAGGCCAGCAAGGCTCGCCAGGCGCAAAGCCGAATGAAAGCGTTGGCCAAGATGGAAGAGCTGGCGCCGTTGCGCGCCGCTGCTGAGTTTTCGTTCGAATTCCGGGTACCGCTGAGCGCACCAAACCCGCTGCTGGTGATGGAAGACGTCAGCGCCGGCTATCGCACTGAAAGCGAAACCAGTCATGACGTCACTGAAAAAGTGATCGTCTCCGGCATCAATTTCTCGTTGCAGATCGGCCAACGCATCGGCCTGCTGGGCGTCAACGGCGCCGGTAAATCGACTTTCATCAAGACCATCGCCGAAGAGCTCAAACCGCTGCGTGGCGAGGCCCAGTTCGGCAAAGGCTTGTCGATCGGCTACTTCGCGCAGCACCAAGTGGAAATGCTGCGCCACGACGAATCGCCGCTGTGGCACATGGGGAAGATCGCGCCGACCGTGCGTGAACAGGAACTGCGCAATTTCCTTGGCAGCTTTAATTTCAACGGCACCATGGTAACCAGCTCGATCGCCCCCTTCTCCGGCGGCGAAAAAGCCCGCCTGGCGCTGGCGCTGATCGTCTGGCAGCGCCCTAACCTGCTGCTGCTGGATGAACCGACCAACCATCTGGACCTGGAAACCCGCGAGGCGCTGACCATGGCGCTGGCGCAGTTCGAAGGCACATTGGTGCTGGTGTCACATGATCGCCATCTGTTGCGCGCCACTACCGACCAGTTCATCATTGTTGCCGACGGCAAGGTAGCGCCGTTCGACGGCGACCTCGACGACTACAAGGACTGGCTGTTCAAGACCAAGCTGGCTGCCAAGAATGGCGCAGCCAATCTTACCGATGCCGCGGCATTGCCAAAAACCGGCAGCAAGGCAAAGATTGCCAGCGCCGTGGCTCCCGCAGCTGCGGTCGACAGCGCCGATCGACGTGAACAAAAACGCCAGGAAGCGGATGCCCGTCAAAAACTGGCAGCGCAGAAAAAGCCGATCGAAGCGCGTATCAAGCGACTCGACGAACAGATCGCCAAACGCAGCGCACAGAAGCATACTGTCGATACGCGCCTGGCCGATCCGGAAATCTACGACAAGGACAAGAAGAAAGAATTGGCTACGCTGCTGGCCGATCAGGCGTTTTATGCCAAGGAACTGACGCAACTGGAGGCGGAATGGCTGGAACAGCAGGAAGCGCTGGAGCAGTTGGGCAACTAACGGCAAACCAGGAGAACGATGCCGGTCGACGCCTGCCCGCCACCTTGAGCATCATCGGCGGCGGCAAGCTCGGCCGCACTCTGGGCCGTCTGTGGCACACACAGAACAGCTTTACGCTGTTCGACATCCTGAACCGCTCCGCAAGCAGCGCACAACAGGCCAGCGCCTTCATCGGCGCCGGCACCGCGACCGCATCCTATGCCGATCTGCGCCCCGCCGATGTTTATCTACTCAGTGTCAGCGACGACCAAATTGCCGCTTGTTGCGCAGCCCTGGCTGCAGCCGGCAAACTACAGTCGGGCACTATCGTATTTCATTGCAGCGGCGCGTTGTCGTCGCTGGCACTGCAGGCCGCAATCGAACATGGTGCAGCCGTCGCCAGCATCCACCCGATCCGCAGTTTCGCAGATCCGCAGCAAGTAGCCGAACACTTCGCCGGCACCTGGTGCGGCAGCGAAGGCGACGACGACGCCCTTGCCGTGCTCGGCCCGGCCTTCAGCGCCATCGGCGGGCATCTGGTGCCCATCCAGCGCGAGCAAAAGACGCTGTACCACGCTGCCGCCGTATTTGCCTCCAATTATCTGGTAACGCTGATCGATGTCGCTCAGCAAGTCTATGCCGCCGCCGGCATTCCGCCTGAACTGGCGCTGAAACTGATCGAACCGCTGCTGTCCGAAAGCGCGGCCAATGCGTTCCGACTCGGCCCGGCCACTGCTCTGACCGGCCCTATCGCGCGTGGCGATGTCACTACTGTGGCGCGCCAGCAGCGGGCGCTGCAACAGCATCAACCTCATCTCGCCGAGCTTTACCGGCAGTTTGCTGAACTGACTACCAGCCTCGCCGCACGCAAGCAAAACAACAAGCCGTAAATTGCGTAGAATCGCCAATAACTGATAATTATCTGCAATGCAAATACAATAAGTGCATATAGAGTAGAAAAACCATCATTTCACATTTGCAGGGAAGTCCGCTTAACATAGTCGTCACCACCACCTCACGAGGACCTTGAAAAACCGTAGCGAACGCTGCAAGGTTGGCAGCAGAAGTGACCACGACAGGGCGTAGCCGTACGAGAGTACGGTGAGCATCGCAGTGTCGAGATTGCAGCGTGCAGTAGGTTTTTCGTAATCCTATCCATCAAAGGGAAAAAAAATGACTACAGCACTGTCCAAACTAAGCAAGATTGCAGCGGCAATACTGATTACCGGCGTCACGCTAAATGCGTTCGCCGCCGATCTGCTGGATACCGTCAAAACGCGCGGCACCTTGAAAGTGGCGATGGAAGGCAACTATCCGCCATTCAACTTCAAGGATCAGAAGACTGGCGAGCTGACCGGCTTTGAAGTGGATGTCGCCAAATTGCTGGCGGCCAAGTTTGGCGTGAAAGCGGAGTTCACGACGACCGAATGGAGCGGTATCCTGGCGGGCCTCGGCGCCGGCAAATATGACGTGATCCTGAATCAGGTCGGCATTACCGAAGCACGTCAAAAGGCTTTCGATTTCTCCCAGCCTTACACGTACTCCAGCGCTCAGCTCATTGTCAGAAAAGACGAGAAACGCAGCTTCCCGACATTGGAGTCGCTGAAGGGCTTCAAACTCGGCTTGGGTCAAGGCACCAACTTTGAACAAAAGGCCAAGGCGGTTGCAGGGATTGATGTCAAAACCTATCCTGGCTCGCCGGAATACCTGGCCGACCTGGCCAGTGGCCGCATCGATGCCGCATTGAACGATCGCCTGCTGGTCGGCTATCTGCTGAAGAGCTCCAACCTGCCGTTGAAGGCTGGTGCGACCTTCGGCGACATCGACAAGATCGGCATCCCTTTCCAAAAAGGCAATCCGAAATTTGAAGCCGCCTTGAATAAGGCGCTGGACGATATCCAGAAAGACGGCAGCTTCAAGCAGGTTTCTTTCAAGTGGTTCGGTTTCGATGTCAGCAAAGCGCCATCAGCGCAGTAATATCGCAGTCACATGATTCGCGCTACACTTGCGTTAAACCAAACATCCCCGCCCACTGCGGGGATGTTTTTTTAAGCAAAAAAATCCGGCCCGCTTAATAGAAGACGATATGGAAATACTAGACTTGCTGCTGCAGGCAGCGCCGATCCTGTTCAAGGGCGTCGGCTATACCCTGGTGTTTGCAGTTGCATCCATGCTGGGTGGATTGCTGCTCGGCTTTCCATTGGCAATCGCACGTATCGTACCCTCGCGCTGGGCGCAATGGCCGGCCACCGCCTATGTCAGCCTGATGCGCGGCACGCCGTTGCTGGTACAAATCTTCGTGATTTATTACGGCCTGCCAAGCATCGGCATCAGTTTCTCGCCGTTGACTGCAGGTATCCTGGCGCTCAGCCTGAACGCCGGCGCTTATCTGTCGGAAAGCCTGCGCGGCGCGATCCTCGGCGTACATAACGGCCAATGGTCGGCCAGTTACAGCCTCGGCCTCAACTATGGCCAAACATTGCGCTATATCGTGATTCCGCAGGCAATCCGCATTGCGGTGCCGTCAATGAGCAATACCCTCATCAGTCTGATCAAGGACACTTCGCTGGTATCGGTCATCACCGTGACTGAACTGATGCTAGCCACCAAGGAAGTGATCGCCGTGACCTTTCGGCCACTCCCCTTGTACCTGGCCGCGGCGGCAGTCTACTGGTGCCTCAGCATATGTTTCGAACGCCTGCAGATCCGGCTGGAGCGCAAGCTGGGACAAGCGCACCGCAATTGATTTGTCGTGCTCAGAAGCGGCTCAGCAGATCGGTCTGGCTGACCAGCGGCGTGGCATCGCCAGGATCGGCTTTGCGATAGCTGCCGTCGCTGTCCATATCCCAGGCCGATGCATTGTCCTGCAAATGCACCAGCAGGCTTTCTTCAATTACGCGCCGCTTGAGCTTGCTGTCCTGGATCGGGAAAGCAGTTTCGATACGGCGGAATAAATTGCGGTCCATCCAGTCAGCGCTCGACAGCATCACATGCTCTTCGCCATCGGCGTAAAAATAAAAGACCCGGTGGTGTTCCAGGAAACGGCCGATGATGGAACGTACCTTGATGTTTTCCGACAAGCCCGGTACACCCGGCTGCAACGCACACACGCCGCGAATCAGGAGTTGGATCTTGACCCCGGCCTGCGAGGCCAGGTACAGCGCTTCGATCACGGTCGGCTCCAGCAGCGCATTCATCTTGGCGATGATGTAGCCCTGCTTGCCCGCCTTGGCCGCATCGACTTCCTTCTGGATCGCATTGAGCACATTCGCATGCAAGGTAAACGGCGATTGCCAGAGACGCTTGAGCGGCACCTGCTTGCCAAATCCGGTCAGTTGCTGGAACACGTTATGCACGTCTTCGCAGATCTTGTCGTCGTTCGTCATCAAGCCGAAATCGGTGTATAGGCGAGCGGTTTTCGGATGATAGTTGCCGGTGCCGAGATGCACATAGCGCTTCAGTTTGGTGTGCTTGGCGTGGCGCTTGCGACGCACAATCAGCAACATCTTGGCATGCGTCTTGTAGCCGAACACGCCGTACACCACATGGGCGCCAACCGCTTCCAGCTTGGCCGCCCAGCCGATATTGGTTTCTTCGTCGAAGCGCGCCATCAGCTCCAGCACCACTGTCACTTCCTTGCCGTTCTTGGCCGCTTGCATCAGCGCGCTCATCAGCGGTGAATCGTTGCCGGTGCGATAAATGGTCTGTTTGATCGCCAGCACATCCGGATCGATAGCCGCCTGTTGTAGCAGCTCCAGCACCGGTTGGAAACTTTCATACGGATGATGCAGCAGCACATCACTCTGATCGATCACGTCGAACACCGAAGCGCCAGTGACGAAGGTTTTCGGCAGCACCGGCGTATGCGGCGTGAATTTCAAGTCGGGCCGATCAACCAGATCGGGCAGTGGCATCAGGCGCACCAGGTTGACTGCGCCGTTGACCCGATAGCAATCGCCGGGGGTGAGGCCATTCTGGTTCAGTAAACGCTGCACCAGCGAAGCCGGCGTACCGTCGGCGACTTCCAGGCGCACTGCATTGCCCAGCTGGCGCGTTGGCAACTCGCCCTGCAAGGCCAGCCGCAAATCGGTAACTTCGTCCTCATCGACAAACAAGTCGCTGTTGCGCGTCACGCGAAACTGGTAGCAGCCGCCAATCGACAAACCCGGAAACAGTTCACCGACAAAGCGTTGCATGAAACTGCTCAGCAAGACAAAGCCGTAAGCATGCTTCGACAGATTCTCAGGCATCCGCACCAACCGTGGCAGCACGCGCGGCGCCTGGACGATCGCCAGTTCAGTCTCGCGACCGAAAGCATCCTTGCCGCTCAGCTTGACGGCGAAATTCAAACTTTTGTTGAGCACGCGCGGAAACGGATGGGCCGGATCCAGGCCGATCGGCGTCAGTACCGGCAACAGCTCAGTCTTGAAAAATTCATGCGCCCAGGCGGTCTGCTGTTCGTCCCACTCGGACTCTTGATAGAAGGCGATACCTTCCGTATTCAAGGCCGGCAGCAGCACCTCATTGAACAATGCATACTGCCGCGCGACCAGTTTCTGGGCGCGATCGCTGATGGTGCTATAGGCATGCTGCAGCGACATCCCATCCGGCGTCACGCCATCCACCGCGACCCGGATCTGCTCCTGCAGGCCGGACATGCGAATCTCTGAAAATTCATCCAGGTTGCTACTAGTGATGCAGACAAACCGTAGCCGTTCGAGCAACGGCACCGTCGGGTCTTCGGCTTGCGCCAGGACGCGTTCATTGAAGGCGAGTACGCCGAGTTCGCGATTGAGCAATGGAAAGGTCATGATCCGGTCGGAAGAGTGTGAGAAATTACAATGAACAAGCGCTGACGCTTACCAATATGATATTTTTGATTGTAAAGACGCAATGTGACGCGACAGTGACAAGCGACATTGGCAGTACACTCCATTGCCGTAGCAGACAACAAGCAGAAAGAGAGCATTCGTCAAGGCGCCATCATTACGGGGGGCGTAGCAGAAGGATCGCTGGCAGGCTTAGCGGTTTCAACGCTAAGTGGCTCTGGCGCACCATTTTGCCCAGTTGCGGTGGTATTGGCAGCTAGCATCGTGGTCGGCTACGCAGCAGAAAAAACAACCGATGCGTTTGACGATGAGCTTGAGGAATTCACAAGATGGAATATATGTTGAGCGAACAACGTCGGGAAGAAGCGTGGGAAGCCTTGTCAGACGCATTCGTCGATAATGATATCTGCTATGAACGGATCGCGGCGCAGGTTTCGGATATTGATCCAGTACAGCTTCAGAAGATATTTTTGAAGAAGTTGCTCCCTACTGCGTTCCCAATCTCATGTCACCGATTCCTCCGATCTGGTCCGGCTTTGACAAAGAAAAGCTAATCGCTGGCATTCGTAGCATGCAGGAAAAAAACAAACACTCCGTGATAGCCAATTTACGACACAAAGCTTTCGTCCTCTACTTGCGGAGGCATTTCAGTACAGAATGGCACGCAATTAGGAAAAAAATGACAGAGTAAATTACTCATAACCACGGCAAATACTACGTATAAAAATTCCTAGACGATTTTGTATCTTTGCAGCCCACCAAACACAAGCAAAACGGCTCGCAGAACCCAAGTTCTGCGAGCCGTTTTCAAGATACCGGCTGAAAGCGCTAATAAATCAGACCACCGTAGCCAACCCCAATGTCAGCAACAAGGCCACCACCGAAATGATGGTTTCGCACACGGTCCAGGTTTTGAAAGTTTCCGTCACGGTCATGTTGAAATATTCCTTGACCAGCCAGAAACCGCCGTCATTGACGTGCGACAGAATCAGCGAACCAGCGCCGGTTGCCAGCACCATCAGTTCTGGTCGCACGGCGACACCGCCAGCCGTGACAATAGGCGCGACAATACCGCAGGCCGTCGTCATCGCGACTGTCGCTGAGCCAGTGGCAACGCGAATCAATGCAGCGACGAACCAACCCAACAGCAATGGCGACAGATGCGCATTATTGGCCAGCTCGACGATTGCCTTGGAGACGCCACCGTCGATCAGGATGCGGCCAAAACCGGCGCCAGCGCCAACAATCAGGGTAATCCCAGCGATTGGCGCCAGACACTCGGTGGTGAATTTCAGGATCGATTCGCGATCAAAGCCACGCGCCTTGCCGAATGTGTAGAAGCTGACCAGTGTCGCAATCAGCAGCGCGATCACCGAGTTACCCATCAGACGCAGGAAATCGTTGGCAAAGGTTTTCGGCGTGAAGAACAGATCGGCCCAGCTGCCAATCAGCATCAGTGCCACAGGCAGCAGGATGGTGAAAATGGTGATACCGAAACCCGGCAGTTCGCGTTTCTTGTCTTCTTCGACGAATTGCGCGATGAGTGGATTATCAGGGTTAGGCACGACGAAACGGCTGATCAGTTTGGCAAACAACGGGCCAGCAATAATCGCCGTCGGAATGCCGACGATCAGCGCATACATGATGGTGCGGCCAATATCGGCATTGTAGGCGGTCACGGCGAACAGCGCGGCAGGATGCGGCGGGATCAGGCCATGCACTACAGACAGACCGGCAACCATTGGAATACCGACCATGATCATGTTGGTGCCAGTACGTTTGGCGACGTTGAAAGCGATCGGGATCAGCAGCACGAAACCGACTTCGAAGAATACCGGCAAGCCGACGATCAGCGCCACCACCATCATGGCCCAGTGCACCCGCTTGGGGCCGAACGCGCCGATCAGCGTGTTGGCGATCCGTTCCGCGCCGCCAGATTCGGCCATCATCTTGCCGAACATGGTACCCAAACCGACCACCAGCGCAATATGCCCAAGCGCGCCGCCAACCCCGGTTTCGTAAGATTTGACGATGCTGGCCATCGGCATGCCGACCACCAGGCCCAAGATCACCGACACAACGATCAGCACGATGAATGGATTCATCTTGAACTTGGCGATCAGCACCACCAGTGCAATCACCGCAATCACTGCATAGAGCAGCAACGTACTTCCCTGAACCATCTCCATCAAATCCTCCTTTAATCCGGTTTATTTTCTGACGCCGAAAAACCGCTGCCTGTCCGAACTTCCCACCTATTCCATCGTCGCACGCCAACTAGCTTGCCGTGGAACATATGAATATGAAAATGGGAAAAAACGATCCGGCACTATCCACATCAATTCAAAAGGGCGTCATTCTGCAACTATTTTCTATTAGTTGTCATGCATTTCCGTCTCAGCTACTGTGCTTACTTTTTATAAGCGATACAGTCGACTTCAACCTTGCAATCCACCACCATGCTCGACTGCACACAGGCACGGGCCGGCGGATTGGCGCCAAAGTATTCCTTGAATACACGATTGAACGACTGGAAATCGCGCGTGTCGTCGAGCCAGACGCCACAACGCACCACATGTTCCGGACCATAACCGGCTTCCTTCAAGATCGCCAGCACATTCTGGATGGTCTGATGCGATTGCGCGACGATGCCGCCATCGATCACTTCGCCATTCACCATCGCCACCTGGCCGGACACATACAGCCAGCCGTCGGCTTCCACCGCACGTGCGAACGGCAAATGCTGTCCACCGGTTCCGGAACCACCTTCAACACCATATCGTTTGATTGTCATCACTACCCCCAATAAAAAAACACAACAAAAATTTATACTTTCCTTTTTAAGCAACCACTGCAGGCGCCGCTGCCTGCCTTGCCAGGAAACGCCCGGCACGCAATGCAGTGGCGGCCTTTTCCGTACCGCCCAGATAGGACAAGGCGCCGTTCACCCACACCGCCTCGATACCCTCAGCCGGCTGCATCGGATCGGAAAAAGTCGCCGCATCGCGCACGGTATCAGGGTCAAACAGAACCAGGTCGGCCCAATAACCCTCACGCACCAACCCACGCTCAGTCAGGCCGAAGCGTTCGGCAGACAAACCCGTCATCTTGCGGATCGCCACCGTCAGCGGGAACAGTTTTTGTTCGCGGCTGTAATAACCGAGCACGCGTGGAAAGGCGCCCCACAGGCGCGGATGCGGCAACGGATCATTGGGCAAACCGTCGGAGCCGACCACGCTGGCCGGATGGCTCAGGATGCGATTGACGTCGTCATCCTGCATGCAGTGATAGACGGCGCCGGCCGGTTGCAGGCGGCGCGCCGCTTCCATCAGATCAACCTGCCATTCGGCGGCGATCTCAGCCAGCAGCTTGCCGCCCATTGCCGGATGCGGTTCCGACCAAGTCACCATGATGTCGATAGTGTCGGTCACCTGCTTCAGGTCGAGCGTCGATGAGCTGGCGGTATAGGGATAGCAGTCGCAACCAACCGGCTGGTAGCGTTGCGCCTGCTCCAGGGCTTCCAGCACTTCGGCGCTACGGCCCCAGTTTTCGACGCCGGCGCACTTCAGGTGCGAAATCACGACTGGCACGCGGGCATGCTTGCCGATGCGGAAAGCCTCGTCCATTGCTTCCAGGATGTCGGCAAATTCGCTGCGCAAATGGGTCGCGTAGATACCACCAGCGTTGGCCAGCGGCTCCGCCAAGGCCAGCACTTCGGCAGTCGGCGCATTGATCGCATTGCCATAGGCCAGGCCGGTACTGAGGCCCAGCGCGCCATGCGCCAGCGCTTCGCTCAACTGGGCGCACATGGCGGCGATTTCGGATTCGGTGGCGGCACGGTCGAGGCGATCCATCTGGTTGCTGCGCAAGGCCGTGTGGCCGACCAGCGCCGCCACATTGATCGATGGCTGGGCACGGTTGACGGCTTCGACGTAACTGGCGAAAGTCGGATAGCTGAACGCGCCGGCTTCGCCCAGCAGGTTCATCGGATCCGGCGGTTCCGCCTTGAGGCTGACCGGCGCCGCGCTGATGCCGCAATTACCAACCACCACGGTAGTCACGCCTTGCGACAACTTGGGCAGCATGCTGGGCGTGCGGATGACGTTGGTGTCGTCATGGGTGTGGACGTCGATGAAGCCGGGGCTAAGCACCTTGCCGCTGCCGTCTATCACCTGCAGCGCATGCCAGCTGCGCAAGGAACCATCAGTGGCGATCCGCGCGATGCGGCCACCATCGACTGCCACGTCGGCGGCAAACGGCGCACTGCCGCTGCCGTCAATCACCGACGCATTGATGATCAACGTGTCGCAATGGCGTACTTCCATGTTGTTCAAATCCATATTGGTTTCACTACTCATTTCAATCCCCCAACGGCTCGCGATTGCTGCCACCGCGATGCGCATCCAGCGTGAATTTCAGGCGCCGCAGCAACTCCTGGCTGTGATCCTTCTGTAGCAACGCCAACTCTGCCATCAGCACATCCAGCGCCATCATCATGGCGTAGCGCGACGACGACGGCTTGAAAATAAAATCGGTTTCCAGCGACTTTAGCGGCAACAGCACATCGGCCATCGCCGCCAGCGGCGAACCAAGCGCCGTGATCGCCAACAACCGCACGCCGTACGCTTTGGCGACCGCGCAGTTGGCATTAAGCTCAGGCACGTTGCCGGTGGTCGACAGGACCAGCACCACATCGTTCTTGTCGAGTGTCGCGGCCACCATTCTTTGCAACATGGCATCGTGATAGGTCGCAACCGGACGCCCTAGGCGCACCAAGCGATAACGTGCCTCATCGGACAGCATAGTCGAGCCGCCGCCCATACCAAAGGCGTAAATCATGCGCGCCTGCAGCAAGGCTTGCGCCGCTTGCTGCAATGCCTCCTGACTCAGCAAAGCGCGGTTCACTTCCAGCACTTTGTGGATATCGGCATAAATGGTGTCGACAATCTGCGGCAACTGATCTTCGGCAACTGGGCTGTCGGCCCGCAAGAAACGCTGACCGATCGCCGCCGCCTGCGCCAGATTCATCTTCAGTTCGCGCACGTCTCGGCAACCGATGGCTTTGGCGAAACGGGTAACGCTGGCTTCGCTGACGCCGGCCTGCTTGGCCAGCGTCTGGATGCTGGCGCTGGCGGCGAACGGCAAGTCGCCCAGGATCGCCTGCGCCACCTTTTGCTCAGCCAGGCGCAATTGCCCGCTGCGTTCGGCGATGCGCGACACGATATCGAATGAATGAGACATGTGCTCCAATGTCAGTCCAAGGTGCTTGGCGGGCGATCGAGTCGTATGAATGCTTCCTGCTCAATTTCCCCGCGGAAATAAACTATATTTGATGCAATTGCTGCCCCAAGGAACCTTGCATAAGAATCACCAAGGTCTTGGAAAATCTCACCATGATACTTTGTAACATGCTTTTAATATAGTAAATTCAAGGATATGATTACGTCAAACGAATTCTGACAGAGGGGCTTGAACATGAATGTTACAAACTATCACACTGATACAGCGAACCCGATCATCGATCCACTGAACAAAGGACTGGGCGCATTTCAACAAGCCTTACCCGCCACAGACGTCAAGGCCCTGAACTGGAACCTGCTGCACGAAGACCTGAGCCTGCCGACCGCAGTGCTGTATGAAGAACGCATGACGCACAACCTGCAATGGATGCAACAGTTCGTCACCGAATATGGCGTCAAGCTGGCCCCGCACGGCAAAACCACGATGGCGCCGAAGCTGTTCGCACACCAGTTGGCCGGCGGCGCGTGGGGCATCACGCTAGCTACCGCACATCAGACCCGGGTAGCCTACCAGCATGGCGTACGCCGCGTGATCATGGCCAACCAATTGGTCGGCAAACAAAACATGGCGATCATTTCCGACCTGCTGGCCGACCTGTCCTTCGATTTCTGCTGCCTGGTCGATTCAGCTGACGGCGTCGATCAACTCGGTGCGTTCTTCAAGGGTCGCAATCAAAAGCTAAACGTATTGCTGGAACTAGGCGCCGACGGCGGCCGCACCGGCGTGCGCAACGCCGAGCAGCAAACTGCCGTGCTGGATGCCATCGCGCGCTGGCCTGATCACATCGTGCTGGCCGGGGTCGAACTCTATGAAGGCGTGTTGAAGGAAGAAGCCGATATCCGCAGCTTCCTGCAACATGCGGTGGCATGCACCAAACAACTGGCCAAGGATGGCCGCTTTGCCGAACGCGCCGCCCGCCAGCCGGTGATCCTGACCGGCGCCGGTTCTGCCTGGTACGACGTAGTTGCCGACGAATTCGTCAAGACCGACATCGGCCTGCCGCTGGATGTGGTGCTGCGTCCCGGTTGCTACCTGACCCACGATGTCGGTATCTACCGCGCGGCGCAGGCACAGATCCAGACCCGCAATCCAATCGCGCGCAAAATGCGCACTGAGCTGCTGCCGGCATTGCAACTGTGGGCTTATGTGCAATCGATTCCCGAAACCGGCAAAGCCATCATCGCCCTTGGCAAGCGCGACGCCGCATTTGACGCTGGCTTGCCACTGCCTGCCGCCCACTATCGTCCTGGCAGCATCGCACCGACTGCAACGCCGGCACACTGGCAGCTGACCGGCATGATGGACCAGCACGCCTACCTGCAGATCAATGCGGGCGACGACATCAAGGTCGGCGACATGATCGGCTTCGATATTTCGCATCCTTGCCTGACCTTCGACAAATGGCGTCACATTGCCGTGCTCAATCCACAGCACGAAGTGGTCGACGTGATCCAGACATTCTTTTAATTTCGGCGGCGACAAAGCAATGACGATAGATATCCTAGCCTACGGCGAAGCAATGGTGGAGTTCAACCAGCGCGCCGACGATGCACGCATGTATTTGCAGGGTTTCGGCGGCGACACCTCGAACTTTTGTATCGCCGCAGCGCGCCAAGGCGCACTAACCGGCTATATCAGCGCGCTTGGCAACGATCATTTCGGACAGCAGCTGCGCAATCTGTGGCAGGCCGAACAAGTCGATGCCACACATGTACTCCACGATCAGCAAGCGGCCAGTGGCGTCTATTTCGTTTCGCACGACGAGGATGGCCACCACTTCGACTACCTGCGCGCAGGTTCCGCCGCCAGCCGTTACACCAGTGCGCAACTGCCGTTGCAGGCCATCGCCGACGCCAAGCTGCTGCACCTGTCCGGCATCAGCCTGGCGATCAGCGAATCGGCTTGCGATGCCGGCCTGGCCGCAATGGCGCATGCACGCAAACACGGCGTGCGTACTTCGCTCGACACCAACCTGCGACTGAAATTATGGCCACTGGAACGTGCCCGAGAAAAAATGCGTGAAGCGTTCGCGCTGTGCGATATCTGCCTGCCGAGCTGGGACGATGTCAGCATCCTGACCGGTCTCGACGACCGCGATGCGATTGTCGATGCCTTGCTGTCATACGGTATCGGCCTGGTCGCCTTCAAGCTTGGCGCCGAAGGCTGCTACGTCGCCACTCGCGAAGAACGCCGTTTAGTGCCTGCCTACACAGTTGATGCGATCGACGCCACCGGAGCTGGCGATTGCTTTGGCGGGGCCTTCATTGCGCGCCTGGCAGCTGGCGACGATCCATTAGCAGCTGCCCGTTACGCAAATGTTTGTGCGGCCCTGTCGACTACTGGCTATGGTGCCGTGGCGCCGATCCCGCTGGCTGCGCAAGTGGAAAAGATATTGGACTCGAAGTAGTCGCGGCGATTCGCATCGCATTCAGCAGGAAACAGAAAGGGCGCCGCATTGGCGCCCTTTCTATTATCCGGATACGACAAGCTGCTTGACTGCAGTCTCATCAACTTTACTGCGCTTGTGCAGCAGCTCGCCGACAATCTCGCCAAGCCGCTTTATCCCCTGTTCAATATGCGGTGAAAACGGCTGGCCGCAGCAAAGCCGCAGGAAGTGGTCGAAGCGATGTGAGTTGGAAAACATCAAGCCGGGAGCGACCTTGATCCCTTCCTGCAACGCCGCCTCGAACAAGGTTTTCGACGATAATTGCTGCGGCAGTTCCACCCACAATAGCGTGCCACCCTGCGGCATGCTGACCCGCGTGCCGGCCGGAAAATGCGTAGCGATCGCTTCGGCGGTTCGTTCGCACTGCCCCCGCAGCGTTTCGCGTAAACGCCGCAAATGACGATCGTAGGCTGACGAGCCCATGAAATCGGCGGCGGCAATCTGCGCCCACTCCTCGTTGGCGCGGGTATGCGCGAACTTGAGCATTTCAAGCCGCGCCTGCCAGCGCCCACCAATCATCCAGCCCAGCCGCATGCCCGGCGCCAGCACCTTGTTGAGCGAAGCACAGTAAATCACATTGCCGCTGCGGTCCCAGGCTTTTAACGCGGTTGCCGATGTCGTATCGGCAACCAGGTCACCATACGAATCGTCTTCGATTACAGCCATTCCATGCTGCTCGCACAGCTCGGCCAAACGCGCCTTGTGTGCATCCGGCATGATGCTGCCCAGCGGATTCTGCAGATGCGGCACCACCACCACCGCCTTGATATCGGGATATGTCTCGACCGCCAGTTGCAACGCCTCGATCGAGATGCCAGTGCGCGGACTGGTGGGAATTTCGAGAGCACGCATGCCCAGGCTTTCCAGCACCTGCAACAGCCCGTAATACGTCGGCGACTCGACGGCAATCATGTCGCCCGCCTGCGCCACGGCACGCAACGCCAGGTTGATCGCCTCAATGCAGCCGTGGGTGACAATGATTTCTTCTGGCACGACCTTGATGCCGATCCCCAGGCTGCGCTTGGCAAGCACTTGCCGAAAAGCCTGGTTGCCGTTATGCGACATCATGCTGGTCAGCACGGTCGGATGGCGCCGCAAGGCACGGATAGAAGCATTTTTCAACGCTTCCACCGCATACAGTTCCGGCGCGCAGGTGGCGCTGCTGAAATCGAACGTGACGGGTGCTTGCGCCCTTGCGCAATAACCTCCGATACCCGTTCGTGAATACCGACATATTGAGCCGGCATCGGCACAGTCGGATTCAAAAGACTTGACTCGTCGTTCAACGGCAACACCTGCCGCGCGCCTGACGCACAAAATAACCAGAGCGCGGACGCGCCTCCAACCAGCCTCCCTGCTCCAGATGGCGCAAGGCTTGCAATGCGGTCGACAAGCTGACCTGATGCTGCCGCATCAGGTCGCGCACCGATGGCATGCGGTTGCCCGGCGCCAGCGCCTTGGATTGGATCGCCGCCAGATAATGATCAGCCAGGCGCCGGTACAGTAGCGACGATGCGGGAGATGGAGACATCGATAAAGGTGTTCGGTCCATGAAGATAGTGATTGCTTGAATAGTGGGGCATCTCGGCAAAACAGAACAGATACAGAAACAACCTAATCGGACGATAACAGATAAGGCCGGCATCTATCTGTTGCGCAACAGATAGCGCTCCGCTGTGCCTGTTCCGGCGCGTCCACGACGACTACGCTGGAGACCTGTTCTTCATCAAGGAAATGGCCATGCAAACCACCGCCAGCGACGACCGCTACACCACATCCCGCATCCGGCTCGGTCGCGATCAAGCCACCATGTTCTATGCAACGCGTGGTACCGTTATTGTTGCGGAACAAGGCAATATCCTGATCTGCGAAAGCGCCAATCAATGGCTCGGCCTGACGGCTGCCGTACAGTCGCTGATTGGCACGGGGGAGTGTCACGCGTTGCAGCGCGACGGCTGGCTGCGCTTACAGGCCGTCGGCCAGGAAAGCGCCGATGGCTTGGTGATTGCCGAGATGCCATCGACTGCCCTTCCCATCTGGCTGCGTTGCTGGCATTGGTTAAACACAACGCCACCGTTAAAAGAATGACAAACAACGGCAAAGCACTTGTTGCCAGGTCGCGATCTGGCTTATTCTGTAGCCATGAGCATCACGCGTGAAGATCTGGAACAGGACCGCCTGCGGACGATCCTTGATAACACCCCGATAGCCCCTTCTCTGCTGTCCGAAGCGGCGCTGGAGGCGTCCTGGCGGGCCGCACTGGCATCGCTGCCGGATCCCGGTGGCGACGTCTGGCTGTTCGGCTACGGCTCGCTGATCTGGAATCCGATGGTGGAACATACCGAGCGAATACCCGCGATGCTGTACGGCTATCATCGCGGCTTCTACCTGTATTCGCGCATCAACCGCGGCACCTACGATAATCCAGGTTTAGTGTTGGGTCTGGATCGTGGCGGCTGCTGTAGCGGCATCGCATTTCGAATTCCAGCAGTCAGCATTGAAACGGAACTGAAAATGCTATGGCGCCGCGAAATGCTGACTGGCGCCTACCTGCCGCGCTGGCTGCCGATGCAACTAAAAGGCCAGAACAACCAGCGCATCAAAGCACTGGCTTTCGTCATGAACCGCCAACACGAAGCCTACGCCGGCCGCCTGCCCGACCTGACAGTCATCTCCCACCTGCGCGACGCCTGCGGCCTGTACGGCCCAGCCCGAGACTACCTGCGCCACACCCTGGAAGGCCTACTGAAAGAAGGCTTCCAAGACCCCTACCTGGCACGTCTGTGGGCGCAGTTAGAGTCAAGTGAGAATCCGATTAGTGGCAAAAAATAGCAAGGCCGCAGTGGCTTTTGACGTTGCCGTTGCCTTTGACTTTTCGCATGCTGACGTTGCCTTCCCTATGGTCCCCGCCGGGTGACAGTCGGAAATAATGGGACACATGTTTGAGCGAAGCGAGTTTGTGTCCCATCCGACTGGCGCACGGCTCATTTGAGAACCCGCCAACGGCGGGCAACGGCTGTGCGACCGCCTTTTTGCTTACTTTTTGGGCGCCCAGCTAGGGCGGAGCAAAAAGTGAGCGGCTGCCGGGCCGCTCCCGGCTAGTCCCCACGGAGTAAGCAACGTATTAATTAACGACGAAACAGCGGATTCTGAATGCGCCACTGCACTCACTCCGTGGCCCGTTAAAAGGGGTCAGAGTAATTTTCGCAAAAAGCCGCGAAAAAAACTCTGACCCCATTTAACTAACTCTGCTCATTTACCTACGCAACAAGTGGCATCAAATACGGGTGACTGATTCCCGTATCAAACCCCATCACAACTGCGGATTCAGCTTCTCCGATTTCGAATGCAATTTATTCAGCGCCGATAAATAAGCCTTGGCCGAAGCCACTACAATATCCAGGTCCGCCCCAACACCATTAACGATCCGCCCAGACTTCGACAAGCGCATCGTCACCTCACCCTGCGACTGCGTCCCAGTGGTAATCGCATTCACCGAAAACAGCAACAACTCAGCGCCGCTCGCCACCTCGGTTTCAATCGCGTTCACGATCGCATCCACCGGCCCATTACCCTCGCCCTCGCAACTGGATTCCTTGCCATCGATCGAAAACACCACCTTCGCACTAGGTTTCTCACCGGTTTCCGAATGCTGCGACAACGACACAAAACGATAGTATTCGTTGTCATGCGATTGCTGCTCGTCCGATACCAGCGCAATGATGTCCTCATCAAAAATTTCCGACTTGCGATCCGCCAGTTCCTTGAAACGGGCAAAAGCCGCGTTGACCTCAGTCTCGGAATCCAGCGCTATGCCCAACTCCTCCAGGCGCTGCTTGAATGCATTACGTCCCGACAACTTGCCCAGAACGATCTTGTTGGCGCTCCAGCCTACATCTTCGGCGCGCATGATTTCGTAGGTATCACGCGCCTTCAATACGCCGTCCTGATGAATGCCGGATGCATGCGCGAAAGCATTGGCGCCAACCACCGACTTGTTCGGTTGCACCGCAAAACCGGTAATCTGCGACACCAGCTTGGAAGCCGGCACGATCTGCGTGGTATCGATGCCGATATCGAGATTGAAGTAATCGCGCCGCGTCCGCACCGCCATCACGATTTCTTCCAGCGCCGTATTGCCAGCCCGCTCGCCAAGGCCGTTGATGGTGCATTCGACCTGACGTGCACCGCCGATCATCACACCCGCCAGCGAATTGGCAACCGCCATGCCAAGGTCGTTATGGCAATGCACCGACCAGATCGCCTTGTCTGAATTCGGAATACGTTCGCGCAACGTCTTCAACATGTGGCCATACAGTTCCGGCACGCCATAACCGACGGTATCGGCAAAATTGATCGTGGTAGCGCCCTCGGCAATCACGGCCTCCAGCACTCGGCACAGGAAATCCATATCGGAACGGCTGCCGTCTTCCGGACTGAATTCGACATCGTCCGTAAACTTGCGGGCAAAGCGCACTGCCTGTTTAGCCTGCTCAAACACCTGATCCGGTGTCATCCGCAGCTTTTTTTCCATATGCAACGGTGAAGTCGCAAGGAATGTATGAATCCGCTTGCGCTCGGCCGGCTGCAACGCTTCGGCGGCGCGCGCAATGTCACGATCATTGGCGCGTGACAGCGAGCAGACGGTGGAATCCTTGACGATCCCGGCGATTGCCTTGATCGCTTCGAAATCGCCTGGGGAAGCGGCGGCAAACCCGGCCTCGATCACATCGACTTTCATTCGCTCCAGCTGTTTGGCGATACGGATTTTTTCATCCTTGGTCATCGAAGCGCCGGGCGATTGCTCGCCATCACGCAAGGTGGTGTCGAATATGATCAGTTTTTCGGGTGAGTTGGCTGCCATGCTGTGCTCCTGATTGGTCTACTAAACCACTAATTTTAATGACTTTGTCCAATCCCGGTATAAAAATAACAAAATCCGGGCGTAAAAAAGCCGCCGGTGAAAACTGGGCGGCTGTTGTCGTTATTACGTTACAGCAGGGAAATCAAGCCAGTGGCGGGATACGCAGCTTTTGGCCTGGATAAATCAGATCCACGCTCTTCAACATCGGCTTGTTAGCTTCAAAAATGGCGTTGTATTTATTCGGATCGCCGTAGAATTGTTTGGAAATCTTCGACAGGTTATCGCCGCTGACCACGTCATACCATTGCGACTCGTCAGCAGCCTCTGCAACGGTCAGATTGTCAATCACATCCTTGACATCCTTGACGTTACCGCAGCACAAGATGATCTTTTCACGCGTCTGTTGATCCGGCGCCTCGCCGCTGGCGGTGACCGACGATGAAGCGGCGTCAAAAGCAATCGTCAAGCCACTGGTGTCGATCCCTTGAGTGCCGACATAGGTTTTAATGGCATCTGCCGCCGCATTCTGCAACTCTTCAACATTCGGAGCTGCCGCCACTTCTTCCGGCTTATGTCCCAGCAGCTTTTCGCCAGCGTCTTTGATAAAAGAAAGTAAACCCATTTTTTTCTCCAGTAGAAGTTGAAAAAGGATGATGCCACTTACCTTGTTACCGTGCTGCTCGAAGCGCAAGGTTTAACAACATTTAACCTTACCAATATGTCACAAGCATGACTTCAAGGGTTTGAGAGGTCTTTCTTAGTCTTTATCGTCGTGCTCAAGTTCCGTCTGCACAATGCTGACCGGCTTGCCCTTGAACCAACGCCAGAAATAAACGCCGAATCCCGACAAGCCATACAACACAAACAAACCGAACAACACCTTCGACGGATCGCTGAAGATCGCCACCAGCGCCAGCACCACCAAAAAAGCGGCAATGAACGGCATCGGCTTGCGCAAGTTGATATCCTTGAAACTGTAAAACGGCACATTGCTGACCATGGTCAGGCCGGCATACAAAGTGATGGCCCAGGCTGCCCAACTCAGTGACGTGCCGCGAAAACCCAGATCGTCCATCAGCCAGACAAAACCGGCCACCAGCGCCGCGGCGGCAGGACTTGGCAAACCCTGGAAATAGCGCTTGTCAACTACCGTGATATTGGTATTGAAGCGCGCCAGGCGCAGCGCGCCGCCGGCGCAATAAACAAAAGCCGCCAGCCAGCCAAGCTTGCCCATGCCGCGCAAAGACCACTCGTACACAACCAACGCCGGTGCAGCGCCAAACGACACCATGTCCGACAAGCTGTCATATTGCGCGCCAAACTCACTCTGCGTATTGGTCAGGCGAGCAACACGGCCATCCAGGCTATCCAGCACCATCGCCACAAAAATGGCGATCGATGCTTGGTCGAAACGCAGGTTCATCGCCATCACGATCGCATAAAACCCGCAAAACAAGGCCGCTGTCGTGAACGCATTCGGCAACAGATAGATACCGCGCCGACGCCGCACTTGCGCCATCGGCACTTCATCACCGCCATACCCGCCGCGCTCGACATTTTTGTTCAGGCGCAGTGCCTTGGGGAACTGCGCGGCACTGCTTTTCGCTTTACGGCGCTTGAATGTGGCCATGTAAGTTCCGTTTCAATCAACTCAAAATACAAACAACGCAAACTACGTATTCTTAAAATTCAGCCAGAATGGTTTCAGTAGCCGACACTTTGTCGCCAACAGCCACCTTCGGTGTCGCCGTCAACGGCAGATAAACGTCGACGCGGGAGCCGAAACGGATAAAACCGTAGCGCTGGCCACGCGCCAGCACATCGGCCACCTTGACATAGCACAGGATGCGGCGGGCAATCAAACCGGCAACCTGGACACAGGTTACGGTCTGGCCATTGGCGGCAGTGATGACCAGAGCATTACGCTCATTTTCAATCGATGCCTTGTCGAGATCGGCGTTCACGAATTTGCCCGGGAAATACTGGACCTTCTCGATCTTGCCGTCGACCGGGGCGCGGTTCGAATGCACATTGAACACATTCATGAAGACGCTGATCTTCAATGCTTCGCGATTGGCATACGGATCCATGGTTTTCTCGACCACTACGATACGGCCATCGGCTGGCGACAGCACCGCGCCAGGTTGCTGTGGAATCACACGGGCAGGATCACGGAAAAATTGCAATACGAACAGCGCAATAATCCAGAATGGCAGCGACCAGACCGGCGAAAACAGCGTGATCAGCAACGCAACCGCAAATGCGATGCCAAGGAACGGCCAGCCTTCGCGGGCAATAATAGGATGGGGATAATTATTCAACTGCACTCCGGATTATCTTGATAAATGTTGGAAATTTGAAAGCGTGGCTATTTTAGTTCTAGTCGAGCCGGAAAGAAATCTAAGCTTCTGCATTTCAGTTGTAATCGCCAGTCAAAGGGCGGCTATGGGTCAATTTAAAGCAAATTGACGGCAAAACCCAAAGGTAAAGCCGGACTCGATGCCCAACGCTGCATTATTTGCTGATTAGTCAATGACTGGGTCGCCGATGAAACAGACCGCCTGCATGATACTAGAGGAACACGACGTTCACCGAAAGAAACATTGCCTAGGCATTGTATAAAAAGGCCAGGCATTTCGCTCGATTTTATTGACCTGTGAAATTACTGGCGATTAATTTTCAATTAGACAATATACCAGCCATTTCCCGGCTGAGGGGCCGCGACGAATAAACGCCGCAGCCCTATATCACTTCGTCACTTTTGCTGCTCTTCTTCCGCCGCTCGACGCTGCTCCTCGGATTGCTGCAATTGCTTCTCAACCCCCTTCGCCTTTTCGAGCGCGTCGGTTTGGGTCTTGAATATTTCGGGATGAGGCGCAGACGGCTTGCAGGCACTCAATGCAAACGTTGCTGCAAACACCGTGCAGAAGATGGTGCCGGAATTCATTTGAAGCGGACTTTACCCACCACACGCATGTTCAGCGTGGTTTCGCCCGGCTCGAAGCTAGGCTCCTCCACCGGCGCCGCATCACTCATCGAAGCGGCGCGCATCATCATGGCCTTGGGTGCAGCAGCTTCCTGGGCATAATTGCCGGAACCTTCAAAATCGACCGTATCGATGACAGCGTCGGACTCCTTGCGCCCCATCGCGCGCGCAATCGAAGCGATCCGTTCGGTCAGGTTCTGGTAGGTCGCGGCGATCCGCTGATCGTCGAGTTTCTTGCTGGTGGCATCGCTCAAACCGAAGTACAAGCCGTTCAGCCCCAGAACGCTTTGCACTGCTGCTACCGTTTTCGGCAAGTTGTTCAGATTGGTCGTGGTCGCATCCAGGTACTGGCCGACTCGCCAACCGGTCGGCTGGCGTGGCTTGTTAGCGCTGCCGCGCGGTTGCGGCTGGTCTTCCGGATATACGGGATAGGTGTAATAGCCGCGCGTCTGCAGGATCGCCTGCGGATCCTGGCGTTTCAGGATATCGGTACCCTGCTTCATCTTCAGGTTGACGCGCGAAGCGGCAGCCGCCTTGTCCTTATCCTGTTCTTCGACATTGAAAGTAATCCGCACCTGGTCATTGGCGTGCTTGACTTCGCCGTAGGCCGGCACGATGACCAAGGTGCCGCTGGACAGCGCCGGCGCGGGGGCCTGGGCATGGGCTGCGAAACCGGTGGCAGCCAGTAAGGACGACAACATCAATTTGCGTGATCGCGACATATTATTCTCCAGGAAAAAATGAAGCCGCACCATCAGTGCGCCTCCATGAGTGTGTAACAACAAAAATTGCAAGCACTCTTCGAGTGTCTTCCGTCGAATTAGTTCGATGGCAATATTGCCCGCAGTCAGCAGCGAAAGCAATACCGACGAGAATGGCGCAGGCACACTTGCCTCGGCATCATTTTTTTGAAGGGCCGCTACCTGGGTTGCGCTCCATACGCTCCTTGATACCGGCCAGATTGGACGAGGGATCAGAAGCAGCCACCACGGCATCGTATTGATACGGCTCTAATTTGTCTCCGCAATGCTTGCAGAATAGCGCATCCGCTTCGTGCCCCTCAGTCAGGCAATTGGTGCAGGTGCGCGTGGTCGGCGTTCCTTTCATCATCGTCATCGCGAGCTCGACACCGACAATCCCCGTCGGCAACGCGATGATGCCGTAACCCAGCAACATCGCACACGAGGTAATCAATTGCCCCAGCGGCGTTTTCGGATGGATATCGCCGTAACCGGTTGTCGTCAGCGTGACAATCGACCAGTACATGCCGACCGGGATACTGGTGAAGCCATTTTCGGGACCCTCGATCACATACATGATGGTGCCCAGGATCACGCTCATGATCAGCACCACGCCAAGGAACACCATGATCTTGTGGCGGCTATTGCGCAGGGCCAGCCACAACACTTGTGATTCATCGAAATAGCGCGGCAGCTTCAGTACGCGAAATACCCGCAGCATGCGCAACAGGCGAACGTCAATCAGGAAATGGAACTCCGGCAGCAGGATCGCCAGATAAGTCGGCAAGATCGACAACAGATCAATGATGCCGAACAGACTGAGCGCATAACGCAGCGGCCGCTTGACACACAGCAGGCGTACCACATACTCGACAGTGAACAATATCGTGAATAGCCACTCCAGTATGTTGAGTACCACGAAATCACGCGAACGCACGGCGCCGACGCTATCGATGATCACTGTTGCCACGCTGAGCACGATGACCAGCAGCAAGGCAGTATCGAACCGCCGACCGGCCTCGGTATCGGCTTCGAAAATAATCGTGTACAGACGCTCGCGCCAGCCGCGATCAGGCTTGCCGAACCTGTTTCCGATAGTGTTGGTTGCCATGTTGCCTATTAAATAAAGACGTTGCGATTAATCATATGACAATCTAATCAATGTGTGGTTGCCGGTCAATCGCTTCCATTTTCACATTTAAAAAGAGCAATAAAAAGGGACGGCATTGCCGTCCCTTTTTGTCATCAAAGTTAATCTAATCGATTTTGATTAGTTCTTCGATTGATCGACCATCTTGTTTTTCTTAATCCACGGCAGGCTGGACGGGGTTTCGTAAAGCACCGCTTTACGCCGTCCTGCCCAGTAAGCGCCTGCAGGCGATTACTGCATGATGCCTGACGGTCAATCAATAAAGCTCTAAATTAGTTCTTCGATTGATCGACCATCTTGTTTTTCTTAATCCACGGCAGGCTGGACGGGGTTTCGTAAAGCACCGCTTTACGCCGTCCCGCCCAGTAAGCGCCTGCAGGCGATTACTGCATGATGCCTGACGGTCAATCAATAAAGCTCTAAATTAGTTCTTCGATTGATCGACCATCTTGTTTTTCTTAATCCACGGCATCATACCGCGCAGTTGCTCGCCAACCTGTTCGATCTGGTGCTCGGCAGTGATACGACGACGGGAAATCAAGGTTGGCGCACCAGCCTTGTTTTCCAGGATGAAGCTCTTCGCGTATTCACCAGTCTGGATGTCTTTCAGGCACTGACGCATGGCGTTCTTGGTGTCTTCGGTAACGATCCGTGGGCCGGTGACGTACTCGCCGTATTCAGCGTTGTTGGAGATCGAGTAGTTCATGTTGGCGATGCCGCCTTCATAGATCAGGTCAACGATCAGCTTCAGTTCGTGCAAGCATTCGAAGTACGCCATTTCAGGGGCATAACCGGCTTCCACCAGGGTTTCGAAACCAGCCTTGATCAGTTCAACTGCGCCACCGCACAGAACGGCTTGTTCGCCGAACAGGTCGGTTTCTGTTTCTTCGCGGAAGTTGGTTTCGATGATGCCGGCACGGCCGCCGCCGTTGGCGGTTGCGTACGACAAGGCGATGTCACGGGCGCTGCCGGACTTGTCCTGATAAACAGCGATCAGGTGCGGCACACCACCACCTTGGGTGTAGGTCGCACGCACAGTGTGGCCTGGCGCCTTTGGCGCGATCATGATGACGTCGAGGTCGGCACGTGGCACAACTTGGCCGTAATGCACATTGAAACCGTGGGCGAATGCCAGCGTTGCGCCTTGCTTGGCGTACGGTGCGACGTTTTCTGCATAAACCTGAGCGATGTTCTCATCCGGCAGCAAGATCATGATGACGTCAGCGGCCTTGACCGCGTCGTTGACTTCAGCAACGTTCAAACCGGCGTTCTTTGCCTTGTCCCACGATGCGCCGCCCTTGCGCAGGCCAACTGTCACTTTCACGCCGGAGTCGTTCAGGTTTTGAGCGTGGGCGTGGCCTTGGGAACCGTAACCGATGATGGCAACGTTCTTGCCTTTGATCAGGGAGAGGTCGCTGTCTTTGTCGTAGAAAACTTTCATTTTTAATCCTATGTATATATGTGATTCAGTGATGGGAATACGTTGAGTGACAACTCTTCTTGCGTCATCTCAACGCGATGTTCTTTACCTGCTTAAACCTTGAGAATGCGTTCGCCGCGACCGATGCCTGAACCGCCGGTACGGACGGTTTCCAGGATCGCTGCGCGATCGATCGAATCGATGAACGCGTCCAGCTTGCCCTTGTTGCCTGTCAATTCCAGGGTATAGGACTTGTCTGTCACGTCGATGATGCGGCCACGGAAAATATCGGCGGTACGCTTCATTTCCTCGCGCTCCTTGCCGACCGCACGCACCTTGATCAGCATCAACTCGCGTTCGATATGCGCGCCTTCGGTCAGATCGACCACCTTGACGACCTCGATCAGACGATTCAGGTGCTTGGTGATCTGTTCGATCACGTCATCCGAACCACTTGTCACGATGGTCATGCGTGACAGGGTGGCGTCTTCGGTCGGTGCGACCGTCAATGTCTCAATGTTGTAGCCACGAGCGGAAAACAGGCCGACCACGCGCGACAACGCGCCTGGTTCATTTTCCAGCAATACAGAAACGATATGGCGCATGATTAGAGATCCTCCGAACCGAGCAACATTTCAGTCAAGCCCTTGCCCGCCTTGACCATCGGCCAGACGTTTTCGGTTTGATCCGTAATGAAATTCATGAATACCAGACGATCCTTCATGCCAAATGCCTCTTTCAGTGCCCCATCGACGTCGCCTGGTTTTTCGATCTTCATGCCGACATGGCCGAACGACTCAGCCAGCTTGGTAAAGTCCGGCAGCGAATCCATGTACGACTCGGAATAGCGCGAACCGTAATCGATCTGCTGCCATTGGCGAACCATGCCGAGGAAACGGTTGTTCAACAGGATGATCTTCGGCGTCAGGTGATACTGCTTGCAGGTAGCCAGTTCCTGAATGCACATCTGGATCGATGCTTCGCCGGTGATGCAGGCCACGGTCGAACCAGGGTTCGCCATCTGCACGCCCATCGCGTATGGCAAGCCGACGCCCATGGTGCCCAGGCCACCGGAATTGATCCAGCGCCGTGGCTTGTCGAAACCGTAGTACTGCGCGGCCCACATCTGGTGCTGACCGACGTCAGAAGTAATGAACGCATCGCCGTCGGTAATCTGCCATACCTTCTGGATCACGGACTGCGGCTTGATCACTTCGGCCGAATCGGCGAACTTCAGGCAATCGCGAGCGCGCCATTCGTTGATCTGTTTCCACCAATTCGACAAGGCTGGTGCATTCTGCTTGGTTTCAGCCGCATCGAGCTGTGCCAGCAGTTCCTGCAGCACATCCTTGACGTTGCCGACAATCGGAATATCTACCTTCACGCGCTTGGAAATCGACGACGGATCGATATCGATGTGAATGATCTTGCGGGTGGCGGAAGTAAAGTGCTTAGGATTGCCGATCACGCGGTCGTCGAAACGCGCGCCGATGGCAATCATGACGTCGCTGTTCTGCATCGCCATGTTGGCTTCATAAGTGCCGTGCATGCCAGGCATGCCAACGTACTTGTCGCTGGATGACTTGTAACCGCCCAGGCCCATCAGGGTCGTGGTGCACGGATAGCCGAGGCGATCAACCAGCTTGTTCAGCTCTTGCGACGCATTAGCCAGGATCACGCCGCCGCCGGCGTAAATCATCGGCCGTTCCGCAGTCAGCAGCAATTGCACTGCCTTGCGGATCTGGCCTGCGTGGCCTTTGTCGACCGGCTTGTATGAACGCATTTCGATTTCCTTCGGATACTCGAAAACGTGCCGATGCATGGTGATGTCTTTTGGAATATCGACCAACACAGGACCGGGACGGCCGGTGCTGGCGATATAGAACGCCTTCTTCATGGTCGCTGCCAAATCCTTGACATCCTTGACCAGAAAGTTGTGCTTGACGCACGGGCGTGTAATGCCGACTGTGTCGCACTCCTGGAAAGCATCCTCGCCAATCGCGTAAGACGGCACCTGACCCGAAATCACCACCATCGGGATCGAGTCCATATAGGCCGTGGCCAGGCCGGTCACCGCATTGGTGACGCCAGGACCGGACGTGACGATAGCCACGCCAACCTTCTGCGAACTGCGGGAATAGGCATCGGCTGCGTGAATCGCAGCTTGCTCATGACGAACCAGGATGTGCTGGAATTTTTCTTGCTGGAAAATGGCGTCGTAGATGTACAGCACAGCGCCACCGGGATAACCGAACACGTGTTCGACTCCCTCTTCCGCCAGACAGCGCACGAGAATTTCCGCGCCGGTGACAGGCAAGTTTGTGTCTTTGCTCATTTACTAGATCCTTTCAAGGTCCATTGGAAATTGATCGGATGCTCTTTCCTGACGAAATGGCGGAGCGTACCAGTGTGACGGCGTCCCTTCTTTGTGCGATCACGTCATTCCGTTGCGTAGCCGTAGATACGATTCAAAATGGCGCTAAACGCTACTCGTTCGGCCGAAATTCCTGTTTACGCCGTAGCCTATTTCTCGCGCTTGTGGCACGGGTTAGAGCAAACAGCTTACAAATATGAAGCATGCCTGTCCGTTGAGCAACATCTTGGGCTGCCAGCGAACAGACTGGGGTCCACTCCAGGGTTCTGAAGTGGATTGATACCATAATCTGTAGTTTCATTTCGGTCAAGCCAATTTACTGGAAATCGGTGTTAAATCATGTCTTTTGCTGCAGATTTGCTCACAAACATCCCACAAACAACGCCTTTTTTGCTAGCATTCGGCCAGCCTGGAAATTTAAAGTAAATCATCGTTACTTTAGGTTACGAAACATGTTGAGCACTTTATACTTTCCTTGCACCGACCTACGGCGACGGACGCCGGTCAATATCGGGGTCCGACCAACGTTTAATCGTTTATACGTTTAAGCTATAGAACTTTGAACAAGCAGTAGGTAGCTCATGACACAATCCGCCACGAAGCATGGCCACAGATAAAGAACTTTCCGATTTCCTTGAAAACGTCGAACGCCGCGCTTTCAAGCAGGCCGCTTACGCTGTCCGCAAGGACGAATCTGCCCTGGATATAGTTCAGGACGCCATGATCAAGCTGGCAGAAAAATACGGCGACAAACCTGCGGCAGAACTGCCGATGCTGTTCCAGCGCATCCTGCAGAACACCATCCACGACTATTTCCGCCGAGAAAAAGTTCGAAATACCTGGGTCAGCCTGTTCTCCAGCATGGGGCGCAACAACGCCAGCGATGAGGACTATGACGTACTGGAAACCTTCGAGTCGGAAGAGGATTCGCAAGCTACCGAATCCAGCGCAAACAAGCTGGAACGTGAGCAAATTCTCAACATGATCGATCAGGAAATACAGAAGCTGCCGGCACGTCAACGAGAAGCCTTCCTTATGCGTTATTGGGAGGACATGGATGTTGCCGAGACCGCGGCCGCAATGGGATGCTCGGAAGGCAGCGTTAAAACGCACTGCTCTCGCGCAACGCACACTCTGGCTCAGTCGCTCAAGGCCAAAGGAATCAGTTTATGAACAGCAAAGAAATCAATTACGCTTTCAAAGTGCGGCATGCACTCAATGAAAACCTCGACAATTTGCCCGCCCCGACCGTCGATCGCCTGGCTGCAGCGCGAAAGGCTGCCTTGGCACGCAAGAAAAAAGACGCCCCAACCCGGGTTCTCGCACGCCAAGGCGTGCTGGCAGGGCATGCCGGCAATTTCTTCAGCGATCCGCTATCCTGGCTGATGCGTGTCGGCGTTGCCGCGCCGATCCTGGCCGGCATGGTGCTGCTGTCCGGGCTGTATCAATATGAACAACAGCATCGGATTGCCGCTGCCGCCGACATTGACGCCGCAGTGCTCTCGGACGAGCTGCCGCCTTCTGCCTATCTGGATCGCGGCTTTAGCGCTTACCTCGCTCAGCAGCAAGACCAATGACGTCGACCTCGCCATCCAATCAAAGTGACCGGCAGGCGCTCAGTAGGCGCACCAAACGCCTGATCGGCGCGGCCTTTGCCCTGCTCGTCACGGGTGCAGCGCTGGCGGTGCTGGGCCCGGTGATTCCGACTCACGCTGCAGGCAGGCCGGTCGCCGCCGACATCGCATCGCCAGTCGTCGCCACGCCACCCAAGATGACCAAGGTGGTAAGCAATGCGACTCCGACCTGGAAGGAATTGAGCGCGGTCCAGCAACACATATTGGCGCCGCTTGCTCCCGATTGGGACAAACTGAAGCCGACTACCCGCAGGAAATGGCTGGAAATCAGCGGCCGCTACGCCAGCATGACACCCGCCGAGCAGGAAAGATTGCAAGCCAGGATGCGCGGCTGGGTGACACTGACGCCAGAACAGCGCGGCATTGCGCGTGAAAATTATGCGCGCGCCAACAAACTGGATACGGAACAGCGGGCGCTACGCTGGCAGCAGTACCAGCAGTTGTCGGAACAGCAAAAGAAGGAGTTGGCCGAACAGGCGACGCCACGCCACAAGCGGGTAACGACAATGCCGCCGGCGACACTCAACAAAAACAAACCGGCGATACCAGCCCAGTTGGCGCCGCCAGCACAGGTCCCGGCATCGGCGCCTGCAGAACAGGCCACCGCTGCCACAGTTCCGCCATCAACACCTGTACCGGCGCCGAGCATCGTTCCGGCAGTTAAATAATCACCTTGGATCGCTCCGCGCCATCCCCCGCCAGCCAGGCAATGACCGAGCCGCAGACGCCTTCATTAAAACGTCGCTTCGGCAGCATCTTGTATGAGTCGATGCTGCTGTTCGGCATCTTGTTCATTTCCGGCTGGATCTTCTCCACCCTGCTGCAACAGCGTAACGCGCTCTATCTGCGGCATGCCCAGCAAGTGTGGCTCTTCATCGTACTGACGCTGTATTTCGTCTGGTGCTGGAGCCACGGTGGACAGACGCTGGCCATGAAAACCTGGCGCATCCAACTGGTCAACCGGGACGGCAGTCCAGTCAACGCGGTCCGCGCTACCGTTCGCTTCCTGTTGAGCTGGTGTTGGTTCCTACCCGGATTGGCACTGGCTTGGGCACTCGATGCACACACCTGGATGCTGATATTGATCCCGGCAGCAAATTTCATTCTCTGGGCCTTTGCCATATACCTCGATCCGCAGAGGCAGTTCCTGCACGACCGCATCGCAGGCACCAAACTGGTCGACATGGCGGAAATCGCCAAGCCGGTAGGCAAGCGGAAGTGGTATCACTAAGCTTCCCCCAAGCACCCTTCTGAGGGGGCTTTTCATGTGCGCACTACATCTGTTGCAGCAACGCCTGCAATTCCTGTTCGGAAAACCCGGCCGCCTTCTCGCCACCAGATTGAACGGACCGCGCAGCACCGGCGCCCGATGCTGCGCGGCCAGTGTGGCGAACGTCTCCAACGGCTCCAGCTGGCGCGCCCGGCACAACCAACCGTACCAGCGATTGCCAATTGCCACGTGGCCGATCTCGTCGCGCAGGATGATGTCTATGATGGCTGCGGCCTCGTGGTCGCCTGCCTGCGCCAGCTTGGCGCTGGTGCGTGGCGATGCATCCAGACCACGTGCCTCCATCATGCGCGGCACCAGCGCCATCCTGGCCAAAATGTCATGGCTGGTTTTTTCGGTCAATTCCCACAGGCTGTCATGGGCGGAAAAGTCACCGTATGCAAAACCCAGCGTCAGTAAATGCCTAGCGAGCAAACTGAAGTGATAAGCCTCTTCCTTAGCTACCCGCAGCCAGTCGACGTAGTATTCTTCGGGCATCCCACGAAAGCGCCAGATTGCATCTAGCGCCAGGTTGATTGCGTTGAATTCAATGTGCGCCAGCGCGTGAATCATGGCGGCGCGCCCCTCGACTGTAGCCATTGAGCGATGCTTCACCTCGCGCGGCGGCACCAGTTGCGGCCTGGCTGGGCGCCCAGGTATGCCCAAATTGGCAATTAGTGCGCGCCCGCTGTCCAGCGTCAGGCAGCGATCGCGCCAGGCAAGCGCCAGCGCCTCAACGCCAGCCACCTTGGCCGCAACATCGGCTTCACATAGCCAATGCAGGGTCGCCTCACGCAATTCCGTGGCGGGCGAAGGCGCCGGATTTGAAGAGACAAGGCAAGAATCGGCGAAATTGTTCATGGCGACAGCGGTAAAATGACGGCAAGGTTGAAAAACCCAATAATGGACGCAGATACAGGGATTGAATAATCTGCAGCCTACACGCCTCGAAACCAGCATTCTACGGAAACTTATGGCCATCTACCAATTGGGTGAACACGCCCCCGACATCGATCCATCTGCCTACATCGCTCCAACCGCCAACCTGATCGGCAAGGTCAAGGTAGAAGCCGATGCCAGCATCTGGTTCGGCGTCACGATTCGCGGCGACAATGAATTGATTACCATTGGGCAAGGCAGCAATGTGCAGGAAAGCAGTACGCTGCATACCGATATGGGATTTCCATTGACGCTGGGTAAAAACGTGACTGTTGGTCATCAGGCAATGTTGCATGGCTGCACAATCGGCGACGGCGCCCTGATCGGCATCCAGGCTGTCGTGCTGAATGGCGCAAAAATCGGCAAGAACTGCCTCGTCGGCGCTGGCGCACTGGTCACTGAAGGCAAGGAATTCCCGGACAACTCGCTCATCATCGGCTCACCGGCAAAGGTGGTCCGGACTCTCAGCGAACAAGACATTGCGGGACTCGCGGGCAATGCCCGGCACTATGTCGAGCGCGGTGCGGAATACAAGACCAGCTTAAAAATCATCAGCGAATAAATAAAGAAGTGGAAAAGAATATGGACGTAACGAAAATGACGGATATCGACAGCCAACATGGCGACTCCCTGCAGAAATTCATGGTGGAAAATGCTTCGGTGCGCGGCGAACTGGTAGAGCTGTCGACCACCTGGCAGCAGGTCCTGACCCACCATCATTATCCGCAACCAGTAACGACGCTGCTGGGCGAGATGATGGCAGCCGCGGCCTTGATGTCCGCCAACCTCAAATTCAATGGTGTCATCGTCATGCAGATTCACGGCGACGGCCCAGTGCGCCTGCTGGTCGCCGAGTGCGATTCGCAGCTGCACATGCGCGCCACCGCTAAGCTGGCGCCGGATGCCGTGATCGACGACGATGCGAGCATGTCGCAACTGGTCAACCTGAACGGCCAGGGACGCTTCGTTATTACGCTCGACCCACAAGACAAGATGCCTGGCCAAAAACCTTACCAGGGCATCGTCCCGCTAGACGGCGACAGCATCGCCACCGTCATCGAAAACTACATGCTGCGCTCGGAGCAACTCGATACCAAACTGTGGCTGGCTGCAGACGACAAGGTGGCGCGTGGCCTGCTACTGCAGAAATTGCCAAACCACGGCGGCATTGATGCACCAGTCAACGACGACCTGGAAACATGGAACCGCTTCATGGCGCTGGGCGGCACCCTGCAGCCGAAAGAGATGCTGACAACCGATATCCAGACCCTGATGCGGCGCTTGTTCTGGGAAGAAAATATCCGCGTGTTCGAGCCGCAGTTACCTAGTTTCCAGTGCAACTGTTCGCGCGAAAAAGTAGGCAACATGCTGAAAATGCTGGGCGAGCCTGAAATCGAAGAAGCCCTCGCGGATTTGGGCAAACTGGCGGTGGATTGCGACTTCTGCGGCCACCACTATGAATTCGACAAAGTAGACTGCGCCCACCTGTTCGCCACCGAAGCACCGGTCGAGACATTGCTGCCGACCGGCAGCAGCAAGCACTAAAATAAAACGGGTGCTGCACGATGGATCGTGCAGCACCCGAATGACAGGCAGCCCAAGCAAGCTACCTGCGGAAATTAGGAGTCAATCGTTTCGGTTCAAGGCCGCGGTTTTTTAGCCCGCTCATCCGGTACAGCCACCGCCACGGTCTTTTCTACCGCAGTCAATTCGGCATTAGGCGGCGCCGGCGCATCAGCCGGATTGCCGTTCGGATCGAGGATCTGCACAAAAATCTCGTCTTGCTTGATCATCCCGAGTTCACTGCGGGCCCGCTCTTCGACCGCACCAGTACCCTCTTTTAAATCATGCACTTCCGAATCCAGCTTGGCATTACGGGCTTTTAATTCGTCGATCTTGTCGTGCGCGGCATGCACCTGCTGATCCATATCCCAGACGCGCAACCAACCGCCCTTGCCTAGCCACAGTGGGTACTGGACCAGTATCAGCAGAGCAGTCAGGAAGATGGCAATCAGGCGCATGGAAAATAAACAGTCCTTAGTTGGCTCAAACTTCTCGCCTGGTCAGTTGGGGACAGAGTCGCACAGATCGTGTAACTCAACGCACGGCGGCGTCTTATCAACTCTGTCCCGCAATCACTATAATTACTTAAGATTATAAAACGCGCCACGACCAGGATAGCTGGCGATATCGCCCAGGTCTTCTTCAATACGCAGCAACTGATTGTACTTGGCCATGCGATCCGAACGCGACATCGAGCCGGTCTTGATCTGCAAGGCGTTCATGCCAACTGCGATATCTGCAATGGTCGAATCCTCAGTCTCGCCCGAACGATGCGAGATCACTGCGGTGTAGCCGGCGCGCTTGGCCATTTCGATCGCGGCGAAGGTTTCGGTCAGGGTACCGATCTGGTTGATCTTGATCAGGATCGAATTGGCGATGTCCTTGTCGATGCCTTCTTTCAGGATCTTGGTGTTGGTGACGAACAGGTCGTCGCCCACCAGCTGGATCTTCTTGCCGAGGGTTTCAGTCAGCAGCTTCCAGCCGTCCCAGTCGTTTTCCGCCATGCCGTCTTCGATGCTGATGATCGGGTATTTGTCGCACCACGATGCCAGCAGGCCGGTGAATTGCGCACCGGTCAAGGTCATGTTTTCGCCGGCCAGAACATAACTGCCGTCTTTGTAGAATTCACTTGCGGCGCAATCCAGGCCGAGCGCAATTTGCGTACCTGGCTCGTAGCCGGCGGCTTCAATTGCCTGAATAATCAGCTTCAGCGCTTCTTCGTGGCTGGACAGGTTCGGCGCAAAGCCACCTTCGTCACCAACGGAAGTCGACAAGCCCTTGTCGTGCAGGATTTTCTTCAGCGCGTGGAACACTTCTGCGCCGTAACGCAGCGCTTCGCGGAAGCTCGGTGCGCCGACCGGAATGATCATGAATTCCTGGATGTCCAGGTTGTTGTCGGCATGTTCGCCACCGTTGATGACGTTCATCATCGGCACCGGCATCTGCATCGCGCCGCTGCCGCCGAAATAGCGGTATAGCGGCAGGCCGGCTTCTTCAGCGGCAGCCTTGGCCACCGCCATCGATACCGCCAGCATGGCGTTAGCGCCAAGGCGACCCTTGTTTTCAGTGCCGTCGAGATCGATCAGGGTGCGATCCAGGAACGCTTGTTCGCTGGCGTCTAGGCCCATGATGGCTTCGGAAATTTCAGTATTGATATGCTCACAGGCTTTCAGGACGCCCTTGCCGCCGTAACGACTCTTGTCGCCGTCGCGCAGTTCGATCGCTTCGCGCGAACCGGTGGAGGCGCCAGACGGTACCGCTGCGCGGCCCATGACGCCGGATTCCAGCAGAACGTCGCACTCTACAGTCGGATTACCGCGCGAATCAATAATTTCGCGGCCAATGATGTCAACGATTGCACTCATGTATTTCCCTATCAAATAAAAATATTCGCGATATTAAAACCATTTGCGGGGACAAGGTTCAAGCTTCACCACTTACTTGTATAGCGGCTGCTATATAGTCCCTTATCATCCCCGCAAGCAATCAACCGAAATTGCTTTCGATAAAGCCATTCTTTTTGACGACCCGGTCCAGGTCTATCATGGTCGACAACAATTCTTTCATACGGCCCAGCGGCACCGCATTCGGGCCATCTGATTTAGCTTCCGCCGGATTCGGGTGGGTTTCCATGAATACGCCGGAAACGCCCACTGCTATCGCAGCACGCGCCAGCACCGGCACGAACTCGCGCTGGCCGCCGGAAGTGCTGCCCTGGCCGCCCGGCAACTGCACCGAGTGAGTGGCATCAAACACAACCGGGCAACCGGTTTCACGCATGATCGCCAGCGAGCGCATGTCGGACACCAGGTTGTTATAACCGAACGAAGCACCACGCTCACACGCCATGAAGTTATCTTCCGGCAGGCCGGCTTCGCGCGCTGCGGCGCGGGCTTTGGCGATCACATTGATCATGTCGTGCGGGGCCAGGAACTGGCCTTTCTTGATATTCACCGGCTTGCCGGATTGTGCGCAAGCGTTGATGAAATCAGTCTGGCGGCACAGGAAAGCCGGTGTCTGCAAGACATCTACCACAGCCGCCACCGGCTTGATCTCATCGATTTCGTGGATATCAGTCAGCACCGGCACGCCGATTTGCGCCTTGACTTCAGCCAGGATCTCCAGCCCTTTTTCCATGCCAAGGCCGCGGAACGACGATCCGGACGAGCGGTTTGCCTTGTCGAACGACGATTTGTAAATGAAGTTGATGCCCAGCGCGCTGGTAATCTCTTTCAATTGTCCGGCGGTATCGAGGGCCATCTGGCGCGACTCGATCACGCAAGGGCCGGCGATCAGGAAAAACGGCTGATCCAGGCCGATGTCAAAGCCACAAAGTTTCATGTCAATTCCTTATGCTGCGGTGTTGGCTTGCTTGTGCGCCAACGCAGCCTTGATGAACGAAATAAACAACGGATGGCCATCACGCGGAGTCGACTTGAATTCCGGGTGATACTGGACGCCGACATACCAAGGATGAGCGTTGTCGCCGGTACGTGGCAATTCCATGATTTCACACAGATCTTCAGTCGGCGTACGGGCCGACACCACCAAGCCGGCAGCTTCGATGCGGTCCAGGTAATGGTTGTTGGCTTCGTAGCGATGACGATGACGTTCGGTTACGGTCGGACCGTAGATTTCCGCGGCCAGGGTATTTGGCTTGACGTCGCAGGTCTGCGCGCCCAAGCGCATGGTGCCGCCCAGATCGGAATTGACGTCACGCAGTTCCACCTTGCCGTCGTGATTCTGCCATTCGGTGATCAGAGCCACCACCGGCTGGTCGGTTTGCGCATCGAATTCCGTCGAGTTGGCGTGCGACAAGCCAGCCTTGTTGCGTGCATATTCGAGCAGCGCGACTTGCATGCCGAGGCAAATGCCGAGGTAAGGAATCTTGTTTTCGCGAGCGAAACGCGCCGCGGCAATCTTGCCTTCGACACCACGCTTGCCGAAGCCGCCTGGCACCAGGATTGCATCGTACTTGGCCAGAGCGCCGGTGCCGTTGGCTTCAATTTCTTCCGAATCCAGGTATTCGATGTTGACCCGGCTGCCGGTATGGATGCCGGCGTGACGCAAGGCTTCCGTCAACGACTTGTACGATTCGGTCAGGTCGACATATTTACCGACCATGCCAATAGTGACTTCGTAGGTCGGATTTTCCAGCGCATGCACCAGCTTGGTCCAGACCGACAGGTCGGCCGGCTTCGGCGACAGGCCGAGCTTTTCGCAAACAATCGCGTCAAGGCCCTGATCGTGCAGCATTTGTGGAATCTTGTAGATGGTGTCGGCATCCCATACCGAGATCACGGCGTCGCCCTGGACGTTCGAGAACAGGGAAATCTTGGCGCGTTCGTCGTCGGGAATCGGACGGTCGGCACGGCACAGCAACGCATCCGGCGAAATACCGATTTCGCGCAATTTTTGCACACTGTGCTGGGTCGGCTTGGTTTTCAGTTCACCGGCGGAGACCAGATACGGCACCAATGTCAGATGAACAAAGGCGGCCGCTTTGCGGCCTGCGCGCAAGCTCAACTGACGTGCGGCTTCGAGGAAAGGCAGGGACTCGATATCGCCGACGGTGCCGCCGATTTCCACCAGCGCAACGTCGAAACCTTCGGCGCCGCGGTAGATGTAATCCTGGATTTCGTTGGTGATGTGCGGAATAACCTGCACCGTCTTGCCCAGATACTCGCCGCGGCGTTCCTTGCGGATAACCGATTCGTAAATCTGGCCGGTGGTGAAATTATTGACCTTCTTCATCTTCGCCGTAATGAAGCGCTCATAGTGACCGAGATCGAGATCGGTCTCTGCGCCATCATCGGTCACAAACACTTCGCCGTGCTGGAACGGGCTCATGGTGCCTGGATCGACGTTGATGTACGGATCGAGTTTAAGAAGGGTGACTTTAAGGCCGCGCGATTCCAAGATCGCTGCGAGAGAGGCTGCTGCAATCCCTTTACCAAGGGATGAGACAACGCCGCCGGTAACAAATACAAACTTAGTCATTACAGAAGGTGCCGAACGGCACATGCGGGAAATTCGAATTATACATCAAACAGCCGCTCCGACTGCCTCCAGTAATCCGAAAAATAGTATCGATTGTTGGATTGCCGTCGCAGCCGCCGGTCCATCCGCCTGCGGAAAATTGCGCTTCATGTAATAATTCCCGGCTTCCGCCCCGGCCCATCAACGCTTTCCCTATCATCCTCCTGAACGTGCCTATCTCGCCACTGCTCCGATCACGTGTTGCGCCAAAGCCGCAGTACTTCACAACCTGGTGCCTGGCTTCATGAGCCGGCTGTTCGGTGACCTCGAGGGCGATGACGGCCTGCCCGGAGCAGTCCGGCGGGTAGCGATTATTGTCATGATCCTTGGCACCAGCATGACCGTGCTGGACGGCTCCATCGTCAATGTTGCGCTGCCCATGATCGCGCGCAGCCTGAGTGTCGACCCCGCCGCAGCGGTCTGGATCGCCAATGCCTATATTCTTGCCGGCGCCATGACCATGGTAGCCTTCGCTTCGATCGGCGAAGTGTTTGGATTTCGGCGGCTATATATGTGTGGCATCCTGGTATTTACGCTGGCGTCACTGGGCTGCGCATTGTCGCCATCGCTGCCGGTCCTCAACGGCATGCGATTTTTGCAAGGCCTTGGCGGCGCCGCCGCCATGAGCATCGGGCCGGCGCTGTACCGCTATATTTTCCCGACCCGCCTGCTGGGCACGGCGCTCGGCATCAACGCGCTGGTGGTGGCCTCATCCACCGCCGCCGGGCCAGCAATCGGCGGCCTGATGTTGTCGGTGCTCAGCTGGCCATGGCTGTTCGCCGTCAACGTGCCGATCGGCATCGTAACCCTGCTGCTGGCGCGACGCGTGCTGCCGCGCAACCCTGGTCGCGGCGGCAAATTCGATGCTACCGGTGCCCTGCTGTCGGCGATCGCCCTGGGCAGCTTCGTCATGGCGGTAGACGGTCTGTCACGCCACGATAGCTGGACCCAGGAGTTACTGCTGGGCGGCGTCGCTCTGATCTCGACTGTTTTATTTATTATTCGACAACGAAAATATTCTGCGCCGCTACTACCTCTTGATATTTTTGCATCACAACGCTTTTCGATGGCGGTCGCAACCTCACTCTGCTCATTCGTCGGCCAGGGAATCGCCTTTATCGCGCTGCCATTCCTGTTCCAGGGCGCCTACGGCTTCAGTCCATTGCTGTCAGCCGCCCTGTTCACGCCTTGGCCGGTGGCGATTGCCCTCACCGCGCCGATTGCCGGCCGCCTGGCAGACCGTTATCCGGCGGCATTGCTATCGACCTGCGGCCTGCTGGTACTGACGCTTGGCCTGATACTGCTGGCCTGTCTCGGCGAACACGCTTCCGTAGCGGATATCCTGTGGCGCGCCTTCATCTGCGGCCTTGGCTTCGGCTTCTTCCAAAGCCCGAATAATCGCGAAATGCTGAGCAACGCACCACGCTCACGCAGTGGCACCGCCTCCGGCGTGCTGGCGATTGCCCGCACTTTCGGCCAATCCGTAGGCGCGGCGCTAGTTGCGGTGGTGCTCGCGGCCACCAGCGTTGCCCAAGCCAGCGCCAATACCGCCCAACTTGACGCCAGCGCAGTGCATTTATCGCTTTGGCTTGCCTCCAGTGCAACTTTGCTTGCCACTATCATCAGCGCGCTGCGTATCCGGCATGGACGCGCGCCTGAGCTGACCGCATAAGCCTCCTTCGCAATACGGCAAACGAAACTGACAGAATTGTCATATTAGCGACAGCGTCAGGTACCGCTGCAAGATTTAGAGTGTTCTCAAATAGTGTCCGAAACTGCGCGCGGTGCGAATGTTTATTCTCACCTGTGCTGTTCGGACATTTCCATACGATGTTCCGAACGTCAGCCCAACCAGACTCATGAATTTCTCCTCTCCTCCAAGACATCTTTCGACAACCGTTGTGGTTGCCGCGATTGCGCTAGCACTGGCCGGGTGTGCCGTCGGCCCCGACTATGTACGCCCTTCAATGGACGTTCCCGCCAGCTACAAAGAGAACGGCCCGTGGAAGCAGGCGGAACCGAAGCAAATCGACAGCAACCACAACTGGTGGCAAGTGTATGGCGACAGCACGCTGGACGCGCTGGTGCAGCAAGCCAACCAGGCCAATCAGAATATTGCCCAGGCGGAAGCCCAATATCGCGAGGCACGCGCAGCAGCCGATGCTGCACGCTCCGGCTTCTGGCCGACGGCCGGCATCGATGCAGGAGTCGGCCGCTCGCTAAGCACCAGCAATGGCATCCGGCTCGGCAACAACTACTCGGCCGGCGTCCAGGGCAGCTGGGAACCGGATGTCTGGGGCAGCGTGCGGCGTGCAGTGGAGGCTGGCGATGCCAGCACCCAAGCCAGCATCGCCAGCTTGGCAGCGGCCCGCCTCAGCATCCAAGCGACGCTGACGCAAGATTATCTGCAGTTGCGCATCACCGACCTGCTGATCGACCTGTATGCGCGCACCACTACCGCCTATGCCCGCTCGCTGAAGCTGACGCAGAGCCAATACGCAGTCGGCGTCGCCCTGCGTTCGGATGTAGCGCTGGCGGAAAGCCAGTTGAAAACTGCGGAGGCGCAAGCCATCGACCTGCAAGCGCAACGCAGCCAACTGGAACATGCCATCGCCATCCTGACCGGCAAGGCTCCTTCGCAATTCACGCTGACCGCACTGCCTGCCGATTCGCAGATGCTAGCAAAAATGCAAGCCAACTTGCCGCCGATCCCTTCCGGCCTGCCATCCGATCTACTTGAACGCCGCCCGATATCTCCACCGCTGAACGTAATGTCGCCGTTGCCAACGCCAATATCGGCGTTGCCAAGGCGGCATATTTCCCGGCGCTGACATTGAGCGCCAGCGGCGGCTTCAACGCCAGTAGCCTGGCACAGTGGTTTGATACGCCAAGCCGGGTCTGGTCGCTCGGCGCAGCATTGGCCGAAACAATATTCGATGGCGGGCTGCGGCGCGCACACACCGCGCAAGCGGTTGCTGTCTACGACGCCGCTGTCGCGCAGTACAAGCAAACCGTGCTTGGCGGCTTCCAGGAAGTGGAAGACAACCTGGCTACCCTGAACGTCCTCGACCGTGAAACGGTGGCCCAGAGTCAAGCAGTGAAGGCTTCGCAACTGGCGGAACAGCTGGCGCTAAGCCAATACCGCGCCGGCACCGCGACCTACCTGGCCGTGGTCACCGCACAAACGCTTTCATTGAGCAATGAACGCACCCTTGTGCAATTGCTAGGTCGCCAGCTGATTGCCAGCGTTGCGCTGATCAAGGCTGTCGGCGGCGGCTGGGACGCCTCCCAGTTGAACACTGCCGACGTCGCACAAGCAAAAAACAACAGTACTGCCAATTAATTCTGCGAGCCGATAACATGACCACCACACTCTCCAAACCACGTTCGACGCTGCTGATCACCGCCGCGATACTGGTCCTGATCGGCGCCGCCGGCTGGGCCCTGACCAATCACAAGGCCGGCGCTGCGGCACCGCCGAGCACCGTTGCCAATGCCGTCTCGGTAAGCACGACGACAGTCAAACAGGAAGATGTTCCGATGTATCTGTCGGGCGTTGGCACTGTCACCTCGAATGCCAGCGTCACGGTCAAAGCACGCATCGACGGCCAGCTCGACAAGGTCGGCTTTGTCGAAGGGCAGGATGTCAAAGCCGGGCAACTGCTGGCGCAACTCGATCCGCGTACCTTGCAGGCACAACTGCAGCAGGCCATCGCGCAAAAGGCAAAAGACGCTGCGCAACTAGCCAACGCCAAGCTCGACCTGCAACGCTATACCACGCTGGTGCAGCAAGATGCTGCGACCCAGCAAACGCTGGATGCGCAACGGGCGCAAGTCACCCAGTTGCAAGCTGCGGTGCAATCCGATGAGGCCCAGATCAATTACGCCAAGGTGCAGCTCAGCTTCACCAGCATCCTGGCGCCGATCAGCGGCCGCGTTGGCGCGCGCCTGGTCGACCCGGGCAATATCGTCCATGCCGCCGACACCAACGGCCTGGTGGTGATCAATCAGATCGATCCGATCGCCGTGGTGTTCACGCTGCCGGAAGAAAGCTTCCAGAGCATCAACACCGCCTTGCACAGCAGCCAGAAGCCACTCAGCGTGCACGCCTATGCGCGCAACAGCAGCACCATGCTGTCCCAGGGTAATCTGACTCTGCTGAACAACCAGATCGACACTACTTCCGGCACGGTGCAACTGAAGGGGATATTCCAGAATCCATCGCACGTGCTGTGGCCGGGCCAATACGTCAATGTCAGGCTGGTCCTGGGCGACCGCAAGCAGGCGCTGACAGTGCCGGCTGCAGTGGTGCAGCGCAGCCAGGACGGCACCTATGCTTACGTTGTCAACACCGACAGCACGGTACAGATCCAACCGATCCAAGTGGCCAATATCCAGGACGGCATCGCCGTCATCGATAAGGGTTTGAATCCGGGACAAAGAGTCGTGGTCGACGGCCAATACAAATTAAAACCTGGCATTAAAGTCGTGGAGGATGCGGCGGCGATCGGTACCGGCAACTCTTCCAGCGCAGCCGCCAAAGGAACAGCTGCGGGGGCAAGCAAGTGAGCATTTCCGCCGCATTCATCAAACGCCCTATCGGCACCACGCTGCTCGCCATCGCGATTTTCCTGGTGGGCGCTGCGGTGTGGCCCTTGCTACCAGTAGCACCGTTGCCGCAAGTGGATTTCCCCACCATCCAGGTTTCCGCCAACTTGCCTGGCGGTAGCCCGGAAACCATGGCGTCGAGCGTTGCGCAACCGCTGGAACGACAATTTTCACTGATTGCAGGTTTGTCGCAGATGACCTCAAGCAGTTCGCTCGGCTCTTCGCAAATTACGCTGCAGTTTGACCTCAATCGCAACATTGATGCCGCCGCGCTCGACGTCCAGGCTGCGATCACCGCTGCCAGCGGCCAGTTGCCGGCTAATTTGCCAAGCCCGCCGACCTTCCGCAAGGTCAATCCGGCCGACTCCCCCATCATGGTGATGTCGGTGCAATCGGATGCCTTGCCGCTGATCCAGGTAAATGATTTTGCCGATAATATTCTGGCCCAGCAGATTTCGCAGATTCCTGGTGTTGGCCTGGTCTTTATCGGTGGCGTGCAAAAGCCGGCGGTACGGATCCAGGTTGATCCGACCAAACTGACCGCGGTGGGCATGAGCCTTGAAGATATCCGTGGCGTCATCGCAAATACCACGGTCAACCAGCCAAAGGGAACCATCGACGGCCAAAAGCAAAGTTTCACTGTCTACACAAATGATCAACTGCTGAGCGCTGAACCATGGAACGATATGGTGCTGGCATACAAGAACGGCGCCCGATCCGCGTACGCGACATCGGTGTTGCAGTCGATGCGCCGGAGAACGTCAAGGTCGCCGGCTGGGCGTTTGCTGGTGCAGCAGCGCCGGCCGACAACACGATCATCAACGGCCGCTCGATCGTGCTGGCCATCACCAAGCAGCCTGGCGCCAATGTGATCGAAACCGTGGATCGCATCAAGGCCGCCTTGCCGCGACTGCAGGCAGCCATTCCGCCTACCGTACATATCAACACCCTGATCGACCGCACCCAGACCATCCGCGCTTCAGTGGCTGATGTCGAATTCACGCTGGTACTGACCATTGCTTTGGTGGTCCTGGTGATTTTCCTGTTCTTGCGTAATATCCCAGCCACCCTGATTCCAGCGTCACCGTGCCGCTGGCAATCCTCGGCACCGCCGGCGTCATGTACCTGCTGGGATTCAGCCTGGACAACCTGTCGCTGATGGCACTGACTATCGCGGTCGGCTTCGTGGTCGACGATGCGATCGTCATGCTGGAAAATATCTATCGCTATGTCGAAGAAGGCATGTCGCCGATGGAAGCGGCTTACAAGGGCGCCGGTGAAATCGGCTTTACGATCATCTCGATTTCGGTCTCGCTGGTCGCCGTGTTTATTCCGCTGCTGCTGATGGGTGGCATCGTTGGCCGCCTGTTCCGTGAATTTGCCATTACTGTCACGCTGACGATTGCCGTGTCGGTCGTGATTTCGTTGACGCTGACGCCGATGCTCTGCTCACGCTTCCTGAAACCACATTCGGCCGAATCACATGGCCGCATGTATCAGTTGTTTGAACGTGGCTTCGATGCAATGCTGAATGCCTACAAGCGTGGCCTGCATGTCGTGCTGCGCCATCAGTTCATCACCTTGATGGTGTTCTTCGCCACCATGGCAGCCACCGTCATCCTGTTCATGGTGATTCCGAAGGGCTTCTTCCCGCAGCAGGATACCGGCTTCGTTTTCGGCTTTGCCGAATCAGCGCAGGATTCCTCGTTCGCTTCGATGAACAAACGCATGCTGCAACTGGCAGATATCGTCCGCAAGGATCCGGATGTCACCGGCTTCGGCATGAGCGGCGGCCAGAACACCTTCAACACCGGCAATTTCTATATCAGCCTGAAGCCGAAGGATGAAGGACGCACCGCCAGCGCCGACGAAGTCATCACCCGCCTGCGGCCGCAATTGGCCAAGGTGCAAGGAGTTAACCTGTTCCTGCAGGCGGGCCAGGATATCAACGTCGGTGGTCGTCTATCACGCACCCAATACCAGTACACCCTGACCGACTCCAACCTGAATGAACTGAACGTGTGGGCGCCGAAACTGGTCAATCGTTTCCGCCAACTGCCGCAATTGACCGACGTCGCGTCCGATCAGCAGAACGCCGCGGCATCCGCCAACCTGACCATCGACCGCGCACGCGCCTCCAGCTTTGGCATTACGCCGGCACTGATCGATGCGACGATTTACGATGCGATCGGCCAGCGCCAGGTGACCCAGTATTTCACGCAGATCAACAGCTACCACGTGATCCTGGAAGTCACACCGAAGCTGCAGCAAGATCCGGACTTGTTTCAAAAGCTGTACGTAACATCTCCCGTCACCGGGCAACAAGTGCCGCTATCGACTTTCGTCAGTATCGACACCAGCCAGACGTCGTATTTGTCGATCAGCCATCAGGGCAATTTCCGGCGGTGACCATTTCGTTCAACCTGGCACCGAATGTCGCGCTTGGCCAAGCGGTCGACGCCATCCAGAAAGCACAACAAGAGATGGGGATCCCGCCAACCTTGACTGGCGCTTTCCAGGGCACCGCCAAGGCCTTTGGCGACTCTCTGTCGTCGCAGCCGTACCTGATTGCTGCCGCCCTGGTTGCCGTCTACATTGTGCTGGGCCTGCTGTATGAAAGCTATATCCATCCGCTGACTATCTTGTCGACCTTGCCGTCGGCCGGCGTCGGTGCGCTGCTGATCCTGATGGCCGGCGGTTATGACCTGACCGTGATCGCCCTGATCGGCATCATCCTGCTGATCGGCATCGTCAAGAAAAACGGCATCATGATGATCGACTTTGCGCTGACGGCGGAACGAGAGCATGGCATGAAACCGGAAGAAGCGATTTACCAGGCATGCCTGCTGCGCTTCCGCCCGATCATGATGACCACCATGTGCGCACTGTTGAGCGGCCTGCCGCTGATGTTGGGCCACGGCGCCGGTTCCGAGCTGCGCCGTCCACTGGGTTATGCGATGGTAGGCGGCCTGGTCCTGTCACAGGCGTTGACCTTGTTCACCACGCCGGTTGTGTATCTCTATCTGGACCGCGCCCACTATTGGTATATGCGCCGTAAGGAAGCGCGTCAGGCACGCAAGGCGGCGCGTAAAACAGGAACCGCCACCGCGACAGCAAAAACGACTGAAAACCCATCGCTCATGGTAGATTCGGAATAATAAAATTGGTCATTGCGCCGTCCTGCATGCCTGCGTATCGCTAGCATGCAGGACGGCACATTAGCTCAGGAGACAGGCAATACATGAAAATCCTGATCGTCGAAGATGAATTGAAGACGGCAGACTACCTTTGCAAAGGCTTGACCGAGCAAGGTTGCGTGGTCGATGTCGCGCATGACGGGATAGATGGCCAACACCTGGCGTTGCAGCACGATTACGATGTCATTGTGCTCGACGTCATGCTACCCGGCATGGATGGTTTTTCGGTCTTGCACGGACTGCGCGCAATCAAGCAAACCCCGGTCATCATGCTGACCGCGCGCGACCGCGTCGAAGATCGGATCAAGGGCTTGCAAGGCGGCGCCGACGATTACCTGGTCAAACCGTTTTCTTTCCTCGAATTGCTGGCACGCTTGCAGGCGCTGACGCGGCGTGGCCGTGCGATGGAGCCGGCTCAGTTGCGCATCGCCGATCTGCAGATCGACCTGATCAGCCGTAAGGCCTATCGCGCCAATGTCCGCATCGACCTGACCGCCAAGGAATTTTCACTATTGGCGGTGCTGGCCCGACGGCAAGGCGAAATCCTGTCGAAAACAGCGATCGCCGAACTGGTGTGGGACATGAATTTCGACAGTAATACCAACGTCGTTGAAGTTGCCATCAAACGCTTGCGCGCCAAAATCGACACACCGTTCAGCCCCAAGCTGCTGCATACGATCCGCGGTATGGGCTATGTGCTGGAACCGCGTAGCCTGGAGACGCACGAATGAAACGGTCGATCACGGTACGCCTGGTCGCCATGTTTGCGCTGGCGGCACTACTGATCTTTTCCCTGATCGGCAGTGCGCTGTATGGGGTGCTGCGACGAGAGCTGGCACGCCATCAGCAAGACGAGCTGAATACCCGCTTCCAGGACACCCAATACATGATCGGCCACAACGGCGACCCCAGCCGCTGGCCGCGCGTACAGGCCAAGCTGGATACCCTGAGTCCCGCCGACGGCAGCATCCGCTACTGGGTGCTGGGTGATGATCCACGCTTCCAGTACGGCAAGGGACTGGCCGAAATCGACCAACTGGACCGCAATCCGAACGGCATGAGCACCATGCAGCTGCGCGGCCGCGAATATCCACTGCATGCGATGACCGGCACCATTCCCCCATTTATGGATAGGCCAGCGGTGCGCTTGATTGTTGCCGTCGACGCCGCGCCATACATGCATACCATGCACGCTTTCCTGCTGGCGTTGGTCGGCCTGTCGCTGGTCGGCGTGCTGCTAGTGATGCTGCTGGGCTACTGGATCGCCCAGGTAGGCTTGCGGCCGCTCAAGCAACTGTCCAGTGAAGCGCAGGCGCTCGGTCCGCGCAACTTGTCACAACGCCTGAAGATTTCGCCATTGCCGGATGAGCTCTCGGACCTGACGATTGCCTTCAACGGCGCGCTGGAACGCATGGAAGGTGCATACAACCAGTTGGAGGCCTTTAATGCCGACGTCGCCCATGAATTGCGCACGCCGCTAGCCAACCTGATCGGCGAGACCCAGGTAGCACTGTCACGCCAGCGCACTGCCCCGCACTTCGAAGAAGTCCTGCAATCGAACCTGGAAGAATTGGAACGACTGCGCTCAATCATCAACGACATGCTGTTCCTGGCCCGGGCCGACCAGGGCGAAGCCGCCACCAGCCTGGTGCACGCGTCGATTGCGCAAGAGATCAACAAGACCGTGGAATTCTTTGAGTTTGTACTGGACGAGTCTAAAATGACGGTCAATGTCGACGGCGACATCGGTGCGGAAGCGTCGATTGAAACCTCGCTGTTCCGGCGCGCAATGAGCAACCTGTTGCACAACGCAATCCAGCATTCCAAGCCCGGCGCCGGCATCGTCGTGCGCATCACGCAGCAGCCGGCGGCAATCCAGATTGCCGTATCAAATCCCGGCCAGCCGATTGCAGGCACGCATCTGCCACGGCTATTCGATCGTTTTTATCGCGTCGACGCAGCCCGCAATGACCGTGACCCAAGCCAGTTGCATGGCCACGGACTTGGCTTGGCGATCGTCAAGGCGATTGCCAAGATGCACGGTGGTAGCGTGTTTGCGAATAGCGTCGCAGGACTGACGACAATAGGTTTCAGCATCCCTGCCGGCGACGATACGCTTCAACAAATAAACTGACAGACAGCAGAAAATATATTGCCGACAACCATTGCTGAGCATTAACAGCACGTCGGCAGGACTTCAAAATGATGGGATTTCGGCGTACGAAGAATATCGACACCAAGGAAAGAGGCGAGCCTTGTCTGCGGCACTTGCAGGAAATGGCTGTGGCTGCTTCGTTCCCGACCTGACCAGGTTGACCATGCCACAATGCGCAGGGGCCCGCCGGGGTGAATTGTACCGCATCGCGTCATAACTGGCAGCGCTTTTTTGCATGTGCGCCGCCATTTTCCCCAGAATTCCAGCTCCCGGCAGCGCCAGGAGCACGCTCAGACAGCTATAAGCCCAACTCTTGCCAGATCTGATCGACCCGCGCCTTGACATCGTCAGACATGCTGATGGTACGTCCCCATTCACGGCTGGTTTCACCCGGCCACTTGTTGGTCGCATCGATGCCCATCTTGCTCCCCAGGCCGCTGACCGGCGAAGCAAAATCAAGATAATCGATCGGCGTGTTGTCCACCAAGGTGGTGTCGCGGATCGGATCGACGCGCGTGGTGATCGCCCAGATCACTTCATTCCAGTCGCGAATGTTGACATCCTCATCGACCACGACGATGAACTTGGTATACATGAACTGACGCAGAAAGCTCCAGACTCCGAACATCACCCGCTTGGCATGCCCGGCGTATGCCTTCTTCATCTGCACCACCGCCATGCGATAGCTGCAGCCTTCCGGCGGCAGGTAAAAATCGGTGATTTCGGAAAACTGCTTTTGCAACAATGGGATGAACACCTCGTTCAGCGCCACGCCGAGCACAGCCGGTTCATCCGGCGGTTTACCTGTATACGTAGAGTGATAGATGGGCGACTCCCGCATCGTGATGCGGTCGATGGTGAACACCGGAAACCAGTCCTGCTCATTGTAATAGCCGGTGTGATCGCCGTATGGTCCTTCGAGTGCCATCTCATAGCCGGACGGATGCGACGGATCGGGATTGATATGCCCTTCCAAGACAATCTCGGCCGAAGCCGGCACCCGCAGTTCACTGCCGATAGCCTTGACCAGCTCGGTGCGGCTACCACGCAGCAGGCCTGCGAACTGATATTCCGACAAGCTGTCCGGCACCGGCGTCACCGCACCTAATATAGTAGCGGGATCGGCACCCAGCGCCACCGCCACCGGATAAGGCTTGCCGCCGGTCGCCAGCGCGTGTTCGCGGAAATCCAGCGCGCCGCCGCGATGCGCCAGCCAGCGCATGATCACCTTATTACGCCCCAATACCTGCTGCCGATAAATGCCAAGATTTTGGCGCTTCTTGTGCGGTCCCTTAGTAATTACCAAACCCCAGGTAATCAACGGTGCGACATCTCCCGGCCAGCAGTGCTGGATCGGCAGTTTAGCCAGGTCGACGTCATTGCCCTCCCATACGATGTCTTGACAAGGCGCCGAGCGATGCTCCTTCGGCGCCATGTCCCACAATGATTTCACCAACGTGCCAAGACCAAGAATGTCTTTAAATCCTTTTGGTGGTTCCGGTTCTTTCAGCATCGCCAGCACATGGCCGATGCGGCGCAATTCGCTGACGTCGTCGGCGCCCATGCCAAGCGCAACGCGACGCGGCGTCCCAAATAAATTCCCCAAGACAGGCATTGAATGGCCAACAGGATTTTCAAAAAGGAGCGCCGGGCCGCCCGCCCGCAAAGTGCGATCACAGACCTCCGTCATCTCCAAATAGGGTGAAATCGGTGTCGAAATGCGTTTTAGCTCGCCAATTCGTTCCAATTTGATAATAAAATCACGTAAATCTGAATATTTCATAGGTTTTACATTGTTTCTGAATGTGAAATCAAAATTTGAAGCTTTTGGGCGAAGTGCTTGATTTTATTGGCTTACAGCCCGGATAGACCAGAATCATTAGACACAAAAGTTATTGAATTTTGCTTCTATAGTATTGACTTGATATAAACAGCCCCCTACAATGCGCCCAGCTTGATGAAGTCGCATCGCCCACAAAGCGCATTTTAAGTCGACTCTCAATACTCACGGGATCGGGGTCCCACATGACATTTTAAGGAGTGTTTTCAAAAGGCGTCAGCCTTCTCCCCCGAACAAGTTGTTTGCCTCTGGCACGGCGCTATATACAGCAGCCGGTAGCAGCCATATAAGCGCAAACAACAACGACGTTTGGCATCACGCACATGCAACAGGCATGCGGTGCCGGACGATATTGATTACGGTGCACGCAGCTTAGTATTTTCGCTCCCGCTTTTTTCCTGGAGCCTGCATGCGCCGCGACGATTCAGGAGGTTCAATTGTTAGCAAGATCTACCAGAGCACTATCAAGCTTGGCTGTGCTCGACCGTATCAAGAGTTTCAGCAGTCCCGTCGCCAAAGGCGTAACTTATGCCCGCGACACCATCGGCGGCGTCATCGCCACCACACGCATCACAGTACTGTTTAGTGGCTTGCTGGCCGTTATCGCTGCAACCACCCTGATGATCAAGCCGGAACTGGCCTACACGATTCAAAGCCTGCCTTTGTTTGCCGACCAGTCGCAACAGAAAATTGCTCCGCAAGCAGCGCCGCAAATTGCAAGTCAGCCAAGTACCGATGTCAAGAGCACGACAAGCCTGACCGTACCGGCCCCAGTTGTGGCCAGCACCAATCATTTGGTGCATATGGACAGTCTGGTCAACAAATCGATCAAGCCGGTCGACAGTTCGCGCCAGCAGCAATGGGTGACTAATTGGTTATCCAAGCGCTATCGCGTGGCTGGCGACGCCACCAACATGTTTGTGACGACCGCCTACAAAACAGCGCGTGAAACCAAACTGGATCCGCTGCTGATCTTGGCGGTGATGGCGATCGAGTCCGGCCTGAATCCATTTGCCGAAAGCCCGGTCGGCGCACAAGGCCTGATGCAAGTCATGTCGAAAGTGCATGAAGACAAATTCGAGAGCCTGGGTGGCATCAAGGCAGCACTGAATCCAACCGCCAATATCAAGGTTGGTTCGATGATCCTGAGGGATTATGTAGTTCAAGGCGGCTCGGTTGAAGCTGGTCTGAAACGTTACGTCGGCGCAGCTGCGTTTGCCAATGATGGCGGCTACGGCTACAAGGTATTGGCTGAATATCGCCGCCTGCAGGACGTCGCTACCGGCAAGAACGTGCCTTCATCCGGCTCTTCGGCGCCAATCGCTACGCCCAAGCCGCGTCCGATTCAAGCTGTAGCCCCGGTTGACGCCAGTGCGACGCCGCCCGAGGCGGCACTGAGCGTACCTGATGCCATTGACCATTCGGTCCAGCAATCAAGCAACAAGCAATTCAACGCGCAACCAATGACCTGAATTGAATGACAGTAAAAGAAAAAAGAGCCGGTATGCCGGCTCTTTTTTTTCATCTGCCTTACGAACCAGCGGTTTCCGCGATAGTACAAGGCATCAACAAATGTTCTGCCGCAAAGAAGACGCGTCGGGTAGCCACCCAAGAAAGCTCGTCCTGACGTAACAACAGGAGCACAAGGCTCCTGTTCTGTTACAACGCTCAGACAATACCAGCTGCTGGCTACTCGCCCAAGTAAGCTGCCTTGACCTTCGGATCATTCAGCATGTCCTTGGCGTTACCGCTCATCGTCAACAGGCCGGAATCCATCACGTAGGCACGGTGCGCAGCTTCCAATGCCAGCTTGGCGTTCTGCTCGACCAGCAGGATCGTGATGCCCTGGGCCGATACACTACGGATTACCTCGAAGATCTTTTCCACCATGATCGGCGACAAGCCCATCGACGGCTCATCCAGCAACAGCAGCTTTGGATGGCTCATCAAGGCCCTGGCCATGGCCAACATCTGCTGTTCGCCACCGGACAGGGTGCCGGCCATTTGAGCGGCCCGTTCCTTCAGGCGTGGAAACACACCAAACCACTTGTCGACATCCGCCGCGATGCCGGCCTTGTCATTGCGTGTGTAGGCGCCCATCAGCAGGTTTTCCATGATGCTCATGCGCGTAAACACGCCGCGCCTTCCGGCACCATGGCCAGCTTTTGCTTGACCAGGCTGAACGAGGTGTGCCCCTTGGTGTGCTCCCCCATATAGTGCATCTCGCCTTCGACTTTGCATTGCGGCAAAGTACCGGTGATAGCTTTCAGCGTGGTGGTCTTGCCGGCGCCGTTGGCGCCGATCAACGTGACCAACTCGCCGTCATTGACTTCCAGGCTAACGCCCTTGACCGCCTGAATGCCGCCGTAAGCGACTTTCAGGTTGCTGATTTTCAGGATATTGGTTGCCATCAGTGACCACCTCCCAGATAGGCTTCAATCACAGCCGGATTCTTCTGGATTTCGGCAGGCAGCCCTTCCGCAATCGGCTTGCCATAATCAAGTACGGTCAGGCGATCGCACAAGCCCATCATCAGCTTGACATCGTGTTCGATCAGCAAAATGGTTTTTCCTTCATTCTTGATTTTGACCAACAGCTCGCGCAGGGCCAGTTTTTCGGTTGCGTTCATGCCAGCCGCAGGTTCGTCCAACGCCAGCAACTGCGGCTCGGTCGCCAGTGCACGGGCGATTTCCAGGCGCCGCTGATCACCGTATGACAGATGGCGCGCAGTGCGATCGCCAAAACGGCCAATGCCGACGAAATCCAGCAGCTCCTGGGAACGCCTGCGAATCGCTGCCTCTTCCGCGCGCGCCGCCTTATGGCGGAACACCGCGCCGAACACGCCCTGACGGGTACGCACGTGGCAACCGACCATGACGTTTTCCAGTACGGTCATCTCGCCGAACAGGCGGATGTTCTGGAATGTGCGAGCGATTCCCGCTTTCGCCACTTCATGCGGCGCCGAGGGCGAATACGGTTTACCGGCCAGTTCGAAAGTGCCAGTATCGGCCTGATACAGACCCGTGATTACGTTGAAAAAAGTCGTCTTGCCAGCCCCGTTCGGCCCGATCAGGCCGTAGATCTGCCCTTTCAGGATCTGGATGTTGACTTCCGACAGGGCCTGCAAGCCGCCAAATCGCTTATTGACGCCGGAGATGCTCAGAATTGTAGGTGCGCTCATGTGATCTCCTTATGCCTCTACCACGCCGGTTGCCAGCGCAGGTTTATCGATATCGGCATCCGGCCGATCCTCGTGCTTGGGCGCAGGCCACAAACCAGCAGGGCGAGTCAGCATGATGACCACCATCGCCAGGCCGTACAGCAACTGGCGCAACACTTCCGCATCGATCAGCACCTTGCCGAACATCGCCATCTGCATCGGCTCCACGGTATGGCGCAACACTTCCGGCAATGCCGCCAGCAGGATGCCGCCCAGCACGACGCCTGGGATATGCCCCATGCCGCCCAGCACCACCATCGCCAACACCGCGATCGATTCGGTCAGCGAAAACGATTCCGGCGACACAAAGCCCTGGAACGATGCAAACATCGCGCCGGCGATACCGCCGAACGAAGCGCCCATGGAAAACGCCAGCAACTTCATGTTGCGGGTATTGATGCCCATCGCCTTGGCAGCGATTTCATCTTCGCGGATCGCCACCCAGGCGCGGCCCAGTCGTGAATTCTGCAAGCGGATCGAGATGAAGATGATCGCTATGCACAGCACCAGGAACAGGAAGTAGTAGGCGTTCACCGAAGGCATGCCGAAGCCGCCGAAATACACGGTTGCATTGGAGCCGCGCTCACCGGCCAGCGAAACGCCGAAGATGCGGATCGGATCGATCAGGTTGATCCCTTGCGGACCGTTGGTGATATTCACCGGCGCGTTCAGGTTGTTCATGAAGATCCGGATGATTTCACCGAAGCCCAGGGTCACGATAGCCAGGTAGTCGCCGCGCAGCTTGAGCGTAGGAGCACCGAGGATGGCCCCGAACATGCCAGCTAACGCCGCACCCAGCGGTACGATGACCCACAATGACAAGTGGATGCCGTTCTGCACAATTTCCGGGCCACAGATCATGACAAGGAAATTACCGATAGCGGGATAAGTATTGACGAAAGATTCCAGCACTGAGGCAAACTGCGGCGATGCCAGCAAGCCAGTCATGTAGGCGCCGATTGCATAGAAAGCGATGTAGCCCAGATCCAGCAGGCCGGCGAAACCGACCACGATGTTGAGACCCAGCGCCAGCATGATATAGAGCAACGCGAAGTCCATGATGCGCACCCAGGAATTGCCGAAATTGGCGGCAATGAACGGGAAGATCATGAACAGGATCGTCAAGGCGACCAGGCTGGTGTAAGCCTTGGTCGGGTTCTTTTTGGTGTCGAAGAAATTAGCCATATGTCCTCCCCGATCAGGCGCGGTCAGCCACACGCTCGCCCATGATGCCGGACGGACGCAAGGTCAAGACGATAATCAGGACGATGAATGCAAAGATATCCTGATAGTTGCTGCCAAAGAAATTGCCGGTCAGGTCGCCGATATAGCCAGCGCCCAGGCTTTCAATCAGGCCGAGCAGGATACCGCCCAGCATGGCGCCGTAGATATTGCCGATACCGCCGAGAACCGCGGCCGAGAAGGCCTTCAGGCCGGGCACGAAGCCCATCGCAAACTGGGCCGACGAATAGTTGGCGCCCCACATTACCCCGGCGACTGCAGCCAACGCCGCGCCGATGGCGAAGGTCATCACGATGACGCGATTCGAATCGACGCCCATCAGGCCCGCAACGCGCGGATTCTCAGCAGTGGCGCGCATCGCACGCCCCATCTTGGTCTTTTCCACCAGCAGCACAAGGCCAAACATCGAGGCGGCAGCCAACACCAGCAGCATGATCTGGGTAGGTGAAATCAGGGCGCCGAAGATATGTACCGGATCAGAAGGCATGACCTGCGGGACCGGCAGCGGGCTGCGGCCCCAGATCATCATGGCAAAAGTCTGCAGCAAAATGGAAACGCCGATCGCAGTGATCAGCGGCGCCAGCCGCGGCGCATTGCGCAGGGGGCGATAAGCGACCCGCTCAATGATCAGGCTGACGATAACGCAGATTGGAATCGCGCCAATGATAGCGATGACGAGCTGGACAATCCCAGGCAGGCCGGGCGCAACATGCTGCAACAGCTTGAGGATCGACAGGCCAACCATCGCCCCGATCATCAAAATGTCGCCATGAGCGAAGTTAATCAGGTTCAGCACGCCATATACCATCGTATAACCGAGGGCAATCAACGCATACATGCTTCCCAGCACCAAGCCGTTGATAACTTGTTGGATAAAGATATCCATAATTTCCTTGTTCTATATGTGGTTCGGTTCAAATCGGTCAGAACACTATTGCGACCATATCAGAGGCAGCACAGCAAAAATCATTCCCGATACAAAAACGGCACCCTGGATAATGTCCTAGTGCCGTTGGGAGACGCCTCCCCGCTTAGCTGGAAAGGTAGTTTGGCAATGCGCGAATAGCCGGGATGAGAGGAATGAACTGGTTACACATATTTATTGTCTCCTATACGTCTTTCTGAAAAAACGTTTTTATCTTAAAGCACCTTGTCTCAAGGACAATGCACCATTACCGTGCAGATTATAGCTAGCGTTGAGCAATAAGTAACCCTGACGGCACTGCAATATTACCTCTCCGTTCAGGGTTCGCACAGAGTTTTACAATCAAACGACAGCGCCGCAATAATAGCTAGGAAAACAAAAAACTATCGATGGAAAAGTCGAGATTCTTCTAAATATAATTTCGCCCCAAGATGAAGCAGCACGCTGCCATCCTGACGAAATCCGACAGACAAGAAGTCACATCAATTAAGTGTTTGCTTATGGCAATCCGCCAGCCAATACCTAAACTACGGCATTGTCGGCAAATTGCCAGGCCATTCCACCATCCGGGAGATCAAGCGCGCGCCAAGCCTTTCGGCATCGGGAAAGTGACGTTTTCTTCAGCGCCGTCAAGAGTGCGTACGCTTTTGACGCCACACTCCTTCAAACGGTCGATGACAGCCTGCACCAGGATCTCCGGTGCAGAGGCGCCGGCGGTGACGCCGATGCGGGTTTTTCCTTGCAGCCAGGCAGGATCAATCTGCTCGGCATTGTCCACCATATGGGCTGCGGTGCCCATCTTTTCCGCCACTTCGCGCAGGCGATTGGAATTCGAACTGTTCGGACTGCCCACCACAATCACCATTTCGACCTGAGGCGCCATGAATTTGACTGCCTGCTGGCGATTAGTGGTGGCGTAGCAGATATCGCCCTTTTTGGGTTCCGTAATGGCCGGAAACTTACTCTTCAGCGCCGCAATCACGTCGGCCGTATCGTCGACCGACAAGGTGGTCTGCGATACATAGGACAGCAATTCAGGGTTGGCAACCTGCAGTTGTTCGACATCGTCGACCGTCTCAACCAGATGCATGCCACCCTCGGTCTGCCCCATGGTGCCCTCCACCTCAGGATGCCCTGATGGCCAATCATGACGATTTCGCGTCCCTCGCGGCGCATCTTGGCGACTTCCATGTGTACCTTGGTGACCAACGGGCAAGTTGCGTCGAACACTTTCAGGCCGCGCACCTCAGCTTCTTCCTGCACCGCCTTGGAGACGCCATGCGCCGAAAAAATGACGGTATTCCCAGCCGGAACGTCCGCCAATTCCTCGATGAAAATGGCGCCCTTGTTGCGCAAGTCAGCAACCACATAGGCGTTGTGGACGATTTCATGACGCACATAAATCGGAGCGCCGAACTGTTCCAGCGCACGCTCGACGATTTCAATTGCACGATCAACCCCGGCGCAAAAACCACGAGGCTGCGCCAGCAGAATCTCTTTTTCCATATCCGTATTCCTCATGCTGCGATCTAAGCCGCAAATTACAAAATGCCGATGATCTTTACTTCAAACTGCACCGGTTGGCCAGCCAGCGGATGATTAAAATCGAACAAGGCGCCTTGCTCATCAATCTCTCGCAGCACACCGGCAAACTGACCGCCGCCTGGCGCCGCAAATTCCACCAGGTCACCAACACGATACTCTTCTCCCAGTTGAGAATTCTGACGCAAGGTGGCACGTGATACGCGCTGGATCAATTCCGGATTGCGCGGACCGAAAGCCTGCTCTGGCGGTAGCTCGAAGGTGCGGTGCGTGCCTTCCGGCAGACCCAGCAAGCAGGCCTCCAGAAACGGCGCCAATTGCCCCATGCCGAACTGCAGTGTGGCCGGCGACTCTTTGAAGGTACTGACAATGTCTTCACCATCCTGCGATGCCAGGCGATAGTGCAAGGTTAAGTAAGATGCTTCGGTGACGACTGGAAGGGATGAATTAGGCATAAACACTATTGGCAAAAAATCAATTGTAGATCTGAAGGTGTTATTGTAAGCCACCTTCGCTCATATAACGCGATCGACAAGTCGACACGCTAGCAATCACACCATGGCAATTACCGATTGGCCCACAGATCAACGACCACGCGAACGCTTGCTCAAGCACGGCCCCCAAGCGCTTTCCGACGCAGAACTCCTCGCTGTGTTCCTGCGCGTGGGAGTGGCCGGCAAAAGCGCGGTAGACCTGGGGCGCGAAATGACCCTGCACTTCGGCTCGCTGAATGGCCTGTTTTCCGCTTCGCTCAGCGACTTCTCCGCCATCAACGGTCTCGGTCCGGCTAAATTTGCTCAACTGCAAGCTGTGCTTGAGCTGGGCAGGCGCTCGCTTGCGGAAGAGCTTGAAAACGGCAACAGCTTCAACTCGCCCGCTGCTGTGAAGCAATACTTGCAGCTCCAGCTGATGAACAAGGCGCATGAGTCTTTTCTTGTTTTGTTCCTGGATGTCAAGAATCGACTGATCTGCGCAGATGAATTGTTTCGCGGCACCCTGTCGCACACCAGTGTTTATCCGCGCGAAGTGGTCAAAGCCGCACTTTCGCACAACGCCGCCAGCGTGATGCTGGCCCACAACCACCCCTCCGGCACCATGGAGCCGAGCAGCGCCGACTTCAGCTTGACCCATACCCTGAAACAGGCGCTGGATCTGGTTGGCGTTCGTGTACTAGACCATTTCATCGTGGCAGGAACACGGGTTTATTCATTCGCAGAGCACGGCCAACTATGAAATACGCACACACCTCGAATTGTTAAATACAACAAAAATAAAAAGACACAATTGTTTTTCGCAAGTCATTGAAAAATCTCATTTTTTTATATATACTCTCCTTTTTTCCAGTTTCGGAAATCTTTTAGGAGTAAAAACATGGCACGTGTCTGCCAAGTCACCGGGAAGGGGCCGATGGTCGGCAACAACGTTTCCCATGCAAACAACAAGACGAAACGTCGCTTTTTGCCTAACTTGCAAAATCGCCGCATTTTCGTTGAGTCTGAAAATCGCTGGGTCTCCCTGCGCTTGTCCAACGCCGGTCTGCGTGTAATCGACAAAATCGGCATCGATGCCGTGTTGGCCGATTTGCGCGCTCGTGGCGAAAAAGTCTAACTAGCAGAATAAAGGAAGAATCATGGCGAAATCAGGCCGCGACAAAATCAAGCTGGAATCGACCGCAGGTACTGGTCATTTCTACACAACGACAAAGAACAAGCGTACGACGCCGGAAAAAATGTCGATCATGAAATTTGATCCGAAGGCACGTAAGCATGTTGAATACAAAGAGACCAAGATCAAGTAATTGATCTTTCTCTAAAAGGCCCCGCACGACAATCGTCCTGTGGGGCTTTTTTACGCCTACCGCTTCTGCTGCTCGCAAAAACGACCAGCAAGCAAACATCACGCGACACCTGCATATTCATTGATCACGACGTCACCTTCTGCCATGCCGCTCATGTAAGCCAATCACGCCAGCAGGAATTTATCTCAAGGCGAAAAAAAACGGCCTCGATATGATCGAAGGCCGTTTCATTGAAGAGCGAGCTCTATCAGGAATAACTACGCAAGCGCAGCGAGAAATCCTGCAACGACTTGATGCCGGACGCTTCGGCGCGTGCGCACCAGTCTTGCAATTGATGCAGCAACTGATCACGCGTGAAATGCGAACGCTCCCAGATTGCACCCAACTCAACCCGCATTTCATGCATGGTTTGCAGTGCCTTGCTGTGCAAGAACAGTTCTGTCAGCTGCTGTTTCTGCGGCGCTTCCAGTTTGGTCGGCTCACGTTGCAAGAGTTTCTTAGATGACTTCAGGAAACCGGCTCCCAGCTTGGCTTTGTCGGTCAGATGACCGCGCTCTTCCTGCCATGCACTCTTCAGCGATTTCGCATACTTGGCCATCACGTCATAACGATTCGCGATCACCGATTGCAGCGTGTCCAGATCCGGCACCAGTTTGGCGTGATTGAACTTGGGGGCCGGTGCAATTTTCTTGACCTTGGCCAGGCCACAGATTTCCAGAATACGAATATACATCCAGCCGATATCGAACTCATACCACTTCGACGACAATTTGGCCGAGGTGCCGAAAGTGTGGTGGTTGTTGTGCAATTCTTCACCGCCGATGATGATACCGAACGGAATGATGTTGGTCGCGGCGTCGTTACAATCGTAGTTGCGGTAGCCCCAATAATGACCGATACCATTGATGATGCCGGCGGCAGTGATCGGGATCCAAACCATTTGCACAGCCCAGACAGTAATGCCGATAACACCGAACAGCATGATATCGATAATCATCATCGCCACAATGCCCCAGGCGCTGTGTTTGGTGTAGAGATTTTTCTCGATCCAGTCGTCAGGCGTACCATGGCCGAATTTTTCCATGGTTTCCAGGTTTTTCGATTCTGCGCGATACAGCTCAGCGCCTTCCCAGAATACCTTCTTGATGCCGCGCGTGACCGGGCTATGCGGATCTTCCTCGGTGTCGCACTTGGCGTGGTGCTTACGATGGATGGATGCCCACTCCTTGGTCACCATACCGGTCGTCAGCCACAGCCAGAACCGGAAGAAATGGCTAGGAATCGGGTGCAGATCGAGGGCGCGATGCGCCTGGCAGCGATGCAGGTAAATAGTCACCGCAGCGATCGTGATGTGTGTCACGACCAGCGTGAACACCACGACCTGCCAAGCGCTAGCACCTGTTACGCCATTCGACAGAAAATCGAGAATTGCATTGAACACTAGTAGTACTCCATGTGTAGAGATTACGTCACTGCCTTATTTTGCAGTGCAATACGGGTAAGTTGACGGGTAGTTACCGAACATTTACCCGAATTTCGCCTGCAATTGTACCCTCTTTATTGACTGTTTTTGGAATTAGGCCGATCTTGCGGGCTATCTATATGCGAATCCTGTTGCGAATCGGCCCCAAAATTACCTTCGTGCAATACTTTAATATCCCGTTTTACCTGAGCAATCTTGATTTGTTTGTCTTGCAGCACCCGCCAGATGGCGCGGTTAACATCAGACAACACGTTGAGCCGGCCGTTCTCAGGATCGGTAATCCAGAAGCCTACTTCTAGCTCTAACCCGTCCGACCCAATCTTCAGCAGCAATGCCTGCGGCAATACCTCGTGCGAGACACGATTGACGGCAATCGTTGCTTGCTCCAGAAGCAACAAAATGCTTTCGATGTCATCCTGATAAATGATGGTCACCTGAGTCGATAGACGCAGGACGCGGTTGGTCAGCGAATAATTCTGGACCGAATTGATCATGAAGATTTCATTCGGTACAACCGTATCGATCCCATCCAGGCCTTGCAGCACTGTGTAGCGGCTATTGATCTGCGTCACTTTGCCGTAAAAAGTACCGACCGCGACCATGTCGCCGATGGCTAGGCTGCGTTCGAGCAGGATGACGAAGCCGGACACATAGCTGCTAGCGATCTTTTGCAAGCCCAAACCGATGGCCACACCTAGGGCGCCGCCAAATACCGACAACACAGTCAGGTCAATCCCGACCAGCGACAAGCTGAGCAAGATCGCAACCAGGATCAGGAATGCCCGCGCCATGCGCGCCACCACGGTCCGGATCGACGAATGCATGGTGTTCATGCGCATCAAGCGCTCTTCAATGGTCGCGCCTGCCCACAGCGCAATCACCAGGGTCACCAACACCGATACCAGCGCCTGCATGATCGCCAGCAGCGACACCTTGTAGCGGCCGATCGGCAGCACTGTGCCATCGAGGTAATCGACCAGATCTGGCCACAAGCCGCTGATATATAGCAGCAGGCCGATCCAGACCAGCACGCCGAAAGTCTTTTCAAACAGCAGCAGGAATGTGCCGACACCAGTATTACGCGCAAAAATCCGGCGCAGCACATAAAACACGAAGCGCATCAGCGCCAGCGACGCAACCAGCGGGATAACCAGGCGCAATAGATTGACCGGCTGGTGCAGCCTTTGCATCAGCAACTTGACGAGTATCAGCAGCAACAGGGTCAGAACTGGCGTCAGTACCTTGGCAAAACTGCCCAGCCCGATTTGCATTGCCGGCGGCTGCACCGCATTGACTGTAAACACGCGACGCAATACGCGGGCCAGCAACCAGCCAAGACAAATGCTGAGCAACAGCAAGCCGACCTGCTCAAGCAAGCCCGGCGCCCGCAAGTTACTGAGCAAACTGGCGACAAGGTCAGTAAAAATATCCGGCATCAATATCTCTATATGGCTAACGCAACTACTTTGGCGGCTAGCCAAAGTAGTTGCCGGTAAAGCCCATCACCGTGGAACCGCGTAGTACACATGCTCAGCGATAGATCGCGCAGGAGAGCAAGTCGTCTGTCGGCTCCCATATTCGAACCATCAGGAATATCCATACCGGTTCGGGAAAACTTGATCAATCGTTACTTGCGCACGAATACTGCGGCAAAGAAACCATCGGTTTGATGCTGATGCGGCAGCAGCTTCAGATAATCGCCCATTTCCAGGGGTATCTTTTGTTCAGCTAACACATCTTTCATCGGCACCAAGGAAAAGTCTTCATGGCTTGCCAGGAACTGCGCAGCAATCGCCTCGTTTTCTTCATCAAGCAAACTGCAAGTGCCGTACACCAGGCGGCCGCCGGATTTCACCAGACGCGCGGCGCTCGACAAGATCGCAATTTGCTTGACGTTCATCTCGGCAATTGCTTCCGGCGTCTGACGCCATTTGACGTCAGGATTGCGGCGCAGGGTTCCGAGACCGCTACAAGGCGCATCCACCAGCACGCGATCGATCTTGCCGGCCAGACGCTTTACCTTGCCGTCATTCTCATGTGCGATCAGCACCGGATGGATATTCGACAAACCGCTACGTGCCATGCGTGGCTTCAGTTTCGCCAGGCGCTTGTCGGACACGTCGAACGCATACAAACGACCTGTGTTGCGCATGGTGGCGCCCAGCGCCAATGTCTTGCCGCCGGCGCCGGCGCAGAAATCGACCACCATTTCGCCACGCTTGGCGCCGACGATTTGCGCCAGCAACTGGCTACCCTCGTCCTGCACTTCGATGGCGCCGCTCTTGAACAGTGGCAGGTTTTGCAATGCCGGCTTCTTGATCACGCGCAAACCCAGCGGCGCGTAAGGTGTTGGTTCACACAGGATCGGCGCTTCCGCCAATGTCGCCACGACTTCTTCACGATTGGCCTTGAGCGAATTGACGCGCAGATCCAGCGGCGCCGGCTGATTCATCGCGTCCGCCAATTGCAATGCGGCCGCTTCGCCATCGCGCGCAACCAGCTTATCGAACAGCCATTGCGGCAGGTTGGAGCGCATCAGCGCCGGCATCAGGCTGCGGTCGATTTCACCGACCCGCGTCAGCCATTCGGTTTCTTCATCGGACAGGCCGCCCAGCGACTCAACGCCGACTGCATCGGCTAGGCCCAGCAAGGTCATGCGGCGCATGGTTGGGCCGTTGCCGGATTCGGCAAAGCTAGTATAGATCGACTTGTTGCGCAACAAGCCGTAGACCGCTTCGGCAATCACGCCGCGCTCGCGCGAACCGAGCTTCGGATGGTCGCGGAAATAGCGCGACAAGGTGCCATCGGCGGGGCCGGTAAAACGTAAAATTTCGCGCAGGACTTCTTCGGTGTGACCGATGATCGCTGGAGGCAATCTCATGGTAGTTCTTTCATAAAAATCTGTTAGTGGGGCCATTGCCCGGGCGGCGGCCGCAGTAGCGGCCCTTCTTCAAACCTGTTCGAAATCTTGCTGCGAGGCCATGGCTGGGGTGCACATATGGCTCAAAAGATTCATATGCTGAATATGTTCCAATTCCAGCCTTGTCCGTTGCCTCGCTGATGCGTTCTGCCTGCGGCTTGCAGACAGCTTCTTGCCTCGCTGGACTCAGTCCTGGCGCCCGGCTTCGCTGTTGCGCACGCGCCCGTCTTCGATGCTGAGCCGGCCTTCGACAAACCAGCGTACCGCGCGCGGATATATCTGATGCTCTTCAACCAGCACGCGCTGCTCCAACGACTGCTCGGTATCGCCTTCCAGTACTGGCACCACGGCCTGCGCCACAATCGGGCCGTGATCCAGCGCGGCGGTGACGAAATGCACGGTCGCGCCATGCACCTTGACCCCGGCCATCAGCGCTTGCCGATGCGTTGCCATGCCTGGAAAACTCGGCAACAGCGACGGATGGATATTGAGCATACGACCAGCATAATGCTCGACAAAGGGGGCAGTCAGGATACGCATGAACCCGGCCAGCACGACCAGATCGGGAGCAAAGCCATCAATCACGACGCGCAGCGCAGCGTCGAACTGCTCACGATCGGGATAGTCTTTACTGGCCACCACAGCTGTTGCAATCCCCTGGCTGGCGGCAAATTTCAAGCCTTCAGCATCGGCCCGGTTGCTCACCACGGCGGCGATTCTGGCTGGCCATTGTTCGGTTTGGGCGGCGCGGACGATGGCTTCCATATTGCTGCCACGCCCGGAAATCAGGATAACAATGCTTCTCATGGCGCGCATTGTACCCGTTGCAACGCCATTTTTGAGTAAAACCGGCGGCAAAATATTGTGACAAGCATCGCCATCCCCCTGATTTGCAACAACAAATCAGGGCAATCAGATATCGAACGACACAAAAAATGCGGGTAAAAAGAGAGGAGGCTCAGTGTTGCGGTTCGCTCTGCCAGACCTGCCGACATTGCAGCATTGCTACTGAAATGAATAGAAAACGCGAAAAGCAACTTTTTTGCCGGCCCAGAAGTCGGCGCTGTCGCGGAACACATCAAGCAATATCTCGCGTGCTTCGCGGTCGAATTTGGGGGTGTTCGGCAATTGTTCGATGACCACGATGAAGCCCGGTTGCGGACCGGCCTTGTAGGCCAGGTCAGTCAGACAGTCTTTCAAGGCGTCAAAATTCTTGCCGAAATGCCTGGGGAAATGAAAAGCCTGGGCGATATTGGCCAACACCTGCTGTTTAGTCGTCGCTTCCGCACAGTATGCATACAGGAAGTGCTGCCCGAGATGGGCAGCTTCCGCCTGCAGGTCGGTCACACGGAAGGCGCGGATGGACTGCACTACATTTGGCGGTACGGTTTTAAACAAACTCATTTTTCCCTCAGCTAGAGCAATGATGGATTGCTGTTATTTTTAAGGACTAGCGCTAGCTCCGCCGGTTTAGCCTGCCCGCCGGCGAAATGCTACGTCAGTCCCGATATCTCAGTCACTCTTGAATGCGTCTGAAAGTTTGATAATGATTGTCAGTATAGTAATACTCGCCAGAAGTCTGAGGGTTTCCACCGGCAATGATCCGGCGCGCCCCGCGATTGCGCGCACGCGGGGTCTTGACCGTGAATTCGTGATAATACCCACGCCGCTGCCTAGGCAGCATTCCCTCGTAATTGCCGAATACCACGCCATCCTTGGCATACGGAAACGGCCCGCCTTGCTTGATAAGGCTTAAGGTATTTTGCGCTTCCTGTGGCAACTGATTGACGGGAACGACATCCTGCGGCAGGGATTCCCGGGCAAAAACCTGAAAAGAAAGCAGCAAACCAAGCAGAAGCAGCGCCCAGTTACGCATCATGGCGGCAATCAAATCCGGGTTTAGACCAAGGAACTGGCATTGGGTTGCGTGACTTTTCATTAATTTAATATTTTCCACATGTATCTGATCTGATACCGTAGGGTAACGTGTTGCTGAAAACGAATCAACCCGTATCATCCGGCGCTTTCCGGGTGTTGCAATATTTGACAATATTGCCAGAATAACCAACCGAAAAAACTACATTGCGGGACGATCTGCAAAGAAATGCACTACCTCGTCGCGACGCTCCAGCGTATCCCGCTGCCCCATACGAATCAACTCACGCGTATAGTCTGACTCGAACAGCAGGTAAGAGGCCAGACCACCGCCACGGCTTTCGGTCGCGCCCAGACCACCGAGCAAGGTGCGAATCGGCAACGGCAGGCTGGCAAAATGCTTGGTGGCGATGTCGTCGATTTGCTCTGACGGAGAAATGATCAGCATTTCAATCGGCTTCAGCGGCGTACGCTCGCGCTGCTCCTCGGTAAGGAACGACAGCGTGTGATTGATCCGCTCCAGGCGTTCGATATCCACCGCGAGGCCGTCCAGGAAAATACTGGATAGCGCGTGACTGGCGATTTGCGCCAGGCTTGGATAGCGGGCAAACACCGGCGCATCCGTTGGCGCTTCCTTGCGACGCCCTGCCCCGACCACCAGCACCTTGCTGGCGCCAAGGTGAATCGCCGGGGAAATTGGCGCCAGCTGGCGCATCGAGCCGTCGCCAAAAAATTCGCGGCGACCATCGCAATAAATCGGGATCGCCGGAAAGATGAAAGGAATCGCCGACGACGCCAGCAAATGTCCGACGCCGATCTGGTCGCGCACCGCGCGGCGCTGGCTGCGCGTCCAGCCCTGAATTTCGACGGCGCTCTGATAGAAGGTGATGTGCTGGCCACCGCTATACGATGACGCAGTGATCGCCAGCGCCTGCAGGGTGCCATTGGCCAGCGCCGCGTCCAGCCGTTCCAGATCAAGCAGCCGGTGCAGCAGCGTAATCAGCGGGGTATTGTCGAGCAGCGAGTTAGGCGGATGCGCATGCCACTTGCGCAACAGCCAGCCGAATGACAGCAACGATAGCCAGCGCGCACCGGAACGCAGCACGCCGAGCGAATCGGCGCGATACACCTGCTCAACCGTAAAATGTTCCCAGACGTCCATCAGTTTCTGTACGCCCAGACCAAAATTATCGACCCGGCAAGCCAGCGCCGTCGCATTGATGGCACCAGCCGAGGTGCCGCAGATGATGTCGAATGGATTGCGCTCCGGCGCCCAGCCCTGCTCGCGCAAGATCGACGCCACCGCATCCATCACGCCGACCTGATACGCTGCGCGCGCGCCGCCGCCGGTCAGGATAAGGCCGGTTTTTTGTGTTGTCTCCATGATGGGTTAGATTAACAGGGAGAACCGGAATTGTGGGAAACCGTGCATAAGAAAAGATAAAAGGGGCAAACCCCTGACGACATCATGCTGCCGCCGAAGCTCACCCCGTCCTGCTGATCCGCCTGGTGCTGCCTGTGTTTTCAGCGGATGCTCACCTCAACCCGGCGCGCTTCCGCGTTGTCGCCGCTGCCGGTAGTCACCTGCGGCTTTTCCAGTACGATGGCATCGTCGGCGACGCCGGCAATCAGCAGCACCGCTTTCACACTCTTGGCGCGCTCCTTGGAAATTTCGTCGTTCTTGGCCGAGTCGCCGGTGGAGTCGTGGAAACCACTCAAGACGATCTTCGCATCACCCTTGGCTTTAGCGGCAGCGATGATGTCCGCCAACTTGCTGGCGGTATCGGCCGGCGCATCCGCTTTGCCCGAATCAAAATAAATGACGACGGTCGGTGTGGCTGCCACTACGCTGGCGGCGGCACCTGCGCCATTGCTGTCAGCGGCGCTTGCAGCCGGCGCCACTGCGACCGGCACCGGCACCAGCACGACTTCCTTGCCGCCTGCAGCCGCCGGATTCAGGCCGGTTGCCGGCAGCAATGGCACCAGCAGCAGCGCCACGATATTGATGATCTTGATCAGCGGGTTAACGGCTGGGCCGGCGGTATCTTTGTAGGGATCGCCAACGGTGTCGCCGGTCACCGCCGCCTTGTGCGCTTCCGAGCTCTTGCCGCCGTAATGGCCGTCTTCAATATATTTCTTGGCATTGTCCCAGGCGCCACCGCCAGTGGTCATCGATATCGCGACGAACAAGCCGGTCACGATGGTCCCCATCAACAAACCGCCCAAAGCTGCCGGGCCAAGTATCAAGCCGACCAGGATCGGCACCACTACCGGCAACAACGACGGGATGATCATTTCCTTGATCGCCGACGAAGTCAGCATGTCGACCGCCTTGTCGTATTCCGGCTTGCCGCTGCCGTCCATGATGCCTTTGATGTCGCGGAATTGGCGTCGCACTTCGACCACTACGGCGCCTGCTGCACGGCCGACCGCTTCCATCGCCATCGCGCCGAACAGGTAGGGAATCAGCCGCCGATGAACAGGCCGACAATCACCAGCGGATTCGACAAATCAAACAATGTGCTCTTGCCAACCGAATCCAGCGCATGCGTGTAATCGGCAAACAGGACCAGCGCTGCCAGGCCGGCAGAGCCGATGGCATAGCCTTTGGTGACAGCCTTGGTGGTATTGCCAACTGCATCCAACGGATCAGTAATGGCGCGCACCGAATCAGGCAAACCGGACATCTCGGCGATACCGCCAGCATTATCGGTAATCGGACCGTAGGCATCCAGTGCCACGATAATTCCCGCCATCGACAGCATTGACGTCGCTGCAATCGCGATGCCGTACAAACCGCCTAGCCAATAGGACGCCAGGATCGACACGCAGACTGCCAACACAGGATACGCCGTCGACTTCATCGACACGCCTAGGCCGGCAATGATGTTGGTGCCGTGGCCGGTAGTTGAGGCTTGTGCAATATGACGCACCGGCTTGAAATCAGTACCGGTGTAGTACTCAGTGATATACACCATCAAGCCGGTCAGAATGATGCCGATCAGGGCCGAACCCATCATGGGCACCTGCATCGGGGCCGGCAGGATCAGCCAGGTCACCACCACAAAGCCGATCAGGCTCAGGATCGCCGCCCACCACAAACCGGTGTAAAGCGCCGACATGATTTTCTTGCCGGTCTTGGCCTTCACCATCGTGCAGCCAATGATCGACGCCAGGATCGACACGCCACCGAGCGCCAGCGGATACAGCACCGCCTGCATTTCAGCACCGCGGATCAGCAGCGAGCCGAGCAGCATGGTGGCGATCAGCGTCACCACATAGGTTTCGAACAAATCGGCCGCCATGCCGGCGCAGTCGCCGACGTTGTCGCCGACGTTATCGGCGATCACTGCCGGATTGCGCGGGTCATCCTCTGGAATCCCTGCTTCTACCTTACCCACCAGATCGGCGCCGACATCCGCGCCTTTGGTGAAGATACCGCCGCCGAGACGGGCAAAAATTGAGATCAGCGAGGCGCCGAAGGCCAGCCCGATTAGCGGCCGAATGATGTCATGCAGTGACATGCCCAAAGGCGCAGCGAACGATACCAGCCACAGGAAGAACAGCGTCACGCCCAGCAACCCCAGCCCAACCACCAGCATGCCGGTGATGGCGCCGCCGCGAAACGCAACATCGAGCGCCGGGCCCATTCCCTTGGTGGCAGCCTGCGCGGTGCGTACATTGGCGCGTACCGAGACATTCATGCCGATAAAGCCACAGGCGCCAGACAGCAGCGCGCCAATCAGGAAACCGATTGCCGTCACCAGGCCAAGACCAGGAATCACCGCAATGACGATGAACAACACCACGCCGACAATCGCGATGGTGCGGTATTGGCGCGCCAGGTAAGCCGCGGCTCCTTGCTGGATCGCCGCAGCGATCTCCTGCATGCGCGGGTTTCCGGGATCCTGCTTCAATATCCAACTGCGCGAAACCAGTCCGTAAATGACCGCAACAATACCGCAAGCAACGGCAAACCATAGACTTGATGCCATGTTGACTCCTCCTGTTTTGGAACGACTATCACGACAAAGTAAGACAAGCACACAACTTCACTGGCTGCCGACGCCAATTGGACGTCGACCTTTCTTGCCAATACTGCGTAATGCAAAACTTTTCGTCGCCCTTTTATTGTCGGAGACTTGCCTGGGCTGGCGCTGATGGCTGACGTACTGCCGCCGCATCGACTGACTACGCGGCTATTGCGTATTTCAAGTTTGTGACCTGAATACTGGAAAAAAGCCTTGATAAATTCTGTCGCAGAAACAAAAAAAGGACAATAAAAAAGCGGACCTGGGTCCGCTCTTTCTTATGCTTCCAACGCCGCAAATGCGCTGTCGCGTATTTGCTCGACCGGACCGACACCGGCAATCTTGCGATATTTCGGTGCGCCGGGCCGACCCGACTTGGCCCAATCGCCATAGTAGTTGACCAACACTTCCGTCTGCTCATGATAGACCGACAGGCGCTTCTTGACGGTTTCTTCCTTGTCATCGTCGCGCTGGATCAGGTCTTCACCAGTCACGTCGTCCTTGCCTGCTACTTTCGGCGGATTGTATTTGGCATGATAGGTACGACCGGACGACAAATGCACGCGACGGCCGCTCATGCGTTCGATGATGGCGGTATCCGGCACATCGATTTCCAACACATAGTCGATCATCACGCCGGCATCCTTCATGGCATCTGCTTGCGGAATGGTGCGCGGAAAACCGTCGAACAGATAGCCGTTGGCGCAATCCGCCTGTTTCAGACGATCCTTGACCAGACCGATAATAATGTCGTCCGATACCAGGCCGCCGGCGTCCATCACCTTCTTCGCTTCGATGCCAAGCGGGGTTCCAGCCTTGACTGCTGCGCGCAACATGTCGCCGGTGGAAATCTGCGGAATGTTGAATTTCTCTTTAATGAAAGTCGCTTGCGTGCCTTTACCGGCACCAGGCGCTCCTAAAAGGATGAGGCGCATGTTAAGTCCTAAGGTGAGTTTGTGAAATTGGTTGTGGCGACGGCGCGCTACATGGTGTGCGCAGCGACGTCTCCCGATATGCTTTTATTTATATCACGCTATCTTTGCATGAAACTTACCATACAATTTTACCAAACAGCCAGTTCGCAACACTATTTCTGTTTTCATATCGACTATGAACAACGCGAATTGCCGTCCTGCAGCCGCGCTCAAACAGCGCTCGGCGCAGCGCCAAATGCAAGCCGGACCCGCTCCAGATCCTCTGGTGTATCAACGCCGACAGCGGGAGTCGAAGCCGCGATATGGACCGCAATCGCGTAACCGTGCCACAGCACCCGCAACTGTTCCAGCGCTTCAATCTGTTCCAGCGGCGATACCGCCAACGTCGGATAAGTTTGCAAAAAACCATTGCTGTAGGCGTACAGGCCAATGTGCCGCAATGGCTGATAAGCCGCAGGCAAGCTCTGTTGCGTCTGCGCAAAACCATCCCGGTGCCATGGAATAGTTGCCCGCGAAAAATACAGGGCGCGTCCAGCCTGGTTCAATACTACCTTGACCACATTCGGGTTAAAAGCGTCAGAAGCCGCATCGATTGTGTGCGCAGCTGTCGCCATCGGCACTTCGGCGCTGATCAATGCCGCCGTTGCCGCGATCAGTGCCGGATCGATCATCGGTTCGTCGCCCTGTACGTTGACTACCACCGCATCAGCCGCCAATCCCAGCGCCGCCGCCACTTCCGCAATGCGGTCGGTGCCGGACGGATGATCGGCACGGGTCAGGCGCGCAGCAATTCCGTGCTCCGCGCACACAGCCAGGATTTCGGCATGATCTGTGGCGACGATGACTTGCTCGGCACCGGAGAGCGCAGCGCGTTCAGCGGTACGAACAATCATCGGCTTGCCGCCGATATCGGCCAGCGGCTTGTTCGGAAGGCGGGTAGACGCCAGGCGTGCGGGAATGATAACGGTGAACGGCATTGACGATTTCACAATATCGATGACTCAGAGCGGAGTGGCTGGTGCAGCCGGTTCCGGCGGCGCATTCATGTCGCGTGCCTGATCCGCCCACATGATAGGAATGCCGTCGCGGATCGGATAAGCCAGCTTATCCGCGTTGCAAATCAGTTCCAGGGCTTTCTTGTCGTATTGCAGCGGGCCTTTGCAGATCGGGCAAACCAGGATGTCAAGCAGTCGGGTGTCCACGGAGTTTCTCCAGAATTTGATGTATTTGATGTGACAGCGCCGGATCGATCCGCGCCGTCACTGGCACAACCCAGATACGCGGGTCGCGCATGATTGTTTCTATTTGCCGACATTTTACTGCATCCTTTTCCGTGATCAGGATCAGATCCGCCGTCAGCGCGGCAAAAGGATTATCGGAAAAATCATAGTGATCCGGCAACGCGAGCGCTTCAAACGCCAATCCGGAAGCGCTCAACATCGAGAAAAAGCGTTGCGGATTGCCGATGCCGGCGGCGGCCGCCAGGCGTAATGCCGGATCGCGCAGATCGGAAAGCAAGCGTACCTGGGCCGGATCGGCCAACTGCACGACATGTTCACCCGCCAGTTGCATGCGAATCGACGAAGCCGGCATCGATGACGAGATCGACGCTGCATTCACTACGGTGAAATCGCGGCGACGCGACGCCGGTTCGCGCAATGGACCAGCCGGCAACAACCAGCCATTGCCGACACCGCGTGAATCGAACAGCATGATTTCAATATCGCGTTGCAGGCGGTAATGTTGCAAGCCGTCGTCGGACAAGATCAGATTAACTTCAGGGTGCCCCTGCAGCAGCGCCTCGGCGGCGGCAACCCGGTCACGACCGACCACTACCGGGCACTGCCCGTGCATCGCAATCAGCAACGGTTCGTCGCCGACATCAGCGGCCAGCGAAGTGTCGGCGACATGCTGCACCGATGGTTTCCCATCCGTCGACTGCGAGGCATAGCCGCGCGAAATCACGCCCGGCACATAACCGGCCTGACGCAACATCTGCACAAGCCAGATTGTCAACGGCGTCTTGCCGGTACCACCGACAAAAATATTGCCGACCACGATCACCGGCACCGGCAGACGCGTACTGCGCAGCCAGCCCACCGCATACAAACCGCGGCGCAAAGCGCCGACAAAGCGGAACAGTAACGACAACGGCCACAGCAGGCAAGCCAGTAACCCGCGCCGCTGCCAGGCAGCGCCCAGGATCGATTCGGTAGAGTTGCGGACCGTTGACTTACTTGTGGCCACTGGTCTGGGCGGCAAACGTGATCTTGTCGAAACCGGCCAGACGCGCCGCTTCCAACACATTGATCACGGTCTGGTGCGTAGCCATCGCATCGGCATTGATGATCACGACCGGATCGGCTTTACCCGAAGCCGACTGGGTATCACCCTGAGCTGCGCTCTTCAGGTCGAGCGCCAGCGCCGCGGCATCCCTGGACGAGACCTGGACGTTGTTGATCGCGTACTGACCCTGCGGATTGACCGCCACATTGATCTCGAACGGCTGCTGCATTGCCTTGTCGGCGTCGGCCGTCGGCAAGGTGATCTGCAACGCTGTGAATTTGCTGTAGCTGGTGGTGACCATCAAGAAGATCACGATCACCAACAGTACGTCGATGAACGGGATCAGGTTGATTTCGGGGTCGTCGCGGCCCTTGCCTTTACGGAAATTCATATTATTTACGCGCGCCGTGAACGGTATCGACAAACTTCACCGCCTGCTGTTCCATATCGACGATGAAGCCATCCACCAGTGCGCGGAAATGGCGATAGAAAATCAGCGCAGGCATGGCGATCGCCAGGCCAAAGCCGGTGTTGTACAGCGCCACCGAAATGCCGTGGCCGAGTTGCGCCGGATCGGCGCCAGCGCCATTGGTTGCCCCGAAAATTTCGATCATCCCGACCACCGTGCCGAACAGGCCCATCAGCGGCGCCAACGAGGCAATCGTACCGAGCGTGGTCAGGAAACGCTCCAGTTCATGCGCTGTGGCCTGCCCTGCTTCTTCGATCGACTCTTTCATGATTTCGCGCGGCACGTCCACATTGCGCAAACCGGCAGCCAGCACCTTGCCAAGCGGCGAATTGGTTTCCAGGTTGGTCAGGACTTCGGCGTTGATCTTGCCGTTGTGATAAACCCGAATCACTTCCTGCAGCAGTTGCGGCGGCAAAATACGCGTCCGACGAAGATAGACGAGGCGTTCAATAATCAATGCGGTAGCAATGATGGAGGCAATGAGCAACAACCAGATCGGCCAGCCCGCTGCTTGAATAATGGCAAACAAAAGAAACTCCTTAGTGAAGTCGAGATCGATAGCAACTGAAGCAAATGAGGGGTTCACTTGCATGGATGCAGAATGTAACTTGTTGGGGCGTTGCGAGCAAGCATGAGCAGCATCGAAACGCGTGAATTTTCAAGGATATTTCGCAGCAGCTGCACAACACCGCAAGTTTCACACACATTATGTGAGCAAGGTTGTGGATAAGTGCCGCAATCAATACTGAAGCCCATGATTTAAAAGGATTTTTTTGCACTGCTCGAAAAACGGGCAAAATTTTCCGACGCTGTACGATAAAAGTTCTCCACAGATTTTGGGGATAACTTTGTGAACAAGCGCACTGGATTCACACGAAGTCCTTGATTGGAAAGAAGTTTTCACCCGTGTGACGGATCGAGTCAAATGCGCGTCAAACCGCAGTTTATAGGTGATTGAGAGTCCCTTAGGCATCTCTTCATGGTTGTTTTGGCATGCCGAGATTTACGGATATCCACAGCGCCGCACAAATCCACAGTTACCCACAGATTATGTGGATAAGCTTGTGTGCAAGCGCACTGCAATCGGGACAAGCCTTTGATTTGCATCACTTTTCCATCGATGTGCAGCGACTGTGCTTTACAATGTCAGCGCTCCTGACTACTCAGCAAATTGAAAGCTCGCATGAATCTCCCCAGCACCACCGACAACCGCTCCAGCGGACCGCCAGTGTTAACCGTTTCAGCCCTGAACCAGGCGGTTTCACGGATGCTGGAACGCAGCTTTCCGCTGGCCTGGGTCTCTGGCGAAGTATCGAATTTCAAAAGCTACGCCTCCGGGCACTGGTACTTCACGCTGAAAGACGACGCAGCCCAGGTGCGTGCCGTGATGTTCAAGGGCCGCGCCCAACACGTCGGCTTTGTTCCGCGCGACGGCGACAAGATCGAAGTGCGGGCGCTGGTTACCTTGTATGCGCCGCGCGGCGACTATCAACTGAACGTTGAAGCGATCCGGCGCGCCGGCATCGGCAACCTGTACGAAGCATTCCTGCGCCTGAAGGAAAAACTGAACGCCGAAGGCTTGTTCGATCCGGCCCGCAAACGGCCGCTGCCGCCCTTTGCCAGATGCATCGGGATAGTCACCAGCCCGCAGGCTGCAGCGCTGCGCGACATCCTGACCGCGCTGGCGCGGCGTGCGCCGCATGTACGCGTCATCCTGTATCCGACACCGGTGCAAGGCGACGGCGCTGCGGAAAAAATCGCGCGCGCCGTCAATACTGCGGCAGCCCGCGCCGAATGCGATCTGCTGTTGGTATGCCGCGGCGGCGGCAGCATCGAGGACTTGTGGTCATTTAACGATGAAGCCGTGGCGCGCGCGATTGTCGCCGCACCAATGCCGGTGATTTCCGGCGTCGGCCACGAAACCGATTTCACCATTGCCGACTTCGCCGCCGACCTGCGCGCCGCCACCCCAACCGCCGCCGCCGAACTGGCTACCGTATCGCGTGCTGACTGGCTGGCGACACTGAAAGCACATGCCGACGACCTGACCCGCGCGATGCAGCGCCGGCTCAGTGAGGCCAGCCAGACTCTCGATTGGCTAAGCCGGCGCCTGGCCAGCCCCGCCACCACCATCGCCCACGAACGCCTGAAGCTGCAAAGCCTGCAAGCCAGATTGCTGCACGCCACCCGCATCCCGCTGACGCAATCGCGCTATGCGCTGCTCAACCTGCGCACCCGCTTGTCTGCCCAAATACCTGATAGCGCCGCGCCACGTAACAGGCTGCTCGAACAAAGCCGTCGTCTGAACAGCGCCTGCCTGGCGCACAGCCGACTCGGCCGGCAAACGCTGGCAGCGCTCAACGCCCAGCTGGAATTACTCAATCCGCAACGCACGCTGGAGCGCGGCTACGCCATCGTCTCCGACACCAAGGGCCACGTGATCCGCACCCCGCTGGCATTACAACCTCGGCATTTCGTTACTGTGCAATTGGCGGAAGGCAGCGCCAAGGTCGGCATCGACAGCGTGCAGCCTGCTTTAGATTAGATAGAAATTAGTAAAAACAATAGAAATCGTAAGGTCGCTGCATGGAATGGATAAAGGGCTTTACAATAGCTCTCCCGGAAGCTGTTCTCATGAAGCAAGTAGCAACACGACAGATTCTTGTACTCCCAATAAAACTATAGGAAGGACGCACACCATGGCACACACTCTCCCGCCTCTGCCGTACGGTCTGGATGAACTGGCACCGCACATCTCCAAGGAAACCCTGGAATTTCACTACGGTAAGCACCACCAAACCTATGTGACCAACCTGAACAACCTGATCCCAGGTACCGAATTCGAAAACGCCGCCCTGGAAGATATCGTCAAGAAATCGTCCGGCGGCATTTTCAACAATGCAGCGCAAATCTGGAACCACACTTTCTACTGGCACAGCCTGGCGCCGCAAAGCAAAGGTGGCGGCAGCGCACCAACCGGCGCATTGGCAGATGCGATCAACGCCAAGTGGGGTTCGTTCGACAAGTTCAAGGAAGAACTGACCAAGACTGCGGTCGGCACTTTCGGTTCCGGCTGGGCCTGGCTGGTGAAAAACGCCGACGGTTCGCTCGGTCTGGTATCGACATCCAACGCCGCCACGCCACTGACTACCGACGCTAAGCCACTGATCACTGTCGACGTCTGGGAACACGCTTACTACATCGACTACCGCAATGCCCGTCCAAAATACCTGGAAGCATTCTGGGCATTGGCTAACTGGGAATTTGCTTCGAAGAATTTCGCATAAGACAACTCTTCCGCAGCACAAATGAAAATAGCGCTAGCTTTACCGCCAGCGCTATTTTTTTACCCTCACGCAAATCGCCTATGCCTGCTCGGGCCTGGCAATCGCCCGCCACAACATCTTGAACAACGCATTCGACTGCAGCGCCAGCGCCTCTGGTTCGCCGCGCATGGTGTGCATGTGGACAAGCCTTTCCAGGATCCCGATGAAATAATCCAACAGAATTTTTTCATCCACCTCATCTGTCAGGACGCCTTGCGCCCTACCGTCGCTCAAGGTTTTCATTAGCACTTCCATCATCTCTGGCTGGCGAAAAGTACGGTCACGTCCCCATGCACTGATCTGCAGTGAATTCATGATGAGCAGGCTGACTTTCGGATTGCGATCAAAGAAATCCAGCACCACCCAAAACACCTTGCGCAGCTTGTCCTGACAGCTTTCGATTCCCTGCAGGTGATCGAGCATGCGCGATGCCAACGTGCCAAGCCAGGTTTCAAGACAGGCAAACAGCAACGCATCCTTGCTGCCGTAGTATTTATAAATTGTCTGCAACGATACGTTGGCGGCGCTGGCTATTTCGCCGAACCCGACGCTGCGGAACTCGCGTTCCGAAAATAAATCGAGCACCGCTTCCTCGATCCGCTGTCGGATCAAGGGCTTGAGCAAGGAGCGATCCAATACGCTTTTCTGTTTTTCCGACGACATGAATTTGTTGTTTGTGTAATTAATATTACCATCTGTCGACAGGCACTACGCGACGGGTTTAGAGTGAGTTATCAATTGACGCTACCTGTTGCATTCACTACAGTGGGTATTCAGCATAAATCAAACATGAACGTAAGTGTAATTTTCATTACGCAAACATACAAGCCGGAGACGCTATGACTGATGCCTATATTTTCGATTCCGTACGTACGCCGCGCGGCAAGGGCAAGAAGGACGGCAGCCTGCACCAGGTGGCGCCGATCAATCTGCTGGCTCAGTTGCTGCAGGCGCTTCAACAACGCAACCGCCTTGACACCTCCCTTGTCGACGATGTTGTACTGGGTTGTGTAACGCCGGTCGGCGAGCAAGGCGCGGATATTGCGCGAAGCGCGGTACTGTACGCCGGCTGGGATCAATCGGTGGCTGGGGTGACGCAATCGCGCTTCTGTGCCTCTGGGCTGGAGTCGATCAACCTGGCGGCGATGAAGGTCATGTCCGGCCAGGAGCAACTGGTAGTTGCCGGCGGCGTCGAAAGCATGTCGCGCTGGCCGATGGGATCGGATGGCGGTGCCTGGTTCATGGATCCGCGCGTCAACCAGAGCACCGGCTTCGCACCGCAAGGCATCGGCGCCGACCTCATCGCGACGCTGGAAAATTTCTCTCGCGCCGATGTCGACAACTTTGCACTGCAGTCGCAACAAAAAGCGGCACTGGCCCGTGCTGAGGGTCGCTTCAACAAATCGCTGATTCCGGTGAAAGACTTGAACGGCATGATGATCCTGGATCATGACGAATACATCCGCGCACAAACCACACTGGAAAATCTGGCGGCATTGAAACCGGCGTTCGAGCAGATGGGGCAAATGGGCTTCGACGCCACTGCGCTACGCAAATACACGACCGTCGAAAAAATCAACCATGTGCACCATGCCGGCAACTCCTCGGGAATCGTCGACGGCGCAGCATTGGCGCTGGTCGGCAGCAAGGAAATGGGCGAGAAATTGGGGCTCAGGCCACGGGCGCGGGTCGTCTCGGTCGCCGTCACCGGTTCAGAGCCGACCATCATGCTGACCGGCATTGCGCCGGCGGCGCGCAAGGCGCTGGCCAAGGCCGGCATGAACGCCAAGGATATCGACCTGTTTGAAATCAACGAGGCGTTTGCTGCAGTCGTGATGCGCGCCGTCCGCGACCTCGACATCGACCCGCAACGCGTCAACGTCAACGGCGGCTCAATCGCCATGGGACATCCGCTGGGCGCTACCGGCGCCATCATCCTCGGCACCGCGCTCGACGAACTGGAGCGCAGCGGAAAGTCCACCGCATTGATCTCGCTTTGCGTCGGCGGCGGCATGGGTATCGCCACCATCATCGAACGAACTTAAGTATTGCGGGACAGGGTTTAGGAGCCATCGTAGCGTGGCGAATTACTCTGTCCTCAACTAATCAAGGGAAAAGGTCGAATTGCGAAGAAACGCAAAAAACCAGTAGACACCTCTGAGTGACGCAGTGCTATAAGCAAACAGCTTTACTCCAACATCTCAGGAAGCCATATCATGAGCATAACCATACAAAGAGACTCGGACAATATCGTCACCCTGCTGCTCGACATGCCGGGGCGTTCGATGAACGTACTGAACGAAGCGTTGACCGCACCATTCGTGGCGGCAATTGCTGACATCGAAGCCGACCCAAGCATTGCCGGCGTCATCATCACATCGGGAAAGGCCGATTTCGTCGCCGGCGCCGATATCGAAAAGCTGTTCCAGATCACCGAGGCGCAGCCCGCATTCGACCTGGTGCAAGAGTTCAAGGGTTTCCTGCGTCGCCTGGAACAATGCGGCCGACCGGTAGTGGCGGCACTCAACGGCACCGCGCTAGGCGGTGGACTGGAGTTGGCGCTGGCCTGCCATCATCGGATTGCCATCAACAATCCGAAAGCCAAGTTTGGCCTGCCGGAAGTCAAGTTGGCCTGCTGCCTGGCGGTGGCGGCACGCAACGCCTACCGCGCCTGATCGGCATCCAGAATGCCTTGCCGCTGATGTTGGAAGGTAAGGAATTGCGCGCAGAAGAAGCCTTGCAGCAAGGGATCATCCAGGAATTGGCGAATGACAGAGAAGACTTGCTGGCGAAGGCCAAGGCGTGGTGCCTGGCGCATCCCAAGGCTGCACAGCCTTGGGACGACAAGAAATTCCGCTGGCCCGGCGGCGATTCGAAGACACCCGCCAATGCCCAGTTGTGGTCGATCGCACCATCGATGGCGAGCGCCAAGACGCATGGCAATTATCCGGCGGTCATCAATATCCTGAGTTGCGTGTTTGAGGGCGGTATCGTCGACTTCGACACCGGCTGCGAAATCGAATCTCGCTACTTCGTCAACTGCGCGCTATCGCCGGTCGCCAAGAACATGATCGGTACGCTATGGTTCCAGTTGAATGCAATCAACAAAGGCAAGTCGCGCCCTGAGGGCTTTGCTCCGTCACGTGTCAACAAGGTTGGCATACTGGGCGCCGGCATGATGGGCGCAGGCATTGCCTATGCATCGGCAAAGGCCGGCATCGGCGTGGTGCTGCTGGATAGCAGCATCGACGCTGCCGAGAACGGCAAGAATTACTCCGCCAAACTGCTCGATAAGGCACTGAAGCGCGGCCAGCAAACAGTGGCTGGCAAGGAGTCGCTGCTGGCCCTGATAAAGCCGACCGTTGATTTCGACGACCTAGGCGGCTGCGACCTGATCATCGAAGCCGTATTCGAAGATCGCCAGGTCAAAGCAGATGTCACCAGAAAGGCGGAAGTAGTCATCGGCGCGGACGCTGTCTTTGCTTCCAACACCTCCACTTTGCCGATCTCTGGCCTGGCCCAGGCCAGTTCGCGTCCGGCCAATTTCATCGGCCTGCATTTCTTTTCCCCGGTCGACAAGATGCCTTTGGTGGAAATCATCATCGGCGAACACACCAGCCCGCAGACACTAGCGCGTGGCTTCGACTACGTGCAGCAAATCAAAAAGACCCCGATCGTCGTCAACGACTCACGCGGCTTCTACACTTCGCGCGTGTTTGGCACTTACGTGATGGAAGGCTTGAAACTGCTGATGGAAGGCCAGCATCCGCGCGCCATTGAGATGGCCGGATTGCAAGCCGGCATGCCGGTCGGACCACTGGCGTTGCATGACGAAATCAGCCTGTCGCTGTCATGGCACATCTTGCAGCAAACCCGTAAGGATTTTGCAGCCGCCGGCAAGCCGTTCGCTGGTCATCCGGCCGATGCCGGCCTGGAAAAAATGGCGAAAGAGCTGGACCGCAACGGCAAGAAGGCTGGCAAGGGGTTCTATGATTATCCGGAAAATGCACCCAAGCATCTATGGCCCGGCTTGCAGCAGGCATTCCCGCTTGCATCGCAGCAACTGCCGCAAAAGGACATGATCGAACGGATGATGTTCGTGCAAGCCAACGAGGCTGCCAAATGTTATGAAGAAAAAGTGATGCTGAGCGTGGCCGACGCCAACATCGGCAGCATTTTCGGCTGGGGCTTCGCGCCATTCCAGGGCGGTGCGCTGCAGTACATCAACGCCTACGGCGTCGCCAATTTCGTCAAACGCGCCAATCAACTGGCAGAACAGTTCGACGGCTATTTTGCGCCGGCAAAGATACTTGTGCAAATGGCGGAACAGGGGAAAAAATTCGAATAGCACCTTCCTCGCTCTTTACGCCGCTCTTCGTCGACTGCCGTTGAAGAGCGGTTGCTCTGCTGTGCAGCTTCTCCCTGATCCGCTTTTAATCTTTACGCGGCAGGAAACTTACTGGCGTCGAACAGTGACGGAATCCGCTGCGCCAGCATCATGTCCCCCTTCAACTTCAACTTGCCGCTCATGAACGCCATAGCGCCGTTGAGCTCGCCCTTCAGCAATGCCTTCAGATCATCGTCGGCCATCGTCAGCGCCACATCGGGTGCATCGGCGACACCGTCATGCGCGCTGCATGTTCCATCTTCGATACGCAAGTACATCGGGCTCGAAATATCGAACTGAATGGTGTTTTTCATATTTACCGCAGCGTCGGCCTTCAGGCACGCCGGCATGAGTTTGATGATGTCGTTGACTGTCATGTTTTTTCCTCTGGTTGTAATAAAAATCTGCTGTGCCACCAAGGCCTGTCACTCCCAACCTACCGCATTGCGCACCTGCAGTTCCTGCTCGATCAGCGCACCATAGCGTTTTTCAACTTCACCTCGCTTGACCTTCATGGTCGGCGTCATCAAGCCGTTATCGATGCTCCAGGCATCCTTAAGCACGACGCACTTGGCAATTTTCTCGTGCGGCTCCAGCTTAGCGTTGACCGTTTCCATATCGGCGATCAACTGCTGCTCCACCTCGGCACGTGGCTTGCTGCGGGCGGCGGCGGTCAACGTGACAGCCATCACCGGCTGCTTCAGGCCGGAACCGATGAACAGCAGGTTTTCGATATCGGTGTTGCGCGCCAGCGAACATTCGATCGGCGCCGGCGCCACATATTTCCCCTTAGCGGTCTTGAAGATATCTTTGACGCGACCGGTAATATACAGAAAACCGTCTTCGTCCACCCGTCCTTTATCGCCGGTGCGCAGATAGCCATCCTCGGTAAATGCCGCGCGGGTACTCTCGGGATCCTTGTAATAGCCGAGCATCAATCCAGGGTGCTTGAACAGAATTTCACCGTCGTCGGACAATTTAAAGCCGGCATTCTGCGGCGGTCTGCCAACTGCAGCCGACCCGGTTTTGATCGTGCAGGCAAGCACTCGAATAGACCGAGGCTTCTGTCGGCGCGCAGCCTTGCAAAATTTCCAGGCCTACATTCCGCTTGAACCATTCAACCAACGCAACCGGAATCGGTGCCGCACCGGACAGACAAAACCGTGTGTTCTGCAGCCCGATCGCTTTGCGAATCTTCCTCCTTATCACACTACGCAGTAGAGGAACCGCCATCAGCCGACCCAGCTTCTGCTGGGGCATCTTGTTCAGGATTGCCGTCTGTAGCCGTCCATATACCAGCGGCACGCCAAAGAAACGGGTCGGCGCCACTTGCGCCAGTTGCTCACCCATCTTGTCGATATTTTCCATGAAGTGGACTTCACCGCCGTTATAGCAACTGGCGATCGAAATCGCGAACCGTTCGAATGCATGCGCCAGCGGCATATAGGAAAAATAACGTTCCTGGCCGAGCGCCGGCACCAGGTTGATAATGCTGTAGGCGGCAAACATGACGTTGCCGTAGCTGAGCATCACACCTTTCGGATTGCCGGTAGTTCCCGAGGTATAGATCAACGTCATCATCTGATCTGGCGGCGGCGCCTGATAATCCTCCAGCGGTACGCTGGCGGCGACCATTTCGTCCCATGGCGCCTGGCCTGTCGGCGCATCCTGATAGGGAAAGGAAATGGTCATGACCGATGGCGGAATGGCACTCATGAAATCGTCGACATCCGGCATCGGCCCAAGGAATACCGCCTTGGCTTCGCTGTGTTCGAATATGTAGCGGGTGGTGCCTACTGCCTGCTTCGGATACATGCCGACACTGACGTGGCCAGCCATCGCAATCGCCAGGTCTGCCATCAACCAATGCGCGGTGTTACGTCCAGAAATGCAGATACGGCTGCCGGGTTCCCAGTTCATCGCCTTCAAGGCTGCCGCCATGCGCCGAACTTGCTCACAGCCTTGCATCCTGCTGATTACTTTCCATTGACCCAGAACCGGTTGAAACAGCCAGGGCATATTCGGCTTGGTAGCCGCCCAATGCAACATCATTTGAACCGGGTTCTTTTGCATCTCCATAGCCTCTCCTCACACGATGTTCAGGGATGTTGCCTGTCGTTTTTTTTCTGCTTCCTTGCGTCCAAAAGTCCCGATTCAAATTGCCGATGCCGCAGACAAGGCTGCCAGTTCTGTTTCATCAATGCCTGCGGCAGCCAACACGGCGATCGTATCCGCCCCCAATCGCGGGCAATCGCCGCCGGCATTTTCGGCATTGCTGAACTTGATCGGTAAATCCAGCAACGGCTTACCGTCTTCGCTGCGGATCAGGCCGCGCGCTTTGACTTGCGGATTGTCGAGTGCTTCCTGTGGGCTGTAGATGCCCGACACGCAACAGTCCCGATCAGCCAGCAACAACTCCCATTCGTCGCGCGAACGGGTCTTGAACAAAGTTTCGAGTGCACTGCGCAATGCGGCGCCATCCGGCCCCGGGCTCAGCGGCAATCCGGCTAATTCCGGCTTGCCGACAGCCTGGCAGAAATTGAAAAAAAACTTGGGTTCGAGGGCCGCCATGGCGACATGTTTGCCGTCGGCACAGGCATAAATATTGTAGTTGGCTAGGCCTCCACTTAGCATGTCGCTGCCGCGCTTCGCGCTCCGGCCCATGGTACGGATAGTGGCCAGCGACAGTGCCTGCAAGGCTAGCGTGCCATCAAGCATGCCGACATCGACAAGGGTGCCTTGCCCTGAAGTGCGCGCACCAATTACGGCAGCGAGTATGCCCAGCGCGCAGGTCAGCGCACCGCCAGCCAGGTCTGCGCTTTGAAAGTTCGATAGTACCGGCGGCCCGTCGACGGCGCCAGTTTGTTCCAGCAAGCCCGCATATGCGCAGTAGTTCATGTCGTGCCCGGCGCGATCCTTATAAGGGCCGGTTTGACCATAGCCGGTGAGCGCAGCGTATACCAAACGCGGGTTGATCAGTTTCAACTGCTGGTAGCCGCAACCGAGCTTGTCCATCACGCCCGGCCGGAACGATTCGATCACGACATCAGCATCCTCAACCAGTTTGTGGAAGGCGGCCACCGCTTGCGGTTGGCGCAGATCAAGCGTCACCGATTTCTTACCGCGATTGACCAGCATGAACAATTCCGGCGCCAGCATGCGAGCGTAATCTCCCCCCTGGGGCTCCTCCAGTTTGATTACCTCAGCTCCCAATTGCGCCAGGTAAAAGCTGCAAAATGGGCCAGGCAACAGGCGTGTCAGATCCAGCACACGTATCCCGGACAGGAGGGGGTTGCTCATGGCATTGGCCGATTTTGCTGATGCCGACGGTCAGTTCTTGCCTTGTCCGAACGGCGAAGCCACGCCCTGCAAGATTGACATCAGTGATTCGCCGATGCTCTTGGGATAAGTGGCATCATTGAAGTCGCCGATCTCCGCCCATTTTTCCGCCACATCTTCAGGGCCGAACGACTTGCCCTGAAAATGGTGACCCACGGTACGCTCCCAGCGCAACTTGGCATGGAAGCCGGCGCCGACTTCGAACAAACTTCCGCTTTCCTCGCAACTCTCATGGGACAGATACGCCGCCAGCGGCGCCACATACTCCGGCTTCAACGCTTCCAGCATCTGCGGTGGCATCACCGTCTCGGAAATACGTGAGCCGGCCAGCGGCGCGATCGTGTTGACGCGGATGTTCTTCGAAGCACCTTCGATGGCCAGCGTGTTGGCCATGCCGATCAGGCCCATCTTGGCCATGCTGTAGTTGGTCTGGCCGAAGTTGCCGTAGATGCCAGCCGCCGAGGTGGTCATGACGATCCGGCCATAGCCCTTGTTGCGCATGTGCGGCCATGCTGCGTGGGTGACGCGGAAAGCGCCAAGCACGTGGACGCGATAGATCAGATCCCAATCGTCAGCGCTCATTTTGGCGAAACTGCTGTCGCGCAGGATGCCAGCGTTATTTATGACGATGTCGACTCCGCCAAAATGATCGAGCGCGGTCTGCACGATACTGCCGCCATCCTCTACCGAGTCGTAGTTGGCGACTGCGTTGCCTCCTGCCGCCTTGATCTCCGCCACCACCTGGTCCGCTGCTGCACTGGACTTGCCGCCGCCGTGGACATCGCCGCCGAGATCATTGACCACCACGCTGGCGCCACGCGCGCCCAGCAATAGTGCATGGGCGCGCCCCAATCCATTTCCAGCGCCAGTAACAATCGCCACCCTGCCGTCATAACGCAATTCATCTCCCATGATTTAAATCTTTATATGTTGAAAACGAGTTAAAAATTTGCCGTTGAAATCCGGCCGACATCAAATATTCCGCGAAATGATTTCTTTCATGATCTCATTGGTGCCGCCATAGATCCGCTGGGCACGAGCATCAATGAAGGCGCGCGCAATCGGGTATTCCTGCATGAAGCCGTAGCCGCCGTGCAGTTGCAGGCACTGATCCAGCACCTTTCCCTGCAGATCGGAACACCAATATTTAGCTGCCGCGGCTGCATCTACCTGCAGCTCGCCCTTGACCTCCAGCTCGACGCAACGGTCGACAAACACGCGCGCGATCTGCAACTCAGTCTTCATCTCCGCCAGCTTGAAACGGGTATTCTGGAACGATGATACCGTGCGGCCAAACGCTTGACGGTCACGGGTATAGGCAATCGTCGTGTCGAGCATGGCTTCGGCGTTGGCCACCGAAGTAATCGCAATGAGCAGGCGCTCCCAGGCCAGTTCCTGCATCAGCATGGAGAATCCAGCGCCGACCTGGCCGACGATATTGGTTTTGGGGACGCGCACATTCTCGAAGAACAACTCACAGGTATCCTGCGCCTTCATGCCGATCTTCTTGAGCGGCTTGCCCTTGCTGAAGCCAGGCCGATCGGCTTCAATCACCAGCAGCGACACGTTCTTGGCGCCGCGTGCCTTGGCGCCGACCTTGAGCGCCACGACCACCATGTCGCTGTTGTAACCGTTGGTAATGAAAATCTTGGAGCCGTTGACGATGTAGTCGTCACCATCCTCGACGGCATTGGTCTTGATCGATTGCAGGTCCGACCCGGTTCCCGGCTCCGACATGGCAATCGCGGTAATCGCCTGGCCGGCGGCCATTTTCGGCAGCCAGGCCTGCTTCAGCTCCTCGCTGCCGTAGCGCAGTAGATAGGGCGCCACGATATCCGAATGCAACGGCCAGCCGATGCCGGAGGCATTGGCCCTCGCCAGTTCTTCCAGCACGATGGTGCTGAATTTGCGATCGACACCGGAGCCGCCGTAATTCTCCGGCATGTTAGTACAAAGAAACCCCAACGCACCGGCACGCTGCCAGATATCGCGATCGACAAATCCCTGCTCTTCCCAACCGGCGTGACGCGGCATGACCTCGGTTTCGACGAAACGGCGAAAACTCTGACGAAACTCTTCGTGATCGGCATCGAATAACTGGCGAGGAATCATGCGCAGCCCCCGGAAACGGAGTTGAATTCGATGCTGGACTCACACAAGGTACGTTCGATGAACATGTGGCGCATTAAGTCTCCTGATATTTTTATAATGTAATTTAAATTACACTTATATCGTTTGAATGCTACAAAATCGTCCGATCGATGGTAGGGAAGGAATCTTTGTTTGTCAACATTGGAGCCTAGAATTCCCATTCAGCATAACAGTAATTTTAATTACACTTGGTTCTACCTCACCCTGTGCCAAGAGCCACTTCCGACGACCCGTCGTCGCCACTCTTAATATCGCATGCATGACAAGTACGTAAAACAAACATTGCGCCAGCCATAAACTCGCCTATAGAATCCGGCTTTACAGAAGCTTCCTCGTGCCGCAACTGTCACGCGGTCGTCACATCGATTCGCTATATTCAAAAATTTTACGGAGGCCCTGATGAAATCGAAATTCAAAGCACTAGCCATCGCCTGCGCGCTTGCGACCATGTCCGTTTCGGCCCATGCCGTCACCGAAATATCCTGGTGGCACTCGATGGCCGGCGCCCTCGGCGACCGCGTCAATGGCCTCGCCGACGAATTCAACAAGAGCCAGTCTGAATACAAGGTGACCCCGGTTTACAAAGGCGCCTACGATGAAGCCATGGCCGCCGCTGTCGCCGCTTATCGCGCCGGCAATGCGCCGGACATCCTGCAAGTATTTGAAGTCGGCACTGCCACCATGATGTATTCCAAAGGCGCCATCAAGCCGGTGTCTGAAGTCATGAAACTGGCCGGTGAGCCGTTCGACCCATCTTCCTACGTCCCTGCCATCGGCGGTTACTACGCCGCACCAAAAGGGGGCGGCCTGCTGTCGCTGCCATTCAACAGCTCAACCACGGTCATGTTCTACAACAAGGACATGTTCTCCAAAGCTGGCCTGGATCCAAACAAGCCGCCGGTGACCTGGCAGGAACTCGCCGTCGACGCTGCCAAGCTGAAGGCCAGCGGCGCCAAATGCGCGTACACCACCACCTGGCAATCATGGGTCGAACTGGAATCGTTCTCGACCTGGCATAACGTCGAATTCGCCTCCAGGAACAATGGCTTCGACGGCCTCGACACACGCCTGAAATTCAATAGCCCATTGCACGTCAAGCACATAGAGAACCTGGCTAACTGGGCCAAGCAAGGCTACTTCACCTATGCCGGCCGCAAGGATGAGGCAACATCGAAATTCTATGCAGGCGAGTGCGGCATCCTGACCGGTTCGTCGTCCAGCTATGCGGATATCGCCAAAAATTCCAAGTTCAAGTTTGGCATCGCTACCCTGCCGTATTACAGCGATGTGCCAGGCGCACCGCAAAATACGATGATCGGCGGCGCTTCGCTGTGGGTCATGGGCGGCAAGAAGAACGACGAGTACAAGGGCGTTGCCAAGTTCTTCAAATTCCTGTCGAAGCCTGAGGTGCAAGCCAAGTGGCATCAGGAAACCGGTTACCTGCCGACTACCATCGCGGCTTACGAGATCACCAAGAAATCGGGATTCTATGATCGCAATCCTGGCACCGATGTCCCGGTCAAGCAGATGATCACCAAGACCACCGACAAGTCGCGCGGCATCCGCCTCGGCAACATGCCGCAAATCCGTACCATCATCGACGAAGAACTGGAAAACGTCTGGACCGGCAAGATCACCGCAAAGCAGGCGCTTGATACCGCGGTAGAACGTGGCAACCTGTTGCTGGAGCGGTTTGAAAAGACGAACAAATAATATTACTCAGTCCTGTCAGATAGGATGGGCATAGCAGCCCATCCTATCTGAGAATTCTTGTTGTTGAATGTCGCAGCAAAATGGCGCACGCAAAAGAACACTTTTGACTGCGCCACATAAGCTCTAATTGATTCCCCCGCATTGACGCGGACGATCCAGTCAGAAAGTCCCATCTTGGAAAAACGCGCTCGCTTCAAATCTGCCTGGTTGCCCTACGCGCTGGTGGCGCCGCAGATCATTGTCACCCTTTTGTTTTTCGTCTGGCCGGCAGTGCAGGCGATGTACCAGTCCATGCTTCTGCAGGACGCCTTCGGCGGTTATTCGGAGTTTGTCTGGTTCGACAATTTCCGCGCGCTATTCGCCGACAGTAACTATCTCGCCTCGTTCAAGACCACCGCGATATTCTCGCTGCTGGTCGCGGTGCTCGGATTGTCGCTCTCGCTGATGCTGGCCGCCTTTGCCGACCGCGTCATCAAAGGCGCTTCTATTTACAAAACCTTCCTGATCTGGCCGTATGCGGTGTCGCCTGTGGTGGTCGGGGTCCTCTGGACGTTCATGCTGAGCCCGACCCTGGGCATCGTTTCCAACTGGCTGCATCACTTCGGCATCGAATGGAATCACGTATTGAACGGACGTCACGCGATGATCCTGATCGTGATCGCTGCGGTCTGGAAACAGGTCAGTTATAACTTCCTGTTCTTCCTTGCCGGCTTGCAGGCTATCCCCAAATCACTGATCGAAGCCGCCGCGATCGACGGCGCCGGACCGGTCAAGCGTTTCAGGACTATCGTATTTCCATTGTTGTCACCCACCACTTTCTTCCTGCTGGTAGTTAATATTGTCTACGCCTTCTTCGATACCTTTGCGATCATCGAAGCCACCACTCAGGGCGGTCCCGGCAAAGATACCGAGATCCTGGTCTACAAGGTATTCCTCGACGGCTTCAAGGGCGGCGACCTGGGCGGCGCGGCCGCACAATCGGTGGTGCTGATGACCATCGTCATCGTGCTCACCGTGGTGCAATTCAAGTATGTTGAAAAGAAAGTGCAGTACGCATGAATGAAATCATGACTGATCCCGCCGTGTCATTCCCGCGAACGCGGGAATCCATGATACGGAGCAATTTGGATCCCCGCGTTCGCGGGGATGACGGAATTGTTTGTTATATATTGAAAGAACACGATGATTGAGCGCCGCCCCATACTCGACATGATCAGCCACCTGGTACTGCTGCTCGGCGTCGTCATCATCGCCTTTCCGCTGTATGTCGCATTTGTCGCCAGCACTCAGACCGCGCAAGAGGCCGCGCAAGCACCACTGTCCCTGATGCCTGGCAGCCATTTCATTCAAAACTATGGTGCGCTGCTGACCCAGGGCGCCTCCGGCAACGTTTCGGCGCCGCCGGTGGCGCGCATGCTGTGGGTAAGCCTGGTGTCCGCGTTAGCCATCGCAATCGGCAAGATCTCGATTTCGATGCTGTCGGCGTTTGCTATGGTGTATTTCCGCTTCCCCGGACGGTCGCTGTTCTTCTGGATGATTTTCATGACACTGATGCTGCCGGTCGAGGTGCGTATCACACCGACCTACCAGGTGGTATCCGATTTCCACATGCTCAACAGCTACGCCGGCCTGACGATCCCGTTGATCGCCTCGGCCACAGCGACTTTCCTGTTCCGGCAATTCTTCCTGACGGTGCCGGATGAACTGGCGGAAGCAGCCCGCATTGACGGCGCCGGTCCCCTGCGTTTCTTCAAGGACGTGATCTGGCCGCTGTCACGCACCAATGTTATTGCGCTGTTCGTGATCATGTTCATCTATGGCTGGAACCAGTATCTGTGGCCGTTGATGATTGCGACGAACCAGGACATGTACCCGATCGGTATCGGTATCAAAACCCTGATCGCCGGCGGCGATTCGGCAGTCGAATGGAATATGGTGATGGCGACCCTGGTGCTGGCGATGCTGCCGCCGGGCCTGGTGGTGGTAGTGATGCAAAAATGGTTTGTTAAAGGATTGGTTGATTCCGAGAAGTGATATGGCAAAAGTACACCTAGAAAACGTCAAGAAAACCTACGGCAAGGCGCCGAAGACGGTCGATGTCATCCATGGCATTTCGATCGATATTGCAGATGGCGAATTCATTGTCATGGTCGGCCCTTCCGGCTGCGGCAAATCGACCTTGCTGCGCATGGTGGCCGGGCTGGAAGAGATCACCTCGGGCGATATCGTGATCGGCGACCGCGTAGTCAACAAGCTGGAACCGAAAGATCGCGACATCGCGATGGTGTTCCAGAATTACGCGCTGTATCCGCACATGAGCGTCTATGAAAACATGGCCTATGGTTTGAAAATCCGCGGCTTGAGCAAGGACGATATTGAAGTACGCGTGCAAAAGGCGGCCAAGATCCTGGAGCTCGGTGCCCTGCTGCAACGCACGCCGCGCCAGCTGTCGGGCGGTCAGCGCCAGCGGGTGGCGATGGGACGCGCGATCGTACGCGAACCGGCAGTATTCCTGTTCGACGAGCCGCTGTCCAACCTGGACGCAAAGCTACGCGTCCAAATGCGCCTGGAAATCCAGAAACTGCACCGCACGCTAGGCACCACCAGCCTCTACGTGACGCACGACCAGGTCGAAGCCATGACCCTGGGCCAGCGCATGATCGTCATGAATGGCGGCCGCGCAGAACAGATTGGAACACCGGCCGAGGTCTATGCCAAACCGGCTACGACGTTCGTCGCCAGCTTTATCGGCTCGCCGCCGATGAACCTGCTGAACGGACGGGTAGCGACGGACGGCAACAGCTTCGTGGTGGACAATGCCGCACCGATCCCGCTGCCGTTTACACACAATGCGATTGCCGGTCATGACTGTATCCTGGGATTACGGCCGGAGCACCTGCTGTTCGGCCAGCCTGGGCTGTCGATGCGAGCGGAACTGGTGGAAGCGTTAGGCGCCGATCTGCTGGTGCACGCGTCGATAGGAGATCAAACATTGGTGATGCGGGTACCGGCCGCCACGGCAGTGGAGACCGGGCAGCAAATCACTGCAGGCTTTGAAACGAACTCTCTGCATTGGTTTAATTCGCAAACCACGCAACGTATCGAATTTTCCTGATTCTGCTTGCCGGCGTCTTGCATCGACGCCGGTCAACACACCCGTTGCTATCGCGTGCAACGGCGTCGCTTAATCATCGGTGGCGACGCCACCAGGACATTTCATTCGGTCAGAGCGGCCAGATTATCCACTTCGATCTTGGCAAACTCGACGCTGCTGTCAATTGCCGTACCGCGTGTGGTATGCACGCTTTCGGTATTGGTGCGGCTCGATACGCTGGCCCCGGCTTTCAATATCTGATAACCGTCATGCCACAAATCGTCATGGCCCTGCACCGGCTGGGGCACGATCACATATCCACGGTATTCGACGCTGCCGCTGGTCTGGTCACTCATGTTCACCTCTCTTGCAAGTAAGAGTTCAATCCTAGCACGCGGCTAAAAAATGCACACAGCCGCAAAATCGTGTAACTTGAACTAATTGTTACGTCCGGCGTCGTACCTAGGGCCTGCTAACAGGCCCCGAGTCAGTCATAACCACATGGAGAGATTGATTATGCCCAAAGATCGCGAAGAGAATGCGCATTGGAAAATCGCTGATCTTGATTTTTCGAAATCGATGTCGCACGCGTCAGACCCGATGAAAACCTGTTTTACCTGGTCACCTGCGCTTCGTTTGTCGAAAGCGGATCCGATCTGTATACGCAAAACCTGGTGGATTATTACGGCGACGAGCCTGAAATCTCGGCTTGGCTACGTGAGCAATGGGAAGTCGAGGAGTTGCAGCATGGACAGGCATTGCGTGCCTACGTCAAACACATCTGGCCGGAATTTGACTGGCCGACCGCTTATCGCAGTTTCCTCGACGAATATTCAGGCTACTGCAAAGTCGAACTGCTTGAGCCCAGCAAAGGACTGGAAATGGTGGCGCGCTGCGTAGTTGAAGCCGGTACGGCAACTTTCTATGGCGCACTGTCGCGCAGCACCGACGAACCTGTCTTGCAAGACCTGGCAGCCCTCATCGCCCGGGATGAAGTGAATCACTACAAGCATTTCTTCCGTTATTTCCGCAGTTTCCGGCAACAGGAGCATCTGCGTCGCCACAGCATTTTCGGCGCCTTGCGCCGCCGCACACTGGAGTTGCGCAATGAAGACGCTGCTTGCGCGCTGCGTCACGTCCTCAAGATGAGAGAGCCGCAGCATGCCGACGACCCAATCCGACTGCAACAGATCAGCAGCAAGATGAACGGCACCATCCGCAGCCATGTGACGGCGGACATGACCATCAAGATGATCATGCGTCCGCTTGATCTGCCGCGTGTATTGCAATCGATGGTTGCGTATCCCGCCACGCAAATCATGAACAAGGTGATTCTGCGCTGACAGCCCGTGCGTGCGCTACTACAGGCGATAGAAACGCTGCGCGTTCAAGCCCATGACCTGTTGCCGCTGCAGCGGATCCAGCTTCGACAGTAAGCTCTCCGTGGTGGCAAGCCAACGTCCATAATCGGCGGCCAGATTGACTACCGGCCAGTCGCTGCCCCAAATGACGCGCGATGCGCCAAACACGTCCAGAATGTGATCTGCGTATGGTTGCAGGTCGCCCTCTTGCCAAACGGAGGACGCCTCAGTGACCAACCCGGACAATTTGCAATACACCTGCGGCAGCGCTGCAAACCGGGAGATGTGTTCACGCCATGGCGTCATTTCTGCGCTCGCAATCGGCGGCTTGGCAGCGTGATCGATCACGATCGGCAGGTTCGGGTGGGATTGCGCAAACGCCAGCAGTGCCGGCAAATGACGCGGCAAAATCAACGCATCCAGGCTGAGCCGATGGCGCTGCATGGCGGCAATCGCCGGCTCCAGCAGGGGATCGGCGATCCAGTCATCGGCCAGATCCTGCAGCATCGGTCGCAATCCACGCAATTTCCGATGTGAGGCCAGCAACGCAATCTGCTCAACGGCATTCCTCGATTTCAAGTCGGCCCAGCCGACCACCGCCTGGATGAACGGCGCGCGTTCAGCCAATGCCAGCAGGAACAACGTATCCGTCACGCTGGGCAAGGACTGCACAAGTACCGTGCCGTCAATGCCGTGCTGCTTCAACAAAGGAGCCAATTGCTGCGGCAGGAAATCGCGATGAATAGCCGCCAGTTCCGCGGGCGGCCATTGCCCGCTTCGATTGGCCAGCAGCCAGAAATGCTGATGTGCATCGATACGCAACGGAACGGAGGATTCGGGAACCATGTATTTACTCTACGGTTGGTATGGCAGGCTGTTGACGTCAGCCGGTTGCATATTTTTCCTAGACGCAACAACGCTAAAAGGCCCATTGGCTGGACCAATACTAGCATGCAGTTTTTTGGCAAAGCAACCGAAAAATCATGCATATGGTGATTTAACGGTAGCCAAGTCTCTGCATGCCTCTCATAATCCGCCTCATCACCAAGTGCTGCCCAAGCAGCCACCCAGAGACGGAAACAGATATGCGAATTTTGCTGGTAGAAGACAACAGGCCGCTGTCCGAATGGCTGGCGCTTACCCTGCATCGGAGTAAATATACGGTTGATTGCGTTTATAACGGCGCCGATGCTGATCATTTGCTGCTGACCCAGCAATACGAACTGGTCATTCTCGACTTGTCACTGCCCAAACTGGAAGGTAGCGAAGTGCTCAAGCGACTGCGTGCCCGTCACAACAATGTGCCAGTGCTGATCCTTACCGCCAACAACTCAGTCGAAGGGCGCATAGTTGGCCTCAACAACGGTGCCGACGACTATATGGCAAAGCCGTTCGACGTCAATGAACTGGAAGCGCGCATTCGCGCCCTGCTACGGCGCGCCAATCAGCAAAAAAACCCTATTCTGCAATGCGGCTCATTGAGTTACGACAGCAACAGCCGGATTTTCTCCATCAACGAGGTCGCGCTCACACTGACCCGGCGCGAGCACGCCGTGCTGGAAACCCTGATCATGAAAAGCGGCAAAACGGTCAGCAAGCAGGCCTTGGCGGATAGCTTGTATGCGATGGCGGAAGACGTGTCGCAGGACGCCATCGAAGTGTACATCCATCGAATCCGCAAAAAACTGGAACACGGCGACGCCGCCATCATTACCCTGCGCGGACTCGGTTACCTGCTTAAGCAGCATCATGCCGATTAACAGCCTGCGTATACAGCTGCTGGCGTGGCTGCTGGTGCCGTTGATATTGTTCGTTGCTTTCAATACCTGGGTTACCTACAGCAATGCGGTCGACATGGCGACCGTGGTCCATGATCGAATGCTGCTAGGATCGGCGCGCATCATCGCCGAACAGATACGCTACGAGGATGAGGCGGTGCAGGTCGTGATCCCACCAGCGGCGCTGGAACTGTTCCAGTCTGATTCACACGACCGAGTCTATTACCGCGTCGTGGCGGCGAACGGGACGCTGCTGGCAGGACAACCCGATTTACCTGTTTCACCACGCATGCGGCGTAACGAGGAATCCCAATATTTCAACGCCACGTTCCGCGGCGATCCGGTCCGCATCGTTGCATTTTCGCAGCCTGTTTTCGGTGCTCCTGAACAAGGACCTGTACTGATAGAAGTGGCGCAGACGCAGCATTCGTACAAGACGCTATCCGACCGCATGTGGGAACATACCATGCAGCAGCAGTTGGCAATACTGGTGCTGGTAGGCGCCCTGTTGCTGCTGGGCTTGCGACACGGACTGGCGCCGATGATGCGTCTGCGGGATCGGGTCCAGCGCCGCAAGCCCGGGACGCTGGAAGCACTCGATACGGCGCCGGTACCGGCCGAACTGGCGCCATTGGTGCATGCCATCAACGACTATGTGCAACGGCTGGACGACCATATGTCGGCACATGGCCGTTTCATCGCAAATGCATCGCACCAGTTGCGTACGCCACTGGCGTTGCTCAACACCCAGGTCAGCTACGGTCTTCGCAGCAGCGATGTCGAAGGCAAGGACGCGGCGCTGCGCGCGATCAACAAGGGTGTGCAGCACGGGATACGGCTTGTCAATCAGTTGCTGACGCTATCTAACGCCGAAACCGGCATCGGCCGCCCGCTGCGGCAAACCGACGTCAATCTGATTGAAATTGTCCAGGTCGTATTGGAGGAACTGGCTACGCTGGCGCAGACCAAACATATCGACCTCGGATTTGAATTCGATTGCACCTCGGTCATGGTGCACGCCACCCCGTCCATGCTGGAAGAACTGGTGGCTAACCTGATCGACAATGCATTACGCTATACCCCTGCCGGCGGCCGCGTGACCGTCGCGGTGACAAGCGGAGAGCAGCGGGTTCTGCTGCGGGTCGAGGACAACGGTCCTGGCATCCCTGCAACAGAACGACAACATGTATTTGAACGCTTCTATCGCCTGAACGAAGAGCGTTCGGATGGCAGTGGACTGGGGCTGGCGATCGTGCGTGAGATTGCGCTAGCCAGCAACGCCGAGATTGCATTGTCCGATCCGCAGCAAGGTCATGGACTGATTGTTACCGTCAGTTTTCCCATCGCCGAAAACACGAATCGCACCATGGATCCGGCGCAATATTCACAGCAAAACCCGTGAAACCTCCTCCGGCCAAGCTTACGACCAGCTTTCAAAATCGGTATTTATTTTTCGCCGATGTCGCGCAAACCCCACACCCGGCGAACCGTCATTTGGCCTTCTGAAAGCAGTTAGTAAGCTTGCGAATTTTATAGTTGATCCACTGATCTGCGTGATCAGTAAATCCAACTAAAAATATCTGGAGACAAAAATGAAAAAGTCGCTTTTAGCGCTGGCTGTCCTTGGGACCATGGGATCTGTAAATGCGGCATACGCGCAATCCAATGTCACTATTTATGGCTTGATCGATGCCACCATCAGCACCGTCAATCACGCCGACAGCAACGGCGATCGCCTGACCAGCATCCCGGTCGCCTGGTTCAGCGGCAACCGCATCGGCTTCCGCGGCGCGGAAGATTTGGGCAGCGGCCTCAAAGCCATTTTCAAACTGGAAGCCGAATTCGTAGTAGGCACCGGCGAAATGGATACACCGGGCGTACTGTTTAACCGCGACGCATGGGTTGGCTTGCAAGACAACACTTTCGGCCAGATCACATTGGGCCGCCAAAACACGCTGGCGCGCGATTTTTCGCAGGTCTACGGCGATGCGTACGGCTCCAAGCTCGGATTGGAAGAAGGCGGCTACACCAACAACAACAATTTCAAGCAACTGATTTTCTACTCGGGCAGCGCTACCGGCACTCGCTATGACAATGGCCTGGTCTGGAAGAAAGTGTTCAGCAACGGCATAGTGGCCGGCCTCGGTTACCAGTTCGGCGAAACTGCCGGCGCATTCTCCCGCAACACCACTAAATCGGCGGCCATCGGCTACAACGGATCGAATTTTGTGGTTTCCGGTTTCGTCAACGAAGCAGATGTCGGCAACGGCATCTCCAACAGCACCGAAAAGCACAAGTCCTACTCGCTGGGTGGCAGCTACATTTTCGATCTGGTGCGTTTGAACGCCGGCTACTTCCATTACACGGCAGAGCAAGGTGCTCTCGGCCAGCGTAAGGACAATGCGTACACCGTATCGGCCAAGTTCACGCCACAAGGTTCGTTCGATTATGAAATCGGTTACCAGGTGATGAAGGCTGACAACGCTGCTTACAACGCAGCCGGCACCAGCACACTGAGCGCCTACGCTGACGCCAGCGCCTCGACCGCGACCGGTAGCGGCAACAAGAAAACTCTGTACGGTTCGACCTTCTACCATCTGTCGAAACGTACTGAACTGTATGTCGCCGCCGACTATATGAAACTTAGCGACGGCTATCGCGTCGGTTCCGCCAACGGTTTCAAGAACCAGACTGAATTTGCGCTAGGCATGCGTACCCGCTTCTAATCCCTCACGGTTCTTCCTCTCAGATCATTGAGAGGAAGGCAGCAAGCGAAGCTGGCATTGACCCCGGTCCATGCCAGCTTTTTCATTTCCGACCAGAAATGATCGGCTTATGCGGCCTCAGTAACAGCTAAGTCTCCGCAACTATTCTGTAATACGACGGTCTCAACCCCGCTCATCTGCGCCCCGCCTTACAGCTATCCACGCAGCAAACTCACTGTCATTCAAATATCGGAAATCGATGGAAGAACTCAATCAAACCCTGTTCCTGCTGATCAACGCAAATAAAAACGCCACCCCCAATCCGATCCTGCTCGACGCAGCCCTCGTCTGCGCCGAACTGCTGATCTTCCTGATTCCGATTTCGTTGCTGCTGAGCTGGCTGCGCGGCGGCGAACAGACCCGCAAGCTGATGCTGGAAGCGGTGGTTGCAGGCGTCGTCGGTTTATCGATCAGCCTGGTCATCGGCATGCTGTGGAATCATCCAAGGCCGTTTGTAATCGGCCTCGGTAGCAATTTGCTGGCGCACTCTCCCGATTCGTCATTCCCCAGCGATCACCTGACTTTACAATGGTCGGTCGCCTTCAGTTTCCTGTTGCATCAACGCTTGCGCAAGATCGGCCTGGTGCTGAGCCTGCTTGGACTGCCGATGGCATGGGCGCGCATTTATCTCGGTGTCCATTTTCCACTCGACATGGTCGGTGCGGCGCTGGTCGCCATCATCAGCGCACGGTTGAGCCATCGCTGTGCATCGTGGCTAATCGGCCCCTTGTTTCGATGCGTGTCGCGCATCCATGGCTTTGTATTTGCACCATTGATCCGGCGCGGCTGGATGACGAAATAGCGCCCACTCCATTGCGTAGGACGGTAACGACGATCAAACTACGCCCTGCTCCCGCAGCAGCGCGATCTGCTCAGGATTGCGGCCGATGGATGCCAGCACTACATCCGTATGCTGTCCCAGTTCCGGCCCGACCCAATTGGTCTGTCCCGGCGTCACCGAAAGTTTCGGCACGATGCCTGGCAAGTCGATAGGCTGCCCATCCGGCAACACATGCTGCTGGATCATGTCGCGCGCGCGGAAATGCGGGTCCTGGTGGATATCGGCGGCAGTATAGACTTTGCTACTCGGTACCTCGGCTTGCTCCAGCACCTGCAGCACGTGCTCCAGATCGTGTTGCGACGTCCACTCGGCAATTGCAGCGTCGATCATGTCATTGTTCTGCGCCCGGCCATCGTTGCGCGCCAGGCTCGGATCTTCAGCCAGGTCACTGCGGCCAATGGCATGCATCAGACGCTTGAAGATGCTGTCGCCGTTACCGGCGATGATCACGTAGTGCTCGCCGTTCGCATCACTGCGGCAAGGGTATGTACTGGACGGCGAAATGCCGGGAAAACTGGCGCCTGTGCGCTCGCGCACGAAACCAAACTCGGCGTATTCGGGAATCAGGCTTTCCATCACCCCGAACACCGCTTCATACAAGGCGATGTCGATGAACTGTCCTTTGCCGCCATTTGCCTTGAGATGATGCATCGCCAGCAGCGCACCGATCACGCCATACAGCGACGCCAGCGTATCGCCGATGCTGACGCCGACGCGCACCGGCGGCCGGTCTGGATAGCCGGCCAGGTTGCGCAGGCCGCCCATCGATTCAGCGATCGCTGCAAAACCGGGACGCGCATGATACGGGCCATCCTGTCCATAACCCGAGACCCGGACCATGATCAGGTTCGGATTGATTTTCGATAACTCATCCCAGCCCAGCCCCCAACCTTCGAGTGTGCCTGGACGAAAATTCTCGATCACGATATCGGCATCCTTGACCAGGTCGCGTACGATTTGCTGGCCTTGCGCCGACTTCAGGTTCAGTGTCACCGACTTCTTGTTGCGACTCTGCGAGTACCACCATAGCGAGGTGCCGTTATGCAGCTTGCGCCACTTACGCAAAGGATCGCCGTCTCCCGGCGATTCGATCTTGATCACTTCAGCGCCGAACTGGCCCAGCAGGCTGGCGGCGTAAGGTCCGGCAATCAGGGTGCCGAGTTCGATTACCTTGACACCTTGGAGAGAGGATTGCTGATTGACGGGGACGTTGTTCATTTTCCTGATGGTTTAAAATGTGGATAGAAAGACAGGTGCCAGCCGCGCGCAGATAGCTGCCGTGGCGCAACAGCAACAATCGGCTGCAACCTCGTCGGCTCGCTTCCGAGCACTCTCGCCCCGCCGCGAGGCAATGTGAACAATTCTACAGAATTGCCAACATTTGCAACCAGAAGTAACTCCTTTTGGCGGATATTATGGTGGGGATTATGATTAAATCACTGATAAATGTGTAGGACATATCATGAAGAAACTTGCTCTATTGGTATTGGCCGCTGCAGGGTTGATGGCAACCAGTTCCGCTAGCTTTGCCTATGGCTACGGCTATTATGGGCATGGCGGTTTTTATGGTCCGCGCGTCGGCATCACCATCGGCGGACCGCTGTATTGGGGCCCTCCGCCAGTGTATTATGCGCCGCCGCCGGTGTATTACGCGCCGCCAGTCTACGTAGCTCCCGAACCGCAGACCTATATTGAAAAAGCACCTGACTATGCATACTACTGCCCTAGTCCGGCTGGCTACTACCCACAAATTCCACGCTGCCCGAAGGGCTGGATGAGGGTAGCACCGAACGATTCCCAACCTAGATAAGCATAAGGCGGTGTGTGATGATTAACGGAACAACCAAGGTAATCGCGGCTTCAATGGCCGTGCTGCTGTCCGGCTGCGTTACCGCGCCGACAGGACCAAATGTCATGGCGCTGCCTGGCGCCGGTAAAAGCTATGAACAGTTCCGCAATGATGAGGCAGACTGCCAACGTGCCGCCCAAGACCGTATAGGGCCATACGCGCCGCAGGCCGCTGCCGATAATGCCGTAGGCACTGCCGCAGCCGGGACGGTGATTGGTGCCGCAGCCGGCGCCTTGATCGGCGCAGCAACCGGACGCGCCGGTGCGGGTGCCGCTATCGGTGGCGGCGTTGGTTTGCTGGCCGGCAGCTCGGTCGCCGGCGACTCGGCATCGCGCAGCAGCTATGGCATGCAGCGCCAGTACAACAACGTGTACACGCAATGCATGTACGCCAAGGGCAATCAGGTTCCGGTCTCCGGCGGCTACGCCAACAATCGCCGCCAGTATGCCCCACCGCAGTATGCGCCGGCGCCACAATATTCGACGCCGCCTGATTACTACCCGCCGCAACCACGCGGCAATTACGGTCCACCACCGGATTACGCACCTTACTGATCACGGAAAATCAAACAAAAAGCCTGAATACACGAAAGTGATTCAGGCTTTTTTACGTCAGGACGGGACACAGATCACCCCCGAACAGAACTCACATCACAGGCAGTTCTCGAAAAACCCGGCCAGGTATCTTTTGGCCGGGATTCCCTGCGTGGAATTCCTCCCGTCCCAACTTTCTTGCCTATCCCCTTGCAGGCAAGCGCAACGTTACTTCCAGGCCGCCCTCGGGATGATTGTGCAGTTCGAGCACAGCTCGGTGATTCTCTGCGATGTTGCGGGCGATGGTCAGTCCCAGACCTGTGCCGCCGGTGTCGCGCGAGCGGGATGTCTCAAGTCTGAAGAACGGATCGAATACCACTTCCAGCTGATCTGCCGGAATTCCCATCCCGCCATCGCGAATCGTAATGACGATATCGCTGCCGTCGCGCGCCACCTTCAGACGGGCGTAACGTCCGTATTTGATCGCATTGTCGACCAGATTGGTCAGACAGCGCCGCAACGTATTTGGCTGCGCCATGATCGAGGCGCGGGTGCTGCCTTCCAGCGTCACATCCTGCCTCGCATCGACCGCATCGGCGCAAACACTGTCGAGCAGCGAATCGATGTCCAGCATTTGCATCACTTCCGCGGAATCCATGCTGCGCGCCAGATCCAACCCCTCGCGCACCATGCTTTGCATGACCGCCAGGTCCTCCAGTAATTTATGGCGCAACTCGCCGTCGCTGACTTTTTCCAGACGCAGGCGCAGACGGGTCAACGGCGTTTGCAAATCGTGAGTAATCGCCGCCAGCATGTGGGTGCGATGCTGTATCTGGCGCTTGATGCGCGCTTGCATGGCGTTGAAGGCGGCGGCAGCCTGTCGCACCTCGGTGGGCCCGGTTTCATCCAGTGGCGGCCGGTCGATATCGCTCCCCAGGCTGCCGGCCGCATTGGCAAGATGCTGGATCGGCCGCGCCGTCATTTTGGCCACAATGAATGCCAGAATGCCGATCAGCAGCAGGAACAAGGCGAAATACGGAGACAGGAAAGGCATGCCTGGAGGCCGTCCAGGAGGGCTGCCCGGGTCGCGCATCATCCGCAACTTGACCTTGAGCAAAGCGCCATCCTTGAGACTCACGTAGACCACCTGGCATTCGTCGATGCGACGGAATTCGGGCCCACGGCGATCACGCAATTTACAGTCGGTCTGCTTCGCTACGGTCACGCGGCGGTCCCCGCCGAGCCGGGTTTTCAACAGTGTAGTCAGTGTTGGATTGTCGTCGACTGCATGTTCGGTGTCCTTGACCAGACTCGCTTCAAGGCCGAAATTTTCGCCCGTGCGCAATACAAGCGCGCGCATTTCAGGGCCAACGTTATCGATTGAGTAGACGATTTGCTCAACCCGCTCGGCAATCCGGAATTCATACAACTCCTTGAATGCCTTGCGCTTCTCATTATCGGCCAGCCAGCTGGTAGTGCCGGCGGCGACCAGGATCCCCGCCAGCAAAATCAGGAACACCCGGTTCGCAACCGAGCCAAGAAAATTTCTCACGGACGGCATTCCTTTTCTACTTCCGCCGCGCAGCCGACAACAGAATGGATTGATACAGTCGGCGCATCATGACTCGACTGTCACCGTGGTCGCCAGCACATAGCCCTCATTGCGCACGGTCTTGATGATCACCGGCGTGCGCGCATCGTCGCCTAGCTTCTGGCGCAGGCGGCTGATCTGGATATCGACCGAGCGGTCGAATGGATCGGATTCGCGGCCCTGCGTCAATTCGAGCAACTGGTCGCGATTGAGCACGCGATTAGGATGATCCAGAAATACCTTGAGAATGCGGTATTCTGCCCCCGACAAAGCCACCACCAGTCCTTCGTTGTTGACCAGATGGCGCGCGATGAGGTCCAGTGTCCAGCGTCCAAACTGGATTTGCTGCGCCTCTGGCGACGCCATGTTCGGCGGCAGCGCCTGGGTGCGGCGCAGTACGCTGCGAATCCGCGCAAACAATTCGCGCGGCTCGAACGGCTTGGACAGGTAATCGTCGGCGCCCATTTCGAGGCCGAGAATGCGGTCCAACGGTTCGCCGCGCGCCGTCAGCATGATCACCGGGATATTCGAATCGGCACGCAGGTTGCGGCACAGCGTCAGGCCATCTTCGCCGGGCAATGTCAGATCCAGAACGATCAAATCAACCCGCGCTTCCGACAGCACTTTGCGCATGTCGTTGCCATTGGTCGCGATCAAGGTGCGAAAGCCGTTGGCGTCCAGGTATTCCGCCAACAAGGTGCGGATTTCGTGATCATCGTCGACCACCAGTATGTGAGCAGCAGTTTCCATATGCGTAATTATCCTAGTAACTGCAGTTAAGCCGAACATGCTCCAATAGTACGGCCAAACGAAAAACATCGATATACATGAGATGAATGACGAACTATCCCATGTTAACAATTCCAGCCCCGTCAGGTAACAACATCGCTCCCCGTTGAGATTTCCTGGATTATGACAATTCAGCGCCAGAAAAACGATAGTAATTTGTATATTGGCATATCTGCCACGCGAATGGACACTTTGCGATACAAAGCAAACTCCTCGCCATACACATGGATACAAAGCCGGGGCACCATGAAAAATCGCCGACACACCTCTGCGGTTGAATAGGAATTGTGCGGATTGCACTCAAATTCATGGAAGGATTTCATTATGTTCACGCTTCGCAAACAAATATTGATCGGCGTTACAGCACTGAGTTTTGCTGCCATGGGCGTGACTGCCTACGCACAACAGGCTGACGGTCCTGTCGGCCGCCATGCGCCGACACCGGAACAGCAAGCCAAATTCGCCGCCAATATGGCAAAACGCCAGGCAAAATTGCATGACGATCTGAAGATCACACCAGACCAGGAAGCGGCATGGCAGACGTTCCTGGGCAAGATCAAGCCGGTCCGTCCAGAAGGTGCGCCACCACGTCCGAACAAGGAAGAATGGGCCAAGCAGACCGCTCCAGAGCGCCTGGATCACCAGATGGAATTCCTGAAACGCGCTGAAGCCCGCCTGGCCGAGCACACCGCGGCCGTCAAGGAATTCTATGCAGTTCTGACACCGACACAGCAAAAGACCTTTGACGAGCACTTCAACAAAATGATGAAACATCGCTTCGGTCATCGTGGCTTTCATCAAGGCGGACCGGAAGGCCGTCCATAATTGAAACAAGGAGGATTCCCCTTGGGCAGGCTAAGCGCCAGCCAGATTGAAGGTCACAGAAGCAGCATATCGCGTTGTGCCGGTTCCGGCACAAACAAAGGCGCTTCTGTGACCTCGCCGTTTACCACACAAGTCGATCCAGCCCGCATTGCCGTCCGCCACGTCAGCGACTACACTGCTGCGTTAGCACTCTTTCATTAAATTGAAACAATTTCCAATAAATACACACGGCGGTAAAATTTACTCGCTAAACTCGTGTCTTTAAATTCCGTCTGCTGAGCGCCGGTTTTCAGCAGAATTACGCATTGCATCTGACCCCATTCTGACTGACCTCCTGCCTGCGATGACTACTACACCCACTCCAAAAGCCGATCAACATCCCCCGCTGCAAAGCCGGACCGCCACACTGCAAAATCAACATCAGGGCGGATTCATTCGCGGCTGGATGTGGCTGATAGTGGTTGTTGTACTGGCGCTGGCCGCTTACCTGATCTGGGGACGTAGCCACCAATCCGCCGACGCGACGGCGGCCAAATCGGGGCAAGCGGCCGGAGGCGGCGGCAAAGGCGGCAAGCGCGGCGCATTTGCCGGCGCCGGTGGGCCACTGCCGGTCGGTGTGGCGGCCGCAAAAACCGGCGACATCAACATCTATCTGTCGGGCCTCGGCAGCGTTACTCCTGAAGCCACCGCGATCGTCAAAAGCCAGGTTAGTGGCACATTGATGAAACTGCATTTCAAGGAAGGGCAGATCGTCAAGGCTGGCGATTTGCTGGCAGAACTGGATCCACGGCCCTATCAGGTGTTGGTGAAGGAAGCAGAGGGCCAGTTGATCAAGGACACCGCCCTGCTGAAGGCAGCGCAAATCGATTTGCAGCGCTATCGCACGCTGTTGGCGCAAGATTCCATCGCCAGCCAGCAGGTGGATACCCAGGCGGCGCTGGTCAAGCAATACGAAGGCACCGTCCGATCCGATGAAGGCACACTCGACAACGCTCGCCTGCAACTGACTTATTCCCGGATCACCGCACCGATCAGCGGCCGCCTTGGCCTGCGCCAGGTAGACCTCGGCAATCTGGTGCAGACCAGCGATACGAACGGCATCGTCGTCATTACCCAGCTGCAGCCGATTACGACCGTTTTCAGCATCCCGGAAGACAATATTCCAAGCGTGATGAAGCAGATCCAGGCGGGCAAGAAGCTGCCAACCGATGTCTGGGACCGCGATCAGCGCAACAAACTGGACAGCGGCAGCCTGCTGACCATCGACAACCAAGTTGACAGCACCACCGGCACGGTCAAGCTGAAAGCGGAAACGCCGAATGCCAACTATGCCTTGTTCCCGAATCAGTTCGTGAATGCGCGCCTGCTGCTCGATACACTCCGCAACGCCACCGTCATCCCCAATGCTGCGATCCAGCGCGGCTCCAGCGGCAATTTCGTGTACGTGGTCAAACCCGACCATACCGTCACCATCCGTCAAGTGACAGCCGGTCCGGTCGAAGGTGAATCGACAGCGATCAACAACGGCATCGCCGTCGGCGAAACAGTCGTCATCGACGGTATCGACAAGCTCAAGGAAGGCGCCAAAGTAGAGCCTATCGCACGTGACGGCTCCGTAGCTGCAGCTACTGCCGCAGGCGGCGCTGCGGCAGGCGCCCATAAAGGTGGCCACCGCCATCGGCAAGATGCCAGCGCCGATGCAGCCGCCAGCAGCGCGCCAGCCAGCGCCGCCAATCGCAACGGTCAATAACCGGTTTTGAAGAACGCATGAATCCCTCACGTCAGTTTATTCTTCGGCCGGTTGCCACCTCACTGCTGATGTTGGCCATTTTTCTGGCCGGTATCGTCGCGTACAAACAATTGCCGCTCTCGGCGCTGCCGGAAGTCGATTACCCGACTATCCAGGTAGTCACGCTCTACCCGGGAGCTAGCCCGGATGTCATGACCTCCTCGGTCACCGCGCCGCTGGAACGCCAGTTTGGCCAGATGCCGGGGCTCAACCAGATGTCGTCGACCAGTTCCGGCGGCGCCTCGGTCATTACGCTGCAATTCAGCCTGGACCTGAGCCTGGATATCGCCGAGCAGGAAGTGCAAGCGGCGATCAACGCCGGCAGCAACCTGCTGCCGTCCGACCTGCCGACACCGCCGATCTATAACAAGGTCAATCCGGCCGACACCCCTATCCTGTCGCTGGCGATCACTTCCAAGACGCTGCCGTTGCCGAAGGTGCAGGATCTGATCGACACCCGCCTGGCGCAAAAAATTTCGCAGGTGCCGGGCGTCGGCCTGGTCAGCCTGTCGGGCGGCCAGCGCCCTGCCGTGCGGCTGCAGATCAATCCGCGCGCCGTCGCCGCGCTGGGGCTGAATCTTGACGATATCCGCACCGCCATCGGCAACGCCAACGTCAACCAGGCCAAGGGCAGTTTCGACGGCCCCGCGCGCGCCTCGACCATCGACGCCAACGACCAGCTACGCTCGGCCGACGAATACCGCAACCTGATCATCGCCTATAAGAGCGGTGCGCCGATCCGCGTCTCCGATATCGCCGACGTTGTCGACGATGCCGAAAACGTCCGGCTGGCAGCCTGGGCCAACCAGTCACCGGCAATCATCCTGAATATCCAGCGCCAGCCCGGCGCCAACGTCATCGGCGTGGTCGACAACATCAAGAAGATCCTGCCGCAGCTACAAGACACCTTGCCCGGCGCCATCGATGTCCAGATCCTGACCGACCGCACCACTACCATCCGCGCCTCGGTGTCGGACGTGCAGTTCGAACTGCTGCTGTCGATCGCGCTGGTGGTGATGGTGATTTTCCTGTTCCTGCGCAGCGTCCCTGCCACCATCATTCCCAGCGTGGCAGTGCCGCTGTCGCTGATAGGCACCTTCGGCGTCATGTACCTGACCGGTTTTTCGGTCAACAACCTGACCCTGATGGCGCTCACCATCGCTACCGGCTTCGTGGTCGACGATGCGATCGTCATGATCGAGAATATCTCGCGCTATATCGAAGAAGGCATGAAGCCTTTGCAGGCAGCCCTGAAAGGCGCCGAGCAGATCGGCTTCACCATCATTTCCCTGACTTTCTCGCTGATCGCCGTGTTGATTCCGCTGCTGTTCATGGGCGACGTGGTGGGACGCCTGTTCCGCGAATTCGCCATCACGCTGGCAGTGGCGATCCTGATTTCGGCCGTAATTTCGCTGACCCTGACGCCGATGATGTGCGCCAAGCTGCTGCATCACATCCCGGAAGAAAAGCAAAGCTGGTTCTACCGCAAGAGCGGTGCGTTTTTCGACAACATCATCGCCCGCTACGGCGTCGCCCTGCAATGGGTATTGCGCCATCAGTTCTCCACCCTGATCGTCGCCATCGGCACGCTGGTACTGACCGTAGTACTGTATATCTTCATCCCGAAAGGCTTTTTCCCGGTGCAGGACACCGGCGTCATCCAGGGCATTTCGGAAGCCAGCCAGTCAGTCTCCTTTGCCGCCATGGCGGAACGGCAACAGGCGCTGGCCGCCGTGGTGCTGAAGGATCCCGCAGTGGAAAGTCTGTCTTCCTTCATCGGCATCGATGGCACCAACGCCACCCTCAACAGCGGCCGCATGCTGATCAACCTGAAGCCGCGCGAACAGCGCAACATGAGCGCCAGCGACATCATCCGCCGCCTGCAGCCGGAGCTGGACCGCCAGGTCGGCGGCATCACGCTGTACATGCAGCCGGTACAGGACTTGACCATCGAAGACAGCGTCAGCCGCACCCAGTATCAGTTCAGCGTCGAGGACGCCAATCCCGCCGAGCTCAGCATCTGGGTGCCCAAGCTGATCGAGCGCCTGCGCCAGATCCCGCAGTTGGCCGATATCGCCAGCAACCAGCAGGATCTCGGCTTGCAAGCCTATATCGCGATCGACCGCGACGCTGCCTCGCGTCTCGGCATCACTACCGCGGCGATCGACAACGCCTTGTATAACGCCTTCGGCCAGCGCCTGATCTCGACCATCTACACCCAGTCCAACCAGTACCGGGTGGTGATGGAAGTCAAGCCGGAATTCCAGAAGGGTCCGACAGCGCTGAACAGCATCTATCTGGTGGCCGGCAACGGCAACCAGGTGCCTTTGTCCAGCATCGCCACCATCGAAGAGCGCACCTCGCCGCTGGTGGTCAACCATATCGGCCAGTTCCCCGCCACCACGATCTCCTTCAATCTGGCGGCAGGCGCCTCGCTTGGCGACGCCGTCAAGGCGATCCATGCGGCGGAGCTGGATATCGGCATGCCGGACAGTATCCAGACCCAGTTCCAAGGCGCGGCGCTGGCGTTCCAGGCATCGCTCAGCAACACGCTGATGCTGATCCTGGCGGCCATCGTCACCATGTACATCGTGCTCGGCGTGCTGTATGAAAGCTATATCCATCCGATCACCATCCTGTCGACGCTGCCGTCGGCCGGCGTCGGCGCTCTGCTGTCGCTGATGATCGCCGGCAGCGATCTTGGCATCATCGGTATCATCGGGATTATCCTGCTGATCGGTATCGTCAAGAAAAACGCCATCATGATGATCGACTTTGCCCTGGACGCCGAGCGCAACGAGGGCAAGAGCCCGCGCGATGCGATCTACCAGGCTTGCCTGCTGCGTTTCCGGCCTATCCTGATGACCACCATGGCGGCCTTGCTGGGCGCCTTGCCGCTGATGCTGGGCACCGGCGTCGGCTCGGAACTGCGGCAACCACTGGGGATCACCATGGTCGGCGGGTTGCTGGTATCGCAAGTGCTGACCCTGTTCACCACGCCAGTGATCTACCTGGCCTTCGACAACCTGGCGCGCCGCATGCGCGAACGCTTCGGCAGCAAGGATGCCGACAGCGACGACGACCATAACGACGACGCGGTAGCGGAGCCGGTTAAGCCGTGATCACAGCATGAATATATCGCGTCCCTTTATTGAACGGCCGATCGCCACCACGCTGCTGACCATCGGCGTGGCGCTGGCCGGCATGGTGGCGTTCCGGCTGTTGCCGGTATCGCCCTTGCCACAGGTGGATTTGCCGACCATCTCGGTCTCGGCCGGCCTGCCCGGCGCCAGTCCAGAAACCATGGCGGCCACCGTGGCCACGCCGCTGGAACGGGCGCTCGGCTCGATTGCCGGCGTCACCGAAATGACCTCCTCCAGTACGCTGAGTTCGACCCGCATTACCATGCAGTTCGATCTCAGCCGCGACATCGACGGCGCCGCGCGCGACGTCCAGGCTGCGCTCAACGCCGCCCGTAACCTGCTGCCGACCGGCTTGCCCAGCAATCCGAGCTATCGCAAGGTTAATCCAGCCGATGCGCCGATCATCATCCTGGCACTGACCTCGGACAGCATGACGCAAGGCCAGATGTACGATGCTGCCGACACCATCCTGGCGCAAAAACTGTCGCAGGTGAAAGGCGTCGGCCAGGTCAGCGTCGGCGGTAGTTCGCAGCCTGCGGTGCGAGTGGAACTGAATCCGACCGCACTCAATAAATACGGCATCGGCAGCGCCGACGTGCGCACCGCGATCGCCGCCACCAATGCCAACCGTCCCAAGGGCGTGCTGGAAGACGGCGACAAGAACTGGCAGATCTACGCCAACGACCAGGCCAAGACCGCCGCCGAGTACATGCCGCTGATTGTCGCCTACCGCAATGGCGCGGCCGTGCGGGTCAGCGATGTCGCACAGGTGACCGATTCGGTTGCCAATGTGCGCAACGCGGGCTCGGCCAACGGCAAGCCTTCCGTGCTGGTGATCCTGAACCGCCAGCCGGGCGCCAACATCATCGAAACCGTCGACGAAGTACGGGCCCTGCTGCCGCAGTTGCGCGCCTCGATCCCGGCCGCCATCAATCTTGATGTCGTGATGGACCGCACGCCGACCATCCGCGCTTCCCTGCGCGAGACCGAACGCACCCTGCTGATGTCGATCGGACTGGTGATCATGGTGGTGTTCCTGTTTCTGCGCAACGGCCGCGCCACGCTGATCCCGGCGGTGGCGGTGCCAGTGTCGCTGATTGGCACTTTCGGCGTCATGTATCTGCTTGGTTACAGCCTTGATAACCTGTCGCTGATGGCGCTGACGATCGCTACCGGCTTCGTGGTCGATGATGCGATCGTGGTGCTGGAAAATGTTTCGCGTCATATTGAGCAGGGCAAGAAGCCGTTTGCGGCAGCCATGCTGGGCGCCAAGGAAGTGGGCTTCACGGTGCTGTCGATGAGCATCTCCCTGATCGCCGTCTTCATCCCTATTCTTCTGATGGGCGGCATTGTCGGCCGGCTGTTTCGCGAGTTTGCGGTCACCCTGTCGGTGGCGATCCTGGTCTCGCTGCTGGTGTCGCTGACTACCACGCCGATGATGTGCGCACGCCTGCTGAAACACGAGCCGCACCGCAAGCAGGGCCGTTTCTTCACCGCCACCGAGCGCGCCTTCGATGCCATGCTGCGCGGTTACGAGCGTTCGCTGGCGTGGGCGCTGCGCTTCTCGCCGCTGATGATTATCATCTTGGTGGCCACCATTTTCCTCAACGTCTATCTGTACACGGTCATCCCCAAAGGCCTGTTCCCGCAGCAGGATACCGGCCTGGTGATCGGCGGCATCCAGGGCGACCAGTCGATTTCGTTCCAGTCGATGAAGGTCAAGCTTGATCAATTTGTCAGCATTGTCCGCAGCGATCCGGATGTGCAAAGCGTGATCGCCTTTACCGGCGGCGGCCAGAGCAATCGCGGCAACATGTTCATTACGCTCAAGCCGCTGACCGTGCGCAAGCTCACCGCCGATCAGGTGATCGCACGCCTGCGCGGCAAGCTCAGCCATGTGCCGGGCGCCAACCTCTTCATGCAGTCGGTGCAGGATATCCGCACTGGCGGCCGTTCCAGCGATGCCCAGTACCAGTACACCCTGCAGTCGGACGATCTCAACGAGCTGCGCACCTGGGAACCGAAAATCCGGGACGCCTTGAGCGCCTTGCCGCAGCTAGCCGATGTCAATACCGACCAGCAGGACAAAGGATTGCAGACCACCCTGACCATAGACCGCGAAACCGCCATCCGCAGCGGCGTCACGCCGCAGCTGATCGACGCCACCCTGAACGATCTGTTCGGCCAGCGCCAGGTCTCGACCATTTACAGCGGCATGAACCAGTATCACGTGGTGATGGAAGCCGGACCGCAATACTTGCAAAGTCCGCAAATCCTGCACAATACTTATGTCAGCATCCCTGCCAGCACCGCCAATCTGTCGCCCACCACTTCGGCGCTGGGCACGCCGCCAGCCTTGACCGCGGGTGGCAAGCTGGCGTCCAATTCGTCGCTGGCGCTGACCTTGTCGACTGCGGCCGAACAGCAGATGCCGTTGGCGGCATTCTCCAGTTTCCAGCCGACCAACACCGCGCTGGCAGTGAATCACCAGAGCCAGTTCATCGCCTCGACCATCTCCTTCAACCTGCCAGCCGGCGAATCGCTGTCGGACGCCACGCTGGCGATCAACGACGCCATGGCCAGGATCGGCGTGCCGACTTCGGTGCACGGCAGCTTCCAGGGCACCGCCAACGTATTCCAATCGTCGTTGAGCAGCCAACCGATGTTGATCCTGACCGCGCTGCTGGCGGTCTACATTGTGCTTGGCGTCCTGTATGAAAGCTACGTCCATCCGATCACCATCCTCTCGACCCTGCCTTCGGCTGGCGTCGGCGCCCTGCTGGCGCTACTGGCGACCGGCACCGATTTCAGCCTGATCGCACTGATCGGGGTGATCCTGCTGATCGGCATCGTCAAGAAGAACGCGATCATGATGATCGACTTCGCCCTGCATGTGGAACGCGAGCAGGGGTTGTCGCCGCGCGATTCGATTTTCGAAGCTTGCAAGCTGCGCTTCCGGCCGATCATGATGACCACCATGGCCGCCATGCTGGGCGCAGTGCCGCTGGCGCTGGGCGCTGGCGACGGCGCTGAACTGCGACGGCCGCTGGGTATCGCGATTGTCGGCGGCTTGATCATGAGCCAGCTGCTGACCCTGTACACGACCCCGGTGGTGTATCTGTACATGGATCGCTTCCGCTTGTGGAGCAAGGATAAATGGGAGCGCCGCGGCGGTAGAGCAGCGCCGGACGTAGCCGAAGCGTAGCAACCCGACAAATCAGGAAGCATGGTCGGCGAACAACGATAATCAACGGATCAAACATGAAACACATGCATATACCTACGCACAAAAACCTGATGGCGCTGGCGATCGCGGCAATCTTGTTAAGCGCCTGTGCCGTCGGCCCTGACTACGTGCGCCCGGTGGCCGATGCGCCGGCCGCCTTCAAGGAAAACAAGGACTGGAAAGTGGCTACGCCGCAAGATCAGCCGTTGCAGGAAAAATGGTGGGAAATCTACCAGGATCCACAATTGAACGCGCTGGTCGAGCAAGTGAATATCTCCAACCAGAACCTGGCGCAGGCTGAGGCGCAATTCCGCCAGGCCCGGGCGTTGGTGCAATCGGCAAGGGCATCGTATTTCCCGACGATAGGAGCGAATAGCGGGGTGACGCGCTCGGGCTCGGCCGCGAATTCCAGTAATGGCGGTCGAGTTGCCAACGCCTATTCGCTCGGCCTGAGCAGCAGCTGGGAACCTGACCTGTGGGGTCGCATCAGCCGCACGGTGGAGGCCAATCGTGCCTCGGCGCAAGCCAGTGCTGCCGATCTGCAGGTAGCCAAACTCAGCGCCCAGTCCACCTTGGCGCAGGACTACCTGCAGTTGCGCGTGGTAGATATGCAGCAAAATTTGCTCAATGAGACCGTAGCCGCCTACCAGAAATCGCTGCAGCTGACGCAGAATCAATACGCTGTCGGCGTCGCAGCGCAATCCGATGTAATTCAAGCACAAACCCAGCTCAAATCGGCACAGGCGCAGGCCGTGGACAACGGCGTACTGCGTTCCCAGCTGGAACACGCGATTGCGCTCCTCACCGGACAAGCCGCTTCCAGTTTTTCGATAACGCCAGCACCGCTGGTTGCAGTGCTGCCGACTATTCCAGTCGGCGTACCGTCGGCATTGCTGGAACGCCGCCCGGACGTCATTGCCGCCGAACGCCTGGCTGCGGCAGCCAATGCCCAGATCGGCGTGGCCAAGGCCGCCTACTTCCCGAACCTGACGTTGTCGGCTTCCGGCGGTTTTCAAAGCAGCAGCTTTGGCGACTGGCTGACAGTGCCCAATCGCATCTGGTCGCTTGGACCAGCACTGGCCGCAACATTGTTTGACGGTGGCGCCCGTCGCGCCCAAAGCGATCAGGCAATTGCCGCGTATGACGCCAGCGTTGCCGTGTACAAGCAAGCCGTGCTGACCAGCTTCCAGGAAGTCGAAGACAATCTGGCGGCATTGCGGATTCTGGAACAGGAAGCTTCAGTGCAGAATGAAACTGTCGCATTTGCGCACCGCGCAGTGGAACTCATCCTCAATCAATACAAGGCTGGTACGGTCAATTACTCCAGCGTGGTGACTGCCCAGGCGACCGCATTCAATGCCGACCTGGCTGCGCTGAATATCCGGAACCGGCGCTTTGCAGCCAGTGTGTCGCTGATTAAAGCGCTGGGTGGCGGCTGGAGCCAGGCGGAACTGCCTGACAATGCCATGCTGAACGATCGTGGTCAGGACGGCGCGGTCAAGCCAGTCCAGAAATAAAGATATCGCCTGCAGCAACGCTGCATTCACCAAAGTCGTTCGAGGGGAGGAAAAAAAATGAATTTCGGCTCAAGCTGGCAACTGTTTGCACTCGGTTCTGCATTTTTTGCCGGCCTGACGGCAATCTTCGGCAAATTCGGCGTAACCGGCATGAATTCGAATTTCGCCACGTTCATCCGCACTATCGTCATCCTGTTCGTGATCGCCGCCATCGTCACCTTGCGTGGCGAATGGCAAAAGCCGGCACAGGTGGGCGCCAGCAACTGGCTGTTCCTGGTGCTGTCGGCAATCGCTACCGGCTTATCGTGGCTATGTTATTACCATGCACTGCAAATCGGCCCGATATCGAAGGTGGCGCCAATCGACAAGCTGAGCGTAGCCTTTGCCATCGTACTGGGACTGCTGTTTGCCGGCGAACAGTTGACCTGGCCGGTGGCGATCGGCGGTTCGCTGATCGTAGCCGGGTCGGTGGTGATCATTGCTTTTTAAACGATACTTACGCTATCCGCAATAGCGTTGCAGGCATGGTTCCACGTAAAGCATTACACACCATGATCTGCTCCGCGGCGAGCAAATCCTCCAGGCCCAAGCTGCGTTCGACAGCATTCCAAGCCGGATCATTCAGGACTATGCTGCGCATTACTCCCGGCAGTAATCCAGACCGCAACGGCGGCGTATACCAGTGTCCGTCCAGCTTGACGAAGACACTGCTGCGACCACCTTCGGTAAGCTCACCTTCGCGATTGAAAAACAGCATATCGAACGCGCCCAGTTGTGCCGCGTCTTGCCACGCTTGATCGTAGCACTGGCGCAAGGTGGTTTTATGCCGCAGGAATAAATCGTCGGAATGCGTCAATGTTTGTGCGATCAACAATTTGACTGGCATCTCAAGTGTTCCCAGGTCCGCGCTCTCCAAACTGCAATTGCCACCTGCTGAAAGGGTCAGACGCAAACGTTGGGGAACCGCATCGGACAAGCTGGCGCAATGCGCCTGCACTGCTGCACGCAATATTGACTCGTTGAACGGAAACCCAAAATACACGGCAGATGCCTGCAGCCGCTGCAAATGCAAATCCAGATGCCGGCAACCATCGGCACGGGTAGCGTACATGGTTTCAAATAACGAAAAATCGCCACGCAAGCCTGTCAGGAATTTTGCTTTCAATGCGCATTCGGCATATTCGTCGGCGGCCACGCTATCGTGCACGATGCCGGCACCGACGCCCATCTCACCGCGGCGGATGCTCGCCCCGAACGGACCGTCCGGGCTTGGTGCTTGTAGCATCAGAGTACGGATCGGCACCGACAGGCAAAAATCGCCAAACCGGCGGCCATCGGTGGCCGCATCGAACCAGCCGATCGCGCCGGTGTACAAGCCGCGTGGTTCCGGTTCCAGTTCATCAATGATCTGCATGGTGCGAAGCTTCGGCGCACCTGTAATCGAACCGCAGGGATACAGTGCTTGCACCAGGCCGGCCAGGCTGATATCGTCGCGCACCCTGGCTTGCACCGTGGAAGTCATTTGCAGCACGGTATTGAAGCGGGTGACTTCAAACAGTTTCGGCACCTGGACCGAACCCGGGACCGCAATACGCCCCAGGTCGTTGCGCAGCAAATCCACGATCATCAAGTTTTCCGCCCGGTTCTTGGGATCGGCTGCCAGCGCCAGTGCACTCTGCCGATCTTGATCGGGATCGCCGCTGGCCGCTGCAGTACCTTTCATCGGCCGAGCGGTCAGCCCCCCCCCAGCGTGGCGCACGAACAGCTCTGGCGACAGCGACAGCACCGTGGCGCCGCTCGGCAAGCCGATCAACGCCCCATACGGCACCGGTTGGCGCAGCCGCAATTGCCGATACAACGCTACTGGATCGCCATACATATCGAAACGCAAGCGATAGGTGTAGTTGACCTGATAAGTATCGCCCGCCTCGATGTAGGCGTGAATTTTTGCGATTGCTGCGGCAAACTGATCTGCGTTGACATTCGACTGCAAATTGGCAATGCCTGCGTCGCCACCGCCGCGCTGCGCCGCTTGACGCTGTTCCAGCCAGGACTCCACCTGATCGTCGCCCAATTGGCTGCAATCGGCAAACAGCAGGATTTGCGCCAACGCTTGCGTCGGCCGCTGCCGCCCCGTCCGCTCCGGCAGGACATGCTGCAGTCCAATTCCCAATTCATAGGTAAACAGCGTCACCGCATGCAGGCCGTTCTGCACGGCCTGTTGCATTTGTGCCAGCAACTGCGGCAACTCCTCAGCCCGGAAACATTGCAGACATTCGACCAACCCTGTGTAAAGGCGCGACGCGCCGGCCCGGCCAGACTCGGCACTACGGTCATCCAGCAATGCGAAGCAGGAGGCAAATTCGGCACGTGGGCAATCAAACGTTGTATTCATGATTTTTTGCAAACAAACAGCATGCCGCCGACGCAACAACAAGGAACGCCAGCGACCAAAGCCTGCCATGCTACCTGATCGGCCAAAGATTAGGGCCTATTGACCTTCAATTGGGAGATGCGTTCCAGCCAAAACGCTATAATTATGCACTTTGCCAGCACAGCCGCTTACGATGGCGCCAAGGTCTGTCAAGGCATCATCATCGGCAGTCCGGCCCGGCTCTATCTACCGATCCCACATGGCCATATCCCGCGTTTTCCTCACACCACTGATTGTGGCCTGCGCCCTGTTCATGGAAAACATGGACTCCACGGTCATCGCAACCTCGCTGCCAATGATGGCGCACGACATGGGTGAAAGCCCGATCGCGCTGAAACTGGCCATGACCTCCTACCTGGTCAGCCTGGCGGTATTCATCCCCATCAGCGGCTGGATGGCTGACCGCTTCGGCGCCCGCACCGTGTTCCGTAGCGCCATCGGCGTGTTCATGCTTGGTTCGATCCTGTGCGGCATCTCTAATACGCTTGCCGAATTCGTCGCCGCCCGTTTCCTGCAAGGGGTCGGCGGCGCCATGATGGTGCCGGTCGGACGGCTGGTGATCTTGCGCACCACCTCCAAGGCCGAGCTGGTGCGCGCGCTGAGCTACCTGACCATCCCGGCGCTGCTGGGGCCAGTCATCGGACCGCCGTTGGGCGGCTTCATCACCACCTATTTCCACTGGCGCTGGATTTTCTTCATCAATGTACCGATCAGCATTCTCGGCATTTATCTGGCCACCCGTTTCATCGAAAACCTGCGCAGTGACGACACCGTGCCGCTCGACTGGATCGGCTTCCTGCTGTCGGCGATCGGCTGCTCGTCTCTCATGTTCGGCCTGGCCAGCGCCGGGCGACACTTGGTGGCTGGCGATGTCTCGATGATCTGTGTGATTGTCGGTACGATCAGCTTGCTGGCATATGTCTGGCATGCCTTCCACACACCGCATCCGCTGATCAATTTACGCCTGCTGCAAATTCCTACCCTGCGCATGAACGTGTTCGGCGGCTCGTTGTTCCGGATTGGCGTCGGCGCGCTGCCATTCCTGCTGCCACTGTTATTCCAGCTAGGTTTCGGCCTGACGCCGTTCCAGTCAGGTTTGCTGACTTGCGCTTCCGCCGCAGGGGCGATTTTTGTAAAGACCATGACGACCGTGGTGTTGAAGCGCTTCGGGTTCCGCAATGTGCTGATCTACAACACCGTGCTGGGCACCTTATCAATGGCGGCGTTTGGCGCACTGCAAGTGGATACGCCGCATCTGATCGTGATCCTGATGCTGCTGCTCGGCGGCTGCGTGCGTTCCATGCAATTCACCAGCCTGAACGCGATTGCCTATGCCGAGATCGATCAGCGTCAGATGAGCCAGGCTACCAGCTTGACCAGTGTGGCACAGCAGTTGGCGATCGGCCTGGGCGTGACTGTTGGCGGCTTTGCGCTGCAAGTATCGAATCAGGTACAAGGCCACGCAACGATCGTCAGCGCCGACTTCTGGCCGGCATTTTTGCTGATCGGCTTGATCGCCTTGGCTTCCCTGCCGTTTGCGTTGAAGCTGCAACCGGACGCGGGAGCGGAGCTGTCCGGACGCAGATAGTCGTTCAAAGACGAAGTGCCTGCGGTTGTGTAGCTGTTAATCGAAGCGCAGGTTATACAACACATCCAATCCGTTGATCGTGCCGCCGCGCATGACCATCGACCAGCGTCGCGAAAATTGCCACGTGAGTCGCAGGATACTGGCAGCGCTGGTCAGGCTTTGCTCGTAGCCAAGGTTGATTTTTTCGGTGATGGCTTTACCTAGGCTGACAACCTGTTCGTTGTCGATGCCCGATTCGCTCGATCCGATCGAGAACTCATCGAAGCCGATGCCTTGCGCGATCTTCTTGCCGCCCAGGTTGCCTAGCAACGCCAACGCCTGCCCCGCCGCCTGCCGCTGCCCCAACGCAGAGCTATCGCTCCCGTGGCCGAACATCAGCCAGGATAATTTCTCCTCATCCGACACATTCGGCTCCGACACCAGCTTGACCCGCAGGTTGGATGGCGTACCAGTGATCTCTGCGCCGGCTTCGACGTCCTGATTGCGCTTCATCGCCAGGATATAAATGTTCGGATTGTCGATCGGTCCCTGGAAATTTATCAACCCGCGCTCGATCGCCAGTTTGCGGCCAAACACCTCATAGCTGCCGCTGGCGACACGGATGGTGCCGGTGGCGCGCAACGGTTGATAGGGCTCACTGCGTACCTGCATTGCGCCACGCAGCAACAAATCGGCGCCGCTGCCGCGGAAGCGAAAATCGTCGCCGAAATCAACCTCCACGCTCATCACCGGAGTGGCACCGCCGGCCGGCTTCTCTGCTGCCTTGGCCAGTCGCTCCTTCTCCGTCAACGGCGTAGCGCGTGCCGTCACGTCTTTACGAACGATGATCACGTCGTCGCCCAGCGCCGGTGCACTGCTCTTTGGCAAATCGAACAATGCCTTATCTACCGCGAACTTACCGTCAACATGCAGTTGCTCCTTGACGTTGGCGATCTTGGCCTGGCCGGACAACATCAGTTGCCGGTCCGGGCTGGCAAACAGTTGCAAGTGGTCGGCAATGACATTAGCAGTCAGGTCGGGATTGTCGTGTCCCAATTGCAAGCGACCGGTGGCGCGTATGGTGCCGTCGCCGCCATGGAATTCCAGATGCTGCAAATCGACCACGTTATCGGCCAGGTTGAGACGGGCAATACCGTCCTTCAATTTGATGCCCTGATCGAACAGCGTCACCGCCAGTTGGTCGCCGGTGACAGTACCGGACAACTTCGGCTTGCCAAGCTCGCCGGCCAGACTCAAATCCATGCCGATGCTGCCATCCAGTGCAACCTGCGGCCCGATCAGCGCTCCCATCGACTTCAGTTGCGGCACCTGCAGCCTGGCACGGCCGCTCACTGCCGAGCTGTCGCCGATGCTCCAGCTACCGCCGTTGTTCTGCAAAGCCAGCTGCAACTGAGCCGTCAATGTACCGATGCGTGCCGCAGCCAGTTGGCTGTCGAGCTTGATGTGGCCGTTTTGCAGATCAGCACGCAGCTTGAGCTCGGACAAACCGAGGTTGATGTCGCCCCGTCCGTGGCTGACGCGCAGATCGCCGCTGCGGCGAGCGATTTGCAGGAACCCGCTCATCTTGTCCGCCAACGAAAAATCCCAGCTGCTATCCAGCACCAGGTCCGTCTTCAGCGGTACTTCGGGTGCACCAAACTCATGTGCCAGCCCCAATATTGTCGCGACGTTGAGTGCATTAATCTCCCCTGCCGAACGCATCTTGCCGTTGTCGTAGCTGAAATTCTTCAAATCGATCTGCGCATCGGCCACGCTCAAACGCGTCGCGCCCAGCACCACATGCCCGGCTTCGGCACTGATCGTCAAAGGCGCGCCAAGGCTGATGCGGGGAATTCCCTGGTTCTGCAATTCGCTCAGTTGCCCTTGCCAGCCGTAACCGTTCTTGCCTTGCGTGAGCTGGCCTTGCGCTGCCATCGTCAGGTGCAGGGGCTTGCCACGCAGATTGCCGGCGCTATCCAGTTTCAATGTATGTGCGCCATAGGTGCCCGACAAATTCAGGCTCAGTTTATCGAGGGCGACATCGTTCCCGCTATGCAAGCCGCGGCCATCAATGGTAAGCGACAGCCGATTGCTGCTGGAATTCAACTTGGCGTCGAGATCCGCTTGCACATCGGCCTGACCGGTCAGGCTATCCACACGATGCTCGCCAAACGCCAGTTTGTCAGCGCGGTAGGTTGCTTGCACGCTGGGCCGCTGCAATGTGCCGCTGGCTTGCCCGTCCACGTGCAAGGCGCCGGACACACCGAATCCCAGTCGTTGCAATTCAGGTGCATCGACCTTGAGTTGCAAACGGTCGCCGGCGGCGCCGAAACTGCCTTTGGCACGCACCTCGTTCCCCGCCACCGACAACGCGATATCGCTCGGTAGCAGGCGCTTTCCGGTCAGATTCAACTGGCCGCCGCCGCTCATCGGCAATTGATCGTAGCGGCTATCGTGAATCGCGAACTTGAGCTTGAGGCCGAGTTCCGGCCCCAGATTGCCGGCGGCGTCGAGATCCATATTGATATTTGCCGCGACCGCCTGCGCTTTTGCTTTCGACTTGCCTGGCGTCGCGTTGCTGTTGATCCACAAAAATGGATCAAATGCACGCAGGCTGCCCTTCAGCGCGTAGGGCATTTGTCCATCACGCCCTAACGTGCCACTGGCATCGAGACGCGCCGCGCCGGCCGCCAGTTGCGCATTTTTCAGCGTGATCTGTTTTGCATCCAGAACGGCTTCCAGTTTGGCCTTGTAAGTCGCATCGGCCAGATCCAGCGCAAACTGCTGGTTCTGCGGCGTCAGCTTGACGTTGACCGGTCCGCGGAACTGCGATGGCTGTAATTTGCCATGCAAGGCATGCAGATCCAATCCGGCTACGGTGAAGTTGAACTCGCCGTTATCTTTATCCTTGCCGTCGCTGCGATAAGCCCCCTGGCCGCTGATCACAGCGTCTTTCAACAGTTTGATTTGCAGTTGCGATATCTGCTGTGTCTGCGCATCCAGCCGCACATCGGCGCTGGCGCTAATCAGTGGCAAGCGATCCTGGTCGAGCGTCCCAGCCATCGCGTTGGTGATTCTGATCGGACCGCTGACTGCCAGTGTCGACAAATCGGCGGCAGGCACACTAGCTGTATTTGACGCGGCCGCAGCCACTACCGGCGCAAGCGGCTTCAACTCGACCTGCAAGCTCAAATCGGCCTGCTGCGCGCCGCTGCTGAACAGTTTCGGATTGACGTGTGCAGCCTGCAACGCGACGCTCTGGAACGGGATTGGCGCAAACGGCGTTGCCGCAATCCTGGCGGTGCCGGCCAGCTTGTCACCGCGCGCATTCAAATCGATATCCAGCGCTTCCAGCGTGCCGGACAGACGAGCGTCCACCTGATATTTTTCTTGCTGGTATTCGCCGCCCAACTCAACGCCGCCGCTGAGTGCAAAGGGACGCAAGCCATTCAGGGCGAGCTTGGCGCTGGCCCTGCCGTAAGGCGTATCGAGCCGCTCCAGCACCAACTGATGCTGAAGGCCATCCGACTCGCCGTGCAACTGCAGATGGCTCAGTTCGGTCGTGCTCAATCCTTCATGCACTGCCAGTTGCGCCAGTGAAATATCATTGAGTTCCAGCTGCAACGGCAGCTTGAAGCTGGACGGCAGCACGGTAGGTGTCGACGGCGTCGGTTGCAAGCGAGCATCGACATTGCCGACATGCAGGTAAGCAACCTGAAATTTCAGCGGCGACAGACTGAGATGCCAGCGAGCGTCAATTCGGTCAATCAAATACTCCTGCGTTGCGTCGCGATATGCCAGCTGGCGCAACTGCAGGCCATCTGCCAACGTGCCTCCAGCCACCTGCCCCGACAGGTTGCCGTGCATGGCCCAGGTGGCGAGCTGCCACAAGGCGCGCGTGCCGGCTTCGGAGCGCGCGCTGAAAAACAAGGCGACCGATACCAGCGCCAATAGCACCACCAGCGCCAGTGCTGTACCGGCCAAGGCAGTGAACAGACGCCGCCAACCACGCCCGCGGGCGGGCGTTGGCGGCGTTGCTGGTTCGGGCGAAGTGACAGGCGCTTGGGTCATGCGTTCAATCTTGGAAATGTGAAGAAATCAAAAGGCGATGCCAAGTGAAATATGTGGCCTGAACTGCCTGGCCTGGATGCCATAGGCAAGGTCCAGGTTGACAGTGCCAACCGGGCTCCGATAACGCAGGCCCGCACCAGTGCCGACCCGGGTCTCCTTGTCGACCCAGCTATCGGTGGCGGTACCAATATCGTAGAACAATGCCCCGCCCCACTGCTGAGTAACCCAGTGCTGGTATTCGGCGCTGCCGGTAACCAGGTATTTGGTCGGATAAACCGTGCCGTTCTGGGAGTTGCCGATACTGTCGTAACTATAGCCGCGGATCGATTCGTTGCCGCCCGCGCGAAACAGCAAAGAAGCCGGCACCGCAGCGCTGGAACCGCTGGTGAACACGCCGCCCAGTTCCGTGCGCAAGATCACCACGTCGCGTTTGCCAATCGGCACAAAATATTTGTAGCGGGCGTCAGCTCGGAAAAATGTCTGGTCGGTCAACAAGCCTTTCACGGCGAAACCCGTTTGTATAGAGAAGATATGCCCACTCCGCGGAAAAATCGAATCGTCGACCGCGCGCCGCACCCAGGCGAATCCCGGCACCAGCGCCTGATGCTGTCCCGGCTGGACCACGGTATTCGGCGGCAGGGTCGCGCCGTCGGTCTGTTGCAGGTGATCCCGATAGTAATCCAGGGTCAGGGAGGTGTCATAGTTTTCCAGCGAGCGAGCCCGCTTCAGGCCGACCTTGAGACTACGCAAGTCGACTCCCTGCAAGGTCGTACGGTCATAGGAGCCGTTGACGCCGTTGACAAAACTACGTGTATCCGGCGGCATCGACAAATCCAGCGATCCATACTGGCGGCGCTGCTCGATCTTGGTCTGGGCATCGAATATCCAGGCTTTGCCGAACACATTGTAGTTGGTGTAACGGCCCTGCACCTGCGCCCCGGTATCGGTCGCATAGCCAAGCCCGGCACGCAACCGTTGCGCTGGAAATTCGCTGACCTGGACATTCACCGGTGATTCGCTGGCGTGAGCCGGATCGTCATCGATGCTAACGATCACATTGCCGAAGTAAGACGTATTCTGGATCTGTCGCTGCAGCAGCAGCAATCGGTCAACGCTGTACTCCTCACCAACGAACAGCGGATTGACATTCTCGATAATACTGGCCGGATATCGTTTGGTGCCGGTGACGCGCAATGGCCCGAGCGTGAATCCAGGCCCGCTGTCATATGTGACCCCCAATTCGGCGTCGTTGTCCTCAGGGGTAATGCGCGCCTCAGAGCGTGCAATCTTGGCGGCCGGATAGCGGCGTTTCTGTAAAGCCTGCAGACCGTCATCCTTCGCCTTTGCCCAATCGGCCTGGCGAAACGACTGTCCTACCGGCAAGCCCCAGTTCTGCTTGATTTGTCCGACACGCTCCGGAGTATCGGCAACTGCGCTGCCAATCACGTCGATGACGGCCTGCGACACCATGGTGCGCTGATGGACATCGACTTTCAGATGGATGGTCTTGTGGTCACCCGGCTCCACAGTGACGTTGGTGGTAGCCGAAAAATAGCCTTCGGTCGAGGTCAATTGCGTCACTTGGTCGCCTACCGTATCGATCAGATATTTCAGCTGATCGTCGCTTAGGTCAGTACGATCCTTGTAACGCGACAAATCCAGATGTTGTTCCAGTAAACCCTTGATATCCGAAGGCGCCTCGATTTCGACCCGGTAAGTGGCGCTCGCTAACGGCGCGGCAAGACCGGCGACCAGCGCCAGAAAGCCGAACACAGTGCAGCGGACAGAGGGTGTCAACCAGGCTGCTGGCTTACGAAGACATTTCACCATGCGCCGCAATCCATAAGGACCAGCGCAAAAAATATGTGAATTTCCCTCAAGAAAATCGATAAAGACATAGATAAGGGCAATACAGGCATTAGAGGGACAGCATTCTAACAAACATTATTTTTCAATTGCGAAAATAGCATCTCCCATACGCCACCGCGTGGCAGTCCTGGCTATTCCGGATAAGTCATCTTGACCGGTTGCACCCAATCATTGAATTGCTGCTCGGTCACATAGCCCAGCTCCAGCGCTGCCTGTTTCAAGGTACTGCCGTCGTGATGCGCGTGCTTGGCGATCTGCGCCGCGCGGTCGTAGCCGATATGCGGCGCCAATGCCGTCACCAGCATCAGCGAGCGCTCCATCAATTCGGCGATGCGATCGCGATTGGCGGCTATGCCATCAACGCAATGCTCTTCAAAGCTGGTCATGCCATCCGCCAGCAGGCGCACGCTCTGCAAAAAATTGTGGGCGATCAGGGGCTTGAACACATTCAGCTCGAAATTGCCCGATGCGCCGCCAAAGTTGATCGCGACATCATTGCCGAACACCTGGCAGCACAGCATGGTCAGCGCTTCGCACTGGGTAGGGTTGACCTTGCCCGGCATGATCGAGCTGCCTGGCTCATTCTCCGGAATGCTGATTTCGCCGAGCCCCGAGCGCGGCCCGGATGCCAGCCAACGTACATCGTTGGCGATCTTCATCAGCGCTGCAGCCAACGTCTTCAGGGCGCCATGGGCGGCAACCAGCGCATCGTGCGATGCCAGCGCGGAAATTTATTGTCGGCGCTGCGGAACGGCAAGCCTTCGGCTTTTGCCAATTGCGCCGCCACCCTGCTGCCGAAATCCTTGGGAGCGTTCAATCCGGTGCCGACTGCCGTGCCGCCAGCCGCCAGATCACACAATGGCTCCAGCGCCGCTACGATGATTTTTTCGGCGAGATCCAGCTGCGCCACATAACCAGAGAATTCCTGGCCCAGTGTCAATGGCGTGGCATCCTGCAAATGGGTACGGCCGATCTTGACGATGTCGTCGAAATCGACCGATTTCCTGTGCAGCGTGGCGCGCAGCTTGCGTAATGACGGCAGCAGCGCATTGGCGACCGCCAGCGCTGCCGCCACATGCATCGCGGTCGGGAAAATATCGTTCGACGACTGACTCATATTGACCGCGTCATTCGGGTGTACCAGGCGCGATTCTCCGCGCACGCCACCAAGCAACTCCGAAGCGCGATTGGCCAACACCTCGTTCATGTTCATGTTGCTTTGGGTGCCGGAACCGGTCTGCCAGATGGACAACGGAAATTCCTGCGGATGTTTTCCCGCCACCACTTCCTGCGCCGCCTGGATGATCGCCGCCGCCTGGGTTTTCGGCAGCTTGCCGAGATCCTGGTTGACTTGCGCGCAAGCCTGCTTGACCGCCGCCAGCGCCACGATCAGTTCGGTCGGCATGCGCTCGCTGGATATGTGGAAATGATGCAGGCTACGCTGCGTCTGCGCGCCCCACAAGCGGTCATCCGGAACTTCTATTTTGCCAAAAGTATCACGCTCTGTTCTGGTAGTAGTCATGTCATGCTCCATCAAATAACAGGGATGCGGTCGGCGCAGGTCCGACGGATGCTGGCTTACCGCCTGCGTCGAGGACGCAGCGGCGTGGCTGAATTGTCTATGGTAATACTTTTCCAGCGCGCAGGAGGTCTTCGATAGCCGATGCCGCGATCGGCTCACTGAAGTAGAAGCCTTGCATTTCATCACAACGATGACGCTGCAGGTAGGAAAGTTGCTCTTGCGTCTCGACGCCCTCGGCAATTACCTGCAGGCGCAGGTTATGCGCCAGCGAAATAATCGAAGCAACGATCGCCGCGTCATCCTGGTCAACGGTAATGTCGCGCACAAACGATTGATCGATCTTCAGTGCATCGATTGGAAAACTCTTCAGGTAGGCCAAGCTTGAATAGCCGGTGCCGAAATCATCAATCGATAATTGTACGCCGATCGATTTCAAATCATTGAGGATACCGACCGCCAACTCAACATCGGTCATCACCAGGCTCTCGGTCAATTCGATTTCCAGATAATGCGGCGCCAATCCGGTTTCTTCCAGCACCTGCGCCACCGATTGCACCAGGTTCTGCTGGAAGAACTGACGAGTCGATAGGTTAACCGACATACGCAAGTAGCCCAGGCCCATGCGCTGCCACGCCTTGTTTTGCTCACAGGCGGTATGCATCACCCAGGCGCCGATCTGGACAATCAGGCCGGTCTCTTCCGCCAAATTGATGAAACGTGTCGGCGAGATCATGCCGAGCTGCGGATGCTTCCAGCGGATCAACGCTTCCATGCCAACCACGCGCCCGGTACGCAAATCCACCTGCGGCTGGTAATAGAGCAGTAGCTCCTTGCGTTCCAGCGCATTGCGCAAATCGCCTTCGATACGCAGCCGCTCCAGCGCCCGCTCATTCATGGCAGCAGTATAAAACTGGTAGTTGTTATTGCCCATTTCCTTGGCACGGTACATGGCGATGTCGGCATGTTTGAGCAGGCTTTCAGGATCGGCGCCATCGTTCGGATAAACCGCGACACCGATGCTGCAACTCAGGAAGAAATCATAACCCTCGATCTGCAGCGGCCGCGCGATGGAATCCATCATGCCTTGAATCAAGCCGACGCTCAGTTCCTCATCAAGACGTTCCGGCAGGATCAGGACGAATTCGTCGCTGCCCAGGCGCGCAATCGTATCGGCTTCACGGGTGAAAGCCTTGAGACGCAACGCCACCTCCTTCAGCAGTTGGTCGCCTGCATTGTGCCCCAGCGTGTCGTTGACGAATTTGAAGCGGTCCAGGTCGACAAACACCACCCACACCCGATGCCCGTACAATTCACCGTAAACGATTGCCTGGCTCAGGCGATCACTCAGCACATTGCGGTTGGCCAGGCCGGTCAAGGTGTCGTGCCGCGCCTGGTGCTCCAGTTCGGCTTCATAACTCTTCATTTCGGTAATGTCATACAAGGCCGTCACGAAATGGCTGACGCGGCCCGAACTGTCCTTGACCGGCGCGACATAAAGATCGTTCCAGAACAGCGTGCCGTCCTTGCGATAGCTGCGAATCACCGCGTTGGCGCTACGCTGCTCGCGCAAGGCCGAGCGAATCTCTTCCAGCCCGAACTGGTCATGATCGTTGCCGTGCAATATCTCGAGGTTACGGCCGATCATTTCGCTCGACGTGTAGCCGGTAATACGCTCGAAAGCCGGATTCACATATTCGACCAGGTGGTCGGGCAACTTGGCGCTGGAAATGATGATCGCGTGCGCGCTGGATTCGATAGCGCGCTCACGCAGCTGCAGCGCGTCTTCGGCACGTTTGCGGGCAACGATATCCTCTTTCATCATCTGCGTCGCCAGCCGCACTTGCTGCGTGCGCGCATCAACCAATTGTTCGATACGCTTGGAACGCGTCGACAGGAAATACAGATAGGTGGCGCCGATGAAACTGAGCAGGCTACCCAGCAACAGCACCAGCACCGAACCCGCATTTTTCTTGGTAAAAATTCTTGGCGGCGAGGATGCCTCAATGTACCAAGACTTGCCGGCAAGTTCGAAGTTTTGCGACATGTCTTGCGGCGCATCGTAAAACAACCACGACGGCAGCCATGTAGCCGTCTCTGTCGGAGTCACAGGATTACCCTGGCGATAAACCAGGCTAGCCTCCTCCGGCTTGGCACTCGCATATACCCGGAGAAAAAAATCGTCGCGCGTCTGCGCACCATCCTTAGCTAACACACTGTTGACAAAAGCATCGGCCCACACTGCCGCGCTGGTATAGCCGATCAAGGCACGGCGACGGTCGTCGACGCTATCCAACACGGCGTCATGCTGGTAAACCGGCATCAGGATCATCAATCCCAACTGGCGCCCCTTGTCGCGCCTGGTTAGATCGAACAAATCGGTGGAAGCCGGCAAACCTGTATCGCGCGCGCGCTGCGAGGGCTCCGCCTGGATCTTGCTGGTTGAAACATCGAGCCCGAAAGCCCGTTCGTTGCCCGCCATCGGCTCCATGTATTCGACCACGCGATACTGGTCCCGGCCCGCTGCAGGTTCGGGCTTGCCGTCACCTAATTGCCGAATCGAATAATTGGGATAGTACTTGCGCATTTCCGCTTCAAACGCGGGACGCTGGCTGCAGTCACCAGGCGCTGGAAGCCCAGCGACTTGACATACGGGGAACGCTGCAGCATCGGCGCAGCAAATGTGTGGAACTGTTCGCGAGTGACACCGTCCACCGTGATGAACAGGCGATTGATGGTTTCCAGCTCATGCACCAGCGCATCGAGCCCATCGACCACAGCCTTCAGATGACCGCTGGCAAGGCGCCGAAATTCCGCATCCACTTTCTCGTGCTCGAGATGACGCACCGAGACAAAAAGCCCAAGCGTAATGGCCAGGCCCAATATCAAACTGAATAAAGAGGCAATGGGTACAAAAATTGACGAGCCTCGACGAAACATTTCCACTCCATTGCGAACAATAGCCGAAATATTACACGGACTTTTTGCTCGGTAACGCAGGGATTTGACTTCTTTTTAGTTCCGACTAGAAACTAAAATCCATAACGCAACAATTGTCGCGATATTAATCAGAAATCAAGGGGATTTCGGCGCCTCGGCATCAGGCAAAAGACAGGCATGCACAATTTGCAAATCATTATCTTTGGCAAAATTGACCACAAAATGATAAGCAAGCGGCTCAATCTGACGCAGCTCTTCGTTGACGACGACAGACCGCACGCCATTGAGCAGCACCGGCCTGACATAGGGAGAATATTGCAAGTGAGCGTTGCGCCCTCCCGATCCTTCTGGACGGAAGCAGGCCATCACGCCGCACAGACGCTCCGCCCAATCGCTGGGTCGGAATTGCCTGCCATCACTGGTAATGCCTTGAATGAAAAATTCGCGGGCAGGCGCGTCGGGAGATTGAATAGTATCAGCCATGCGTACAGCTCGTTTCTTCTATAACGCTTGCTACAGACATTTGCTTGGCCTCTTTTGGAAGCAAGCTACAATTTTCGCGCAGCTCATTTACGATCATGAGATCGCTTAGGTTAATTCTTACGTATTATATCTTATATAAGACCGACACGTCACAATGAAATAGAACGATCCCTGCGCCGGCACCTTACCCACAAGCACACACCGACGCAATCGCAAGCGATCAGCCGAACCAGATCGCGGCCGACAACAGCAGCAACAGGAACATCCACAGCAGCAGAGCGCGCCACACCAGGCCAACCGTACTTTGCAACGCGCGCGGAGTTGGTGCATCGCCCGGCGGGCTATCGCCCTCCGCGGTCGTCGAATCTACCGTCGAAGCGTCGATCGGCAGGATCGCGACCGCATTCTCCAACGGCGTGCCAAGCAGAACACCCATCGCTCCACCGCCAGTAGACAGGATGATGCCATCTGTTTCATTTTTCCAGCGCTCGGCAAAATTGCGCCAAGCGTAGATTGCATCCTCAAAATTGCCGACCACCGCAAAAGCCGCCGCCGTCAACCGCGCCGGGATCCAGTCGATCCAGTAAAAAGCCTGGGTTGCAAAACGGCCGAACGCTTCATTCTTCATATGGTCCGGCTCGTTCCAGCCACGCGCCAAATATTCAGCGACACGATACATCACGGCACAGGCCGGACCGACCGGCATCAGGAACCAGAAAAACACGCCAAACACGTGGCGATGCGTCGTAATCAGCGCCTTCTCAACGGCGATACGTGAAATTTCACTGACATCCATGTCAGTCGTATCGAGCTTGGTCCATTCAGCCAATAGTGCCCGTGCGGTTGCCTCGTCACCAGTATTGAGCGCTAGCTGGATCGAACTGAAGTAATGGCTGTAATGACGAAATCCGAGGGTCAGATACACAATCAGTACATTCCACAAAAACGCCGCCCAAAAACCGATATGCACGCACAGCCAATAAATCAACGCAGTCGGCACGGTCAATGCCAGCATCACGCAGAACCAGCCCAAACGACCTTGGCGTGCCTGGCCCGCATTGAACGAATTTTCTATCTTGCTCGCGAAATGCTTGATCCACGCATACACAGGATTGTCTGCACGCAGCGGCTTCAGTTGTTCGATCAATAACGCAAACAGAATGGAGAGGAATGTCATTAACCAGCCTTATAAGTCAACAAACTGCGTATCAAGTCTGCATCGCACCAGCAATCCAGGAGTCGATTTTGCACCAAAACCGAAGTATCCCATACGATAACGCAGCACACCCGCAGAATCAAACTTGTACAGTGTGCTGCCGGTAATTAATTTGGCATTCGGCGGAAATAAGTGCCGCCACATACACCGCTGCCAAGCGAATACACCGCTCAAGCGCGGAGAAAGTGAAACAAATTCCTGAGCATTGCAGCTGTTGCGCCCCAAATGAAGAAGCGCTCATACGGCATCGCATAAAAGGTACGGCGATAGCCATCCGGCAGATCGATGCTGCGCAATTGATGATTCAGGCCATCCATCAGGAACGCCAGCGGCACTTCGAAAATTTCTGCCACCTCATCCGGATCGGCGCGCAAACTGACCGGAGGAACAATCAGGCACACCACCGGCGTGACCCGATAGCCAGTACCAGTAAAATATTCCGGCAAAGTACCGATCACTTCGACCTGGCTCCGCACCAGTCCAATTTCCTCTTCAGCTTCACGCAAGGCCGTCTCGACCGGCGAGGCATCGCTCTGTTCCATCCTGCCGCCAGGAAAACTCACCTGTCCCGCATGATCGGTCAGATGTGCTGCACGCTGGGTGAACAACAACGTCGGCTGCGCCTCATGCATGACGATCGGAATCAGCACCGACGCCGGTGTTACCGGCCTACCCTGCTGCATGCGCTGAATGGCCTGGCTATCCAGATCCTCGGGGTGCCACTCCGGTTGTTGCGCAAAGCGTTGACGCAGCCATGTAGCATTCATCCTTTCAGGCGCCAGCGCTGACTCACCGGCGACGGCATCGACCGGCATCATCAAAGGATCGAAAGTTAACTTAACCAAGAAAATTCCTCAAAAAATCTGTCCTGCACTTTGCTCCGATAACGCCGCATATATCACTACTGACACAGATGATAACAATTAATGTCATTCTCCTTGACCGTTCATCGATACCGATGCCCACCAAGCTGCTCAAATAGTCGATGGCACGCCATACGCCGGGGAAACTGCAGATAAAAAAAGGGGCACCTGACGGCGCCCCTTTTTCATGCAATACCTATGCCTGACTCGACACAACTTACTCTACTGCTGGTGCAGCCTTTGCAGCGTTGCGACGTTGTGGCAATTTTTCCTTGATACGTGCCGATTTACCGGAACGCTCACGCAGGTAGTACAGCTTGGCGCGACGGACATCGCCGCGGCGCTTGACTTCGATCGAAGCGATCAATGGCGAGTACAGTTGGAATGTACGCTCAACGCCTTCGCCGGAAGAGATCTTACGGACGATGAAGTTGGAGTTCAGACCACGGTTACGACGCGAAATGACGACGCCTTCGTAAGCCTGAGCACGCTTACGCGTACCTTCAACCACGTTAACGTTCACAACGACTGTATCGCCTGGTGCGAATTCAGGGATATTTTTGCCGAGGCGGGCAATTTCTTCTTGCTCAAGTTGTTGGATCAAGTCCATTTTTAGCTCCAGATACCATCTTGCTGACGCTGATTGGTGCATATGCACCCGCTCAGTAGAGGATGGGGTTAAACATAGGCGGCCGGTTGGCCTCCCGTTGGTACTACTTTTACTGCTTACTACAACCTGCTTTTCCTAACGGCCACAATCGAGGGTTTCCCTCTCGATTCATACCTATATCAATCTATAGACTCCGCAGGAATTTTTCATCAGCGGCGCTCAGCAAACCTGCCTCACGTATCTTCTGAATCAAATCCGGACGCTTGCTTGCGGTAGCAAGCAGCATCTGCTGGCGTCGCCATTTTTCAATTTCAGCGTGATGCCCGCCCATCAATACCGGCGGCACTGTCATGCCCTCATAAACTTCCGGCCGGGTGTAATGCGGACAATCGAGCAAGCCGTTGACAAAACTGTCTTCGACCGCCGAGGCGCCGTCATTCAGGACGCCCGGCAACTGCCTGATTACCGCATCCATCAATGCCATCGCCGGCAATTCGCCACCGGATAAAACGAAATCGCCGAGGCTGATTTCTTCATCCACGCAACGATCCAGCAAACGCTGGTCCACCGCCTCATAGCGACCGCACAACAAAACCAGACCCGGCTCAGCGGTTAACTGCATGACACGCTGATGCGTCAAAGGCCCGCCTTGCGGCGACAGATACACGACTTTCGGTACGGGTAACTCTAGCTTCAGCTGACGTGCCTTGGCCGCGTCAATCGCGGCTTCCAGCGGCTTTGCCAACATCACCATCCCTGGGCCGCCGCCATAAGGCCGGTCGTCCACGGTGCGATGGTTGTCGGTCGTGAAATCGCGCGGATTCCACATCGCCAGTTCGCATTTTTTTTGTTCAAACGCGCGACGGGTAACCCCCGACTGCGTCAATGCTGCAAACATCTCGGGAAACAGTGTGACGACATCAAATTGCATCCCGCTCACCCTTCTGTTCCGACTCGCAAGCGTTTAAACGATTGCAACTTCAGCTGCACGGACTTAATAATCAAGTCCCCAGTCAACTGTAATTTTCTTGGCTGCCTGATCCACCGTCTTGACGAACTGGTCGACAAACGGGATCAATAATTCTGGCGCCGCCTTTTCTTGATCTGCAACTGCCGGGACAGTGATCCGAAGAATCGGATGTGCGCCGTTGTCCATCAGATCGGCGACTACGCCCAGGTTTTCGCCCTGCAGATTTTCAACTGCCAGGCCGATCAGATCGACCCAGTAGAACTCATCATCCGAGAGCGCCGGGAAATGGCTGCGTGGTACATGCACCACGGTGCCTTTCATGGCCTCGGCTGCATCGCGCCCTGCCACGCCCATCAGGCGCGCCACAATGTCGCCACTGTGATTTTTCGCCTGCATCATTTCAACATCGCGCAGCTCCGGCGAATTCTGCCGGCCCAGCCACCATGTCTTGGCATGCAACAACGCATCTGCATCCGCCGAATACGGTTTGATCCGTACCCAGCCATTGATACCGTAAGCGCCAGTAATGTAACCGACCACCACCAGATCCGAAGGTATTGCAGCTCCAGTCTGCGCTGTGGTCGACAAATTCACTGACGCGTTCAACGGTTCAAACTGCCGAATTAAGCAGTTTTCTTGGCAGCGTCAGCAACCAGACGTGCAACGGTCGGCGACAATTGCGCGCCAACACCTTGCCAATGCGTCAGGCGATCCTGAGCAATACGGAAAGTCTCTTCAGCACCAGACGCTACCGGATTGTAAAAACCGATGCGTTCGATGAAGCGACCGTCACGGCGATTGCGCGAATCAGTAGCTACGATGTTGTAAAAAGGACGCTTCTTTGCGCCACCACGGGATAAACGAATAACGACCATAATGTTTCCAAAAAGTGTTCGAACACGGAAAAAGCCGCAAATTATAACGCATACCAGACCCAACCCGCAACCCGAGCGGGCCACAGGTGTGGTTTCTCCACGTCAAACTAATTTGCAGGACTACCCAAATCGCCTTGCCGGCGACATCCGGAGTAAGGGCAACAGCGACATGCTTGCAACTCAAAGCTGTACACTACGCCCCATTCCATCGCCCTTCCCGGCTCGCGCGATGCGGACAGGAAATACTGAAAGCGACATCCAACCTAGTATATTAACATTTTACCCACCTGATACAAGAAATTGCTGCTTTTTAATGCACATTCCCGAAGATCAATAATCCAAGCGACCAGCAAATGACCACTAGCCACAAGAACAAGACTTGCGCGACTTTCCTTGCCACCGTATTCGGCAGCATCGGCCTGCACCGCTTCTACCTGGGCGGCTTGAAAGATAAATGGGCTGGCTGCACCTGATTTCATTGCCACTCTCGCTACTGGCTTACCTGTTGTGGCGACAAGATCAGTTGGTGCCCTTCCTGTTTGCTCCGCTCGTGATTTCAGGACTGGTTGCCTGCATTGAATCGCTGGTGATCGGCCTGACACCGGACGAAAAGTGGGACGCCAAGTACAACGCCCACTCCGGCAAGAAATCCGACTCTAGCTGGTTTGTCATATTGCTGGTGGTACTGACATTGGGAGTCGGTGCGATTGCCCTGATTGGCGCTATCGCTCGCACCTTCGACCTGCTATTCACCGGTGGCGCCTACGGCTGACGCCCTCGGCAGCACCGTCAGATGAAAAAAAGCAGCCGCTTGGGCTGCTTTTTTTCTTTGCCGGGCTAAACCACCTATCAGAACTGGTCTTCCGTCAACGCCATGACGCCGCTACTGCCTTCAACAATAGAAACACGATAGGCATCGGCCTGGGACAAGATATGGTCGGCAAAGAAACGAGCGGTGCCGATCTTGGACTGATAGAAACTGGCGTCGCCGCCACCCGCCTGCAGCTTGTTCACCGATACCAACGCCGCCCGTCCCAGCTGCCAGCCGCCGAGCACGATACCGGCCAGTTTCAGGTACGGCACGCTACCGGCAAATACGCTCTTGATATCGCTCTTCAGGTTATCCACCACATAAGTGATGACCTGCTCCAACGCATCGGCGCCGCGCGCCAGTTGCTTGCCGATCGCAACCAGGTCAGCCGATCCGCTCGCAGCCAGCTCGGCCTGGGTGGCGCGTACCTGGGCGACGATGCCCTTGGCTACCGCACCACCGTCGCGCACGGTTTTGCGGCCGATCAGGTCGTTGGCCTGGATCGCTGTGGTGCCTTCGTAGATCGTCAAGATCCGTGCATCGCGATAGAACTGCGCGGCGCCGGTTTCTTCGATGAAGCCCATGCCGCCGTGGATCTGCACGCCGGTCGACGCCACATCGATCGAGAGTTCGGTCGACCACCCCTTGACCACCGGCACCATGTATTCATAGAACGCCTGGTTCGACTTGCGAGTCGCCTCGTCGGCATGATGATGCGCCGCGTCGTGGGCAGCTGCGGTAACGTAAGCCAGCGCCCGCGCCGCCTCGACCTGTGAACGCATCGACATCAGCATGCGCCGCACATCGGGTTGATGGATGATAGTTACCGCGCCGGCGGAGCCAGCCAGGTCACGCGACTGCACCCGATCCTTGGCGTAAGCTACGGCTTTTTGATAGGCGCGCTCGGCAACGCTGATGCCTTGCAGGCCAACTGCAAAACGCGCCGCATTCATCATGATGAACATGTATTCGAGACCGCGATTTTCCTGGCCGACCAATGTGCCGATGGCGCCGCCGTGATCACCGAACTGCAGCACTGCAGTCGGGCTGGCCTTGATGCCCAGCTTGTGTTCTAGCGACACGCAATGGACATCGTTACGGGCGCCTGGCGTGCCGTCAGCATTGACCAGGAATTTCGGCACGATGAACAGTGAAATGCCTTTCACGCCTTCCGGTGCGTTAGGCGTGCGCGCCAGCACCAGATGGACGATATTCTCGGCCATGTCGTGCTCACCGTAGGTAATGAAAATCTTGGTGCCGGAAATCTTGAAAGTGCCATCGTCCTGCGGCACCGCGCGGGTGCGCACCAGCGCCAGATCGGAACCGGCTTGCGGTTCGGTCAGGTTCATGGTGCCGGTCCATTTTCCCGACACCAGGTTTTCCAGGTAAATCCGCTTCTGCTCGTCGCTACCGGCTGTCAGCAACGCTTCGATGGCGCCGTCGCTCAGCAACGGGCACAACGCAAACGACAAATTGGCGGCATTCAGCATCTCGATGCATGGGGTTGCGACCAGCTTCGGCAAGCCTTGACCGCCAAATTCGACCGGATGCTGAACACCTTGCCAGCCCGCTTCGGCAAACGCCTTGAACGCCTCTTTAAAGCCTTTGCTGGTGGTGACCTGGCCGTCGTGCCAATAGCTCGGTTCCAGATCGCCGCTGCGATTCAGCGGAGCGACGACTTCGCCGCAAAACTTGGCATTTTCCTGCAGTACCGCTTCCACGGTTTCCGGCGTCGCATCCTCGCAGCCCGGCAGCGCATTGACCTGCTCCAGTCCGGCCAACTCGTTCAGGACAAACAACATGTCTTTCAGTGGGGCGACATAACTCATGACCTACTCCAAAAAAATCGGGTGGCACTACTAGATCTGGCGCTGCCAGTACCTGCAATACCACCCGTTATGATTCCTGACAGAACGTTGAAAATCAATCCGTAGTTTGCTTTTCAACGCCGTGCAACACTATGCAGCTCAGCCCAGTTCGGCTACCAGCTGCGGCACGATCTCGAACAGATCGCCAACGATGCCGTAGTCGGCCACCGAGAAGATCGGCGCTTCTTCGTCCTTGTTGATGGCGACGATGACTTTGGAGTCTTTCATCCCGGCCAGATGCTGGATCGCGCCGGAAATACCGACCGCGATATACAGTTGCGGCGCGACGATCTTGCCGGTCTGGCCGACCTGCCAGTCGTTCGGTACGAAGCCAGCGTCGACTGCGGCGCGCGACGCACCCATTGCCGCGCCAAGCTTGTCGGCCAGCGGTTCCAGGATCTTGAAGTTTTCAGCCGAGCCCATGCCGCGGCCACCGGAAACGATGATCTTGGCGGCTGTCAGTTCAGGACGATCCGACTTGGCGAGTTCGCGTGAAACGAAGGCCGATTTGCCGAAGTCAGCAGCTGCAGCAATGTTTTCCACAGCAGCGGAGCCGCCCGCGGCAGCAGCATCAAAGCCGGTGGTACGAACGGTGATGACCTTGATGGCGTCAGCCGATTGCACTGTAGCGATAGCGTTACCGGCATAGATCGGACGCTCGAAGGTGTCCGGGCTGTCGACCTTGGTGATTTCGGAAATCTGTCCGACATCCAGTTTGGCGGCGACGCGTGGCAGGATGTTCTTGCCGTAGGCGGTAGCCGGGGCCAGGATGTGGCTGTAAGCGGAAGCCAGCGCCAGCACTTGCTCGGCGACGTTTTCTGCGAGGCCGTCAGCGAAATACGCAGCATCGGCGACCAGCACTTTGGTCACGCCGGCAACTTGCGCAGCGGCTTGGGCGGCTGCGCCGCAGTTGCTGCCGGCAACCAGCACGTGGACTTCGCCACCGCATTGGCTGGCGGCGGTAATGGTATTGAGGGTACTGCCTTTTAATGAGGCGTTATCGTGTTCGGCAATGACGAGAGCTGTCATGGTGACTCCTGATTTGTATGCGCGCGCCTGCAATCACTGGATGCGGCACTGCGCGTGGTTCTTGGATGTGAATTGGTTCAGGTTAGTAATCGCTTACAGGACCTTGGCTTCGTTCTTCAACTTGGCGACCAGGGTTGCCACGTCAGGCACCTTGATGCCGGCGCTGCGCTTGGCCGGTTCGACCACTTTCAGCGTCTTCAGGCGTGGTGCAACGTCAACACCGAGATCGGCTGGCTTGAACACGTCCAGAGTTTTCTTCTTGGCCTTCATGATGTTCGGCAGCGTCACGTAGCGCGGCTCGTTCAGGCGCAAGTCAGTAGTGATGATTGCAGGCAGAGTCAGAGCGATGGTTTCCAGGCCGCCGTCGACTTCGCGCGTCACCGTGACCTTGCCGTCTTCCAGCACAACCTTGGAAGCGAATGTCGCTTGCGGCCAGCCCAGCAGCGCAGCCAGCATCTGGCCGGTCTGGTTGCAATCGTCGTCGATGGCTTGCTTGCCGAGGATGATCAACTGCGGCTGCTCTTTGTCTGCGACTGCCTTCAGCAGCTTGGCGACTGCCAGCGGCTGCAGGTCGGTGTCAGCTGTATCGACCAGGATGCCGCGGTCGGCGCCGATCGCCATTGCGGTGCGCAGGGTTTCCTGACATTGCGTGACGCCGCAGGAAATCGCGATCACTTCAGTGACCTTGCCGCCTTCTTTCAGGCGTGTGGCTTCTTCGACAGCGATTTCGTCAAACGGATTCATCGACATCTTGACGTTAGCAATATCTACACCGCTGCCGTCCGACTTGACCCGCACTTTGACGTTGTAGTCGACGACGCGCTTGACTGGTACTAGTACTTTCATCGTTATGCCTTTTATTTAAATAAAGAAATCTGAATTGACGTTAACGTAAATCTGAATTGGGAATTATAAGAGAGAATTCGACCTGACACTGGAATTTAGCACGATCGTTCTATTAAAGAATAGAGCAAACCAACTAATTGCCACAAGTTATTGCAGAACATCTGGGGTCAAATGCCGATTTCGGCTTATCTGAGAGGAATTTTCCGATCTGGGACCAGGCAGCGGGAGGAAGTGGTTAAAGCGGGAGGCGACCAGCAGGATGCTGGTTGCAATGTGTATGTGACAGGTACGACGAAGCCGGCTGAAAGCGCCAAACGCCAGGCAAGTTTTATAGGCGTTTGTTTATTTGCGCTTCATGAAGAAAATAAACTCTTTGTTTTCCTCACTCTGCTCCAGCAAATCATTGCCGGTCTGCTTGGCAAATGCCTGAAAATCCCTGACCGAACCGGAATCCGTCGCCATCACGCGCAGCACTTCGCCACTCAGCATGTCGGCCAGCGCCTTCTTGGTTTTCAAAATCGGCAGTGGGCAATGCAGGCCGCGTGCGTCGAGTTCTTTATTAAATTCCATAACCACTTCGTAATGTAAAGATTTTTAACATTTGCTGCCAATTTGTGATTCTACTCCAAACATACAGCGCTTTGACGCATCGCAACAAACCATCAATCATTTTTACAACAGCTGTCGCAACAATTAAATATGTCTTTAATGCAATCTTTATGTATCGCCCTCATGCTAACATCGAGCTCGCCAGTAACAAATTGTAACAAGCATAACCGGCAGAAATAAGCACCAGCTTCAATGCTGCCCTGAGCGAGCCCCTGAGGAAAAAGCATGTCGGATACCGCTACCGAAAAGCCATATAGGAACATTACGCCATTCTGGCAACGTCTGCCGCAATTTTTCCTGTATCCAGCCCAACCGCAATTGCTCTGGCATCCGGCAGTCTATGCCCTAATCGGCGCAGGCTTGTGGATGCTGGGCGGATACGGCGAGGACGGCGGCTTTTCGCCACTCATCCTGATCATCACGGTATTGGTCGGCATCGGTTTCCTGGTCGACTTGATGCGCCAGGCGTTCCGAGTCCTGGAACAGACCTCGCTCGGCAATCTGCGCCATGCGGATTTCGATGAGCCGAACGACGTGCACAAAATGTCGCCGTACAAATTGCTGCTGGTGGTGCTGGTGCAAGGTTTTTTTGTCGCGATACTTGGCGAGATCCATCCGCTTCTCCTGCTGGCGGGTAACGCTGTGGCCAACCTGATGCTGCCGGCCTGCATCATGGTGCTCGGACACACCCACAGTTTCACCGAGGCGATCAATCCATTCAACGTGTTCAAGATGATCAGGGCGGTCGGCTGGCCTTACCTGGCGCTGTGGGTATTCGGTTTCATACTGAACCAGTCGGCGCCGGTGCTGATTGCACTATTCGTCGGAAAGCTGCCGATCGTGCTGCTGGTCGGACTCGGCATTTTTGCCTTCGCCTACTTCACGTTGGTCGGCTTCAACCTGATGGGCTATACGATGTACCAGTACCATCAGGAGATCGGTTATTCCCCGGATCGCAATTTTGAAATCAACGCGCTGGCCAGCAGCCGCAAAAACCGTCCGCTGACCGACGAAGAAATCCTGGCGCAACAGATCGGCGCGATGATCCGCGACGGCAATATCGACATGGCGATGGAAATGGTGTGGGAAGAACTGCGCTACGATCAGCATAACGCGCAGCTGTGCGGGCACTACGCCAAACTGCTGATGCTCAAAGGCGATACCAAGAAACAGCTTGAGCATGCGCAACGCCATCTGTTTGCGCTGGCCCGCTCGGGCAAGGCCGGGCGCATCGGCGACACCTGGCGGCAGGCGCGCCAACTCGATCCCGAGTTCAAGGTCGACAATCCCGATCACGTACTGGACATTGCTACGGCGGCGGCTTCGATCCGCGAATATCAAGTAGCGCTCGAAATTGTCTCGGGTTTCCACAAACGTGCGCCACGCCACAAGGATGTGCCGGCGGTACTGGTGCTGGCCGGGAAATTACTGTCCGACCATCTGCGCCAGGATACCCGTGCGATGGCTTTGTTCAATCACGTGATTGCGCAGTGGCCCGCAAGCCCTGCAGCCATCGAAGCGCAACAGTACAAGCGCATTATTGAACGCCTTGCCGAACCGTCCTCGCCAGCCTAATACCGGTTACCCGGACTGGAAATCAAACGGCTTTCGTCACTCGTCGGAAACTGTTGCAGCAATAATTTCTGGTATTGCTGCCCTTTATCGTGCCTACCCGCAGCAATGAATCCTCTGGCGATGCAATGCACCAGTTGCGGCAGTTGTTGGTGCTGACGCGCCGTTACCATTAGTATCTGCAAGATATTCTCAGCCGTCTGCGGCTGGCCGTTCAGGGCAAAGCGCTTGGCCAGGGCCAGCGATTGCTCGCTGCTCAGCGACGGCCGCGGCGCGGCACGCGCCACATAATCCAGATACACCTGGTGAACTTTCTCTTCATCGAGCGCACCTTTCGGCAAGCGCAGCAGCATGGCCGCGACTTGATGAAATGCTGACGATGACGGCGCGCCTTTCGACAGGTTGAACAACTGCAGCAGCCAGTCAGGTTGCGGCGTCCTTTTCTGTGCCAGCGTCTTGCTTACCAGGCTGCTGAAATCACGCCGGGCGCGCTCGAAGTCAAGACGGCTCAACGCCGCATAAGCGCTCTGCTGCAAGGTCCGCAGCAACTTGTCATCATCGGCAGGGGCAACATAGTTCGCATGCGCCTGCTCCAGCTTCCGGCGCGCCAGCAAGCGATACAAGAGCGCCAGCAATGCGCCGCCAAGCAGGCCGCCTATATGCGCGTAGTAATTGGTGTTAGACGGGCCGCCGAACCACAGGTCGAAGGCTTCCTTGCCGACCCAGATCGGCAACATGATCAGCGCCGGCGCCGTGAAGAAATCGAAATAGAACAGGAACCAGTAGAAGAAGCGAATCCGGCGCAAGCCATACAGCACGGTGTACATTCCCATGACGCCGGAAATTGCGCCGACGCGCCCAGCGACAAGATCATGCTGTCGCCGCGGAACAACAGATAAAAGGCGGCCGACAGCAAGCCCGAGGCGAGATAGAACAACAAGAACAAACCACCACCAAGCAGTATCTCGACCGCGTAACCGACCATCGCCAGGAACACCATATTGCCCAACACATGCTCGACGCTGCCATGCAGGAACATGTGGGTGATCAAGGTAACTGGGCGTTCGAAAGCCTGGGCCGGAATCAGCGCATAGCGCTCGGTAAAGCTGCGTTTGCGGATCAGCGAATAATGCTCGCGCTGCTCCTTCCACACGGCCAGATCGTCGGCATCGATAGTCCCAAGGACGGCCAGCTTCGGTTGCTGCATCAGCGCCGAAAAAGCCGTATCGGCATCCAGCACATACCAGGCCTGGGCGATTTGCCCGTAATCGTCCAGCGATGCCGTCTTCCCATTGCGTGCGGCGGCCAGGTCAGCGCGCGCACGTATTTGCTGCCAGCGTTCCAAGGCCTTGCGCATGCTGGTTGCGGCAGCGGTCTTGTTGTCGCTTTCCAGATAGCGGGCGTAGGCGGGGAATTCGAATTCCGGCAGGCGCGACTCGACCAGGTAATAGTTGGCAGCCGGCTCCATATGGCTGCGCTCGCCCCACTGTATGCCGAAGTAGATCAGCAAATTGACCAGCACCAGAAAAATGGTAATCAGCGGCGGGCGCCGCCAGTCTGGCTTACGGTCTACCGGAATAATCAGCATGGCGGTTCAGCGGCGCTAAATGAGGTGTTGGAATTGTAATTACGCAATTCTACCCAGTCATTGCCTCATGGCAGCGTTATTTATTTGCAATAAAAACCGCTGTGGCGAGCATGCTACGATTTCAGCGCGGCTTCCGGCGCCGGTTCCAGCAACGGCCGATCGACATATTCAACCGCCAGCCCTTGGCCGCGCATCCAGTCGGCCACCGCATGGCCGGTGCCGGCGCGCCATGGCCGCAATTTGGCCGGTTCCAGCAGACGGTACTCCAGCAGTTCTTCAGACAAGCTGATCGTGCCGGATGCCTTGACATGATAGGCGATGATCAGTTCGTTCTTGCGGATGAATTCATAGACACCAATCAACGTAATCTGCCCGGCGTCCAGGTTGGTTTCTTCCTTCAGTTCGCGCGCAATGCCCTGCTCCGGCGTTTCATCGCGCTCCATGAAGCCGGTGATCAACGCAAACATGCCCTCTTGCCATGCGGCGTTGCGCGCAAGCAGGATCTTGCCGTCGATCTCGACAATCGCGGCCAGCACCGGCAACGGATTGTCCCAGTGGGTCCAGTGCCCTTCGGGACACGCCAGCCGCAATTTCCCGGCTTCGCCTTCATCGGCTCGCTGAATCAGGGACGTTGCACAAACCGGACAGAATTTAAATTCGCTCATGGCTGATGATGTCAGTTGGATGGAATAGAAAAAAGCGGGAAGAATCAATCCGCGATACTACTGCGATTTGATGCTTCCCGCTTTGCTGAACTGCATGGCCTGTATCTCAAGCCATCATTCAAAGCTCATCTTATTCAGGCGCGCTCGCCGACCCATGCCGCAACGCCTTGCAAGGCTGCCGCCAGGCCGCTCGGATCGGTGCCGCCAGCTTGCGCCATGTCAGGACGGCCACCACCCTTGCCGCCGACTTGCTGGGCGACGAAGTTGACCAACTCGCCAGCCTTGACCTTGCCAGTGGCGTCGGCAGTGACGCCGGCAATCAGGCTGACCTTGCCATCCTTGACTGCCGCCAGCACGATGGCTGCGGTTTTCAGCTTGTCTTTCAGCTTGTCCATGGTTTCACGCAAGGTGGCGCTATCGGCGCCTTCCAGCGTCGCCGCCAGCACCTTGATGCCGTTGACATCGACGGCTTGCAGCACCAGTTCATCGCCCTGATTCGCCGCCAGTTTCGACTTCAGGCTGCTCAGTTCTTTTTCCAGCGCCTTGACGTGATCTTGCACCTGCGCGATGCGTTGGGTCAGTTCTTCTGGCTGCGCTTTCAATGCAGCGGCAGCTTCGTTGACGCGATTGCTCAAACTTTGCACCAGCGCCAGGCCGGCTTCGCCGGTCACCGCTTCGATACGGCGAATACCGGCAGCAACGCCACCTTCGCCGACGATCTTGAACAAGCCAATATCGCCGGTGCGGCTGACGTGAGTACCGCCGCACAATTCGCGCGAAGTACCGATCGACAGGACGCGCACTTCATCGCCGTATTTCTCGCCGAACAAAGCCATTGCACCAGCGCCAACCGCGTCGTCAAACGACATCAGCTTGGCTTCGGTAGCGACGTTGGCGAGAATTTCACGGTTAACGATTTCTTCGATACGACGAATTTCATCGGCGCTGACCGGCGCATTGTGACTGAAGTCGAAACGGGTCTTGTCGGCGTCGACCAGCGAACCCTTTTGCGCCACGTGTGCGCCCAGCACTTCACGCAATGCCTTGTGCATCAGGTGGGTCGCCGAGTGATTGCGGATGGTGCGGCCGCGCACGGCGGTATCGACCTTGGCGTTGACCTTGTCGCCAACGGCCAACGAACCGCTGCGCAGATTGCCGTGATGACCGAATACTTCAGCCTGGATTTTCAGGGTATCGGCCACGTCGAACAATGCGCCAGATGCTTCCAGCACGCCGCAGTCGCCAACCTGGCCACCGGACTCAGCATAGAACGGCGTGGTGTCGAGCACCACGATGGCGTCCTGGCCGGCTTCGATTTTCTGCACCGCGCTACCGTCCACATACAGGGCCAGCACTTTGGCTTCATGGGTCAGCTCGTCGTAGCCGACGAAACGAGTCTTGTCGCCGCTGTATTCCACCGCGGCAGCCATCTTGAACTTACCGGCCGCGCGCGCGGTCGTTTTCTGGCGCTCCATCGCAGTGGCAAAACCGGCTTCGTCCAGCTCGACTTCACGTTCGCGACAGATATCCGCAGTCAGGTCGAGCGGGAAACCGAAGGTGTCGTACAGGGTGAATGCAGTTTCGCCATCCAGCTTTTTGGAATTCTTGGCCAACGCTGCTTCCAGTATTTTCATGCCGTGTTCCAGCGTTTCGCCGAAACGTTCTTCTTCCTGCTTCAGGACTTGCTCGACGCGCTCTGCCGCTTCCGGTAGTTCCGGATAGGCGGCGCCCATCTCCAGCACCAGATCCTTGACCAGCTTGTAGAAAAACGGTTTGGTCTGACCCAGCTTGTGCCCGTGGCGCAATGCGCGGCGGATGATCCGGCGCAGCACGTAGCCGCGGCCTTCATTGCCAGGAATGACGCCATCGACCACCAGGAAAGAACAGGCGCGGATATGATCGGCGATCACTTTCAGCGAGTTGTTTGCCAGGTCGGTAGTATTGGTTTCGCGTGCAGCAGCCTTGATCAGACGCTGGAACAAGTCGATTTCGTAGTTGCTGTGCACGTGCTGCAACACCGCAGCCAGGCGCTCCAGGCCCATGCCGGTATCGACGCATTGCTTCGGCAACGGCGTCAACGTCGCTTCGCCGGTCTTCGGATCGATCTGGCGATCGAACTGCATGAACACGTTGTTCCAGATTTCGATATAACGGTCGCCGTCCTGCTCCGGGCTGCCCGGAGGACCGCCCCAGACGTCCGGGCCGTGGTCGTAGAAAATTTCGGAGCAAGGGCCGCAAGGGCCGGTGTCGGCCATCTGCCAGAAGTTGTCCGATGCATATGGCGCGCCCTTATTGTCGCCAATGCGCACGATGCGCTCTTTCGGCAGGCCAATCACCTTGTGCCAGATATCGTAGGCTTCATCGTCAGTTTCATACACCGTGGCCCACAATTTATCCGCCGGCAAGCCATACACCTTGGTCAGCAGCTCCCAGGCCCAGACCAGCGAGTCATGCTTGAAGTAGTCGCCGAACGACCAGTTGCCCAGCATTTCGAAAAATGTGTGGTGACGCGCCGTGTAACCGACGTTTTCCAGATCGTTGTGCTTACCACCGGCGCGCAGGCAGCGCTGTACCGAGGTGGCACGCACATAGTTGCGCTTTTCGGTGCCCAGGAACACATCCTTGAACTGCACCATACCGGAGTTGGTAAACAGCAATGTCGGATCGTTGCCGGGGACCAGGCTGGACGAGCGCACAATGGTGTGGCCTTTGGATTCAAAGAATTTGAGAAACTTTTCGCGGATTTCGGCTGAGTTCATGTTCTTGGGCAAAAAATGAAACGGTGCAAGGAAAAAGGCAATGGGACAAGGTCGCCGCCCTATGCGGATACGATCGATCCACAATGCGAAGGGCAACTATGTTCTTTTGCAAACCTTCGATTATACGTGATACCCGCCGCATCATTCTCTTGCGGCAGGATGAAAAAAGCCCGCCAGGATCGCTCCCGGCGGGCTTTGAATGACAAGAGGTCTGAATTTCGCGAAATCCAGCCCCTTATCAGCCGTACAGCGGGCTATTAGGCGCCCTTATTAACTGGCGTAGCTGTGATCTTGTGGCTCTTCTTGTGATGATGTTTCTTGTGCGCTTTTTTCGCTGGCGCTGCAGGAGCCGCAGCCGCTGGAGCCGCCATTGGAGCCGCAGGAGCAGGAGCTGCTGCAGGAGCATTTTGCGCCATGACAGGCAGAGCGAAAGCAGCAACAACAACAGCAGCCAGCAATTTATTGATCTTCATTTTGACTTCCTTTCAATTATTATAAAAACAAGCAAATTTGACACTTCAAGAGTAAAACTCACGATCAACCACTCGCCTTGTCACGGTGAATATGGCCTGAAACTCGGTTCTGCCCTCTCTTAACGCCCGCTTGCCGATTTAGGTTGACATGATCGATCACACAACTTTGCTTTTATTTCGCCCATGCCACGTGAGACTGGCATATCTCATTCAGCGCTAATCAGATCGATCCGGTCGGTGCAGAAACCGTCCACACCCCAGCCGAGGATCTCGGCGGCGCGATTAGGTGTGTTCACCGTATAGCAAAACAGGCCGTAACCGGCTTGCTTGACTGCCTGCGCCTGGATCGGCGACAGGTATTTATGGTTGGTATGCAGGGCTACCGCGTCCAGCTCCTGCAGCCGTTGCTGCCAGTCGTTTTCGATAGTATCGGTCAGGAAGCCGCGTGGAATATCCGGCGCGGCCACCTGCGCGGCGCGCAGAGCCTCAAATGAAAAAGAGGAAAACAATGGCAACGCCGGGTCGGCCCATGCCCCGTCCGCGCTGGCTACATGTTCCTCCACCTCATGCGCAAAACACTCCTCCGTCAGCTGCGCGACAATACGCCCGGTTTCCACTTCGAATCCTTCGGCCGGTTTGATTTCGACATTCATCCAGATATCGTTCTGCCGGCAAAAATCGAGCGCCTGGCGATAAGTGCAGATGCGTTCGCCGGCAAACTGCTCGCCCAGCCAGCTGCCAGCATCCATCGCAGTCAATTCCTCGGCAGTGAAATCGGATACTTTACCGACGCCGCGCACGGTACGGCCAAACACCGCGTCATGCATCAGGATTGGCACACCGTCACGCGATAGCATGACATCAAATTCGACCGCACGGTATCCGTGCTTCAAGCCACAACGCAGCGCCGCCAGCGTATTTTCCGGCGCCAGCGTGCCACCGCCGCGATGTGCAACTACTTTCGGGTAGGGCCACATGAATGTTTTCTTTCTATTGGATAAATTGGACTAACGGAGGGAAAGCGGACTGCAGCCCCCCTGTTAATGTCAATCTTAATGGATTTGATGTATTTGGCAATCGGCGACCGCCGGCTACCATTCGCGACATGCAATCCAGGTTTCGTCGCATTTCCCTTCCTGACAGCGGCTGGCAACGACACAATCGAGCCATTCCATAAGAAGGAGAATGTCATGAACGATACCAGACCCGACTATCAGGATGCGCAACGCCAGGTCGAGCGCAAAATTGGATTTTTCGTGCATCTGGCAGTTTATTTGATTGTCAACAGCGGCCTGGCGCTGCTCAATTTCTTGCACAACCCTGGTCATCCATGGGTGCTCGGTCCGCTTTTGGGATGGGGAATCGGGTTGCTATTTCACGGCCTTGCGGTATTCTTGCATGCCCCCGGCGCGCAATGGAAACGGCGCATGATCGAACGCGAACTAGATAAAAATAACCCTATTCCTCCTGCATGAAGCCAACCGCTGAAATCGCTTTACCGCAAAACACCGAGCCACTGGCACGGCGCCTGCTGCGAGCTTTCTACCTCAATCTCGGCATCGACATCATCTGCGCCGTGATTGTCACGTACGTGATGCGCATCAGCGACAGTTTCTGGGTGAACCTGGTGTTTTCGTTGTGCATCGGCATGTCGGCGATGGTGCTGATAGAAGCAGGCCGCGTCGTGTTCTGGCGCAATTCAACGCCACGCAAGGCGCATTTCTTGGCCTTCATCCTAGTGGCGGCGGGCATCGCCCAATTTCTCGGCATCCGCCTGGCCGATCTGCTACTCGGGCTGCCCACAGACAATTTTTCCTCTATGTATATGAATGTAAGCGGCCTTGGCCTGATCATCCTGACTGTTTCGGTCTGCGTCGGCGCCACCCTGTTTTTCTGGAACCTGAGCACGCTTGCCGAATTGCGCAACCAGGCGGCAATTGAAAAGGCGCGAGCCACGGCAATCGAAAAGCAGGCGTTACAGGCGCAGTTGCAGATGCTGCAGGCACAGATCGAACCACACATGTTGTTCAACACGCTGGCGACTCTGCAAAGCCTGATCGCCATTGACGCGCCGCGAGCGCAGCAGATGCTGGACCAGTTGATTCAATTCCTGCGCGCCTCGCTCTCCTCTTCGCGCATTGAGCAGACTACATTGGCGCAGGAATTCAGCCTGATGGAAGCCTATCTGGAGCTGATGTCGCTGCGCATGGGCAGCCGCCTCAGTTTCGACCTGCAGTTGCCAGCCGAACTGCGCGATACCGTGATTGCGCCGATGCTGCTGCAGCCGCTGGTCGAAAACGCCATTAAGCACGGCCTGGAGCCGAAGATCGAGGGCGGCCGCGTCGAAGTGGCAGCCAGCCGTCAAGGCGAAATACTGCTGCTTGATGTCAGCGACACCGGCCTCGGCCTGAGCGCGCAATCCGATCTGCAGCCGAACAACCATGCCAGCCATATCGGCCTCAGCAACATCCACGAACGGCTGCAAGCACTGTACGGTTCGCGCGCCAGCCTGACTGTGAAACCGAAATTGCCGCATGGCGTTATCGCCCAACTTCAACTACCCATCCTGACATGACCACACCATCCAATTTGCGCGCCCTGATTGCCGAGGACGAGCCGATCCTGGCGGCGGCCTTGAAGCAATCACTACAGCGCCTGTGGCCAGAGCTGCAGATCATCGCCAGCGTCGACAACGGCCAGGCCGTGGTCGAACAAACCCTCAGGCAGCGCCCCGACATCCTGTTCCTGGATATCAAGATGCCAGGTAAAACCGGTCTCGAAGCAGCCCAGGAACTGGCCGAGGAATGGCCTGATAATGAGGCGTTTCCACTGATCGTGTTTGTCACCGCCTACGACGAATATGCGGTCAACGCTTTCGAGCACGCTGCCGCCGATTATGTACTGAAGCCAATCAGCGATGCGCGCCTCGGTAAAACCATCACGCGCCTGCAGCAGCGGCTGCAACAGAACGACGATAGCAATTCTGCGTTGGAGCGTCTGATCGGCCAACTGAACAACATGCAACCCAAGTCGAGTACAGAGCCGCTGACCATGATCCGCGCCGCGGTCGGCAACCAGATCCGCATGATTCCGATCAACGAGGTGATCTACTTCGAAGCCAGCGACAAATACATCAATGTCGTCACCGCCGACAGCGAATCGCTGATCCGCACCAGCCTCAAGGATTTGCTGCAACAGATCGATGGCCGCCAGTTCTGGCAGGTACACCGCGGTACCGTCGTCAATCACCAATTCATCCAGATGGCGATCCGCGACGAAAGCGGCAAACTCTCCCTCAAACTGCGCGGCCGCAGCGAAGCCCTAGCCGTGAGCCGCGTGTTTGCCCATCTGTTCCGGCAAATGTAAAAGACATCCGTCGCCGACAGGCATCGGCAACGGATCGCCAACCGGCCCCACTCAAGTGAATTTTTGACAACTCTCTGGTTGGCACCGGCCCAACCTTTAAAAGCGTCCCCAGTCGCTGTTCCATCCTGCAACCGCAGTGCAACAAAATCCGCCCGGCCACGCCTGAAACCGCTCCCGCTACGGTAGAATGAAGTACATCCCTACCAATTCAGCAAAGCGTATAAACCAATTCTCCATGAGCACTGACCACACCAACGGCCATACCCCACCTGCACCAGCCTCGTCCAACTTCCTGCGCGGCATCATCGAAACCGATTTGACCGCCGGCTCCTACGCCGATCGCAAGGACAGCCAGGGTCAGCCATTGCCGCCAGTCGTCACCCGTTTTCCGCCGGAGCCGAACGGCTACCTGCATATCGGCCATGCCAAGTCGATCTGCGTCAACTTTGGCCTGGCCCGCGATTACGCCGGCCGCTGCCATTTGCGTTTCGACGACACCAACCCTGAAAAAGAAGAGCAGGAATATGTCGACACCATCATCGACAGCGTGCGCTGGCTGGGCTTCGACTGGAAAGACAATACCGGCGAGCACCTCTACTTCGCCAGTAACTATTTCGACAAATTGTACGAAATGGCGGAATACCTGATTACTGCCGGCCTGGCCTATGTCGACAGCCAAAGCGCCGAACAGATGGCCGCCAACCGCGGCAATTTCGGCGAAGTCGGCAAGAATTCGCCGTTCCGCGACCGCCCGGCGGCTGAATCGCTGGATCTGTTCCGCCGCATGAAGGCTGGCGAATTCAAGGATGGCGAACACATTGTGCGCGCCAAGATCGACATGGCGTCGCCGAACATGAACCTGCGTGATCCCGCCATCTACCGGATCCGTCACGCCCATCATCACCGCACCGGCGACAAGTGGTGCATCTATCCGATGTACGACTACACGCATCCGATTTCCGATGCGCTGGAAAACATTTCGCATTCGATTTGCACGCTGGAATTCCAGGATCACCGGCCGTTCTATGACTGGGTGCTGGAGCACTTGAGCGCCGCCGGCTTCCTGCAAAAACCGGTGCCGCACCAATACGAATTTTCGCGCCTCAACGTCACCTACGTGATCACCAGCAAGCGCAAGCTGCGCCAGCTGGTGGACGAAGGCATCGTTGACGGCTGGGACGACCCGCGCATGTCGACCCTGGTCGGCATCCGCCGCCGCGGCTTCACACCGGAATCGCTACAACTGTTCTGCGAACGCACCGGCGTCACCAAATCCGACGGCTGGATCGACATGAGTTCGCTGGAAGGCGCACTGCGTGAAGATCTCGACCCAAAGGCACCGCGCGCCAATGCCGTGCTGCGGCCGCTGAAACTGGTCATCGACAATTTCCCGGAAGGTGAAACCGTGGATTGCCAGGCGCCGGTCTACCCGCCTGCACACCCGGAACACGCAACTGCATTACGTCATTTCCCGATCAGCAAGACGCTGTGGATCGAACAGGAAGATTTCATGGAAACACCGGTCAAGGGCTACTTCCGCCTGTTCCCGCCAAGCGCCGACAAGGCCGGCAGCCGGGTTCGCCTGCGCCACGGTTACGTGATCGAATGCACCGGCTTTGAAAAAGATGCCGATGGCAAGGTCACCGCGGTCCATTGCACCTATTTCCCGGACAGCAAGAGCGGCACCGAAGGCAGCGCCAATTACAAGGTCAAGGGCAACATCCATTGGGTCAGCGCAGCCCATGCGCTGGAAGCCGAAGTGCGCTTGTATGACCGTCTTTTCACCGATCCGCATCCGGATGCCGGCGGCAAGGATTTCAAGGCCGCCCTGAATCCGAACGCCAAGGAAGTCATCACTGCCTATCTGGAACCAAGTCTGAAGGACGCCAAGCCGGAAGACCGTTACCAGTTTGAACGGCATGGCTACTTCGTCGCCGACCGGGTCGATTCGAAACCAGGCAAGCCGGTCTTCAATCGGACGGTCACCTTGAAAGACAGCTGGGTAAAATAAACGACATTTAATTTTCACGTGGAAAAACAATAAAGACGCCACACCGTTAACCCGGTACGGCGTCTTTATTCATTTGAGGCAAGGTGTTACAGTATCCGATGCATAGACGACAAGATCGTCACCAGAGAGACCGCACACAAGAAAGTAGCTGACGTGAACCGAGCTGTCATACAGGTAGAGATACAGGTACGGGGCATTAATGGCCAAGTAACGCTGCTCAGTGACCGAATCCAGATAAAGCGCGCCGGCGCCATGGCGCGCCTGACGCAAGCCAGGAATGGCGACAAGGATATTTTGATCAGCGCCTTGAACGGTGTTCGCATCCAGTTACCCGGCCTGCTGAGCAACGGCTACATCCGCTTTTATCCGGCCGACGGCAATCCCAACGAGACCAGCCTGGTGCGCGCCGCCAGCGATGCCAATACAGTACTGTTCAACTCCCGCCAGTTGGGCAAGTTCGCCAATCTGAAAACCGAGATCGAGAAAAAAATCGTCACCGCCAGAACGCTGGTGGTTCCGCCGCCGGCGGTTCCCGCCACAATCGACTTCGACCTGCTCGACCAGCTGAACGAACAATACAAGCAAGGCCTGATTTCCAAAGCGGAATGGGTCAGCGCCAAGAAACGGCTGCTGGGACTGTAATCCGGCCGTCGCAGCGAAGTCGACACGCAAGCACTATAATCACCCACCTTTTCGCTCCTTCACACGCCTCAGGCAATAACCAACCAAGGAACATTCATGACCATCTCCATGTACAGCGCTTCAATTCCCGTCTTCAAGCAAATGCTCAACGCCTTGAACGATGTGTTGGCCAAAGCTGAAGCCCACGCCACTGAAAAGAAAATCGACCCGAACGCACTGCTGCAGGCACGCCTGTTTCCAGACATGTTCCAACTGACCCGTCAGGTACAGATCGCTGCCGATTTCGCCAAGAGCGTGCCGGCGCGCCTGGCTGGCGTCGAAGTCCCAGCTTATGAAGACAACGAACAAACCTTCGCCGACCTGCATGCCCGCATCAACAAGACCCTGGCCTTCATCGACGGCCTGAGCGCAGCGCAGATCGACGGCAGCGAAGCCCTGGAAATCGTATTGCGTCCAGGCACGCCGAAAGAAAAGAAACTGAGCGGCCAGACTTACCTGCTCGGTTACGGCCTGCCGCAATTCTTCTTCCACGTGACTACCGCCTATGACATCCTGCGCCATAACGGCGTGGAAGTCGGCAAGCGCGATTTCATGGGCGCGTATTGATTTTCTGCCGTTCCAGGCAATACAAAAAACGCGGCCCACGGGTCGCGTTTTTTTATGTACAGCCCGCAAGCATCATCAGGCCAGCAGACGCGCCGCATCGAGTACGTGATGGATCGAAGTCGAATGCCGCAGCCGTCGAGATTTTGCAAAACACTAGGCCGAAAAAAAGCTGCGCAATGCGCAGCTTTTCCATGTAAACGACTACGGCAACGTGCCTATGCCTTGCGCGGCCGCAGTATGGCGTGAAGAATGATCGCGCCAAAGGTCGCGGTGCCGATACCGCCCAGCGAGAACTGGCCAAGCTTCAGGGTAAAGTCGCCGGCGCCCAATACCAGCGTTACCGCCGCCACGATCAGGTTACGGTTATTCGAAAAATCGACTTTGTTTTCGACCCAGATGCGCGCTCCCGACACAGCAATCAGGCCGAACACCACAATCGAGACGCCACCCAGCACCGCGCCGGGAATGGTCTGGATCACCGCGCCAAATTTTGGCGAAAAACCGAGCACGATGGCCATGCAAGCTGCTACCACGAACACCAGCGTCGAATAGATTTTAGTGACCGCCATCACGCCGATATTTTCAGCGTAAGTGGTGACACCGGTGCCGCCGACGCTGCCGGAGACAATCGTTGCCAAACCATCACCGACAAAGGCGCGGCCCATGTATTTATCGAGGTTCTGCCCGGTCATCGCCGCCACTGCCTTGATGTGGCCGAGGTTTCTGCCACCAGGATGATGGCAATCGGCGCCAGCAAGGCCATCGCGTCGGCCTTGAACACCGGCGCCGAGAAATGCGGGATGCCGAACCAGGCGGCATTGGCGACAATGCCGAAATCGATCGGTTTGCCAAGCCCGGCGCCGTTGGTCAGCAGCGCATAGATGACATATGCCAGCATCAAGCCGACCAGGATCAGCAGACGCTGCAGCATGCCGCGCGCAAATACCGCGACGCCGCCGACGCACAGGACCGTCCCCAGCGCCATCCAGGCATCGAAGTTATTGCCGCTGACACCCTTGACCGCAATCGGCGCCAGGTTCAGGCCGATCACCGCCACCACTGCACCCGTGACGACCGGCGGCATCAGGGTTTCGATCCAGCGCGTCCCGATCGCCATCACCAGCAAGCCGATCAGCGCATACACGACGCCGCAGGCGATGATGCCGCCGAGCGCCACGCCGAGATTGGGATTGAGTCCATGGCCGCCGTAAGCGCTGACCGCGATCACCAGGCCGATAAAGGAAAAGCTGGAGCCGAGATAGCTCGGCACGCGGCCGCCGACCAGCACAAAAACAGCAAGGTGCCGATACCCGACATGAAGATCGCCAGGTTCGGATCGAAGCCCATCAGCAATGGCGCCAGCACCGTCGAACCGAACATCGCCACCACGTGCTGCACGCCCATCGCGAAGGTCTGCGGCCACGGCAAGCGTTCATCGGTAGCAATTACCTGCCCCTGGCCGTCGGCAGTACTTGTGCGCAAACGCCACTTGGGGAAATAGGAACCCGCCATTGAATATCCTCTCTGTATGACGATTCGCCTTGCGTCCGCGCTTGTCGGCCTCGGTGAATTCGTATGATTGATTTTGTTTTTACCGGGGGTAGTGTACGAAGCCGGCCGCAAAATAACAATGCAGGAGACTCAGGAAATCAAAGAAATTGCGGGAGAGAGTCACCGGGATAGAGAAACAGACATTGCAAATCACACAAAAAAACACCGGGCACAAGGCCCGGTGTCGATAGCTGCTAGTCCGATGAGATTATGGAAATACTGGAATATGTTTCTCTACGCCGGAGAAAGACGCTTCCGGATGACGCTTTTCGATCAGCGCTTCGATTTCCGCCACACGCTTGAACGGCACATCCACCACAACAGAATCTTGCTTCTTCAATACCTGCATGGAACGATTTCAGGCGCGAATTAGGCAAAGCCGCTGCTGCCATTCCCGACATCCAACTGCCGAGCACCGCACCTGCCAACGTGGTCGCCACCATCGCCAGCCAATTCAGATGCACCCACTGGGGCGGGAAATAAACCAGCCACATACCCAGAACCAGACCGATGACGCCACCTGCCAGCAGGCCGACTTCGGCACCGTTGGCGAGATCGGTTTTGTGCAATACATTGGCTTCAGGCATATCGGCGGGCAACTTCCCTTCGGTGCCCCAGAAATGGATGTGCTGGATGCCTACTCGGGCCAACAGCAACTCATCCAGCGTGCTGCGTGCACTGGGAATGTCCGGCAACATGAAATAAAGTCTTTGTCTGCCCAACATGACGGTCTCCTTCATGTGACTGTTTATGCTTTCAGCATAGTCAATGGAGCGGCAATCCACAAAGTTTGATTGCCGTCTTGTCAAATTGGACTGGCCGAGGTGAATCGCACCCGTCGCTGAAGCCCTTCGCCAAAAATGCGACAATCCCCCTTCAATCAACCATCACGATGGAAATCCCATGATTCTCGAATTAGCCGATATCCGGATCCAACCGGGCAAACAGCAGGAATTCGACGCCGCCATCCAGCGCGGCGTGGAGCAGGTCATCAGCAAAGCCAAGGGCTTTGCCGGATTCAAGGTGCATAAGGGAATTGAATCGCCGGAGCGATATGTGCTGACGATTTCCTGGCAGACGCTGGAAAACCATACGGTGGATTTTCGCGAATCGCCGGCATTTGCCGAGTGGCGCGCGATTGTCGGGCCATTCTTTGCGGTGCCGCCAACGGTCGAGCATTTTACGCTCTTGACAGAGTCGCACTAAAAATCGGGAAATGTGTCCGGGAAAGTGAAGCAGAGGACGCACTGTGTGAGCAGCGGGGCAGCCCGATCTACGGCCTGTGCCGGTGGGATGCCCTACTGCTACGCAGCGGTATTGATGAACTACAACTACAGTTTGTTGCTTAGACTACTTGCTGGCTACTTGCTAGCTACTTGCGCTACTGAACACATGCTTTTACTGCGTGCTTCACTACAGGTACTTAGGTTGCCGCTCAATATCTTGCTTAGAAACCCTTGAGCCATGCTGCAGTCTGGGCGCTTTCACGATCCAGTTGTTGCATGCGGTATTCCAGGTCGTACAAGTCAACTGCTTCTGCCAGGTAGGCTTCTTTACGTTCTGCTTCCGAACGCTCGTAGGCATTGCCGACGCGCTTGAAAAATGCAGCGACGGCGCTGAAAACACTAGTCGACGATGCTGCTGGGCGGGAGATACTGTTGCTGCTGTTAATGGTCAATGTAGACATGATGATTCCTCTTCGTTTTGCGTTCACCGCAAGCCAATTGTTGCGTCGCACAATCAGAATAGCGTTTCCCCATTAATTATCCAATTTCGATTGCCAATAGCAGTTATCAGTTTTGTGAATTTAAGGGGCTAGGAAGCACTTTTTCGGCCTTCCTGGGATTTCTCTTAAAGTGTTGTAAAACAGCTATACATGCCTCGAAAGTTGCCTGTAAACTGCTGCACCTCTCCCCCATACAAATCCGCGACCGATGTCCAATCACACCTTTCTCTGGCACGACTACGAAACCTTCGGCGTGCAGCCGCGCCGCGACCGTCCGGCCCAGTTTGCCGCGATCCGCACCGATGCCGAGCTTAACGAGATCGGCGAGCCGATCATGCTGTATTGCCAACCGGCAGCCGATTTCCTGCCGAACCCGGAGTCTTGCCTGATTACCGGTATCACGCCGCAACTTTGCCTGGAGCGCGGTATTCCGGAATTCCAGTTCGCCGCACAGATCGAGAAAGCGTTTTCCGAACCAGGTACCATCGGCGTCGGCTACAACACGATCCGCTTTGATGATGAAGTGACGCGCTTCCTGTTCTGGCGCAATCTGATCGATCCTTATGCGCGCGAATGGCAAAACAATTGCGGCCGCTGGGATATCCTCGATGTGGTGCGTACCGCTTACGCGCTGCGCCCGGACGGCATCCAGTGGCCGACCAATGACCAGGGCCGGCCCAGCTTCCGCCTGGAGCACCTGACCGCGGCCAACGGCCTGAGCCACGAAGCGGCGCATGATGCACTGTCCGATGTACGCGCCACGATCGGCCTGGCGCGGCTGATTCGCCAGCATCAACCCAAGCTGTTCGATTTCTGCCTGGCGCTGCACAAGAAAGACCGCGTCGGCGCGGAAATCGGCTTGCCGACGCCGCGGCCGTTCCTGCACATTTCAGGCATGTTCCCGGCTGAACATGGCTGTATCGCCGTGATGTGGCCGCTCGGCGTGCATCCGACCAACAAGAATGAAATCCTGGCCTGGGACCTGGCTTACGATCCAAGCGAAATCTTTTCGATGGATGCCGAGACCGTGCGCACGCGCCTGTTCAGCAAGACCGACGCGCTGCCGGAGGGCATGACGCGCCTGCCGCTGAAGTCGCTGCACATGAACAAATCGCCGATCGTCATCAACAAGCTGCAAACCCTGTCGAGCGACATGGCGGCGCGCTGGGGCCTGGATGTCGAACTGGCGCTGCGCCATGCCGAGATTGCCGCGCGCGCGCCCGATCTCAGCGGACTCTGGCGCCAGGTGTTCCAGCGCGCCGACGAGAGCGGCGTCGATGTCGATGAAGATTTGTACGGCGGCTTCGTCGGCAACAATGACCGTCGCAAGCTCAACGATCTGCGCGCACTACCGCCGCAGAAACTGGCCAGTGCCCACATCAGTTTCGACGACCAGCGCCTGGAAGAACTGGCGTTCCGCTATCGCGCCCGCAATTTCCCGACACATTGAGCGAAGAAGAAACGCAGCGCTGGGAAGAACATCGGGCGGCGCGCCTGTTCGATGGCGAGGGCAATGCCCGCACCGTCGACATGCTGTTTGAGGAAATCGATAATCTGTCGGAAACGGCAGATGAGCGCGGCGAAGAAATCCTTGGTGCGCTGTACGACTACGCAGAGATGATTGCACCGGCACGCGACTGAAACGATGCTGTGTGAAACGAATGGCAAAACGCCTTCGTGGATGAAATGCAAAGCGGGGCCAGGATAATTATCCTGGCCCCGCTTTTTCCATCTATATCGGCACCTCAGGCGGCGTCCCGCCCGAGTGTGCATTTGCTACTTAATTTGTAACTTGATTTGCTGCCGCCTCTGCGGCTGGCGGTTGCTGCGCTTTCAGTTTCTGGATGAAATCGCGCATCGGCTGGTTGATATCGGCAAACAGCGGATTGCTGCGGTTCTTCAGCATCACTTCGGTAAACAACTTCAAGCCTAGCGCCAGCGAAGCGGCGGTATCGGCATCAAACTGTCCGCGGCTGCGCACCTTGTCGATGATCACGAACAGATCATCGTGGTTGCCGGTTTCGAAATCGATGGCGGCATGGATTGCGGCCCCCTCTTTCGGCGTCGCCAGATGTTCCAGGGTGACACGATAACGATGTTCACGCATAGGTACTCCTTATTTCAACATGATTTTCATCATTGGACTGATTCAGTGGCGGCGATATGCCCGCAGCTGCTTCAGGCCCGTTCGATCTTGACTGCCGCCATGTCGATGGCATCGATGATTGCGTACATCTGCTCCTGGCTCAAATCGCCGCGTTCCAGGCGCATATGCACCGCCATCCGGAAATTCTGGATCGCGCGCTTGAGTTCAGGCGCCGAACCGCCAGATGCACGTTGCGCAATTTCCAGGCGCTTCAATGCCGCCGTCAACGCTTCATTGTTGCTGGCCAGGAACTGCTCACCTTCGGGAGTGATGCGATACAGCTTCTTGCCGCCGGCTTCAGCTTCGATTGCCGCGTAGCCCAGCTCTTCCAGCAAGGTCAGGGTCGGGTAGATGACACCTGGGCTCGGGCTGTAATCGCCGCCCACCAGTTCTTCGATGGCCTTGATGACTTCGTAACCGTGACGCGGCTTTTCCTGCAATAAATTGAGGATCACCAGGCGCAAGCTACCTTGCTCGAACATGCGTCCGCCGCGCCCGCCTTCGCGTCGCCCACCACGTTCAAACAAACCGCCGCCGCGATGCGACCTTTCATGTCCTTGATGCATACGGCCGCGTTCGCAGCCTCTGTGACGTCCAAACATGGTTCTTCCTTATCTCATTGAATGAGATTTAAAGATATATCTTAGAAACTACTAAGTCAAGCTTGTTTTGAATTCGCCACAGTTCCAGAAAGCAACGTCGAGCAACAGTGAGCAACATCGAGCGCCCTACATCCCTGCGCGGCAAGCCATCAACGCGGCCGCTTGGCTAGGTATTCCGGCTGGAACATGCACATGCGGATCGCATCGCGATACACGCCGTTGATGAAGAACTCGCTCTTCAATTCGCTTTCCAGTTCAAACCCGCATTTCTGGTAAATGTGGATCGCCTTTTGGTTTTCCTTGTCGACGTACAGATATAACTTGTACAGATTGAGCACGCAGAACGCGTACTCGATCGCCAGTCGGGTGGCGCGCTCGGCGTAGCCGCGGCCTTGGGCGCTGGGCGCGACGATGATCTGGAATTCCGCGCGGCGGTGGATGTGAGTGATCTCGACTAGCTCGACCAACCCCACCATTTCGCCGTTATCGCTTTCCAGGATGAAGCGCCGCTCGCTTTGATCGTGGACGTGCTGGTCATACAGCTGCACCAGTTCGACATAAGCTTCATACGGCTCTTCGAACCAGTAACGCATGATGTGGCTGTTGTTGTCGAGCTGATGCACGAAATGCAGGTCGTTGCGTTCCAGCGGGCGCAATTTGAGGCCCGGTTGCACTAAGGTAGTCATGAATTTTCTCTCTTGCTTGTTGCTATTTTCTTTGGTTATTCAGGCTTGCTGCAGCGCTTGCATGCGCTTTTGTATCGATTCCAACAGATTGAAATCCTGCGGGAAATCATCGACCTGCACGCTGCTGTCGCCATGGCGGGCAAAATCCTGCAGCAGTTGCTGCTCGTCTTCGCTGATGTCGCCGCTGGCGGCAGCAGCAACGATCCAGTGCTGCATGTCGATCAGGCTTTGCGGGATCGGCGCCAGCGTACCGGCCTGGATTGCCGGCTTCAGGCGCGCTTCGATCGCATTGACCTGCAGGATCAACTGGAAAGCCAGTTCACCGGCGGCATGCGGCGATTCACCGGCGACCGACATGTGCATGCCTGCAATCAGGCGATCGCGGCTCTCACCATTGGTTTGCATGTTCCTGGCCACGGTGCTGTCGAGCGCATCGGAAGGCAATTGGTAAGGCCGTCCGAAAGGAAAGGCAACCACCCGCAGCAACAAAGCCAGTGGGCGATTCGGGAAATTCTCGAGTACGCCGAGATAAGCTTCCTGCGCCTGATGCAGCGCATCCTGTATCGCCCAGTGCACATAGGGCAAATCCTCCGTTGGCCGGCCGTCGTCTTCGTAGCGCTTGAGCACGCTCGACACCAGATACAACTGCGACAGGATGTCGCCAAGACGCCCGGAGATCCGTTCGCGGAATTTCAACGAACCGCCCAGAACAAACATCGACATATCACTTAGCAATGCAAACGCCGCCGACATGCGGTTGACGGCCCGATAGAAATGCCGCAACTCAGGCGGCGCTGCGCGTGGCGCCGACGGCAGGCTGCCGCTCGACAATCCGGCCAGCAACGTGCGCGAAAAATTGGCGCAAACAAAACTGATGTGGCCGAACAGCGCCTGGTCGAAATCGTGTAGCGCCTTGCCCTGGTCGGCTTCGCCGGCGGCGGCCATTTCCTTCAGCACATAGGGATGGCAACGAATCGCACCCTGGCCGAAAATGATCAGGCAGCGCGTCAGGATATTCGCGCCTTCGACCGTGATCGCAATCGGCATCTGCTGGTAGCTGCGCGCCATGAAATTGTTTGGCCCCATGCAGATGCCTTTGCCGCCCAGTACATCCATGCCGGCGTTGATCAACACGCGGCCGCGTTCAGTCACATGGTATTTGGAGATCGCGGAAATCACCGATGGCTTTTCGCCGGCGTCAACCGCCAGCGCAGACAGCCGCCGCACCGCATCCATCAGGTACAAGTTGCCGCCCATGCGCGCCAGCATCTCGTGGATCCCTTCGAACTTGCCGATCGGGATCTTGAATTGCTGCCGCATGGCAGCGTAGGCGCTGGTTCCCTGTACCGCCAGCTTGGAAAAACCGACGGTCGACGAAGGCAACGAAATCGCCCGGCCAGCAGCCAGGCATTCCATCAACATGCGCCAGCCCTTGCCGATCTGCTCGCGGCCGCCGATCACCCAATCGAGCGGGATGAAGACATCCTTGCCGGAAGTTGGGCCGTTCTGGAACACGGCGTTCAGTGGCCAGTGGCGACGCCCGGTCACGACTCCTGGATGATTGGTCGGGATCAGCGCGCAAGTAATGCCGAGGTCGATTTCAGCATTGCCATCGGCAACCAGCAGACGCTCCGGATCCTGGACCCGGAATGCCAGGCCCAGCACGGTGGCGACCGGCCCAAGCGTGATATAGCGCTTGTCCCAGGTAAGCCTGAAGCCCAGCATTTCCTGGCCATCGTAACTGCCCATGCAAACCACGCCGACGTCCGGAATCGCCGCGGCGTCAGAGCCAGCGTAGGGGCTGGTCAACGCAAAACAAGGAATTTCCTGACCGGCAGCCAGGCGCGGCAGGAAATAATCTTTCTGCTCTTCGGTACCGTATTGCAGCAGCAGTTCAGCTGGGCCAAGCGAGTTCGGCACCATTACCGAAATCGCTGCCGCCGAGCAATGCGAGGACAGTTTCATGATGACTTGCGAATGCATGTAGGCCGAGAATCCCTTGCCGCCGTATTGCTTCGGGATGATCATGCCGAGAAACCCCTTGTCCTTGACGAACTGCCAGGCTTGCGGCGACAGGTCCTGCCAGATTTCGGTGGTTTCCCAATCGCTGACCAGGCGGCATAGCTGTTCGACTTCGTTATCGAAGAAATCCTGTTCTTCTGCACTTAATTTTGGCGCCGGCAACTGCAGCAATTTTTCCCAAGCCGGTTTGCCGGAAAACAGTTCGGCATCCCACCAGATGGTGCCAGCTTCAATTGCATCGCGTTCGGTTTGCGACATACGCGGCAAAATGCGCTGGAACACCTTTAGCGCTGGCCGGCTCAACAACGCATAACGCAAGGGCTTGATGGCGACGATCAGAGTTGGCGGCACCAACAGCAGCAACAGCAATATCGCTGCCAGCGCGCCAATCCCGGCAAACTGGAAACCGGTACCAATCCATGCCAGAACGGCAACCAGCCAAAGCCAGGCGTTGACCCGCAACTGCATCAATGTCATGGCGCCGATAAACAACGCTACGATCCAATAAAACATGTTTGCTCCCAATTTGACGGTATGACTTGCGGCGAATCTTGTACATGACCGCTACATGACAACGATATGGCTGACAAGATTGCACTGGATGTGGAATGAGTTCTACCGCCCGACGCGGACGGGTATCATGCGTATCTATGAAATGCGTCTCGTGGACGCCCTATCTAAGATATCTCTTTAACCTTTGGTCACTCTTTTGTCGCAGAAAGTTCACAAGAAGCAAATTTAAATGTTAGACAACATTCACTTTTCTTGTTTTTGCATGTTTCATCGCGAAACGCATCGAGATTAAAATATCAATAAAATAACAAAAATGGCTACCTAGACAATAAAAATCCACAAGATGAAACCCTTTGTAAATCTCTGTATCCATTTGTCAACCTTGCTATACAATCGCGCGTTACATTGTTTGTATACTTGCGCCAACTATGAGAACAACAAAATAAGACGGCAAGTAAGGAACAACACACACTGTTTCACCATAAACCAATGCCCCGTAGCCAGCCAAAAAAGGCCGGCAGGTAGCCGTTAACCCGTATCAGAAAAGTTACAAGAGCACACGCTTTCCATGAATAATTTAATTTTGATGACCGGCGCGACCGGCTTTCTCGGTGGTGCAAATGCAGTCGAGGCAATACATCGCGGGCTGGGTAAGAATTTGCTGCTGCTGGCACGCGGCGAAACACCGACTGCGGCACACGCCAGGGTTATCGAAAATCTGCGGTTGCTGGGCGCCAGCGATACCGATATTGCGCAAATCAGCGTCGACCAGATCCTCTGCTCCGACCTCTCCGAGCTTGATAACGTCAGCAACGATCCGCGACTGGACCTGGTATCGGTCGTGATCCATTCGGCCGCGCTGGCTACTTTTTCGAACCATCCATCGCTTGAGAAGATCAATGTCGACGGCACCGTAGCGCTCGGCAAGCTGATGCATCGCCGGCCGGCTCTGAAGCGCTTCATGTACATCGGCACCGCAATGGCTTGCGGTGAAGGCGCCGGCATCAATGCCGTGGTGAAAGAACAGGTCAACTTGCCGCTCGGCGACGAACATCTGGTTCCATACACCCGCTCCAAGGCCATGGGCGAAAAGAAGCTGCGCGATGCATTTCCCGATCTGCCGGTGATATATGTGCGGCCGTCCATCATCGTCGGCCATACCGCCCTCGGTTGCGCGCCATCGCAAAGCATTTTCTGGGTATTCATGGTCTGGCAACTGTTGGGCGCGCTCACGACGGCACTCGACGAAAAAGTCGACGTGGTGCCGGTTGACTGGTGCGCCCAGGCCATCATCGACCTGGCGCAAAAGGAAACGCTGTCGCATAACGTATTCCATATCTCGGCCGGCCTCGGCTCGTGCGTGTCGTTCCGCGAGATCGACCTGGCGCTGGCAGCCGCACGCGGCATCGAGCCGATTGGCGCCACTTACAAGCAAATCACTCCGGATGCCATCGCCACCCTGCTGCCGCGCATGCGTGAGTGTGTTCCGGAATGCAATGATCGCCTGCTGCTGCGCGCGCTCAAGCTGTATGGCGCATTCGCCGGCCTGAATTATGTCTTTAGCAATGAAAACCTGCTGGCCGAGGGAATTCGTCCGGCACCGTTGTTTACCGACTACCTGCCGCTATGCGTCGAATCGGCCAAACACATCCCGATTGCGGAACAGATGAAGTGGGACTTCAAGTAACATTTCGATAGTTCACAGTCGTCTTTTGCTTCTATCCGTTGCCCCTCAATGATGGCGTATTCCGTTAGAATTGCCATCTAAAACGAACAGGGGAAACAGCCATGAAATGGGAAGGCAATCGGGAAAGCGACAATATCGAAGATCGCCGTGGCGATGACGGCGGCGGTGGTGGCTTCGGGGGCGGCCGGTCAATCGGCCTCGGCACCATTGTCATCGCCTTGGTGGCATCCTACTTTTTCGGCATCAGCCCCAGCACGGTACTGAGTCTGCTGAGTGGCGGACCGGTCAGCCAGCCGCAATCACAACAAGCGCCATCACGTGCAGCGCCGGCCGAAGACCGGCAAACCAAATTCGTGCGCACGGTGCTGGCCGATACTGAAGATGTCTGGACCCAAATCTTCCGCGCCAATGGCCAGACTTACGCGCCGCCGAAGCTGGTGCTGTTTTCGGGCGCCACGCAGACCGCCTGCGGCACCGGCCAGACTGCTTCGGGCCCGTTTTATTGCCCGGGCGACCGCAAGGTATACATCGATCTCAGTTTCTATCAGTTGATGCAACAGCGCTTCCACGTGTCCGGCGAATTTGCCCAGGCTTACGTGATCGCCCATGAAGTCGGCCATCACGTGCAAAACCTGATGGGCATCATGGACAAGGTCGACAGCGCCCGCAGCCGGATGTCGGCAACCCAGGCCAACGCCGTTTCGGTACGACTGGAATTGCAAGCCGATTGCCTGGCCGGGGTCTGGGCTTTCCACGCCAACCAGGCGCGCAGCATCCTTGAGCAAGGCGATATCGAAGGCGCGCTGAATGCCGCCACAGCGATCGGCGACGATGCCTTGCAAAAACAGGCGCAAGGCTATGTCGTGCCAGACTCTTTCACACACGGCACGTCGGCTCAGCGGGTACGCTGGTTCAAGCAAGGCATCAGCACCGGCGAAGTCAAATCCTGCAATACATTTGAAGTAAAAACGCTATAAGCGGCCAGCGAACGGAAATTACTGCCAGCATGGCGACAACGCCTGGCGGTTGCATCGTAGCAAGCGCTGAACCCATTCATCCTGCGGAGAACAACTGATGACTATTGCCTACTGGTGTGTGTTGCTAGCCGGATTGATGCCGGTACTGACCGTGGCAATCGCCAAGGCCGGCCGGCCCGATTTTGACAATGCCGAACCGCGCGCCTGGCTGGATAAACAATCCGGCATGCGACGCCGCGCCGATTATGCGCATCGCAACCACTTCGAGGCGTTTCCATTCTTTGCCGCCGGCGTGATCATTGCCCAGCAGGTCCACGCCGCGCAAGGTATGCTAAATCTGCTGGCGCTAGTATTTATCATCGCCCGCATCGCCTACACCGCGCTGTACCTGAACGATCGCCCCTCCCTGCGCTCCGCCGTGTGGGCCATTGCTTTTCTTTCGACGACCGGCTTGTTCGTACTGGCCGGAATGACACACTAAATCCCTACACTCTCTACAAGCATGTCACAGCAAGTCACCATCGCATTACTGCGCGCAGCATTGAACACCTTGCGTACAAGCAGCGACGGCAATGCCGTCGCCGTCTTTTGCCAGACCTGGCGCGCGCAGACGGCGCTATTGTCCGTATTGCCGCCGCGCTTTGCGGAAGTCGCCGAAAACTTCCTCGGCCGGCTCGAAGCCGGTAGCCTGTTCACAGAAGAAAGCTGCTCGTTCAGCCAACAGGATCTGCTCGACAATCTTCAGCTTTGGCTCGACCAGGCTGAACTGGCGCTAGGCCGCACAGCCAACGCCTAACCACTTACCTCAACGGAACACTATGCAACAACTGGAATTACGCCTCAACAGCGACTACGTCGAACTCAATCAACTGCTCAAGCTCACCGGCGTATGCGATAGCGGTGGCGCTGGCAAGGCGCTGGTCGCCAGCGGCGTCGTCTCGGTCGACGGCAAGGTCGAACTGCGAAAAACCTGCAAGATCCAAGCCGGACAAAAAGTTACCATCGGCGACTTGCTGATTTATGTGCTGCCCAAGCGCAGCGGCGGCTGACCTGAATCCGGCATGAACCGGCAACCGGCCAATGCCGAATCAATTCAAATGGAAAACATCCAATCGATCAGGACTTTCTGGTTTGCCGATAATCCGGACGATGCCGTCACCGCCAGGCAGCAGGGCCGCCTGTGGTGGGGCAAGAATTCTGCAGTCGATCTGCAGATCAGACAACGCTTCGAAACGACATTGCTGGCTGCTGGACAAGGGCAACTGGCGGATTGGGAGAAGTCTCCTCAAGGCGTCCTCGCCCTGGTCCTGCTGACCGATCAATTTCCACGCAACATGTATCGCGATACGCCTCGCTCGTTCGCCTTCGATTCGCTCGCACGCCGTTTTTGCCGAATCGGGTTGCAGCCTGATTTTTATTCGGCCTTACGTCCGATCGAGCGCAGCTTCCTGCATTTGCCGCTGACGCATTCGGAACTGCTGGCAGATCAGGAACAGGCGGTTGCGCTGGCCGCGGCATTGGCTGACATCGTTTCTCCCGAACAGCGGGAAATCTTTGCAGGCTACCAGTCATTTGCGATCCGGCACCGCGACATCATTGCCCGCTTCGGCCGCTTCCCGCATCGCAACCGCATCCTGCAACGCCAGCCTACTGCCGAAGAACTGGATTTTCTGCAGCAGCCGGGGTCGTCGTTCTAGGGCCGCAAGCTTTTTACAACGTCAAGTTCAACGGAATTTTCAGATAACTTACGCCATTTTCCTCTTCAGCGGGGAAGACGCCGGCACACACATTGAGCTGGATTGAAGGCAACATCAGGGCGGGCAAAGCCAGGCTGGCGTCGCGTCGATTGCGCATGGCGATGAATTCGCTTTCGCTGATGCCATCGCGCACGTGGATGTTGCTTGCGCGCTGCTCGCCAACGGTTGACTCGCAGGCCGGCTCGCGGCCGTCAGGCGGATAATCGTGGCAGACAAAGAGCCGGGTTGCCGTCGGCAAGCTCAGCAACCTTGTCACCGAGCGATACAAGCCGCTGGCGCTACCTCCGGGAAAATCGCAGCGGGCGGTACCGAGATCCGGCATGAATAAGGTGTCGCCGACAAACGCCACCTTGTCCTCCACCAGATAGGCCATGTCAGCCGGCGTATGGCCTGGAACATGCATGGCTTGCGCACGCAAGTTGCCGATCTGGAAAATCTCGTCTGGCGCAAACAGGTGATCGAACTGGCTGCCGTCCAGCAAGAATTCTGACCGCAGATTGAAAATCTTCTTGAATACTCCCTGTACCTCCCTGATCCGGTCACCAATCGCGATGGCGCCGCCCAAGTGCTGGCGCAGGTATGGAGCCGCCGAAATGTGATCGGCATGGGCATGGGTTTCCAACAGCCATTGCACCTTCAAATCATTCGTCCGCACGAAGGTAATCACGCGATCGGCGTTGGCAGTAGAGGTTCGGCCACTAGCAGGATCGTAATCCAGGACTGGGTCGATGACGGCGCATGCGCCGCCAACAGCCTCGTACACTACATAGGTGAACGTGGCGGTGTTTTGGTCAAAAAGCGCTTCTATGCTTGGGCTTGCCATCAAACATGTCCTCAAATTTAACATTACATAACTATATATATTTTTTATAACATTGACAAATACTTAATTTTTACATTATCATTAACAATTAAACAAGCAATCTCCCTCCGGTACTACACGGCATATTCCCAGCGCGCAAACCATCAAGACGTCGTATTAAGCACAATGGCAATGGTAACGAATATCTCCCCGACTTCCTTCAGGCCATCCGCGGAAGCACAAAAAAATTATTGCTTTCACTTGCCGCAGCTAACACCGGCAGCCCGATCGACCGTGTATCCGGCTAATGGACACGCGTGGGAAAACGCAAGCAACGCCAACCGCCACGATGGAATCCGCATCAATGAATATTCCAGTCATCAAGCATAGCGATTCATTCTCGACGACCAGTCAAATCTGTCGTGAAGACCTGATCGACATTGCCGCTGCCGGCTACAAATCGGTGATCTGCAACCGGCCGGATAACGAAGACGGCGGCCGCCATGTCAGCAGCAGCGAACTGGCTGTGGCCTGTGCCTCGGCCGGCCTTGCCTTCAGCTACCTGCCCGCGCACGCCACCCATATTGACAAAGAACATGGCGAGGCCCTGCGCGCCTTGCTCGCCGAGATGCCTGGCCCGACCCTGGCCTTTTGCCGAACCGGCAATCGCTCGACCAATATTTTTCGAATGGCAAATATCATCGCTGCTCCCGGCGATTCGTTCAGGGCGGAACAGTCAAACGACAAGCCCCAACAGTTTGAAGTCGTGATTGTCGGCGGCGGCTCTGCCGGCATCGCGGTAGCCAGCAGTCTGCTGCGCCGCGCGCCCAATATACAAATCGCGGTGATTGAGCCTTGTAGCCATCACTATTATCAGCCGGCCTGGACACTGGTCGGCGCCGGCGCGTTCAGACATGACAAAGCCGTACGGCCGATGGCATCGTTGATGCCGGAAGGCGTGCATTGGATACGCAACGCCGTGTCGGCATTCCTGCCTGATCACAATCGCCTGCAGCTCGACGACGGCCAATTGATCGGCTATCAGCAACTGATCGTCTGCACTGGCCTGCGACTTGCCTGGGAAAAAATAGAAGGTCTGAAGGAAGCCCTCGGTAAGAACGGCGTCACATCCAATTATCGTCATGATCTGGCGCCTTACACCTGGCAACTGGTATCGCAGCTGAAACGAGGTACTGCACTTTTTTCACAACCCGCAATGCCGATCAAGTGCGCCGGCGCACCTCAGAAAGCCATGTATCTATCGTGCGACCACTGGTTGCGCAAAGGCCGATCCAAGCAGATAGAAGTCGAATTCAACAGTGCCGGCACGACGCTGTTTGGCGTCGCCGCCTTCGTGCCGTCGCTGATGCGCTATGTTGAAAAATATGGCGCGCGGCTGGCATTCGAATCCAACCTGGTCAAGGTCGACGGAGAGAGAAAGCTGGCCTGGTTCGAGGTCACGGATGCTAACGGCAATCTCAGCCGCGAGAGAAAATCGTTCGACATGCTGCATGCGGTGCCGCCGCAAGTGCCGCCCGATGCGGTGCGCAACAGCCCGCTAGCCAACGCCGAAGGCTGGTGCGAAGTCGATCCGGCATCGCTGCGGCATGTACGCTACCGGAATGTTTTTGCATTGGGAGACATCTGCTCAACCGCCAATGCCAAAACCGTGGCGGCAATCCGCAAGCAAGCCGTCGTGGTGGCGGACAACCTGCTCGCGGCATGCGACGGCCTGCCGCTCAGCGCGCGCTATGATGGTTACGGCGCTTGCCCGCTTACCGTCGAAAGAGGCAAGGTGATACTGGCCGAATTCGGTTATGGCGGCAAGCTGCTGCCTACCTTCCGGCTGGATCCGACCGTCGCGCGGCGCAGCCACTGGTTCCTCAAAACCATCGTATTACCCTGGGTCTATTGGAAACTGATGCTCAAAGGCCGCGAGTGGCTAACCAAATCTTCGGAGCCTGCGCAGAAGCCATGATGTGGACCGCAGGCTGCCGGCATCAAGACAACACAAACTCAACGCCATGCACGCAGCAAGCGCATGCCGTTGAACACCACCAGCAAGCTTGCCCCCATGTCGGCGAACACCGCCATCCACAGCGTCGCTTCACCGGTCAAGGCGAGTATCAGGAATACTGCCTTGATGCCTAATGCCAACGTGATGTTCTGCATCAGCACTGCATGCGTCCTTTTGCTCAGGCGGATGAAACCGGCAATCTTGCGCAGGTCATCGTCCATCAGCGCCACGTCGGCAGTTTCCAGCGCCGTGTCGCTACCCGCCGCACCCATCGCAAACCCGATATTGGCCTGCGCCAGCGCCGGCGCATCGTTGATGCCATCACCCACCATGCCGACGTAACCGTGACGCGCGCGCAGATCGTTGATGGCGTTGCGCTTGTCTTGCGGCAGTTGGTCGCCGCGAGCATCGTTGATACCGACCTGCTTCGCGATGGCTTGCGCGGTGTGCGCATTGTCGCCGGTCAGCATCACTGCTTCCACACCGATTTCCTGCAGCCCGGCGACGGCTTCTATCGCAATGTCGCGGATGGTGTCGGCCACCGCAAGTATCAGCAATGGCTTCGATGTCGAGCATAGCACCACCGTCGTCTTGCCTTCGCTCTCCAGCGCCGACAGGCGCTCTTCCAGCTGCGGGCTGCAGATATTCATTTCATGCACCAGGCGATGATTGCCCAGATAGAATTGCTGGTCATCGACCACGCCCGCACACCGCGACCGGTCAATGCTTCGAATCCGCTCACATCAAGCAAGTTGCCAGCATTGCCGGACGCTTGCCAGTGACTGGCCACCGCGCCCGACACCGGATGATCGGAGTGAACAGCCAAGCTCGCCGCCAGGCGCTGTAGCTGCAACAACTCGGACTCTTCGCCGACAACTGCCGGCTGCACCAGTTGTACATCGGTGACGCGCGGCTTGCCCAATGTCAGCGTGCCGGTCTTGTCCAGCGCCAGCGCCTTGATCTTGCGCCCCAACTCCAGATACACGCCACCCTTGATCAATACGCCGTGCCGAGCCGCTGCGGCAAGGCCGCTGACCACGGTCACCGGAGTTGAAATCACCAGCGCGCATGGGCATGCAATCACCAGCAGCAGCAGCGCCTTGTACAACCACGGATAGAACGGCAACCCCAGCAGCAACGGCGGCATGATCGCCACCAACAGCGCCGCCAGCACCACCACCGGAATGTAATAGCGCGCGAACTGATCGACGAAGCGCTGTGTCGGCGCGCGCTCACCCTGCGCCTGCTGCACGCTCTTGATGATGCGCGCCAGCGTCGAATTGCCTTGCAGGGTTGTGACGCGGTACGTGAACGAACCGCGCTCATTGATCGTGCCGGCAAACACCTGGTCGCCGGCTTGCTTGGTCACCGGCATGCTCTCGCCGGTAATTGCCGCCTGGTTGATCGTGGTTTGGCCATCCGTCACAATGCCGTCGAGCGGTACGCGCGCACCTGGCTTGACGCGGATCAGCGCATCCAGCACCACCTCGGCAGTAGCGACCTCACGCCATTCGCCATCGGCACCTTGCACGCTGGCCAGGTCCGGCGCCATCGCCATCAAGCCTTTGATGGCATTGCGGGCGCGATCCAGCGACAGTGCTTCGATCATTTCCGCCAACGCGAACAGGAAGATCACCACCGCCGCTTCCGGCCACTGGCCGATGATGGCCGCGCCGATCACGGCCAGCGACATCAGGAAATTCATGTTGAGGGAAAAATTGCGTAGCGCGATCCAGCCCTTCTTCAGCGTATCCAGACCGCCTGCCAGGATCGCTGCCAGCGCCAGTCCAATGACCAGCCAGGAACTATCCTGGCCGCTGCTCCAGGCCACTACTTCGGCCGCGATGGCACTGATGCCGGAGACCGCCATCAACAGCCATTTCTTCTTCGATATCTTGAAGGCGCCACCGCCCAGGCCGTCAGTCAGGCCGGTGGCGCCGGTCAGCGTGTCCGACTTGAGTGCCGGCTCCATGTCCAGTGCCTTCAGCGTCGCGACGATTGCATCCACCGACGACAAACGATGCAGGACTGTGAGTTCGCGCTGGATCAGATTGAATTGCATGGCTTCGATACCGGCCATGCCTTTGAGGCGGTCACGGATCAATTTCTCTTCGGTCGGACAATCCATTTTCTGGATCAGGAACACCGCCTGTTCTGCACCTGCGGCCAGCGCGGCCTTGAGTTCAGCATGGCCGCCGGCATCCGCCACCGGATGTTGATGCGCGTCCCATGATCATGAGAATGATCGTGGCCGTGCGGATGCTGGCGGTGGTCGTGATGGTCGTGATGGTCGCGGTGGTCATGTTCGCAACGGGCCATATGGCTCTCCTTGATTCAGATATTAAAATTGCAATTTAAGTGTGATTTATTACTCCTTGCATATTTAAAACCCTGTAGCTACTATAAGGTCAAGGATTAATCTTCAAATCACTGAAGAAGGGGAAAACATGAGCGCCAGCGCACTCAAGATCGGCGAATTGGCCAGCCATGCGGGCTGTCCGGTGGAAACCATCCGCTACTATGAGCGCGAGGGCTTGCTGCCGGCGGCGGCGCGTTCGCAAAGCAACTATCGCCTGTACGGTCAGGCGCATATCGAACGTCTGCAATTCATCCGCCACTGCCGTTCGCTCGACATGACATTGGATGAAGTGCGGCGGCTGTTGCAGTTCCGCGATTTACCGGAAGACAATTGCGCCGAGGTCAACACGCTACTGGACCACCATATCGATCACGTGGCCAACCGCATCGCCGAATTGAAAGCCTTGCAAACCCAGCTCAAGCAATTACGCAAGCAATGCCAAAGAAGCCAGGCCGCCAAGGATTGCGGCATCCTCCAAGGACTGGCCAACATGGAAGACGACGCGCCAGCCAATCTTGGCAGCCATGGCGGCGGCGTCCATTGAGATGTCCATGGGATTTTTCACTGAAGCAGCAATTGCACACCAGCCGCCCTACCGCAGCATGCGAACAACAAGATGAACATTCACTCTGACGATCTGCGGATCTTTATCGCCGTGGTTGACTCCGGCACGCTCAGCGCGGCTGCCGAACTACTAGGACAAACCACTTCAGGCCTGAGTCGCGCATTGACGCGGCTGGAACAAAAACTGGCGACTTCGCTGCTGACTCGCACCACCCGCCGCATGGAGCTGACGGAAGAAGGCCGTTTGTTCCTGGACAAGGCGCGTACCATCATTGCAGCTATGGAAGAGGCAGAGGAAGCCATCCAGGTGCGCCACCAACGACCATCAGGACGGCTGCGGGTGGATGCGTCGCCGCCGTTCATGCTGCATTGTGTGGTGCCGCACATCGCCGAATTCCGCAGCAATTTTCCTGACATCACGCTGGAACTGACCAGCAACGACCAGAATATAGACCTGCTGGAACATCGCACCGACATCGCGATCCGTCACGGCGCGCTGCAGGATTCGATGCTGCATGCGCGGCGTTTGGGAGCAAGCCAGCTACATATCGTCGCCAGCCCTGATTACCTGCGCAAACACGGTACACCGGCCAGCATAGAAGAACTGGCGCAGCATCAGCTGCTAGGCTTCACACAGCCGGAGTCGCTGAATATCTGGCCGCTGCGCCAGCAACAGGGTGAGGACCTGACGATCACGCCGACGCTGCTGGCATCCGGCGGCGAAACCCTACGCCAGTTGGCGCTGCACGGCTTGGGAATCGCCTGCCTGTCGGCTTTCATGGTGCGCCAGGATATCGCCCAAGGAGCGCTGATCGACATCCTGGGCAGCCACAACAACGGCTACCGCCAACAGATTCACGCGGTGTATTACCGGAATACCCAACTGGCGCGGCGCATCAGCTGTTTCCTGGATTTCCTGCAACTGAAGCTCTAAAACTTTTAATTCACCAACGCCTGCTTCGCAATCCAGCCATCGATCTGCGCTTCCAGCATTTCCAGCGGCAAGGCGCCGTTGTCGATCACTGCGTTGTTGAAATAGCGCAGGTCGAACTTGTCGCCCAATTCGTGCTGCGCCTTTTCGCGCAAGGCCTTGATCTTCAACTGGCCGATCTTGTAACCCAGTGCCTGCCCCGGATCCATGATGTAGCGATCGATCTCGACCTGGTTGTCATGCGGCGGATTGGCGGTATTCACGTTCATGTAGTCGATCGCCTGCTGCCGCGTCCAACCCAGCGCATGGATGCCGGTATCGACCACCAGGCGCGCAGCGCGGAACAGTTCATCGTTGAGATGACCGAACTTCGAATATGGATCGGTATAGAAACCCATTTCGCCGCCCAAACTCTCCGCATACAGCGCCCAGCCTTCGCCGAACGCGACATACCAGCCGAAGCGGCGGAAATCCGGCAAGCCCTTGATTTCCTGCGCACGCGCAGTTTGCAAATGATGGCCTGGAATCGATTCGTGCAAGGTCAGCGTCTCCATTTCCCACTTTGGACGCGAATCCAGCTTCGACAGGTTGGCGACAAAATAACCGGGCCGCGAACCGTCCGGCGTGCCTGGTTCATAATAGGCGCCCGCCTGGTTTTCCGCTCCCACTTCCGGTACCGGCTTGACATCGACCGGTGCGCGCGGAATATCGGCAAAGAAGTGCGGCAATTGCGCCGCCGATTGCTTGATGATGGCCTTGTAACCGGCCAGCAGATCCTCCGGTTTGGTGTAATAGAAGCGCGGATCGGTGTTCAGGAAAGTGATGAACTCGGCGAACGTACCCTTGAAGCCGGTCTGCCGCATCACTTGCTGCATCTCACCCTGGATCCGCGCCACTTCCTGCAAGCCGATTTGATGGATTTCCTGCGGCGTCATGTTGGTGGTGGTGTTTTCGCGTACCTTATAGGCATAGTAAGCGGCGCCGCCCGGCAGGCTGGAAGCGGCGATACTGTCGCGACAGGCTGGCAGGTAGCTGGTACGGATGTAAGCCTCCAGCTTATTGATTGCCGGCGCCACGCTGTGCTGCAGCAGCTGCTTTCCTTCGCGGGTCAAGCTGGCGCGCTGTGCCGGTGCAATCGTCGCCGGCATGTCGGCAAACGGCGCTGCCAGCGGGCTGCTGTCGATCTTGGCGACAAATTCCTGGAGTTGCCCTGGCACCACGCTCATGGTGACCTTCGGCGCCACCCAGCCGGATGCGACACCCTGCTGCAACTGAGCAATCACACCGTCGACATACTTTGGCAGCGCCCGCAGGCGGCCTAGGTAATTGCGATAATCCTTGGCGTTGTTAAACGGCGTTTGCGCCACCAGTTGCGGAAATTCGAACTGGACACCACTCAACTGAGAAATCGGTTCGGCGTTGTACGGATAGAATTTGGCGGCCTGGATATTCTTCTGCTTTTCATAGATGAACAAGTCATAAGAAAGCAGCTCCTGGCCACTCAGCTTGCTGCGATCTATCAGTTTGGCCTGCGCCAGCATCTGCTCCTGATGCGCATTGGCGACCAGGCTGGCTGCCGGCGATGAATCAGACAAACGATCGTTATAGCGATTATCTCCAACCTCTGTGGCGAACTCCGGCGAGTGGCGCATGCTCCACTGCCAGTCGCTATCGAATAATGTATTGAGTTGTTGTTGCGGGGTGGCCGCATGGCTGAATGGCGCCACAAGGAAGGCAAAAAGGAAAAGAATTTTACACATTACGTCTCCGAAAATTAGCCTGCTATTCTAGCAAACAAAGTCGGAAACATTTCCTGTCGGAAAGCGCAGACTTACAACCGGTCATTGCGCCGATGAGCTGTCACGATAGCTGAGGAGAAGAAGCTTTACGCCACGACGAATTCATTGACCTGACGCGCCGGCATGACCTTATTGCGACCAGCGTTCTTGGCAGCGTATAACTTCTGATCGGCCCGTGCAATCAAGCTCTCTAGATTGTCATCGTCTTCGAAAGACGCCACCCCGAAACTGGCAGAGATCTTCAGCACGACACCGTCATCGAGCTGGAACAGATGCGCATCAATTGCTGCTCGCAATTTTTCCGCGACCGCAATCCCCTGCAACAAATCAATCTCGGGCAGCAACAATAAAAATTCCTCGCCGCCATAGCGCGCCAGCAGATCTACTTTACGTCGTTCGTGGCGACACAGCTCCGCCACATCGCACAATACCCGGTCCCCGGCTTGATGACCGTGCATATCGTTCACGGCCTTGAAATGATCCACATCCATCAGAATCACCACCATTTGCCGCTGATATCTGCGGGTGATGCCGAACTGCTGTTCACCTTGCGCATAGAATGCGCGGCGATTCAGCAGTCCTGTCAGGAAATCGGTGTCGGACGAGGCGCGCAACCGTTTGATTAGCTCTTCCCGTTCTTTTTCGAGACGGATCTTATCCAGGCTATGCGCCTTGAGTACGCGGATCGCCCGCAGCATTTCGCCAATTTCATCGTTATAAAGATGCTCCGGGATGGCCGTCTCAAAGCGCTCGTTGGCAAACGATACGAACAGCTCCGTCGCATCCAGAATAGGGCGCAATACGCGCTGCCGGATCAATCGGATCAGCATCACGAAAATGCCGATGGCAACAATCCCCAGAAGGATTGTCGCCAGCAAAAAATAGCCGGCGCGCTGATTTCGCGATTCCGCCTCCTGGATCAATTCGGCAACAATAAGTTCGCGCAGCTCTGGAATTGAAGACATCATCGGTACGTAGATGGCAGCAATATCGCCGGAACTCAAACCGTAGTTGCCGCTGGTCCGGCCCGCAGCGAACAAGCCGTTCAGAAAATCGACGCCGTCGCCAAAATAGTGCGTGCGGATATTATCCAGTGCGATCTTGAATGCCGGATTCTTGTAGTAGCTGCGCAACTCCAGTTCGATCACCGAATACAGCTGATCTGCTTGTCCGGTCAACCTGGCAAACGCGTAGATCTCTTGGGGAGTCAATGGCCGCTTGGCGATCACTGGTGCAGTAAACGTAGACCCCACCTGGCCGGCGATATCGCGCAACCGGGAGCTCAACTGGGCGCTTTCCACGCCATCATGGAATTGCGGATCCGCGAGTATCACGCGATTGGACAGGCTGCCAATTGTCGAAGAAAAAATTTCAACGGTCGCCACCATCATTTCCACAGACACGCTGACAGAATCCGCATCGCGTTCCGACTTTGGCTTGGCGGCCAGCAGGTCGACCTGTTGGCGCGCCAACGCGAGATTGAGCGTAGTGGCCTTGACGTTTGCTATCAGTGGGGTGAACCAAAGATCCTCTTGCGAGCGCATCGCTTGCAATAAAATTGACAAGGACTGATCGGTCGCCGCGCGGGCTTGCGCCAGCTTGGCTCTGGCATCAGCCGAATCACTCAGGTTCTGCCCTAGTAATATGTTATTGGGTCCACGTTCGGCCGACAGCTTCTCTTCAACTCGCAAGGCGAGCTGAAACTGCTTGATTGCCGGGATACTATTCCTGCCACGCTGATATGTGGTCCATTCGCCGTCCACAATCTTGCCGATCAAGGTCAAGAAAAGCGCTATCAGCAATACGGAGATGAGCCCAAATAAACGATTTAGTGACATGCCAAATATCGAACTTAAATGTAATTCAAAGTTAACAATAGTTATTAACTTTTAATTAAATAAATTCAATAGTCTATTTATATTGATTGCGATCCTATCACAAATAGTGGCGGCCAAAAGTCGCCCCGGCCAACCGCTCCGTCACCAGCCCTATTCGGTTCCCAAGCTCACCTGCCGCGTCATCAGGCCATGCATGTCCAGCACGTCGCGATAGAGCCTTGCGTAACTTTCACCCATCACTCTTGCCGTGAACAGTTTCTGATAGCGTGCGTGAGCGCGGGTGCCCATGGTCGCCGCCAGTACCGGGTCATCCCACAATTGGCGCATTGCCGCCCTGAAGGCATCCGAATCGCTCGGCGGCACCACCAACCCGGTTTCACCGTGATTATTGATATAACTTGTACCGGTGCCGATCTCGCTGGAGATCATTGGCTTGCCGTACATTGCACCTTCCAGCAAGGAAATGCCGAACGCCTCCGAGCGCAGATGCGACGGGAACACCAATGCGTAGCACAACTGCAGCAATGCCACCTTGTCTTCATCGTCAACGATGCCCAGGAAAATCACATTATTCAGGCCCTGCTCACGCACACGTTGCCGCAATTCCTGCTCGATCGGTCCGGCGCCCACGATCACGATCGGATAATTGGTTCCGCGCGCGGCATCCAGCAGGATGTGCAAGCCCTTGTAGTAGCGGATCGCGCCGACAAACAGGAAAAAACGATCGCCGATGCGCTCTTTCCATTCCTGCATCTTGGCCGCCGATGGTGCAGCGTAGTTATTCTTGTCGAGGCCGATCGGGATGACCTGGGTTTTATCCTTGTATCCTGCCAGCACGGAACTGGTTTGCAGGTAATTTGGTGAGGTTGCGACAATCGCATCGACGCTGGACAGGAAACGATGCATCAATGGCTTGTACACCTGCAGCAGCGTCTTGTAGCGTACGATATCGGAATGATAAGTAACGACGCTCGGCTTGTTCATCCGTGTGACGAAGTGAGCAAGGTCCATGAACGGCCACGGAAAATGGTAGTGCACCACATCCGCGTCGGCAACGAGTTGGGCGAAGCGTTTTAGGGCAGAAAATGAGAATCCGGTAGAGGCGATCTGCAGGTCAAGTTTGACGCGGTGTACCTTGTGGCCTTCATACAACAGTTCGGCCGGGTCTGGCGATTCGCTGAGCGTCAGCACTTCACTTTCGATGCCGCTCACAGGTGAACATTTACACAACTGATAGATGGTTTGTTCGATCCCGCCGTACGATTCCGATTGATAGGTTTTATAAAAATGAAGAACCCGCATTGCTCACTCTCTCATGTCTAATCTGCCTTACGCCCTTATGCATCAAGGGGAGCGAGGCAATTTTTCGTTGTTGCAGACTGCCGGTCTCTGGCGGCAATCAAGATATTACCGGGCTGCCGACTCAACTGCTGGCTGCCTGCCGATAAACCTCAGTAGTAATAGTTGCACATTTGGCCCAGGAAAATTCGAGAGATTGTTCCAAACCCGCCTCGCGATGCCCCGCCCAAGCCCCATCGTCTTCAATCATGCGTTGCATATGCTGCGCCAGCCCGATGTCATCCCGAGGATCGACATAGACGGCGGCGGCCCCGCCACTTCCGGCAAGCTGGCGCTGGAAGAGGCGATTACCGGTGTGCCGCTGGCCATTGCCTCAAGCACCGGCAAGCCAAATCCTTCATACCATGACGGAAATACCAGGAACCTGGCGGCTGCCGTCACACAAGCCAGATCCTGCTGATCCAGGTAACCTGCCAGGCGCACATGCCCCGCACTGACGGCCTCGGACAGTGCGCCACTGAATTCATCGGCTTGCCAGCCTGGCATGCCGACCACCAGCAGCGGGAAGCGCGCCCTCAGCGCCACCGGCAAACGCGCATGCGCACGCAAGGTCAACAACAGATTCTTGCGCGGCTCCAGCGTACCGACCGCCAGGATGAAACGGCGATATCCCAGGCCCATGGCCTGCAGGCGTACAGCCAGCTGGTCCGCACTCCTGGGCTGAAAAATCGTAGAACACCCTAATGGCGCTACCACTACCTTGTCGCCAGATAGCCCGAATTGCTGCCGGACTTCCTTGCCGATAAATTCCGAATCGACCAGGATACGGCTGGCGCGCCCCAACGCCGACGGCAGACGCCGCTCAATCTCCTTCAGACGATCCTTCGGCTGCGTTTGCGGATAGTGAATATGCGTCAGGTCATGCAGAGTCATCACCATCGGCCCGTCAAAATCAAGCGGCCACAAGGTGGGCTCGTGATACACATCGGGATGGAGCTTGCGCGCACCTCGGTTAAAACAGCGCTGCTCTACTATCCTGCGTGCACTGTAGGCCCAAGGCAGCGCCCGCTTGACCGCACCAGCCCAACTCGAATATCCAGGCATCGCCGCAGTCGCCAACGTATCTTGCCACCGCAGGCCATAAAAATATTGCAGCCGCAAGCCCGGATCCTGTTGCAACGCCTGAGCGAGCTCAACGACATAGTTGCCGATGCCTGTGCGTGGCGCGAGCAGCGCCTTGCTATTGAGGGCAACGTTCAGGTTCATCAGCGTTGCTTTGCGCACGTTTTTGTGTTTCTACATGATGCAGGATACGCTGTACCAGCTGACGCGTTGCGCTTTCCCAATTGAGCCACGACCAATCCACCATATGACGCGCCGCCGGAAAAACACCACTCTCTTCAAATTGCCGAACCATGTTGCCCAGGGACTCAGGCCGTGCCAAATCGAAATAGCCGATATATTCGCCACCAACTTCATGGAAAACCGGAATATCGCTGGCCAAAACAGGCAAGCCGCGCTGCATGGCCTCGACCAGCGGTAAACCGAATCCTTCGACAAACGATGGAAACACCAAGGCTTTTGCGTGACTATAGCCATACTCCAGCTCAACGTCACTGAGATCATTGAACATGAACAGGCGCCGCTTCAGTTCCGGATGGCTTCTGACGCGCTCGATCAGTTGTTCATTCTTCCAGCCGATACGTCCGATAAAACACAATACGACATCGCTGCCGTTCGCCCAAAGCTGCTCAAAGGCGTCCAGCAGGTAAGCGTGATTCTTGCGCGGTTCGATAGTGCTGACCATCAGGTAGACCGAGCGGCCGGATGTGAACAGCTTTTGCACTGCGGGTCGCACCGACTTGTTCGATTCAAGCAAGTCCAGCTCGGAGCCCAGGTGAAAGAAATCGAACCAGCGCCGATCTGCCTTGTCGCTACCCAATCTGCGCTGCACCTCGTCTCGCACCTGATCGCTGATCGTACTCGAAATGGCGACGAAGCCGTTTGCAGTATTGGCGATCCATTCGAACCAGCGGTCAAACACCTGCACCAGCGAATTATCGCAAAACTGCGGATGCGTCATAGGGATCAGATCATAGATCACCGATACCACCGGTAGACCTTGCTGCTGCAATTTTTCGACCAAGGGGAAAAAATCGGTATGCCACGATGAATCCAGCAGCACCAGGATATCACCGGCATCGCACTCCATTTCGACGGCACGTGACTGATCCTCGATTTTATTCAGGAGCCATTCAACCAGAATCCGCGGCAGCACAAACGATAGGCTACACACGTGAAATACCAGATTTGTCGCCCGGCGCACAAGGCGATAAGTGTTCCACGGCCACAAGCGCATCAGACGCGAATTCAGATGCCAGTAACGGTGTCGTATCTGTATCAGCTTATGCGCTACCTTATTCGCCACTTCCTCCAGTTTTCGATGCGCACGTCCGGGCCAGCCATCCGCATATTTCGGCGTCAGCTGCTTGACCTCAAGTATCTTGCCCTGCTTGAATATGATAGGAACGCAAACAACTTCGTCTTGCACAGATGAGAAATTATTAACGATATTGCGAACGACACGTTGTATCCCGGTGTTCAGTTCGGGATGATTAAATACAAAAGTGCAATCGACCAAGAGTCTGGTCATGGCGTCACTCCATCGATACGAGAATCCGCTTGGTGTTGGGAACGCTCCACTTGCATCACCGCGTCCAGGAACGCGCAGCCGACGAAATCGGGATGCCGCGTATTGACCACGTGGAAGATCAGGCTGTAGTCGCGCCATTCATAGTTGGTGTCGAGATGGGAATCCAGTCGCGACAGGGAAATCGCCACAGAATAGCTACCCTTGCCCAGGTTCACGGGGAAGCGGCAACGGTATACCAACTCCTCGCCCGGCAGCAAATCGGCCTGCGGCATGCCGAGCCGATGCGTGTTGATGCCGAAGATCGACTGTCCGAGTTTGTCCTTGATCATGTAGCCAAGCACCAGCCGCTCTACCGGTCGATTAATCGCTACACGGATTTCCAGCGTCGCATGGCTTCCAACTTCGACCACGTCCAAACTCCTGCCGTCGTCATCGAGCAACGTCACCGCAACAATGCTGGCTTCACCGGTGCCGGATATGGTGCGCAGGCGGCCGTCCGGCAAACGTTCCTGGCGCACGGTTTGACGCTCACGCTCGGCCAACATGGCGTTGTAATAATCCATGACCTCGACCGGATCGCCCTGCATTTCAAGACGCCCGCGATTGAGCAGGATGGCGCGGTCGCAAATGGTCTGTATCGCGTAACGGTCGTGCGACACGATCAGCAAGGTCGTGCCGGCGCGGCGAAATTCCCTGATCCGCTCAAAACTCTTGTGCTGGAAGTACGCGTCGCCTACCGACAACGCTTCATCCACAATCAGCACATCCGGCCGGCTCGCCGTCGCCACGCTGAAGGCAAGCCGCATCTGCATGCCGCTGGAGTAGGTCCGTACCGGCTGGTCCATGTATTCGCCGATTTCGGCAAATGCTTCGATGGCCGGCATCAGGGCTTCGATCTCGTTGCTGCTCAAGCCTTGAAGCTGGCCCGCCATGAAGGCGTTCTGGCGGCCAGTGAAATCTGCGTGAAAGCCCATGCCGAGTTCCAGCAACGCCGCCACCCTGCCCTGGATGTCAACGCTGCCGGCACTGGCTTGACTAGTCCCGGCAATCACTTTCAGCAACGTACTCTTGCCGGCGCCGTTGATACCAACAATGCCAACCGCTTCGCCTGCTGCCAGCTCGAAATCGATATCCTGCAACACCCAATGCAATTGATGCCGCGGCTTGGCAAACGGCAGCACCCACTCCGCCAGACGCGACCAACGGCCGCCGTATGACTTGTAGGCCTTGCCCAAACCTTTTACGTTGACCTTACCCATCAGAGTTCATCCACCATTTCACCCGCATGCCTGCGGAACAGCTGCAGGCCGAACCAGCAAAGCGCCAGGCTAATCAGCGTCACCGGGAGCAAGCTACTCCAATCCGGCCATGTACCGCTGACAAAAATACCCTGATAGGCGACGATCAGCGACGCCATCGGATTCAATTTGAGCAAGGTCTGGATTTTCCCCGGCAAGGTCGAGACCGTATAAACGATAGGCGTGAACCAGAACCAGAATTGCAGCACGATGCCGAACAGTTGGCCGATATCGCGAAAGAACACATTCAGCACGCCGAGAATGATACCGAGCCCGATCGAGAACAGGATCTGGATCAACAGCACCGGCACGATTGCCAGGAATACCCAACCCGGAAAATTGCCGGACAACAGCAGGAAACAGAGAAACAAGCCAAAGATGATGGCGAAATTCAAACCCGCGTTGAGCACCGTAATGATCGGCAGGCAGATGCGCGGAAAACTCAATTTCTTGATCAGGTTTCCGTTCTCCAGGAAAACGTTCTGCATGCGCGATACGACCTCGGTAAAAAATCCCCAGGTCAGCAAGCCCGCACAGAGATAAATACCGTAGGCAAACTGGCTGCTGGCGTTAGGTAGGCGAGCGTGCATCAGCTGCGAAAAAATCACCGTATAGACTACGATCATCGCCAGCGGATTCAGCACCATCCATGCCGCTCCCAGCATTGAATTACGATAGCGCGCCTGGAACTCGCGGCGCACGCTGCCGACGACGAATCCCCGGTAGCGCCACAATGAGTGGACAGCATTTTGCAGTCCTGCTTGGATACCCGTCTGCTGCATTACTTGCACCTGTTGTACTGGTAGTCAACCTGCGCGATATCGCGGCCCGTCAGATCGGCACGCTCCTGTCGGGAGGTGCCGGCATCTGCTACAGTGCTCTTCACCGTATTCGTCATCGCAGTATTTTTCATATATCTCCGCTCATTCTGTTTCTGATCGTTACGCTATATGCCAGCGCATCATTGCGCGGCGGCATCGGCCGCTACACGCGCATCCCAATCGGACAAAATATTTAATAAAGTCTGCTGCATCGGGATACCCGGCTTCCAACCGGTCGTCAATTCAATTTTTTTATTGCAGCCTTTCACGCGCCGCGAACCCGTTGGGTGCATGCCTGTCGGCTCCTGTTCAATCGACGCATCGATCTCGGTCAGATAGAACATGCTGGCGATCAAGTCGCGGATCAGGTATTCCTTGCCTGAGCAGACGTTGTAGACTTCGCCATTCTGCCCGTCGCCAGCAAGGCTAGGTAGGCAGAAATGACATCTTCGACGTCAAGAAAATCGTGACTCTGATCGATATCGCCAACCACAATACGTGGAGCCTGCAAGCCGAGCTTGATACGCGCCATCTGGCGCGCCACGCTAGCAATCACGAAATCCTCACGCTGCCCCGTACCGATATGCTTGAACGGCCGCGCCGTCATGATCCGCCAAGGCAGCTTGCGGCTCCATTGATGGCACAGCAGTTCGGCCGCGACCTTGCTGACAGCGTACTGATTCTGCGGGTGTAGTGCCTGCAACTCAGTAATCGGCAATACGGCCGGATCCACCGGACCATAAACTTCGCTGGAACTGACATACAGGAAACTGCCGTTGAAACCGGTACGTTGCAGCGATTGCAGCAGCATCAGTGTTCCCTGCAAATTGATATCCTCCGTGTCCACCGGATCGCTCAACACTTCCGCAGCGACGTCTTGTCTGTCGAGGTGGATCACTGCGTCCGGCCTGGCATGGTTCAGCACGCGATCCAGCGAATCGGCATCCTGAAGATCGTATGCGCCGCCTGCACTTACCAACTCCCAGCCGTACTGCGCAACCGCGTGCGCACGTAGGCGGTCGAAGGCGCGACCGACAAATCCAGATTCTCCGGTGATAAACAGGCGTCTCATTTGCTTATTCTTTCCAATGATCTTTCCTGTACATGGAAACCACAGCTGTCTCCCGCTCTTTCTGCATCAGTGAATTCAGGGCTTGCGGGCGACAATGACCTGGCATTTCGGCATCAGGTCATTCATGCTTTTCCTGACCTGATTGCCTTGCGGACTGTCCAGCAAGGCTTCCCAGGTCCGGGTCCAGCTATTCAACAACGGGTGCTGTGGATTCGACAGATCGACTTTGCAAACCCAGAAGAACAGCCACCAGAGCGACCAATAGAAACCATAGGAGCCTTGGCGTTCGATGACCAGGCCGGCATCCGTCACCAGCTTGGCAAATTCGTCGCGCTGGATGATCCGCACATGATTCGGCTTCTGGAAATACACCTCCGGCGCCAAGCCCACCTGCAATTGCTCCGCTACCGGATCAGGTACTGTCAGCAGATACTGCGCACCCGGCTTGCCGATGCGTACCAGCTCGCGCAGGAACTGCGCCGGATCGTCGACGTGCTCCATCACTTCCATCGAAATGATCCGGCTTGCAATGCCGTCTCCCAGCAATAAGGGATTGGCATCGCTCACCACGCCCTCCACCTTCCTTGCCGGCGTATCGGCAAGGCGTTGGACGCTTGCCGCAACCTTGGCTGCGTCAATGTCGGCAACGATCACATGCGCGCCGCGATTGGCGCAGAACAAAGCGCAACCGCCTTCACCACAGCCAACGTCGACCACGACGTCATCCACTCCGATTGCGAAACCTTCATATAGTTCGCCGCTTTCGACACGATACCAGCCATCGAAGCCGGCATCTTTCAGACCGATGTCGAAATGGTTGGCCTCCTGCAGAGGTGCAGCGGACGCTGCCGGCGATTGCGGCATCACTGTTGCGGGATTGATTGCCAGCTTCCCGCCGAATAATCTACTGATCAACTTGCGCATGCTAGGGTTTCTCGCTGTCCGCTGTCATCGAAGGACGGCCTCTGAATCTGGAGAGCCACGCCTGGAACCAGCCGGGTTGCAGATTGATGCGATCGGCAAGCCGCTTGCCGCGCTCGCGGAACGGCGTTTCGACGAAGCGATAATTCAACTCGCTGAAAATCAACACCAGCACAATCGCGGTCAGCGCCAGACGACCGTTGTAGTTCTTGCCGAAAATGGTATTCACCGGTTCGATACGGCACCAGATTTCGCGGCTGACCAGATATGCCGGAATATGCGTCAGATACAACGCGTAGGAGCGGCTGCCCAACCACAGAAAAATCTTCTTCAGCGGGTTGTCCGGCATCAGATAGTCTTGGTCATACGATGCAATGAACACCAGCACGATGGAGATCAGCGCCACGGTCCCCACCCAGAAACGCCATGTCGCGAAATGATAGGAGCCGATCGCTCCCAAAGCGGCCACCAATGCGGCCAGCACAATCCAGCGCAACCATGCGCGACTTTTCAGGAACGTCGGCTCAAAACGGCGATAGCTGTCGTGCTGGCTCCATATCGCCAGCAGCACACCGAGCATCAACGCATCCGAGCGGGTTCCCATCCATATCAGGTCGTAATGGCGGTGCGCGCACAATTGCACCACCACAGGAACAATCAATACCCAAGGCAGCCAACGGCGAAAGATAATGATTGCCAGCGGCAGCAACAGATAAAACTGTTCTTCCAGCGACAGGCTCCAGTACGGAAAACTGGCGCCGTATTCAGAGCGTCCGAAAACAGCAATCAGGCGAAAATTCCCGTAATTGAACACGCCGGCCAACGTGGCGTCGAGATTGGTCTGCAACAGACCGAAAGCGCCGGAACGATTGAACGCCACAGTAGCGACCAGGATCAGCGCCAGCCAGAGCCATGCGGATGGCCACAAGCGCGAAGCGCGCCGCACCCAAAAACTCAACAGGGTGGAAAACTGGCGGCCATCGGCGCGCGCCAAGCGCGGAACCAGGTCGCGTGCGATCACGAAACCGGAGATGGCAAAGAACAGATCGACGCCGGTCCAGCCGCCAAAATTCGGATAGAGGTAGGCCAGCAAGCGGTTCGGCTCGCCGAACAGATTGAACTGGGTATGCTCGACCAGCACAAAGAGCACGGCGATACCGCGCAATAATTGAATATCTGCTATCCGTCGATTCATGGTCGGCCTGATCCCGTTATTGATTCGGTACTATGCTGCATTGTTCACCCCGGTTTGCGCGCCACGATGATCTGGCTCTTCGGCATGAAACCATCCAGCTTTTCCTTGACTTTGTCGCCACCCGGCGTCTGTATCAATTGATGCCAGGTGTTTGCCCATTCATTCAACAGCGGCGGATACGGCGCCTTGATCTGATCCAGGGTTGCGCCACCCTGCTTCGGTACGCTGGCCCAATACAGGCACATCCACATGCTCCAGTAAAAGCCTGAAGACTGGCGGCTTTCGATGATCAGCCCTGCATTGGCGATCATTGCTGCAAAGGCATCGCGCTCGAAAATATGGATATGGTTCGGCTTCTGGAAATGGGCGGCGGGCGCCAGCTGTTGCTGCACATGTTCGCCGACCGGGTCCGGCACCGTCAGCAAATACAAGGCCCCTGGCCGGCCGACGCGCACCAGCTCGGCCAACACTTGCGCCGGATCGTCGACATGCTCCAGCATCTCCATGGCGATGACGCGGGTGGCGCGCTGGTCCGGCAGCGGCAACGGATCGGTGTCGCAGACCAATGCCTGTGCCGCGCGCGCAGGCGTATTCTTTACTTGCGTCTCCAGCCGGGCGATCTTGGCGGCATCTGAATCGGAAAAAATCACTTCAGCGCCGCAGCGCGCTGCAAATATCGTTGCCGCGCCGTCGCCGCAACCGACATCGAGCACCACATCTTCGCCAGTGATCTTGAAACCGGCAGCCAGTTCGCCGCTGGCATGATTGAACCAGCCGCTTTGCACGGCATCGATCAAACCACACACGCGCGAATCGACCACGCCTTCCTTCGAAATCAACGGAGCCAGTTCAGGCTCGGCGGAGGCCTTGCCCTTGAACAGGGTAAACAGGCTGGACAGAATCTTCAGCATATCGCGGCCGAATCGTGGGTTTTATCGCTCTTGCCACCCTCGGCGACAAGATGGTCGCTGCCTGCAAGCCCCGGATGCGACGCTAAAAATTCCCGCAGGCGCTGTCCGATCACGGCTTGCGAGCAGTGCTTTTGCAAGCTGCTTACCGCACTCTCACTCATGTGTTCATAGCGTGCGCGGTCTTGCTTGAAGACGCGATAACTCTCCAGGTAGGCGTGGCGCAAACCATCCCAGTCTATACGGTAGCGCAATGTGCGATAGGCCTGGCGCGGATCGTGCGGCCAATGGCTTGGCTCTTCGCTGGACGCGATGACGAACGCATTTTCACGGTCGATGTAGTCGGCCATCGCGGTATTGTCCGGCGCAATCGCAGGTTTGCCGCAAGACATGAACTCCATCAACGGCAAGCATTGCCCTTCACCATGCGACGTATTGACCACGTAACTGGTGGCCGCCACCAGTTTTTCGTATTCGGCATCGGCCAGGTAGCCGTGTATCAGTACGATACGGCATTTGTATGGCGTCAGCTTGTACAAATCCTCCAGCAAGGCATCGATCGCGGTCTTGATGTCATGATGAGTCAGCTTCAACACCAGCGTCGCATCATTGACATCGCGGAAAGCCCAGCAGAACGCGCCGATCATGTCAAACCAGTTCTTGCGGCCGTCATACGGATTGAACACTGAGGTGTACACCACGCCATCAATATGCACCCGGTCCGGTTGCTGGCGCGCCAGTTCCACTGGCCGGATCAGGTCGGGCTTGGGATCGTGCCGATGAGCCGGGCCGAACAAGCTGAGATCAGTGCTGCGGCTATCGATAATCGTACCGGCCACCTGCAACTCGACGCCATCGGGGCGCCCTGCCTGCGCCAGCCGCTGGCGCAATCCGGCAAAGCGATCCCACACTGGGGCCGGAGCGGAAACGATCGGAAACGATGGCGTCATCGCTGCGCGCACCGACGTCACGGTAAATTCAGAATGCGTAATGGCGCAGCCGAGCTTACCGAACACCAGGCGCCAGTCATGGCGCGGTTCGTCCTGCCACATCTCCTGCGGGATGGTATTGAATTCCCAGGCGAACACCGGGATGGTCGGGCACTCCAGGCCGATCACCGTCTTGTGCGGCGGCGAGAACGACAGGAACACACAGGCCTCTCCATGAGCCTGCGCGTTGCGATAAATCGCATCAACCTCACGCGCCGGATCGGTAACCGGCACCACGATGCCCATCCGTTCCAGGATCGGCTTGAATTCTTTCAGCACGAAGTAATAGCTGTACTCCGGCAAACCCAGATTCTTTTCTATTGAGCCGGCATTGGTATCCGAGTAAATGATAATGATCATGTGCAGGTCTATTCAGATCGATCACGCATGGCTTGGCGCCGTCTGCTGGAAGAATTCTTGCAGCTGTTCTTTCACCACGCCAACCGAGGCATACGATTGCAAACGCCGCAGAACACGCTCACTCATCTGCTCATATTTTTCCGGTGCATTCCTGGCTATGTCGTAACTGTCTCGATAAGCGGCGCAAATGGATGCCCAATCGAGGCGGTAGCGCAGTGTACGGAACAGGTCACGCGGATCGTGCGGCCAGACATTGTGCTCCAGTCCTGACTTGACGATGAATGCGACGCTATCGTCGACATAATCTTCCATCGCCGTATGTTTCGGCGCTATCGCCGGCACGCCGCAAGACATGAATTCCATCAGCGGCAGGCACAGGCCCTCGCACAATGAAGTGTTCACGTAATAGGTCGTGGCGCCGATCAATTTTTCGTATGCAGCGTCGTCCAGGAATGCATGCAGCGTGACGACACGGCATTTGAACGGCGCCAGCTGGGACAACAAAGTCATCAGGGTCGGCTGATACGAAGACAAATCGCGATCGTTCATCTTCAACACCAGCGTTGCATCATCCACATCGCGGAAGGTCCAGCAGAATGCGGTGACCATGTCGAACCAGTTTTTCCGGCCATCCTTTGGACTGAATACCGACGTATAAACGACGCCATCCAATTTGACCTGGACTGTCGGCTCTTCCATCACCGTCACAGGCGGTGTCGGCAGCACCGCTAGGGGCGCAGGCCTTGGCCGCACTATCGCATAGCTCTTGCGCGCGGCGCTGGCCGCCGCGTCAGCCAACAATGGCGGCAGCAGGTCGCGCAATGCCTCGCGGTACCAGTCCAGCAGATGCCGTTTGGTTACCCAGAGGCGGTAGCGCAGGGTTTTCTGCGGCAGCGCCGGCGTCAATACCGGCGGCGCTTCCACTACTGGCGGCGGCGGAGGTGCAAGATTGGGGAGCAGGCTGTCGGCAGACAGGCCGAGCACCCGGCTATCGAGTACAGTGCCGCGCAACTGGATCTCGGTGCTGGTGCCTGGGAATCTGCGGCCGAGCCGCGCACGCGCTTCTGCAAAATATTCCCACAGCGGCGCCGGTGCCGCCAGCACCGCAAAATCCGCTCCCATTACGTCCTTGACGGTACGTGCCGTGTAGCCCGACAAGGTGATGGTCCGGCCATGGCTGGCGAACACAGTGCGCCAATCGTTGCGCGGGTCGTCGTCCCACTGTTCATTAGGGATGTTGCTGTACTCCCAGGCGAATACCGACACGGTCGGGCATTTGAGATCAACCAGGGTTTTATTCGGTGGGGAAAAGGACAGGAACACACATTCTTCGCCACGCTGGCGACACGCCTCGAACAGCGGATCGACTTCCGTCGCCGGATCACGCACCAGCGTCACCGAGCCGAGTTCGGCCAATGCGTTGCGGAATGCTTTCAAGACAAAGTAGTAGCTGTACTCTGGCAAACCAAGGCTTTTATTGATAGTGCTTTCGCCAATATCCGAATACAGAATGAAATTCATCAATATCGTACTTTTAATCGAATGTTAATCGTCCAAACTGCGCTGTCTTGGACTCGTCTCGGGCTCCGTAGTGGGCCATTCATTTTATGTATTGAGGAGATGTGGAAGGACTTGCAAAGCACAGCGCCAAGAAAGTTTCCTATCGTACACAGCCATATAACTGGCGATAATACCTGATCCGGCAGGATGTGGGGGCGACCGGCTTGGGCATTAGAGAGCAGTACCTAGTTATAGATACAGATAAAACATGGCCAAAAAGATAATTTTCATCGTCGAAAATGCAATAGCCATGAACCCAGCAGCGGCCATGCGGCAAGCTGTATAGCGTTGATTTTTCAGTAATTTGGCGTCGTTGGACTGACTGTGACGATTGCCCGCGCCTGTGGTTGACATTCAGTGTCCTGGCGATACAGGACACCCAATCCGGCCCTGCCAGGCGACCGGTTGCTGCTTGCTCAGCCCATTTCTTTCTGAGCATCGTTGCTAACCAGCCAAACCCACGATGATGCATGTTCGTCAGCGGCAATTTGCTGAGGGGCCGCGCGCCGCGACGACGCCAGGGCGCGGTCATATATTTTGACGTTGGTGCGACGAATTGATCTTTCGGTATTCTGACGCGTATGCTCGTCCCCAAGCCGCGTAATTGCGCTCAAAATCGTCAGCAACTCTTGATCATCGGCAAGGTTATCGCAAAGTCGCCGCCACACGTCGGCCTTGGTCCAGCGTCGGAAACGCATGTAACTGGTTCGCCACCGGCCGAATTCCGGCGACAGATTGCTCCACGACCCCGATTTTAGCGCCACCCAAAGGACTGCCTCCATAAACAAGCGATTGTCGCGGCCGGACATCCCGGAATCGCCTGGTCGGCCGACCAGCAGCGGCTCCAGCTTCTCCCATTGCGCATCTTGAAGAACACCATTGATTTTTTGCATCTATCTACTCTTTGACTGTTGAAAATGAATCAAGCAATCAGATTTGCCGATTTAACAAATCTACTCTTTTGGAATTTGCTCGGCCAAGTCAAGTTGGCTTCCCCATTCATTATCCATTTGATAATCAGACAAGCTGCTCAAGCACGTAAGCAAAGAGTAAAAGCAAGCCGGGAATGACACCACAACAAAAAGTGATTTTTAACTATCGTTGACACAAATTTACAATTTTTAACTAATAAATGCCGTTAGATGAACACTTATTTGTACTCCCCAGAAACAAAATACTGATTCCGTTTCTCATTGCCAATATTTCTATTATTCGCTCCCAGGGTTCATGGTTACGGCCATGCCTCGATACCAGGGAACGCATCAAATCTGTCCATTCACGCGACAAAAAAGTAACAATTTGAGCAATTTCCATTGCCTCCGTGCGCAAGGTTGATACCCGTTCTCCAAGGTAGAAATCTGCCTATGATCATGCTCAGTTCAAGCGCAAACGCGCCAATATCTGCGTGATGTTGTAACGCATCATGCGCAGATACGTCGGCGCGTCGCCATTTGGTGGCGACAAGGCATCGGCATACAGCTTGCCGCCGGGAGCAACGCCAACTTCATTGCTGATTTGCTGCAGCAGTTGCGGATTACTCATGTTTTCAAAGAACAGCGCTTTGACATGCTGCTGTTTCATCTGCCGGATCAGCGCCGCGATATCCCGTGCACTCGGCTCGCTTTCGGTCGATACACCCTGTGCAGCCAGGAAACGCACACCGTAATGCGCGCCGAAATATTCAAAGGCATCGTGCGAGGTGATCACGGTGCGCTGGGTGCCGGAAATCTGCGCGAACTGCGCCTGCGCCCAATCATCCAGTTGCGCCAGCTGGTGCAGGTATTTGGCGCCGTTCGCCTTGTATATCTCGCTACCGGCCGGATCGACCCGACTCAAGGCGCTGACAATGTTGCGGGTATAAGTCATCACATTGACCGGATCCTGCCATGCGTGCGGATCGGGCCGCAGCGCTGCGTTATTGCCATGTCCCGGACGTTGCCGCGGCTGGATGCCATCGCTGGCCACCGCGATGACGCCATGGTAGGCCGCGGCATTGGCCAGGCGCTCGATCCAGCCCTCGAAACCAAGGCCGTTGATCACCACCAACTTGGCGCGAGCGATCTTCTTCACATCACTTGGCGCCGGTTCGAATACATGGGCATCCTGGTCCGGTCCCACCAGCATCGACACCGCCACGCGCTCGCCGCCGACATTGCTGACAATGTCGGCGAGAATGCTGAAACTGGCGACGACGGGAATCCGCTCAGCCGATACCGCGCTGCCGGATACCAGCAACAATGCGGCTAAAAGCAGGCCGGTTAATTTTTGCACCGTCTTCACATTGACTCCTTGAAATTGAAATACCGATGAAATGCGTTGCAGTCAACCCTGCAAGTGCGGTCGCCTCAGCCATTGCGGCAGCCAGCCGCGCGGAGCCACCAGCAGCGACACCATGTAACAGGCCGCGGCGCAAACAATAATGGTCGGCCCGGAAGGTGCGCCGGTATAGTAGGACAGCAGCAAGCCGGCATAACCGGACAGCGCCGCCTGCAGCGCGCTATTGCATAGCTGCGCCGGCAAGGTGTCGTGCCAGAGCCGCGCCGATACGGCAGGCAGCATCATCAGGCCGACCGCCATCAGCGTGCCCAGCGTCTGGAACGAGGCAACCAGGTTGAGCACCACCAGCATCAGGAACATTTGCTGGAACAGCGCCGCACGATTGCCGCTGGCGGCCAGGAAGGACGGATCGAAACTTTCCAGCAGCAGGCCGCGATAGGTCAATGCGCCCAGCAGCAGGCTGAAGGTGCTGACGCCGGCCACCAGCAACAAGCCGGCCTGATCGACGCCAAGCACATTACCGAACAGGATATGCAGCAGATCCAGCTTGGAACCGCTCATCGAGATCAGCATCACTCCCAGCGCGAGCGCAGTCAGATAGGTCGACGCCAGACTGGCGTCCTCCTTGAGATCGGTATCCCTGCTGATCAGTGCTGCGACCGCAACTACGATCACACCTGCCAGGAAACCGCCGATGCTGAGCGCCGGCAGCGACAGGCCAAACAGAATGAAGCCGATCGCCACCCCCGGTAGCACCGCATGGCTGAGGGCGTCGCCGAACAGGCTCATGCGGCGCAAGGTCAGCAACACGCCAAGCGGCGCGCTGCTGAGCGACAGCGCAAAAATTCCGATCAACGCCCGCCGCATGAAAGCGAACTCTTCAAACGGCGCCAGTGCCAGCCGATACACATCATGGATATGCGACAGCGCGTTCATACCGCCTCCTTGGCCTGGCATGGCGCTGCGTGCGGATCGGTCGCTTCCGGCATGTGCTTGGCCTGATGCAGGTGCGATTCGGTCAGCACTTGCGCAGTATCGCCCCAGGCCACCAGTCGACGCGCCAACAGCAGCGCCTGCGGAAAATGGCGGCGCACCTGTTCATGGTCATGCAACACCGCAATCACGGTACGCTGCTGGACATGCCAGGCATGGATGATCGCCAGCAGGTCTTCGGTGGTTTTGGCATCGACCGCATTGAATGGCTCATCGAGCAGGATCAGCTCGGCATCCTGGACCAGGATGCGCGCAAACAGGACACGCTGGAACTGCCCTGCCGACAAGCTGCCGACCGCGCGCCCTTCAAACCCATGTAGGCCCACCGCCAGCAACGCATCGCGCGCACGCGCCGCCATCGCCTGGCTGATGCCGCCGAACACGCCCTGCTTTTGCCAGTAACCGAGGAATACGCAATCCAGCACCGAAATCGGGAAACTGCGATCGATCTCAGCCTGCTGCGGCAGATAAGCAATACGCTTGCGCGCGACGTTGACCTCAACCTCGCCACTGTCGATTCGCACCAGTCCCAGCAGGCTCTTCAGCAGCGTGCTTTTACCGGCGCCATTCGGCCCCACCACCGCAGTCAACGTACCGTGCTCAAAACGACCGCTGATGTGGTGCAAGGCTGGATGTCGCCGATAAGCAACCGTCAGGTCATGCAATGCGATAGCCGGATTCATCAGACATCTCCCGTCAGGGCCCAGTACACCCCGAGCCATAGCAGCAGGCATAGCGGCAACACCAGCAACACACGCCACCAGGCGGAGCACGCCAGCAAGGGAGTTTTCCTTAATCCCTGAAAACCTGAGCGCACGGTTGCAGGGAATTTCTTGGCTTGCTTCATAGGAATCACTGAGATGGGAAGGATGATTCGATTGAACGGGATGCGGAAATGCAAATATGCAACATAGTTGCATATACGAGATTATAATGCAACCAAGTTGCATTTGAACGGCAGGAATCATTATTCGCCTTCAGGCGCACCACCTCAATCATGTGCAGAGACGGCCGATTGGTGGCGAGGCGAAAAAAAATCCATGCAAAGCTGCATGGATTTCTTGTTCACCGAATTGCCGGTCCTGCTGATTCTATTAGTGCAGGAACCGGCCGTTCCTGGAGATCATGGTCAGGTCGACAAATTCCGAGCCATTGTGATTGGTCGGCGTAAACGTGACGAAATAGCCGCCGACGTCATAATGATTGATGGTTTCCAGTGCGCGCACCAGACTGTCCCGGGTCAGGCTGCTGCCTGCACGCTTCAAACCTTCTACAAACACCTTGGCGGCAATGAAGCCTTCCATGCTGACGTAATCCCATTCGCGCTTGCCGTTTTGCAGGTAATACTTGCGGTATTCCTTGACGATGCCGTTGACCTCGTCCCACGGCGCCGGCATCACTTGGGCGATCTGCACCCCGCTGGCATCCTTGCCCAGCGCGTTAACCAGTTGCTGGCTACCGACGAAGGAGATGTTCCAGAACGACGGCGGCTGCCAGCAGCGATCATCGCCTTGATGAACGCTGCACTGGAATTGTAAGCCGACACTACGATCACCGTCTGCGGCTTGCTTTGACGAATCTTGGCAACCGCATCGGCGACATCGACGCTATTGCGCTCAACCGTTCCGAGCCCGACGACCTCGATATTGCGTTTTTTCAATGCGCGCGTCACCCCTTCCAGCCCAGCCTTGCCATAGGCATCGTTCTGATAGAACACGGCAATCCGATTCAACTTCAAGGTCGTAATCTGCTGAACGATCTTCTCGGTTTCGGCGAAGTAGCTGGCGCGGATGTTGAAGATGCTGCGATTGAATGGCTCGCGGAGCGACTGGGCGCCGGTAAATGGCGCGAAGAATGGGATCTTGGCTTTGCTGATTGCCGGGATCGAGGCGTTAGAGGTCGGCGTGCCGACGTAACCGAACAACGCCAGTACGTCATCCTGTTCAATGAACTGCTTGGTATTGGCCGCCGCCCGCACCGGCTCATAACCGTCGTCCAGCGTCTTCAGGACGATCTTGCGGCCGAATACGCCGCCACTGGCGTTGACCTGATCGAAATATGCCTGGGCGCCATCGTACATGCCCTTGCCCAGCTCCCGCGCGGGGCCGGAAAACGCCGCCGACTGGCCCAGGGTGATGGTGGTCGCCGTGACACCGCTCTCGGCCTGGCTCAAGGTCGCAGTCAGCAGCAAGGATGACAAGACAAGTATTTTATGGAGTCGCATGCGTGGTCCAATCATTCGGTTGGGTAAGTTGATAACGTTGAAGGCTAAAGCAAGAATCCGGCCGATGTTAGCGCTACCCAGATGCACCGTCATGTAGCGCCCGATGAGCTGGGCTGCTTTACGCAAAGTCTGGAGTGAGTTCAGGATCAGGCTTGGGACAGCAGCAAATACGTCATGGCGAACGCTGTGCGCCATGCATTTTGTTGCGGTGCGGGAAATTGCGCTAAGTAAAACGCAAAGCGGGTAATGCTGTCAAGCAAGCTTGGCGATTTTTATGCCTTGCGCTGACAATTTCGACACACATTGTTTCATTGTTTTATGCCGCAAACGCATACAGCGAGCCGCGAATGTATATAATGAGAATCATTATTGATAATGGCTTTTGTATGAGACTTTGCGATTTGCCTCCATTCACGCCCGCGATCATTGAGCACGTAGAAGATGTGCTCACTATCGACCCGATTGCCAAGCGCTTGCGCGAACTCGGTTTTGTCCAGGGTGAAGAGGTCAGCATCGTGGCGCGCGGTCCGATTTCTGCCGACCCGCTGATGATCCAGGTCGGCTTTACCCGTTTCGCCTTGCGTCGCGCCGAAGCGCAGCGAGTGCATGTCCATACTGCTTCCTGAAACAAAGAAACATGTCTTCCAGCGCTTCTTCCTCAGTTTCCCCGGGTTCCTCTCCAGTTGCCTCCTCAATTGCGTCTTTACGGATCGCCCTTGTCGGCAATCCCAACTGCGGCAAGACCGCATTGTTCAACCAGCTGACCGGCAGCCGACAAAAGGTCGCCAACTACGCCGGCGTCACCGTCGAACGCAAGGAAGGTCGCTTCACTGCGCCTTCCGGCCGGCTGTTCCAGTTGCTCGACCTGCCCGGCGCCTACAGCCTGGAAGCGACCAGCCCCGACGAAATGATCACGCGTAAGGTCTGTCTCGGCCAGATGCCCGGCGAAGCCCTGCCTGACCTGGTGGTGTGCGTGGCTGACGCCACCAACCTGCGCCTGCACTTGCGCTTCGTGCTGGAAGTCAAACGCCTGGGACGGCCAATGGTGCTGGCATTGAACATGATGGATGCGGCCCGCAAGCGCGGCATCGTCATCGATCGCGAAGAGCTGGAACGCCGGCTCGGCATCCCGGTGATCGAAACCATTGCGGTGCGCAACGGCGGCGCGCGCGACCTGATCAACCATCTCGATCAGAGTGGCACACCGACGCTACCGGCAGGAAACGTCGACGACGATCTGCATGCGCAGGTGCGCAGCATGCTGGCAGCTGCTGTCACGATGCCGCGCAACACCTCGATGATCGATGATGCGATCGATCGCTGGGTCTTGCATCCGGTGTTCGGCCTGGCGCTGCTGGCGGCGATCATGTTCTTCATTTTCCAAGCTGTGTTTTCGTGGGCGCAGCCGCTGATGAACGGCATCCAGGCCGGCGTCGCCGCAGTCGGCGCCTGGGTCGCCGCAGCCATGCCGGAAAGCCTGCTGCGCAGCCTGATCAGCGACGGCATCTTTGGTGGCCTGGGCACGGTGCTGGTGTTCCTGCCGCAGATCCTGATCCTGTTTTTCTTCATCCTGATGCTGGAAGAATCCGGCTACCTGCCGCGCGCCGCCTTCCTGCTGGACCGGATGATGTTCAAGGCGGGCCTCACCGGTCGCTCCTTCATTCCGCTGCTGTCGAGCTTTGCCTGCGCGATCCCAGGCATCATGGCTACCCGCAGCATCCAGGACCCGCGCGACCGCCTCACCACTATCCTGGTGGCGCCGCTGATGACCTGTTCTGCGCGCCTGCCGGTCTACACGCTGCTGATCTCCGCCTTCATTCCCAACCGTAGTGTCTGGAGCCTGTTCAACCTGCAAGGCATTGTGCTGTTCGTGCTGTACGTGGCCGGCATCTTCAGCGCGCTGGCCGTGTCCTGGATCATCAAGCGCATGCGCAAGGACAAGAGCGAACATGCATTGCTGATGGAACTGCCATCCTATCGTTTGCCCAGCACTCGCAATATCGTCATCGGCCTGTGGGAACGCGCACTGATTTTCCTGCGTCGCGTCACCACTATCATCCTGGCGCTGACCGTGCTGCTGTGGTTCCTCTCCACTTTCCCTGGCCCGCCGGAAGGCGCGACCCTGCCCGCGATCGATTACAGCCTGGCCGGCCGCATCGGCCACCTGCTGGAATACGTATTTGCTCCAATCGGTTTCAACTGGCAGATCTGCATTGCGCTAGTGCCAGGCATGGCAGCGCGTGAAGTCGCGGTGTCGGCGCTAGGTACGGTGTACGCGATGTCCGGCAGCGAAGACGCGATTGCGTCGCAACTGGGCCCGATGATTGCGCATCAATGGTCGCTGGCGACTGCGCTGGCGCTGCTGGCCTGGTACGTGTTCGCTCCCCAATGCATGTCGACGCTGGCAGTGATGCGGCGCGAAACCAACTCCTGGAAAATCGTCGCCATCGCCACCGCCTACCTGTTCGGCCTGGCCTACCTGGCAGCATTCCTCACCTATCAAATTACGAGGCTCCTGACATGACGCCATTTCTCATGGTGCAAGACATCGTGATCGGCATGGCCGTAGTCGCCAGCCTCATCTACGCCTGCCGCCGCCTGATGCCAGCCACCAGCCAACGCTGGCAAGCAGCATTGGCAAACTCCCTGAGCACCGCATCGCGCCCGACATTGCTACGCGCAGTAGGCAAACGCCTGCAACCAACAAGCGCAGCCGGCGGCTGCGGCAGCGGTTGCGGCTCCTGCTCAACCGGCTGCGGCCCGACCTCGCCAACCACAGAACAACCCCTGCAATTCCGCGAGCGTTCCAGCGAATAAACAGCTTGCGGATGCCAAGGCATTCACTCCGTAGTCCGTTAAAAGGGGTCAGAGTAATTTTCGCAAAAGACCGCGAAAAAAACTCTGACCCCATTTAACTGCGTGGGGTTGGTTTTGACGTTGCTTTTGAATTGGCTTTTGCCGTTGCCGTTGCAGTTGCAGTTGCAGTTGCAGTTGCAGTTGCAGTTGCAGTTGCAGTTGCAGTTGCAGTTGCTTTTGACTTTTCGCATGCTGACGTTGCCAAATGGGACGCGCGACAGTCGGGAATTATGGGGCACATGTTTGAGCGAAGCGAGTTTGTGTCCCATCCGACTGGCGCACGGCTCATTTGGGAACCCGCCAACGGCGGGCAACGGCTGTGCGATCGCCTTTTTGCTTACTTTTTGGCGAAGCAAAAAGTGAGCGGCTGCCGGGCCGCTCCCGGCTAGTGCCCACGGAGTAGCGAACGTATTAAATAACGACGAGACGATCCACTTTGAATACCCCACCGCACGTACTTCGTGGTCCGTTAAATGGGTCAGAGTAATTTTCGCAAAAGCCGCGAAAAAAAACTCCGACCCCATTTAACTGCGATGGCTTGGTTTTGACGTTGCTTTTGAATTGGCTTTTGAAGTTGCCGTTGCTTTTGACTTTTCGCATGCTGACGTTGCCTTCCCTTCGGTCCCCGACGGGTGACAGTCGGGAATGATGGGACACATGTTTGAGCGAAGCGAGTTTGTGTCCCATCCGACTGGCGCACGTCTCATTTGGGGACCCGCCAACGGCGGCAACGGCTGTGCGATCGCCTTTCTTTGCTTACTTTCGGGCGCCCGGCTAGGGGCGAAGCAAAGAAAGTGAGTAGCTGCCGGGCTACCCCCGGCTAGTGCCCACGGAGTGGTAACCGTTTTAAGTAGCACCGGACGAACACGACTAATGCGCCACCGCACTTACTCCGTAGCCCGTTAAAAGGGGTCAGAGTAATTTTCGCAAAAAGCCGCGAAAAAAAACTCTGACCCCATTTAACGACTGACCCCATTTAACTAGCGCTCCATTTAACGACCACCGTTTTAACTGCGGGGCATTTCAAACATCCTGCAACGCAAACCGCGCGCAATACTCATCGGTAATCAACCCGACCACCACCCTCCCCGCAACACCGCCCGAATCGCCTCAGCCTTCTTCACGCCGCCAGCCATCCCGATCACCGGCCGCGCAGGTGGCGATGTCAACGGCAAACTGGTCACCCGATTCTCGATAGGCGACGCAATCAAACGCCCATCGCCAGCAATCGCATGCCCGATCATCTCCCCCACCGCGCCATACCCCTGCAACTGCGCAACCTCATCCGCAGTAATGAATCCATCCTCATGCATCGGACAGCCCGGCGCAATCGTCCCGACCCCGATAAAGGTCACGTCTGCCTGTTGCGCCAGGTCAGCCACGATGCGGTACACCCGATGATTGCACCACTGCCGCATATCCTCTGCACTATCGGCCACCAGTGGCGCCGGCAGGAAAAAGAAACGCGCCTGGATTTTGTCGGCAGCAGTCAGCGCCACGTCGTAACGGTTCGATGAGCCGTCAGCCGCAATCGCCCCCACCATCGACACGATCCGATGCTGCGGCCGCTCCATTTCGGTGACAGCCTCCAGCACCGCCTTCAAAGTCCGCCCCGAACCGACATTCACTACCAGTGGCGTCTCCTGCTGCAAGTAACGCTCCATCACCTCGGCGCCGACCACTGCCAGCATCTGCTGCACGCCAGCTTCATCGACCACATTCCCATCGGAACCAAGACTCGGCACCACATGGCATTGCTCAAGACCATAGCGCTGTTGCAGCGCCGCCGCCAGTTCCAGGCAATTCGACACAGGATGCTCGACGCGCACCTTGACCAGCCCCGACTCGCGCGCATAGGCCACCAGCCGCTGCGCCATCTGCCGCGAAATACCCAAGTGGTCGGCGATCTCGTTCTGCGTATTGCCGACCACGTAATACATCCACGCCGCACGTGCGGCTAGATCCAGTTTTTCATTTCTTGATGCCATCTGATTTCCTTTTTTTCGGCGCAAGAGCCTGGTAAACGCATTGACAGCACTAGGGCCTGTTTTTTTGGCATTCGACCCAGAATTGTCCCAGATAGCGCCGCGCCGCAGAACACTTCGACCTACATATATTCCGTAAAAAATCTTGACACGCATCGAATCATGGATGATTATTTGCTCAACGAAAAGTCTTTTGCTCAATATTTTGATCATCAACCGGTAGCAATATCGGAATATGAAACAAAAGACAACGTTATAAAACGTTCCGGGCAGCAAGCGCGGTCGGCTGCATGCCTGAGAAAGTGATAACGCGAAGCCGCGCAAGTCGGCATGGCGAATTAATCATTCCTACAATGGAGACAAACATGAAACGTCGCAGCATCGGCACCAGCTCGTTTTCGACTATCCTCGCCCCCCTCAGCCTGATCCCGATGGCCATGCTCTGCAGCAGCGCCTGGCCGCACCGGTTACCGTCAACATTGCAACGATCAACAATCCAGACATGATCGAATTGCAAAAACTCTCCAGCAATTTCGAAAAAGCCAATCCCGATATCAAGCTGCGCTGGGTGGTATTGGAAGAAAGCGTGCTGCGCCAACGCGTCACGACCGACATCGCCACCGGCAGTGGTCAGTTCGATCTGATGACCATCGGCGCATATGAGGCGCCAATCTGGGCCAAGAAAGGCTGGCTGGCGCCAATGGAAGGCCTGCCGGCAAATTATGATGAAGGCGATTTGATCAAGACCGTACGCGAAGGCCTGACCGAAGGCGGAAAACTGTATGCGCTGCCGTTCTACGCCGAAAGCTCAATGACTTATTACCGCAAGGATCTGTTCGCGGAAAAGGGCTTGAAAATGCCCGAGCACCCAACCTACACAGACATTGCCGGCTTCGCTGAAAAACTGACCGACAAGCAGAACGGCATCGCCGGCATCTGCCTGCGCGGCCGTGCCGGCTGGGGCGAAAACATGGCCATCATCGGCACCATCGCCAACACTTTCGGCGGCCGCTGGTTCGATGAAAAATGGCAGCCGCAGTTGAATACGCCGGAGTGGAAAAACGCCGTCACCACCTACGTCGACCTGCTGCGCAAATACGGCCCGCAAGGCGCCACCTCAAACGGTTTCAATGAAAACCTGGTGCTGTTCTCCAGCGGCAAATGCGGCATGTGGATAGACGCCACCGTGGCGGCCGGCATGATCTACAGCAGCAAGGAATCGAAAGTGGTCGGCAAGGTAGCGTTTGCACCAGCGCCGGTCGCCGTTACGCCGAAGGGCGCGCACTGGTTATGGATCTGGTCGCTGGCGATTCCGAAATCGTCGAAGTCGCAGGACGCCGCCAAGAAATTTGCGGCCTGGGCCACCTCCAAAGAATACATCCAGCTGGTCGCCAAGGAAAAGGGCTGGGGCCTGGTGCCGCCGGGAACCCGCATGTCGACCTATGCCTCGCCTGAGTACAAGCAGGCCGCCCCTTACTCCGATTTCGTGCTGAACGCGATCCAGTCGGCCGATACCAAGGATGCGACATTGCAAAAGGTGCCCTACACCGGTATCCAGTTCGCCACGATTCCTGAATTCCAGTCGCTCGGCACCGTAGTCGGCCAGGCCATTGCGGGCGCGCTGGCAGGCAAATCGACAGTCGAAGCGGCGCTGCAGACCTCGCAGGCGCAAGCGGAGCGGATGATGCGCCAAGGACGTTATATCAAGTAAAGGTCTGCTGGCAATGCTCCGTAAGGTTGGCACATTACACCTATGTGCCAACCTCGCCAATCGGCGTGAAACACAGTAACGAGGTAAATCATCATGCTCACTCAAACCGTCCAGGTCGCCGACGCGGTTGTACCGACGCGGCCTAATCCCGGCAAATTCAAAGCGGTACGCTTGCTGCAAGCGCCATCGGTATCGCTGCTGTTGCTGTGGATGATCGTACCGCTGGCGATGACGCTGTACTTCTCGGTCATTCGCTACAACTTGATGACGCCGGACGAAACCGGTTTTGTCGGGCTAGACAACTATGCATTCTTGCTCAGCGATCCCGCCTTCTGGCCGTCGATTCTCAATACCTTGGTGTTGATCGGTTCGGTGTTGGTCATCAGCGTAGTCGGCGGCACCTTGCTGGCGGTGCTGTTCGATCAGCCGTTTTTCGGCCGCGGCATCGCCCGCCTGCTGGTGATTGGCCCCTTCTTCGTGATGCCGACCGTAGCCGCCCTGATCTGGAAAAACATGATCTTGCATCCGGTGTACGGCCTGCTGGCATGGGCCATGCGCCTGGTCGGCCTGGAGCCGGTCGACTGGCTGGCTGAATATCCGATGCTGTCGGTGATCATGATCGTCGCCTGGCAATGGATTCCATTTGCCTTCCTGATCCTGCTGACCGCGCTGCAATCGCTGGACACTGAACAGAAAGAAGCAGCGCAACTCGATGGCGCCGGTCCGATCCGCGTGTTCTGGTACGTGGTACTGCCCCATCTCAAGCGCGCGATCACGGTCGTGATCATGATCGAAACCATTTTCCTGCTGTCGATCTTTGCTGAAATCTTTACCACCACCGCCGGTGGCCCCGGCACGGCGACCACCAACCTGGCTTACCTGGTGTACTCGATCGGCCTGCAGCAATTCGATATCGGCATCGCCTCGGCGGGCGGCATCATCGCCGTGGTGCTGGCAAATATTGTGTCGTTCTTCCTGGTGCGGATGATGGCAAGGAATCTGAAAGGAGCGAACGAAAAATGAACGCTAAAAATAAAAACCGCCTTTGGCTCGGATTGCTGGCGTGGGCTTGCGCCATCGTCTTGTTCTTTCCGATTTTCTGGGTCGCCATCACCGCCTTCAAGACGGAACATCAAGCCTATGTGCCGACACTGATCTTCTGGCCGACGCTGGAAAGCTTCCATGAAGTGCTGGCGCGCAGCAGCTACATGAACTTCGTCAGCAATTCGCTGATCGTCTCGCTCGGTTCGACCGTGCTGGCGCTGGCGATTGCCGTTCCGGCAGCCTACTCGATGGCCTTCTTCCCGACGGCACGCACACAAAAGTTATTGCTGTGGATGCTGTCGACCAAGATGATGCCGGCGGTCGGCGTACTGATCCCGATCTACCTGCTGGCCAAGAACACCGGCCTGCTCGACACCGTCACCGGCCTGACCATCATCTACACCCTGATCAATCTGCCGATCGCTGTGTGGATGGCGTTCACTTACTTCAACGACGTGCCCAAGGAAATCCTCGAAGCGGCGCGCATCGACGGCGCCAACGCCTGGCAGGAAATGCTGTACCTGCTATTGCCGACATCAATGCCGGGGCTGGTCTCAACAGCGCTGTTGCTGATCATCCTGTCGTGGAATGAAGCGTTCTGGAGCATCAACCTGACCAGCGTCAACGGCGCTCCGCTGACCGTATTCATTGCCTCCTACTCCAATCCGGAAGGCTTGTTCTGGGCCAAATTGTCGGCGGCCTCATTGTTGGCAATCGCTCCGATCATGGTGCTCGGCTGGCTGGCGCAAAAACAACTGGTGCGTGGCCTCACCTTTGGCGCAGTGAAATGAGCCAGGCGATGAACCAAGCTATCAGCCACTTGATCTGCGACTGCGACGGCGTGTTGCTGGACAGCGAAAGTATCGCCCTCGGCGTGTTGCATCGCCAGCTGTTGCCCTACCTCGCTGAACGCAATCCACATACGGAACATGCATTGCACGGCGCGATTGCCGAACGGCTGGGCATGATGACCGACCTGCTGCTGGATGAGCTCGATACCCAGTTCAAGTTCGGCTTGCGCAGCGCGGATTACGCATCGATCAACCAGATCGTCAGCCGCGCATGCAGCGATGAAGTCGCCGCGGTGCCCGGCGTGCGCGAAGTGCTGGCGGCCATGCCCTTGCCCAAGGCAGTCGCCAGCAACAGCAGCATCGCCCGTATCGACGCCGGCTTGCGCCGTTGCGGCTTGTTCGATCTGTTCGACGGCCACATCCACAGCGGCCACGATATGGGCAAGCCAAAACCGGCGCCCGATGTCTACCTGGCCGCAGCCGCCGGCTTTGATGTCGCGCCAATCCAATGCCTCGCCATTGACGACAGTGTCACCGGAGTACGTTCGGCGGTCGCCGCCGGTATCCGTGTATTCGGTTTCACCGGCGTCGCCCATGACCGCCATCAGGCCGGCGCGCGCTTGCTGGCGGCGGGCGCCGAACTGGTATTCGACGATATGCAACAGTTGGCGGATTTGTTGGCGGCCTGAGCAGACCGCGCAACCACGAAGCGGCTTAACTCATTTACAGCATCGCCAACCCGCCCAGCGGCCGGCGATGCAAGATAAAAAACAGAAGGAGATCATCATGGCAGGCGTAAAAATCAGAAATCTCGTCAAGAGCTACGACGACAATGAAGTCATGCGCGACATCAACCTCGACATCGTCGATGGCGAATTCGTCGTCTTCGTCGGCCCCAGCGGCTGCGGCAAATCCACCCTGCTGCGCATGATCGCCGGCCTGGAAGACATCACCAGCGGCGACCTGTTCATCGGCGATACCCGCATGAACGACGTGCCGCCAGCCAAGCGCGGCATTGCGATGGTGTTCCAGTCCTACGCGCTGTATCCGCACATGACGCTGTACGACAACATGGCCTTTGGCTTGAAAATTGCCGGCAAATCGAAAGCCGAGATCGACGCTGCGGTACAGAAAGCGGCCAAGACCTTGCACATCGATCACCTGCTGGACCGCAAGCCGAAGGCCTTGTCCGGCGGCCAACGCCAACGCGTCGCCATCGGCCGTGCCATCACCCGCGAGCCGAGCGTGTTCCTGTTCGACGAACCCTTGTCCAACCTGGATTCCGCGCTGCGGGTCAAGATGCGTCTTGAGTTTTCTCGCCTGCATGATCAGCTCAAGACCACCATGATCTACGTCACGCACGACCAGATCGAAGCGATGACGCTGGCCGACAAGATCGTCGTACTGTCCGCTGGTCGCATCGAGCAAATCGGCTCACCGCAACAGCTCTATCATCATCCGGCCAATCGCTTCGTTGCCGGCTTCATCGGCTCGCCGAAAATGAATTTCATCGATGGCAAGGTAGCCGGCATCGCCGCTGACGGCGTACTGGTCGAACTGGCGCACGGTGGCCGGCAACAGGTCGCGGTCGAGGCCGGCAGCCTGAAGATCGGCGATGCGGTCAGCATCGGCATCCGCGCCGAACACCTGTTGCTCGATCAGCACGCACCGATACTCAAGGCCAAGTTCACGGTACTCGAAGCGCTCGGCGATTTCTCCTATCTGTATGCAGATTCGAACGCCTCCGATGAACCGCTGGTGCTGCGCGTACCCGACACGGTCCAGGTAGCGCACGGCAGTGACATCGGCGTCTCGGCCGACCCGCAACGCTGCCATCTGTTCGATGGCGACGGCCGCGCGCTGCGCCGGCTCGATACCGCAGGCACCGCGCACACCGCCAGCGCCCGGGAAACGGCGCGTGCAGCAGCGGCATAGACACGGGCCAAATCAACATTATTTACTCAGGACACGCCATGCAAGTCACTTCCTCCGATACCGCCGCATCCGATAACATCTGGCTGCACATCGGCGCCGGCTCTTTCCACCGTGCGCACCAGGCAGTTTACCTGCATCATCTGGCAGAGACCGGCGCAAGCGGCTGGTCACTGGCATTGGCCAACATCCGCGACGACATGACTCCGCTGCTCGATGCCCTGGAACGCCAGGGTGGCGCGTACACGCTGGAAACGGTGACGCCGGGCGGCGTGCGCAACTACGAGACGATCCGCTCGATCAAGCACATCGTGCCGTGGGATGCATCGCTGCTGGAACTGACCGCGTTTGGCGCCCGTGCCGCCACCAAGGTGATTTCATTCACGGTCACCGAAGGCGGCTACTACCTCGATCATCACCACCGACTCGACACCAGCAATCCGGATCTGGCCGCCGACCTGCAAGGCGAACTGAATACCATTTACGGCACCATCACTGCCATCCTACGTGCCCGCGCAGCGGCCAACGGCGGCCCGGTGACGCTGCTCAACTGCGACAACCTGCGCCACAACGGCGAACGCTTCCACGACGGCCTGCTGCAATTCCTGGCGTTGCGCGGCGAAACCGCCCTGCAGCAATGGGTCATCAACAATACCCGCAGCCCTAACTCGATGGTCGATCGCATTACGCCGCGCCCTACCGACGAAGTACGAGCACGCGTCGCACAAGCCTGCGGCAAGGCCGACCCTTGCGCGCTCATGGCGGAGTCGTTCATCCAGTGGGTGATCGAAGATAATTTCGCCGCCGGACGTCCAGCGCTGGAAAAAGTCGGCGTCGAAATGGTGGACTCGGTGCTACCGTATGAAGAAGCCAAGATCCGCATCCTCAACGCCACCCACAGCTGCATCGCCTGGGCCGGCACGCTGGTCGGCTTGACCTACATCCACGAAGGCTGCGCCCGCCCCGATATCCGGCAAATGGCGTTCGACTACGTCACGCAAGACGTCATCCCCTGCCTGACGCCGAGTCCGCTCAACCTGGAAAATTATCGCGACACGGTGCTAGAGCGTTTCGGCAATCCGAACATCCAGGACAGTAACCAGCGCGTAGCCGCCGACGGTTTCTCGAAAATCCCCGGCTTCATCGTACCGACCCTGCAAGAATGCATTGCCCGCGGCGTCGTACCGCACGCAACGCTGATGCTGCCGGCACTGTTCTTCCTGTTCCTGCAACGCTGGGCCAACAACGAACTCCCCTACGCGTATCAAGACGGCATCTTCGACGAAGCCGCCACCCGCGCCATGCTCGCATCAGCCGACCCCGTCCGCGCCTATTGCGCCGATCCCGCCTTATGGGGCACACTAGCCGGCACCGTGCAGCTGGAATTGCCGATGCGCGAGGCGTTGATCAAGGCCCAAGAATGGCTGATAAAAGAAGATAACTAAGTAAAAAAACTAAGACAGCACCGGCGCCTCTAGAAACCGTAGCGAGCGCTCCCAAGGTCTGTTCGAGAAGCGCAGCTGTACTGACGTACAGCGAGCATCGCAGGACAGAGATTGGGAGTGCGCAGTAGGTTTATAGAGGAGCTATTAAAAAAAGGATGGGGTTATGTATCTTGGGATTGACCTCGGCACATCAGAAGTCAAGGTAGTTCTGATCGACCAGGCCGGCAACCTGCTGGCCGACGCCGGCAGCACGCTGACCGTATCGCGCCCGCAACCGCGCTGGTCGGAACAAGACCCCGACCAATGGTGGCAAGCCACCTGCGAAACCATCGCCAAGCTGCGCGCCAAAGTCCCGCAACAATTTCGCGCAGTGCGCGCCATCGGCCTGTCCGGCCAGATGCACGGCGCAGTGCTGCTTGATGCGCAAGAGCGCGTATTGCGTCCGGCTATCCTGTGGAACGATTTACGCAGCATCGACGAATGCGCCGAACTGACCGAGCGCACGCCGCAACTGCACCAGATCGCCGGCAATCTCGCCATGCCCGGCTTCACCGCGCCCAAGCTGCTGTGGTTGGCGCATCACGAACCCAACATCTTCGCCGCCATGGCCACCGTGCTGCTGCCGAAAGACTGGCTGCGCCTGAAAATGACCGGCAACAAAGTATCCGAACCCTCCGACGCCGCTGGCACCCTCTGGCTCGACGTCGCCAAACGCGACTGGTCGGATGAATTGCTGGCCGCCACTGCAATGAATCGCTCACACATGCCGCGCCTGGTCGAAGGCGGTGAATCCTCCGGCATGCTGTTGCCCGAGGTGGCCGACGCCTGGGGACTGTCGCCCGAAGTGATCGTCGCTGGCGGCGCCGGCGATGGCGCCGCCAGCGCAGTAGGCATCGGCGCGGTCAATCCCGGTGACGGCTTCGTCTCGCTCGGCACTTCCGGCGTCCTGTTCGTCGTCAACGACCGCTTCCGCCCCAACCCCGCGCAAGCGGTGCACGCGTTCTGCCACGCCCTGCCCGGCCGCTGGCATCAGATGAGCGTGATGCTCTCCGCCGCCAGCTGCCTGCGCTGGTTCTGCCGCCTGGTCAGCGTCGACGAAGCGACACTGCTCGGCGAAATCGCCGAGCTCGACGCAACAGCACTCGAAAACGCCCCGCTATTCCTGCCCTACCTGTCCGGCGAACGCACCCCGCACAACGACCCCTACGCCCAAGGCGTCTTCCACGGCCTGTCGCACGCCCACGGCCGCGCCGCGCTCGGCTACGCCGTCATCGAAGGCGTCACCTTCGGCATGGCCGACGGCCTCGCCGCGCTGCACACCGCCGGCACCGAAGTCAAGGAACTGTCGCTGGTAGGCGGCGGCTCCCGCAGCCCCTACTGGGCCCAACTCATCGCCGACGCCCTCAACGTCCGCATGGTCACCCACATCGGCAGCGAAACCGGCGGCGCCCTTGGCGCCGCACGCCTGGCCTGGCTGGCAACCAACAACCAGCCCAATCAGGAAGCCATCATCTGCGCCAAACCACCGCAACGCGAAGCCTTCACCCCCAACCCACAACGCCACGCCGCATTACTGCCACGCCTCGCCGCCTACCGAGAAATCTACCGCTGCCGCCCGGAACGCATCGCGGATATCAAGCAGGCAACACATTGAAGTTAAAGTGAATTAATTTTCAGATTGATTGCTGCTAAAATCAGTTTTGTGCTTTTGCATATATTTCTTGCAGGAGCAGTGCCGGTGTAGCTCAGTTGGTAGAGCAATTCATTCGTAATGAAGAGGTCGGGGGTTCGACTCCTCTCTCCGGCACCACCGTATATTTCAGACGAAATACATAACGCCGCAAGCCGTGTGAATACATGGCTTGCGGCGTTTTATGCCAATCAGTAATACGGATTTCGAAGTGCGGTCAGAATTATTCAGACCGGGATAGTCGGCACCACTGGTAGGGAGACTTGTCCTTGCCGATATATGCCGAATAGGGTTTGCAGTCGGCATAGTCGACTGCATAGCCATATATTGCCAGTTGCTTTGCCGCGATGGCGACAAACGCCTTGTTCTTGCCGTCGACATCCACAATGTCAGAGGGCAGCACGTTAATAGAGCACTTTGCTTCTCCGACGGGGTGATCCAAAACAGTTATCGATGCATGAAGCTTAAAGCGCACAGTTGCCCATTGAAGCGCAGCGCAGCCTCTTTCGCTTGATGTTATTCCCAGATCGGATGCAGTTTCCCGCAGTCTGGCGACCTGCTCTATCCGGCTGGACTGATTCGTCCCCTGGACAATAGCGAAAACCGGGCCGCCACGTTCGCTCACCATGTCATGGATTCGATTGCCATATGCCGGCATCGCTTCCGGGAAGCTACCCTGCACTTGGGCGAAAGCGACGCTAGCCGGGAATTGCGCCGCAATCCATGCAAAAGGCGGGTCACCGCCAGCCTGGATGACAGTCGTTTTTTCTGGGGCATCAAGCGGTGGCAAATCTACCCGAAACATTTTTTCCGACCACGATGCGTGTCCCCAGGTGCGCACTCCTCCAAGAACCACAATCGCCGACGATATGGCAAGGACCCATATGGCGATCTGACGCGCTCTCTGATAATGCGTTAGCTGCGTCAAGAGAATAAACGTCACCAATGGAAGGCATACCTCGATCGGCACCAGATAGCGCTGGATACTGAAGAGCTTCATCCAGATTACATATCCCACCACAACCACAGCAATGAGATATTTTGAAAAGGGTTGCAGGCCATCTTTGGCGGCCGGATTAGCTGGCTTCTTATTTTTCACGAATGCCATTACGACCCAATAAAAGAAGATGACGTACGCAACCGGCCAAATAATTTGACGCAGGCCGGGCAACTGCGCTGCTCTCGGCGGACTCCATGAAAACACGAACGGCCAGAATGCCGTTTCAACGCCATTTTTTGGTCGAAACACGACATCAACCACCGCGACGGCTTGTGTCAACGGATTCGTAAAGAAAGCGCTGAACTGCGGGAACAACGGATTGCCGAACGTACGCCACATCTCATACAGCCAATATCCGCCTGTGAGCGCCATGCCAACCAGTACGCCGATACCAAAAAGGAATGCCACGCGAAAACGCGCCGCCAAACCGACCGGCACAACAAGGAAACTCACGCACAACGCCACGGCATAGATAACATTCGTCAACTTTAAGCCGGCACCAAGGCCGACGCATAGGCCCGCCGATATTGCAATCAAGGCTGGACGAACGCCGCTGCCAAAAAGCTTATTCCAGCTATTTAAAATAACAAGCAGCGATGCCAGAACGAAAATGGATGTGGTGTCGTCCCCCATCGTGCTGCCGATTTCCGACAGAAAATTCGCCGAGAGACAGCCGAATATGGTGAGGAGAAGTGGAATCCGAAAACGATCGTCTTTCGGCAGATGCGGCAAGGCCTTGTAACATACAGCAGCCAGTAATACAAAATTGATACCGTGTATCGCCCCCATAATAAAACCGACCAATGGCGCCGGTAAATATAAGGTCATCAGATAGTAGGGGACATCGAGTACGGGATTGAAATATGTCTGCATGCCCGCAGCTGCCAAATCCATATGCAATTTGTTATTCAGCAGAGAAAACGCATTGTATATATGGTAATTCTGCAAATCCCAGTTCGTATCTGCACCTAAAAACAGGGAAACGAGACCAAAAAAAATCGGGGAAATAAGGCAGAAATATTTAAATGTATTTTTATTATTTAAGTCGATATTACGCAATCCAATTTTATCTATTGTCTTATAAAAAAAATTCATCTTCTCTACTGACTCTCTTTAAAAATTCGAATGTTTTTATTTTTAAAAAATAGATAACATCACTACCACAATCAAAGGAAACGCCTCTACGCGACGAAAGCGTTAATTATTCCGATGCTACAGGATTTTCAATAAAGACAACAGTTGTGAGAACTGCTTCTACGTTGCTGGGCCAGCATTACTGGCTAAGTAATTCGGACGTTCCCTATCGCGATTTTTCGCAGTCCGAACCGCCTGGATCAATGACTCCAGCGACGATCTAGAAATGGAAAAACATCCTCAAATTGGCCAAAAAAAGCCGCCCAAAACGAAGGCGGCTTTTCTTGAAAAATCATTTAATTTCAATGACTTGTATTCTTGGCGGAGAGAGGGGGATTCGAACCCCCGATAGGCTATTAACCTATACACGCTTTCCAGGCGTGCGACTTCAACCACTCATCCATCTCTCCTGCAACTACAACTGCGTTTCGCTCAATTTGATTTTCGCGAAGCCGCGTATTATAGCAACAAATCGGGAAGAAATAGAAATTTCTGTTTTACGCCATCCATTCTCAAGCATTTGATCGGAAAATTGCGGATTTAACCCGCAACTTCCATCAACGTGCAACATCTGAACAAGCCTATTGCGCTTCCTTGAGCTGCTCCAGGATCGCTGGATTTTCCAATGTCGAGACATCCTGGGTGATTTCCTCACCCTTGGCCAACACGCGCAGCAGGCGACGCATGATCTTGCCGGAACGGGTTTTCGGCAGGTTGTCGCCGAAACGGATTTCCTTCGGCTTGGCAATCGGGCCGATTTCCTTGGCAACCCAATCACGCAATTCCTTGGCGATCTGTTTCGCTTCGTCGCCGGTCGGGCGGCTGCGTTTGAGGACCACGAAGGCGCAGATGGCCTCACCTGTGGTGTCGTCCGGCTTGCCGACCACTGCGGCTTCGGCGACGATGGGGTTGGCGACCAGCGCGGATTCGATTTCCATGGTGCCCATGCGATGGCCGGAAACATTGAGCACATCGTCGATGCGGCCGGTGATGGTGAAATAGCCGGTATCCTTGTTGCGAATCGCGCCGTCGCCGGCAAGGTACAGCTTGCCATCGAACTCGGGTGGAAAATAAGCGCTCTTGAAACGTTCCGGATTGTTCCAGATGGCGCGAATCATCGATGGCCATGGACGTTTGACGACCAGGATACCGCCGTGGCCGTCCGGCAACTCGTGCCCAGCTTCATCGACGATTACCGCCTGGATGCCCGGCAATGGCAGCGTGCATGAACCCGGCACCAGCGGCGTTGCGCCCGGCAGCGGCGAGATCATGTGGCCGCCGGTTTCGGTTTGCCAGAAGGTGTCGACAATCGGGCAGCGCTCCTGGCCGATATGCTTGTGATACCACATCCAGGCTTCCGGATTGATCGGCTCGCCGACCGTGCCCAGCAGGCGCAGTGAGGACAGATCATATTGGGACGGATGGATATTCTTGTCGGCGTCGGCGGCTTTGATCAATGAACGGATCGCGGTCGGCGCGGTGTAGAAAATCGTTGCCTTGTGCCGTTGGATCATGTCCCAGAAACGGCCGGCATTCGGGAAGGTCGGGATGCCTTCGAAAATGACCTGGGTAGCGCCAACCGCGGTCGGGCCGTACGCTATATAGGTGTGCCCGGTAATCCAACCGATATCGGCGGTGCACCAGTAGACGTCGTCAGGCTTGATGTCGAAGACCCACTTCATGGTCAGCGCCGCCCACAGCAGATAACCGCCGGAGGAGTGCTGCACGCCCTTTGGCGTACCGGTCGAACCGGAGGTGTAGAGAATGAACAGCGGATGTTCGGCATCGACCCATTCCGGCTCGCACGTCTCGGCCTGATTGGCAACCAGGTCGTGCAGCCAGATATCGCGGCCGGCGACAAAATTCACATCGCCGCCTGTGCGCTTGTAGACCACCACGTCCTTGATGCTGTCGCAGCCGCCCAGGGCCAGCGCTTCATCGACAATCGATTTCAGCGGCAGGCGTTTGCCGCCGCGCGCCTGCTCGTCGGCAGTCAATACGGCGACGGCGCCGGCATCGATGATGCGTTCCTGCAACGACTTGGCGGAGAAGCCGCCGAAGACCACTGAATGGGTAGCGCCGATACGTGCGCAGGCTTGCATTGCGACCACGCCCTCAACCGACATCGGCATGTAGATGACCACTCGGTCGCCCTTCTTGATACCACGCGATTTCAGTCCATTGGCGAACTGACAGACCCGCTTGTGCAGTTCCTGATAGGTGATCTTGCTGACATCGCCACTGTCGGTTTCAAAGATGATCGCGACCTTGTCGGCATTGCCGTTCTGCAAGTTGACGTCAAGACAGTTGTAGGAGACGTTCAGCTTGCCGTCGTCGAACCATTTGTAGAATGGCGCATTGGATTCATCCAGCACCTTGGTGAATGGCTTGTGCCATTGCAGGTTTTCGCGCGCCAAGCGGCCCCAGAAACCCTCATAATCCTGCTCTGCCTCGGCGACCAGAGCGCGATAGGCGTCCATGCCGGAGATTGCTGCAGTCCTGGAAAATTCTGCGGGTGGAGGAAAAACGCGGGTTTCCTGCGAAAATGTTTCGATGTTGGCCATGCTGTCTCCTGCTTTTAATAGTTGCGGCTAAAGATAATCTTTCACACTTACTTCAGTCTTACATGCTCTGATTTGGCCGAGATCGCCTGCTCGTCCGGCCAAGCCCACCTCAATCGGCTATCATCGCACATTCAGCCCAATACGACATCGCATGCGTCCCACAAGATCCTATATCTACCTCGCCCTGGCCATGATGCTGGTCGGCGCCAATATCGGCTTCGGCAAGGCCATCATCGCCGTGATGCCGGTGGTGGTGTTCGGCTTGCTGCGCTTCGTGATCGCGGTGATCGTGATGGCGCCGCAATTCTTCAAGGCGGCGCCGCGCCTGGAGCGCCATGAATGGCTGACGCTGTTCGGCCAGGCTTTCTTCGGCACGTTCTTATTTACGCTGTGCATGCTGTACGGCGTACAGCACACTACGGCTACTGCCGCCGGCGTGATTACCAGCACCCTACCGGCGGCGGTGGCGATCCTGTCGCGCCTGATTCTCAAGGAAAGACTGGAGCCGCGCACGCTGGCATCGATCCTGCTGGCCATTGCCGGCATTGCCGTGCTCAATCTCAGCAAGACCAATGGCGGCGACACCTCGCTGATCGGCAACCTGTTCGTGATGGCGGCGGTGGTATGCGAGGCCACCTATGTGGTGTTGTCCAAACGCTTGACGCAAACCCTGTCGCCGATGCGCATCACCGCCTATAGCCATCTGTTCGGTTTGCTGCTGATGTTGCCGTTTGGCTTGACTGCTGCGCTATCTTACGATTTCAGCCAGGTCACGGCCGGCATGTGGGCCCTGATCGTCTGGTATGCCTTGGCCGCCAGCGTCATCGCATTCTGGCTTTGGTTGACCGGCACCAAGCATGTGCAAGCCAATGTCGCCGGCATCTTCACCGCCCTGATGCCACTGGCGGCGGCGTTCATCGGCGTGGTGTTTTTGCATGAGAGCGTCAGCTGGGGACATTTCGCGGCGCTGGTGTTGGTGCTGAGCGGAATTGCCGTGGCCAGTTGGCCGCAATCCATGAAAACGGCGCAAGAAGTGTAAAATAGCGACGCCTTATTCCTCTCCAACAATACCAATGAGCAATATTCCCTCCCCTGCGTCGAAAAAAACGATAGGCGTGGTACCGAATCTGATCTTCATGAGCCGCTGGTTGCAATTGCCGCTCTACCTCGGCCTGATCCTGGCGCAGTGCGTTTACGTATTCCATTTCTGGGTTGAACTGACCGATCTGATTGGCGCTGCGTTCGGCAATTCATCGTCGCTGGCGCATATCCTGGACGTAGTCACCATCGAAGGCGCAACGCGCCCGACCAAACTGACCGAAGCCACGATCATGCTGGTAGTGCTGGGGCTGATCGACGTGGTGATGATCTCCAACCTGTTGATCATGGTGATCGTCGGCGGCTACGAAACGTTTGTCTCGCGCATGAACCTGGAGACCCATCCGGACCAGCCGGAATGGCTATCGCACGTGAATGCATCGGTGTTGAAGGTCAAGCTGGCGATGGCGATCATCGGCATCTCGTCTATCCATCTGCTGAAGACCTTCATCAATGCCGGCGCCTACGACGCCAAGACCTTGATGGCGCAAACCGGAATCCACATTACTTTCCTGCTGTCGGCGCTGGCGATTGCCTGGTGCGATCGCATCATGACGGCGACCCAGAACGAGGCCAACGGCGCGCATTAATCGGGCCAGCCGCATCAATTATTTTCCTGCAGTTTGAATGTTGTAATTTCTTACCAAGATTTTTTTACCAAGTTTTCTTACCGAGAAACGCCATGACCACCATCACCACCGTCAAGCAAGAAGATCTCATCGAGTCGGTAGCCGCTGCGCTCCAGTACATCAGCTATTACCATCCGGTCGACTACATCCAGCATCTGGCCCGCGCCTACGAGCAGGAACAGAATCCTGCGGCCAAGGACGCGATCGCGCAGATCCTGACCAACTCGCGCATGTGCGCCGAAGGCAAGCGGCCGATCTGCCAGGACACCGGCATCGTCAACGTGTTCCTGAAGATCGGCATGAACGTGCGCTTCGAAGGCTTCAAAGGTTCGATCACCGATGCAGTCAATGAAGGCGTACGTCGCGGTTACCTGAATCCGGACAACATGCTGCGTGCCTCGATCGTGGCCGATCCGCAATTCGAACGCAAGAACACCAAGGACAACACACCAGCCGTGGTGCACATGGAACTGGTGCCAGGCAATACAGTGGACGTGCAGATCGCTGCCAAGGGCGGTGGTTCTGAAAACAAGACCAAGTTCGTCATGCTCAATCCTTCCGATTCGCTGGTTGACTGGGTCATGAAGACAGTACCAACGATGGGCGCAGGCTGGTGCCCGCCGGGCATGCTCGGCATCGGTATCGGCGGCACCGCCGAACGCGCGATGCTGATGGCCAAGCAAGTGTTGATGGAAGATATCGACATGTACGACCTGCTCAAGCGCGGCCCGCAAAACAAGACTGAGGAACTGCGTATTGAATTGTTCGAGAAGGTCAATGCACTGGGCATCGGCGCGCAAGGCCTGGGCGGCCTGACCACCGTGCTCGACGTCAAGATCATGATGCATCCGACGCACGCGGCATCGAAGCCGGTGGCGATGATCCCGAACTGCGCAGCAACCCGTCACGGCCACTTTGTGCTCGATGGTTCCGGCCCAGCCTTCATGGAACCGCCATCGCTGTCGGAATGGCCGGAAGTACATTGGGTGCCGGACACCGAGAAATCGAAACGGGTCGACCTCAACACGCTGACCAAGGAAGAAGTGGCATCGTGGAAACCAGGCCAGACCCTGCTGTTGAACGGCAAGATGCTGACCGGCCGCGACGCTGCGCACAAGCGGATTCAGGAAATGCTGGCCAAGGGCGAAAAGCTGCCGGTCGATTTCACCAACCGCGTGATCTACTACGTTGGTCCGGTCGATCCGGTACGCGACGAAGTGGTTGGTCCGGCCGGCCCGACGACCGCAACCCGCATGGACAAATTCACCGACATGATGCTGGAGCAAACCGGCCTGATCTCCATGATCGGCAAATCGGAACGCGGCCCTGTGGCCATCGAATCGATCAAGAAGCACAAGTCTGCTTACCTGATGGCGGTTGGTGGCGCCGCTTACCTGGTGTCGAAGGCGATCAAGTCGGCGCAGGTGCTCGGCTTTGCCGATCTCGGCATGGAAGCAATCTACGAGTTCGACGTCAAGGACATGCCGGTAACGGTGGCTGTCGATTCCAACGGCATCTCGGTGCACAACACCGGGCCGAAGGAATGGCAGGAAAAGATTGCGCACGCTGCGTTATCGAAAATTCCCGTGACCACCATCTGATCTAGCTCATCCATGACCAGCAACACTGGGAATATGCCGATGGCGCACGTTGCGCCCATCGGCATTTTTGATTCCGGCATCGGCGGTTTGTCGGTGCTGCGGCATATTCACCAGAATCTGCCACACGAAGATCTTTTATATTTTGCCGATTCCGCTTACGCGCCATACGGCGATAGGTCCGAAACAGAAATTTCCGCACGCTCGCTGGCGGTGACAGAATTTCTACTGCAGCGTGGCGTCAAGGCCTTGGTCGTCGCATGCAATACAGCCACCACCGCCGCCATCAAAGCGATACGCAGCGCCTATCCGGATTTGCCGGTGATCGGCATCGAACCCGGACTCAAGCCGGCGGCTGCGCAAAGCCATAGCAAGATCGTCGGCGTACTGGCCACCAAAGCCACCCTGCTCAGCGCCCGCCTGCTCAGCCTGCAACAGCAGATCAGTGCCGCCAGTGGGGTGCATTTCGAACTGCAGGCTTGCGTCGGCCTGGTTGATCAAATCGAAAAAGGCGAGTTGCGCTCTCCTCAAACCGCGCAGCTCCTACGAGGCTATATCGCCCCCTTGATCGCGCAAGGCGCAGATACCCTGGTGCTAGGCTGTACCCACTATCCATTCGTGCGGCCATTAATTGAAGAAGTCGTCAGCGGCCTCACCACAAGCCCGGTCGCCATTATCGATACCGGGGATGCCGTATGCCGTCAATTGACAAGAGTGTTGAGCGACAACGCGCTGTTGCAAAGTCCACAACGGCAGGGCAACGTGACCGCCTTCACCACAGGCAGCCAAACGACGCTAATAATTGCGTTCAACAGCCTGCTGCAGCTGAATCCGGCGGTCCATCAAGTTGCAACAATAACCCAGCCCGCAGCTATCTCATGATTAGGCATTATTTAATTTGCCAGCTGGCGGGTTACTTTGTATAATAGCGAGCTGTCCTAGTGCGGAACAAGCATGACAGTATTTGCAGTAGTCAGGCAATGGTGGCTGTAGCTCAGTTGGTAGAGTCCAGGATTGTGATTCCTGTTGTCGCGGGTTCGAGTCCCGTCAGCCACCCCAAAGAATTCAATAAAATCAAATACTTAGATTTAATTATTTGATAGTTATTTTGCAAAATTAAAAAGCCCGTCGATTGATGGGCTTTTTTTGCGTTTACGTCGTTCTTTAAGGCATGCCGCCCATCCGGGAGAAGGGATCGACCGTTCACTTCAGTGACGCTGGCGCTTGGGACGATCCAGCAACTCAAACATCGCCATTCCACACAACATCGCCACAACAAATACCCATCCCTTCACTAATCCCGAGCCCAGTAATACCAGTGCCGGGCCGGGACAGATGCCAGCCAATCCCCAGCCAATGCCAAACAACAGGCTGCCGCCAACCAGACGACGATCAATATGTCGAGCCGCCGGAAATTGCATCTGCAGGTTCAGCATCGAGCGCTGGCGTTTTTTGGCGAATGCAAACGTCGGCGCGGCGACAGCAATCGCGCCAGCCATCACAAATACCAAGGACGGATCCCAGTTGCCCGCCAGATCCAGGAATCCAATGACCTTGGCTGGATTGGCCATGCCGGCGACAATCAGGCCGAGGCCAAAAACCAAGCCGGCGACCAGCGCAAACAAGAAATTAAGCATGGCTCATGCTCCCAGCAAATGACGCACGACAAAAACAGTCAGGAAACCACTTGCCATGAAGGACAGCGTTGCTGCCAACGAGCGGGGCGACAATCGCGACATGCCGCATATCCCATGGCCGCTGGTGCAACCGGAACCGTAGCGAGTCCCTACGCCAACCAGCAAACCGGCCACAACCAGCACGCCCCATCCGGCATCGATACGGCTCTCCGGCAATGCGGCAAAAATCCGGTACAACAGTGGCACCGACACCAAGCCGATGACAAAGGCAAGGCGCCAAGCCACATCCACGCGCGAAGGCCGCAGCAAGCCGCCGACGATGCCGCTGATACCGGCGATGCGGCCATTGAACAAGATGAACAGCGCTACCGCCGCACCAATGAGCAGCCCTCCGCCCAACGAGGCCAGCGGCGTAAAATGCGCCCAATCAATCAGCATGACATTCCTCCATGTTCATCAGGGCAATACAGCTCATACAAGCTCTTCAGCAGTGACAGGATTTTAGGATCGGCGACCGTGTAATAGATTCGCTTGCCGTCGCGCCGGGTATTGACCAAGCCATCCGCACGCAGTACTCCAAGCTGCTGCGACAGCGTGGGTTGGCGTATTTCCAGCATATTTTCCAGTTCACTGACCGATTTCTCTCCCTGGCTGATCTGACATAGCAGGAGCAGGCGATCTTCATTAGCAAGTGCACGCAACGCAGCTGTCGCGTCTTTGGCCGCAGCGCGCATGAGTCCTATGTCCAGTACGGTTTTGGGTTTCATGGCTTGATTTGAAATACGCCTTCTATATTATATAATTTAACATTATATAATATTATATATTGATTGCTATCTGAACGCATCACTAACCTGGCAGGCTGACATTACGCTGGCAGATGTGGCGTACAGTCTGTGAAAGGCGCTTCATCGCTTCATTAATGGTTAACACTAGACTGACATGCGCGACGATTCGGCCGCATCCAAATTTGCGATATCAGAAGCAGAAATGACAAAAGGCAGGATTCCTCTAGGGAATCTTGCCTTTTGTTGATTGCCGTTGCGCCCCGGAGCCTAAACGCCCCGATGCATTGGTCGCGATTTACTTCGGCGCGCCGATTTTCTTCGACAGATAGAAACGCAGTGCGAAAGCAGCGGCGACGGCGAGGAGCGGCAGGATTTGGATGATGTTCATGGACAGGACTCCGAATAGATAAGCAGTGTTGATGCATTGCAGCATATAAAAATACGTCAACCATTGCCAATTCTTATTTCTGATTCCTTATATACGTTTCATGAATATCACTGCCAGTTATCTGGTTTGCCAATCCGATCTTAAAATATAAAAAGCCCGCTATCTTTAACGATGCGGGCTTTCCTTGTCTCCTCACCTCTAGAGAGATGGACTCTTTTTTGCGTGGACCGATACTGAGCCAAAACACGTTAACCGTCATCATGCGCCGCAACATAGCGTTGTTTTGCACCAACAAGCATCGATACGACTTGTGCGACTACCCGCTTTTCGCGTAGCGATAACGATATTCGTCGCTGTTGGCATCTTTGAAATAATCCGCATTGGGCAAAAACGCCTCGCGCTTGAATCCCAATTTTTCCACCAGCGCAATAGATGCCTGGTTGCGCGTGTCGATCAGGGCATAAACCGAGCGCACCGCAAAAACAGAGATCAAATGATCCCTGACCCGCTGACACATTTCCGCCGCGTAGCCTTGCCGCTGGTACGGAGTGAAGACGAAATACGCGAGCATCGCCTGCCCGTCCGCCTCAACGCCGGCCTGGGCATACCCCACATAATCATCGCTGCCGGTAAGCCGCACCGCCCAGTTCAACCAAATTTCAGAACCATCCGGCGACGAACGACTTTCCAGGCGACGGTAACGCTGCGTCAGATATGACAACGATTCCGGCGCCTGCTGGGGAATGAACGCATACAGCTCCGGATCGCAAAAATGCGGAAACAGTATTTCGGCGTGCGCGGCAACCAGCGGCTCAATGCTCAGGCGCGGGGTGAACAGAGTTGTGTCACCTGGTTTCAAACAAGATCCAATAAGAGTAATCGACTAGCGACGATTGGAACATCAACGTCCTTGGCGAATAAAGTCGACCGCCTTCTCGGCAATCATGATGACGGGTGCGTTGGTATTACCGCCGATCAGGGTCGGCATAATTGAAGCATCGACAATCCGCAAACCCTGCATGCCGATCACGCGCAAGGTCGGATCCACTACGGCGGCCTGGTCGACGCCCATTTTGCAAGTGCCGATTGGATGGTAAACCGTATCGACGTAGCTGCGCAGCAAGGCTCTGATCTCCTCATCCGATTGCACAGCCGCTGTGCGAATGTCGCGCTTGCTGTAGGCAGCCAGCGCCGGCGCATCAAGTAATTTGCGGGTCATCTTGAACGCGTCCACCATGTCTTCCAGATCCTGCGGATCGTCGAGGAATTTCGGATCGATCAATGGCGCGTCCTGCGGATTGGTATTACGCAAGCGAACATCGCCCACGCTCTTGGGCCGCAACAAGCAAACGTGACAGGAAAAGCCGTGCCCGACATGCAGCTTGCGGGCGTGATTCTCAACGCAAGCCATGACGAAATGCAATTGCAGATTCGGCGCCGGCAAGTCCGCCCGGGTTTTCAGGAAACCGCCGCATTCGGCGAAATTGCTCGTGAGCATGCCGCGCCGTTCATTGCGGAATCGCTGCAGCTCTTTAAACATGCGCAGCGAACCGCTGGCCGAAATGCCGAAAGTATCCAGGCTGTCGGATTTGTGGCAAAACACAAAATCCGGATGGTCCTGCAAATTCTTGCCGACGCCAGGCAAATGATGGCGCACCTGGATTCCCAACTTACGCAGCTCCACGCCATCGCCGATTCCCGACAACATCAGCAATTGCGGCGACTGGAATGCGCCGGCCGCAAGAATCACTTCGCGCCGCGCCCGCAGCACGCGCAACTGGCCGCCTTGCCGGACCTCGACGCCGACCGCCCGCCCCTGCTCAATGACGATGCGTTCAGCATAAGCACCGGTTTCCACATGCAGGTTGCTGCGTTGTCCCAAGTGCGGCAGCAGATAGCCACGCGCGGCGCTCCAGCGCTCGCCATCCTTTTGCGTGACCTGGTAGACGCCGAGCCCTTCCTGCTGCTCGGCGTTGAAATCGGATGTAAGGGGATAACCGGCCTGGCGCGCGGCTTCCAGGTATTGCTGATGGATCGGGTTATCGGTGCGCAGGTCGCTGACCCATAGCGGACCATCCTGGCCATGCCAGGCATTGGAGAATTGCTCGTTGTGTTCAGACTTTTTGAAATAAGGCAGCACCTCGTCGAAAGACCAGCCGCTGTTGCCAAGCTCTGCCCAATGGTCATAATCCGAGCGGTGCCCGCGAATATAAACCATCGCATTGATCGCCGACGATCCACCCAGCGTCTTGCCGCGCGGCTGATAACCTCGACGGCCGTTGAGTCCTGCTTGCGGCACAGTCTCGAAAGCCCAGTTGTTGAGCTTGGTTGGCACCATGGCAAGGGCGCCAACCGGCATTTTCACCGCCCAGCTATCACCACCACCGCCGGCCTCCAGCAGACATACGGAAATTTCCGGATCCTCTGTTAGACGGCCAGCCATCACACTGCCACCCGAACCACCACCAACGACCACAAAGTCAAACTCATCACTCACAATGCGTCTCCCGGTCTTTGTTATATTTGTCGCGCTGACAATCTGCGAGTCAGCTTCGGCAACAAATTTAACAGGTGCGGGATAATCGCGCCATGTGAGCGGCTAGAGCAATTGTTTCAATTCCACAATTCATCCCGGAAGGACAAAGCGCGCAGCCATTTTCAATGCGCTTTCGACATCACCACCAGCCATTTGCGAAACAACAAGATTTCCAAATGACCTGCCTGGATGCCAGCATTGCATTCGATCAGGGGATTACTTCTGTAGAGACGTTTGTAGAAATCGCGACAAATGAACAGTTCACGCTTGCCGAAACGCATCATGATTGAGGAGGGGGTAGACTCCATACCAAAGCGGGAGCCGGAGGTAATATCCAAGTTCGTCATGGCAGCAATTCCAATCTCGTTGAAGGGAATTGCACTGTACCACAACTACTGTATATCCATACAGTGAAATATACTGTGTATCTTTTTGGTCACGCCAAGTCGAAAACCGGCAGGGAACGCGGCATCCGACTCAGTCACTGCATTCTTAACGATGCCAGCCGTGATAGCGCTCGCCATGCCCATACCATCCACGCCCATGCCAATATGCAGGCCGGCCATAGAATGCAGGTGGATAATAACCTGGCGCACCGTACACCACGACAGGCGCCGGACGTACGTACACAGGTGCGGGAGCATAGTACACAGGTGCAGGTGGATAATACACTGGCGGCGGCGGGTAATAGCCAGGCACACCGATATTCACCGCTACGCCGACACGGGCAGCCATCGCCGGGCCGGCCGACATCATCAGGCCGGCGGCAGTCAGCAGGCCAAGCAGGGTAACGCGCATGGAATTTTTCATGGCAGTTCTCGGTTGGTTGAATGAATTGGTCATGACTCCATTTAACTCAACTTTCGCTCGCCTTGCCACGTAGAAGTCGTAAGGCGTGTAACAACATGTATCGCCACGGACGATTTCCCGGCGATTGTAGCTTTTTCGGTACAGCAGATAAGCGACTGAAGGCTACTCGACGCTCAATTCCTTGCGCCTGACTTTGGCAATGGCAACCATCGACAGCGCAATCACGAAAAACCCGATCAACAGCATGAAGGCATTGGCCATGACGCGCGCATAACCCAGGTTGGTCACGTTGAGAAACGGGTAAGGATAAAACCCCGAAGTGCCGCCCCTTATCATCGCCACAACGAAATACGCCAGCGGATAAATCAGCCACAATAGACTGTCTTTTACCTGTAAGTCATCCTTCGCCACATACAGCAGCCAGAACAGCGTAAACAACAGCGGCACAGCAGAATGCAACCCCTCATCCGAAAGCCAATGCAAGCCGGTAAACGGCGCATGATTGCGCAGCAGGATGTTGTACCCCAGGCCGACGATGATGATGTAAAGCGCCAGTGCGGTCAGTACCCCTGGCCGGGAAAAAAATTGGCCGAGCGCCGAATCCGGGGTCGACAAGAGCACCGTGCAGCATACGGCGATCAGGACATTGGTCAGGATTGTCAGATAGCCGAACATGCGCCAGACCGCTTCCCCATACGTCATTCCCTTTGCCAGCAACAAGGGAATTGAAATGGAAAATTGCGCGACAATTGCAAACCACGAAATGATCGCAATCAAGGCCAGCAGCAATTGAGGAGCGATTGTAGAAGTCTTGTTCATATCCGGATTCCGTCGTGCAAAAATGGTCTGTACGTGCAGGCGTCGATGGTCACTTGTGCTTTACGCAATGCCTTGGCCAGCGCTCAGCATCCGTTCGACATAACGTGCAATCAGATCCACTTCCAGATTGACTTGCTTGCCGGCCTGCAGATGCTTCAACGCGGTCACTTCGATCGTATGCGGAATCAGGTTGATCGAAAACAGGCAACCATCGGCAACGTCTTCGACACGATTGACCGTCAGCGAAACGCCGTTGACCACGATCGAACCTTTGTAGGCAAAGTACTTGGCCAGATCGCGCGAAGCCTTGATCACCAGCTCCCAGGATTCGCCGACCGGTTCAAATTTCTGCACCTGTCCCAAACCATCGACGTGACCGGAAACCAAGTGGCCGCCAAGGCGGTCCGCCAGGGTCAGGGCCTTTTCCAGATTAATCTCGCCGACTGCATCGAGGCCGACAGTGCGGTTCAGGCTTTCACGCGAAACGTCAACTTCAAAGCTGCCGGCAGTCTTTTCAACCACGGTCATGCAAGCGCCGTTCAATGAAATAGAATCGCCCAGCGCAACATCGGCAAGCGGCAGGCCGCCGGCATCGACGACCAGCCGGACTCCTGCATCGGCGCCAGCGCCAAGCGGTTTAACGGAAGTAATTTTGCCAATCGCGGCGACAATACCTGTAAACATGATTGAAATATAAAAATTAATGGAATCGTGCAAGGATACGCAAATCCTCGCCGACCTGCTTGATCTCGTGGAATTTCAGCGAGAATTTGTCTTGCAGAGTGGTCAGTGCCGGCAGGTCGAACATGCCACGCCCGTCACCCAGGATGGCAGGCGCCAGGTAGACCAGCAATTCGTCGACGCAGCCCTCGCGGATCAGCGAGGCATTCAGCTTGGAACCGGCTTCGACATGCAGTTCGTTGATCTGGCGTTTGCCGAGCTCCAATATCACCTGCGGCAGATCGACCTTGCCACTCGAGTTCGGCAATACCACCACTTCGGCCCCTTTTGCTCCAGTTGCGCCTGCTTTTCCGCATCGACCACCGCAGAGAAAATCAGATTGCCGCCGCCGACCAGGATCTTTGCGTCCGGGCTGATGCTTAATTTGCTGTCAACGATCACCCGCAGCGGCTGACGCGCCAATTGCACCGCGCGCACCGTCAACTGCGGATTATCTTCCTTGATCGTGCCGATGCCGGTCAGGATGGCGCCGGCGCGGGCGCGCCACATATGGCCGTCGTCGCGCGCCGCCTGCGAGGTAATCCATTGGCTCAGGCCGTTATGCAACGCGGTCTTGCCATCCAGGCTGGCGGCCACTTTCAGGCGAACCCACGGCTTGCCGGACTGCATGCGCGTAAAGAAACCGATATTCAACTCGCGCGCAGGCCCTTCCAGCACGCCGGACTCGACAGCAATCCCCGCTGCCTGCAGGCGCGCCATGCCCTGCCCGGCGACCAGCGGATTGGGATCGATCATCGCCGCCACCACCTTGGCCACGCCGGCACGCACCAGGGCGTCGGCACAGGGCGGTGTGCGGCCGAAATGGCTGCAAGGCTCCAGCGTGACATAGACAGTGGCGCCACGCACATCATGGCCTTTGGCCGCAGCGTCCGCCATGGCCTGGATCTCGGCATGGTTGCCACCGGGCGGCTGGGTGAATCCTTCGCCGATGACTTGTCCATCCTTGACGATGACACAGCCGACGGCAGGATTCGGAGCACAGGAGAACAGACCTTTTTCGGCAAGCCGCAACGCTTGCGACATCAGCATTTCAGCCTGGGTCATGGGGTAAGCGTGAAATTCATGTAAGAGCAATCAGAAAGGAAATATGCAGTGATTGTACAAAATATGCCGCCGCCGTCACTAACAAAACGCTGATGTAGAACATATCGCCTATTCCATCAGCTCCTCAGGCTGTCGTAGCAAGGTGCCGGCCGCACGATTACGCAAGGTGATCACCCGCGTGAGAACCGCTCGCAATTTGCGATCCGTTGCCAGTTTGGCAGTGCTGCTGCAATCCACATACCGCTGCGGCGCCGGCGTCACTTCATATTCGCTGCGTATCAGCAGGCATAATTTGACGCTGACCACCCGACGCCAGTTTTCCTCTTGATCACCCGAGAGAGCATCGACCCGTGACGCCGGCAAGAACTGCACAGGCGTCGCCTCACCCGACTCCGCCACCGCATAAGTCAGACGCATCTCTTCGATGTTGTTGATGATCGGTTGGGCGCTGTCATTGCCGTTGCCGTGACAATACAGGGAGTTGGTAGCTCTACCGGCGCTGGTCGCAACGAAAAACCGATTTCGTGCAATCACCACCTGCGGCGCCAACCGATAGGCGGGATGATCGGTCGGCACAGCGATTGCTGGCGGTTGCGCACCATTGCAGTCGGCGCCACGCCCTGTTGCTGCATCATGGTGGTCATCGACCCGATAGCTGACTTCAAAGCTGGCCATGCCGGGATTGGCGCTACACGAAAAATTTCTTCCTGCCCCCAACGGCCGGACATAACCATTGTCGCAACCGTACAAGCCGGACGCAGTTACGCCATCAACAGGGATAAAATCCGTGACCTGGCTGACGCCCGCTTGGGGATCGGCCAACACCAGTTTGCCGAAACCAGCCTGGCGCACATGGCGCGCCATCAGGTTCAGCGCGTAACTGGCGTCCTGATGCAAACGCATATGTTCGTTATTCAGGCGGAAGCTGGCGCTGCTGCCAATGTACAGCGTCGTAGTCAGCAACAGCAAACCCAGGCCGATCGTAGTGGACACCAGCAATTCAACGATTGAAAATCCGGTTCGCTCAGGCAGCTTCGGCAACGCCACTGTGCCGCCGGCCCCGATCCTCAGCATAAGCTGCTATCCAACTTCAAACTGATCCGGCCTGAACTGGCAATGCATACCGTGCGCGTGTATTCGCTGTTGCTGCTGAAAACCAGTTTGACAAAAGCTCCACTGGCATTGCCGGTCGCATCGTAGGTAATTGAATACTTTGTCGCCTTGACGCTGATGCTATTGTCCAGAGTGCCTTGCCGCCACAAGACCTGCCCACGGTCGCCGGCCTTGACCAGCCATCCAGCTCCCCAGTCTCCGGCATCGCGCCCACCGGTTGCTGCCCCGCTGCATTGATCGCTGCCGGAATCGGCGTTGATACTGCGACAGATGACAACCGGCCGGCCGCGCTTGATGGCTTCGCTGCGCGTCAGAATAGCGGCGGCAATGAATTGATTGGTTGCCGCCGCCAAGTGATTTCGAATCACAAAAGTGCGCATTGAAGGCAACGCAACGACCAGCAAAACGCCCATGATGGCGAGCACAATCATGGATTCCATCAGGGTCACACCTGCGCACCGCACACAACGCGCTTTGACATGCATCGCGATCGAACTCCCCTTGCCTGTTTCAGTTGAACATCCGATTTCAACGCGCATTTTCACAAAAAAAAAGCGCCGATCAAATCGGCGCTCAGTCATTTAAGCAATTGCTTCTTACATTATTTTTTCCGGGAAGGCGGCCCTGAAAACTCTTCGATCATGTTCTGGAACTCAGCAACATCTTCAAAGCTTTTGTAGACCGAGGCAAAACGGATATACGCGATCTTGTCGAGCCGCTTCAATTCGCGCATCACCAGTTCGCCGACGTGGCCGGACAACACTTCGCGTTCGCCGCTGGACAACAGCTTGTCCTTGATCCGCTGCAGCGCTTCATCCAATGCTTCCACCGAGACCGGACGTTTGCGCAGCGCCAGCATCAGGCTGGCGCGCAATTTGAGCGGGTCGAAATCGGTGCGACTGCCGTTTTTCTTGACGATCACCGGCATCGCCAGTTCGATCCGTTCATAGGTCGTGAAACGCTTGTCGCAATGCATGCAGCGGCGCCGGCGACGAATCGAATCGCCCTCTTCCGACACGCGGGTATCGAGGACCTGGGTTTCTTCGTGCTGGCAGAATGGACATTTCATGATGACAGTAATCCGAAGGAGGTTGCGGCTGGCTGTGCGGACATCTCTACATTATTCCTATTCGGGGCCACGCGCCGGTCGCTGACAACCGGTATTTCATTGAGGCTTACTTGGTACGAGGGCCCGTGCAGAGATAAAGCTGCAACGGGCCCACAATTTCCCTGATCGCCGGCCCGCCAAGGCTTGCCAGCAACCAGTACATCAGACTACGGTATTAAGCTGCGTACACCGGGAAGGCATCAGTCAGCTTCTTGACTTCCGCCTTGACGCGCTCGATGGTTGCTGCGTCATGCGGATTATCCAGTACGTCGGCGATCAGGTTACCCACTTTGGTCGCTTCCGCTTCCTTGAAACCACGCGTGGTGAACGCCGGGCTGCCGACACGGATGCCGGAAGTGACGAATGGCTTTTCAGGATCGTTAGGAATCGCGTTCTTGTTGCAAGTCATGTGCGCCGAACCCAGGATCGCTTCAGCTTCCTTGCCGGTGATCTTCTTGGCGCGCAAATCGACCAGCATCACGTGCGACTCGGTACGGCCGGAAACGATGCGCAAGCCGCGCGCGATCAACGCCTTTGCCAGTGCGTCGGCATTTTTCACCACTTGCTGCTGGTAAGCCTTGAATTCCGGTGTCAACGCTTCCTTGAACGCCACTGCCTTGCCGGCGATGACGTGCATCAGCGGGCCGCCCTGGATGCCTGGGAAGATTGCCGAATTGATGGCTTTCTCGAATTCGGCCTTCATCAGGATGATGCCGCCGCGTGGACCACGCAGGGATTTGTGCGTAGTCGATGTGACGAAATCGGCGTGCGGCACTGGGTTCGGATATTCACCCGCAGCGATCAAACCAGCGTAGTGCGCCATGTCGACCATGAAGTAAGCGCCGACTGCCTTGGCGACTTTCGACATACGCTCGAAATCGATGCGCAATGCGTAAGCCGAAGCGCCAGCGATGATCAGCTTTGGCTTCTTCTCGTGCGCCAGGCGCTCGAACGCTTCGTAGTCGATTTCTTCTTTTTCGTTCAAGCCGTAAGACACCACGTTGAACCACTTGCCGGACATGTTCAATGCCATGCCGTGGGTCAGATGGCCGCCTTCTGCCAGCGACATACCCATGATGGTGTCGCCGGGCTTCAGCATCGCGAAGAACACGCCCTGATTGGCTTGCGAACCCGAATTCGGCTGCACGTTGGCGGCTTCGGCGCCGAACAATTGCTTGACGCGATCGATCGCCAGCTGCTCGGCGATGTCAACGAATTCGCAACCGCCGTAGTAGCGCTTGCCTGGATAGCCTTCAGCGTACTTGTTAGTCAGCTGCGTGCCTTGCGCTTCCATCACTGCCGGCGAAGTGTAATTTTCCGACGCAATCAGCTCGATGTGTTCTTGCTGACGGTGGTTTTCCTTCTGGATGGCGCTCCACAATTCTGGATCGACATTGGCAAGGGTGTGATTTTTTTCGAACATGTAATACTCCAATCGATAAGGGTGAGCCTAAATCGAATGAGGGCCAGGAAATTAGGGGAATGCGGCAGCCTCAGTCGTACTTTCCATTCGGGCTGCCCAGGCGCACGGCGGATGAAATCTCACGCTTCCCGGTGGATGCCCACCTTTTACCAAAGCCTGCCGCGATCTTTTGGACCTGCGGCGGTATGGTTTTTTCGCCAGTCACGTGAGACGAAATGGTGCGCTTATTGTAAGCGAAGCACTCGATTTGAGCAAGATTGGCCCGGGCTTCGGCACCGGATGAAAAAAACCGCCCCGGAGGGCGGCTTTTGCATGGAATTTACCAAACAGACAACTAATTTAGATCCTTATATCTTGCCCGCCAAGCTGATCCCAATGGTGCGCGGATCGAGCCGGTAGCCTTCCGATACCGATTGCACGTTCGGACGCTGGATCACCTTGTCGTTATTGAAGGCATTCTTGACGAACAAGGTCAGCTCCCAGCGGTCGAAGGTGGCCCCGATGCTGGCGTCGAAGGTGCTGTAGGCCGGCCGTTGATAATCCGGATCGGTCGCCACCAGCGTACCGTGGCTGCTGCCGGTCCAGTGCGCGGCGGCGCGGGCGAAGCCGTAATAATCGCCAGGCAGGTTGAAATTGTATTGGCCAGTCAGGGTGGCGTTGTATTTCGGCACGCCCTGGATCGGATCGCCGGCGTGCGCATGCAAGGACGGCACATCGGAAGACAGAGTGGCATTGGTGTAGCCGCCGGACAGGCCGAGCACGATGTTGGAAGTCGGCTTGGCCTTGATTTCGAACTCGGCGCCATAGCTGGTGGCGTTGCCGACATTGGTTTCATAGTCGAAGCCGCAACCCGGCAGCGTGACATCCTGCTGCAAGCCGTTCCATTTGATGTAGAACAAGGCGGCGTTGACCTGCAGGCGGTTACCGAGAAAACGCGACTTATTACCCAGCTCGTAGCTCCATAGCTTGTCCGACTTGAACGAGGTCGGCGCCTCGGTGATGCCGAGGTTAGCGAAATCGGCGGCACACAGCGAAGCCGGAATCGGGCGGTCGTTACCGCCGAGGCGGAAGCCCTCGGTGGCTGACGTATACACGGTATTGTTGGGATCAATTTCCCAGGTCAGCGAGAATTTCGGCGTAAAGGCCGAGGACTTGGTGCTGACTGACGAACTGGTCGGGCCGCCATTCCAGTAATCGTCACCGTTGCGACTCAGGCTGTCAGTCGCTTGCAGGTAACGCATGCCGACGGTCGCATGCAGGCTGGGGACGAAATAGTAGTTCAGCTCACCGAATACCGCCTCTTGCTCGGTATGGTAGTGGCGTTCGCTGAAGTACGAATTATCGTTGGGGAAGGCAATCCCGAGCTGGCCAGGATCGGCCGGATTGGCGCCGAACGCCGCATAGGTCGCATTCAGGCCGAAAATCGGTTCGTTGTCGGTGACGTTGGTATGCAGGTTGGCGTAGTAGACCCCACCCAGCCAGGTGAACGGCGATACCTTCTGATCATACGGTTTTGAGGTAACACGCAACTCTTGGGAGAATTGGCGTACTTGGTTTTGCAAGTAGACCGCAGATGGCAAAGCGCCGATTGCGGCCGCCAGCCCGGGGGGCGTATCCGGCACCGCCGATCCCAGGTTGTTGACGGTGGTGCCGTCCTGGGTACGGTTGAAGGTGCGCTGATAGAAACTGGAAACCGACATCAAGTCAGCCTTGCCCATATCGTAATTGACCGTCAGGCTTGGCACCAGCAGACGGTCGTTGCCCGGCTCGCGCACCAGCTTGCCGGTCTGGTTCTTCGGCAAATCCAGGTAGGACGCATCGATATCCTTGGAATTGACTTCCTGGTAGAACACCGAAGGCGTAATGCTGAGTTGCGGCGTTGGCGCCCATTTCATGGCCAGCTTGACCACGCTCGAATCCTGCGCGTTGATACCGCTCGCAATGACGTTGCCGGTAGTCGGCGAGACCTGGTCGATATAGCCGCTTTGATGGCCCGTCTGCACACCGATACGCAGCGCCAACTCACCCGGAATCAGAGGCTGGTTGACGACGCCGTTGACGGTGTAGTTGGTGCTGCCGCCCGCGGTCCCCGACACTTCCGAATAGACACTGGCTTCGCGCTCTTTCAGGTTGGGCTGGTTGCTGATGAACTTGATGGTACCGCCCATCGAGCTGGCGCCGTACAAGGTACCTTGCGGACCGCGCAGTACTTCGATGCGGTCGATATCGAAGAATTTCGGTTCGGAACTGCCGAGGCTGTACAGGTTGCGCGTGGTCATCGAGACATCGTCCAGGTAGACGCCGACCGTGGCCGAACCGGCCGCCGAACTGATGCCGCGGATTTCGATATTGCTGAGACCGGCGCCAGAACCGCTGGCGCCGGAAAACGAGACATTCGGCACGGCCCGCGTCAGGTCGGAAAAATCATTGATATGCGAAGCCTGCAGGTCCTCGCCGCTGATTACCGAGATACTCAGAGGCACCTTGCTCGCGTCTTCCTTGCGCTTTTGTGCGGTGACCAGCACTGATTCGATCTGCTCGCTTGACCGCGCCGTTTTTTTTGCGCCGGGCGCATCGGCCGTATCGACGACGGCATCAGCAGCCTGTTGCGCCGCGGCGCCTGCCGCCCACAACGTGGACGAGGCTGCGGCCATGGCAAGCGCACAGGTAAAACTCCCGGAATAGCGTTTCTTTGTCATCGTTGTGGCTCCCTATAACATTCAGCAATACCCAGCGCTGGAAGCCCGGTTTCAGCAATATTTATGCCATGCAACATTTCATCCCCGCCCTGCAAACGGCAGTAAAACGACTACGGTGCGGCCGTTTGCTGTCATGTTCTGGTGCACTTTGCACCAAAGCAATCACCGCCGACGCCAATGCACGCATGAGATTCAGCGTCGCTGCTCATCGCCACCTAGTTTGTAAGGGCACACCCGGCAAATTGGGCTACAATTTCCCGCTTAGCGCAACGCAACAAATGCATCGCAACAAACCGGTTTGCAATAAAAGGAGCATGGATCATGATTGTCTTGATTACTGGCGCAACAGCAGGCTTCGGCGCCGAAATGGCACGTACATTCACCAAAAACGGCCATCAGGTCATCGCCACCGGCCGCCGCAAGGATCGGCTGGACCAGTTGGCTGCCGAACTGGGTGCGGCGGTATTGCCAATCGTCATGGACGTCACCGACAAGCATTCGATCAGCAGCGCGCTGGCCTCGCTGCCACCGGCATGGCAGGAGATCGACGTGCTGATCAACAATGCCGGCCTGGCGCTGGGTACGGAATCGGCACAGCAAGCTTCGCTCGAGGAATGGGAAACCATGATCGAAACCAATTGCAAAGGCCTGGTGACGATGACACGCCTGGTATTGCCTGACATGGTGAAGCGCGGCCGCGGCACGATCATCAACCTCGGCTCGATCGCCGGCGAATATCCGTATCCGGGCGGCAATGTGTATGGCGCCACCAAGGCGTTCGTCAAACAGTTCACGCTGAACCTGCGCGCCGACCTGGTAGGAACCGGCGTACGCGCTACCGATATCGCTCCCGGCCTGTGCGGCGGCACTGAATTCTCGAACGTGCGCTACCGCGGCAACGATGAAGCAGCCGCCAAGGTTTACGAAGGTACACAGCCGCTGACGCCTGCAGATATCGCCAATACAGCTTACTGGGTCGCCACTTTGCCGGCGCACATCAATATCAATCGCATTGAAATGATGCCGAATTGCCAAGGCTTTGCTGGAATGAGCATTAAGCGCAACTGATATGGCTACCTGTCTGGCTGCGTGCAACACCGCAGCCGGCCTCATCCAATAGATGCCTCGCCACCACCGAATTACCAAGAAACAACGAATTGATGAGCCTGACCACCACCGCCCCGCCCGCCAACTTCAACTGGCGCATCCGTGTGTACTATGAAGATACCGATACCGGCGGCGTCGTGTTCTACGCCAATTACCTGAAATTTTTTGAGCGCGCCCGCACCGAGTGGCTGCGCGCGGCGGGAGTCGGCCAGCGCGCACTGGAGCAGACCGACGGCGTCATTTTCATTGTAAAAAGCACCAGCGTCGATTACAGTGCGCCGGCAAAGCTCGATGACCTGCTCGACATCACGGTCGTCATCGAACGCCTGAGCCGGGTTTCGGTCGATTTTGTGCAGCAGGCCTGGCGCCTGGATGACAACAATCAGCCGACATTGCTGACTACGGGCCGAATAACAGTCGTTTGCGTTGATGCAAAGAAATTTCGACCAACTGCAATTCCGCAACAAGTGCTGGAGAAAATAAGGCCATCAGTCAACGACGTTGGGCTGCCCGCCAACCTATAAATCCTCCCTTGTGGACGTATTTTCAACAAGACAACTACGCAGAACTATCGAGATACTGAACCTTCGGAGTCTTAAGGGAGTCTTAAGCATCGTTGTGTAGACTTGTGACAAAGCAACTGTGCTTACCGAAATTTCCGACAGCAATCGCAAAATTTGCAGTACCCACTTTAGATTACAATTCATCGTTTAAGTCCTTCACTTAAACCTAAGACCATTCCTCAAGACCGCTATCCATGACTGTCACCCAAGATCTTTCGTTTATCACACTTATCACCAATGCTTCCGTATTAGTACAGTTGGTCATGGCGCTGCTGCTGGCAGTTTCCCTGATGAGCTGGACTTATATCTTTCGCAAGATGTTTGCGATCCGCAGCGCCCGTATCCAGACCGAAGAATTCGAACGCGCATTCTGGTCCGGCGGCAACCTGACTACGCTGTATCAGGACGCCACATCGAATCGCCGCAAAGCGGGTCAGACCGGTGCGCTGGAGCGCATCTTCGAAGCCGGCATGGATGAGTTCAACAAGGTCAAGGCATCGCTCGGCAACAAGGCCGGCAACGATTCCGTCGCGCTGCTCGATGGCGCGCGGCGCGCCATGCGTGCTGCTTACCAGCGTGAAATGGATCGCCTGGAATCGCATCTGGCGTTTCTCGCCTCGGTCGGTTCGGTCTCCCCTTACGTCGGCCTGTTCGGTACTGTATGGGGCATCATGAACGCGTTCCGCGGCCTGGCTAACGTTCAGCAAGCGACGCTGGCGGCGGTAGCGCCCGGCATCGCCGAAGCCCTGATCGCTACGGCGATCGGCCTGTTTGCCGCAATTCCAGCGGTGGTTGCCTACAACCGCTTCTCACATGATGTCGATCGCCTCGCCATCCGCTTCGAAAGCTTCATCGAAGAATTCTCCAACATCTTGCAACGTCAGGCGCGCTAATGTCCGGCTCTTCCATGCGCGGGGGCCGTCCCCGCAAATTCAAGGCGGAAATCAATGTCGTGCCGTATATCGACGTGATGATGGTGCTGCTGGTGATTTTCATGGTGTCGGCGCCGTTGACCAACCCGAGCGTCATCAATTTACCGAATGCGGCGAAATCGGCGACCCCGCCGACTGAATACATCGAGATCACCTTGAAGCCGGATCAGCAAACCAGCGTGCGCATCAACGGCCAGAAGAGCGGCACCAGCGTGGCCGAAACCGTGCCGCGTAACGGCCTGAAGCGCAAGCTGCAAGCCCTGCACGCCGACAAGCCCGACATGCCGGTGATGATTTCCGCCGATAAGGACATCAAGTACGACGAAGTGATCCAGGTCATTTCGGAAGCCAAGATGCTTGGCATCAACCGCGTCGGACTGGCGACAAAGTGACGATCAGGTTATGACAGGCAACTCCCCGTATTCCGTACCAAAAGAACCCGGCAGCATACGCGCCATCATACTGGCCGCTGCGGTGCATGCCGCCTTGTTTGCATTCCTGTGGTTCGGCATTCACTGGCAGAGCCAGCAACCGATCGCCGTCGAAGCTGAAGTCTGGAGTCCGGACATCAAGGAAGCTGCACCACAGGCGCCGGAACCAACCCCGGTGCCGCAGCCTACGCCCGAACCCAAGCCTGAACCGGTCGTGCAGGAAACCGCGCCGCCGAAAGTGGTGACGCCACCTTTGCCCGATCCGGAAATTGCGCTGGAGAAGGAAAAAAAGCGCAAAGAGCAGGAGCGTAAGGAACAAGCACGCCAGGAAGAGCTTGAAAAACAACAGAAATTGCAAAAACAGCAAGCCGAACAAGAGCAAAAGGACAAGCTGAAAGCTGAAGCCGAGCAAAAAGCTGCCAAGGAGAAGGCTGCCGCTCAGGAAAAACAGAAACAGGAAGCCGCCAAGAAGCTTGAAGCCGATGCCGCCAAGAAGAAACAGGCTGCCGCCGACGCTGCTGCCGAGAACAAGCGCCACAATGACGAATTGAAACGCATGATGGGTCAGGCAGTCGGCAGCGGTGCAGCCAACAGCACCGGGACTGCTGCCCAATCGCAAGGGCCGCGCGGCGATCCTGGCTATGGGCAAAAGGTGGGCGCCAAGATCAAATCGAACATTAACTTTAATGTTCCCGATGGCCTGCCAGGAAACCCGGCAGTGGAATTTGATGTCCAACTGCTCCCGGACGGTTCGGTAGCAAGCGTGCGTCTCAGAAAATCCTCCGGCGTTCCCGGCTTTGACGAGGCGGTGAAGCGAGCGATCGAGAGATCGGCTCCTTATCCAAAAGATAGCAAATTGGGTGTAGTACCACCTAGTTTCATCGGAATCCATAAACCGAAAGATCAGTAAGCCATGAAAAACAAATTGCTTCACCTACTCGCGGTCATAGGACTGACGGTTACCACATTCGTAGCATCCTCCCCTGCCAATGCGCAGTTGCGGATTGAGACCTCCGGCGTCGGCGCTACGCAAATCCCGATCGCCATTGCCGGATTCAGTAACGAAAACCTGGCGCCGCAACAGATTACAGACATCATCAAGACTGATCTTTCGCGCAGCGGCATGTTCAAGATTATTGATACCGGCGATGTCATCTCCGAAGCCGCCCAAGTCAATCTGGGCGACTGGAAGGCGCGTGGCGCGGACGCCTTGGTGATCGGCAGCGTGCAACGTCTGGCTGACGGCCGCTTCGACGTGCGCTATCGCCTGCTGGATACGGTCAAGTCGGCACAACTGTCGGCCCTGGCCATGGCGGCGGCACCGCAATACACCCGCGTCACCGCTCACAAGATCGCCGACGATATCTATGAAAAACTGGTCGGCGGACGCGGCGCGTTTGCCACCCGCATTGCCTACATCATCAAGTCCGGCAAGGAATACCGCCTGGAAGTAGCCGATTCCGACGGCGAAGGTACGCAAGTGGCCTTGCGCTCCAACGAACCAATCATCTCGCCGGCCTGGTCACCGGACGGCACCAAAGTTGCCTACGTGTCGTTTGAAGCCAAGAAACCAGTGGTGTATGTGCAGAACCTGATCACCAAGCAGCGCATCGTGGTAGCCAACTACAAGGGCAGCAATTCGGCGCCTTCGTGGTCGCCAGACGGCACCAAGCTGGCGATCGCGCTGGCCCGTGACGGCCTGACTCAAGTCTATATGGTCAATGCCGATGGCGGTGGCCTGCGACGCCTGACCAATACCAATGGCATCGACACCGAGCCGCAATTCTCGGCTGACGGCCAGTCCATCTACTTCACCAGCGACCGCAGCGGCGGCCCGCAAATCTACAAGATGAGCGCCAACGGCGGCGAAGCCCAGCGCGTGACATTCGGCGGCAGCTACAACATCAGCCCGCGGATTTCCCCAGACGGCAAGACATTGGCGTATATTTCGCAGCGCGGCGGCCGTTTCCAACTCTATGCACTGGACCTGAGCAACGGCCAGGAACAGCGTTTGTCGGATACCGTCAAGGATGAATCGCCGAGTTTTTCGCCGAACGGCAAATACATTATGTACGCGACAGAATCAGGTCGCAGGGGCTCGCTGGCAGTCGTCTCAGTTGACGGCCGCGTAAAACAGCGTTTAACTATGCAAGCAGGCGATATACGTGAGCCTACTTGGGGTCCTTTCATGAAATAATCACGCAGTAATTTTGAATCGACGTTCGTTTCCCACTTTGGAGAATAAAAATGCTAAATATCAAAAACTTCGCCCTTATCCTTGCTAGCGCCATTTTGCTGGCCGCCTGCTCATCCCCAGTCAAACTGGATGACAAGGCACCAGTCGTAGAAAGCGGCGCCAACACCGGTGCTGATGCACGCTCAGTCAACACAGTTGACGCCGGCTCCAGCGATCCGCTGAACCAGCCAGGCGGCATCCTCTCCAAACGCAGCATTTACTTTGACTTTGACAGCTACATCGTCAAGGATGAATTCAAATCCGTGGTCGAAGCACACGCTCAGTACCTGAACAGCCACAAGAACCGCAAGATCATCATCCAAGGTAATACCGATGACCGCGGTGGCCGTGAATACAACCTGGCACTGGGACAAAAACGTGCAGAAGCCGTACGCAAAGCACTGGTATTGCTGGGCGTTTCCGATACCCAGGTAGAAGCAGTTTCGCTGGGCAAAGAAAAGCCTAAGGCGCTCGGCAATGACGAAGCTTCCTACGCTGAAAACCGCCGTTCCGATATCGTTTATCAATAACAATGATGCAGACGTTCTTCAAAGCCACAATGACTGCGGCCTTCCTGGCCGCAGTTTCCTTCGCCCCGGCGGCTCACGCCGGGTTGTTTGACGACGATGAAGCACGTCGTGCGATATTGGATATCCGCAGCAAGATCGATGCGGTCAATGCGCGGGTGGACACCAAGGCGGACAAGACCAGTTCATTGACCTTGTCCGACCAGAACGAGCACCTGAACCAGGAAATCGCCAAGCTGCGCGGACAGATCGAAGTGCTGACCAACGAGCTGGCCAATACTCAGCAGCGCCAGAAGGATTTCTATGTTGACCTGGATACCCGCCTGCGCAAGCTGGAGCCGCAAAAGATCAGCGTCGACGGTCAGGAAGTCAGCGTTGGCGCGAATGATCAGAAAGCCTACGATGCAGCGCTGGCGACATTCAAATCCGGCGACTACAAAACTGCAGCATCGGCATTTTCTAGTTTCATACGTTCCAGTCCCGACTCGGGCCTGGTGCCATCGGCACAATATTGGCTCGGTAACGCGTATTACGCTCAGCGCGACTACAAGAATGCAATTGCGGCCCAACAGGTTGTCGTCAGCAAATATGCCGACAACCCGAAGGCCGCCGATGCACTCCTGAATATCTCCAGCAGCTATACCGAACTGAAGAACAAACCGGCATCCAAGAAGGCATTGGAACAATTGCTCGCGCAATATCCCAACACGCCTGCGGCGCAAACCGCAAAGGAGCGCTTGAGCTCGCTCAAGTAGCTGCCAAATAAAATTTGGCTGTTTTAGAAAATAAAAGTGCATATGGGTTTGACACCTCATATGCACTTTGTCTATAATAGCGGTCTTTCGGGTCGTTAGCTCAGCTGGTAGAGCAGCGGACTTTTAATCCGTTGGTCGCAGGTTCGAATCCCGCACGGCCTACCACGAATAAAAGCAGTAGAAACAAGCGCCTAGCCCAACTCAATCGAGTTGGGCTTTTTGCTTTTCTGGCCTAGCTGCACAATACCTTTTTCCCATGGGGCGCTCATGCATTTGCCAATGCTGGCACGCAAACCCCTCACGCTTCAGCGTCGGAAGCCATTCCACTCAATGATGCGGATGATTCCACATACGAAGATCACCTCGCGTCGCCCACTTATTTCAGATACTGGAAACTCACCTGTTTCCATGCCTGCGGATCATTGCAGTATCCGGCACTTCCGTCGACAACAGCCGTCAACCCGGTCACGCTCGCCTTTTCATTCGGCACGCACAGCATATCGAACGACCACAGCCCGGCGAAATCATTCTGCTGGTTGCCCTTGAAATTCTGCTCGTTGAACAGTGGCGTAATGACATGCCAAAGGGAATAATCCAGATCGCGGAAATAGTCTGCCAAGACTGAAATAATATTGCCGGTATACGGATTCACATATTCAACGTGACATACGGGCCGATGGCGCAAAATCGTTTCTCTCGCACCTTGCAGGACTTCCAGTTCGAATCCTTCAACATCGGCCTTGAGAAAGTCCACGCGCGGGAGTTCGAATGAATCTATCGCCCTGACAGCGATCCGTTCCATCTGGTGGTAGGAGATATGAAAAGATACCGCGCCAAAATTATTCGGCAGCGAAGGATCAATCACAGGGAACTGCGCTTCGCCATTTTCACGACCTACGGCCATATGGTGCGTAAGCACATTCGTCAGGCTATTCAGCGCAACATTCGCGCACAGCAATTGGAATGCATGCCTTTGCGGTTCAAATGCATGGACGCACCCGCTCGCGCCAGCTGCTCTTGCAAGTGCAACGGTATGAGAGCCGATGTTTGCGCCTGCCTCAATGACTACATCTCCCGGCCTGATAATCTGATTGAACAGAAAAACCTCAGCCTCTGACCATTCACCATAGGCACGTAGACTTTTCCCGACAAATTCATCGTTGACATTGACCAGCATTGCACCGTGTCGGCAAGTCGTTAACTCATTTAGATTTGTTATCATTTTTTATATTATTTTCGTTTTTACGAATCTTGAAGTTCCAAATCGGCAACATGCTGCAATATTAGCAAATCATGCAACGCTTGTGAAACACCGCTGCAAGCATGTCCGATGAAACAGCAATCAGGTTCCGATAATAACCGCCCAGCAATAGCGTCGACGTTGCCGATACGTGCCTATGTTCTACGGTTATACTCGTCCACCAGAGGGCGCGAAAACCCGTGGTGGACGATGCAACGCTGAAGTTGCAGCGTACAACAAATTTTTCGCGGTCTCCGCAGTCGGAGATTCAAAATAACAACAACCATGCCTGGACCTGGCGTCAGACAACTTCAGCGCCTGAACTCAGAGCCTCATGCCGCCGAAAGGATTTTCATGCCAACAGACATCTACACGCTCGTAGCTGCCCGTCACGGCCGGTTTTTCATCAATCGCAACGACACTTACATTGGCCGTAGCCTGCAGCACTATGGCGAATGGTCCGAGCCTGAGATCGCGCTGTTCGAACAGATTGTGCGACCAGGCGATCATGTCGTGGAGGCCGGTGCAAATATCGGCTCGCATACGGTGTGGCTTTCCAAGCGTGTCGGCGAACAGGGCATGGTTCAAGCCTATGAACCGGCCCGGCATACTTTTCAATTACTTTGCGCCAATCTGGTCGCTAACGGATGCCTGAATGTGGCCGCTTTACAACAAGCAATCTCGGCCGAAGCCGGCATATTGGATTTTCCATTGCTGGATCCTCGGCAAAGCTGGAATTTCGGTGGCGCTTCAATGAAGAAAGAGTGGACCCAACAGAAAGAACGGGTTGTTGCCACCACGCTGGACGCACAATCGCTGGAACGACTCGATTTCATCAAAGCCGATGTAGAAGGATTCGAACTGGAATTGCTCGCAGGCGCCCACAGGACTATTGAACGCCAACGCCCGGTCGTCTATATAGAAATCAACACCGCTGAGATTCGCGACCAGGCCGTCGCCTTCTTCGAACCGCTCGGCTATACCTGCTGGTACTACGTGACGCCGATGTTCTCGCCCGACAACTGGCTCGGCAATGCCGACGATATCTTCAACGATTATTCCTTCGACATGCTGTGCGTACCGGCAGATCGTTTCGGGGTCACAGGCATGTCACGTGCCGGCGTCAACGATAACGTAATAAGTTATGCGCCGACACTGATCAAGTGGGCCACGCCTACCTGGGAGCAAGCGCGCGTGCTGCGCACCGCCTGAGAATACGTTCTAGGCCCGCTGCTCAGGTACGAAAAAGGTCGACAGTTCACGCGCCAGCGCCTCAACTTCTTCCTGCGGCATCGTCTTGATGTCTCGCACTGACTGGCCGCTTTCGGTCGCATTGAATGCATCGGCCAATTTGTTGCGCGAATTCGAATCATGGTGCAAATGAATCAGCGGCACGCCGAACGAGTGCCAGCGCACACCCAGACGCGTCGCACGCCGCAGCAATTCGTCGTCCTCGCCACCCACCCTTCCAGTCGTGCGTTATAGCCACCCACTCGAATGTATTCCTGGCGCTTGAATAGCACCACACCACCGTTGGCGGTAGCGTATATCTCGTTGGCATCGGCTGGTAATTCCGGCGCTGTGACCGACGCAAAGATGGCCCGATCCGGGGTTTCCATGAACGCTTGCTTCAACGCTCCTGTCACGTTGATGACATTCCAGTAGGGGCACAACGCATCACTGGCATTCCCGTCAAGCAGTGCATCGACACATCCGCGCAAGGTGTCGGGCTGGGCAATCGAATCCGCATCATGAAAACAGATCACGGGACTGCGAGCCAATCGAACACCGGTGTTATAGAGCATCGATTTGGGAAAAGGCCCGTTGTGATGGATGAATACGTGCCGGATTTTCGGATCGCGCAAGCGATGCCAATCGAAGCTCGGCGCATCCGCCGCCTCCATCAACCACAGCCGGTAGTCGGTATAAGTGCGTGCAAGATGCGCCAGCACAGCATACAGATTCTCGCGCCGCTCTTCGGTTGCTTCCCGATACGACACGATGATATCGATATCCCTTAATGAAATTGAGCTTGTTTCAGACATGATCGATGTTGCGCCTAATGGAATAATGAGAAATGCCCGAAACAGGACTTATACAAAAAGCATCCTGTATTTTATATGATGACGTGGAGGTGATGAATCATGTTTTCATCCCAAGCACCGCAACGTCACCATTTACAGCCAGAGTCGGTGATTGCATCTTTGAGCAACAATGGAATTGCCAGAAGGCCGAGCTGGGCGTGCTCGGTTCGGCAGTCGCTTCGCCTGGCGCTGGCTACCTTGTCGGAGATTTTTTCACTTTCCGTTAATTGCCGATCGGAGCCAGGCAATTGTCTAGGCGCCGTCTCGTGCGCTATCGCGCGTGCTGAGCTCTTCAGCGCATCTAGATTCAATGTGCCTACGGGCGTCTGCTCCCTACCGCCCTGCTCAATGCCGTTCGACGACTGGCTTCCGGGCGACGCATGACTGATTTCCGGTATCGCACTCTCGTTGCTTTCCCGATTTTCCTTGCTGCCTCGGTCTCTACGATATGTGTACGCAACGGCGTCGCGCTTGTTTGCTGGCGATTTCTGCGATGTCGCTCGCTGCCGATCGGCCGTCGGCGGCGCTTGGATCAACATGAGTAATTGTCCTGGCAGCTGCTGTTCAAGGTCGGTTGAAACGGGTCGATCAATGTGGCTCAGAATGCCTGCGATCAAAAGGAAATGTATCGACGCAACCGCCAACCATGTTGCGTACCTGGGCATCGAAAAATTGGAAGCTGAGTAGCGCAATCGTTTTTTGCCTTCAATAGATGAAAGTGGACCGCCTGCTGCGCCATCATCGTCATGGCCTGGAGGCTTTTATCCTCAATGCGGTTCAAGCGTCCTGATTTTACCCGGGAATGGGCTAGCCGCACCTATCCGCCAAACCTTTCCATCCGGAGTAGTGTCGACACCACTCGACGCAGGGAACGAAGGCTTTGAAAGTGGCGCATTCCAAGCCATCTACAGTTTTTCGAATTTTATCTCGCACCTCCTTAAAAATATCAAAAAAAATCTTCAAAAAACTCTTTAAAACTCCCAAAAACCAACACAGAAGCCATTTAGCAGATCATCGATAAATTCGAACATACAAGGGTATTTTTTCCGTTTTTCTTTTACTTTGGCAGAGTGCATACTGCATCCAGTTGATTCAACACGGCATCCATCGCGGCCTTTCCTCCAGTGGAAAAATGGCGGTGCCTGCAGTAACTGACGGAGAAAATCATGCTTCAAATTCGCAAAGGCAACGAACGTGGCGTCGCCGATCATGGCTGGCTCAATTCGCACCATACTTTTTCGTTTGGCCACTATTTCGACGCGCAACATACCGGCTTCGGCCCGCTGCTGGTAATCAACGAGGATCGCGTGCAGCCAGCCCAAGGCTTTGGCACACATGGCCATAGCGACATGGAGATCATTTCCTATGTGCTGGACGGCGCGCTGGAACACAAGGACAGCATGGGCACCGGTTCCGTGCTGCATTACGGCGACGTGCAAAGGATGAGCGCTGGTACCGGCGTACGCCACAGCGAGTTCAATCACTCGTCGACAACGCCGGTGCACTTCCTGCAGATCTGGATCCAGCCGAACGTCAAAGGCATTCCGCCGAGCTATGAGGAAAAGCACTTCACGCCCGAACAGAAACAGGGCAGTTACGCCTGATCGCTTCGGCAGATGGTCGTGACAACTCGGTGTTGATTCATCAGGACGCGTCGATCTATGCCGCCATCCTGAACGGCGACCAGCCGTTACAACATACACTGGCGCCTGGACGCAACGCTTACGTGCACCTGATCCGCGGTCGTCTGCGCGTCAATGGCGTTGACTTGAAAGGCGGCGATGCGCTGAAGGTGACGGCTGAAAACCTGGTCACTCTGGACCAGTCCGACGCTGCAGAAGTATTGTTGTTCGACCTGCCGTATTGATATGAGCAGACCGGCCGGAAGCATTGCGCTTTCCGGCTCTTTTTTAGCTGGCGCCGGGCACGTGCTGGATCAGGCGCGCCATCACATCGGGCTGGCGCATCCGGTCCATCCACCACGCCAGAGCGGCCCCCTCTTCACCGCTGCGCCAGGCCAGCGAAAACGTTTCATCCGGTTTGGGCTCCTCCACCTCCTTGACAATCAGGTCGCCAGAAGCGATCGCTGCGCGTGCACAAGGCTCAGGCAGGAAACCGAAACCGATGCCCGCCAGCTGCAACGCATATTTGCTGCGCATATCGGGAACCGTCAAGGTGTCTTGCCCAAACAGCAGGCCAACCGTACGTGACGCCATCTTGCGCGCCGAATCGCCCACGCTGATGGCGCGATGCGGCAGCAATTCGGCCTTGCCCAACACCTTATTCACCTTGGCCAGCGGGTGCGTCGGCGCCACGACAAACACGAAAGAAATCGTTCCCATCGGCTCGGTATTGTAGCCGCCGCCAGCGGGCCCTTGGCCCGGCGCCGCAATCAGCAAATCGACCCGTCGATCCAGCAATGCCTCCCAGGTACCTGCCAAGGATTCGCGGGCGATGCGCAAGCGGGTTTTGTCGGCAACGGCACAGAAAGCAGCGATATCCGTTTCCAGAGCATTGATAGAAAACAAGGAGTCGATACAGACCGTGATTTCCGTCTCCCAGCCTGAAGCGACACGACGCACGCGGTGCTCCAGGTCTTCCGCCGCCTTCAGCAGGTAGCGCCCTTCCTTCAGCAACTCGGCGCCGGCGCGAGTGAGTACCACTTTCGGTCCTTGCCGTTCGAATACCTGCACACCCAGGTCCTGCTCCAGCTTGGAAACAGTATAGGAAATCGTCGAGGGCACCCGATGCAATTCGGTGCCGGCGGCGGAAAACGATCCGCGCCGGTCGATAGCGTCAAGTATGAGCAACGCATCGAGACTGATTCTGAACATGGGAATTCCCGCTAAAGAATGGACGAAACAGAGCTAGGCGTCGATCGAGTAACCGGCAGCAATCCATGCGTCAATGCCGCCGGACAGCGGCCGTACTTTCTTGTAGCCCTTGAGCATCAGCTGTTTGGCTACCAATGCCGCCGATGCTTCGTTCGGACAGGCGCAATAGACGATGACTTCCTGATCCACTGGCGCATCCAGCACGAAACTGTGGATCTCCTGATGCGAAATGGTCAGTGCACCGGGGATGCGTCCGGCTTGCTGCGAAGCTGGTGAGCGCACATCGACGATGGCTGGCCGTATACCCTGTTGCAACAAGTCGTTCAGCTCCCCGACCGAAATGCGCGCCATGCGCAACGATAAACGGAAGCGGCGCCGCTGCCACCATTTGCTGGCGACAAATACCGCGAAGGCAACGCCGATCAGGATCATGCCGTATTGCCCAAGCTGGGTCAGCACGTTCAGCAAGTCGTCGATGGTGGTGCTGAACAGCGAACCGAGATATATCCAAGGCCAGCCCACAAGGCAGCGCCGATGCCGTCATAGATGACGAAGGTCATGCGTTTGGTGCGCACGGTGCCAGCAAGTGCGCTGGCGATGGAGGCAAAGCCGGGAATGAATTTGGCCAGCAGCAACGAACGCGCGCCCCAGCGGGAGTAGATCGACTCGGTCTGGCGCACGCAGGAATCGGGCGACAGTGAAATGCGGCAGAGTGTCGAGAGCACCCTGCGACCGTAACGCCGGCCGGCCAGATACCAGGCGAAGTCGGCAATCAGCGCCGCGACCACTGCCGTCAGCAGCAATACCGGCGCCGAATATTCGCCGCGGTGCATCAGCGCGCCGGTAATCACCAGTGTCGGATAAGCTGGCACCGGCGCACCCAGCTGTTCCGCAAGCACATTAAAAAATACGATGACCAATCCATATTGTTCAATCAAATGAAACAGATAGGTCATCGCTTTCGTCGCCTCATATTCATGTCAGAAATTGCCAAATAGGCAATATTGAAATGCGGTATCGCATGCCCACAACATTATAAAGTTGATGGCACTATCCTTTCGCTCTTTTCTGCAAGATATTCCCCAATGCAGAGCCAGGCCAGGATCGCCGACGGCAACAACAACCCTAGGAACATTAGCTCCCGATAAGCAAAGGCTCCGGCAACTGCGCCGGCGCCAAACGCTACGACGGGCCAGAAAAATTTGATGCAGCGCTTGCGAACGTCATCGTCGGCAACGCCGCGCAACACATCGACAAAATCGATCACCAATTGGGTGACGTTGCCGGTCATGACCGTGGTCGGCGTCAAATGCTGCATGGTCAATCGGCTGTTGGCATTCTGCACGCCCATGCTGGCCGCGCCGAACATACCGGCCAGCAAAGCCAGCGGCGCGTCCGTATCGTTGACCGGTTCAATCATGTAGCCGAAGCCCATGAAACCCAGTAGAAGCACCAGTTGCAATAGCAAGAGATAAGGCAGCGGTGACTTGCCGGCCCGCTCAAGCCAGACCACTGCCATCCGCGTCAGCGCCACGGCGAATATGAAGGCCGGGAATGCCATGAACTTGATCAGCACGCCATGCGACGGATTAGCCAGCTCGCGACCAATCAACACGAAGTTGCCGGTGACGTGCGCTGTGAACAAACCGAAGAGTGCGATAAAACCCACGGTGTCGACATATCCGGCGAGAAAACTCAGTGCGATCGTCTGGTGCGTCCTGCGATTGATTGACTGCATCATCCTCTCCCGTTAAACATGACCGGCCACCACATAGCCCAGGCTCATCGCCACCACCAGCAAAGCGCCGATCGGCGTCGGCGGCGTAGGCGACGGCAGGTCGTACCAGCGGCACAGCGCGCCGACCAGCAGGCCCAGCACCATGCCCAGCAATAAAGCTATCATGACTGCCTCCCGGCTGCACGCGCGCCGCCAGGTACCGGCCTACCAGCCAGTAGCCGCTGCTCATCATGAATACCAGCACGGCTCCGCTCATCACCGGCGGCGACGGCACCGGAATCTGCGCCAGGCGGCACGCAGCGCCAACTACGAACGACAGCAGCAAACCCAATACTATCTTTGTATAACGCATGATCATCCTCAATCGCCAATCCGGCAGGTCGTTGAATTAAAAAGCGAAGCAGCTGCAACCGAGCGTTCCCCAGAATCCCGAATGATCGGACACCGGCACGCTCGACTTGCGCGCCACATCGTGCGCGTGGGCATGCACGCCGCAAGCGCCGGCACATTGGTGCGGCAACGCGGAGGCCTGACGCTGTTGCGGCAGTTGCCGGTAATGCCCGGGGACTGCTTTCACCGGCGACCAATCCGGCAACACAGGGATCGGTGGCGGCGCCAGCGGACCGAATTCGGCAGCACCGTAGACGATCTTGCCACCCACCACTGTCAGCACCGACTCCAGTCCCTTGATGCTGTCTTCATCGACGCTAAAGAAGTCTGCCGACAGCACCGCCAGGTCGGCCAGTTGTCCTTCCTTGATCTTGCCTTTCTTGCCTTGCTCGCTGGAGAACCAGGCGCTGCCGTTGGTCCACAACTCGATCGCGGTTTCGCGCGGCAACCTGGCTGCGGCATCGTACAACGTCATGCCGCCGACAGTACGCCCCGACACCAGCCAGTACAACGCCGTCCAAGGGTTATAGCTAGCCACCCGGGTAGCATCGGTGCCACCGCCAACTGGTACCCCCATCTCCAGCATGCGCGCCACCGGCGGTGTATGCCTGGCGGCTTCGGCACCGTAGCGCTCGACAAAGTATTCGCCCTGGAACGCCATGCGGTGCTGGATCGCGATACCGCCACCGAGCTCTCGTACTCTTTCGATATTACGCGGCGTGATCGTTTCTGCGTGATCGAACAGCCAGTGCAGGCCGTCGAACGGAATGTCACGGTTTACTTTCTCAAACACGTCCAACATGCGGCTGATCGATTCGTTATAGGTCGCATGCAGACGAAACGGCCAGCGGTTCGACACCAGGTGGCGCACCACCTTTTCCAATTCGTCTTCCATGCCAACGGCCAGGTCCGGGCGTGGTTCCAGGAAATCCTCAAAGTCGGCCGCGGAAAACACCAGCATCTCGCCGGCGCCGTTGTGGCGATAGAAATCGTCGCCGGTGCCTGGTGCGATCATGTCGGTCCATTTCTGGAAATCCTCCAGTTCCTGTCCCTTGCGTTGGGTGAACAGATTGTAGGCGATGCGAATCGTCAGTTGCTGGTCGCGCGCCAACTGGTCGATGATGGCGTAGTCTTCCGGATAATTCTGGAAACCGCCACCGGCGTCGATAGCGCTGGTCACACCGAGCCGGTTCAGTTCGCGCATGAATTGACGGGTCGAGTTGACTTGCTGTTCGTGCGGCAGCGCCGGCCCCTTGGCCAGCGTTGCGTACAAGATCATCGCATTCGGCTTGGCGATCAGCATGCCGGTCGGGTTACCGCTGGCGTCGCGCTGAATTTCGCCGCCAGGCGGATTCGGCGTGTCCTTGGTGTAGCCGACAGCGCGCAGCGCGGCGCGGTTGAGCAACGCCCTGTCGTACAGATGCAGGATGAAAACCGGGGTATCCGGGGCGGCCGCATTGATTTCTTCCAGCGTCGGCATGCGCTTCTCGGCGAACTGGAATTCTGTCCAGCCGCCGACCACACGCACCCACTGCGGATGCGGCGTGCGCAACGCCTGTTCCTTGAGCATGCGCAAAGCGTCGGCCAGCGACGGTACGCCTTCCCAACGCAGTTCGAGGTTGTAGTTGAGGCCGCCGCGGATCAGGTGCAGATGCGAATCGTTGAGGCCAGGGACGACGGTGCGGCCGTTCAGATCGACCACTTGCGTAGCTGCGCCACGATGCCGCATGACTTCTTCGGCGTCGCCGACCGCAACGAACTTGCCGTCCTGGATTGCCACTGCACTCGCCAGCGGCCGCGTCTTGTCGACCGTATGGAAGCGGCCGTTCAATAGAATCATGTCTGCATTCATGGTCTTCCCCAATTCTCAAAGATTTGATGTAGTGCGGCCCCGCTCGAACTGCGACTGAGCCGCTCTGCTTTAATGTGCTTCAGAAGCATTGAACATGGTCTTGGCGTAGATCAGCCCGAGGCCATAACCGCCGCCATGAGCAATCGAGGTAGCCACGGTTTCGTTGTAGGTTTCACCGCGCGCCCAGTCGCGCTGCAGTTCCAGCAGGTACTGCAGCGATGTCATCGGCCGTGCGCCTTGCTGGATCATGCGTTCTACGGCGCGCTGATGCGCTTCGTCGGAGACGTCGCCGCTAGCATCGGTAATCACATACACTTCAAAACCCTGGTCGAGCGCCGACAGTGCCGGACCGACGATGCATACCGAAGTCCACAGTCCGGCCAGCACGATCTTGTCCTTGCCGGCGGCATTGACACGCTCGGCGATACGCGGATCTTCCCAGGTATTCATGGTGGTGCGGTCGATGACTTCCTGCCCAGGAAACACCGATTTGATTTCATCGAAAATCGGCCCGGAAAACGATTTCTCGGCCACTGTAGTGAGGATCGTCGAGACCTTGAACTCCTTGGCGGCCTTAGCGACCAAAGCTGCGTTATTGCGCAACAAAGCCAGGTCGATCGACTTGGTGGCGAACGCCATTTGCGATTGATGATCAATCATGATCAAGGTGTGGTTTGCTGGATTGAGCAGAGTGCGGCCTGGTTGCGCAGTTGCGATTGGCATGATGTTCTCCTAATTAATGTGCAATAAATTCGAAATTGATGATTGGAAATTTTTCTGTATTCTCTCTTTGCTTTCTAGCATATTGGCGTTCACTTATCTGCATCACCACCAATGGATCGCAGTATGTCTGAGTGAAATTCAAAAGAAAAACGGAAAATTTACCGATCAATCGTCGAATTTATCGATGATTAATTAATCAGCAGAAACAAGGGAAAATACATCGACGGAGAAAGCCTGCTTCCGCCTCATGCCACGGCGTCGAGCAAGGCATGGCCATAAACTGCAAAACGGCTCTTGCCCTGCCGCTTGGCCTGGTACATGGCTTCGTCGGCATGCCGCAAGGCCAGGTCCCATTCCAGCTCTTCCGCCTGGCACAAGGCGATACCGACACTGCAGCCGATGCCATCGCCAATGGCGGCGACACGGCTGACAATCCGCTCGGCGACAGCCGTCGCGGTAGATTTGATCGACAACGCGGGCGCCACCAGGCAAACCACGAATTCGTCGCCGCCGACACGGGCGGCGATATCGATATCCCGCAGTAACGAGCGCAATGCAGCGGCCACCTCTACCAACACCGCGTCGCCACGCTTGTGGCCCAGGTTATCGTTAATCCATTTGAAGCCGTCAAGGTCAATGAACAACACTGCCACCGCCTGGCAATTGATCTGGCTGCGGCTGCGCAGCGTTTCCGCCAGTTCAAGGAAGAGCGAACGCCCGGGAAGTCCAGTCAACTCGTCCATCCGCACCTGATCCATCCGTACTTCCAGCATGGCGTTGTTCAATGCCAGGATGCGCGCATCCTGCACCGTCTTCAAATAAACCTGGTTGATTTCGCGCAGATAAATCGTCAGCAATACCGTGGCGGAAATCAGCGCGTTGCAACGCCCCACATACCAGCCAACCGAAAAACGGCTGCCGCCGACCATGGTGATCGCGTTCTCGCACAGCAGCGCAATCAAGGCAACGCCGATCCATACCTGCAGCACGCTCCGAAACCGTGCGGCGCGCCACAGGATCAGCAAACTCATGAAATACATGAATTGCAGCAGCGGACTGAGGCCAAGCGTAATAGCACGACGATAATTGCCGTTCTGGTCGATGATCGGCAACCGGTCGTGATAAACAGTCACCATCGCCAGGCTGCCAATCACCACTACGGTCAACACCGCCGTCAGCAGCATCTCCAGGTAACTGGGGTTGATCAATGCTGGTCCCGGCGGGCGCAGCTGGCAAGTTGCATACATCAGGATACCCAGCGCCAGGCCGGCATGCCACAAGAACCAAAGCCAACTCATCGTTTGCGTACCGCCCAGCAACGCACCTTGCGGCTGGAACATGCCAGGTATGGCCAGAAACTGCACGAGCAGCATTATGGAGGCGTACAGGCAGCCGCCACCAAGGCACAGCAGATCGATCCCTTTGGTGGCGCGATAGTGACCGAGAACCAGATAGGAGATGATTAAATAAGCAACAATCGTTGCAGTTTGATAGGTCGGCAGGAAGGCCGGAATATTCGGCCAGATCACGGCTGCTCCCGGCACAAGCAGCAAGGTCACCAGGAAAATCCCACCGCAGGCCCAGAGCGCCTGGCTGCGCTGGCGCGGCGTCGCCTGCCTGGTTGCTGGCGATAAGCCGGTTGGCTTCGGCAGTTCGCCATTGCCTGGTTTTGTTGCGCTATCGCTCATCGGCTGTACTGTGTAAAGCCCATCGAAGTGTTGGTTTACCCCACCAGAGACATTTTCCAGAAAGCATCGAAATAGTAGCTTGAATATTTCCCATGAGCTAGGGCTTGCAGACATTTAATTTGGATGCATTTCCCAAATTAAATGTCTGCAAGCCCCAATACAGAAAAACTATCGACATGGAAAAAAATGGCAAATTCTGGTTGTCATACAATGACTGATTTACCCAACGGACAAACTCATGCGCGCAATTGAAATCACCCAACCAGGAGGCCCCGACGTCTTGCAGATCTGCGAACGGCCGATCCCGTCTTTCGCTGTGGGCGAAGTATTGATCAAGGTACAGGCAGCCGGCATCAATCGGCCGGACGTATTCCAGCGCACCGGCAACTATTCGCCGCCGCCGGGCGCCTCAGACCTTCCGGGACTGGAGATTGCCGGCGAAATCATCGACGGCGACTTCAGCCAGACTCACCTAAAGAAAGGCGATCTGGTATGCGCCCTGGTGGCTGGCGGTGGCTATGCCGAGTATTGCGTCGCACCGGCAGCCCAATGCCTGCCCTTGCCGAGCGGCTGGAGCGCAGTGGAAGCGGCATCGCTGCCGGAAACCTTCTTCACCGTCTGGAGCAATGTTTTCGATCGCGCAAAGCTGTCCGCCGGCGAGACCTTGCTGGTCCAAGGCGGCAGCTCCGGCATCGGCGCCGCCGCGATCCAGATCGCTACCGCACTCGGCCACCGCGTTTTCGCCACTGCCGGCTCGGATGAAAAATGCCGTGCCTGCGAAGCACTCGGCGCCGAACGCGGCATCAACTACCGCACCGAAGATTTCGCAGCCGTGATCAAAGCTGCCACCGACGGCAAAGGCGTCAATGTGATCCTGGACATGGTAGCCGGCGATTACGTGCCGCGCGAGATCAGTTGCCTGGCCGACGATGGCCGCCTGGTGTTCATCGCCACGCTCGGCGGCAGCAGCGCCAACATCGATTTCCGCCAGATCTTGATGCGGCGTCTGACGATTACCGGCTCAACCTTGCGGCCGCGCCCGATCGCCTTCAAGGCTGCCATCGCCGCGCAATTGCAACAGCGCGTCTGGCCGTTGCTGGCGGCACACAAGATCAAACCTGTGATCTTCCAGACTTTCCCGTTAGAACAAGCGGCACAAGCGCACGCGCTGATGGAAAGCAGCTCGCATATCGGCAAGATCATGCTAACGGTGTGAGCATTGGCAGCAGTCTGGCGACTGCTGTCCTGCCGCGTGGGTACTCCGTGCCCACGCGTTCGCCTAGTCTAGCGGTACCGCCCGATAGCGATTGACTTCGGCAGCGCCGACAATCGGTGCCTTGTTGCCCCAACTATTGCGGATGTAAGACACCACTGCCGCTACCTCGCTATCGTTCAACGCCGGGCCATACGGCGGCATGCCATAGGGACGCGGATTGCCTGTCGTACTCGGCGCAAAACCGCCGTTCAGGATCACCCGGATCGCATTCACCGGCGACGCCATGGTAATCGCATGATTGCCTGCCAGTGGCGGATAAGCCGGCCAAGTGCCCTTGCCGGAAGCCTGATGGCAATCGACGCAGTGTGCTTTATAGATTTTGCCGCCCAGCGCCAATACGCGATCGACTTCATCCGGACTGGCGCGCTCCTTCGATTCCGACGCTTCCTTCTGCCGCGGCAATGACTTCAGGTACACGGCCATCGCCCTGACATCTGGATCGTTCAAATGCTGCAGGCTGGCGCCAACCACTTCCGCCATCGGCCCCAGCACCGTACCGCGCGGTGAGACGCCGTTCTTCAGCAACGCGGTAATATGTTCAATATCCCAATCGCCGAGACCGATTTCCTCATCGGAAGTCAGCGACGGCGCGTACCAGTTGATGACTGGGATGAAGCCACCGCCCAGCTCAGCGTTCAGGTCGCTACCGCCGAGCGCATTGCGGGTGGTGTGACAGGCGCTGCAATGCCCCAATCCCTGCACCAGATATGCGCCACGATTCCACTCCACCGATTGTTCTTTTTCGGGCTGATAGACGCCTGGCCGAAAGTACAGTGCGCGCCAGCCGTACAACAGGATACGGTTGCTGTACGGGAAGCGCAGATCGGGTTGCAGGTTCTTTTGCGACACCGCCGGCACGCTGCGCAGATAGGCGAACATGGCGTCGGCATCGATGCGCGTGACCTTGGTGTAATTCGTGTACGGGAATGCCGGGTACAGCAAGCTGCCGTCTTTCGATTTGCCGTTGTGCAGCGCGCGCCAGAAATCGTCAGCCGACCATTTGCCGATTCCGGTCTCCTCATCCGAGGTGATGTTGGGCGAATAGATCGCGCCGAACGGCGTCTGTATCGCGCGCGCGCCGGCCAGCGATTTTCCGCCGCGCGCAGTATGGCATGCCATACAATCGCCAGTGCGCACCAGATAGGCGCCGCGTTCCAATTGTTCCGCAGAATTCACGACTGCCGCGGACTGTTGTGGTGCGCCGCTGTCGTCGGCATTGAGCATTGCCAATACTGCTACCGCGCCAGCGGCCAGCAGCACCAGAGCGCCGATCACCCAGATCAATATGCGTTTCATGTTCGCTCCGCTGAATCAGTTGGGGACGCTACCGCAAGCCAGCGGCAGTTTGACCGAGGTGGGAGCGACCGCGGCAGCGTCGGCAGGCACCGGCTGCGCAGCCAGCCATGCCGCCACCGCACCGATATCTTCAGCACTCAGGCGCTGCACCACCTGCGCCATGCAATCCGGCGCAACGGCATGGCGTGCACCATTTTTCCAGGCGCCGATCTGACCGACCAGATAATCGCGCGGCAAGCCGAGCAAACCCGGCGTGGCCGGCTGCACACCGGTCATGGCGCTGCCATGGCAGGCGATGCAGGCCGGGATCTTCTTGTCGGCATCGCCCTTGTTGACCAGCATCTCGCCGCGCGCCCGCGTCGCGCTCGACAGATCGAAAGGTTGCGGCGCCGGATAAGGTGGATGCTGGTCGGCGAAATACTGGGCGATTTCCTGCAGGTAGGCGTCGGACAGATGATCGACCAGGTAAGTCATCATCGGATAACGACGGCGCCCCTCGCGGAAATTATGCAGCTGGTTGTACAGGTAGCCGGCCGGTTTGCCAGCGATGCGCGGATAGTAGCCGTCGTTGGTGGCGCGGCCCTGCTCACCGTGGCAGGCAGTACAGGCGGTAAGGCGCTGCTTGATGGTGTCTGGCACCGGGCCGCTGTCAACCTCTGCCGCATGAGCGGCAATTCCTAGCAGGGTCGCAGCAAGAAAAAACAGAAAGCTTGATCGCCCATGCCGCGCGCGACCGGCGGCTGACCATACCCAAAGAGTCGACATGATTCTCCTGCTTTTTTATAGTGCTGCATTTTATAGGGAAGGCATTCATGGCCGATTATAGACCAGCAGGTCGCGACAGCAGCCTCCCGGCTGCGTCTGTTTGGCTGGACAAATTGTCTCAGCAGGCCTGCAGCGCCGCGGCGCCGCAAACATGTCACTTCGGCGGTTTAGGCGGGACCAGCGGCTGATCGATGGTGGTTCCCGGTTCGTTGACGTACATCTGTTCTTCCAGGATATCGAGCTGCTGGCTGCCATCCAGCGCATGGCCGGTCCAGCGGTCCGCAGGGTTCACCGGCTGCATCTTCTTTTTCTTGTCGGGATTGGTTTCGGGTACGACGGTTTTTCTTTTACTCATGACAGTCTCCCTCTCAAGTGGCTACTCTCACTATAGGCTTCCCGTCATCCGGCGCAAAGGAAAGAATCCGCCAGTATCGCCAAAATGCAAAAACGCCGGTTCAGATGTGACTCCGAACCGGCGTTTCATGATGGTGATTTCAAGGCGCAATCAACGCTCGTAATAGCCGCCTTGATAAGGCCGCTGGTAGTAATCACGGCTCACGCGCTCGACATAGACCGGAGCAGGCCGGTAGTACACCGGCTGTGGCTGGTAATACACCGGGGCCGGGCGATAGTAGACCGGAGCAGGCTGGTAATAGACAGGCGCCGGCTGCGCGTAGTAGCCGCGTCCACCTTCGTAGTAACCGCCACGATCGTCGCGATAGCCACCCGAAGTTGCACCGACCGCTGCGCCCAACACACCGCCGACAATCGCACCATTACGGCCACCTACGGCGCCGCCGATGACTGCACCGGCGACCGCACCAATCGCGGTATTGGCGCCATCGTCATAAGCCAGGGCCGAGCTTGAAACTGCAGCGGCAGTGCTAGCCAGTAGTGCAACGCAAATCCATTTTTTGTACAGCATGATTGACTCCTTGAAGGGTCTTAAAGCGGGTCGTAAAGCTATCGATCAAACACATCGACAAACCGTCGTCGAGACGCAACCACGGCTGTTGAGTTGAACTATAGCCGGTCAACCGATTAATCCAATCAATCGATACATACTTTTACATTTGCACAACATGGTTACATCCTCTGCAACTACCATGCATCAGCGCAACTCAGTGCAGTTTCACCGATGGCTTGGCGTGCTTCATCAGGCTGCTGGCGGCAGCTGTCACGCCTGTCCGCACGGGCCCCAGCAATGCGTTCAGATGCATCAGGTGCAGGCTGGTGTACATCATGCGGGCAAAGAAACCGTCGACAAACCAGCCGAGCTTGGTCAGCGATCCCATCAGTGTGCCAATCGATGTGTTCCTGCCGAACGACACCAGCGAGCCATGATCCTTGTAGACATAGGGGCCGTCCGGGGCCGCTTGCCCCCTGATCGAACGGATGAAGGTATCCACCAGATAATCGGCCTGCTGATGCGCCGCCTGGGCGCGCGGCGGCACCATCTTGCCGTCCGGCCGATACACGCGGCACAGTCGCCGAGTGCGTAGATGTTGTTGAAGCCTGTCACCTTGAGGCCACCATCAACCTCCAGTTGTCCCGATTTGATCACCGGCAGCCCGAGCGTCTTGAGGAAATCGGGCGCCTTGATGCCGGCCGACCAGACGCACAAATCGGACGCATAATTATTGCCATTGGAATCGGTCACGAAATTCTCCGCAATGCTGGCGACGCGGCAATCAGTCACCACGCGTACTTCACGATCCTGCAGAATCTTGCTGGCGGCCTTGGAGACCCGCTCGGTCAGCGGCGCCAGCAAGCGCGGTGCGCCTTCCAGAATGGTGATGCGGACATCGCGATTCGGATTCAGGTGCGGAAGTCGTAGTCGGTATAGACGCCGCTGGCATCGCGCAATTCAGCGGCCAGTTCCACCCCGGTGGCGCCGCCGCCGACGATCACGATATCGACGCCGGCATCCGGATTCTGTTCCTTCTTCAAATCCGCCAGCGCCAGCATCTTCAACAAGCGCAGCCTGAAATGTTCAGCATCCGCAGTGGTGTTGAGCGAGATGGTATTTTCCTCGGCGCCGCTGATGCCGAAATAATTGGAAACGCTACCGACTGCAATCACCAGCTTGCCAAACCCGATCTGGCGCGGCGGAATCAGCTCTTCCGCAACCTCGTCGGTAACGGCGTCAACAGTGATCGTATTGTTTTCCGCATCCAGCGCGCTCATGGCGCCATAGACAAACCGAAATTTATTGTCATGCGCCAACATCTGATAAGACAGGCCTTCCTGATGGATATCGCGGGTTCCTGCCGCCACTTCATGTAGCGACGGCTTCCAGATGTGATACAGCGCCCGATCGACCAGCGTGACGTGGCCATGTCCCAATTTGCGGCCCAGCTTGCACGCCAACTCCAGCCCACCGGCGCCACCACCGACAATCACGATTTCATCCGACATCCATCATTCCTTCAAGTCTTTGTATTGATCAATAACGCTTCGACATTCAGCAGCGTCCCGGATGGCGCCAAGCGGCATTACCCGGCAAGTCTACTTTTATAGTGTCGTATAGCGCAATAGTGGCTTACTTTCGCATATTTTTGATAACCCGGCGCCAATTAACGTTATTCGGAAAAAGCCGATATGACTGGCTTGTCCTGCTTTCGTCTGGCGGAAAGCCGTTCGGGCCATCACCAGATCGAAACTATCGATTGGCTGCTGGTTAGCAGCATCAGTCTGCGCTATGATGAAATCAGCAACCATCGCCAACATCGTTTTCAGGAGGGTATATGTACCGGAAAATTCTTGTCGCCTACAACGGCACGCCCGAAAGCCGTTCCGCACTCTATTCCTGCATCCACCTGGCTCCCAGCCCCGAAGTCGAGATCCATCTGCTGGGCGTGATCAATCTGGCGACTTACCTGATGGCCGGCGAATTCGTCGCCGAATCCGCTATCAGGGCTGAGAAAACCCTGCTGGAACAAGAACTGATCAAGGGACACAAACTGCTGGCCGATGCAGGCCTGAAGCCGATCGATCACTTTGAAAGCGGCGAACCTGTCAACGTCATCAGCGACTTGGTCGGCAAGCTGGGGATTGACCTGGTCATCGTCGGCCATTCACGCAAGAAGCCACTGGCGACACGCTGGTGGCGCGGTTCGGTCGACACGCTGCTGGTTGAAAAAGTGCCTTGCAGCGTGCTGGTGGCGACCGATCCTTGCATTCCATAGAGAATTGCCACCCTGCAGGACGCCGGGCTCGGCAGAGATGCATCATAGCGGGCCGGGCGTCTCGGCCAGCATCGTCAACGGCAGTTCGATCTTCACCGTCGTCCCTTTTCCTTCCGCCGCCGTAAACCCGACCTTGCCGCCCAGATAGGTCGCCCTTTCATTCAATCCGCGCAGGCCGTGCGTCGTGGTGTTTTCAAAGCGCTCCTGCGACATGCCAACACCGTTGTCGCGCACCGTCAACGCCAGGCGATCCTCATCAATATCGAGGATCACTTCGACCTGCGTTGCCTGAGCATGCTTGGAGACGTTGTTCAGTATTTCCTGCAGCATCCGATACACCGCAATCTCGATCTTGTGATCAACCGCCACATCCTCATCCGGCAAACTCGATTTGCAGACGATCTCGGTACGCTGGCTGAAGTCCTCCAACTGCTCGGCTATGGCTGCCTTCAAACCGAACAGGTCCAGCATGTTGGGGCGCAATTCGGTCTGGATACGGCGCGTAGTCGCTACCAGGGAGTTAAGCAATGTCCGCATCTGATCCTGCCGGTTCTGCCATTGTTCTGTCGCTGGCAAGACCTTGTAGACGCTCTCCAGATGCATGCTGAGCGCGGTCAGGGAAGCGCCCATGTTGTCGTGCAATTCGCGCGCAATCGCCCGCTTTTCTTCTTCGCGGATGGTTTCCAGATGGTTGGTCAACTCCCGCAGCAATGCAGTGCGCTGGGCGATGGTGCGCTCCAGCTCCAGCTCGCGTCTCCTGAGTGAATCTTCCGCGCGCTTGCGTTCGCTGATGTCGGTGGCAATCCCGATCACGCCCATGACTTGCCCCTGCTGCCCAAACCAGGGCGCCTTGGTTGTCTGGAAAGTGACGATTTCATTCGGCAGCTGTATGGTTTGTTCCAGCGTTTCCGACACGCCGCCGTTCATGATACGGATGTCGTCGACATCGATCCGGTCGGCATCTTCCCTGCGCGGAAAGAGATCGCGGCTGCCGCGACCCTTGGCCTGTTCCCAACTTAACGCCAGCCGTCGCAACGTGGCCGGATTGGCGAAAATCAATCGGCCCTGGCGGTCCTTCACGAAAATCGGATCGTTGGTATTGTCGCTGACGGCGATCAGCAACGCGGTGGCTTCGGCCAGCTCCGCCGCACTCTGTAGGCGGGCGCCATATTCGTGGTCGACTTTGCCGCCAGCGCGCCAGAAAATGAACAGCACCAGCACACTGTCAATCAAGGTCAGCATCGGCGGCAAGATGCTGCGGTCGTAGAAGCCCTGGCGCGCCCCCCAATCGGCCAGCCAATGCAAGACAATCAGCAGGAACAGCATCTGCGGCAGCGAACGGCGCAGCATCTGCCCGCCCGGTGCGTGACGGGTAATGATCGCCATCAGGCGGTGACGTGGGCGCGCCATCAGCAGCGCCATGCCGAACAGCAGGAACGCCAGTGCCGACAATACCGGGATGCTGGTCGAATAAATCATCTGGGTCATCGCGGTCACTCGGTAAAAATAGCCGAGTAACGGAATCGCACTGAAGAAAATCAAGGCAATCGCCAAGTATTCGGCAAGATAGTGCTCTCTCCTGTCGCGCCGATCAAGCAGCAATAAAGTAAGGCTGCACAAGAGAAAACCGATGGCCGCCATCGGATGCAAGCCGCCAAATGCACGCCAGTCGATTTCGGGCGGCAAATCTGCCAGTACGCGATCGAGCCAGTCAATGCCGCCGAGCGCACCGTACATCAATGCAGTCGAGACAAACAACAGTAACACCAATGCCAACCCCTGTGCCACGATCCTGAACGGCCGTCGCAGTCCGGCACTGCCGACACAGCTCAACAGCAAGCTGCAGGTCGCGAGCAGGAAAGCGGCTGCGGTGCCGGCGCGCATGTCAGTCAACTCCGGCAACCTCAAAGAAGGCGCGACCTGATACAGGCAACTGACCAGTGCCAGGACCGCCATCGCCATCACCAATACAGCCAGCCCAATCGCCGCCGCGGTCGTGCGCCAAACGTAGGTCTTGGTCGAGGCCAAGCTTTCGAGTGCGCGCGTCTTCAGCAGGTCCTGGTAATGGGGGCTATCCCGGCCGGAGGTATCGCTTGCTTTTGTATCCACATAACCTCCCCGAACGTTGCTATATGCCGCAGGATGCGAGTCATCTCCATCACCCAACTGGCATATGAAGTCGAGAGTAACAATAGAAAAACCGCTTACGGAAAGCAGGCGGTCATTGATTGGAGCGAGTTCGATGCAAGTCAGTTCAAAAGCTCAGCGCGCAGGCAATCCGGCTCCCAGCGCCGAGAGCAAATCGCGCAGCTTGGCTAGCTCCGAACTCTTATCAAAGAAAAAGCGCACGCCGTACTGTTCGCCTGCGCGTCGAAATGCATTGCTGACATTGTTGCTGAAAATGATCTTGAGCGAATTGAGCGGCTTGCCCGACTCTGCCAGAGCGCGCAACAGACTCATGCCATTTCCCTGCTTGAGTTCGATATCCAGGATCAACACATCGTATGCGCCGACATCAATTTTCTGCAAGGCCTCATCTTCACCTTCAGAAAATCCGGCCAGTACGATGCCCGGAATTTCATTCAGGGTTTCAATCATCAGATTTCTCACATCCAATGAATCTTCCACCAGAAAAACCCGTAGCGGAGCAGCGCTGGCTTCTATTTTTGGAGAGGTTGTCGTATGGTCCATATTGGTTGACGCTTGGAACATCCCTCATGATGATGCATGCATTGAGCCAGTTTTCCGCGCCGGTGGCTGGCCAACCCTGTATCCGGTTGTTAACGATCTGTCGTTTCCCCGCTTGCCGTGCCTGGCGCCTAGTCGATCAAATTATTCTTGATCGCGTAATAAATGATATCCGCATTGCTCGCCATGCTCATTTTCTGCAAGACGCGTGTGCGATAGGTACTGATCGTCTTGACGCTCAAGCACAATTCCTCGGCAATCCGGGTCACACTCTCGCCCTGGCTCAACTTGTAAAAAATCTCGTACTCGCGCGCCGACAAAGTTTCGTGCAACGGCTTGTCCTCATTGCTGGCAGGGTCGGCCGTCAACAGTTCGGCAACGCCGTAACTGATGTATTTGTGGCCCTGCAGTACCGTATTGATCGCCTTGACCAGCTCCGTCGCCAGCGCCTCCTTCTGCACATAGCCGTCGGCACCGCTGCGCAGCAACTGCACTGCATAGCGGCTCTCGGGATGCATGCTGAGAATCAGCACCGGAAGCTTCGGTTTCTCGCGCTTGATCTGCTTGAGCACCTCGACCCCGCTTTTGTCCGGCATCGCGATATCCAACAGCACGATATCGTATTCCTCGGCGCGCACCATGCGCATCGCCTCCTGCGCATTGGCGGCTTCACCGGCGATCTCCATGCCTGGAATCTCTGCCACGAAGAATTGAACGCCGGCGCGAACTACCGCATGATCGTCAACTACCAGGATCTTTATCATCTGTTCTATCGTCGCATCACATGAGTATTTCGGCCCCGTCGTCACCGACTTCGTCGCGTCAAGTTGCAAGAACCTGGCCGAATTCCAATTTCATGACGTCCAGTGTGCCGTTGACGGGCAGCGTTGTAAAGAACGATTAAACTCAGGCAGAAATGCCGGCCGCAACCATTGGCCGCAATTATTTGTCACACTTACTGACCGCGTTCGCTCTCAGCGGCCGTAACGCATGCCTCTTTGGAGGGGCCGGCCAGGCTATCGCACTTGGCGAGCGCAACCTTGTACCGCTCCTCCGCCCGCTCATCACGCACTGCAGCTTTGCTCTGCGACATTTCCTGTTTGGCACGCGCATCGGTTACCGCATTGGCTTCGTCTGCCTTGGCTTTCTTGACGCATACATCCTTGACATTACCTGCCAATGCATTGCATTTTTCCCGGGCGACAGCATAATCGGCCTCGGCTTCTTCCTTGCGCGCGCTCGCCAACGCCTTTGGTGTTTTCTTGTACGCCGCCTTGGCATCCTGCGTCGCGTGTTCACGTGTAGCCTTGGCTTGTTCGACGCATACATCCTTGCCGTTCCCGCTCAGCCCATCGCATTTTGCCAGGTCGGCCTTGTAAGTGGCCTCAGCTGCGTCTTCCACGGCCTTGTAAGTCGCCTTGGCATCGTTTGCGGCCAGCGCCAGCGAGGCGCCGGTGAAACTTGCTGTGCTGATCAGCATAGCAACAATAATTTTTTTGATCGTCATCCGATTGCTCCTTTTCTGTATTAGCGAACGTCGCGTGAAAACGGCCACGCCATCGAGCGCGGCCCGCGCCTTAGAATCGGTGATCCCTGTTGCGCTCTTCAAATTCACGGATCTGCCTTTCGGCGTCTTCCTTGCTCACGCCATAGGCCTCCTGCACGCTGCCGATCAACTGGTCGCGCTTGCCCGCGATCTGGTCGAGCTTGTCGTCGGTAAGCTTGCCCCATTGCTGTTTCACGTTACCCTTAAACTGCTTCCAGTTACCTTGGATGATGTCCCAGTTCATTGCTTGCTCCTTCACGGTTTTGAATATCTCGACAATTCTTGCCAAGAACGGTATGGCAGCGGCACCGATTTGCGAGACCTGGATGATGATTGATGCCGGCCCCGTCAATTCGCCATCGCCGCCGTATTTGCATCGGTGCATCAATACTAACCAGCGCCGGCCATGGGCCGCTATAGGACAGCTGCCGCTTGGCTTGTAGGACAACCGGAAACGGCGACCGACACACGTCTTGCCATCCATGTGTAAAATTGCCAGCTTGTCACTGCGCAGCGGTCCCCGCGCGCAATAGCCTTTGCATTAAGCCCTAGCCTTCACACGTTTTAAAGGAATGAATGATGAGAGTCAGCCGTTATCTGAGCTTCTGGGGAGTGCTGTTACTGACTGTGGTTCTTGCCACCTGCGCTGCGGCTGGAAAAATGGCCTGGTGGTGGACAGTGGTTCCCGGCTTGCTGACCGCGCTGGGCATCTGGGACATGAACCAGCGCAGTCACGCGATCCTGCGCAACTATCCGCTGATGGGACATTTCCGCTTCCTGTTCGAGATGATCCGGCCAGAGATGCGCCAGTATTTTTTCGAAAGTGACAATGACGGCGCACCGTTCACCCGCAAGGAACGCAGCCTGGTCTATCAGCGTGCCAAAGGAGAGGTCGACAGCCGGCCGTTCGGCACCGAGCTTGACGTCAAATTGCGCGGCTACGAATGGGTCGGCCATTCACTGTCGCCGACCATCATCGCCAGCCACGATTTCCGCGTTACCGTCGGCGCCGAACGTACGCAGCCGTATTCGATGTCCGTCTTCAACGTGTCGGCGATGAGCTTTGGCGCACTGTCGGCCAACGCCATCCGTGCATTGAATCACGGCGCAAAAAAAGGCGGTTTCGCACACGATACCGGCGAGGGTTCGATCTCACCATATCATCGTGAATTCGGCGGCGATCTGCTGTGGCAGATCGCTTCCGGCTACTTCGGTTGCCGCAACGGCGACGGCAGTTTCAACGAAGATAAATTCGTGGCGCAGGCAACCTCGCCGCAGGTCAAGATGATTACCGTCAAGCTGTCGCAAGGCGCCAAACCGGGCCATGGCGGAGTACTTCCGGCGGCCAAGATCACGCCGGAAATATCCGCTACGCGCGGCGTACCGATGGGCGTCGACTGCATCTCGCCCGCTACCCATTCCTCATTTACGAACCCGATCGGCCTGCTCGAATTCATCCAGAAACTGCGCACCTTGTCTGGCGACAAGCCGGTCGGTTTCAAGCTTTGCGTCGGCCATCCGTGGGAGTTTTTCGGCATCGTCAAAGCCATGCTGCAGACCGGCATCCTGCCCGACTTCATCGTCGTGGACGGTTCCGAAGGCGGCACCGGCGCGGCGCCGCTGGAGTTCGTCGATCACGTCGGCATGCCGTTGCAGGAAGGCTTGCTGCTGGTGCATAACACCCTGGTCGGCGCCGGGCTGCGCGACCGTATCAAGATCGGCGCCAGCGGCAAGGTGATCACCGCCTTCGACCTGGCGCGCACGCTGGCGATCGGCGCAGACTGGTGCAACTCGGCGCGCGGCTTCATGTTTTCGCTGGGTTGCATCCAGTCGCAAAGTTGCCATACCGACCGTTGCCCGACCGGTGTGGCGACTCAGGACGTCGGTCGACAGAAGGCGCTGGTGGTGCCGGACAAAGCCGAGCGCGTGTACCGTTTCCATGAAAGCACCTTGCATGCGTTGCAGGAGCTGGTGCAGGCTGCAGGCTTGCCGCACGCTTCAGCACTGCGCGCCCACCATATCGTGCGCCGCACGTCCGACCATGAAGTCAAATTGATGTCGGATTTGCTGCACTATCTAAAACCGGGCGATCTGCTGAACCAGAATTATCGCTATCCGGTCTTCGAAAAATACTGGCCAATCTCGCGCGCCGAGAGTTTCCATCCGGCGGAGCCGATCGCGGTGAGCATCCAATAAAAAAAGCCAGGGTTGTTCAAGACCCTGGCTTTTTTATTTGGAATACCTTACTCAGGCTTCCGCATCCGGCTGATTTTGCGGCGCAGCATTGACGAAGGCTTCCAGCTGCTGACAGTTTTCGTAGATCCGCATCAAGGTCGGCATCGCGGACAAATCGCATTTCAAGCGCTGCGCATTGAATATCTGCGGCACCAGGCAGCAATCGGCCAATGTCGGCGTATCGCCGTAGCAAAATTTTCCAGGCCGCTTGTCGCGGGCCAACGTTACTTCCAGTGCTGCCAGGCCACTCTCGCACCAATGACGATACCAGGCGTTCTTGGCATTCTCGTCAACCTTCAGCTCATGCACCAGATAACGCAACACGCGCAAATTGTTGAGCGGGTGCGTATCGCAGGCAATCGCGAGCGCGACGCCGCGCACGAAAGCACGATCCAAAGGCGTCGAAGGCAACAACGCAGGTGTCGGATGAATTTCCTCCAGGTACTCGATCATCGCCAACGATTGCGTCAGTACATGTGGGCCATCGGCGCCGTCGGCATCCTCGACAAGCGTCGGCACCAGACCGTCGCTATTCAGAGTTCGGTACAACTGGCTCAATTGTTCACCGCCGTGCTTCAGCAAATGCACCGGCACGATGTCGTACGGGATACCCTTCAGGTTCAGCGCAATCCGCACGCGATACGAAGCGGAGCTCCGGAAATAGCTATACAGTTTCATCGATTTTTACTCGAATACTAAACCAGGCGCACCCGCAAATCGCCGACACCCGCCACCGAACCCTCCAGCAGATCGCCCTTTACCACCGCGCCAACACCAGCGGGGGTGCCGGTAAAGATCAGGTCGCCGGCCTGCAGTTCGAAATAGGCAGACAGCTGCTCAATGGTTTCAGCGATATTCCAGATCATCTGCTTGATATCCCCGCGCTGGCGCAATGCACCATTGACGTTTAGATGAATATCGCCCTGCTCGATGACGCCGGTGGTGCTCACAGGATGGATCGGCGAGATTGGCGCGGAAAAGTCAAAGCCCTTGCCGGTACACCATGGGCGGCCCAGCTTCTTGGCTTCGCCCTGCAGATCGCGGCGCGTCATATCCAGGCCGACGGCATAGCCCCAGATATGCTTGACGGCTTCGGCAGCAGGAATATTCTTGCCACCGGTACCAAGCGCCACCACCAGCTCGATTTCGTGATGCAGATCCTGCGTCATCGATGGATACGGCATCTCGCCGATACTGCCATGCGCGACCGGCAGCACCGCATCGGCCGGCTTCATGAAGAAGAACGGCGCTTCGCGGCCGCTACTGCCCATTTCCTTGGCGTGCTCGGCATAGTTGCGGCCAACGCAATAGATACGATGCACTGGAAACAATTGATCGTTACCATCGACAGGTACTGCCGCTACGGCTTTTGGGGAAAAGCGAAGTTCATGAAAGCTCCTTTTTCAATACCACCGGCATGCCGGCATGGGGACAATATCCTGCTTAATTCTTGCCTAGGTAGTTACCGAGACGGCGCACCGCTTCCTGCAGATTTTCCATCGAGGTCGCGTACGACAGGCGGATGTAATGCTGCGCGGTGTGTGCGCCGAAATCCAGACCGGACACCATGCTGACGCCAACCCGATTCAGGATGTCCTTGACCAGGCTGTCGGCATCGCCGCCATCCTTGAGCAGATCGCTGCAATCGGCATATACATAGAAAGCGCCGTCGGGAATCACCGGCACCTTGAAGCCGAGCGCAATCAACGCCGGCACCAGGTAATCGCGGCGCCGTTTGAATTCGTCCTTGCGCGCCTCATACAAGGCCAGCGAGTCTTTTTCAAAGCAAGCCAACGCGGCGTGCTGCGCAATCGACGATGGACAGATGAACAGGTTTTGCGCCAGTTTTTCGATAGGCGGCACCAACGCTTCCGGCAGTACCAGCCAGCCGAGACGCCAGCCGGTCATGTTGAAGTATTTGGAAAAACTGTTGATGACGATGATGTCGTCGCCCAGCGACAGCGCCGAAAACGGTTCGGCATCGTAGCTGAGGCCTTGATAGATTTCGTCGACGATGGAAAAGCCGCCCTTGTCGCGCACGGTGGCAATGATCTTGGCCAGTTCGCTGTGCAGGATCGAGGTGCCGGTCGGGTTCGACGGCGAGGCCAGCAGCACGCCTCGCGTGTGCTCGCCCCAATGCTCGCGCACCATGTCATCGGACAATTGGAAACGCTCGGCCGGACCGCTGGCAATCATCTTGGCCTGGCCGTCGAAGGCAGCGACAAAGTGACGATTGCAAGGATAGGAAGGATCAGGCATCAGTACTTCGCTGCCCTTCTCCACCAGCGCCGCACAAGCCAGCAGCAAGGCAGCCGAAGCGCCCGCGGTGACGACGATGCGCTCGGGTGCGATGTCGAGGCCGAACACTTGCCGATAATGCGCCGAAATCGCTGCGCGCAGCGCCGGCAAGCCGGTGGCGGAGGTGTATTGCATCTTACCGTCGGCCATGGCCTTGGCGGCTGCTTCGATGACCAGCGGCGCTGCGGTGAAATCAGGTTCGCCGATACCCATGTGGATGATATGGTGGCCTTCGCGCTCCAGCGCCGCAGCCATTTTTGCCAGCTCCATCACATGGAACGGAGCGATGTTGTCGAGACGTGAAGCCAAGTGCAGGTGCGAGAATGTCATGAATACTTTTCCGAATGGCGCGGCGTCTCAGTCACCAAGCTGACACAAGACTAACGCCGCACCTGAAACACGAAGCCTGTATCGATTCGCAGGCGCAACGAAGCAACCGCTTCGTCACCTGTATTATTTACCGATTCAGGGTTTCTTGCCGGCGTCGATTTCGGTCGCGCGCGCCTTGGCCGCAAACTTGTCCAGCACGCCGTTCACATACTTGTGGCCGTCGATGCCGCCGAACGATTTGGTCAGCTCAACCGCTTCGTTGATGACAACGCGATATGGGATTTCGACGTGGTTTTGCAGCTCGAAAGCGCCGATCAGCAACACTGCGTGTTCCACCGGCGACAGCTCGCTGATCTTACGGTCGATCAACGGCGCCAGGCCGGCTCGCAATGTAGCTGCATCCTTGATCGCGCCGTACAGCAGCGAGTTGAAATGCTCGGCATCGGCCTTGTCGAAGCCATGCGCCTGGCGGATGTTTTCGCTGATCGCGGTCACGTCTTCGTTGTTCAAGAGCCATTGATACAGGCCCTGCAACGCGAATTCGCGCGCGCGGTGACGTGGCGTGCGGCTCTTGCTCGGATTGGCGTGCAAAGTTTTATTGGTCATAATTTTTCCAGCTTGTAGTAAAGCTTATCGATAAAGCTCATTGGTCATTCCAAGGCCAGCCTTGCGGCCGGCCTGCAACTCTTCTTGTACATCGGCCCAGTTATCGATGACTGCAGGGCGCCATTCACTGACGACGAACAAGCAGCCATCGTTCGGACGATTTTATTCTTCGCTGGTGGCTTCTGCCAACTCTTCCAGCGCGATCGACAGATTGGCCATCTCGACCGCTACGCGCGCAGCATCGGTGCCCTTCTCTTCCATGCGGGCTTCGGCTTGCTCGTCGTTCTCCGTGGTCAGCACCGCATTGGCGATCGGGATCCCCGCATCCAGGCCGACGCGTGTGATGCCGGCGCCGGATTCGTTCGAGACCAGTTCAAAGTGATAGGTCTCGCCGCGAATCACCGCGCCAATGGCGATCAGTGCATCGAACTGCATGGTTTCAGCCATCTTTTGCAGCGCCAACGGGATTTCCAATGCGCCCGGAACAGTGACGTGCAGGATGTCTTCATCGGCCACACCCAGATGCTTCAACTCAGCCAGACAGGCCGACATCAACCCGTGGCATACATCTTCGTTGAAGCGGGCTTGCACAATACCGATGCGCAAATCTGCACCATCCAGATTGGTTTCGTAAATTCCGACTGTCATGGTTTTCCTCTTTATACGCACCAGGCGCTTATCTACTAATTGATTTACAAAAAACGTTCAAACATTCCAGCTACTGCACTCTACAACTCAGGCGTTCGGCTTGTTTTGATATCCGGTAATTTCCAGGTCATAGCCCGTCATCGAAGGCATCTTACGCGGGCTGGCCAGCAGCTTCATCTTGCCGACGCCGAGATCCTTGAGGATCTGTGCGCCGATGCCGTAGGTCCGCAGGTCAACCCGCGGCGCCGGCGGTTTGACGCCGCTGCATGCCGCTTCCAGCGCCGCGAACTTGGCGAAAATCTGGTCCGCCGATTCCTCACAGTTCAGCAGCACCACCACGCCACACGGCGAAGCGGCAATCGCCGCCAGCGCCGAGGCCATGTTCCAGGAATGGTTGGTCGCTTCGGTTTCCAGCAGATCCAGGATCGATACCGGCTGATGCACCCGCACCAGCGTTTCCACATCCGGCGACGGTGTGCCGTGCAACAGCGCCAGATGCGCGCCGCCGCTTGGCGTATCGCGATAGGCGATGGTCTTGAAGGTGCCCTGCGCGGTATGCGTGGTGCGCTCGGCGAGCCGCTCAACGATGCTTTCGTGCTGGCCGCGATAATGGATCAGGTCAGCAATCGTGCCTACCTTCAAGCCGTGTTCCTTGGAGAATTCCAGCAAGTCCGGCAGGCGCGCCATGGTGCCGTCTTCCTTGAGGATTTCGCAAATCACGGCAGCCGGCGTCAGGCCCGCCATTTCGGTCAGGTCGCAACCGGCTTCGGTATGGCCGGCGCGCATCAGCACGCCGCCCTTGCGCGCCTTGATCGGGAAAATATGGCCAGGCTGGACGATATCGCCAGCCTTGGCGTCCGCCGCTACCGCAACCTGGATGGTGCGCGCGCGGTCGGCAGCAGAAATGCCGGTCGTCACGCCTTCGGCGGCTTCGATCGAGACGGTGAAATTGGTACCGTAGGCGGTGCCGTTACGGCTGGTCATCATGCCCAGGTTGAGCTGGTCGCAACGCTCTTCGGTCAAGGTCAGGCAGACCAGCCCGCGCGCATGGCGAACCATGAAATTGATCGCCTCAGGCGTCACAAAATCGGCGGCCAGGACCAGGTCGCCTTCGTTTTCACGATCTTCTTCATCCACCAAAATAACCATGCGCCCGGCACGGAGTTCGGCAATGATTTCTTCTGTAGTTGCAATTGACATGCTTAGCCTTGAATTCGCCTTGAAGATAACCGGCCCGCAAGCCGCCTTGTGAGCGGTCTGCGGCCAGCTGGTATTCGCTATAAATCGCGCTGAATTGATAATAGTTCATGGCCTGCGGGCCGCTGCATGGCGGCACTGGCAAGCCAAAATAAACCCGAGGTGGCTATTTTAAAGGATTTAGCAGACTGAAAATGTTTTACGGACACTACTTTGCCGTACTTTCGCCTGAACAACCGATCTACAACGCTCCCGACTCGCTCAAGCTGCCATTGATTGCATTTTAGACAATGCATCCACCAGCAAAATCGGATCGCCCAACGCCAGCCTTTTCGAATCCGACAGCGCCTGCCGGAACGATTTGGCTCCCGGCATGCCGGCCATCAGGCCCAGCATGTGGCGCGTGATGCTGTTGAGGCGCAAACCGTTGCCATCGCGGCCGTACAGGGCCAGTTGCTCCCGGATGTAAGGCAGCATGGCCTCGATCACCTCGGCGCGCGTCTTCGGCACTGCATCGGCATCGCCGAAATAGCGCGCGTCGAAATCGGCCATCAGGTAAGGGTTGTGATAAGCCTCACGCCCCAGCATCACGCCGTCGACGTGTTGCAAATGCGCATCGATTTCAGCGGTGGTCTTGATGGCGCCGTTGATGATGATTTCCAGCTCCGGGAAATCGCGCGCCAGCCGGTAGGCATACTCATACTTCAGCGGCGGGATTTCGCGGTTTTCCTTCGGGCTCAAGCCCTTCAGGATCGCATTGCGCGCATGGACGATGAACGTCTGGCAACCCGCTTCCGCCACGGTGCCGACAAAATCGCGGACAAACTCATAGGACTCCGTCTTGTCGATGCCAATCCGGTGCTTGACGGTGACATCGATAGACACCGCATCCCGCATCGCCTTGACGCAATCCGCCACCAGTGCCGACTCCGCCATCAGGCAAGCGCCAAAAGCGCCCTTCTGCACGCGCTCGGACGGACAGCCGCAATTCAGGTTGATCTCGTCGTAACCCCATTCTTCACCCAGCTTGGCGCTCTTGGCCAGATCAGCTGGCTCGCTACCGCCCAACTGCAAGGCAACCGGATGCTCGACCTTGTCGAAGTTGAGATGGCGCGGCACATCCCCATGCAACAACGCCCCGGTTGTCACCATTTCGGTGTACAGCCAGGTGTGATGGGTGATTTGACGGTGGAACACGCGGCAATGCCTATCGGTCCAGTCCATCATCGGCGCAACAGATATGCGCCGCTTCTTGTAATTACTTGATTTCATTGAGATAAACGACTGTTTTCCGGCATCTTGGTGATGCAAATTATGCGCTGTATTGCTCAGCTTTGTGATTATTTATACAACACCATTGAATCCGATTTGCATCAAGGAACATGGCATGTGTCACAAAACGAGGCGCATCTTGATTCGCGCAAATTCGGCGAAAAGGACGTCAGTTTATCATCAAGTCATTTCTGACTAAGGGAAAGCCGCTGGAATGAACTCGAAAAATCGATGCAAGATCGATACGTTGAATCGTCAAGGTGGGTAACCGTCTCGGCGTTAAGCATCGGGTTAATAGAGCGCCACCCTGAAGTAATTTGGGTTACTGGTGAGACATGAAGTGCGTCATTGCAAGACTTGACCCCGTTTTTTCCATTTTTTTGCTCCTCCCCCGCATCCACCACCTCTACTCGGTACGCCAGATAAATTTCATCCTAGTCCACGAATCCACAGCTATACCATCCACACTTGCAGGCGTGAAATCACATTGACTAAATGCGCTAGTAGTTGCTGAATCCAATAAGGGATGACCACTAGATGACTCAAGTCTTGTCTCAAGTACGCGCCCTTCTTTTGATACATGCAAACTGACGACCACAGCTCCAGTCTCATTTGCAGCCAACGATGGTTTTGGATACTCGGGCTTCTGGCATGAAGATAAATTTACCTTAGGTATTGTCGTTGTCTCGCCACCCATTGGGACGCTATAAGCCGGAGAGAACAAGCACGCAATGATTGAAGCCGTAATTATTTTCAGGCGCATAGAATTTTCAAGAGAGAGAGAGTAAAAATTGAATCGGTTTCTCGTTCGGTAGAAATAACACCGTGCAAAGTTAGCTACACGTCTAAATCAAATCACATAGGCAACTACGGCTTTATTTCTACTACCTGATTCACTGGCACGAAGTCAGAGTCCTTCTTAGCTAGCACAGCAGACAGCGACACAACGCTACCCACTGGCAGAACTACGGTGGCCATGTCATCAAACTCGGCATTGGGTAGGAACATATAGCTCAAAGCGTCTGTCGGCATAAAGTCGATCTTGGCAATTAACTCGCCTTTGTCGATGTCCATCTCCTTACCTGCTTTCACTTCCGGCAGCTTGCGAACCGTCAAATCATAGCTATCATGCTCATTCTGTATGAATTCAATTGTTGAGTTCCGAGGGTTCTTAGATTTCACATGCACAACCAACAGTCGCAAGTCGTCTTTGTACGGTAGCACCTCAGTGGTCATACTGAGATTCACCATCCACCCGTTGTTACCGCCTAAATCAAACTGATACCACGCCCAATAGCCAGCAGTTCCGATTGCGGCTATTGATGCAAGCTTTAGAAGCAACTCGACTAAAGGAGTTATACGAGCAACAACGCCCACTTTAGGCACGGCTTGTTTAAAGTGATTTGGCATATTTCACAAAACTGGCTATCTCAAATAATTACTACTGACAGGGCGGTATTAAAAAAATACCAGTCGATAAATTGCTTGTTAAACGGTAGTGAAAAAATCGATTATTGACTCAATCTCGCCCAGATTTGTATCAAAAAAGAAATAGGGTCAAGTCTTGCAATGACATACATCATGCCTCGCCGGCAACCCGCATTACGTCCAATAGCGATCCATTAATCCGATAGGGTAATGTCAAGAGGGTTCCATTGCTGCTGCAGGCAACTTCTCGAACCGGTTCGTAATGATCGCGTACATTATGAACCTCGCTAGGGAAAGAAAGATGAAAAAAGCAAATCTCCTCATTTCGATTGCCACCCTTTTGGGCGCAACTTTATTACCTGTAAGTGCGATTGCAGAAAACACTCCTCCGGTAAGTATTACAGCTTGGGGAATGCATCGCGGCGGCGTAGTGATATACAAATATCAGATAAAAAACGCCGGTACCAATCCGATCAAGACATTCACAATCGGATTCAACCCTGCCGATACCAGCGTCAACGGCGGAGCTGAATTGGCTACGATGCCAAACTCGAAAAACAAATCGTTCTGGCTCTCTCCCGATGTCGCAACCAGTCCAACCGGATGGGGCGTGGCCTTTAAATTTCCCGACGAGAGTCCTAAATTCTTGCTGGAATGGTCCGAAGGAAACTATGAAGCCAAATTGCGTCCAGGAGCGTCACAAGTGCAAGGAGCGCCAGTTGTCGCCAATCCGGCAAACGACATTCCGCCTGGCGCTAGCTGGGACGGCTTCTCGGTCAATTTGGAAAAGGCAGATTTCAGCTATGTAACCGGACACGCTCTCGTACTATATGGCAACGACACCCTTTCAATTCCAATCAAGAAAGGTGACACTACCCCACCTAAATTGACAGTCTCCATTGGTCAAGTTTCTAAAATCGATGCTGCCAGTTCCGTGCTGAATATCAATGTCGCGACAAGCGACAGCTACGATCCTTCTCCAGAAGTTGCCCTGGTCTCTGTCACCGCAAACCAAGCGCTCAATCCCGGTGATGTTATTGCAGCAATCGGCAAGGACACGCGCCAAATTACTGTCAGCAATGCGCCTGGCAGAATCTACGAAATCAGGTACGCAGCAATTGACGCGTCAGGCAACAAGACGACGCAAAGTGTTTCATATCAAATGCAATGACAAAGCCCGTAGAGATTGGATATGCTTGGGCTTCCAAGCATATCTTCTTATATCCGATCCTCTTTTCGTCAACTTGACTTCCGGCCGACGACCAGCGAAAAGCATGCGCCGGGATGTAACCCGGAATACATTCTTTATGCCGTCGGAAGATCAGGTAATCGGCGCCGGATTGAACAGCGTCAGTGCGTTATGCAATTTGTGATGCTCGGCCCAGGTTTTCTTGCGACCGCTGGCGACATCCAGCATCAAACGGAACAACTCCCAGCCAACATCTTCGATACTGGCTTCACCGCTGGCGATACGGCCGGCGTTGACGTCCATCAGGTCATGCCAGCGCCGCGCCAGGTCGTTGCGCGTGGCGACCTTGATGACCGGCACTGCTGCCAGTCCGTATGGCGTGCCGCGGCCGGTCGTGAACACGTGCAGGTTCATGCCGGCTGCCAGTTGCAAGGTTCCGCAGACGAAATCGCTGGCCGGCGTGGCAGCGTAGATCAAGCCTTTTTGCTTGACCTTGTCGCCAGGAGACAGCACGCCGGAAATGGCGCTGCTGCCGGATTTGACGATCGAGCCCATGGCTTTTTCGACGATGTTGGCCAGGCCGCCCTTTTTATTTCCAGGCGTGGTGTTAGCGCTGCGATCGACGCCGCCGCGGGTCAGGTAATCGTCATACCAGGCCATCTCGCGGATCATGGCTTGCGCCACGTCAGCGTTGACGGCGCGCGACGTTAGTTGGTCGATACCGTCGCGCACTTCGGTGGTTTCAGAAAACATTACGGTCGCGCCGGCGCGCACCAGTAGGTCGGTGGCGTAACCGACGGCCGGATTGGCCGTCACGCCGGAGAATGCATCGCTGCCGCCGCATTGAACACCGACAGTCAGTTCCGACGCCGGACAGGTTTCGCGGCGACGCTTGTTCAGTTCGGCCAGTTGCTCTTCTGCAGTAGACATGATCGACACAATCATCGACTCGAAGCCGACGTGTTCGGCATCCTGCAAGCACACCACACGCAAGCCATCTTCCTTGCCACCGGTGCTTTGAATCGGGATCGAACCTTGCGGGAACATGCGGCCCGGTTGCAGTTTTTCGCAACCGAGGCTGACCACCATGGCCTGGCCGCCGAAGTTGGGATTCATGCTGATGTTGCGCAAGGTGCGGATCGGAATCTCGGCGCCCGGTGCATCGATCGCCACACCACATCCATAGGCGTGTTCGAGGCCGATCACATCATCGACGTGTGGGTACTTGGGCAGCAACTCGGCCTTGATGCGCTTTACCGCATGTTCGACCACCCCGGACACACATTGCACCGTGGTGCTGATCGCCAAAATATTGCGGGTGCCGACGGTGCCGTCGGCATTGCGATAACCTTCGAAGGTGTAACCCTCCAGCGGCGCTGCTGCTGCCGGAACGTGTGTTGAAATCGGCAGGTTGGTCAATTCGCGCGCCGGCGGCATCCGCACCAGCGACTCCTCGATCCAGCTTCCCTGCAGGATCGGCCGTTGCGCATAGCCGATCACCACGCCGTAGCGCACGATGGCTTCGCCTTCGGTCAGATCGCGCAGCGCAAGTTTATGGCCTTGGGGCACCCTGTCGCGTAGCACCAGTCCGCAGGGAAAAATCGAACCGGCCGGCAAGCCGCCGTCATTGGCGACGATGGCGACGTTATCCTGCTCCTGCATGCGAATGTACAGCGGCGCATTACTGCCCGCCGCCAACTTGCCTGCGGCTGGTGTTGCCTCGATCATGATTCCACTCCTGATAATTTCTTGTATGGCTGTCCTGCATCGTCCAATGGCTTGAGTTCGACGCGCTTGATGTCTTTCACTATCACCAGGTAGCTGATCACAGCCAGCAGTGCATTGGCGCCGACGTACACCAGCGCCCATTGGAAGGACCCGGTTTCCTTGATGATATAGCCGATCACGATCGGCGCTGTAATGCCGGCAATGTTGCCAAACATGTTGAACAGGCTGCCGGTAAGACCGATGATTTCTTTCGGCGAGGTATCCGCCACCACCGCCCAACCAATGCGCCGACGCCCTTGCCGAAGAAGGCCAGCGCCATGATGCCGACCACCAGCCATTGGGTATCGACGTAATTGCACAGGATCATGGTGGTCGACAGCAGCAGGCCGGCGACGATCGGAATCTTTCGGACCAAGTCAGCGAGACACCTCTCTTGATCAAGCGATCCGAGATCATGCCGCCCAGCACGCCACCGAGGAAGCCACAAATCGCCGGCAGCGAGGCCACGATGCCGGCTTTCAGGATCGACATGCCGCGTTCCTGCACCAGGTAAATCGGGAACCAGGTCAGGAAGAAATACGTGATGGTGTTGATGCAGTATTGGCCGAGATAAACACCTGCCAGCATGCGGTTGCACAGGAGCTGCTTGAGATAACCGAGCTTGACGCCGCGATTGACCTGGCTACCCTTGCCGGCGGCAATGCCCTGGTCCATCTCGACCAGGCCGCCACCGTCGCGGATATGCGCCAGTTCCGCCGGGCTGATGCGCGGGTGGTCTTTTGGATTATGCATCACCCGCATCCAGATCATGCTGAGCACCAAGCCGGCGACGCCATCACGACAAACGTTTCCGACCAGCCGTAGGCATGCGTGATCCAGGCCATCAAGGGCGCAAACAGCACGGTGGCGAAATATTGGGCGGAATTGAAAATTGCCGAAGCGGTGCCACGTTCGGCGGTGGGGAACCAGGCGGCGACGATGCGGCCATTGGCGGGAAAGAAGGCGCTTCGGCCAGTCCGACCATGAAACGCAACATGAATAATGCGGGAACGGCCCACAACACGCCGAGAAAATGCACGCCGCCTTGCAGCAGGGTGAACAGTGACCAGATGAAGATGCTTGCGGCGTAGACCCGTTTCGAACCGAAGCGGTCCAACAGCCAGCCGCCGGGCAATTGGCCCAGCACGTAAGCCCAACTGAAAGCCGAGAAGATGAATCCCATGGTGACCGCGTCGAAGCCCAACTCGCTCTTCATTGCAGTACCTGCAATGGATAAGATGGCGCGATCGGCGTAATTAAAGGTGGTCACCATGAACAGCATGAACAGGATCATGTAACGCACCCTGCCGCCGTGAGCCTGTGTCGGCGCACCCGTTTTGTCGATATTCAACTACGTCTCCTGTCTTTGCCAGAGCCGACGCTCGCAGGCAGCGGCGCCAAAGCACCGCAAGTTCCTGCTGCCTGGGTCCCGCACCGCATAAGGTACGAGGCCGAGCCAGGCTATTACAAGGCGCCGTTCTTATTGTTATAGATGCTTGGCTTACGCCAAACTCTTGCTATGTTATCAGTCATCCTACAACTTGAATCGTAGTATAATCAGCGAAAAATAATTTGGCAACTGGTTTACCTTTCCGCGGCCCCATCCATGAACACACCGCTCACTCCTCACCTTGCTCCGAGCGCCCCACGCAAAAAACACCGCAACCTGGCGCAGAGCGTGGTCGCCAATATTGCCGAAAGCATCCGTGGCGGCAGCATCAAGCCCGGCGACAAATTGCCGACCGAATCCGAATTGATGCGCACGCAAGGCGTCAGCCGCACCGTAATCCGCGAAGCCATTTCGCATCTGCAGGCCTCGGGCCTGGTGGAAACCCGGCACGGCATCGGCACTTTCGTACTGGCCGCGAGCAGCCCCAGCAATTTCGACATCGATCCGGAAACAGTGATCACCATGCGCGACATCCTGGCCATCCTGGAGTTGCGCATCAGCCTCGAAGCCGAAGCCGCCGGACTGGCTGCGGCGCGGCGCACCGATGCGCAACTGGAGCAGATGCGGACGGCGTTGGACGCCTTCCAGAAGAGCGCACACGAGCGCGGCGACTCGGTTGCGGCCGATGTACAGTTCCATCTGCACATCGCACAAGCCACCGGCAACCGCTATTTTGTCGACATCCTGAGCCACCTCGGCACCACCATCATTCCGCGCACCCGGATCAACTCCGCCCGGCTCGCACACGATGATCCGGCCGCCTATCTCGATCGCGTGCATCGCGAACATGAAGATATTTACAATGCGATCCTGCGCCAGGATCCAGAGACTGCACGAGCAGCGATGCGCACTCACCTGAGCAACAGCCGCGAACGCTTGCGCAAGGTTCAGGACAGCATGGTGATTGCCTCATAAGCAAGCCATGGCAACCCGTAGCACTTCATAACAACCCAACAATGATGACTCTTCTGGCCCGGCCGGCAGAGTCATCAAAGCAGGCAGGCCGCCCTCGCCGCTGAGTGGCATTTCGCAATATCCTGTGCCACCCCCCCCGCTTTTACTCCCACCCTCCGCCCACATCCGCTCGATAACAACATTTTCAGGCTTGCGCACCGCAAATCTTTGTTGTACGATGACTGATAACTTACTCGCCCGGACATCAACGCACTCGTGCGCAACAATGGTGTTCAGTTATCAACCGCAGCACTACACAATACCGAGACCATGAACTATCAAGACCTCAAACAGACTCTTTCCTCCGGCCTGCTGTCCTTTCCAATCACCGACTTCGATGCGCAAGGCAATTTCCGCCCCAGCACCTACGCAAGCCGGCTTGAGTGGCTGGCTCCTTACGGTGCGAGCGCCCTGTTTGTGGCGGGCGGCACAGGCGAATTCTTTTCGCTGACGCCATCTGAATATTCCGACGTGGTGCGCCTGGCAGTCGAAACCTGCCGCGGCAAGGTGCCGATCCTGGCCGGTGCCGGTGGCCCGACCCGCACAGCCATCGCTTTTGCACAAGAAGCAGAACGCCTGGGCGCGCACGGTATCCTGCTGATGCCGCATTACCTGACAGAAGCGTCGCAGGACGGCCTGGTGGCACACGTCGAAGCCGTCTGCAAATCGGTCAAATTCGGCGTCGTGGTGTACAACCGCGGCATCTGCCGCCTGAATGCCGATTCGATGGAGCTGCTGGCGGCGCGCTGCCCTAACCTGATCGGGTTCAAGGATGGTATCGGCGACATCGAACTGATGGTATCGATCCGCCGCCGCCTCGGCGACCGCTTGACCTATCTGGGCGGCTTGCCAACTGCAGAGCTGTTTGCTGCTCCTTACAAGGCGCTTGGCGTACCGGTCTACTCTTCGGCGGTATTCAACTTCATGCCGAAACTGGCAATCGATTTCTACAATGCGGTCAAGAACGACGACCACGCCACTACTGGCCGCCTGATCGACGACTTCTTCCTGCCTTACCTGGCAATCCGCAACAAGAAGGCCGGCTATGCCGTCAGCATCGTCAAGGCCGGTGCAACCATCGTCGGCCATGACGGCGGTCCGGTGCGCACGCCATTGATCGATCTCAACGCCGAAGAATGCGAACAACTGAAAGCACTGATCCTGGCCCAAGGGCCACAATAAGCGCGACAGGACGGCTGGCTCCACGCTACCCGTCCAGGCGCAGCTAAACGTTACAAGGCGGCCGGCATCATGCCTTGCCGCCTATATTGCGTTCATCCACAGTTACAAGGAAAAACATGAATATCACAGGTGAAATGCTCATTGGCCAATCGGCTGTACGCGGTACGGAAGGCACGTTACGCGCGATCAACCCTGCCACCAATGCAAAGATCGGCCCAGATTTCGGCGCCGGCGGCGCATCTGAAGTCGCGCGCGCCTGCATCCTCGCGCAGCAGGCTTTCGACACTTACCGCGAAACCACACCGGAACAGCGCGCGCAGTTTTTGGAAGAAATAGCGAACGGCATCCTGGCGCTCGGACCGGCGCTAATTGAACGCGCCACGCAAGAATCCGGCCTGCCGACGGCGCGCCTGGAAGGCGAACGCGGCCGCACCGTCGGCCAGTTACGCCTGTTCGCCAGCGTGGTGCGCAGCGGGCAGTATCTGAGCGCCACCCTTGATTCGGCATTGCCTGAACGGACTCCGCCGCGTGCCGATCTGCGCTTGCGCAAGATCGCTATCGGCCCGGTTGCCGTCTTTGGCGCCAGTAATTTTCCACTGGCGTTCTCTGTTGCTGGCGGCGATACCGCCGCCGCATTGGCTGCCGGCTGCCCGGTAGTGGTCAAGACGCACAACGCTCATCCCGGCACTTCGGAACTGGTAGGCCGCGTGATCCAGCAAGCTGTCGCCGCGTGCAAACTGCCGGAAGGGGTGTTCTCCCTGATCATAGGCACCGGCAATGAGGTCGGCCAGGCGTTGGTCAGCCATCCGGCGATCAAGGCGGTCGGCTTTACCGGCTCACGCCAAGGCGGCCTGGCGCTCATGCGCGCCGCCGCGCAAAGACGCGAACCGATTCCGGTGTACGCCGAAATGAGCAGCATTAATCCGATGTTCCTGCTGCCCCACGCACTGGCCGCACGGGCCACCCAAATCGGCAGTGCATTCATCGATTCACTGACCATGGGCGTCGGACAGTTCTGCACCAATCCAGGTCTGGTGATTGGCTTGGCTGGCGAACATCTGGTGCAATTCCAGGAAGCGGCACAAAAAGCGCTGCAAGCCAAGGCGGCCGGCACCATGCTGACACCTGGCATTCACAGCGCCTATGTCGATGGCGTCGAGCGCATGGGCAAGATTGCCGGAGTCGATACGCTCGCCCATGGTCTGGCGGCAAGTGCGCCATGTGCGGCGCAGGCGGTATTGTTCAGCACCGACGCAGCGACTTTCCTGGCAACCGAACAGCTGGAAGATGAGATATTCGGCCCTAGCTCACTGATCGTTGCTTGCCGCAACGAAGATGAAATGCGCGCCGTCGCAGAACACCTGGCTGGCCAATTGACCGCCACGCTGCAGCTCGACAGCGACGATCACGCGTTGGCCAGGAAGTTGCTGCCGACGCTGGAACGCAAAGCCGGACGCATCCTGGTGAACGGCTATCCGACTGGGGTGGAAGTGTCCCATGCGATGGTGCATGGCGGCCCGTTCCCGGCAACTTCAGACAGCCGCAGCACCTCGGTCGGTGCCAGTGCGATTGACCGCTTCGTGCGCCCTGTGTGCTATCAGGACATCCCGACCGGGCTGCTGCCGACCGCATTACAGGACGACAATCCGTTGAATCTGGCGCGCACAGTGAATGGCGAGTTGCTACTGGGATAATCGGACAGTAAGAAGCGGCAACATGTAAAGCGCCCTTGTTGCGCAAGGCCACTTTCAGGCATGCCCGAAAGCGGGTGATTACGGTCCGACCACGCCACTTTGCAGGTTCGCGCAGTGCAAAGTGGCTCTATCAGAACCGGGATAAACGTACTAACATCAATAACAAGGATCTGGAATCAGTCACGCACAGGCCAGCAACCGGCCCAGAATATTTCGCTAACGATCACTGAAGATCAGCAAGGAGATGTCATGCCCACACCCCTGAATACCGATCATTTCTGGATGCCGTTTACCGCCAACCGTCAGTTCAAAAGCAAGCCGCGCATGCTGGTTTCGGCCTCAGGCATGTATTACACGACAGATGACGACCGCCAGATTCTCGATGGCACCGCTGGCCTTTGGTGTACCAATGCCGGCCACTGCCATCCAAAAATCGTCGAGGCGATCCAGAAACAGGCCGCGATCATGGACTTTGCGCCGGTGTTCCAGATGGGCCATCCTTTGGCGTTCGAAGCGGCCAGCGCGCTGGTGTCGATTGCGCCGGAAGGCTTGAACCGGGTGTTCTTCTGCAACGACGGATCGGAGTCGGTCGATACCGCGCTGAAAATCGCACTGGCATACCATCGCGTACGCGGCGACGGCCTGCGCACCCGCCTGATCGGCCGTGAGCGCGGTTACCACGGGGTCGGCTTCGGCGGCATCGCAGTGGGCGGCATCGCCGGCAATCGCAAACATTTCGGCCCGACATTGGCCGGCGTCGATCACTTGCGACATCCGCTCGATATCGCGCGCAATGCGTTTTCACACGGCCTGCCGGAACACGGCGCCGAGATAGCCGATGAATTCGAACAACGACTGCTGGCGCTGCACGACCCGGCTACAGTGGCGGCGCTGATCGTCGAGCCGATCCAGGGCTCTACCGGCGTGATCCTCCCGCCCAAGGGTTATCTGCAAAAGCTGCGCGCCATCTGCGACAAGTACGGCATCCTGCTGATTTTCGACGAAGTGATCACTGGCTTCGGCCGGCTAGGCGCACCATTTGCGGCCGATTATTTCGGCGTGGTGCCAGACATGATCTGCTGTGCCAAAGGCCTCACCAACGCCACGGTGCCAATGGGTGCCGTGATCGTGCGACAAGATATCCATGACGCCTTCATGAGCGCCGCCGGCGAAAATGCCATCGAATTCTTCCACGGCTACACCTACACCGCGCACCCGCTGGCAGCCGCGGCCGCCGTGGCGACCATCGATGTCTACAAGAGCGAGAATCTGTTCGACCGGGCGGCAAGCATGGCGCCTTACTTTGAGCAGGCGGCACACGGCTTGAAGGGTTTGCCCTACGTGAAAGACGTGCGCAACCTGGGCCTGGTGTGTGGGATTGAACTGGAACCGATTGTCGGCAAACCAGGCGCGCGCGCCTTCGACGTGTTCCTGAAATGTTTCTGGGAAAAAGGCGTGTTGATCCGCACTACCGGAGACATCATTGCACTATCGCCGCCGTTAATTATTGAACCGGGGCAAATCGATCGGTTGTTTACCGCAATCGGCGAGGTGCTAAAAGCTCAGCATGTAACCAGCCCGACCGTAAGCAGCACCTAGGATGTGTAAAAGCAAAGTTGAAATGTCTACTTTGTTAAGTATGCATCTTGAGTAACACCCGTCATTCCCGCGAACACGGGAATCCACGTTGCGCAAAATGGATCCCCGCGTTCGCGGGGATGACGCAGGTGGTAGCGTTTTCTGAATCGCCAAATAGGACGTGGAACCAGCACCGCCGCCCGCCCCGCAATTTAGATTTCAAATGATCGACTTTCTCCGCGAAGCCATGGGTGCATGCCATCGCCGTTCTCGCAAATAAAAAACCCGCCGATGCGTGCTCTGAACAAGGGCACACATCGGCGGGTTCTTAGTGGACGGGCCCTAGAGCCCGGTTCACTTGACAGCTTACGCTTCGCGCGAAGCCTTTTTACGCTCGTGCTCTTTCAGGAAGCGCTTGCGCAGACGGATGCTCTTCGGTGTGACTTCGACCAGCTCGTCATCGTCGATGAATTCAACCGCGTATTCCAACGACATCTCGATTGGCGGAACCAGGCGCACCGCTTCGTCGGTACCCGACGAACGAACGTTGGTCAATTGCTTGCCCTTGATCGGATTAACCACCAGATCGTTGTCACGCGAGTGGATACCGATGATCATGCCTTCATACACTGGGTCGTTGTGGCTGACGAACATGCGGCCGCGATCCTGCAGTTTCCAGATGGCGTAGGCAACGGCTGCGCCGTCATCTTGCGAGATCAGCACGCCGTTGCGACGACCGCCCAGTTCACCCTTGGAGGTATCGACCGGTGCGTATTCATCGAACACGTGGCTCATCAGGCCGGTGCCGCGAGTCAAGGTCATGAATTCGCCCTGGAAGCCGATCAGACCGCGTGCAGGAATACGGTACTCGAGACGCACACGTCCCTTGCCGTCCGGTTCCATGTTTTGCAGATCGCCACGACGACGACCCAGTTCTTCCATCACGCCGCCCTGGTTGGTTTCTTCGACGTCGACGGTCAGGTTTTCGTATGGCTCATGACGCACGCCATCGACCATCTTGAACACCACGCGCGGACGGGAAACCGCCAACTCATAGCCTTCGCGGCGCATGTTTTCGATCAGGATGGTCAGGTGCAATTCGCCACGGCCCGACACTTCGTAGGTCGAATCGTCGTTTTCAGCTTGTACTACGCGCAACGCCATGTTGGCCTTCAGTTCGCGGTCCAGACGGTCCTTGATCTGACGGGTGGTCACGAACTTGCCTTCGCGGCCAGCCAGCGGCGAGTTGTTCACCATGAAGTTCATGGTCAGGGTCGGCTCGTCAACCTTCAGCATCGGCAGGCCTTCCGGATGGTCCGGTGCGCAGATGGTGGAACCGATACTGATTTCTTCAATTCCGTTGATCAGCACGATGTCGCCAGCCAGTGCTTCGTCAACCAGCACGCGATCCAGGCCACGGAAAGTCAGCACCTGGTTGATACGCGCCTTGGTTGGCTTGTCTTCCGGACCATTCATCCAGACTACGTCTTGCAGGGCTTTGACTTTACCGCGCAGGATACGGCCAACGCCGATCTTGCCGACGTAGGAAGAGTACTCCAGCGAAGTGATTTGCAGTTGCAGCGGGCCGTTAGGATCATCTTCACGCGCTGGAACGTGTTCCAGGATAGCGTCGAACAATGGTTCCATGTTGCCTTCGCGGACGGTGTCTTCCAGACCTGCATAGCCTTTGAAGCCCGATGCGTAGATGATCGGGAAATCCAGTTGTTCGTCGGTTGCGCCGAGTTTGTCGAACAGTTCGAAAGTCGCGTTCACAGCCTTTTGCGGGTCTGCGTTTTCGCGGTCGATCTTGTTCACAACAACGATCGGCTTCAAGCCCAGCGCCAGCGCTTTACGCGTGACGAAACGCGTTTGCGGCATCGGGCCTTCTTGCGCATCGACCAGCAGCAGAACACTGTCAACCATCGACAGTACGCGTTCCACTTCGCCACCGAAGTCGGCGTGGCCGGGGTATCAACGATGTTGATGTGCGTGCCCTTGTATTCGACTGCGCAGTTCTTCGACAGAATCGTGATGCCACGTTCTTTTTCAATTTCGTTCGAATCCATCACGCGTGCATCGACGTGCTGGTTGTCACGGAAGGTGCCCGATTGACGCAGCAATTGGTCAACCAGAGTGGTCTTGCCGTGGTCAACGTGGGCAATGATGGCAATGTTGCGGATGGCGCGAGGTGTGTTTGACATGGTCAGTTTGGAGATTGGAGAACTTAGTAAGTGCGCAGACATAAATGCGCAGGATATTTATTGCTGAATATTTATAACTACATATGCGGCCAAAAATGCTCGCTCAGACACTGCACAGAAGCACGACAGATGTAGCGGAATTTGGGAGGCCGCGCATTATAGCATGACGCGCTGCACTACTTTATGAAAAGCCTTGTATTTTCAAAGGGTTGCTGTCTCAAGCAAGGCACAAATTGTTACTTAAATCACATTTATGTCTGCTGTGCCGTCGCAATCAGGCGTTCCGGCGCCAGAACCCCGTACTCATGCAACTGGGCAGTGCCCAGCAACTGGCGAGATGATGCATCGACAACATCGCCAGGCTGCAGATATACGCGGACCCGCCCTGCCGTTGTCGGCAGCGTCACGCCCTCTTTCGCCAAGGTAAGGCGCTGGCCCTGCAAAAACCGCTTGGCCAAGGCTTCCGGCAGCACCACTTCAGGAAACGACGACAGCAAGTTGTCCACCGGCGCCAGCAAAGCTGCCCGTTCGGCCTCATCTGTCGCAATCAGTTGATCCAGGGTAACGCAGCCATCCAGCGTCAGGTGCCCAACCTGGACTCGCCGCAATTCCTGCAGATGGGCGCCACAGCCCAGTACGGCGCCGATGTCCTCCCCCAGTACGCGAATGTAGGTGCCTTTGCTGCAGGTCACCCGCAGGCGCAGGAATGGCGCTTGGTAATCGAGGAACTCCAGCGTGTGGATCGTCACATCGCGCGCCTCGCGTTCCAGAGTGATGCCGGCCCGCGCGTATTCGTACAGCGGTTTGCCGTCGCGTTTCAGCGCCGAATACATCGGCGGCACCTGCTTGATCGGACCGCGGAACTGCGCCAAAGCCTGGTCGATCTGCTCACGGCTGATGTTGACTTCCTTACTCTCCAGAATCTCACCTTCGGTATCGCCTGTGGTGGTCGTCACACCAAGATGGATCAGGGTTTCATAGGTCTTGTCGGCATCCAGTAAATCCTGGGCGAACTTGGTCGCCTCGCCAAAGCACAGCGGCAGCACGCCGGTCGCAAAAGGATCGAGGGTGCCAGTGTGGCCGGCCTTCTGTGCATTCAACAAGCGCTTGGCCTTGATCAGGGCGTCATTGCTGGAAAAACCGACAGGCTTATCCAGCAGCAATACGCCATTCAGCGGAACACGGATTCGTTTGGGCGCAGTGGATGCCATGGAAAAAACTCAGAGAAGACAAAACAGATGATAAGAAGGGGAAACGGCCTGCCGTTGCCAGCAAGCCGCATCAATCATGTACAGCAAGCTAGCAGCCAGTTTATTCCTGGCCGTCATCCTTGGAGCGCGTCGCATTGGCGATATCGATCAGACGCGACATTTCAACGCCGCGAGCAGTCGAATTATCGTGAATGAAATGCAAGGCCGGCAAAGTGTGGATGGTCAGACGGCGGCCCAGCTGGTTACGCAGGAAACCGGCGGCCTGGGTCAGGCCCTTGACGGTATTCGTGATCGCTTCAGGGTCGTCGTTCAGCATCGTGAAGAACACCTTGGCATGGGCGTAGTCCGGCGTCACCTGTACCTCAGTAATCGTGATCATACCGACCCGCGGGTCTTTCAGCCCGAAAACGATGATTTCGGACAGGTCCTTCTGGATCTGGTCTGCAACGCGCAGGCCACGGCCAGGGATCGATTTACTATGTTTAGCCATACTATTATTCGGCGCTGTTAGGCGCTATATCTTTCACAAATGAACTACCAACAACTTATCACACTAAAACTACGAAATTAAAGTGAATCGCCAGACCTATCGGCTCTAGAAACCCTAGCCTCAGCTACGCTGACCTGGCCCAATGTCTGGTTAAGAAGCGCAGCTGCACAGACGTACAGCGAGCATCGCAAACCGGACAATGGGTTGCGCAGTAAGTTTATAGAGTTGCCTATTACAAAATGAAAATCGGGCTTTTAGGCCCGATTTTCCTGCCTTGCGCACCTGAACTGCATGCGTGTGCTTTGACTATTACAGGGTACGTGCGACTTCTTCAACTTCAAAGATTTCGAGGTGATCGCCTTCTTTGATATCGTTGAAGTTCTTCAGCGTCAGACCGCATTCAAAGCCGGCGCGTACTTCCTTGACGTCGTCCTTGAAGCGTTTCAGCGAATCCAGCTCGCCAGTCCACAGGACCACGTTGTCGCGCAGCAGACGGACCGAAGCGCCGCGCTTGACCAAGCCTTCGAGCACATAGCAACCGGCAATCGCGCCGACCTTGCTGACCAGCAGAACCTGACGAATCTCGACCAGACCCAGGGCCTGTTCGCGCTTCTCAGGCGACAACATGCCAGACATCGCAGCCTTGACCTCGTCAACCGCATCATAAATGATGTTGTAGTAACGAATGTCGACGCCGTTGGCTTCCGCCAGCTTGCGTGCCGATGCATCGGCTCGGGTGTTGAAGCCGATAATCACGGCCTTCGAGGCAACCGCCAGATTGACGTCGTTCTCGCTGATGCCGCCGACACCGGCGTGCACCACTTGTACCCGGACTTCGCTGGTCGACAGTTTTTGCAGCGACTGCGTCAGCGCTTCTTGCGAACCCTGAACGTCGGTCTTGATGATCATTGGCAGATTCTTGACTTCGCCTTCGGCCATCTGGTCGAACATGTTTTCCAGCTTCGCGGCTTGCTGTTTGGCCAGCTTGACGTCACGGTACTTGCCTTGACGGAACTGACCGATTTCGCGCGCCTTGCGCTCGTCTGCCATGACCATGACTTCTTCGCCGGCAACCGGCACTTCCGTCAGGCCCTGGATTTCGACTGGAATCGATGGACCGGCTTCGGTAATTGCCTTGCCGTTTTCGTCAAGCATCGCACGAACACGGCCATAGGCGGAACCAGCCAGCACGACGTCGCCACGCTTCAAGGTACCCGATTGCACCAGGATCGTTGCAACTGGACCACGGCCCTTGTCCAACTTGGCTTCCACCACCAGGCCACGGGCTGGCGCTGCGACGGCAGCTTTCAATTCCAGCACTTCAGCCTGCAGCAGGACTTGCTCCAGCAGATTGTCAATGCCTTCACCAGTCTTGGCCGAAACAGGCACGAACGGCGATTCGCCGCCGTACTCTTCCGGCACGACCTGCTCGGCAATCAATTCCTGCTTGACGCGATCCAGGTTACTGCCCGGTTTGTCGATCTTGTTGATTGCCACCACCAGCGGTACACCGGCTGCTTTCGCGTGGGCAATCGCTTCCTTGGTTTGCGGCATCACGCCGTCATCGGCTGCCACCACCAGAATCACGATATCTGTCGCCTTGGCGCCACGGGCACGCATCGCGGTAAACGCTTCATGGCCCGGGGTGTCAAGGAAGGTGATCATGCCGCGTGGCGTTTCCACGTGATATGCACCGATGTGCTGGGTAATGCCGCCAGCTTCGCCGGACGCCACTTTGGCACGGCGGATGTAATCCAGCAGCGAGGTCTTGCCGTGGTCAACGTGACCCATGACGGTAACCACCGGTGCACGCGGCAGCAATTCTGCGTCGGCATGTTCTTCGCCGTCGATCAGCAGTGCTTCCGGATCATCCAGTTTCGCAGCGTGTGCGGTATGGCCCATTTCTTCGACCAGGATCATCGATGTTTCCTGATCCAGAACCTGGTTAATGGTGACCATCTGGCCCAGTTTCATCAAATGCTTGATGACCTCGGAAGCCTTGACCGACATCTTGTGCGCCAGTTCGGCGACAGTAATGGTTTCAGGAACATAGATGTCCTTGACCACTGCCTCGGTCGGCACCTGGAAATTGCTTTCGTGATCGTCGCCATGCGAGTTGCGGCGGCCCTTCGGACCACCACGCCAGCCATCGCGCCCGCCACCGGTATTGCCGCGGGTCTTGATACCGAGGCCGCGCTTCTTGGCGGCGTCATCCTGCCAGGTCGAAGAGACGTTAGCGGACTTGATCGATTTCTTGTCGACCACGACCTTCTTGTCGTCTTTCTTCTCGCCTGGCTTCTTGTCGGCTGGCTTGTGCAACGTGCCTTCGGCGGTCTTGGCCGGGGCAGCGGCTGGCGCTACCGGCTCAGGCGCCTTGATCACGCGGCGCGGTGCATTCATCATGGCCTTGATCTGCGCCACTTCGTCCTGCACGGCCTTGCGAGCGCGCTCCGTCGCAGCCGACTTCTCGGCAGCTTCCTTAGCGGCTTGCGCAATCTTTTGCTTGGCTTCTTCGTTGGCCAGGCGTTTCTTTTCTTCTGCAGCCGGATCTTCCTGCTTGGCAGGCGCATCAGCACTGGCAGCTACTGGGGCCGGTGCTTGCGCAGCGGCTTTCTTGGCTTCCAGTTCAGCTTTCTTAGCCTCGTTTTCCGCTTTTTGCGCAGCCTTGGCTTGCGCTTCCTTCTCGGCTTCCAACTTGGCCAGGCGTTCTTGTTTCTCGATCAATTCTGCTTCCTGGCGAGCGATCAATTCTGCTTGACGACGAGCTTCTTCCGCCCGGCGTGCCTGTTCCGCTTCGTCGACGACGGGCGCTGCAGGCGCAGCCGGAGCTGCCGCTACTTCGGCAACCGGCTCATCACGCTTGACGAAAGTACGCTTCTTGCGCACTTCAACCTGGATCGTGCGCGACTTGCCGGTGGCGTCAGCCTGCTTGATCTCGGTGGTTTCCTTACGGGTCAGCGTGATCTTTTTCTTTTCGCTATCGGCAACCGCACCGTGCGAACGACGCAGATGTTCCAGCAGGCGATCCTTGTCTTCTTTCGACAAGGCGTCGTCAGTCGAATTTTTCTGGACGCCAGCCGATTGAAGTTGTGTCAGCAGTAAATCTGCTGGCATTTTCAGCTCGGTGGCAAATTGGGCTACATTGTTACTCGCCATTCAGTCCTCTTTTTCTATGTGGCGCGGCAGACGATACGGAACCTCTCGGATCACTCGATCACTTGGCTTCCGCTGTATTCCATGCCTTGGCTTGCAGAGCCTTGGCATGATCATCGTACTTGGCATCGATGAGTTTCATCTCATCGTCGGTCACATCTTTAAACTCTTCTTCAATCAAATGACGTGCACGGTCAGCCGGCAAAGCCAGGATCGCGCCGAATTCGTCATAAGCCAACCCCGCAAACGCCGCCAGTGTCTTGACTCCTGCCAAGCCCAGCTTGCCGGCTGTCGTGCGGTCCATGCCCTCGAAATTGACCAGCGCATCTTCCATGCCTTCCAGTCCTTCTTCCGAAGCAATCGCTTCCGTCACCAAGGCGTCGCGCGCCCGGTTACGCAGTTCGTTGACGGTGTCTTCGTCGAACGAATCGATTTCCAGCATTTCGGTAATCGGCACGTAGGCGATTTCTTCCAGGCTGGCAAAACCTTCTTCCACCAGAATGTCAGCAACTTCCTGGTCGACATCCAGTTTTTCCATGAACATGGCGCGGGTCGCCGCGGTTTCCACAGCCGATTTGTCGGCCGACTCTTCCGCAGTCATGATGTTGATCTGCCAACCGGTCAGTTCTGCCGCCAGACGAACGTTCTGACCACCACGACCAATCGCGATCGCCAGATTTTCTTCGTCGACCACAACGTCCATCGCATGCTTTTCTTCGTCAACCATGATCGACGACACGTTGGCCGGAGCCAATGCACCAATCACGAATTGCGCAGGATCTTCCGACCACAACACGATATCGACGCGCTCACCGCCCAGTTCACCAGTGACGGCCTGGACGCGCGAACCGCGCATGCCGACACAGGTGCCGATCGGATCAATACGCTTGTCTGCGGTATACACGGCGATCTTGGCGCGCACGCCAGGGTCACGGGCCGCCGACTTGATTTCCAGCGAGCCTTGTTCGATTTCCGGCACTTCCAGCTCAAACAGCTTCATGATGAATTCCGGCGCAGTACGCGACAGAATCACTTGTGGGCCGCGGGCATTGCGGTCGATACGCAGAATGAAAGCGCGGACGCGGTCGCCGATCCGCAGGTTTTCCTTTGGAATCGTCTGGTCGCGCGGCAAACGTGCTTCGATCTTGCCCGATTCGACGATGGCATCGCCGCGCTCCATGCGCTTGATGGTGCCGGTTACCAGCGAATCGCCGCGTTCCAAGAAGTCTGCCAGGATCTGTTCGCGTTCAGCGTCACGGATGCGTTGCAGCACAACCTGTTTGGTGTCTTGCGCGAAGCGACGGCCGAATTCAACCGATTCGATCGGCTCTTCGATGTGGTCATCGACTTCAACGTCGTCGATCTGCTCTTTTGCTTCGAACAGCAGGATTTCCTGGTCCGGCAATTGCAGACCAGCTTCATCCGGCACTACGTGCCAGCGACGGAAGGATTCGAACTCACCGGTTTCACGATCGATCGTGACACGGATGTCGACATCGCCTTCATAGCGTTTCTTGGTTGCCTGTGCAAGCGCGTGTTCGAGCGCACCGAACACCACATCTCGATCGACGTTTTTTTCATGCGCGAGCGCATCGACCAACAATAAAATTTCGCGACTCATGCTTTGCGACTCCTAAAATCCACTTGCGGCACCAAGTGTGCCTTGTCTACATCGGCGAGCGTAAAATCCAACATCGCCAACCCATCGTTTGTTTCAAATTCGATTTTCAACTTCTCGCCGTCCGGTTCGCCCAGCACGCCCTGAAATGTCTTGCGATGTGCAGGACCCGGCATCGGAACGCGCAATTTGACGACTGCTTCCTTGCCGGCAAAACGCACATAATCAGCCAGTTTCTTCAGCGGCCGATCAAGGCCCGGCGACGATACTTCCAAACGCTCGTACACGACATTTTCTACCGTCAGCACGTGCAGCAGTTGATGCGTCACTTTTTCGCAATCTTCTACCGTGATCTGACCTTGCTCGGCATTTTCAGGCGTGAAATCGATGTATACGCGCAGCAAGCCACGCGCGGCCTTTTCGAATTCGACCAGCTCGTAGCCCATGCCAACCACGGTTGTTTCAATTAGCTCCAGCAACTGCAAGGCAACTCCCTAATAAAGATCTGCACGTCCTGCCTGAGTCAGGCCCCGCGCAATGCAAAAACCTGCTGAAAACGAAAAGCAAAAAAAAAATGGGCATCTGCCCATCTTCTTATCGTTTGTCATTTAAGCAGTTTCCACGAGATCGGCTGCGAATCAAATCCTGAATTCCGAAGTTTAACCCTGAATCCTGAAGTTTAATTCCATTAATGACTTCTGTTAACTTGTAAATTATAAACGATTGGGCTATGTATCGCAATGCAGGAAATTTGCATTTATTGACAATCCCCGCTTCCCAAGCAATGAATTGATCATTAAAGCAACACTATTTTCCTGCAATGCCACTACTTTTACTCACATCATTACCGACAGGAAAGCAGCGATCCGGGTCAATCAATCAAACCGGATGGCCGACTATCCAATCGACTTAACCGCGTGGGCGACGACGCGGCATTCCTTGCCCGCCATGCTGCCCGCCTTGACCACCATACTGGCCACCGGCTGCCTTGTTTGGCCGTGCCGGGCGGGCAAAGCCATTGCCGCCGCCATTACGCCGCGGCTGTCCAGCATCAGGGAAACCCAACGCAGTCTGCAAAGGATCTGGCTGACGGCTGCGCGCCGGCGCGTTGCCGCCTTGCGGACGCCCTTGGCCGCCACGTCCCTGGTTGCCACGCGACTGACCGAAACCCTGATCGCGGTAACCGCCTGGCCCCTGCGGTGCGCTATTGGCACGATTGCCGTTTGGCTGACGATCCTTGTTGAATTCGGGACGGCCTTTGCCGCCGCCGGCAGCCTGGCCGGCAGGCTTGTCCAGGCCATGCGCTGCCATCATGTCGCGCACTGCATTTTCATCCAACTCTTCCCAACGGCCGCGCTTCAAGCCGCGCGGCAAAGTCATCGCACCGTAACGAGTACGGATCAGACGCGATACCGTCAGGCCGATTGCCTCAAACATGCGGCGCACTTCGCGGTTACGGCCTTCGCCGATAATGACGCGATACCATTTATTGATGCCTTCACCACCACCATCGGCAATTTTCGTGAATTGCGCAACACCGTCTTCCAGTTCGACGCCAGCCAGCAATTTCTGGCGCATGCCCTGCTCCAGCTCGCCCAAGGTACGCACCGCGTATTCGCGGTCGATGCCGTAGCGCGGATGCATCAGGCGGTTCGCCAGATCGCCGGAAGTTGTAAACAACAGCAAGCCTTCGGTATTGAAATCGAGACGACCGACGGCCAGCCATTTGGCAGCCTTCATGTTCGGCAAACGATCGAATACCGATGGACGACCATCCGGGTCGTTATGGCTGACGATTTCGCCTGCCGGCTTGTGATAGACCAGCACGCGTGGCGGCTTCTTGCTCACTTTGCGCTGCAACAGCTTGCCATTGATGCGGATTTGATCGGTTGGCAAGATGCGCTGACCAATATGTGCCGGTTCGCTGTTGACCGAAACCCGGCCAGCGATGATCAGCTCTTCCATATCGCGGCGCGAACCCAGGCCGACGTCAGCCAACACCTTGTGCAATTTCGGTGCATCATCTTCTGCAGTCAGATCACGCCGCACGCTCTTTTGTGCCTGGCGGCCAGCGGCGTCTTCCGTCGTAGCCAGCGTATCGAACGACTCGGAGGTCACGAAAGAGAATACGTCATCTGCATCACCGCCACGCGAACCTGGCTTGCCGCCACGTTGCGCCGGCTTGCCAGCCTGTGGCTTCTTACCCTTTTGCTGGCGATCGCGGGAATTGCGCTCGCCGTTGCGACTGTTGCCATTGTTATTACGATCAGCGCGCGGCTGGCGCGCCTCACCTGCCACGAAAGCAGGAGCATCGCCGCCTTGCGGCGCCGATTCCCGACCTTCTGCGATGGCGACATTGCCGGCTTCGGCAGTGACGTTCACCGACGACTCCTGCGCACGCTGCGCGGCACGGTTGCTGCGCAATGCGCGCGGACCGCGCACGCCGCGCTTGGCTGGCCGCTCACGCGGCGTAGTTTCCGTGTTCAAGAATGGCGCATCGGCAACCGGCGCCGGATCAACCACGAATTCGACAACAGGCGCCGACTCAACTGCAACCTGAACCTTCTTGCGCGGTGCTGCCTTCGGCTTGGCCGGGGCCACTACCTCCGGCGCAACGTTGACGACTTCCGCCGCACCTGCCGACTCATCGGCCGCTGCGACTACTTTCTTGCGCGGTGCACGACGGGCAGGCTTGGCCGGCTCTGACACTTCGGCTGCAGGTGCATCTGGCGCGGCTACCGCATCGGCGGCAACCGTCGCAACCTTGCGCGCTCTTGGCTTCTTGGCTGGCTTCGGTTCGGTGGCGGCGGTCTGGTCGACGACCGGTGCATCATTGGAACTAGGTGGGTTCATTATTCAGGTGTTGGTTATGCCGACCTGGCGTGGCTTCATCATCCGATTCGGACGCACGGTCGTGAGTGTGGGTTTCATTCGATGCAACTGGTGCTTCCTGCGGCGGAACAACTTCATCCTGATCCGCCTCCGTCGCATTTTCCGTCATGACTTCCGATGCGTTGACGCCTGCATCTTCTACTGGTGTAACTGGTTCTGCAACCTGCCCGGCCTCCGCAACTGCGTCGTCCGAAGTATGGCTTGGTGCATCCTGAGCGGCCGCATCGACCGTTTCGGCGATATCGACTTCTTGCTCAGCAGGTGCTTCAACTTCATTTGCTTCCATCGCTGCAGCGGCATCCAGCACCGCCTTGGCTTCAATACTTGCTTCCAGATCGGCTTCCAATGCCTGCAGTTCCAGCAAATTGCCTTCCTGCATCTCATTCCTCGCTACTTGCTGCAGCGGCGGCAATTGATCCAGCGAGGTCAAGCCGAGATCGTCCAGGAACTGCTTGGTGGTGGCGAACAATGCCGGGCGTCCCGGCACATCGCGATGCCCGATGGCTTCGATCCAGCCGCGCTCTTCGAGCATTTTTACCGTCTGCGAATTGACCGTGACGCCACGGATTTCCTCGATGTCGCCCCGGGTTACCGGTTGACGGTAGGCAATGATCGCCAGGGTTTCAAGGGTTGCCCGCGAATATTTCGGCGGCTTTTCGGGATTCAGGCGCTCCAGGTAGATTTTCATCTCCGGGCGGCTCTGAAAACGCCAGCCGGTCGACAAGGCGACTACTTCGATGCCTTTGTCGGACCAATCCTCGCGTAGCTCCTCCAGCATTGACCTGATCGTATCTGCATTGATTTCGCCGTCATCCTCACCGCTATCTTCGCCATTTCGCGCATACAGCTTTTTCAAGTCGTTAAGCGACAGCGGCTCGTGAGCACAGAGCAAAGCAGTTTCGAGGACTTTCTTGGCCTCAATAGTATTCATGTACGACGTATGTTATTTAAATTTTATCAAAAAATTCGCAGAGGTCATGTTCAACGAGCGGCATCGGCAATATGCACCTGATGCCAGGTCAAAAGAAACCTGTTGATACTGCTGTCCAGCGCCCGTTAGAGGAGGATTAATATGAGGGCGGGGACAATAAGACTTGAATAAGAAGGCTAACACTTCTGGTGCGCCACTCGTTCCTTACATTTCGATCCTGCAATCGGTTACAGGAACCGACCTGCCATTTATCGAAAAATGTTGAGGCACAGTTTAGCACAAAGCTTACCGGGAGAGCTATTTGATGTCGCAGATGTGGTTATTTGACGAAAGACGGGCAGTCGGAATTTGCGGATTCCCCTTGCCGAGACCTGCGGGCCGGACATGCGATATACGGCCCGCAGTGGGATTTGCCTGTCAGCTGCCGCGATAGGTCGAATACGACCAAGGGGACACCACCAGCGGCACATGGTAGTTCTGGTCTGCGTGGGCAATGCCGAATGCCAGGGTAACCCGGTCGACAAAGCGCGGGCTTGGCAGCTGGATTCCCTGTGCGGCAAAATAGTCGCCGGCCGAAAAAACCAGTTCGTACTGGCCGGCCTGCATCTCCTCGCCTTGCAGCAGCGGCACATCAACCCGGCCGTCTTGGTTGGTCACTGCATTCTTCAGCAGGCTGCGTCCTGAAGCCGTCACTGCATAAAGTGCAATCTTGACGCCGACGCCCGGCTTGCCTTGGGTAATATCCAGAACATGCGTGCTTAATTTTCCAACGGCGTTTCCCATGACAATTCCCTATATCGATTAGTTGAAAATGAGTATCGAACAAATGATATACCGCAGGGTTCAGGTCAATATACTATCCGGCATATATTAATCATGGCGACAACGCACATAATCCAGAGCACGGCAATTGCAGGCACTGCGGCAGCGGATCCAACGCCAGCGCAGCCGATGATGCCAGCCCGACTGACTAGATAATAAAGACTCCAGGTTAAGCAATGACAACTCATAACGATCCAAACTATCCGCGCGACCTGACCGGCTACGGCCGCACTCCACCGCACCCGCAATGGCCGAACCGGGCTCGCATTGCACTGCAATTCGTCCTGAATTACGAAGAAGGTAGCGAGAACTGCATACTCGACGGCGATGCCGGTTCGGAAACCTTCCTCTCCGAAATCATCGGTGCACAGAGTTTCCCGGCCCGCCACATGAGCATGGAATCCATCTATGAGTACGGTTCGCGCGCCGGGGTCTGGCGTTTGCTGCGCATGTTTGAAGAGCGCCGCCTGCCGCTAACCGTGTTCGGTGTTGCGCGCGCGCTACAACGCAATCCGGAAGCAACCGCCGCTTTCCAGGAACTCGGCCATGAAATTGCCTGCCACGGTTTGCGCTGGATCAGCTACCAGAACATCGATGAAGCCACTGAGCGAGCGCACATCGCCGAAGCGGTCGGCATCATCAAGCAATTGACCGGCAACGCCCCGCTCGGCTGGTATACCGGCCGTGATTCGCCGAACACCCGCCGCCTGGTCATGGAACATGGCGGTTTCAGTTACGACGCCGACTATTACGGCGACGACCTGCCCTTCTGGGAACAGGTCAGCTTCAAGGATGGCAACGGCGTGGCGCAAACCAAGCCGCAATTGATCGTGCCTTACACGCTGGACACCAACGACATGCGCTTCGCCGCCATGCAAGGCTTCAATTCCGGCACCCAATTCTTCGATTATCTGAAGGATGCCTTCGACGTACTGTATCGCGAAGGCGATCCGCATGGTTTGAATCAGCCGAAGATGCTGTCAATCGGCCTGCATTGCCGCCTGGTTGGCCGTCCGGGACGGGCTGCGGCGCTGGCCCGTTTCCTTGATTACGTGCAGAGCCACGGCCAGGTGTGGATTACGCGTCGCATCGATATCGCCGACCACTGGCGCGCCACCCACCCGTTTGCCGCATAGATTTTGATGTTTTTTTTACCCGCCGTGGCGGTTCCACGGATTACCGTTCCAGCACAGATGCAATGAGTTCTACAACAAACCAAACCGGAATTTCACTTTTTCACTTATAAAAAATCAGGAGACAGGGATGTATCCAGCAAAAAACAAGCTTAAAAAGCTGCAACTCGCGGCAGCCCTCGGCGGTGCAATAGCATTGCCGGCCATGGCGCAGACGTCGGTACAAGTAACCGGTCTGGTCGACACTTATGTCGGCTCGCTGAAGTACAGCGGCGACTCGGGACGCACCAGCGTGGTCGACAGCGGCGGCATGACCACTTCTTGGATCGGCTTCAAAGGCACCGAAGATCTCGGCGGCGGACTCAAGGCGAAATTCAACCTGACTTCGTTCTTCCGTTCCAGCACTGGCGCCGCCGGCCGCTTCGACGGCAACGAAACACTGTTCTCGCGCGACGCCAATGTCGGCCTGATCGGCAATTTCGGTGCGATTTCTCTGGGCCGCGACCTGGCGCCAAACTTCCTGCCGTCGATCCTGTTCAATCCGTTCGGCGATTCGTTCAAGCTGTCGCCGCTGATCCTGCACATGGATGTGCCTTGGTTCAATGCTTCCGGCTGGACCAACTCAGTGGCAGGCGATACCGGCTGGAGCAACGAAATCATCTACACGACACCTGATTTCAACGGTTTGAAAGCCAATTTCCACTATCAGTTCGGAGAAGTGGCCGGTAACACCGGCAAAAACAACATCGGCGCCAACGTCTTGTATTTTCATGGCCCGCTGGCCCTGACCGCTTACTACCAGCGCGTCCAGGTCAACAACCCGTTGGAACAGTCGCCAAATAACGTTCAGCCGGCGACCAACATTCCACTGCCAACAGGCATGGTTGCGGCACGCCAGTCGAACTGGTTCCTTGGCGCCACATACGATTTTACCGTCGCCAAGCTGTTCGCCACCTACGACCAGACTTCGCATGATATCGACCTGAAAGACAAGACCTTCCAGCTCGGCACCAGCATTCCTCTCGGCAATGGCGCAATCCTGGCATCGTGGGCAGACACCAAGCGCAACGGCAACGCAATCGGCGAAGCACTCAAGCGCGATACAGCGTCGCTGGGTTACGACTACAACATGTCGAAACGCACCGACCTGTATGCGGTCTACATGTACGACAAGATCACGGATCAAAGTACCGGCAGCAGCGTTGCCTTGGGCATTCGTCATCGTTTCTGATAGTCAGTCAAGGCAAATAAGTACATGAAATAGCAGGGCGTCATCTCCGCGAACGCGGGGATCCATCTTAGGGTCAACATGGATTCCCGCGTTCGCGGGAATGACGCAATTTTATTTACTCATATATGTTGTCGCCCTCGGGCATTTGTTCGTTTTGACATCTGAAATTCAATGACCGCAAATCTCCCCACCATCAGCAGCGCCGAATGGCAGGTGCGCAAGGATTTAGCGGCCTGTTATCGCCTGTGCGCACTGAAGCAATGGGATGACCTGATCTACACCCACATCTCAGCCACCGTGCCCGGCGAGCCGGGACATTTCCTGCTCAATCCGTTCGGCTATCGCTTCGATGAAGTGTGCGCCTCCAACCTGGTCAAGATTGATGCCCAGGGACGCGTCGTCGGCAACTCCCCTTACCAGGTCAACGTCAGCGGTTTTGCCATCCACGGGGCGGTCCACGCGGCGCGACCGGACGCCATGTGCGTGATGCATCTGCACAATACACATGCCATAGCGATCGGCATCCAGGCCGGCGGCTTGCTACCGATTTCACAGCATGCGCTGCGTTTTTATGAACAGATTGCGTATCACGATTATGAAGGTCTGGCGCTGACGCCAACCGAGCAGGGTCGCATGATCGAACGACTCGGAAAATTACCGGCGATGCTGCTGCGTAACCACGGCAGCCTGGTATGCGGCCGCACCATTGCCGAAGCCTACGTGCTGATGGATACGCTCGACAAGGCGTGCGAAATACAGCTCATGGCCAACGTCGGCAACGGCCGCCTGACCTTGCCATCGCATGATGTCTGCCGCAAGACACGCGACCAACTGCTGGGTGATGGCACTCCTGAAGGCGTGCTGGAATGGCCGGCGTTGCTGCGCAAACTGGATGCCATCGATCCCAGCTACCAACACTGACAACTCACAAAAAGGATATTTCTCATGCCAACCTTTAACGTCCAACTCTTCGAAGGCCGCACTGCAGAGCAAAAGCGCGCCTTCGTCAAAGCCATCACCGAAGTCACCTGCAAGACGCTGGATTGTGGACCGGAATCGGTCGATATCATCATCCAGGAAATCAAGCGCGAAAACTGGGCGACTGCCGGCAAGCTGTGGTCAGATTAAACCAACGCTAAATGCCACCATAAAAAATAGCCGCGAAATTCGCGGCTATTTTTTCCCGGGTAATCATCGAATACTTTGCTGATCATCCATTGAAAGCATTACTTGGCGCCGGCAAACTCACCAATCTGCTTGACCACCGCATTGCGTACCGAACCACTGACCACGAACGATTGCGCCACCGCGATATCGTTGTGGAACCAGCGATCGCCTTCCAGGCAAGCTGGGATCTGACGGCGGATTTCCTGATACGCAGCTTGCGTGCCTTTACCCAGCACGAAGCCCGGCAACAAGTCTTCCGTCATGGTCAAGGCCTGCGCCGCCAGCAGCATTTCAACGCCGATGATGTACTGCGTGTTGGCCACCACGGTGGCCGCCTTGCGCGCACACCAGGTCGAGTTCGACACGTGGTCTTCGCTGTTGCCCTTGGCAGGGATGCTGTCGACACTGCCCGGCATGCACAGCGTGCGGTTTTCCATCACCAATGAACTCAACGAGCATTGCACTACCGGATAGCCGGTGTTGACGCCACGCACGCCGCTCATCAGGTTGCGCGGCAAGCCCCACGACAAGGTCGGATCGATCAGGCGTGCGACGCGGCGTTCGCAGATGCTGCCCAGATCGGTGATCGCCATCGCCAGCAAATCCATCGCCTGCGCCAGGTATTGGCCGTGGAAATTGCCGCCGGAGATGATCTCGAAACCGCCGCCTTCCTTGTCAAAGATCAGCGGATTGTCGGTGGCCGAATTGATTTCCTTGTCGACAATATTGTCGATGTAATCGAGCGCATCGAATACCGGGCCGTAGACTTGCGGCGAGCAGCGCAGCGAGTACACATCCTGGATGCGGGCGGTATAAGGGATGTCGGTGCGGCGGCTTTCTTCCGGAAACTGCACCGCGCGCGCTTCGTGCGTGGTGCGGGTGGAACCGGCCAGCAGCTTGCGGATGATGGCGGCGGTCTTGATCTGGCCGGCATGTGGACGGGCTTGCTGGATGCGATGATCGAATGCGGCCATCTCGGCGCGCATCGCTTCCAGCGTCAATCCCAGCGACAGGCAGGCATCGCTCAGCAGATTGCGCGCATCGTGCGCCACCAGTACCGCTACAGCCAGCGAAGCGGTACAACCGTTGATCAGGGCAGACGCATCTTTGGCCTTGAGGTCAAACTTGACCGGACCGACGCCGGACTTGGTGATGGCTTCAGGCGCGCTCATGCGCTGGCCCTGATACATCACTTCGGCTTCGTCAAAACCGGCGATTGCTGCCGCCAGGTAGGACAACGGCGCGAGGTCGCCGGAGGCGCCAACAGAGCCCTTTTGCGGCATGATCGGATGGATGCCGGCATTCAGGAAAGCCAGCAAGCGATCGACCACTTCCACCCGTGGCGCCGAATAATTGCTGGCGAAGGCATTGGCGCGCAACAGCATGGTGGCGCGGCTGACTTCTTCCGAGAACGGTTCGCCGATGCCGGCGCAGTGCGCCTTGATCAATTGGGTCTGGAACAACTCGATGTGCTCGACCTTGATGCGGGTGTCTTTCAGCAGGCCGACGCCGGTGTTGAAGCTGTACATCATCGGCGCTTCATCGTGCATCCAGGTCGATTCAATGTAGTCGCGGCTTTCCTTGAGCGCGGCGCGTGAAGAGTCGGCCAGCGTTACCGGCAGGTGTGGGGCGCGGGCGACGTCGACCACTTGCTGTGCAGTCAGGTTGAAGCCGTCGATGGTGATGGATTGGGACATGCGTACTCCAAAGATTTCTTGATGGGTGGCGGGCGCAGAAAACCGTTGAGCGTTACAGAAACGCTCAACCGGCTTCCGGTTTTGGGAATGACGTGAACTTACTTGGCGCCAGCGGCGTACCAGGCGCCGATCAGGGCGCGTTCTTCGTCAGTGATGTGAGTCATGTTCGCCAGCGGCATGGCCTTCAGTTGCACAGCCTGCTGATAGATCTTGTCGGCGTGTTGACGGATCAGGTCAGGCGTCTGCAGCATGACGCCGGCTGGCGCGGTGGCAAACCCAGGCTGGGTCGGCTGCGCCGAGTGACATGTTGCGCAACGCTGGCCGATGATTTCCTGGATATGCGCCATGTCGGCGACTGGTGCAGCTGAAGTCGCAGCAACGGTAGCGCCCACGGTCGCCGGTGCGCCGGCAGCAGCAACCGGTGCGAGAGGGGCAACCGGCTGGATCGGCTTCGGTGCAATCGCAATCGCTACAATCAACAACAGGGCGACGCCGGCAATCGGATAACCGAGCGAAACGCGGCCGGCATGACGCAGGTTGAAGAAGTGGCGGATCAACGCGCCGGCAGCGATAATTGCGGCCAGGATCAGCCAGTTGTACGGGTGGCTGTAAGTCATACCGTAGTGATTGCTGATCATGATGAACAACACCGGCAGCGTGAAGTAGTTGTTGTGCACGCTGCGTTGCTTGGCTTTCTTGCCGTAGATCGGATCAGGTGATTTGCCGACGCGCATCGCCTCGACCAGCTTGCGTTGGCCTGGAATGATCACCATCAGCACGTTACCCACCATCATGGTGCCGATCATGGCGCCAACGTGGATGTAGGCGGCGCGGCCGCTCAGCAGATGCGTCAGTACATAAGCGGCGGCAACGATGAACAGGTACATGACGATGCCGAGCAAGCCTTCGCGCTTGCCCAGCGGCGAACGGCACAGCAGGTCATACACGGTCCAGCCGATCACCAGCGTACCGAGGCCGACGCCGATGGCTTGCCAGGTGTTCAGATCGGCGACATCCTTGTTGATCATCATTGCCGAAGCATTGAAGTAGTAGACGATGAACAGCATCGCGAAACCCGACAGCCAGGTGGCGTAGGCTTCCCATTTGAACCAGTGCAGATCGGCCGGCAACTCGGCCGGCGCTACCAGATATTTTTGCGGATTGTAGAAACCGCCGCCGTGCACCGCCCACAACTCGCCGGAGACGCCCTTGTTAGCCAGGTCGGAGCCAGGCTTCGGCGGCCGGATCGAATTGTCCAGCCAGACGAAGTAGAAGGATGCACCGATCCAGGCGATCCCCGTGATCAAATGCAGCCAGCGCACCAGCAAATTGAGCCATTCGACTCCGTACGAAACTAATAATGCATCCATGTCTTCCCCAACGATTGTCACTCGTCTGCCACCGCGGGCTCTGCAAACGATAAGAGCGATTGCCCCCAACACGGCCGCGAACTTTTTATAAACCTTGTTTTATATCAGCTCCGCTACGACCAACATGATCGGATAAAGCAAGATACCTGCCTGCCCATCCTTCATTTTCCCCTGCCTGCGCTCAGGTAATAAAAGCGCTTCAGATTCTCGCAAGATAAACGTATTGGCGTTTCAAAACATGGATTTTCAGATATATTTGACATACACATATCCATATAACAAAATGAACTGCGGATAAATGCAAATACAAACAAATACTAATATAAGTAGGAGACAACATGGCCAAGCTGCCGGACCACCTGGATATCCATCTGATACGCATCCTGTATCTACTGCTGTGCGAAAAGAACGTTTCGCGCGTCGCACTCAAACTGAATCAGCCTCAGCCATCGATTTCGGCATCGCTGCGCAAGCTGCGCGAGCTGACCGGCGATCCGCTTTTGGTGCGCGGCGCGCGCGGCATGGTGCCGACCCAACACGGCGAAAGCCTGCTGAAACCAGCCAAGCGCATCCTCGAAGAAACCGAACGCCTGTTCGTGCAAAAGACGGCGTTCGTACCCCAGGCCGAAGCACGCACCTTCCATATCGCGGCGCCAGATTACATGAATACGCCATTCTTCCTGGAAGTGGTGGCGCGCCTGCGTCGCGAATCGCCCAAGAGCCGCATCGTGATCCATGCGCTCGGCCCGGAGACCGACTATGTCAGGCTGCTGTCCGACGGCGATCTCGACCTGGTCATCGCCAACTGGGATGAACCACCACCGCATCTGCATTTATCCAAGCTGTTCGACGATCCTATAGTTTGCCTGATGCGGGCCGACAGCGCCTACGCCAAGCGCACCGAGCCGGACAAGATGACGGTCGAGGATTATCTGTCGCTGCCGCATGTGGCGCCATGGCAGGTACTGCCCGGATACCACGGCATCATCGATTCCTTTCTCGACAGCCAGAATCTCAACCGCAACGTGGTGGTCGAATCGGCCTACTTCGGCATGCTGCCCTACATGGTGGCGCAGACCGACCTGGTGCTGACTACCGGCCGCCAGTTCGCTCGTTTCTATGAAAAGACACTGGCGCTGAAAAGCTTCACGCTGCCGATCAAATTTCCGCCGATGCGTTTTTATCAACTGTGGCATGAACGAGTGCACCAGGCGACCGAGCACAAATGGCTGCGCGAGCAGATCGGCATTGCTGCCAAGAGCATGCTGGCGAAGTAATCAACACAACTAAAAACCACAACTAGATTCTTATGTGGCAACGGGTTTTCCTCATATATCCAAATACGTAAATCAACTATCAGACAAGCTATATATCGTGAAGGGCTGGGCCAAGTAGTATCGGACAGCACGAGCCCTTTTCCAGGATCAGGTGACTTGTGAAGGCTGTGGCGCAGCAAGCCGGTCGGGCAGGAACACCGGGTTGATGTCGCCCATGCACTAACTATAATTAGTACCCAGGAGACACACGATGACCAGCAATACTGAACCGGTAGATGAAAAACTCCCCGTAGGAAAACTCGCGGCCCTCGGCTTGCAGCATGTATTGGTGATGTATGCCGGTGCGATCGCGGTGCCGCTGATCATCGGCGGCGCCCTCAACCTGGCAAAAAGCGACATTGCCTTCCTGATCAGCGCCGACCTGTTCTGTTGCGGCCTGGTGACATTGATCCAATGCCTGGGCTTCTGGAAATTCGGCATCAAGATGCCAGTCATGATGGGCGTTACCTTTGCCGCGGTCGGACCGATGGTGGCGATGGCCGGCAACCCGCAACTGACTATCGTGCACATCTACGGTGCGGTGATTGTCTCCGGCATATTCTGCGTCTTTGCCGCTCCTTACATGAGCCGCCTGATGCGCTTCTTTCCACCGGTCGTGACCGGCACAGTGATCAGCGTCATCGGCATTTCGCTGATGGGCGTCGGCATCAATTGGGCGGCCGGCGGCCAACCGGTGATCGGCACCCTGGTCGACGGCGTATTTACCAAAATCCCGAACCCCGATTACGGTTCGCCGACCAGCCTTGGCATCGCCCTGATCGTGCTGATCTCCATCTTGCTGATCACCAAATACGTTAAAGGCTTTATCGCCAACATCTCGGTGTTGACCGGCATGGGGATCGGTTTCGTGATTGCCATGGCGATGGGAAAGATCAGTTTCTACGGTCTCGGCGATGCGGAATGGTTTGCCTTCATCCGGCCGTTCCACTACGGCTGGCCGAAGTTCGACATCGGCTCCATCATCAGCATGTGCCTGGTGATGATCGTGACCATGATCGAATCGACCGGGATGTTCATTGCGTTGGGCGAAATCGTCGGCAAGAAAGTCGACGACAAGACACTGGCGCGCGGCTTGCGCGTCGATGGCCTGGGCAGCGTCATCGGCGGCATCTTCAATACGTTTCCATACACCTCGTTCTCGCAGAATATCGGCTTGGTCGGCGTCACCGGCGTGCGCAGCCGCTACGTCTGCGCTGCCGCCGGCGTGATCCTGATGTTGTTCGGCCTGTTCCCCAAAATGGCGCACGTTGCCGCGTCGATCCCCCAATTTGTGCTGGGTGGCGCCGGCATCGTCATGTTCGGCATGGTCGCGGCCACCGGCATCAAGATCCTGTCGGGCGTCGACTTCCAGCGCAACCGCAACAACCTGTTCATCGTCGCCGTCAGCTTCGGCGCAGGCATGATTCCGATCGTGGCGCCAAGCTTTTTCGACAAGATGCCGCATTTCCTGTCGACCATCCTGCATAGTGGCATCCTGCTTGCTTCCAGCATGGCCGTACTACTGAACCTGTTTTTCAATGGCAAAGGCAGCAACGAAGACAGCCACGCGCACGCAATGGCGGCTGCGCAAAGCTCCGACCACTAAGTTTTTGAAAGTAAATTGAAGCAATACGGCTCCAACCCGTAAAAACAGAATTGATTTAACCAAGGACGAAGCGGGTTGGACCCGCCGATGATACAAATGACAACACTAGAGCAATTGAATAGCGCCGATGTACAGACCTTCGTTTCGACGCTGCACGGCATTTACGAACATTCGCCGTGGATTCCGGAACGCGCCGCAGCACAACGGCCATTCGCCAACATTACAGCGCTGAAACTGGCGATGCAGGCGGTCGTCAGCAACGCTACCCGAGAAGAACAGTTGGGCCTGATCCGTGCCCACCCGGAGTTGGCGGGCAAGGCGGCCATCTCCGGCGAGCTGACTGTCGAATCGACCGGCGAGCAAGCCAAGGCCGGGCTCCACAATTGCAGTCCGGAAGAGTTCGCCACACTGCAAAAGCTGAATCGAGACTACAACAAGAAATTCGGTTTCCCGTTCATCCTCGCGGTCAAAGGCGCCGACGGCCAAGGCCTGACGCGACAGGCCATCATCGCCACCTTCACCCGCCGCCTGAAAAACCAGTTCGACGACGAGCTGGGCGAAGCGTTGCGCCAGATCGGCCGCATCGCCGAAATGCGCACCAACGATCTGCTCGGCTACACGCCGCAACTGGGCAAGACCATCATGCAATGGGCGGAACAGATCGGCGCCTGGAGCGATGACGACAACGGCCTCACCTGCGCCTACATGACCGACGCGCACCGCCGCACGGCAACGCAAATCGCCGCATGGATGCGCGAAGCCGGCATGCAGGTCGAGATCGATGCAGTCGGCAACGTGGTCGGCCGTTATCTATCCGATAATCCGGCAGCCAAGACGCTGATGACCGGCTCGCACTACGACACGGTGCGCAACGGCGGCAAATACGATGGCCGCGAAGGCATCCTGCTGCCGATCGCCATCGTCAAACACTTGCATGAACGCGGCGAAAAGCTGCCGTTCCATTTCGAGATCGTCGGCTTTTCCGAAGAAGAAGGCGTGCGCTTCAAGAGCACTTTCCTCGGCAGTAATGCGATCATCGGCCAATTCAACATGGAGCTGCTGAATAATCTCGACCGCGATGGCATCAGCATGCGCGATGCGTTATTGAAGGCCGGCCACGATCCAGCAGCAATTCCTGCCATCGCGCGCAATCCAGCCGATTTGTTGGGCTACGTCGAAGTGCATATCGAACAAGGCCCGGTGCTGTTGCAGCGCGACCTGCCGGTCGGCATCGTCACATCGATCGCCGGCAGCTGCCGCTACATGGTGCAACTGAAAGGCGTCGCCAGCCACTCCGGCACCACGCCGATGTCGATGCGCAAGGACGCTGCTGCGGCCGCCGCTGAAATCCTGCTGTATGTGGAGCAGCGCTGCAGCCAAGACCAGCACGCGTCGCTGGTCGGCACCGTCGGCCAATTGCAGGTGCCGAACGGCTCGACCAACGTGATCCCTGGCGCCTGCGTATTCTCGCTGGATATCCGTGCGGCAGACGATACGGTGCGCGATGCTGCAGTGGAAGATGTGTTGCGTCACATCGAGACGGTCTGCGAACGCCGCTGCGTCGAAGCGAATATCGAGAAGATGGTGTCGGCTCCGGCCGCACCGTGCGCCTCGTGGTTGATGGAGCAATTGTCTGCAGCCACCGAGCGGGCTGGCGTAAAACCGTTCAAACTGGCTTCCGGCGCCGGTCATGATGCCATGACCATCGCTAAAATAACCGATGTCGCAATGCTGTTTACGCGTTGCGGCAACGGCGGCATCAGCCACAATCCATTGGAAACAATGACTGCGGATGATGCTGAAGTATCGGCGCAAATCTTGCTGGATTTCCTACGCCGCTTTACATCAAAACCTTGAGCAAGGTAGCTCAAGGTCTTGAACCAGCGTATTTTTTTCCATAGCTCATGTCTAAAACTTTATTGATAAGAAATGCGCGTGTCGTCGTCACCATGGACGACGCGCGTCGTGAAATCGCCGGCGGCGCGGTGTTCATCCGCGACAACATGATCGAACAGGTCGGCGACAGCGCCGACCTGCCGCAATCCGCCGACGAAGTGATCGACGCCGGCAATCACGTCGTCATCCCGGGCTTGGTGAATACCCATCACCACATGTACCAAAGCCTGACGCGCGTGATTCCGGCGGCGCAGAATGGCGAGCTGTTCAACTGGTTGACTAACCTGTATCCGATCTGGGCCAACCTGACGCCAGAGATGATCAAGGTATCGACGTTGACTGCAATGGCTGAACTGATCATGTCCGGCTGCACCACCAGCAGCGATCACCTGTACATCTATCCAAACGGCTGCAAGCTGGACGACAGCATCGAAGCGGCGCAGCAGATCGGCATGCGTTTCCACGCCGCACGCGGCTCGATGAGCGTCGGCCAGTCGAAAGGCGGCTTGCCGCCGGACCGCGTGGTGGAAGATGAAAAGGCGATTCTGCGGGATACCCAGCGCCTGATCGAAACCTATCACGACAGCAACCGCCATGCGATGCAGCGCATCGTGGTGGCACCCTGCTCGCCGTTTTCGGTATCGCGCGACCTGATGCGCGAATCGGCGATTCTGGCCCGCCAGCATGGCGTTTCACTGCATACCCACCTGGCGGAAAACGTCAACGACATCGCCTACAGCCGCGAGAAATTCAACATGACGCCGGCTGAATATGCAGAGGATTGCGGCTGGGTTGGCCATGACGTCTGGCATGCGCACTGTGTGCAGCTGGACGACGAAGGCATCTACATGTTCGGTCGTACCGGCACCGGCATCGCCCACTGCCCTTGCTCCAACATGCGGCTGGCTTCCGGCATCGCGCCGATCCGCAAGATGGTCGACGCCGGCGTACCGGTCGGCATCGGCGTCGATGGTTCGGCATCCAACGACGGCGCCCACATGCTGGGCGAAGTACGACAGGCGATGCTGTTGCAGCGGGTCGGTTTCGGCCCCGACGCGATGACGGCGCGGCAAGCGCTGGAGCTGGCCACGCTCGGCGGCGCCAAAGTGCTCAACCGCGACGACATCGGCGCACTGAAACCAGGCATGTCGGCCGATCTGGTGCTGTTCGATTTGAACAAGGTCGGCTTTGCCGGCGGCTGGCACGATCCGGTGGCGGCGCTGGTCTTCTGCACGCCAGCGGATGTCGCCTACAGTATCATCAACGGCCGCGTGGTGGTGCGTGATGGCCAGTTCACCACGGTTGATCTCGGCAGTGTGCTGGAGCACCACAACAAGCTGGCTCTGTCGCTGGCTGAAGCGGCGCGTTAAGCTGCATTTTCCGGCAATATCAAGGAAAGGCCACGGCGTAAGCCGTGGCCTTTTTCGTAGCTGCTGCGTTTTTGGATAGCGTCATCAAAATGCCGAGAAACGGCGCGCCAGATCATGCTCGCGGAAATGCTCGACGACGTAATCGACAAACACCCGGGTTTTCGCTGGCAGTAATTTTTGCGCGGCAAAATACAAGGACAAGCTACCGCCGTCGACATACCAGTCGGGTAGCACGCGTATCAGGCTCTTGTTGAGCATAAACGGCAGCGCGTTCGGCATACTGACCAAGGCAATGCCAAGACCCATCTGAGCGATTTCGCAGGCCGCTTCCGGATCGCTCATGGTCATCCGCACGCGCAAGGTCACCGGCACCTGCTGGTTGGCGCGGTTGCGCAACGGCCAAGTGCGCACTCTTCCCGTTTGCGGCGAGCGAATGAAGATACCGTCGAGCGCGTCCAGGTCGGTCGGCGATGTCGGCATCTTCTTGCCCTTGAAATAATCCGGTGCCGCCAGCAACACCCGATGCGCCGGCGCCAGTTGGCGCGCAACAACGCCGGGTGGCAACTCAAAACCGCCGCCAAGAGCGGCATCGAAGCCTTGCGCGATCAGATCAACCTGGCGGTTGTCGAAATGCCAGTCCGGCGAGATCGCCGGATACTTTGCCAGGAATGGCGCCAGCAGCGGCACCATGTAGGTACGGCCGAAGCCGGTGCCCATGCTGACCTTGAGTACTCCCGCCGGTTGCCCACCGGCGCTGGCCAGGTTATCGACTGCGGCCTGGATCGACACCAGGCTGTCCCTGACTTCATGCAGGAAACTCTCGCCGGCCTCGGTCAAGGTCAGGCTACGCGTGCTGCGCTGGAACAGGCGCACACCGAGCCCAGCCTCCAGCCGTGCCACATTCTTGCCGACCGCGGCCGATGTCATGCCGAGGCGGCGTGCCGCCTCGGAGAAGCTGCCTGCCTCGGCGCTGCGCACGAAACATTGCATTCCGATCATCGTTTCCATGTCGTTATTTCAAACCTTTGGGATGAAGTGAATATGAAGATTAGCGACTAGTCACAACATAATGATCGTCCGATACTTCGCTTGTCAACTCGCCACTCATCATTTCGATAAGCGGCGCAACCAAACGGAGAAACCTCATGAGCAACAATCAAGAATCCCAAGTACTCGCAGGCAAGGTCGCCTTCATCCAGGGCGGCTCACGCGGCATCGGCGCCGCCGTCGCCAAACGCCTGGCCAGAGATGGCGCAGCCGTCGCCCTGACCTATATCAGTTCAGGTGAGCGCGCCCTGCAAATGGTAAAGGACATCGAAGCTGCCGGCGGACGTGCATTGGCGATCAAAGCTGACAGCGCTGACGCCGAAGCGATCAAGGCGGCCATCGGACAAACCATGACGAAGTTTGGACGACTCGACATCCTGGTCAACAATGCCGGCGTGCTGGCGATTGCGCCGCTGGCCGATTTCAGCCTGGAAGACTTCGATCGCACGCTGGCAATCAATGTCCGCAGCGTCTTCATCGCCAGCCAGGAAGCGGCACGCCACATGGGCGGCGGCGGCCGTATCATCAACATCGGCAGCACCAATGCCGACCGCATGCCGTTTGCCGGCGGCGGCCCTTACGCCATGAGCAAGTCGGCTCTGGTCGGCCTGACTCGCGGCCTGGCGCGCGACCTCGGTCCGCGCGGCATCACCATCAACAATGTGCAGCCTGGCCCAGTCGATACCGACATGAATCCGGCCGGCAGCGACTTCGCCGCCTCCCTGAAGGCAATGATGCCGGTCGGCCGCTACGGCACCGCTGAAGAAGTCGCCGGCTTCGTGGCTTACCTGGCCAGCCCCGAAGCGGCTTACATCACCGGCGCCAGCCTCAGCATTGATGGCGGCTTTGCCGCCTGATAATTCCTTGCACTGAGTTGAATGCAAAAGGCGGTTCAGCATCGTCACGCTGGACCGCCTTTTGCAGCAGATATCGCATATTTTCTACCCTTCAGGACTCGCACCATCCCGCGCGCGGACCGGCTTTCGCCCTCGGATTGCATGCTCCCTGATGTGTATAATGATAATCTCATTATCATAAAAGTCTGCCTATTCCATGGAATCAAAAACTGCACGACTAACCATCCTGATCGATCCCGTGAAAAAGAAGGCGTTTGACGAACTGTGCCTTGCGCAGGACTTGACGCCATCGCAGGTGATACGGCAAATGATCCGCGAATATCTGGAGCGTCATCACGTCGATTACCCAACCAAAGCTGCCGCCAGGACGCCCAAGGCAACTAACAAATAGATCATAACCGCCGCTCGCTGCCGTGAGCGGCAAAACCTTGCGCTTCTGCGCGCCGGATATCCTTCCTGCAAGACAGACAGCCCTGCCTTCTCCACCAACGCATCCGCTATATTCCCGTTTTCAGGATGGCAGAAGCACGCCAGCGCGGATCACAACCCGACAAGAATCGTTGACTGCCCGGACAGCATGCCATCCGCCACTGATAATCTGGCATCTCGGCAACAGCTTTCAAATCGCGTAGAATGAGTATGGTATGTTCATTTAATGATAATGACATTACAATGAAAAGCAATGCGCACATAATCAAGTTCTTCCGGCAACGGATCCCGGCATTTACCTGTGTGCCGGGCTGTCACGACTGCTGCGGACCGGTGCTGGCCTCAACCGAAGAGATGGCCAGGCTGCCGCGCAAGAGTGCGCAGGAACAGGACGCCGCCATGGCCGCACTGAACTGCCCGCATCTGGGCGCCAACGGTTGCCAAGTGTATGAGGAACGCCCGCTAGTTTGCCGCCTGTTCGGCACCACGCCCAAGCTCGCCTGCCCGAACGGCAAACGGCCTGAGGTGATGATCGATCCCCTGATAGAAGATCGGATCTACCGTTATTTCATACAGACGCGCCATGTGCTGGTTTGACACCTCGCCTTACCCGGAGCTTTAGAAAAGACGACCATGCTTCTAGACAATCTTTCCGACCTCGCGAATTTTTCCGCTGACGGCCGTCCTTTCATCTATAAAAACACATACTCGATTTCGCTGCTGTTCGACAGCAGCGCGGTACAAAGTGAGATGTACATGAGCGAACCGGACGAACTGCTGCTAGGCTATACCATCACGATGATGGGCTTTCTACTCTTCAACGATGCGCCGAAGAGGATTGCCATGATAGGTCTGGGCGGCGGTTCGCTGGTCAAATACTGTTATCGTCATCTGCCGCAGTCCGCCATCGTGGTGGCCGAAAACAACCCGGAAGTGATCGCCTTGAGAAAACATTTCCAGATTCCCCAGGATGACCACAGGCTGCAGATTGTCTGCATGGATGGCTGTCAGCTGGTGCGCGACGCTGAGAACGACCACGATGTCCTGCTGGTGGACGGATTTGACCGCAACGGGCAGCCGCCACAGCTATGCAGCCAGGCGTTCTATGACGACTGTTACCAGTCACTGGCGCAGGACGGCATGCTGGTAGTCAACCTGCTCGGCAACAATAGCGATACGGACTTGTATCTCGATCGCATTCAGCGCAGTTTTGGCGGCGCCGCGATTGCGGTCGACGCGAGGGAATCCGGTAACCGAATCGTGTTTGCGTGCAAAGGAAAACGACTCGACACCGCAGAGCAAAGCCTGCTCAAAAAATTGAAAGATCTGTCGCCGCATCATGCACTGATGTTGCGCCTGACCGCGCAAAACATTGTGCAGCAACGCAGAAACGATAAGCTGGCCACAGCGTTCCCCTGAGTACTCCGCCTATTGCAACTGGCACAGCGACAGACTCACTATCACGCCACATGAACACACCCAGCTCTTTTGAACAACTGCTCGAGAAAAGTGGCGGACAACCCTTTGTGTTCGACCATGGCGACATGCGTACGCTGCACTTCGACCATAAATATGTGCAGAGCGCAATGTCGATTGCCGAGCCACACAAACTGTTGCTGAGCTATACCCGGGCGATGATGGGTTTCATGCTGTTTCATGCAGCCCCCAGGCACATCTTGCTGGTCGGCCTGGGTGGCGGTTCGCTCGCCAAGTACTGCTATCGTCATTTCCCCGCCGCTCGCATTACCGTTCTCGAGCTGAGCGCAGAAGTGATCGCCTTGCGCGACGCGTTCATGATTCCCGCCGACGACGAACGCCTGCAAGTGATCCACACCGATGCGGCAGCGTACATGCAAGCCCAGCAAGGGAATATCGCGGATATCATCATGCTGGACGGCTTTTCCGCAGATGGTCCTGCGGATGAACTCAGCACCAGCAGTTTCTATGCAGATTGCCTGCGCAGTCTGACGCCCGGCGGCATCCTGGTATCCAATCTATGGGACCGTCCGGATTTCCTGGTGCAGGCCATCGGGCAGGCGCTGGCCGCATCCGACTGGCGCATCTGGTGGTGCCGCACCAGCGACAGCCACAATTGCATTGCGTTCTTCATCAAAGGCAGCGTGACGCCGCTTTTCAGATCGGAGATCCGTAGTAGAGCGAAAAAACTGGATGCGCAATTTGGATTGCAGCTATTGGAACTGGTGCCATCGTTCCAACTCGTCAGAGACAAGCCGGAAGAAGAACCTACTTAGATGTTGTACCCGGCATAAAAATATCCCCGCCGCTTGCGCATGGGGGATATTTTCCGGCCGCTTTTCTAGCGGAACCGCATCAATTCACCGGCTAACGCCGGTAACGTACCGAATTTATTGTGCCCAGATTTCCGCGAGGCGCAACAGGTTGGTGCTACCCGGCTGACCGAACGGCATGCCCGCAGTGATCGCAATCTGGTCGCCGACCTTGGCAAAGCCTTCCTTGAACGCAGTCTGGCAAGCGGCAGTCACCATTTCGCTTTCGTTATGCACCTGCTCGCTGATGGTCGAATGCACTCCCCACACCAACGCCAGTCGGCGTGCTGTCGACAGCTTCGGCGTGATGCTGAGAATAGGCGCCATCGGCCGTTCGCGCGCAGCACGCAAACTGGTGTGCCCCGAACTGGTATAAGTTACGGTGACCTTGGCGCCAATGATGCGAGTCACATCGCGCAGCGCCGAGCAGATGGCGTCACCGCGGTTCGGCAGCGGCGTTTCATGTTGTGCATCCAGCATGTTCTGGTACAGCGGGTCGCGCTCCACTTCGGTGATGATACGGTCCATGATGGACACCGCCGGGACCGGGTAAGCGCCGCTGGCTGATTCGGCCGACAGCATCACGGCATCGGCGCCGTCGTAGATGGCGCTGGCGACGTCGGAAGCTTCGGCGCGCGTCGGCACTGGTGAGGTAATCATCGATTCCAGCATCTGGGTGGCGATCACGATCGGCTTGCCGTGCTGACGGCAGACACGCAGGATACGCTTTTGCACACCCGGCACGCGCTCCGGCGGCAGTTCCACGCCGAGGTCGCCGCGCGCCACCATGATGGCATCGGAAACCTGGACGATAGCGTCCAACTGCTCCAGCGCCGCAGGCTTTTCCAGCTTCGACAAGATGCTGGCGCGCTCGCCGATCAAGGCGCGTGCTTCCATCACGTCTTCCGGCCGCTGCACAAAGGACAGCGCGATCCAGTCAACGCCAAGTTCCAGCGCGAATTTCAAGTCGCGCTTGTCTTTCTCAGTCAGCGCCGGAATCGGCAATACCGCGTCCGGCACATTGACCCCTTTGCGGTCCGATAGCGAACCGCTGTTGACCACCCGGGTATGGATGGACTGGCCATCGCACGACAATACCTCCAGCCTGACCTTGCCATCGTCCAGCAGCAAAGACTGGCCGCCGGCGATCACTTCAAACAGTTCCGCATGCGGTAAACAGACGCGCTGCTTGTTACCCGGCGCCGGATCGCGGTCGAGCGTGAATTCCTGGCCTGCCTGCAACTCGATCTTGCCATCGGCGAACTGACCGATCCGCAGCTTTGGGCCTTGCAGATCAGCCAGGATGGCGATCGGCCGGCCAACTGCCTGCTCCACCGCGCGCACGATCTCGTAGCGTTGCTGGTGATCGGCGTGGCTGCCGTGGCTAAAGTTGAAACGAAAGACATCGGCACCGGCTTCGAACAATGCCTGGATGGTTTTCTGGTCGGCGCTGGCAGGGCCGAGCGTGGCGACGATTTTTGCTTTACGTTGGCGGCGCATGGTTGGTTTTCTTTCGTAATTCAAGCGGTGAGTCCGACATGAAGCCAGACATGAAGTAACTGAATTCTCGCGTCATTCCCGCGTATGCGGGAATCCATTTTTCGTCAATAATCGGGATCCCGCGTGCGCGGGATGAGGCTACTTGACTGTTTTCTTCATTTCAGCAAAACAGTGAAACCGGCTTCCTAGAGAATCAGGATGGCGCGGAAATCGTTGACATTGGTGCGCGTCGGGCCGCTGACAACCAGGTCGCCCAGCGCGCTGAAGAAACCGTAGCCATCATTATTGTCGAGCATCGCGCGCGGGCGCAGTCCCAGTTCCGCAGCCTTGCGCATCGAGTCCGGCTGGTAGATCGCGCCGGCGTTGTCTTCCGAACCGTCGATGCCGTCGGTGTCGCAAGCAATCGCATGGATATCCGGAAAGCCGTCCAGCGCTGTCGCCAGGCTCAGCAGGAATTCGGCATTACGGCCGCCACGGCCTGTGCCACGCACCGTAACCGTGGTTTCGCCACCGGAAATCACGACGCATGGTTTGCTGAAAGGTTGGCCGCGACGGGAAATCTGTCGCGCCAATGCGGCATGCGCCAGCCCGATATCGCGCGCCTCGCCTTCCATCTCATCGGACAAAATGTGCGGCGTCAGGCCGGCAGCAGTAGCAACCCCGGCTGCTGCTTCCAGCGCATCTTGCGCAGTGGCGATCACATAGTGCTGGTTACGTTCCAGGCGCGGATCACCCGGCTTAGGCGTTTCGCCGGCGCCGGATTCGAGATGCTTGCGGATCGCTTCCGGCGTCTCGATATTGTATTTGCGCAGCACCGCCAGTGCTTCAGCGCAAGTGGTCGGATCGGCCAATGTCGGGCCGCTGGCGATGATGCCGGGATCGTCGCCGGGAATATCGGAAATCATCAGCGTCACTACCCGCGCCGGGGCACAGGCCAGCGCCAGCCGTCCGCCCTTGATGGCCGACAGATGCTTGCGCACGCAGTTCATTTCAAAAATAGTGGCGCCGCTTCTCAGCAACGCCTTGTTGATCGCTTGCTTCTGCTCCAGCGAAATACCGTCCGCAGGCAATGCCAGCAAGGCCGAGCCGCCGCCCGAAATCAGGCATAGCACCAAGTCGTCGGCAGTCAAACCCTGCACCATATCGAGCATCCGTGCCGCCGCCTTGCGGCCGGCTTCGTCAGGCACGGGATGCGATGCTTCGACCACTTCGATGCGCTTGCAATCCGCGCCGTGGGCGTAGCGCGTCACGACCAAACCGGAAATATCGCCCTGCCAATTGTCTTCCACCGCCTTGGCCATCGCCGCCGCACCTTTACCGGCGCCGATCACCAACGTACGGCCTTTACCGGACGGCGCCGGAATCCTGGCCAGATATTCGGGAAGGCACTTGGAGGCGCTGACAGCGTCGACTGCGGCCTGGTACATGTCGAGGAGAAGCTGGCGGGCTTGATGCTGTTCGCGGTAGTCATGCTGTTGTACCTTGATCTATGAAGCGAGTTGTCTCAAAAACTTTTCTGTCCTGCTTTTTTTGTTGCCTCTACCGCGTCGTGCGCGCCGAGTTTGCTGCCATACGTTCGAACAACCATGGGGTGGGCGAGTCTTATTGCCCACTCCATAAACAATAGCAGAAATTACGCCTTGGCGATTTCATGGTTCGACATGATCTCGATCGCACGGCACAGTGCCGAGTGATCGAGGCCGCTCAAACCATTGGCTGCGCAGGAGTTCATCAATTCCTGTGCAACTGCGGTGTTCGGCAGCGACACGCCCAGAGCCTTGGCGCCTTGCAATGCCAGGTTCAAGTCCTTCTGGTGCAGTTCGATGCGGAAGCCTGGGTTGAAAGTACGTTTGACCATGCGTTCGCCATGCACTTCCAGGATGCGCGACGCCGCAAAGCCGCCATCAGGGCTTGACGTACACGCGCTGGATCGGCGCCAGCCTTGGAGGCGAACAACAGGGCTTCAGCAACCGCCTGGATGTTCAACGCCACGATGATCTGGTTGGCCACCTTGGTAGTCTGCCCGTCGCCGTTGCCGCCGACCAGCGTGATGTTCTTTCCCATCAGTTCAAACAACGGCTTGGCATCGTTGAACGCACCTTCGGAACCGCCGACCATGATGGTCAACGATGCAGCCTTGGCGCCGACTTCGCCGCCGGAAACCGGCGCATCCAGGTATTCGCAGCCCAGTGCGTTGATCTTCTTGGCGAAACCCTTGGTGGCGATCGGCGAGATCGAGCTCATGTCGATCACGATCTTGCCAGACGTCAGGCCTTCAGCCACGCCCTTCTCACCGAACAGGACGGCTTCAACGTGCGGGGTATCCGGCACCATGATGATGATAATGTCAGCGCGCTTGGCGACTTCGGCGCCAGATGTACAAACCGTCGCACCGCCATCAATCAGTGCTGCCGGTGGATTCTTCTGGTCATGCAGGTACAGCTTGTGGCCGCCGCGTTGCAGGTTTTCTGCCATAGGCGCGCCCATGATGCCGAGTCCGATAAAGCCAACTTTTGCCATGATATTTCTCCGTAATTTTTAAGGTGTGTCTTTTTGCGAGGATTTACAGGCCGTGCGCAGCGCGCCAGCCAAGTCCTTCTACCGTGCCTGCTTTCGGCTTGTACTCGCAGCCGATCCAGCCGTCGTAGCCGATTTCATCCAGGAACTTGAACAGGTAGTGATAATTGATTTCGCCTGTGCCCGGTTCGAAACGCCCCGGATTGTCCGCCAGCTGCACGTGCTTGATTTGCGCCAGGTTGGCCTTGATGGTGTTGGCCAGTTCGCCTTCCATGCGCTGCATGTGATAGATGTCGTATTGCACAAACAGGTTGCTGGAACCGGTTTCCTTGATCAACTCTAGTGCCTGATGCGTACCCGTCAGGAAAAAACCCGGGATATCAAAGCTGTTGATCGGTTCGATCAACAACCTGATGCCGGCAGCCTGCAACTTGTCAGCAGCAAACTTCAGGTTGCTGACCACGGTGGCACGTGCCAACTCCGTGCTGACGCCTGCCGGCACGATACCAACCAGGCAATTCAGCTGCTTGACGCCTAGCACCTTGGCGTAGCTAATCGCATCATCGACACCGTGCTGGAATTCGCTGACGCGATCTGGATGGCAGGCGATGCCGCGCTCGCCGGCTTCCCAATTACCTGCCGGCAGATTGTGCAGCACCAGTTCCAGGCCGTTGGTGGCCAGCTTGTCGGCGATCTGCTCAGCGCGGAACGCATACGGGAACAGAAATTCGACTCCCTTGAACCCGGCCTTGGCTGCGGCATCGAAGCGATCCAGAAATGGCAGCTCGGTAAACAGCATGGTCAGGTTGGCGGCTAGTTTTGTCATATCGTCTCTCTCCTAAAAACTCAGTCCAGCAACGAAACTGCGGTTGGTGCGTCAACACGGCTCTTGGCCAGTTCTTCAAACTCGTTGACGGCGTCGATCTCGGTGCCCATCGACACGTTGGTCACACGTTCCAGGATGATTTCCACCACGACCGGCACACGGAATTCCTTCATCCAACGCTTGGCTTGAGCAAACGCATCCTGGATGGCGTTCGGATCGGTGACGCGGATCGCCTTGCAACCCAGCCCTTCGACCACAGCGATATGGTCGACGCCGTAGCCATTGAGTTCCGGCGCATTGATGTTTTCAAACGCCAGCTGCACACAGTAATCCATCTCGAAGCCGCGCTGCGCCTGACGGATCAGGCCGAGGTACGAGTTGTTCACCACAACGTGCAAGTAAGGCAGGTTGAACTGCGCGCCAACAGCCAATTCTTCGATCATGAACTGGAAGTCGTAATCGCCGGAGATCGCCACCACTTCACGCTTTGGATCGGCAACGCAGACGCCCAATGCCGCAGGAATAGTCCAGCCCAGCGGACCAGCCTGGCCGCAGTTGATCCAGTGACGTGCGTGGTACACATGCAGGAATTGCGCGGCGGCGATCTGCGACAGCCCGATGGTGCTGACGTAGCAGGTATCGCGACCGAAAGCGCGATTCATTTCTTCGTAGACGCGCTGCGGCTTGACCGGCACGTTTTCGAAATGGGTGCGGCGCTGCATGGTGCGCTTGCGTTCCTGGCATTCTGCCAACCATGCCGAACGATCAGGCAATTTTCCGGCGGTTTTCAATTCCTTGGCGACTTCAACGAACAGCGTCAAGGCTGCCTTGGCATCGGAGACGATGCCGTAGTCAGGACCGAACACGCGGCCGATCTGGGTCGGCTCGATGTCGACGTGAACGAACTTGCGGCCCTTGGTGAATACTTCGACCGAACCGGTATGGCGGTTAGCCCAACGGTTGCCGATACCGAGCACGAAATCGGACGCCAGCATGGTGGCGTTGCCGTAACGATGGCTGGTCTGCAAACCGACCATGCCCGCCATTTGCGGATGGTCGTCAGGAATCGCACCCCAGGCCATCAGAGTCGGGATCACCGGTACGCCAGTCAATTCAGCAAACTCAACTGCCAGATCAGCTGCATCGGCATTGATGACGCCACCGCCGATGGTCAGCAACGGACGCTCGGATTCGTTCAACATGGTCAGCGCTTTTTCGATCTGGGCGCGCGATGCTGCCGGTTTGTACACAGACAACGGCTCGTAAGTATCAGGATCGAATTCGATCTCAGCCATCTGCACGTCGAATGGCATGTCGATCAACACCGGACCTGGGCGGCCGGAACGCATGATGTGGAAAGCCTGCTGGAACACGCGCGGCAGCAAGGCCGGTTCGCGGACAGTGACCGCCCACTTGGTGACCGGCTTGGCAATCGATTCGATGTCGACAGCCTGGAAATCTTCCTTGTACAAACGGGCACGCGGCGCCTGGCCGGTAATGCAGAGGATTGGAATCGAATCCGCCTGTGCCGAGTACAAGCCAGTGATCATGTCGGTGCCGGCAGGACCGGAGGTGCCGATACAGATGCCGATATTGCCTGGGTTGGCTCGGGTGTAGCCTTCCGCCATGTGCGATGCGCCTTCAACGTGGCGTGCCAGTACGTGCTCAATCCCGCCATGCCGTTTCATGGCAGAGTAAAACGGGTTAATTGCGGCACCTGGCACACCAAAGGCTTGTACGCAGCCCTCTTTTGCCAATACGTGCATTACTGCGTCCACTGCCTTCATCTTTGCCATGTTGCCTCCGGAATACTCAATGTAAAAATTGTTGCCACTGCCTACGGTTTGTTTCAGCCGGCTCTCCCGGCTCAATCAGCGTCGTTCACTACGACTTGGCTGAGACTTGGAAGAGAGGCTGACAACTACCGAGTGGATGAAGCACATGCTATAACCAAACATATTGTTTGATAAGAATACAAACAATCGCTTTATTCGATACATGAAGTATGGAATACTATAAAAAACAGGGTATGCGGAGACAAAGATGGACAAACTCAAACAAATCGAAGCTTTCGTCAGCGTGGTCGAAAAAGGCAGTCTGGCGAGTGCGGCGCTTGAGCAAGACATTACTCCCGTCATGCTGGGGCGGCGCATCGATGCGCTGGAGAAGCGGCTCGGCACCAAGCTGATGCATCGCACTACCCGGCATCTGACCCTGACAGAACAAGGCACGGTCTTCCTCGACCATTGCCGCAAGCTGCTGACCGAGCTGGATATTGCCGAGAAATCATTTCGGAAGGTCGTCACAAGGCTACCGGCCATCTGGTGGTGTCGGCCCCGGCTGCATTCGGCCGCAAGCATGTCGCGCCGCATGCGCCAGCTTTTATAGCCACCAATCCGGAAGTACAGATTTCATTCAACCTGACCGACCGCGTGGTCGACCTGGTGCGGGAAGGCTATGACATCAGCATCCGCATCGGCGGCGCCATCGATCCCAATTTCGTCGCGGTAAAGCTGGCCAGCAATCGGCGGGTCGTGTGCGGTACGCCGGAATACTTTCATCGCAATGGCATTCCTAAGACGCTGGAAGACATCGCCAACCACAATTGTCTTTCGTTCAACCTGCAGGGCGGCCAGCAGCGCGGCTGGTACTTCCAGCAAAACGGCAAGCCGGTGATCATCAAGACCGCCGGCAACCTGGATTGCAATGATGGCGAATTGCTGCACCGATGGGTCAGCGAAGGGCTCGGCCTGGGTTGGCGCTCTACTTGGGAAATCGAATCGCAACTGGCGTCGGGCGAACTGCTGACAGTGCTGGATGAGTTTGCGCTGCCGCACTACGACATCATGGCGGTCTATCCGCAACAGCGGCATTTGCCGGCCAAGGTGCGTTTCTTCATAGATCGCCTGAAATCGATCTATGCGCAGCCGGATTACTGGAGCAAGGGCTAAGTTGCTATCAGGCGACATGCCATATTGCCCTCACCGTACATTTATTTTCCTGACTGCAAGAACAAAGCCGTCCCAGCCGCAGTCTGAGATTACTGCGGTCAACCAGGCAGGCCGCAAAATCGTTTTAGTGTGGCGTGCCGCACATTCGCTCGTAAAGCAAAGCACTACACTGGTTAAATCAATTACATCACAGACACTAATCGACTCAATGAGGCACCTTATGACAATCCGCAAAACATCCAAACAAGCTGTGCTGGCAGCACTGATCGGCGGGTCAATGCTGCTCGGCGGCTGCGCGGTTCCTTACGGCGGACAGAACTATGGCAACCAGGGTTACGCCAGCCAAGGCAACCAGGGTTATTACAATCCGCCTCCGCAAGCGACCTATCCAAGCTATCAGCAGCCGCCACGCCGCGACAACTATGGCGTGGTCGATGCAATCGATGCAGTCAACACGCCTAGCCAAGGCATCGGCGGCGCAGTTGTCGGCGGCGTACTGGGCGGCGTGGTCGGCCATCAAATCGGCCACGGCAACGGCAATACCCTGGCGACCATCGCCGGCGTAGTTGGCGGCGCGGTAGCCGGCAATCAGCTGGAACAGCGCGCCAGCCCTGGCACCACTTCCTACAATGTGCGCGTGCGCATGAACAACAACGGTTTCCAAACCATCAGCGTCAGCAATCCCGGCGATCTGCGGGTTGGCGACCGGGTACGTATCGACAACGGTCAGATTTCGCGCTACTGATCACGCGGCGCAGCTGTCGCGCAGCGTGATTTTGCTGGGGCGAACGAATGAAAGCCGTGCATTTGATTAGTCCGTCCGCATGCAGCATCTTGCTGCATGCCATACAACAAGGAGGCATCATGAAAATGCAACTGAAACCGCTGTGGCTATCGCTCTTTATCGCCGCCAACGCTTTTGCGCTGCATGCCAATGCAGCCGAAGAAAACGTGCAGTTCAAGGATCCTCCGCGCTGGAAGATAGAAGACCGGACGCCGCAAGCACGTTTCCAGACCATGAAAAAAGAAAACACGAATGCCTATGCGCAGGCGATGAACGATTGCCGCGCGATGCGTGGACGTGAAGCTGCGGATTGCCGTAAAGAGGCTCGTGCGAATTTTGACCGGGATATGCAACGTGCGCGTGAGATGACTATCGGCAGGAAATAGATTGCGCCTCGCCGAGTAAAGAATCGGTGGGGTGGGCAATTTTGCCCACGCGGAGCGACGATGAATTGATGAGTGAATTCAGCGTGGGCAGAAAATCTGCCCACCCTACAACCCGCAAAACAAAAAGGCCCGCTTGCGCGGGCCTTTTTATTCTGGCGTCCCCAGGGGGATTCGAACCCCGTACTCACCGTGAAAGGGTGATGTCCTAGGCCTCTAGACGATGGGGACAGTAATCTGTCCGTACTGACCTTGTGCTTCTACTGCTGCTTGCAAAAAACAATAAAGGCCGCATTTGGCGGCCTCATCGATTGTATCGAAAACACTCAACACCAATATTCTGCAATCGCTTTCCGACTGCTTTCCTGTCGATGCCAAAAGAATTCTGGCGTCCCCAGGGGGATTCGAACCCCGTACTCACCGTGAAAGGGTGATGTCCTAGGCCTCTAGACGATGGGGACAGCAAGCTGCCCAACTAACTTTACAACCTTACTACTTCTGCTACCAATTTGCTGGTGGAGGTAAGCGGGATCGAACCGCTGACCTCTTGCATGCCATGCAAGCGCTCTCCCAGCTGAGCTATACCCCGTTTGCAGAAGCGAGATTATAGCAAGCTTATTTACGGCTTGTAAATCCCGATTTGCAGATTTATTGCAGATTTAGACCAGATATTGCTGCAAACGCGCAATGACGGCTTCCCGGCCAAACAATTCAAGCACCGCATCGATCGCCGGGGTCTGCAACTGCCCGGTCACCATTAAGCGCAACGGCATCGCGAACTGCGGCATCTTCAGCTTGTGTGTCGCCAGCACTTCCTTGATCATCGGCGCCAAACTTTCCTTGGTCCACTCAATCGTGGCGCAACGTTCCGCAAAGTCGGCCAGCGCCGGTTTGATCGCATCGGTAAAGTGCTGTGCCAGCAGCGCAGCATCCGGCGCCGGCTTACGGTAGAACAGCATCGCTGCAACGCCGATTTCATTGACGGTGTTGGCGCGCTCCTTCAACAGGCCGATCACTTTCGGCAAGTCCGGGGCATTGGTGAAATCAGCGCCGTCCCGCTCCATCAGCGGCTTGACCATGGCTGCCAGGCGCGCGTTGTCGGCCAGTTTGATGTAGTGGTTGTTGATCCACGCCAGTTTTTCAGGATTGAATTGTGCCGGCGATTTCGACAGGTGGTCGAGATCAAACCATTCACAGAACTGTTCCATCGAAAAAATTTCTTCGTCGCCATGGCTCCAGCCCAGGCGCGCCAGGTAATTCAGCATCGCTTCCGGCAGGTAGCCTTGCGCCGGGTAATCCATGACGCTGACCGCACCGTGGCGCTTCGACAGTTTCTCGCCGTCGGCGCCGAGAATCATCGGTACGTGGCCGTACAGCGGCAACGTTGCACCCAGCGCCTTCAGGATATTGATCTGGCGCGGTGTATTGTTGACGTGGTCGTCGCCGCGGATCACGTGGGTGATCTTCATGTCCCAATCGTCCACCACCACGCAAAAATTGTACGTCGGCGTGCCGTCTGGACGGGCGATCACCAGATCGTCCATTTCACGGTTGGAAATGGTGATGTTGCCCTTGACCACGTCGTCCCAGCTGACGTCACCATCGAGCGGATTCTTGAAACGCACCACCGGCTTGCGATCCGCAGGAATCGCAGGCAAAGTCTTGCCCGGCTCTGGACGCCAGGTGCCGTCGTAACGCGGCTTTTCGCCAGCGGCGCGCATGCGTTCGCGCATCGCTTCGACTTCTTCCGGCGACGAGTAGCAGTGGTAGGCCGTGCCTTCCTGCAGCATTTGCGCGATCACTTCGCGATAGCGATCCATGCGGCGCATCTGGTAGAACGGACCTTCGTCATGCTCCAGACCCAGCCATTGCATGCCGTCGATGATGGCTTGCACGGCTTCCGGGGTCGAACGTTCCAGATCGGTATCTTCAATGCGCAACACGAAAGTGCCGCCGAAGTGGCGTGCATAGGCCCAGGAAAACAACGCAGTACGGGCGCCGCCCAGATGCAGGTAACCGGTCGGACTAGGCGCGAAACGGGTACGCACCGGCGATGATGGGGAAGTGGAAGCTGGAGTCGGAGCAGTCATGATAAATAAAAACGGCCTTGGATTGCCAAAGCCGTTATCAAGGAAAACCCCATTTTACCGCGTTGCACCAGTGGATGGAACCGCCGAGCGGATCTGCCTGCTGCCGGCGTTTATTTGACGGTAACGTTGATGGTTTTACTCAGTTCCGGGCCATAGGACTGGTGGGCGCCGTTGGCGAACTGCATGGTCAGCTTATATTTGCCCGGCGGCAGCGTAACGCTGGTTTCGGTTTGGCCCTTGCCGAAATGCAAATGCCTGTCATCGACCGGGATAGCCTGCCCGGCCGGGATGCTGTCTTCGTTGATCAGCAGGTGATGGTGACCGGTCCCCGGCGTCATGTCGCTCGCCGGCTTGACTTCCATGCCGCTGACGCCGAACTTGACAGTGAATGGGCTGCTGACCACCGCACCGTCAGCCGGCTCAATGAACGAGACCGAGGCGGCTTGGGCCATCTGCGGAAGCAGGCCAGCACTCAGCAAAGTTGCGGAAAACAGTACAGAAAGAATCCGTGATTTCATTTTCTGGTCCTTTACATCGAAAATTGACAACACTAACTGCCCATGCGCTCATTGCCAGATGCCTTGGGCAAACCCCGTACAATTTACTGAGTGCAATAATCAATAATACGCGACACCACCGTCAACACCGCCACCCAAAGGACCGACATGCAAGCCAGCTACGGCAATTTATTGAACAACCTGCCGCTCGACAGTTCGGCGGAAGTGTTTGAACTGCTACACGAACGCGCCGGCTTGAAAATCGAACGCATCGTGTCCAATGGACAAGCCAGCCCACCCGGTTTCTGGTATGACAATCCCCAAGAAGAATGGGTGCTGCTGCTCAGCGGCAGCGCCGGCCTGACGCTGGAGGGCGCCAGAGAAGAACATGTCATGCAACCTGGCACTTGGCTGCACATCCCCGCGCATTGTCGCCACCGCATCGAATGGACCGATGCGAACCAGCCTACGATCTGGCTGGCGGTGCATCACGAAATCACCTCGCTTTAATCGTTCTTGATAACGATGCTCGGGAATTTGCTCGACATGTCGCGCGCCTTTTCAGCAACCTTGATCGCCACCTTGCGCGCGATCTCCCTGTAGATATGCGCCACCGCACCATCCGGTTCGGCGACCACGGTTGGCGTGCCGGAATCGGTCTGCTGGCGGATCGACATGGTCAACGGCAACGCGCCCAGGAAATCGACGCCGTATTCGCCGCACATGCGAGCGCCGCCGCCTTCACCGAAAATCGCTTCGGCATGACCGCAGTTCGAGCAGATATGCGTACTCATGTTCTCGACGATCCCGAGGATCGGAATACCGACCTTCTCGAACATCTTCAAGCCCTTGCGCGCATCAAGCAGTGCGATGTCCTGCGGCGTGGTGACGATCACGGCGCCGGTCACCGGAACTTTTTGCGACAGCGTCAACTGGATATCGCCGGTGCCAGGCGGCATGTCGACGATCAGGTAATCGAGATCGCGCCAGTTGGTCTGTTCCAGCAACTGTTGCAAGGCTTGCGTGACGATCGGGCCGCGCCACACCATCGGCTCGTCCGGATCGACCATGAAACCGATGCTCGACACCTGCAGTCCGTGGTTTTCCAGCGGCTCCATGGTTTTGCCATCCTTGGTTTCCGGACGGCCGCTGATGCCCATCATCATCGGCTGCGACGGGCCATAGATGTCGGCATCAAGGATCCCGACCTGTGCACCCTCTGCCGCCAGCGCCAGCGCCAGGTTGACGGCCGTGGTCGATTTACCGACCCCACCCTTGCCGGACGCCACCGCGATGATGTTCTTGACGTTCGCCATCAGCTTGACGCCACGCTGCACTGCGTGGGACTGGATTTTCGAATAGACATGCGGGCTGACCTGGCCGATACCAGGCAACGCGCGAACCGCTGCAACGGCGGCGTCGCCGATCAGCGCAAACTGGCTTTTGGCCGGATAGTCCAGCTCGATGTCGAACGTAACATTGGCGCCATCCAGCTGGATATTTTTAGCCGACTTGCCGGCAATCAGATCCTTGCCGGTATTCGGATCGATGACACCGGCCAATGCTGCCTTGACTGCTTCAATCGTGACGCTCATTACTTTTCCTCTACGTATTTCCAATAAGATGCGGCAAGTCTAAACCATATCGTTGCCATTCCGCTGGCGCGGCGTCGAGTAGGCACTTGTGCCCATGCATGAACTCCTCCACGTACGCGCTTGCACAGGTCGAAACTCCAGCTACAACGGTAACGCGTGGGCACAATGTGTCCACCCTGCGCCACAATTGTCGTCGTTGGCTGCTAAAATCAACCTTTTATTCCAATCCGCAGCACTTAACATTGCCAAATGAGCATCATTTTGACTTCAACTCCCCGCCAATTATTCGTCACTACCGCCCTGCCTTACGCCAATGCAGCGTTTCATATCGGCCACATCATGGAATATATCCAGGCCGACATCTGGGTGCGGTTCCAGCGAATGCAGGGCCATGAAGTCAATTTCGTCGGTGCTGACGATGCGCACGGCGCACCAATCATGATCGCCGCCGAAAAGGCTGGCATCACGCCGCAGGAATTCGTGGCGCAGATCGCGGCCGGCCGCAAGCAGTACCTGGACGGCTTCCACATCGCCTTCGACAACTGGCATTCGACCGACGGCCCGGAAAACCATGAACTGTCGCGCGACATCTACCGCAAGCTGAAAGCTGCGGGCTTTATCGCGACCAAGACCATCGAACAGTTCTACGATCCGGTCAAGAACATGTTCCTGCCGGACCGCTATATCAAGGGCGAATGCCCAAAATGCGGCGCCAAGAATCAATACGGCGATTCCTGCGAAGTGTGCAGCTCAGTGTACGCGCCGACCGATCTGAAGAATCCGTACTCGACCCTGACCGGCGCGACACCGGTGATGAAATCGTCGGAACACTTCTTCTTCAAATTGTCCGATCCACAGTGCGTGGAATTCCTGCGCGGCTGGGCGCTCGGCAATGTCGACGGCAAGCCACGGCTGCAATCGGAAGTTGCCAACAAGGCCAAGGAATGGCTGGAAAGCGACGGCGGCATGGGCGACTGGGACATCAGCCGCGATGCGCCCTACTTCGGCATCGAGATCCCGGATGAACCGGGCAAGTATTTCTACGTCTGGCTGGATGCACCGGTCGGCTACCTGGCTTCGCTGAAGAATTACTTCGGCAAGATCGGGCGCGACTACGACGCCTTCATGGCCGATCCGAAGACCGAGCAATATCATTTCATCGGCAAGGACATCACCTATTTCCATACGCTGTTCTGGCCAGCCATGCTGCATTTCTCCGGTCAAAAAGTACCGAACAATGTGTTCGTGCACGGCTTCCTGACGGTCTCCGGCGAAAAGATGTCGAAATCACGCGGCACTGGCATTTCGCCACTGCGCTACCTTGATCTCGGCATGAATCCGGAATGGATGCGCTACTACATCGCCGCCAAGCTGAGCGCCAAGGTGGAAGACCTGGACTTCAACCCGGATGACTTCGTCGCCCGCGTCAACTCCGACCTGATCGGCAAGTACATCAACATCGCCAGCCGCGCCGCCGGTTTTATCGCCAAGAAATTCGACGGCAAGGTCAGCACTGCCTGGGCCACCCACAGCGATCCTTTCCTGGCCGGCCTGCGCACCGTTGCCGGCGATATTCGTGCACTGTACGACGGCCGTGAATACGGCAAGGCATTGCGTGCCGTGATGGAACAGGCTGATGTGATCAACGCCTACGTCGACGCCAACAAGCCGTGGGAACTGGCCAAGGATCCGGCCAAGGAAGCGGCCCTGCACGAAGTTTGCAGCCGCCTGCTGGAAGCATTCCGCATCCTGACCGTGTACCTGAAACCGGTGTTGCCGGCGCTGGCCGCCCAGGTCGAAGCTTTCCTGCAAATCCAGCCGCTGGTGTGGGCCGATGTGACCAAGCCACTGGCCGATGGTCACCAGATCAATGCCTATACGCACTTGATGACGCGGGTCGAGTCGAAGATGCTGGATGCGTTGTTTGATGCGCCGGCGGCGCCGGCTGCCGCCGCTGCCACCGAAGAGTCGGCTAGCGACACAACTGCCAGCACCATCGAACCGCTGGCCGCAGAAATCAAGATCGATGATTTCGTCAAAGTCGATTTGCGTATCGCCAAGATCGTCAACTGCGAACACGTCGACGGTTCCGACAAATTGCTGCGACTGACGCTGGATGTCGGCGAAGGCCGCCTGCGTAATGTGTTCTCCGGCATCAAGTCGTCCTACCAGCCGGAAGAACTGATCGGCAAGCTGACCGTGATGGTGGCCAACCTGGCGCCGCGCAAGATGAAGTTCGGCATTTCGGAAGGCATGGTGCTGGCAGCGTCTGCGGCGGATAACAAGACCAACGCCGGCATCTACGTGCTCAATCCATGGCCAGGTGCTGAGCCGGGCATGCGCGTCAGCTAAGCAAGCCTATGAACCTGCAAGTCCGCGAAGTCAGCACCGACGATGCCGCACTGATCGCCGAGCTGACACGCGCTTGCTGGGCCGAACGGGTGACCGCCAGTTCCAGCGGCCACCACGAAAGTGCTGAGCGCGTGTTGCATGACCTGCAGCGCGGCGGCGGCTTCATCTTGCAGTTAGATACGCGCCCCGTCGGCTCGGTGCGCTGGCTGCCGTCCGATACCGAAACCGACGTCTGGGAAATCCTGCGCATGGGCGTGTTGCCTGCCTATCGCGGTCAAGGCCTGTCGCAGCATTTGATGGAAGCGCTGATCCATCGCGCCCAGGGTGCAGATATCAATGAACTGCGCTTGGCGGTACGCGCCGATCAGACGCGGGTCGTCGATCTGTATGCGGTGTTTGAATTCGAACTGGCGCCGGAACTGGAATACACTCGCGCCAATCCGCTGGACGAGCCGCCGATTGTGATGCGGCGCTGGCTGAAACGGTAACGTGGGCACGTTGTGCCCACCCTAGTCCGCTTAGTGTCCGTACACCTGCGACACTGAAGTGCCGGTCACCAGCCCGCTGGTGATATCCATGTGAACATTGAAGAAAGCCTGGCTGGCGTCGCTCTGGATATAGCGCCAATCCCAGACTTCCTCGTTCTTGCGGGTAAATTGCACTACCGTGCGCGGCTTGCCCAGCATTTGCCGGACCTCTTCCTTGCTCATGCCGACCTTGATCCTGGCGAAATTCTCTTCCGTCAGCACTTGTTTGTAATCGCTCAGCTTGCCGTCCTTGCCAATATAAAAAATCCAGGTGCGGGCGCCGGCCGGGCCTTTCGGATATTCAAGCGTACGCTCGCCATTTTCCTTTTCCCAGACCGTATCCGGCTGCCCCATGGCATTGCGGACATCAGCCTCGGACGATTCGCCGCGGTGCAGTTTTTCCAAGCCAGCCTCCTGTATGAAATTGCCGTTCTGGTCGCAAGCTGCAATCAGAAATGGCGCAATCACCATTAGCATGGTGCGTAGCCGTTGTTTCATCATTACCTCCTGATAGTGTTCGATGCTGACGCATTGTTGTGCGGGCACGACAGGATAATCCCTGCGGTTGCCGCGCACAAACAGTTCGGCAGCTAGGAAATAGCATAAAATAGCGCCTACTTCCACCGAATTATCAAAGCAACCATGACATTCTCCAAGCAAATTTCAGGCTACGAATCCGATATCACCAAATTCATCGAAGAACTCAAGAAAAAGAACCCGAAATTGGAAGAACAGCAACTGGCCGGCCGCGCTTTGCTGTGGGACAAGACCCCGATCGACCTGGATAGCCAACAGCGCACGCAAGAGTCGCGCGTCGATCAGCAACCCTATGTGTATCAAAACAACCACTAATTTCGCCAACATCAGGTAACGGTTAAATGAGCCAGAACGTGTCGGATGCCGCAGAACTGACGCTGGAAGGACAGCCCGATTCGACGCCGAACGTGATCGACGGCGTCGCCTTTGCGCGCCTGTACGGCGAGCCGCTGTTCCGCATGCCGACCGATCTGTACATTCCGCCGGATGCGCTGGAAGTTTTCCTGGAAGCATTCGAAGGTCCGCTCGATCTGCTGCTATACCTGATCCGCAAGCAGAATTTCAACATCCTCGATATCCCGATGGCGCAGGTCACCCTGCAATATCTGGAATACGTCGACCAGATCCGCATCACCAACCTGGAGCTGGCGGCGGAATACCTGCTGATGGCGGCGATGCTGATCGAGATCAAATCGCGCATGCTGCTGCCGGTGCGCAAGACCGATAGCGAAGAAGCTGAAGATCCGCGTGCCGAGCTGGTGCGGCGCCTGCTGGAATATGAGCAGATGAAGCTGGCGGCGCGCGAAATCGATGCCCTGCCGCAACTCGGTCGCGATTATGTCCGCACCCAGATCTACATCGAACAAAACACCGTCACCCGCTGGCCGGACGTTAATCTGGACGACCTGCAGGCAGCCTGGGCCGATGTGATCAAGCGCGCCAGACTGACCGCCCATCACACCATCAGCCGCGAAGAGCTGTCGGTGCGCGAGCACATGACCGGGATCCTGCGGCGCTTGCAATCGTCGCGCTTTGTCGAATTTGCCGATCTGTTCGATCCTGCGCGCGGCGTGCCGGTGCTGGTGGTGAACTTCATCGCACTGCTGGAGCTGGCCAAGGAAACCTTGATTGAAATCACCCAGGCCGAACCTTTTGCGCCCATCTACGTGCGCCTGGCTTACTCGCCGACCTATTCACCAACTTAGCGCCGACATAATTTCCTGTTTACCTCATTAGGGACGGAGTAATTCGCCATGCCACGGCGATTCTTTAACCTTGTCCCATAAAAATAAGCCATGAAAATCATCTCCTCCATCGAAGAACTCCGCGACCAGTTGCGCGGCCAGCTGCGTACCGCATTCGTACCAACCATGGGCAACCTGCACGATGGCCATCTGTCGCTGATGCGGCTGGCGAAGAAGCACGGCGATCCGATCGTCGCGTCGATCTTCGTCAATCGTCTGCAATTCGGCCCCAACGAAGATTTCGACAAATACCCGCGCACTTTCGCCGCCGACGTCGAGAAGCTGGAAAAGGAAGGCGTCTACGTCCTCTTCGCGCCGACTGAAAAAGACTTGTATCCGGAGCCGCAGGAATTCCGTGTGCGCCCGCCCGACGACCTCGGCAATACGCTGGAAGGTGAATTCCGTCCAGGCTTCTTTACCGGCGTCACAACTGTCGTATTGAAGCTGTTTTCCTGCGTCCAGCCGCGCGTTGCCGTGTTCGGCAAGAAGGATTATCAGCAGTTGATGATCGTCCGCAACATGTCCAAGCAATTCGCGCTACCGACCGAAATCATCGCCGCCGAAACGTTCCGTGCCGACGATGGCCTGGCGCTGTCGTCGCGCAATATGTATCTGTCCACCGAAGAGCGGGCAGAAGCGCCGATGCTGTTCAAGACCCTCAATCAGGTCGCTGACGAAGTGCGCGCCGGCCATCTCGACATCTTCGAACTGGAAAAGCAGGCAATGTCGCAACTCGCCGGACGCGGTTGGCTACCCGACTACATCTCGATCCGCAAGCGCAGCGACCTGCAACCGCCGGCCGCCGGCGATCTGGCGCAAGGCGAAAAACTGGTGGTGCTGGCCGCTGCCAAGTTGGGCGGTACGCGCCTGATCGACAACCTGGAAATTTAAGTAGTACATGCAAGCTCGCCGCCACAGCAGACAACACATCATTTGCCTGGCGGCGCTGCTGAGCCTGGCTATCGCCAGCGCGAATGCCGGCGTCGACAAGATCACAGTCCAAGACGATACGCAACACACCGTCACACTGCCACGCCCTGCACACCGCATCATCAGCCTGGCGCCGCACGTCACTGAACTGCTGTTTGCAGCCGGCGCCGGGCCTTATGTGATCGGGGTCAGCGCCTACAGCGACTATCCGCCTGTGGTAAAGCAACTGCCCAGCGTCGGCGATAGCAATGCACTGGACGCGGAACGCATCATTGCCTTGAAGCCTGATTTGGTGGTGGCCTGGAACAGCGGCAATTCCGCCAGCCAGCTGGCCACCTTGCGCGCCATCGGCATCCCGGTATTCGAAAGCGAACCGCACGACTTCGCCGCCATCGCCTCTTCGCTGGAACGACTGTCGATACTGGCCGGCACCGAAAATATCGGCAAACCGGCCGCCGCAGCCTTCCGCGCACGCCTGGCGATACTTGGCAAGACTTATCAGAAACACCCCAAGGTCCGGGTGTTTTACCAGATATGGCAAAAGCCGCTAATGACGCTCAACGACCATCATTTGGTGTCGAGTGTGATCCGTTTATGCGGCGGCGAGAATATATTCGGCAAGCTGTCGCAACTGGCGCCGACAGTCAGCACCGAAGCGGTGTTGCAAGCCAATCCGGAAGTGATCTTTGCCGCCGATAGCAAACAACCTGCCGATGGTGACAGCGGCGGATGGCGCCGCTTCCCGGCACTCACCGCGGTGATGCGCAACAATCTGTTTGCGTTGACGCCGGATCAAATGAGCCGCCCCGGGCCAAGGATCCTGGATGGCGCTACTGAACTATGCCAGAAACTGGATGTGGCGCGCGCCCGACGCAAGTGAGCATTCACGGCGCAGCCGCAAGAAATCGTCGCCGGCCTCCTGACCTAGGCTGCTCGCCGTCCAGCAATCACAACATCCACAAATTTCCCTATGGAAAAATGACAAAATACGTATAATTTTGCAATCATCAAGATTCAATTTTTTACTGACACCCATGGGGGAAATGAAATGAAAAAAGTGATTGCCGGTTTATCCGCAAGTCTGTTCATGTTGATGTCGAACCTGGCGCATGCCGATGGCGAATGCGACAAATACAAAACCTCCTACGACAAGACCTATTGCATGGCCAAGATATTCATGGAGGCCGACAAGGAATTGAACACCGTCTATAGCGAACTGCGCGGCGTCTTGAAGGAGGATTTAAAAAAACAACTGACTGAAACGCAGCGCGCCTGGCTGAAATATCGGGACAGTTCGTGCGAACAATCCGGCTCTATCGACGTGAGCTGCAATTACAAGGTCAATAAAGAACGCACCGACTATCTGCGTGACCGCTTGCGCGAATGCAAGGCAGGTACTTGCCGCAATGAGTTGATCGCGCAAAAGAACTGGGGCTAATTGCAATGAAGCGAACCTGGCACGCAGCAAACTGGTTTTTTTCGATCAATCTGTTTTTGTTGCTGGCAGGTTCGCTGCATGGCATTTCAGGCTTGGCAAAAGAGGATGTTACGACAGCCCCGATTGTCGTCATCGATGCCGGCCACACGAAAAGCCACCCTGGCGCCTTGGGTGCTGAAGGCGTATATGAGGTTGAGTACAATGACAATCTCGTCGCACAATTGGTGAAGCCGCTTGCCGAAGTGGGAGTGAAGGTGATCCTGACGAAGCAGCCTGGCGAGGAAATCAGCCTGGAAAGGCGCGCGGAGATTGCCAACATCGACCGGGCGAATTTGTTTTTATCGATACATCACGATTCCGCACAGCCGGTATATCTGAATCAAACTACGTTCAACAATCTTCCTGCCTACAAAACCAAGCAGCCCATTGCGGGATTCTCGATTTTCATTTCAACGAAAAATCCTCAGTTCAAAAAATCCGAGGAATTCGCCGAACTGCTGGGTGCAGAATTATTGAAACTTGGAAGGAAGCCGACCTTGCATCACGCGGAGAAAATAGCCGGGGAAAACAGGTTATTGCTCAATCCAACACTTGGCATCTACCAATTCGATGACCTGATCGTGCTGAAGAAGACAAGCGTTCCTGCGGTGCTGCTGGAAGTGGGCGTGATTGTCGACGAGGCAGACGAGAAATATGTTTCAGACAAAGATAATCAGCAACACATCGTCCATGCAATAGTCAATGCCATTCAGAGTTTCAATCGCACGGAATAGGCGTCGCAGGTGACAATGCCTTTTTGAATGAGATTGCGCAGGTAATCTCCACTGCATCTCCGTCATCCCCGCGAACGCGGGGATCCAAATTGCTGAGTGGGATGAAGAAAATGGATTCCCGCGTTCGCGGGAATGACGGGGTTGCCGAGACGGGGACGCCTAGTCGGGGTCGCCGAGAAGGGGTCGCAAAGACCGGTCCCCAATGACGGCGGAAGGGGATCTGCCGCTAGGAAATATCAGCAGTTGGCACAAACAAACGCCGCGCACCGTTTTCCATTACCTCGAACTGGCATCCGAATGCGGTCTGCAATATATCCGGCTGCAATACGCTATCGGCACTGCCCTGCCACGATTTTCCGTCGCCCAGCAACAGTACGTGGGTTGCGTAACGAGACACCAGATTGATGTCATGACAGGCTGCGATCACCGCTTTCTGCGGCGGTAGCGGATTTGCCACCTTATGCAGCAACTCCATCACGACGATTTGCGCCGCCGCATCCTGATGCGCAGTAGGTTCGTCCAGCATCAGCAAGAGCGGGTCCTGCGCCAGCAAGGTCGCCAACGCTACGCGCTGGCGCTCGCCGCCCGATAGACGCAGCACGTCATGATCGCTGAACGCGGCCATCTTGACCTGCTCCAGCGCTTGCATCGCGAGCTCGCGATCGTCTTCCCTGTCCCAGCCGAAACCAAACTGGTATGGATGCCGGCCAGCGATAACCGCCGTCAACACACTGCTGGAAAACGCATCGGCCTGTTGCTGCGCCAGCAGTCCGCGCAGGCGCGCCAACTGCTGCGCCGTCGTGGCCTGAATATCCTGGCCCTGGATCAGCACCCGGCCGCCAGCCGGCTTGTGCAGCCCGGCCAGTGTATGCAACAAGGTGGATTTGCCGATGCCGTTGCGGCCGAGAATGCACCAGAATTGGCCAGGCAGTATCTGCCAGGCCAGTCGCTCGCACAGGACTCTGCCGCCGACGCTGACACTTAACTGTTCGGCTTGCAATAGTGGCGTAATGAGTTCGCTCATGCCCTCCCCCGCGACAACAGCCACAGGAACACCGGCACGCCGACCAATGCGGTGATCACGCCGACCGGCAGCTGGGTCGGTGCGACGACGGTGCGTGCCGTCAGATCCGCCAGCGCCAGAACGGCGCCGCCGCTCATGACGCTGGCTGGCAGCAAGATTCGCTGGTCGTTGCCAACCAGCAGCCGTATCGCATGCGGAACCACCAGACCGACAAAACCGATGGTGCCCGCCACGGTGACTGCCGCCGCCGTTGCCAGCGAAGCCGCAGCCAATGTCAGCAGACGCAAACGCACCACCGGCACCCCAAGCAGTTGTGCAAAACCTTCACCGTGCGCCAGCAGGTTCAGCTGCCGCGCATTGAAAACACTCCATGCCAGAATCAGGAACAATAACAGCGCCGCCGGCACCAGGAAACGACCGTCCTCCAGGTCGCCCATCAACCAGAACAGCATGCCGCGCAATTGACCATCCGGCGCCAACGTCAGCGCCAGCGTGACGATCGCGCCGAAGCCTGCGGCAATCATCACGCCGGTCAAGATCAAGCGATGGCCGCTGTGCTGTGCGACGGTCGGCAAATGTCGCAAGGCCTGGCGCGCCAAACCGAACAACAGCAGCACCGCCAGGCCGGCGCCCAGAGCCGCGCCGAACGCGGCAACGCCGTCGCCCATGAAACCGAAATGCCCGGCGGCCAGCAAAGCCAGCAAGGCGCCGGCGGCAGAACCGCCGGACAAACCCAGTACATAGGGGTCGGCCAGCGGATTGCGCAATAGCACTTGCATCAATGCACCCGCCAAGGACAGCAAGCCGCCGACAATGAAAGCAGCGGCCGCCCGCGGCAATCGCAAGGAAAAATAGAGTTGATCGCCCGCCAATCCGCAACCGCTGCTGCCGCAAGACACCGACAACGCCAGCGCCAGCATCGCAAAAACAGCGAGGCTGCACAGAATGAGAACGGCGCGGCGCGAGGAAGTAGTGCTAGTCAATTTGGTCGAATCAAATCGTTGATGAAGTGGTGAACATACAGCAAGTCGGGTAGGCAGTTTTTTTGCCCACGCGTTCCAATGATAAGCGCTGTCGACGAATCGGAGTAGCGCCCCACATCCTTGCAGTAGCACTATAGGCCGTAGCGAGCGACCCAAGGTCTGGTCGAGAAGCACAACTGTACTTTAGTGCAGTGAGCATCGCAGACCAGAGATTGAGACGCGCAGTAGGCCTATAGCGTTACTGCTGCCAGCTTATGCCAACGAATACGCCGCGCGATGGCTGGTTGTAGCCATACGCGGTTTGGTAGTCGCGATTGAACAGATTCTCGATGCGACCGAACAACGACACTTGCCTGTTCAACTGGTAGCGCGCATTGGCGTTGGTCAGCCAATATGCCGGTAGTTGTGGATTGCCGGGGATATCGGAACGGCTGTCGGTGTACTGCACATCGGTGCCGATGCGCCAGGCGCCGAAGCTCTTGGCTGCTCCCAACGATCCCAGGGTCTTGGCGCGGCGCACCAGGGTCTGGTCAGTCGACTCGTCCTTCGGATCCTGCAAGGTCAGGCTGGCGCGCCAATCGATATCTGCCAGCGTGGCGCTGGCGCTCAGCTCCAGGCCCTGGTTCTTGGCACGCGCGATATTGATGGTCTGGAAGGTCACCGGATCGTAGCCGAACTGGTCACGGGTACGGGTATCAAACAGGGTCGCACGCAGCATGGTTGCACCGGCGGCGTATTGCACACCCAACTCGAAGGACTTGGAACGCTCTGCCTTGAGATTGGTATTGCCATACAACGGGTCATACAATTGTACCGGCGTTGGTGCGTTGAATGCGGTCGATGCGTTGGCGATCAGCTTGACACTGTCGGTCAGCGCATAGCCGTAGCCAAGATAGCCTGTATTGTCCGAACCGGAACCGCCGACATCGTCATGGCGCAGGTTCAACTGCAACTGATTCGCGCCGATTTTGCCGAGGACGCCAGCGTACACGCTGGAGGTCGAACGCGAATAACTGTTGCTGCTGTTGCCGTAGCTGCTGTTGGAGTTGACGTCGGCCTTTTCGCGACCGGCATCGACGCCGGCGGTTGCCGTCCACACCGGCGACAGGCGCAGTTCATTGGCCCATTGCAGCAGGTTCTGCGTACTCTTGTAGCCGTTGCTGCTGTTGCCGAAATTGGTCAGGTCTTCCAGGTTGTCGCGATTGACGTTTTGCGACAGCGTCAAGGTCGAGGTCCAGTCCTGGGTGAACTTGTTTTTCGAGAACACAGCGATCGACTGGCTCTTCGAATGACCGTTGTTCTGGTCGGTCGGCGTACCGTAGGCATCGTCGAAAGTGTACTTGGCATCGTTGGCGTAAATGCGCGCGCCGATTTCATTGCCCTTGCTCCACTCCTGCGATACCGATCCAGATACGCTGGTGTTGCCGTCGCCGTTGCGGTTCGGATTGACGTTCGGGCTTTGCAGCGGATTCTGCGCGGAAAAGCCGTCAGTCTTGAAGCGGGTCAGCGACAGCGCATAACTGGTGTCGCCGCTTTTGCCGCTGACGCCAACATTGCCTTGATACGTGCCGCGCGAGCCAGCCTCGACCGATGCATTGAAAGCCGGGGCGCCGTTGCCGCGCTTGGTGAAAATCTGCACCACACCACCGATGGCGCCGGAACCGTAGATTGCGGAAACGTTGCCGCGCACGATTTCGATGTGATCGATCTGGTCAGGCAGGATATTTTCCAGCGCCGGCAAACCGTAGGAAGCCTGGCGGCGGATCGGCACGCCATCGATCAAGATCAGGGCTTCCGACGAGTTGGCGCCACGCATGAACAGCGATGCCTGCTGGCCGGGGCCACCGACGCGGGTGATCTGGATACCGGCTTCACGTTCCAGCAAAGCCGGCAGGTCAGACGCTTGCGAATTGCGGATGTCTTCGGCGCTGATGACCGTGGTGTGCGGCAATGCGTCGGTTTGCGGCTGCTCGACGCGCGCGGCAGTCACAACGACCGGCACCAGGTTCTGGTCCGGCGCAGTCTGCGCCATGGCTGTGCCGAAACTGGAAGAGAGAATGGCTGAAGCAAGCGCAAGCGGCTTCAAGGTCGCGCCGCAGCGGCGTGATAAAGATAAGGTCATGATTGGATACGATAAGTGTCCCCGGCCTGCTTCCCCGCAAGCCCGGTTGCAACAGTAGCGGCGAATCGGCGCGCTGCGCTTCTTCCCCACTCCCCCTGATCTGGCCGGTATCCGGGCTAACAAGTCGGAGCGTATAACCTTCCCATGTCAGGCCAAGCTGAATGCAGCTGAACTGAGACACAGTGGTAGAAGATACGCCCTGTCGACCGGTAGAAAAGAACAATGGCTTTCAACCGGCGACGCTTGTTTTACCGTTGCGGGGGCAGCACACGTTGTGCCGGCAATCCTGTCGATCGCGCGGCGCCGTGTTTCCCGTTTAACTGCGGACATGGACATGTCCGCGTGCACCAAAACCCCGCCATTGTACGGCCCGCAACGGTTTGCGGCAATTGCGGCATGCTCTGAATGACTCAGACTGTGGTTAGAACTCATTTCATGAATATCCGTGATATGCGTTCTTGCCAGAAAAGGCTCTGGCAAGGCGTGCGACGCGTCCAATAGCGAGCTATTGGCAAGGAGCGCAACGCGGCCAGCGCCTTTTCTGGCAAGAACCCGAAGGGAACGGGCTATTTGGGCGTATTGCTGCGTTGCGCCGCTTGCCAAGGGAACCACCCTTGGCTGCACGACGCGCCTTGCACTACATCCCAAATAGCCGCGTTCGTACTCGCGGATATTCATGAAATGAGTTCTAAATTCGCGTTGCCGCGGTACAAAGCAGCCACCATATCGGACTGCGTCACCATGCCCACCAGGCGGTTTTCATCGTCAACAACCGGTATGTGATGGATGCCCAACGCCGACAAAGGCTGCACCAGTTGGACGATGTGCATGTCATGAGCCGCGCTCTTTACCGCTGAAGTCATGATCTGGCCGACAACTTCCGGCTTGTCCGAATGGGTATTGGTGGTGCGCCGGATGAACTGCTTCAGCTTCCGTTCAAAGCCCGGGTACACCTGCAAATCCGCTTGCCGCATGAAATCGGTCTGGGTCACGATGCCAATCAGGCGCTGCGCCGGGTTGATGACTGGCAAAGCCTTGATGCGATGCTTCAGCAGCAACGCCCAGGCATCTTCCAGCGAAGTTCCGTATTCGACGCTGACGACATCGCGCGACATGATATCGGCACAAGTGATCTCGCCGAAGCGGCGCCGGTACGCATGCATTTCCGTTTGCAGGATCAGGTCTTCGAGGTCATCGCGGCTGACATCGAGCACCTGATTGTACTGTTGCAGCACGTAGTCCAGATCTTCCTGGGTAAAGCCTACGCGCGCACCGCTTGGCTGGTCCTTGGTCTGATGCAGCTTGCCGGGATCGGCATGGGCGATATGCGGATAACGGCGCCGGGTGGCGTTATTAAACAATAGGGCTACCGCCAGCAGCAAGAATGAATTGAGCAGCACCGGCGTCAACACGAAATGAAAGCCCTGGCTAGTGACGGCCGGACCGCCCAGCACTGCGGTCAATGCCACCGCTCCGCTCGGCGGATGCAGACAGCGCAACGCAAACATCGCGCCGATTGCTGCGGAAACCGCAATGGCAGTCGCCAGCACCGGATCGTGAATCCAACGCGCGCAACTGACGCCGATCACTGCCGCCACCAGGTTGCCGCCGATGATCGACCAGGGCTGTGCCAGCGGACTGGCCGGCACGGCGAACAGCAGCACCGCAGAAGCGCCCATAGGCGCGATCAGCAAGGGCAACGCGGCGCCGGGTCCGAGCGCCCAATGACTAATCAGCCCGGTCAGCAATATCCCGAGCAAGGCGCCGCAACAGGCGCGCAGACGTTCGGTGGCGTTGACCACTACTGGTCCTGGAATAAAGCCGCGCAACCATAATTTAAATAAACTCATTATTTTTTCTTGTTGTTTTTACTTGTTGTTTTGTTTCGTGGCGACTAAAAAATCGGCACTCTAAAACGGCTAACCGCCATAAGCGTAGGCGAACTTGTTATTCACAATCCGCCCCATTACGCGCGAGCGCTGGTCCAATCCAACGTGATCCTTGGGATTCATGTTGACTACGCCTTGTGGAATCGTCAGGTCATGCGTATTTTCCAGAGCACTGCGCAGCGCCTCCCGGAACGCCTTGCTGCCGGGTTGTGCGGATTTCAGCGCCTGCGGCACCGCGTTGGCGATCAGCATGTAGGCGCCCCACGCATCGGCGGCGAACTGCGTCATCGTGTCGGCGCCGTAAGCGGCTTCGTAGCGCTTGGTGAAATCGAGCGCGGTCTTCCGTACTGGATTGGCAAGCGGCAGTTGCTTGGCCACCACTGCCGGCCCGGTCGGGAAGAACGTCCCTTCAACATCCTTGCCGCCGACACGCAGAAAATCGGCGGTGGCGATGCCGTGGGTCTGGTAGATGCGGCCCTTGTAGCCGCGCTCGACCAGCGTCTTTTGCGGCAGCACCGCCGGCGTCGCCGAACCCGCGATCAGCACCGCATCCGGCTGCGCCGCCATGATCTTGAGGATCTGCCCGGTCACACTGGTGTCGTTGCGGTTGTAGCGCTCACTGGCCACAATTTTGATTTTCCTGAGCTCGGCCAGATGTGAGAATTCACGCCACCAGCTATCGCCATAGGCATCGGCAAAGCCGATGAAACCGACTGTCCTGATGCCGTTGTCGGCCATGTGCTGGGTCAGAATGGTGGCCATGTGAGAATCGTTTTGCGGCAGCTTGAACACCCAGGCGCGCTTGGCGTCCTGCGGCTCAACAATGGAGGCCGACGCTGCCAGCGCCAACATCGGCGTGTGCGACTCAGCCACCACATCCACCAGCGCCAGTGCGGCCGGCGTGGTATTCGGGCCGACGATCAGATCGACCTTGTCTTCACTGATCAGCTTGCGCACATTGCGCACCGCGTTGGTCGGATCGGAAGCGTCGTCCAGGATGATGTATTCGACCTTCTGCCCAGCGATCTCTTTCGGCCACAGCAGGATGGCATTTTTTGTTGGCGCGCCGATTGCCGCCGCCGGTCCGGTGACGGCGATGTCCACGCCTATCCTGATTTGGGCCAAGGCAGCGCCGCTCCACAACGACAAGAAAATGGCGGATGACAATAGACTGCGGCGCATGAATTGATTCATTGGATGGCGATCCTGATAGCGGTGACGTGACTGGCGGGCATTTCCACAAGGACAGGATTCTACTGGAATGCAATGCGTCCTACCTAGTCCTCCAGGCCCTGCTTGCCATTGCGTTATCCCATATTAATGCGAAAAGCCGAGCCTTCCTTGACGTGCAACAAGAATGGAATCTTCTGCGTTACACATAGGAAACAATGGCTTTGCACAGCCAGGAGCCTTGAAACAGCGCTTGATTTTTCAAATAATTCATATGATGATATGGTCACATTACGATAAAATATGCCGCTGGAAGAGACGAAATGTTCAATAAACTGAATGCCAACAGAACCTCCCTGAGCGACACCGTCGCCCAGGAATTGCTGAAAAAAATCGAAACCGGCGAGTTCGGTCCGGGTGCGAAACTGCCCACCGAACCGGTGCTCTCGGAACAATTCGGCGTCAGTCGCACCGTAGTGCGCGAAGCGATTTCCCGCTTGAAAAATGAAGGCGCGGTCGAACCGCGCCAGGGCAGCGGCGTCTACGTCAGCGAACAAGGCCATTTGCGGCCGTTGCGCATCCAGTTCGATCAGGCCTCGTCGGCCGATGCGGTGCTGCAGATCGTCGAACTGCGCCGCGCCATTGATGCTGAGGTAGCCGCACTGGCTGCCACCCGCCGCACTCCGCGCCAGCTGAAAGCCATCGAAACTGCACTGAAAGGCATCGAAGCCGATGTCAGCGCCGGCGGTGATGGCGTGATGGCCGATGTCATGTTCCATCGCAGCATCGCCGAAGCAACCGGCAATCCGTTCCTGCTGCAAACGCTGGCCTTCCTCAGCCAATACCTGGAAGCTGCCACCGCTGTCACCCGCTGCAACGAAGCCCGACGCGACGACTTCATGCGCCAGGTCTATGAAGAACATGCTGCGATTGCCGCGGCGATTGCCGCCGGCGATGCACTGGCAGCCCGCAATGCGGCGCAAAACCACATGTTCAACGCCGCGCGCCGCCTCGCGCAAGGCGCAGCCGACGCCAAGGCCAAAGCGCCGCAAAAGAGTAAAGCCAAGAGCGCTACTAAAACTCGCTAATCAGATAACCCGTCAATCAGGATCAACAATGACTATCAACGTAGGTGTAATCGGCCTCGGGCCATGGGCCTGGGCGTTGCCCGTTCTTTACTGCGCGCCAACCTGCGCACCCATGCATGCGATGTGCGGCCGGAAGTATTGCAGCAATTCGCCAGCGAAGGCGGAATCGTCTGCCAGACCCCGGCTGAACTCGGCGCCTTGTGCGATGTCGTGATCACGGTAGTGGTCAACGCTGCGCAAACCGAGCAGGTGCTGTTCGGCGTACAAGGCGCAGCTGCGGCAATGCGCCCCGGCAGCCTGGTGATTGCCAGCGCAACCGTGGCGCCGGAATACGCCGTCAAGCTGGGCGAACGCCTGGCCGCACTGGATTTGCTGTTCCTCGATGCTCCACTGTCGGGCGGCGCCGCGCGCGCCGCTTCCGGCGAAATGACCATGATGACCTCCGGCCCTGCCGCTGCTTATGCCAAAGGCAAGACCGTGTTGGCAGCGATCGCCGGCAAGGTTTATCAGCTCGGCGACGCCCACGGTATCGGCTCGAAAGTCAAAATCATCAACCAGTTGCTGGCTGGCGTACATATCGCTGCGGCAGCCGAAGCGATGGCGCTAGGCATGCGCGAAGGCGTCGATCCCGATGCGCTGTACGAAGTCATCACCAACAGTGCCGGCAATTCGTGGATGTTTGAAAACCGCGTGCCGCATATCCTGAAGGCCGATTACACGCCGCTGTCGGCGGTCGACATTTTCGTCAAGGACCTGGGGCTGGTGCTCGATACCGGCCGCACCAGTAAATTCCCGTTACCGCTATCGGCTGCTGCGCACCAGATGTTCATGATGGCATCCACTGCCGGCCATGGCGGCGAGGACGATTCCGCCGTGATCAAGATTTTCCCCGGCATCACGTTGCCGACTGCGCAGGAGTAACCGATGTCAGTACCGCAAACCCAGGCGACAAAACCTCTGCTCGGCTGCATCGCCGATGACTTTACCGGCGCTACCGACCTCGCCAACATGCTAGTGCGCGAAGGCATGCGCACCGTGCAAACCATCGGCGTGCCGGATAGTGCGCCAAAAGATGTCGACGCCATCGTGGTCGCGCTCAAATCGCGCACCGTGCCTGCGGCAGAAGCCGTGGCCGATTCGCTGGCAGCGCTCGACTGGCTGCAACGGCAAGGCTGCCGCCAGTTCTTCTTCAAGTATTGCTCGACCTTCGACTCCACCGCACAAGGCAACATCGGTCTGGTTGCCGATGCGCTGCTACAAGCGCTGGGCAGCGACTTCACCATCGCTTGCCCGGTGTTCCCGGAAACCGGACGCACACTGTATCGCGGCCATCTGTTCATCCAGGACCAGTTGCTGAATGAATCCGGCATGCAGAATCATCCGCTGACGCCGATGACCGATCCCAACCTGGTGCGCGTGCTGCAACAGCAAACGCCGTCCAAGGTCGGCTTGATCGGCTATCCGATTGTTTCCAAGGGCGCCGAACAGATCGCTACCGAGATCGCCACATTGCGCCAACAAGGCGTGCGGATGGCGATTGTCGATGCGCTGGAAAACCAGGACTTGTACGCCATCGGCGCTGCCTGTGCGGATTTGCCACTGGTCACCGGCGGTTCCGGCATCGCGCTCGGCCTGCCCGGCAATTTCATCCGCGCCGGCTTGCTCAAGCCGCAGCAAGGCGCACAGGCTAGCGCACTTCCAGCTGTAGACGGTTTGTCGGTAGTGCTGGCCGGTAGCGCCTCGAAGGCGACCAATGCTCAGGTGAGTGCGTGGATTGAAAAGCACCCCGCATTCCGCATCGATCCACTGGCGCTGGCGCGCGGCGAGCCTGTTGTAGCGCAAGCCCTGGCGTTCGCTCAGCAACATCTGCAACAGCGGCCGGCACTGATCTATGCCACCACCACGCCTGAACAGGTCAAGCAAGTGCAGGCCGAACTCGGCGTCGAACGTGCCGGTCAGTTGATCGAACAAGCGCTGGCCGATATCGCCGCTGCATTATTGAACAACGGCGTGCGGCGCTTCGTGATTGCCGGTGGCGAAACCTCCGGCGCAGTGGTCAAGGCACTCGGAGTGCATGCGTTGCGCATCGGCGCGCAGATCGATCCCGGCGTGCCGGCGACAGCATCGATTGGCGCCTCGCCAATCGCGCTGGCGCTCAAATCGGGAAATTTCGGCAGTGTCGATTTCTTTGAAAAAGCGCTGCGTCATCTTGGTGAGACACGCATATGAACACACCGGCCAACCATCCCAGCGGCAGCGGCTCCCTCAAGGAACAGGCGCTGCGCGAAGAAATCTGCGAGATCGGCGCCAGCCTGTACCGGCGCAATTACACGGTCGGATCGGCCGGCAACATCAGCGCCCGCCTGGATGACGGCTGGCTGATCACGCCGACCGACGCCTGCCTTGGCCGATTGGCTCCGGCGCAGATCGCCAAGGTTGACCTGAACGGTCAGTGGGTCAGCGGCGACAAGCCATCGAAGACATTGACCTTGCACCGTGCGGTGTACGACAACAATCTGCAGATGCAGGCGGTAGTGCATACCCATTCGACCAATCTGGTAGCGCTAACCTTGGCCGGCGTCTGGCATGAAAACGAAGTGCTGCCGCCGATCACGCCGTATCAGGTGATGAAGGTCGGACGCATTCCAATGATTCCATATTGCCGCCCCGGCGATCCGCAGGTGGCGGAGCAGGTCAAAGTATTGGCATCCACCGTGCGCGGCGTGCTGCTGGAACGCCTCGGGCCAGTGGTCTGGCATGAAAGCGTTTCGCAGGCAGCGTTCGCGCTGGAGGAACTGGAAGAAACGGCGCGTCTCTGGATGATGTTGCGAAACAAGCCGGAGTCGCTGAACGCGGCGGCTCTGGAGGAATTGCACCGGGTGTTTGGTGCACGTTGGTAGGTCTTACATGTAGTTAGGTGTCACACATTGGTAAGTTTCAAATAATAGAAACATCCAGTTCTTTTAAATTCATATAAGTGGAGACGAGATGTCAGCAACGATCACGCAGGCTAGCGCCGGCATGGCGGCCGAACAAGCCGAAAATCTGTACAAGAAAGTGTTCTGGCGCTTTGTGCCATTCATCATGCTGTGTTACGTGGTGGCCTATCTGGACCGTGTCAACGTCGGCTTTGCCAAGCTGCAGATGTCGCAAGACCTGGGCTTCAGCGAAACCGTTTTCGGCCTTGGTGCCGGCATATTTTTCCTCGGGTACTTCCTGTTCGAGTTACCCAGCAACCTGCTCATGAACAAGGTCGGCGCCAAACTGTGGATCGCTCGCATCATGATCACCTGGGGCATCCTGTCCGCGTGTTTCGCCTGGGTCCAGACGCCGACCCAGTTCTATGTGCTGCGTTTCCTGCTGGGCCTCGCCGAAGCCGGCTTCTATCCCGGCATCATCCTCTACCTGACCTACTGGTTTCCTTCGCATCGGCGCGCCAAAGTGGTCGCGACTTTCATGGCGGCGATCCCGATTGCCGGTATTTTCGGCAACCCCCTGTCGGGCTGGATCATGCAAGCCTTCCACGGCTCCAGCGGCTGGCACGGCTGGCAATGGATGTTCATGATCGAAGCGATTCCGGCTATCCTGGTCGGCATTGCGGTGGTTTTCGTGATGGATAACAGTATTCGCAAAGCCAAATGGCTGACTGAATCGGAGAAGGATTTCCTGGAAGCGGAAATCCGTGCTGATCAAAAGGATAAGCACAGCCCAAAATCGACCGCGGCCGTATTCAAGGACATCCGTATCTGGCATATGTGCCTGATCTATTTCTGCATCGTCATGGGCCAGTACGGCTTGACGTTCTGGCTGCCGACCCTGGTCAAGGCATCCGGCGTGGTCGGCGATTTCAGGATCGGTCTGATCAGCGCGATTCCGTTCCTGTGCGCAGTGTTCGCAATGATCCTGATCGGCCGCCGCTCGGACCGCTTGCGTGAGCGGCGCTGGCACCTGATCGTACCGGCATTGCTGGGCGCTATCGGCTTCGTGGTATCTGCCATCGCCGCCGACAACACCGTAATCGCCATCATCTTCCTGTCGCTGGCCGCGATGGGTGTGCTGACTTGCTCGCCATTGTTCTGGTCGCTGCCGACCGCGTTCCTCTCGGGCACCGGCGCCGCCGCCGGTATCGCGGTCATCAATTCGGTCGGCAACCTGGCAGGTTTCGTCAGCCCGTTCCTGGTCGGCTGGCTGAAGGATACGACGCATAACAACGAGACCGGCATGTTCATGCTGGCCGGGATGCTGGTGGTCGGCGCGATTGCCATCCTCAAGACGCCGGCCAAGATGGTCAACCGCTAACATGCGATGTAGGGGTGGGCACGCCCACCCTACGAATTATTTTCAGGAGTTTGCAATGCCACGTTTTGCCGCCAATCTCACCATGTTGTACAACGAACACGCCTTTCTTGACCGCTTCTCGGCTGCGGCCAAGGATGGTTTCAAAGGCGTGGAGTTTCTTTTCCCGTATGAATATGCCGCTGCCGATCTGCAAGCGCGATTGCAAGATAATGGCTTGACCCAGGCACTGTTCAACGCCCCGCCGGGCGATTGGGCCGCCGGTGAGCGTGGCATCGCCTCGCTGCCGGGACGCGAAGAAGAATTCAAGCGCAGCGTTGCGACCGGACTGGAATATGCGCAAGTGCTGGGCAACAAGAAATTGCATGTGATGGCCGGCCTGATCCAGCCGCAGCAGGATCGCGCCCAGCATCGCACCGTGTATCTGGAAAACCTGGCTTACGCCGCTGCCCAGGCCGCCGCACACGGCATCACGATTGTCATCGAACCTATCAATACGCGCGACATTCCCGGTTTCTTCCTGAACCGCCAGGATGACGCGCAAGCGATCTGCGCCGAAGTCGGCGCACATAACCTGCAAGTGCAGTTCGACCTGTATCACTGCCAGATCGTCGAAGGCGACCTGGCAGTCAAACTCAAGCGCGACATGGTGCGCCCGCAGGCCGGTATCGGCCATATCCAGATCGCTGGCGTACCGGAACGGCATGAGCCCGATGTCGGCGAAATCAATTACCCCTACCTGTTCGAGCTGATCGATGCGCTCGGCTACCAGGGCTGGGTCGGTTGCGAATATCGCCCGCGCGCTGCTACATCCGCAGGGCTGGGCTGGCTCAAGCCGTGGCTGTAACCGGAACTCATTTTAATCAAGGATTCATCATGCAAATCGTTATCACCGGCGGCGCCGGATTCCTCGGCCAGCGCCTGGCCCGCAGCCTGCTTAAACAAGGCAATCTGCCCGACCGCGATGGCCAATTGCAAACCATCAGCAAGATCATCCTGGTCGATGTAGTCGCCGCAAACGGCTTCGACGATGCTCGTATCGAGCAGATCACCGGCGACATCACCGACAGCGCCTTGCTGGAACGCGTCATCACTACCCAGACTGCTGCCATCTTCCATCTGGCGGCGATTGTCAGTGGCCAGGCCGAAGCCGATTTCGATCTCGGCATGCGCATCAACCTGGACGCTTCGCGTCTGCTGCTGGAACGCTGCCGCGCCTGCGGTCATGTGCCACGTGTGATTTTCACTAGTTCGGTAGCCGTGTTCGGCGGCGTGCTGCCGGCGGTGGTGCAGGACCACACCGCTCTCAATCCACAGTCGTCGTACGGCACCCAGAAGGCAATTGCCGAGCTGCTGCTCAACGACTTCAGCCGCAAAGGCTTCGTCGATGGTCGCGTGCTGCGCCTGCCAACCATCAGCGTACGGCCAGGCAAGCCGAACCAGGCAGCGTCGTCGTTTGCCAGCGGCATCATCCGTGAACCACTCAACGGCCTACCTTCGGTCTGCCCGGTAGCGCCGAATGTGCGCCTGTGGCTGCTATCGCCACGCAAGGTGATTGCCGCTCTGATACACGGCTATTCGCTGTCGGCCGATGCATTGGGTAAAAGCCGCACCATCAATTTGCCGGGCATCTCGGTCACCGTCGCCGACATGGTCGCGGCGCTGGAACGGGTTGCCGGAAAAGACGTGGCGGCACGCGTGGAATGGAAGCACGATGCGGGCATCGACAGGATCATTTCAAGCTGGCCGGGCGCCTGGGATGCCAGCCGTGCCAACGCCTTGGGCTTCACCGGCGACAGAAGCTTCGATGATGTGATTCGCGCCTATATCGATGATGACTTGCCGGCGGCGTAAATACATGCCATCGGCCAAATAAAAAAGCGGCGCCGGGGGGACGGCGCCGCTACAAATCGGCTGTATGAGGAGACTCAAAAAGCCGAATTCACACTTTCTCCATATCGCGCAAGCGCATCAGATCGCCCAGCCACCTGCGTAAAACGCTGCCAGTGCGACGGCAATCGCCACGGTGCCGACGTTCAGCTTGCGATATTCACCGGCGACGATGCGACCGATCACCAGGGTGCAGAAGCCCAGCATGATGCCGGTCACGATATTGCAGGTCAGCACGATGAATACGGCGCATACCAGCCCAGCCATCGCGTCGACGGTATCATCCATGTGCATCCGGCTGACGCTGCTCAGCATCAGCAAGCCGACATACATCAATGCAGGAGCGGTTGCGTACGACGGCACCAGCCCGGCCAGCGGCGAGAAGAAAATCACCGCCAGGAACAACACGCCAACCACGACTGCCGTCAAGCCTGTCTTGGCGCCGGCAGCGGTGCCAACGGTAGATTCAATATAAGCAGCAGCCGGAGCACCGCCGAACAGGCCGGCAAAGATCGAGCTGAGCGAATCTGCAGTCAGCGCCTTGCCGCCATTGTGGATGTATCCCTTTTCATTGACTTGCCCGCCTGGCCGGCGACAGCACGGATCGTGCCGGTGGCATCGAACACTGCCGTCATCACCAGCGCCAGAACGCTAGGCAGCACAGCCATGCTCAATGCGCCCTTGATATCCATCGCACCGATCAGCGAGGCATGGCCTGGAGCGCTCAATGCAGGCCATGCAAACACACCGGTGTACTTGACGGCTGGATCGAAAATCAGGCCGACGACCGACAGGGCGACAATGACCAGCAGGATGCCGCCCGGCACGCGACGACGCTCAAGGCCGAAGATCGCAGCCAGGCCGATGACGCTCATGACGACAGGAAATGCTGTGATATGGCCGAGTGCTACCGGCAAGCCGTCACCGGCGTTCTTCACCACCAGGCCGACTTCGTTCGACGCGATCAACAACAGGAACAGGCCGATGCCGACGCCAGTACCATGCGCAACCCCAGCCGGCAGATTTTGCAGAATCCAGGAACGTACGCCAGTCACTGAAATCGCGGTGAACACCAGTCCCATCAGAAACACTGCGCCGAGCGCAACGTTAGGCGACAGGCCTTTTCCCAGCACCAGGCCGAAGGCGGTGAAGGCGGTCAGCGAAATCGCGCAACCAACCGCAATCGGCAAACGCGCCCACAAACCCATCAGTAGCGAACCGAAGGCAGTCGTCAGACACACGGCAACGAACACCGCGCTGACATCAAAACCAGCCTTGCCCAACATGCCGGGTACCACGAACACGGAGTACACCATAGCCAGGAAAGTGGTGATGCCGGCAACAACCTCACGGCGCTGAGTGCTGCCGCGTGCGCTGATCTGGAAATATTGATCTATTTTGCTTTCGCTGACAGCGATCGCCTCTCCCATGCCCTGGGTGGGCTGGAGTTGTTGTTCAATCATGATCGAATTGCTCCTATGTATATCCGCTGAAGCAGCCGTCACGCGGCTATCGTCAGGGTGTCTCGTCTTATGTTTTGTTCGAAGAGCCAGTTACCAGTATCCCAACCCCTTGGTAACTGCACTGCCGGTCAAATGAATGCAGATAGTTGAACCTGGCGAACAGAGCTTATGGCATTGGGTAGGTCAACCCATCATTTGAGTTGAATAGCTGCCATTTGCATTTTCATATGCGCAAAAAATGATCAGTATCAATCCGACAACATCGGACCCGGTGGCGGCGGTACGGTAAGATCACCACTTTATGACTTATGCCCCGCCGACATGAAAACCTGCCATTTTCGCGCCATTTCGGCCCGCATGTTAACCGGCCTGCTGGTGGTCTTGATGCTTTGCCTGCTGCTGACACACAGCGCCCCAGTTCATGCAGCGCCGGCTGCCGCAACCACGGCAGGCGCCAGCGCCAGCACACCTCCAGCCGCGCCAGCCGCTCCCGCATCGCCGCTGGACTCGCTGTCCAAGGTCTTGCAAAGCTCGCCTGGAACCGGCAGCCTGGTAGCTACGCTGATCCAGGCTGAGCAACAAAACAGCAAAACCTCGCCGACGCAAAAGGGCTTCATCGGACTAATCTCCAATAGTCTCGGCACCTTCCAGACGCACCTGCAGCAGGTGATCACACCGGAAAAATACTGGCGCCAGCAATTCGCGCTGGCCGGGCAGGATTTGTCGACCATACTGGAGCGCCAGGACTCTGAAACCGGACTGCAGGCATTGGCCAATTTTCTGGAAATGCTGGCATTGTTTGGTGTTGTCGCTTTCGCGATTCAGCACATCGGCAGGCGCGTGCATCAACACTTCAAGGTCGATGTCGCCCTGCCGTCCGACCCCAGCATGAAGGAATTGCTGCTGTACATCCTGCGCCATATCGCGCCGATCCTGCTGGCCCTGGTGGTTGTCATCTCGGTGGTGATCAGCCTAGAACCGTCGCTTGGCCGCACCCTGGCTACGGTGCTGCTGTACACATTGATCGGCGGTCGCCTGTTCCAGGCGGTGTGCGCCATCATCTTTTCACTGACGCATGGCGGCCATCGCATGGTGGCCGTGCGCATTCTGTATCAACGCGCCTGGAAACTGCTGTTTGTCATCGGCTGCACCGGCTGGCTTGGCGATGTGCTCGACAATCCGCAAGTCAACGAAATTATCGGCGTGCACCTGTCCAGCGTAGTGGCGACCTTGTCGAGTCTGGTCGCAGCAATCCTGGGGGGCGTATTCGCGTTGCGGTTCCGGCGTCCGGTGGCGCATATCATCCGCAACCGGCCACTGGAAATCCGTCGCAATCATCCTGCGCGCATGGAAACACTGGAGGTCATCGCCGCGCTCTGGTATGTGCCGATACTCCTGTTGAGCATCACGGTCAGCGTCGCCACCATCCTTGATCTGTCCAGCAGCAATTCCGCGCTCAACCATGCCTTGGGCAGCGTCGCTCTCATGGTTGCCACATTCTTCATCAACGCCCTGCTGCGGCGGATACGCAACCGCAAGGCGGCGCCCGTCCCTTTGCGCCGGCAATCGCCTTATATCGAGCGCCTTAAGAATGTCGGTTTCAGCCTGCTGCAACTTTGCCTTTGGATCGGTTCCTTTGAGTTGCTGACCAGGATCTGGGAGCATTCGCTGCTGGAGTTTGCGAACGCCACCCTGATCGGCCAGATGATCGTCTCCGCGATCGGCAAGATCGGCGTCACGCTGGTGGTAGCGTGGCTGGTCTGGATCATGCTCGACACCTTCATCCAGGAAGCGATCAATCCTAGCCGCACCAGCCGCTATTCGCGCCGCAATCCGAGCACTCGCATGCGCACCATCCTGCCACTGCTGCGCAATGCGCTGATGCTCACGATCCTGACGATAACGGCTATCACCACTCTCGCCAATCTCGGCATTAACGTCACGCCGCTGCTAGCTTCGGCCGGCGTGGTCGGTCTGGCGTTCGGCTTCGGTTCGCAATCGCTGGTCAAGGATCTGATCACCGGCGTCTTCATCCTGATGGAGGATTCAATGTCGGTCGGTGATTGGGTCGACGTCGGCAACGGCCATGCCGGCACGGTGGAAAACCTGACTATCCGCACGGTCCGTCTGCGCGACAGCAACGGTTCGGTGCACAACGTCCCCTTTTCGCAAATCACCGCCATTCGAAACGATTCCCGCGAATATACTTACGCCACGCTGAAACTGAACATTACCCACGATTCGGATGTCGACCAGGCGCTGCGCCTGATGCGCGAAACCGGCGCCGAAATGCTGGAAGACCGCCGCCTGCGTCGCCTGTTGCTGCAACCGATCGAAATCTACGGCGTCAACGGTTTCGACCTGAATGGCGTAGCGCTGCTGGCCGGCATCCGCACCAAGCCGCAAACCCAGAGTGAAGTCACGCGCGGCTTTAACCTGCGCATCAAGAAGAAAGTCGACGACGAGCCGACTGTGCATTTTGCCAACGAGTGGGCGAACTTCCCGCTGACTGCAGTGGGACAGCCGGCGCCGGCGGAGTCCGGTGCACCGGACTTGCCGGCCACCGGCGCCAAGACTTGATGAAGATTATTTAATGCGGCAGCTTAGGAGCCAGTAATACTCCAGACGCAAGATGCGCAACTCGCGGGTGATCGGCGAGAGCTTCTTGCGCAAGCCGCTGTCGGTGGGGAAATTCTTCATGATTTCGTAACGCTCGCCGTTGGGTAAGGTACGGAATTGATAGGTATTACCCTCGGCATCGGTGCGTGCAATCGGCGTGCTGACTTCTTCCACGTAGCTGTTGTCGATCATCACCAGCAGGATGTCCTTGCCGAGTTTCTCACGCAGCTTGGCGATGAATTTCACCTGGTCCTGGCGGCCGACGTGCGACCACCAGAATCCCAGGAAGCAAGCGGTGAACTGTCGTTCCGGCTGAAAATCATTGATGTCCTGTAGTGCAAAACTGACCGTGTCGGCTGGCAGATTCTTGGACTTGGCCAACGCGATCATCTCTGGATTGATGTCGGTCGCCAACACAGAATTAGCCGATGCAGCAATCTGTTCGGTCCAGAATCCAGTGCCGCACGCCAACTCCAGCACATCATGGCCTTCCATCAACTCCTGCACGCGCACCTGCAGCGTCAGCAATTCATCCTGACGCTCCGGGCGCTGGTAAATCTCTTCGTAAGTTGCGGCACGTTTGGCGTAGTAAGCCGCCATATCAGTACTAATCATTTTTCCGACTCATTTTCTAATTTTTTAACTTCCATTTTTTCAATATTCTCGACCACTGCCGCTGCTGCCGTCCGATAACGCTCCGACAGCGCGTCATATAGCGGCGGTGCGAAGAACCGCGAGACGCGGCTGGCAATCAATGCCGTCGCCATCAGCGAGATTACCAATGCATGGCCATTGATCATTTCCATCACGATCACGAAAGCCGTGATCGGCGACTGCGTGACCGCTGCCAAGTATCCCACCATCGCCAACGCAATCAGCATCGGCAGCGACGTATGGTCGAACAACTGGTGCAACAGGTTGCCGAAGCCGGCGCCGATCGACAGCGACGGTGCAAAAATACCGCCCGGAATGCCCGGCAGATAGGACGACACCATCGATGCCATTTTCAGGAACGGGTAAAACACCGACAGATGCTGCTGTCCTTCCAGTACGCCCTTGGCTTCGACATAACCACTGCCGAAGGTCGCACCGCCGGCAATGATGCCGATGACCGCTACCAGTAAGCCGCATGCGGCGCCGAATGCGATGGGACGCGCCACGCGGAAATCTCTGACCTGGGCCGGAATCCAGCGCGCGGTATTCAACAGCAGCCAGCAGAATATGCCGCCTGCAACCCCTGTCACCACCCCGGTCACCAGCACTGCCAGCGCCAGCATGTCGGTCAACCTGGTATCGATGTTGATCGTGCCGAAATAGGTGTAATTGCCGTTCAAGCCAAGCGCCACCGCACCGGCGAAGATGATCACGGTAATCACGACGCCGCTGGCCCGATGCTCGAAACTGCGCGTCAGTTCCTCAATCGCAAACACGATCCCGCCAACGGTGTATTGAACGCGGCCGATAAACCGGCTGCCGCGCCTG